>NZ_CP094459.1:1212015-2424031 GCF_022809715.1 Burkholderia pyrrocinia
ATGCTCGAACGCGGCGCGCACGGAGTCGCCGCGCAGCCGGCGCGCGACGAACACCGCGCTGGTGAGGTCGCCGACGCCGACCGGATGGCGCGGAAATGCGTACAGCGGACGCTGGCCGATCCACGCTTCGGTTTCGGTGACCGCGAGCATGTTGAAGCGGTCGGCCGGGCTGTTGCGGTCGTGCAGGTGCTTGACGAGGATGATCTGCGGGCCGCGGCGGATCAGCGCGCGGCACGCGTCGACGGCTTCGGCGACGGTTTCGATACGCCGCCCGACGAGCTTCTGCAGTTCGGTGTGGTTTGGCGACATGCCGTCCGCGAGCGCGGGCACCTCCTGGACCATGAATTCCTCGACGCCGGGCTCGGGCCGGATGCCGCCCGTCTGGCCCATCGCCGGATCGCAGAAGTACCACGCGTCCGGATTCATCGCCTTCACCGTGCGAACGATCTCGACTGCCGCGCGCGCCTGCGGCGGCGAGCCGAGGAAGCCGGACAGCACGGCGTCGCAGCGCTTGAGCGCGCCGATCGCGGCGATCCCGTCGACGAGCTGCTCCATCTTCGCGGCATCGATCGCGCTGCCGGCCCAGTGGCCGTACTGCATGTGATTCGACAACTGGACGGTATTGAGCGGCCAGACGTTGACGCCGAGGCGCTGCATCGGGAACACGGCCGCACTGTTGCCGGCATGGCCGTAGATGACGTGCGACTGAATGCTGAGGACGTTTTTCATGGGAACCCGCCTGCAGGCGTTTCAGGGTCACGTCACACGATACCCGAGTTCGTCGCGCGCGCGGAAGTCGCGCGGCCACCGAGTGTTGCGCGCCGTCGTCAGCCGACCGCGTAGAATCGCGGGGCGCGGCGCCGTCCGGCTGCCCGCGTGCGTTTCCAATCACCGTGACCGCCATGCCTTCGATTTGCAAGATGTTGTCCGTCGCGCGCGCCGCCCTGTTCGGTGCGGGCGTTGCCTTCGCATGCGCGAGCGCCGCCGCCGAGGCCGCCCCGGTGCCCGCCGGCAACGACGGGCCGGCGTACGGCCCGCGCCTGGAAGGCTTTACCTACCCGGAACCCCTGCACCGCTACGCGTTCGTGTCGCAGCGTGAAACCCTCGAGATGATTTACATGGACGTGCAGCCGGCGCACCCGAACGGCCGCACCGTCGTGCTGCTGCATGGCAAGAACTTCTGCGCGGGGACCTGGGAAGACACGATCGGCGTGCTGAGCCGCGCCGGCTATCGCGTGATAGCGCCGGACCAGATCGGCTTCTGCAAGTCGTCGAAACCCGATCGCTACCAGTACAGCTTCCAGCAGCTCGCGCGCAACACGCACGCGCTGCTGGAATCGATCGGCGTGAAATCGGCGACGATCGTCGGCCACTCGACGGGCGGGATGCTCGCGATGCGCTACGCGCTGATGTACCCGAAGGCGACCGACCAGCTCGTGCTCGTGAATCCGATCGGCCTGGAGGACTGGAAGGCGCTCGGCGTGCCGCCGCTGTCGGTCGACTACTGGTATGCGCGCGAGCTGAAGACGACGGCCGACGGCATCCGCCGCTACGAGCAGAGCACGTACTACGCGGGCAAGTGGTCGCCGTCGTACGAGCGCTGGGTGCAGATGCTCGCCGGGATGTATCGCGGCGCAGGCCGCGACGCGGTCGCCTGGAACTCCGCGCTGATCTACGACATGATCCTCACGCAGCCGGTGGTCTACGAACTCGGTGCGATCCGCGTGCCGACGCTGCTCATGATCGGCGACAAGGACACGACCGCGATCGGCAAGGATGTCGCGCCGCCCGACGTGCACGCGAAGCTCGGCCGCTATCCGGAACTCGCGAAGCGCACGCAGGCGGCGATCCCCGGCGCGCAGCTCGTCGAATTCCCGGCGCTCGGTCACGCACCGCAGATCCAGGATCCGGACGCCTTCCACAAGGCGCTGCTCGACGCTCTGGAGGCCGCGCACCCGCAGTGATGCGGGGCAGGCCGCCGGCGGCGCGCGCTCGCGCCGTCAGCGCGTTTCGTTCGCGAGTTCGTCGCGGATCTGCGCGGCCAGTTCGAACGAGCGCAGCCGCGCGGCGTGATCGTAGATCTGCGCGGTGACGATCAATTCGTCCGCCCCCGTCTGCGCGATGCGATCGCGCAGCTTGTCGCGCACCGTGTCGCGCGAGCCGACCGCCGCGAACGACAGCGCATGCGCGACGTTCGCGAGTTCGAGCTCGTTCGCCTCGAGCACGTCGACGGGCGGCGGCAGCTTGCCCGGCGTGCCGCGCCGCAGGTTGATGAACTGCTGCTGCAGCGACGTGAACAGGTGCCGCGCCTCATCGTCGGTATCGGCCGCGAACACGTTGACGCCGACCATCGCGTGCGGCTTCGGCCATGCGGCCGACGGCCGGTACTGCGCGCGGTAGATCTCGAGCGCGCGCATCAGGTAGTCCGGCGCGAAGTGCGACGCGAACGCGAACGGCAGCCCGAGCATCGCGGCGAGCTGTGCGCTGAACAGGCTCGAACCGAGGAGCCACACGGGCACGTCGAGCCCCGCGCCGGGCACCGCACGCACGCGCTGGCCGGGCACCGGCTCCGCGAAGTAGCGCAGCAGCTCGGCGACGTCGTCCGGAAACGAGTCGGCGCTGCCGATCAGGTCGCGGCGCAGCGCGCGCGACGTGGTCTGGTCGGTGCCGGGCGCGCGGCCGAGGCCGAGATCGATGCGCCCCGGATACAGCGACGCGAGCGTGCCGAACTGCTCGGCGATCACGAGCGGCGCGTGGTTCGGCAGCATGATGCCGCCCGATCCGACGCGGATCGTCTTCGTGGCGCCCGCGACATGGCCGATCACGACGGCGGTCGCCGCGCTCGCGATGCCGGGCATGTTGTGATGCTCGGCGAGCCAGTAGCGCTGGTAGCCCCAGCGTTCCGCGTGCTGCGCGAGATCGACGGTGTTGCGGAAAGCCTGCGAGGCGTCGGCGCCGGCCGGAATGGGGGCGAGATCGAGTACGGAAAACGGAGTCATCGGATGGCCTTCGAAAGGGGCGCGCAGTGATGCGCTTACGCAACAAATGCCAAGGATTTTGCCAAAGGGTTCCGGAACGTGCTGGGCGCGTACCGATACCCATGCGCGTCGCAGGGATGCAGGGTCGCATTCGATGATTGTTGCAAAAATCAATCCAATCGTTGGTTAATTACCAATCTTTACGGCGATTGGACGTGAATCCGCATCGACCTACAAATTTGCACGAAACGTTTGATTTTCAAGACTGCAATACGCCTGCAAAGTGCTTACGCTAACGTAAACGCGGTTGCGCCTGAATGGTTCGCCGGCCGCACAGCTTTGCTGAAATTGCACAAGTCCGTTTCTCGTAGTGCCGAGCGCGGGGTGCCGCAGGCTGATAAAATCCGGCGCCTGCCCATGTTGTGCCGATGGTAGCCATTCGAGTCTTCCCGCATGCCCGTCCGGGTGTCGCGCGGAGATGCGCCATACGAAGCCGGGCATGGCAACACCCGAAAGCGGGTCGTGCCTCCCCCATACACAGACGCTGCTGGAACAAGGAGTCGGGTCGTGCCCGCGTTCGTCGCTGTCCGAATACCGCATCACGCTCAATCACGCTCAAGCGTTCGCCGTGGCGTTCAGGTCGCCGGGAGGCGTCGCGCATGACGCCGACCGCAACGCTGCTCGACTGGCTCCTGATCGCGTTCACGCTGGCCGCGGCCGGTTATGCGCTCGTCGCCGCGTTCGCGCCGCAGCCGCGCACGCCGCGCACGGCCGCGCGCGACGGCTACGAGCCGGTCAGCGTGCTCAAGCCGCTGTGCGGCGCGGAGCCGCACCTGTACGAAAACCTCGCGACCTTCTGCGAGCAGCGCCATCCGCGCCATGAAGTGCTGTTCGGCGTCGCGTCGGCGGCCGATCCGGCCATTGCCGTCGTCGAGCGGCTGCGCGCCGACTATCCCGAGTGCGACATCACGCTGGTGGTCGACTCGCGCGTGCACGGCAAGAACCTGAAGGTCAGCAACCTGATCAATCTCGCCGAGCGCGCGAAGTACGGCCGCATCGTGATCGCGGACAGCGACATCGCGGTGAAGCCCGACTATCTGGAGCGCGTGACGGCGCCGCTCGCCGACGTGTCGGTCGGCGTCGTCACGTGCTTGTATCATGCGCGCAGCGTCGGCGGGTTCTGGACGCGGATCGGCGCGCAGTTCGTCGACGCCTGGTTCGCGCCGTCGGTGCGGATCACGCATCTCGGCCGCTCGAGCCGCTTCGGCTTCGGCGCGACGCTCGCGCTGACGCGCGACACGCTCGACCGGATCGGCGGCTTTCTCGCGCTGAAGGACGAGCTGGCCGACGATTTCTGGCTCGCCGAGCTGCCGCGCCGCCTCGGGCGGCGCACCGTGCTGTCGGAGGTCGACGTCGCGACCGACGTGATCGAGCCGTCGTTCGGGCCGCTTTGGCACCGCGAGACGCGCTGGCTGCGTACGATCCGGTCGCTGAACCCGGCCGGCTTCGCGTTCCTGTTCATCACGTTTACCGCGCCGTGGCTCGCGATTGGCGCGGCGCTCGCGCTGCGTCTCAACGGAACCTTCGCCGGCACGCTGGCGGGCGGGGCGGCCGCCGTCGGCGCATTCGGGCGGCTCGTGCTGCACGCGCGCGGCGAGGACGGCTGGCGCGCGTTCTGGCGCGACCTGCCGCTCGTCGCGGTGCGCGACACGCTGCTCGCGCTCGAGTGGCTCGCGGCGGTGTTCGGCACGCACGTCGTGTGGCGCGGCGCAAGGATGACGGTCGTCGGCGGCGAACGCGCGACGGCGGCCGTGGAAGCGGTGGACGGCCGCTAGGGCCGCTCCCGGACGAACCCGGCCCGAGGGCCGACACGCGCTGTGCGGCGAAGCTGCGCGACGCGACATGACAGAGAGGCGGGCGCCGGCAGGGCGGCCCGCGGTTTTTTGACTGAATCGTTGAATCGAAACGAACTATGCAGGCTACCGGAGCATTCATGAAAACGCTGTTCTTGCAGGCCCCTTCGTATGACGGCTTCGACGGCGGAGCCGGCTCGCGCTATCAGGCGAAGCGCGAAATCCGTTCCTTCTGGTATCCGACGTGGCTCGCGCAGCCGGCCGCGCTCGTGCCGGGCAGCCGCGTCGTCGACGCACCGGCCGACGGCCTGTCGGTCGAGGAGACGCTGAAGATCGCGAACGACTACGACCTCGTGATCATCCACACGAGCACGCCGTCGTTCCCGACCGACGCGATGTTCGCGCAGGATCTGAAGAAGATGAAGCCGTCGATGCTGGTCGGCATGGTGGGCGCGAAGGTGATGGTCGATCCGCACAACTCGCTCACGGCGAGCGAGGCAATCGACTTCGTGTGCCGCGAGGAATTCGACTACACCTGCAAGGAAATCGCCGAAGGCAAGCCGTTCCCCGAGATCAAGGGCTTGAGCTGGCGCGCGAAGGACGGCTCGATCGAGCACAACGAAGCGCGTCCGATCCTCGAGAACATGGACGAGCTGCCGTTCGTCGCGCCCGTCTACAAGCGCGACCTGAAGATCGACAACTACTTCATCGGCTACCTGAACTACCCGTACGTGTCGATCTACACGGGCCGCGGCTGCAAGTCGCGCTGCACGTTCTGCCTGTGGCCGCAGACGGTCAGCGGCCATCGCTACCGCACGCGCTCGGTCGAGAACGTACTCGCGGAAGCGAAGTGGATCCGCGACAACATGCCGGAAGTGAAGGAACTGATGTTCGACGACGACACCTTCACCGACGACCTGCCGCGCGCCGAAGCGATCGCAATCGGTCTGGGCAAGCTCGGCATGACGTGGTCGTGCAACGCGAAGGCGAACGTGCCGTACAAGACGCTCAAGGTCATGAAGGAAAACGGCCTGCGCCTGCTGCTGGTCGGCTTCGAATCCGGCGACGACCAGATCCTCGTGAACATCAAGAAGGGCGTGCGCACCGATTTCGCGCGCCGCTTCAGCGCGGACTGCAAGAAGCTCGGCATCAAGATCCACGGCACCTTCATTCTCGGCCTGCCGGGCGAGACGCAGGAAACCATCAAGAAGACGATCGAGTACGCGAAGGAAATCAATCCGCACACGATCCAGGTCTCGCTCGCCGCGCCGTACCCGGGCACGACGCTCTACAAGCAGGCCGTGGAAAACGGCTGGATGGAAGAGAACAAGACCATCAACCTGGTGAGCAAGGAAGGCGTGCAGCTCGCGGCGATCGGCTATGCGCACCTGTCGCGCGACGAGATCTATCACCACCTCGAGCAGTTCTATCGCCAGTTCTACTTCCGTCCGTCGAAGATCTGGGAGATCGTCCGCGAGATGCTGACGAGCTGGGACATGATGAAGCGCCGCCTGCGCGAAGGCGTCGAGTTCTTCCGCTTCCTGCGCGCGCACGAGGCCTGATTCGTGGCGACTCAGCGGGCGGCGCGGGCGCTGATCTTCACCGCGGACGACTTCGGGCTGCACCCGCGCGTCAACGCGGCGGTCGAGCGTGCGCACCGCGACGGCGTGCTGAACGCCGCGAGCCTGATGGTCGGTGCGCCCGCCGCGCAGGATGCGATCGAACGCGCGCGGCGGCTGCCGTCGCTCGCGGTCGGCCTGCACCTCGTCCTCGCGGACGGGCCGGCCACGCTGCCCGCGCATGACATTCCCGCGCTCGTCGGCCCCGACGGGCGGTTCGGCGACGCGATGGCGAAGGACGGCTGTCGCTTCTTTTTCCTGCCGCACGTGCGTGCGCAACTGCGCAGCGAGATCCGCGCGCAGTTCGACGCGTTCGCGGCGAGCGGCCTGCCGCTCGACCACGTGAACGCGCACAAGCATTTCCACCTGCATCCGACCGTGCTGTCGATGATCATCGAGATCGGCCGCGACTACGGGCTGCGCGCGGTGCGGCTGCCTTACGAGACGAGTGCGCCCGCGCTGCTCAAGCCGTGGATCGCGCTCGTGCGCGCACGGCTCGACCGCGCGGGGCTCGCGCACAACGACTACGTGGTCGGGATCGAACACACGGGCGCGATGGACGAGGCCGTGCTGCTCGATGCGCTCGCCACGCTGCCGCCGGGCGTCGGCGAGATCTACTGCCATCCGGCCGAGGCCGGCGACGGCCCGATCACGCCGACGATGGCCGGCTACCGTCCGGTGGACGAACTCGATGCGCTGCTGTCGCCGCGTGTCGCCGCCGCGCTGAAGGCGGCGGGCGTCGCGACCGGCGGCTTTGCCGACGTGTTCGGCCAGCGTGCGGCGCAGCGCGGCGCGCACACGCCGCGCGCACCGGGAGCGCAGCCGTCATGACCAGGTGGATCAAGTGGCTCGGCTGGCCGATCGGCATCGGCATCCTGCTCGCGCTGGGGCTGCACGAAGGTATCGGCGACGTGTCGCAGATGCTCGCGCGCGCCGGTTACGCGCTGCTGTGGCTCGTGCCGTTCCACGCGCTGCCGCTGCTGCTCGATGCGTATGCATGGCACCAGCTGCTCGACCGGCGCAGCTCGCTGCCGTTCCTGTGGTGGATCGCGACCGTGCGCGAGGCCGTGAACCGGCTGCTGCCGGTGGTCGGGATCGGCGGCGAACTCGTCGGCATCCGGCTCGCGCGCTGGCAGGTACCCGACGCGAGCCGCGTGACGGCGTCGGTGATCGTCGAGGTGCTCGTGACGATCGTCGTCCAGTATGCGTTCGCGGCGCTCGGCCTCGTGCTGCTGCTGTCGACGACGGACAACATGGGCGGCGGCACGATCGGCCTCGCGCTGCTGCTGACGCTGCCGTTGCCCGTGCTCGGCGTCGTGCTGATGCGGCGCGGCGGCATCTTCCATGCGATCGAGCGTTTCGCGGGCCGCCTGCTCGGCGATTCACACCGGCTGCTGCAGGGCGTCGACGGCCGCCGGCTCGACGCCGACATCGACGGGCTGATGTCGCGCACGGGCCTGCTGTTCAGCGCATTCTTCTGGCAGCTGGCCGGCTACGTGCTCGGCGCGCTCGAGATCTACTGGGCGCTCGCGCTGCTCGGCCATCCGGTGTCGATCGGCGGTGCGATCGCGATCGAGGCGATGACGCAGGCCGTGCGGCATGCGGCGTTCATGGTGCCGGGCGGCCTCGGCGTGCAGGAGGCGACCGTCGTGCTGCTCGCGCAGATGTTCGGCGTCGATCGCGAGACGGCGCTGTCGCTCGCGCTGGTCAAGCGCGGCCGCGAGGTGCTGTTCGGCTGCGTGGCGCTCGGTTCGTGGCAGCTCGCCGAGCTCGTGCGCACGCGCCGCCGCATCGACGACGCGCCGCCGGCCGGGCCGCGCGCGCCGCATCCGGCGAGCCGCACGCCCGAAACCGAAGCCGAAACCGAAACGACGCATTGAACACGAGACGGGCCGCGCGCCCGTCTCGCGCTTTTGGCGTCGTGCGGGTATGCTTGCCGCGTGTTTTCTCGACGCGCATTTCTTCCGATGATTTTCCGTTTCCGGCTGCTTCCCGTGACGATGCTGGCCGCTGCGCTGGCGCTGACCGGCTGCGACGACAAGCAAGGTAACCTCGACGTGCAACGCATCAGGGACTTCTTCAACGCGATCAAGCCCGCACCGCTGCTGCTGAAGGGGCTGAAGGTCGGCGAATCGACCGAGGCCGACGTGCGCGGCACGATGGGCAAGCCCGAGACCGAGCGCGTGTTCACCGACGGCTCGAAGCGTCTCGAATATCCGCGCGGCCCGATGGGCAACCAGACCTGGTTCGTCGATCTCGATGCGAGCGGCCGTTACACGGGCGCGACGCAGGTGCTGACCGCCGAGAATTTCGCGAAGGTGCGCCCCGGGATGAACGAGGACGAGGTGCGGCGCCTGCTCGGCAAGCCCGGCGACATCGCGCAGTATCCGCTGAAGCCCGAGACGGTCTGGAGCTGGCGCTGGCTCGAGGACGGCGTCAACACCGACGCATTCTTCAACGTCCATTTCGGCCCGGACGGGCTCGTCTATACGACTTCGCGCTCCGACATCCTGAAGGGGCGGTGAGCCGGCCCGCGTTCGGCGCTATATCGAAAAAGCGACCGGAAAATTGCAAAAAGTCCGCTTCCCTGCGTGTCATCCGACTGTCAGGAAGCGGCTTTTTTCCTTTTGAAACAGCGGCGTAGGCCGGGCTCGCAATGACCGGACGGGTTGCTGCGGCGCAGCAAACGTGTGCCAGGTGATTTGAGACAAACAATTTCGCTTGCGACTATCCGCGTCACCCCGGCGCGGGACAGGCATTCGCGTCGGCATCCATTCCAACTCTGGAGGCGCGCGTGTTCCTTTACGGCTTTGGTCCTGTCCTCTGGGCCGGCACCGTGCAGACCATCGAGCTGTCGGTGCTGTCGCTCGCCACTGCGGTGGCGCTGGGACTGATCGGCGCGGTGGCGAAGCTGTCGCACAACCGGGTGCTGCGAGCGATCGCGACCGGTTATACGACGTTGATCCGCTCGGTGCCGGATCTTGTGCTGATGCTGCTGCTGTTCTACAGCATCCAGATCTGGCTGAACCAGTTCACCGACCTCGTCGGCTGGAGCCAGATCGACATCGATCCGTTCGTGGCCGGCGTGCTGACGCTCGGCTTCATCTACGGCGCGTACTTCACCGAGACGTTTCGCGGCGCGTTCCTGTCGGTGCCGCGCGGCCAGCTCGAAGCCGGTGCCGCGTACGGGATGAGCGGCGCGCGCGTATTCGCGCGGATCATGTTTCCTCAGATGATGCGCTTTGCGCTGCCCGGGATCGGGAACAACTGGCAAGTGCTCGTGAAGGCGACCGCACTGGTGTCGATCATCGGCCTCGCGGACGTCGTGAAGGCCGCGCAGGACGCCGGCAAGAGCACGTTCAACATGTTCTTCTTCATCCTCGTCGCGGCGCTGATCTACCTCGCGATCACGACCGTTTCCAACCTCGTGCTGATCCAGCTCGAGAAGCGTTATTCCATGGGCGTGCGGCACGCAGAACTATGATCGAGATCCTCCAGGAATTCGGCAAGGCGTTCCTTTACTGGGACGGCCAGCGCCTCTCCGGCCTTGCGGTGACGTTGTGGCTGCTCGTCGCGTCGATTTCGCTCGGCTTCGTGTGCGCGGTGCCGCTCGCGGTCGCGCGCGTGTCGAAGAAGAAGTGGGTGTCGATGCCCGTGCGGTTCTACACGTACGTGTTCCGCGGCACGCCGCTCTACGTGCAGCTGCTGCTGATGTACACGGGCATGTACAGCCTCGAGTTCGTGCGTTCGCATTCGCTGCTCGACGCGTTCTTCCGCAGCGGCTTCAACTGCGCGATTCTCGCGTTCGCGCTGAACACCTGCGCGTACACGACCGAGATCTTCGCGGGTGCGATCCGCGCAATTCCGCACGGCGAGGTCGAGGCTGCGCGGGCATACGGGATGACGCCGTTCACGATGTACCGCCGCGTGATCCTGCCGTCGGCGCTGCGTCGCGCGCTGCCGCTGTACAGCAACGAGGTGATCCTGATGCTGCACGCGACGACCGTCGCGTTCACTGCGACCGTACCCGACATCCTGAAGGTCGCGCGCGATGCGAATTCCGCGACCTACATGGCGTTCCAGTCGTTCGGAATCGCCGCGCTGATCTATCTTGCGGTATCTTTCGCACTCGTCGCGGCGTTTCGCCGTGCGGAGCGCCACTGGCTCGCGTATCTCGCGGCCGGCCGTCATTGATTTCACTTCGAGGAGAGCCAGATGGCCGAGATCACTCAAACGAGCGCTTCCGCTTCCACCAAGCTTGCGGCGGTCGACATCCACAAGCGCTATGGCGACAACGAGGTGCTCAAGGGCGTATCGCTGAACGCGAAGGCCGGTGACGTCATCAGCATCATCGGCGCGAGCGGCTCGGGCAAGAGCACGTTCCTGCGCTGCATCAATTTTCTCGAGCGGCCGAATGCGGGGCAGATCGTCGTCGACGGCGAGACCGTCCGCACGAAGACCGACCGCACCGGTGCGCTGGAAGTCGCCGATCACAAGCAGCTGCAGCGTATCCGCACGAAGCTCGCGATGGTGTTCCAGCACTTCAATCTGTGGGCGCACATGAACGTGCTCGAGAACGTGATGGAAGCGCCCGTGCACGTGCTTGGCATTCCGAAGAAGGAAGCCGAGGATCGCGCCCGCGCGTATCTCGAGAAGGTCGGCCTCGCGCCGCGCGTCGAGAAACAGTATCCGTCGCATCTGTCGGGCGGCCAGCAGCAGCGCGTCGCGATTGCGCGTGCGCTCGCGATGCATCCGGACGTGATGCTGTTCGACGAGCCGACGTCGGCGCTCGACCCGGAGCTGGTGGGCGAAGTGCTGAAGGTGATGCAGAAGCTCGCCGAGGAAGGCCGCACGATGATCGTCGTCACGCACGAGATGGGGTTCGCGCGCAACGTGTCGAATCATGTGATGTTCCTGCATCAGGGGCGGACCGAGGAAGAGGGCGATCCGAAGGAAGTGCTGGTGCGCCCGCAGAGCGAGCGGCTCAAGCAGTTCCTGTCGGGCAGCCTCAAGTAACGCGACAAGGCAGGTTTCATACGTGGTACCGGTGTCCCGTCCCGCAGGCGCCACCCGCACGACGCAGGTGGCGATCGTTGCATTGCCGCCCGTGTCGATGTCGGGCGTGGGCCCGATCGTCGACGCGCTGAATCTTGCGAACGAGATCGACGGCCGGCTGCTGTATCGCTGGCAGGTGTGTTCGTGGGACGGGCGGCCCGTGCCGCTCGCGGGCGGTGCGCAGTGGCATGCCGATGCCGCGTTCAACGATGCGATCGCGTGCGACTGGCTGATCGTCGTGACCGAGCGGTTTCAGCAGTTTGCCGACTATCGGCTGTTTCTCGCGAGTCTCGCGCGGGTCGGGCAGCGTACGCCGCTCGTGACCGGCATTCACCACGGCGTATGGTGGCTCGCGATGGCCGGGCAGCTTTCCGGTTATCGCGTGAGCGTGAACTGGGAGACGTATCAGCAGTTCGCCGAGCAGTTCGAGCGGTCGATCGTCACGCAGCAGATCTTCGAGATCGATCGGGACCGCGCGACCTGTGCCGGTGGGCAGACTACCGTTGATTTCATGCTGGCCATGATTGGCCGGGAACATGGTGCCGATCTCGCCGAGAGGATCGCCGATGCGCTCGGTGCGGGGACCTTGCGGAGTGGCGAGGAACGCCAGCGGATTCCTTTCGTTACTGCGCCTGGCGAGCGGCATCCGCGGCTGAACGATGCGTTGCTGTTGATGGAAGCCAATGTCGAGGATCCTTTGACTACCGATGAGATCGCCGAGCTCGTCGGCGTGTCGAGGCGGCAGCTCGAGCGGCTCTTTCGGCAGTATCTCGGGGCGATGCCGTCCAAGTATTACCTCAATTTGCGGTTGCTCAAGGCAAGGACGCAGTTGCAGCGCACGAGCAAATCGGTCGTGCAGGTTAGTCTCGCCTGTGGGTTTTCTTCTGCTGCGCATTTTTCCAATGCCTATCGCGAGAGGTTCGGGGTTACGCCTCGGGAGGATCGGCGAGCGTGGCTCGAAAAGCAGACCGGGAGTGAGCCTCGTGGGGGCGCTCTGGTCGAGCGGGGTGGGAAGGATTGATTTGTGGTTCGCTCGCGGTTTTCGTGAAGCACCTGTGATCGTGTCGGTCTATTTGCGTCGCCCCTGCGCGGGGCGGCGGTTACTTTTCTTTGTCTTGCCAAAGAAAAGTAACCAAAAGAAAGGCGCTGTGAGAACGCATGACTTCCCGGTGCCGTGGTCGCCGGAGTGGATCGCACCTAAGTGTCCGCGCCAGTCAGGAAACCAGAGTGGTTCGAGCAATGGTTCCGACACCACTCACCACCCAACAGAGCGGTATACCGCCCGCTAGCTCCATCCTCGCTTCGCTCGGCTGCAAGGTGCTTCAAGTCGCGGTGATGGTGTTTGCGGTGACCTTGCCAGGAGGCGTGCGACACATGGACCGCGACGGCGCACGTCCGATCCCCAAGAGCAGCGATAGGGGTTAGCCGGCAAGACCTAAGTAGGGTGCGACGTATGGCTTGCAATAGAACAGCGTGGCGAGCAACGTTACAACGAAAAACGCTCCGCCCCAGCGACGTCCCGACCATCGTTTATACGCTACCGCATTTAATATCGCGCATGAGACAGCGGGCCATAACAGCATGGCGAACATGCCCCACAGGAACTTCGCATGCGATGCGCAGTGTTCCATGTCGTTGCAACCTGTCGCATGTGATTTCACCTCGGGCCAATGGATGTGATTGAGGGCATAGATGGTCACCCATGTGACGAGCAAGCCCCATACGAACCCCAGTACAGCAAGCGCCATACGTTTCATTTCACTTCCCAGAAAAGGATTTCTTTCGAATTGGCAAGGTCGGAGAACCAGTTGTTGTTTGTCAGTGGGTTTCGGAATCGCGACATGCCAATGCGGAAGCGTAAGAAACTCACGACGGATGGCGTAAGCGTGTCCTTGTTCCACAGGTCGATATGACCGCCGCTTAGTACGTCGGCTGAGTCGCCGTCCTGTCGCCAGTAGCCGAAAAAGTAGATGATACCGGTTCGGTTTTTTACCTTGTCTTGCCAGTCCGGGCCGGTGATGTTTTCAGGTTTGCCAAGCCCCAGGAATGGACGCAGCTTTAACCATTCAGCCAGCTCGTACGCGCGCGTCGCAGTCGATTTGCCACCAAGTATCAGACGGCCTAGCGTTTTCTTCCCCGGCATCGGCTTCAACACATTTTGCGAAAACGACTTCATGGCGCTTCCGATGCCGTGAAACGTGACGCTCAAGCGAATGGCGCATTGATTCTCATATTCGCCAGTGGGGTCGTCGTAGGGGTCTTTCTTCGGGTACGCGTTCCAAAGCTCTTGAAAGGACAGCGCTTGAAGCTGTACAGATTTCTTTGATTTTGGTGTGTCGTTCGTGCGGACCTTCGTGGGAGGATTAGGCATGGCTTACCCCGGTGAGCTTTTTTGCAATTGCTTCGTCTCCCCAATAGACGGTGTAGTCTCCGGATCCGTCACCGGTGTGGACGCGCGGTAGCGCGCCGCTCGCATCGAGCACGCCGGAATGGACGCGGCCGTCTGCCGTCTCGATGTAATAGGGGTAACCTTCCGGCCCGTGGGCAATACTGCCGCTAGTCTTCGCTTCGACCTGTTCATCAAATGCACCTTTCTTGATCGACACGACGCGACCCGTTATCGTTCGGCTCGAAATGACCTCCCCGAGGCCTTTTAGCCCATCATCACACCATGCTTCACCGGCAAGCAGAGCAACGATGTTCGGCGGAGTCGGGCACCCGCACAGGACAGTATCGCGGTCTAGTGCGACTTCTCCCTGAAACTTGAGCCGATATGGCCCGCCAGCCTTTGCGATGATGCCGGTGCTTTGACATGCAGTGCAGAACGCACTGCCGCCAATCAAGGCTGCTTGATGCCCGTGGACCAGGAACGGTGGCCCGCTGTATGAGTTGATTGTTCCGCCGCTTGAAAGACTATCGCCAACAACCGCAATTCTTCTATTCATCGTTTGGCCCTCGCGGAAATTCACAATCGTATCGGCACGACGTAAGGGTGCATCTCGATATTGTTCGAGGCGCTTGAGACAGAGTGATCGCGCTGGGTGTGCAATTTGCCGACCGGTGCTCATTTGTTCCGTGTCATCAAGCAATGTGCCGACTGCGTTATTCCTCGTTCGCCGGCTGCGTCATTCTTGTGGGCTGTGAGAATGACAGGCTGCCTGTGCATAGGATTCGTGGCGTCGCGTGCGCGCCGTGATTCCCGGAACTGATCGACCAACAGCTCCGCTTGAGAGATGTGTACCTTGCAGCCGAGCGCAGCGAGGATGGAGCTGGCGGGTGGTATACCGCTCTGTTGGGTGGTGAGTGGTGTCGGAACCATTGCTCGAACCACTCCGGTCTCCTGACTGGCGCGGACACTTAGGTGCGATCCACTCTGATGACCACGGCACCGGGAAGTCATGCGTTTTCCGAGCGCCTTTCTTTTGGTTACTTTTCTTTGGCAAGACAAAGAAAAGTAACCGCCGCCCCGCGCAGGGGCGACACTAATAGACCGACACGATCACAGGTGCTTCACGCCCAACGCGAGCGAACCACCCAAAAAACCACCCTGACACCAAAACCCACAGCCCCCCGCCCGGAAGGGCAAAATAGCAGCAGAAAAAGGGGCTTCCGATAGAACCCGTCGCAATTCCGCAAGACGCTTGCGTCACCCTTACCTAAACTTGATCCTGTTGAACCCTCTTACGAAACCGAAAGGAACGACCATGACGACCTCGACCGTGACCCGCCAGACATTCGACGAAGTGATGGTGCCGGTATTTTCCCCCGCCCCGTTCGTGCCGGATCGCGCAGAGGGCTCCCGAGTGTGGGACACGGCCGGCCGCGAGTACGTGGATTTCGCGTGCGGCATCGCGGTGACGTCGCTCGGCCACGGCCACCCGGAACTGCTGAAGGTCCTGGACGAACAAGGCCGCAAGCTCTGGCACATCGGCAACGGCTACACGAACGAACCGGTGCTGCGCCTCGCGAAGCGCCTCGAATCGCTGACCTTCGCCGATCGCGCATTCTTCGCGAACTCGGGCGCGGAAGCGAACGAAGCCGCACTGAAGCTCGCACGCCGCGTCGCATTCGATCGCCACGGCGCCGACAAATTCGAAATCATCTCGTTCGTGCAGTCGTTCCACGGCCGCACGTTCTTCACGGTCAGCGTCGGCGGCCAGCCGAAGTACTCGGAAGGCTTCGGCCCCGTGCCGGCCGGCATCAAGCACCTGCCATACAACGACATCGAAGCCGCGAAGGCAGCGATCGGCCCGCAAACCTGCGCGGTGATCGTCGAGCCCGTGCAGGGCGAAGGCGGCGTGATCCCGGCCGATCCGGCCTTCCTGAAAGCACTGCGCGAAGCGTGCGATGCCAACAACGCACTGCTGATTTTCGACGAAGTGCAAACGGGCGTCGGCCGCACGGGCCAGTTCTACGCGTACATGGACACGGGCGTCACGCCGGACATCCTGACGACCGCCAAGGCGCTCGGCAACGGCTTCCCGATCGGCGCGATGCTGACGACGAACGAACTGGCCGCTCACTTCAAGGTCGGCGTGCACGGCACGACGTACGGGGGCAACCCGCTCGCATCGGCGATTGCCGACAAGGTCGTCGAACTGATCGGCGACCCGGCACTGCTCGAAGGCGTGCGCGAACGCAGCGTGCGCCTGAAGGGCGCGCTCGAACGCATCAACGCACGCTTCGGCATCTTCAACGACATCCGCGGCAAGGGCCTGCTCGTCGGCGTGGAACTCACCGCCGCGTTCGACGGCCGCGCGAAGGACTTCGTCAACGCAGCCGCCGAGAACGGCCTGATCATGCTGATCGCCGGCCCGAACGTGCTGCGCTTCGTCCCGTCGCTGGTGATCCCGTTCGACCTGCTCGACGAAGGCGTCAAGCGCTTCGAGAAGGCAGTCGAACAAGTGCTCGCCGCGCAGGAAGCCACCGCGCGCTGATCGGCGCACCCATCGCAGACAGGAACGACGATGCTATTTGTTCGCCCCGGCAAACTCACGGATCTCGATGCGCTCGCGCACATGGCGCGCACCGCGCAGCCGGTCCTGCACTCGCTGCCGCACGACCGTGCGGCGCTCGAAGCGCGCGTGGCGCTTTCCGAGGATTCGTTTCGCGCGGACGTCGACTTCGCCGGCGAGGAGTTCTACCTCTTCGTGCTCGAGGATTCGTCGACGGGCAAGCTGCTCGGCACGGCGAGCATCGTGGCAGCGGCCGGCTACTCGGAACCGTTCTACGCGTTTCGCAACGACGCACTGATCCACGCGTCGCGCGAGCTGCACGTGAACCGCAAGATCCACGCGCTCACGATGTCGCACGAGCTGACCGGCAAGAGCCGGCTCGCCGGCTTCTACGTCGATCCGTCGCTGCGCGGCGACGCGGCCGCGCACCTGATCTCGCGCGCCCGGATGATGTACATCGCCGCGAACCGCCGCCGCTTCACGCCCGAAGTGTTCACGCTGCTGCTCGGCGTCAGCGACGGCAACGGCGCATCGCCGTTCTGGGAAGCGGTGGGCCGCGACTTCACCGACGTCGACATCGCGTCGGGCGGCCGCAGCCGCACGTTCATCGCGGAAGTGATGCCGGCCTATCCGATCTACGTGCCGCTGCTGCCGGAAGCCGCGCAGCGCGTGCTCGGCGAGCCGAACGAGACGGCGCTGCTCGCGTACGACATCCATCTCGAGGAAGGCTTCGAACCCGACCGCTTCGTCGACATCTTCGACGCAGGCCCGGTGCTGACCGCGCAGGTTGACCGCACCGCGTGCGTGAAGCACGGCACGGAGTGCGTCGTGCGCGAAGCCGCGCACCAGCAGGGCGATGTCGCGTACATGGTGTCGACGGGCAGCGGCGAATCGTTCCGCTGCGTGCTGACCGACCTGCCGGGCGATGTGGGCGACGCGCCGCTGGCCGGCGACGTGCGCGCGGCGCTCGGTGTGAAGGATGGCGATGTCGTGCGCTGCGTGCCGCTGCACCGCCGCGACGATGAAGATTTGAAGGGAGACGCAGCATGATCGTCGTTCGGGTCGTACAAACGGGCGACGTCGACGCGCTCGTGTCGCTCGCGAAGGAAACCGGGCCGGGCCTGACCACGTTCAAGCCCGACCGCGACGCGCTCGCCGCGCGCATCGAGCGCACGCGCCGCACGCTGGCGGGCGAGGCCGCGCCCGGCGAGGCCGGCTACTTCTTCGTGATGGAAGACTCGAAGACGGGAGACATCGCGGGCGTATGCGGAATCGAATCGCAGGTCGGTCTCGAGCAGCCGTTCTACAACTACCGCGTGAGCACGGTCGTGCACGCGAGCCAGGAGCTCGGCGTGTGGACGCGGATGTCCGCGCTGAACATCTCGCACGACCTGACGGGCTACGCGGAAGTGTGCTCGCTGTTCCTGAGCCCGCGCTATCGCACGGGCGGCGTCGGCGGCCTGCTGTCGCGCTCGCGCTTCATGTTCATCGCGCAGTTCCGCGAGCGCTTTCCGGAACGCATCTGCGCGGAACTGCGCGGCCACTTCGACGAAGACGGCACGTCGCCGTTCTGGCGCGCAGTCGGTTCGCACTTCTACCAGATCGATTTCAACGCAGCCGACTACCTGAGCTCGCACGGCCGCAAGTCGTTCCTCGCGGAACTGATGCCGCGCTACCCGGTATATGTCGACCTGCTGCCGCAGGACGCGCAGGATGCGGTCGGCCTCACGCACCGCGACACGCTGCCGGCCCGCAAGATGCTCGAGGCGGAAGGGCTGCGCTACCAGAACCACGTCGACATCTTCGACGCGGGCCCCGTGCTCGAATGCCACGTGAACGACTTGCGCACAGTGCGTGAAAGCGTCGTCGTACCGGTCGCGATCGGCGTGCCCGACGCGCAGGGCGACCGTCCGCCGACGTCGCTCGTGTCGAACACGTCGCTCACCGATTTCCGCGTCGGCGTCGCGCCGGGCGTGGTCGCGAACGGTTCGTTCGTGCTGTCGGCCGACGATGCCGTCGCGCTCGACGTGAAGGCCGGCGATCCGGTCCGCGTGCTGCCGCTCAAAGTCAAACAGGGATAAACGAATCATGACGGAACTCTTCATCGACGGCGCCTGGGTCGCAGGCTCGGGCCCCGTCTTCGCTTCGCGTAACCCGGGCACCGACGAGATCGCATGGCAGGGCGACAGCGCATCGGCGGCCGACGTCGACCGCGCGGTCGCGAGCGCGCGCCGCGCGTTCGCCGGCTGGTCGGCGCTCGACTTCGAATCGCGCTGCGCGATCGTGAAGCGCTTCGCGGCATTGCTCAACGAACGCAAGGAAGCGATCGCAACCGCGATCGGCCGCGAGACGGGCAAGCCACTGTGGGAAGCACGCACCGAAGTCGCGTCGATGGCCGCGAAGGTCGGCATCTCGATCCAGGCCTACCAGGAACGCACGGGCGAGAAGCGCCAGGACATGGCCGACGGCGTCGCGGTGCTGCGCCACCGCCCGCACGGCGTCGTCGCTGTGTTCGGCCCGTACAACTTCCCCGGCCACTTGCCGAACGGCCATATCGTGCCCGCGCTGATCGCCGGCAACACGGTCGTGTTCAAGCCGTCGGAGCTCGCACCGGGCGTCGCGCGCGCGACGGTCGAAGTATGGAAGGAAGCCGGGCTGCCGGCCGGCGTGCTGAACCTCGTGCAGGGCGAGAAGGACACGGGCATCGCGCTCGCGAATCATCGGCAGATCGACGGGCTGTTCTTCACGGGCAGCTCGGACACCGGCACGCTGCTGCACAAGCAGTTCGGCGGCCGTCCGGAAATCGTGCTCGCGCTCGAGATGGGCGGCAACAACCCGCTCGTGATCGGCGAAGTCGAGGACATCGACGCGGCCGTGCATCACACGATCCAGTCGGCGTTCCTGTCGGCCGGCCAGCGCTGCACGTGCGCGCGCCGCATCTTCGTGCCGCAGGGCGCGTTCGGCGACCGCTTCCTCGCGCGCTTCGCCGACGTCACGTCGAAGATCACGGCCGACGTGTTCGATGCCGATCCGCAGCCGTTCATGGGCGCGGTGATCTCGGCGCGCGCGGCCGCGAAGCTGGTCGACGCGCAGTCGCGCCTGGTCGAGCAGGGCGCGAAGCCGATCGTCGCGATGACGCAGCGCGATCCGCGCCTCGGTTTCGTGAACGCGGCGATCGTCGACGTGACGGGCGTGGCGAACCTGCCCGATGAAGAACATTTCGGCCCGCTCGCGCAGATCGTTCGCTACGCGACGTTCGACGAAGCGATCGAGCGCGCGAACGACACGGCGTTCGGCCTGTCCGCCGGCCTGCTGGCCGACGACGCGCGCGTTTGGGAGCACTTCCGCCGCACGATCCGCGCCGGGATCGTCAACTGGAACCGGCCGACCAATGGCGCCTCGTCCGCCGCGCCGTTCGGCGGCACGGGCCGCTCGGGCAACCATCGCCCGAGCGCGTACTACGCGGCCGACTATTGCGCGTATCCGATGGCGTCGGTGGAAAGCACGCAACTGACTTTGCCCGCGAGCCTGTCGCCGGGCCTGCATTTCTGATCGAGGGAACGACGATGAACGCACAAGAAGCCAATTTCGACGGGCTCGTCGGCCCGACCCACAACTACGCCGGGCTGTCGTTCGGCAATGTGGCGTCGCTCAACAACGAGAAGTCGGCCGCGAACCCGAAGGCCGCCGCGAAGCAGGGGCTGCGCAAGATGAAGCAGCTCGCGGATCTCGGTTTCGCGCAGGGCGTGCTGCCGCCGCAGGAGCGGCCGTCGCTGCGCCTGCTGCGCGAGCTCGGCTTCTCGGGCAAGGACGCGGACGTGATCGCGAAGGCCGCGAAGCAGGCGCCCGAACTGCTCGCCGCGGCGAGCTCGGCGTCGGCGATGTGGACCGCGAACGCGGCCACCGTCAGCCCGTCGGCCGACACGAGCGACGGCCGCGTGCACTTCACGCCGGCGAACCTGTGCAGCAAGCTGCATCGCGCAATCGAGCACGATGCGACGCGCCGCACGCTGTCGACGCTGTTCGCCGATCCCGCACACTTCGCGGTGCACGAGGCGCTGACGGGCACGCCGGCGCTCGGCGACGAAGGCGCGGCGAACCACACGCGCTTCTGCGCCGAATACGGCAAGCCGGGCATCGAGTTCTTCGTGTACGGCCGTGCCGAGTATCGCCGCGGCCCCGAGCCGAAGCGCTTCCCGGCACGCCAGACCTTCGAGGCGAGCCGCGCGGTCGCGCATCGCCACGGGCTCGCCGAAGAAGCGACGGTCTACGCGCAGCAGGATCCGGACGTGATCGACGCCGGCGTGTTCCACAACGACGTGATCTCGGTCGGCAACCGCGACACGCTGTTTACGCACGAACGCGCATTCGTCAACAAGCAGGCGATCTACGACACGCTGACCGCCGCACTCGACGCACGCGGCGCGCGCCTGAACGTGATCGAGGTGCCCGACGCGGCCGTGAGCGTGAACGACGCGGTGACGTCGTATCTGTTCAACAGCCAGCTGCTGTCGCGCGCGGACGGCTCGCAAGTGCTCGTCGTGCCGCAGGAATGCCGCGAGAACGCGAACGTCGCGGCGTATCTCGACCGTCTCGCGGCCGGCAACGGCCCGATTCACGACGTGCTCGTGTTCGACCTGCGCGAAAGCATGAAGAACGGCGGCGGCCCCGCGTGCCTGCGCCTGCGCGTCGTGCTGAACGAAGCGGAGCGCGCGGCCGTCACGTCGAACGTGTGGATCAACGACACGCTGTTCGCGTCGCTCGATGCGTGGATCGACAAGCACTATCGCGATCGCCTCGCACCGGAAGACCTCGCCGATCCGGCGCTGCTCGACGAATCGCGCACGGCGCTCGACGAGCTCACGCAGATCCTGCGCGTCGGGTCGCTGTATGACTTCCAGCGCTGAGGTACCGATGCCCGCCGCCGCGCCGCTCGACGACTTTCTCGCGTTCACGCTGGCCGGCACCGTGCCGGCCGTGACCGACGGCGCCTGCGCGGGCGGGGCGGTGCGCTGGTTATGGCTCGGCGACGGGCTGCTCGCGCTCGAACCGGCCGCAACTGACGGTGCGGCGCGCGCGAGCGTGCTCGTATCGGCGGGCGTGCACGGCGACGAGACGGCGCCGATCGAGCTGCTGTCGATGCTGGTGCGCGATCTCGCCTCGGGCGCGCTGCCGCTCGCGTGCCGGCTGCTGGTCGTGCTCGGCAACGTGCCGGCGATGCGTGCCGGCGAGCGTTATCTCGACGACGACCTGAACCGCCTGTTCAGCGGCCGTCACGCGCAGGTGCCCGCGAGCCGCGAGGCGCCGCGCGCCGCGCAGCTCGAATCGGCCGCTGCCGCGTTCTTCGCGGCGGCGCCGGCGGGCAGCACGCGCTGGCACATCGACATGCATACGGCGATCCGCGCGTCGGTGTTCGAGCAGTTCGCGCTGCTGCCGCATACGGGCACGCCGCCGACGCGCACGATGGTCGAATGGCTCGGCGACGCGCGCATCGCGGCCGTGCTGCTGCATACGGCGAAGGGCAATACGTATTCGCATTTCACGGCCGAGCACTGCGGCGCGCTCGCATGCACGCTGGAACTCGGCAAGGTGCGGCCGTTCGGCCAGAACGACCTGACGCGCTTCGCGCCGGCCGACCTGGCCGTGCGTCGACTCGTATCGGGTGCGCGGGGCGGCCATCCGCGGAGCGACGCCGGGGCCGCGTTGCCGCGCGTATTCACCGTGATCGACCAGATCACGAAGCAGAGCGACGCGCTCGAGCTGTTCGTCGCGGCCGACGTCGCGAACTTCACCGCGTTCGCGCGCGGCACGGTGCTCGCGCAGGACGGCGACTACCGCTACACGGTGACGCACGACGAGGAACGGATCGTGTTTCCGAACCCGACCGTGAAGCCGGGCCTGCGCGCGGGCCTGCTTGTCGTCGACACGACGCGCGAGACGCTCGCGGCGCTAGTCTGAGCGCGTGTCCCGACCGATTGCGCGGCCGCACCGGCATGCGGCCCGCGCCTGACAAGCAAGCTGTCGGTATCCCGTCGTCGCCTGCATGCCGCGGCTGACGGTCCGCCGCCCCCGGCCTTGCGTATTTGCGACATCGTCTTGCAAGTTCGGCGGCCGGCACGGCCGGCGCCGCGCACGCACCGCAGCATCGCGCGCCGACGGCCGCTTTGCCATATCGGGCCGCGCGGATTGGTACAATCGCGGCCTTGCGGCTGTTGCGCCGCATCACGGCGCGGCATCGACATTGTCGCGGCCATCTGGCCCTGCAATGATGCAAGCGCCCGTAGTTCCGGAACATTCGAGTATCGAGGAGAGCACCAGATGAAGTTGGATTGGCGTAAAGTGGCCGCGCACGCGGTGGTGGCGGCATCGGTCGTGGCGGCAGGCAGCGCGTTTGCCGCGGATCTGAAGGAGATCCGGTTCGGCGTCGAGGCCTCGTACGCACCGTTCGAATACAAGACGCCCGACGGCAAGCTGACCGGCTTCGACATCGACATCGGCAACGCGGTGTGCGCGAAGCTGAAGACGAAGTGCGTGTGGGTCGAGAACGACTTCGACGGCCTGATCCCCGCGCTGCAGGCGCGCAAGTTCGACGCGATCAACTCGGACATGACGATCACCGACCAGCGCAAGCACGCGATCGCGTTCACCGATCCGATCTACACGATTCCGAACCAGCTGATCGCGAAGCAGGGCAGCGGCCTGCTGCCGACCCCGCAATCGCTGAAGGGCAAGCGCGTCGGCGTGCTGCAGGGCACGATCCAGGAAGCGTACGCGAAGAAGAAGTGGGCGCCGGCCGGCGTCGAAGTCGTGCCGTACCAGACGCAGGACCTGGCCTATGCCGACCTGAAGTCGGGCCGTCTCGACGCGACGTTCCAGGATTCGGAAGCCGGTTCGAAGGGCTTCCTGACCAAGCCGCAAGGCCAGGGCTTCGGGTTCGCGGGCGGCACGGTCAGCGACACCGAGATCCTCGGCTCGGGCGTCGGCTTCGGCCTGCGCAAGAACGACGCGGCGCTGAAGACCGCGCTCGATCAGGCGCTGAAGGACCTGAAGGCCGACGGCACGATCGACAACCTCGCGAAGAAGTACTTCAGCGTGCCCGTGACGCTCAAGTAAGCGTTTCGTTCGATCGCACGATGCAAGCAAGCCGGCCGCTCATGCGGCCGGTTTGCTTTTGGAGGCAGGAAACGACGCGGGCAGGCCGCCGCTGGCCGCGCTACGCGGGAAAGAACCGGCCCAGTTCGCGCGCGAGCTCGTTGAGCACGCTCATCTCCTGCTGCGCGATCTTGCGCGCGGGCTGCGCACCGGCCCAGTCGCCATACAGCAGCGCGACGGTCGTCGTGCCGACCCGCACGGGCAGCAGCACGAACGCGCGCGTGTCGTCGAACGCGTCCAGATACCACGCGGGCAGGCGCTTGAGCATCTTCGGATCCTGCGCCTGCTCGATGAAGATGCCGACCGAATTCGTGATCGCGAGATGAAACACGTCCGGCTCGAAGCGTTCGTCGAAGCGCAGCCGGTCGAGCGCCGTATCGACGCCGGGGCCGAAGCCGAGGCGCGCGGCGAACGTGCCGTCGTCGTGACGCACGAACATCACGGTGCGCGTGAACGCGAGGCCGGCCAGCAGGCTTTCCGACGCGAGTGCGAGCACCGGCGTCAGCACATGCTCGGACGGCAGCGCGCGCAGGTCCGCGAGGCCGGCTTCGAGGCATGCCTCGGGCTCGGCCTGCGCGCGCGCGATCGCATCGGCGTTCGCGCGCAGCTCGACGATCTCGCGCATCACGGTGTCGCTCGCTTCCTCGCGCGCGAGCAGGTCGGCGATCTCGACGAGCGCGTCGGACTCCATGTCGAGCTCCGTGCCGTAGTGCTGCGCGAGCGTCGCAATGCGCGCGTCGCGCTGCGGGCTCGCGGGCATCGCGAGCGCGCTCGCGACGTCGGTCGAGCAGCGGCTCACCGCGCGCAGCCAGCGTACGCGGTCGGCCGGGCCGTCGTCGGCTGCATGGCCCGCGTTGCGGTCGTCGTCGTATTCGTCGTCGAACGCGTCGGCGTGGGCCGCGTGATCGTCGTTGGCCATCCCCGCCCGAATCACGTCGGGCAGCCGCCAGCGCGCGGCCGCTTCGAGCCCGATCTCGTCGAAGCCGACGCCGAGCACGTCGATGCACGCGGCCGCGTCGTCGCCGTTCAGCTCGGCCGTGCGCCGGCGGATCCGGTCCCATTCGCTGTCGAGATAGCAGACCACCAGCAGCTTGCCGACCTGGCGCATCAGCGTGCAGACGACGGCTTCCTCGCCGCCGCGCAGCTCGGCGTGCTCGGTCAGCTTGCGCGCGACGCAGCCGGACAGCAGCGCGCGGTTCAGTTCGAGCTTCGCGTCGATGCGTCGCGGCGTGCTGTGGTGGAAATGGTCGACGAGCTTCAGTCCGACGACGAGATGGCCGACCGCGTCGAGGCCGAGCACCATCAGCGCGCGGGTGACGGTCGTGATGTTGCCGCCGAACGCCATGTACATCGCGGAGTTCGCGAGCCGCAGCACTTTCTGCGTGAGCGCGAAATCCGACAGCACGACGCGTACGAGCGCTGTGAAGTCGAGGTCGTCGTTCTTCATCGCGGCCATCGTCGCGCGCAGCGATTCCGACAGCAGCGGGAAGTCGCCCCGTTCGTTCATCCGGGCCCACAGCTTGTCGAGCAACGCGGTGCGGGGCAGGTATTCGGTGGTTGACATACGGATCTGTCCGGTTCGCCGCGCGCGTCAGGCGGCGGCGTGCAGGTGCAGTTGCTGCGCCTCGAAGCGCCGTGCGAGTTCCTCGGACGGCAGCGCCTGGCAGACGAGCCAGCCCTGGATGTGATTGCAGCCCATCTCCGTCAGCAGTTCGCGCTGCGCCTCGGTCTCGACGCCTTCGGCGACGAGCTCGAGATCGAGCGTCTGCGCGAGGCCGACCACCGCCGACACGATCGCGCGGTCGTTGCGCGACGTCAGCAGGTTCTCGACGAAGCTGCGGTCGATCTTCAGCTTCGCGAGCGGGAAGCGCTGCAGGTACGCGAGGCTCGAATAGCCGGTGCCGAAATCGTCGATCGCGAAGCGGATGCCGAGATCGGTCAGCTCCTCGAGCAGCCCCTTCGCGTGCGCGGGGTCGTGCATCAGCAGGCTTTCGGTGATTTCGAGCACGATGCGGCGCGGGTCGATGCCCGTCAGCGCGATCGCCTCGCGCACGCTCTGCGTGAAGCGCGGGTCGCGGAACTGCTGCGGCGACACGTTGACCGCCACGTACTGCAGCGCGAGCCCCTGGCGGTCCCATGCGACGAGCTGCATGCACGCGGCCTTGAGCACCCAGTTGCCGAGATAGTTGATCAGGCCGATCGATTCGGCGAGCGGAATGAAGGTCGCCGGCGGCACGAGGCCGTGCACCGGATGGCGCCAGCGGATCAGCGCCTCGACGCCGACCACCGCGCACGACTGGCTGTGCGTGATCGGCTGGAAATGGAGCGAAAACTCGCCGTTGCGCACGCCGTCGTACAGGTCGGCTTCGAGCTTCAGCCGTTCGGCGTCGGCCGGATCGTCGACGGGCGCATGGAACGCGAGCGCGTTGCCGCCCGATGCCTTCGCCTGCGCGAGCGCGTGGTCGGCGCGGCGCAGCAGCGGGCTGTGGTGCTGCGCGCGATGCGGCGCGGCACGCTCGTCCGGATAGAGCGCGATGCCGATGCTGGCGGACAAGTGCACCGTCTGCCCCTGGTACACGTAGGGTTCGCGCACCGCGGCCTGCAGCCGGCGCGCGAGCGCGTCGGCTGCATTGCTCGCCTGCACGCGGTCCGGCGCGCCGAGCACGACCGCGAACTTGTCGCTTGCGACGCGCGCGAGCCGTTCGTTCGGCGTGGCGAGCGCCTTCAGCCGCTGCGCGGTTTCGCGCAGCAGCGTGTCGCCCGCGTCGTAGCCGAGCGCGCGGTTGATCCGCTGGTAGTCGTCGAGATCGAGCAGCAGCAGCGCCGCGCAGGTGCCGTCCTCGTCGGCGGTCTGCTGCGCGCGCATCAGCGCGGGCACGAGCGCGGACAGGTTGTCGAGCCCCGTCATCGGATCGTGGTGCATCTCGTACGTGAGGCGCGCCTCGAGCGCGCGCCACGACGATACGTCGAACGCCGCGATCGCGAAGCCGTCGACCCCGTGGTGGCGGCTCTTGAACGCACGGATCTCGACGTCGAGCGGGTAGGTCAGCGACTTGACGATGCACATCGTCGCCTTCTCGACCTGGCCCGAATGCGCGGCGCGTGCAAGCAGGCCTTCGAGCGCCGCGGTATCCTGTTCGGCGATCAGGTCGCGCAGCGTCAGCGTGTGCAGGTAGTCGCGGTGGTAGCCGATGAAGCGCAGGCTCGCGTCGGACACGTACAGAAAGCGCAGCTCGCGGTCGACATGGGCGAGGAAATCCACCGTGCCGACCGTCTGTTCCAGCCAGTTGCGCACGGAGTCGTCGCGCCGCGGCGCGCCGGCGCGCGCGGGCATCAGCGCGCCGCCCGACCAGGCGAAGCGGCGCAGCGTATGCAAGGCGCTGCGCCAGGAGCCCTTGCGTGACGTCTGTTTCCTGTTGGCTTCCATGTTTCTCGCTGACGTGAAGGGCTGGAACCGGTTGTCCGGAAGGAATAACGGCAGACTGTGGGAAATCTTTAACGGGCCGGGCGCGGATGGCGCTGCCGCGCAATCCGATCATGCACGCGCGTTCGACAGGCGAACGCCGACGTAGCCTACATCGAGGCTGACTTTATAAGAAATGAGGACGCAGATGAAGCGAAAACTGTTGCTGGGCGCCGCGGCGGCGCTGGTGGCCGGCCATGCGCTGATGGCGCAGGCGCAACTGAAGCCGGGCGCCGCGGCGCCGGACTTCACGACGCAGGCGTCGCTGGGCGGCAAGACTTACACGTACTCGCTCGCCGATGCACTGAAGCATGGACCGGTCGTGCTGTATTTCTACCCGGCCGCGTTCACGAAAGGCTGCACGATCGAGGCGCATGCGTTCGCGGATGCGGTCGACCGTTACAAGGCTTACGGCGCGACGGTGATCGGCGTATCGGCTGACAATATCGACACGCTGACGAAGTTCTCGGTGAGCGAGTGCCGTAGCAAGTTCCCGGTCGCGGCCGACCCGGACGCGAAGATCATCCGCGAATACGACGCGAAGCTGCCGGCGCTCGACCGCGCGAACCGCGTGTCCTACGTGATTTCGCCGGAAGGGAAGATTCTGTACGAATACACGAGCCTGTCGCCCGACAAGCACGTCGAGAACACGCTGGCCGCCGTGAAGGCGTGGGCCGACGCGCATCCGAAGCAGTAAGCGGCAGGCCCACGCGCAAGCGGCCCGTCGTGCGGGCCGCGGGCACGGGAAAACGCGCCGCCCGCGAGGCGGCGCGCATGGCGCCGCGCTACGCGCGCAATGCCTGCTCGATCGGCACGCCGCCGCCGACGAAGCCGACGATCTTGCGCGAGATGCCGAGCTTGATCGCCTCGATCGCGGCCCACGCGACATCCTGGCGCGATACCGGCGGCGCGGGCTCGACGCGCTCCTCGGTCAGCGCGATCTTGCCGACGCCCGGCGTGTCCGTGAGCGGGCCGGGGCGCAGGATCACGTAGTCGACGCCGGACGCGATCACGCGCTCGTCGCCTTCGCGCTTCATCTGCGAATAGTGGCGCAGCGCGTCGGGGCTCTGCTCGGGCCAGTACGCGGACAGCGAGCTGATCACGACCAGCTTCTGCACGTTGTACGCCAGCGCATACTCGGCCGCGCGGGCGACCGCGTCGCGGTCGATCTGCTCCTCTTCGGCCGCGCCTTCCGATTCGGCCGAGCCGGCCGCATAGATCACGTGCGTGATGCCCTGGAATGCGTGCGAGAAATCGTCCGTCAGATCTGCCTCGACGACCTTCGCGCCCGGCAGCGCATAGCCGTGCCGGCGCACCAGCGCCGTGACCTCGAACTCCGGCTGCTTGAGCAGCAGATCCGCGCAGGCCTGGCCGGTGCGGCCGGTCGCGCCAATCAGCAGTACCTTCGTCGTCATGAAACCGCTCCTTGCTCGATGCGTCATCCTCCCAGATAGGGACGGACGACCGATAACTCAAGTGTAATGTCGAATCGCGGCGGCGGCGCACAGGTAATAAGGGGCGTACCGGCGCGGGCTGTCGGCGAAGGCTTCCCGGTGCAGGCACGCGGCCCCCGCCGACACGGCGCACGTTCGGGCGGTCATTCATTCACACGGATTCGGGAATGACGCGCCGACCGGCTATCATGTGCGCGATGCATTTTTCGACGCTATGTCCTATAACGCGTCGGCCAACCGGTTGGAGTACACATGGCATTACCCCTGGACAACGTCAGCATGGCCGTGTTCTGCGACTTCGAGAACGTCGCGCTCGGCGTGCGCGACGCGAAGTACGAGAAATTCGACATCCAGCCCGTGCTGGAGCGCTTGCTGCTGAAGGGCAGCATCGTCGTGAAGAAGGCCTATTGCGACTGGGATCGCTACAAGGGCTTCAAGGCGTCGATGCACGAGGCGAGCTTCGAGCTGATCGAGATTCCGCACGTGCGCCAGTCGGGCAAGAATTCGGCCGACATCCGGCTCGTCGTGGACGCGCTCGATCTCTGCTACACGAAGTCGCACGTCGATACGTTCGTGATCATCAGCGGCGACTCGGATTTTTCGCCGCTCGTGTCGAAGCTGCGCGAGAACGCGAAGAAGGTGATCGGCGTCGGCGTGAAGAAATCGACGTCGGACCTGCTGGTCGCGAACTGCGACGAATTCATCTTCTACGACGACCTGGTGCGCGAGCAGCAGCGCACGCTCGCGAAGCGCGAACAACAGCAGCGCGCCGGCAACGGCGGCGCGAAGCGGCCCGACGAGCCGTCGCGCAAGCACGACATGGATGCGCGCAAGGCCGAGGCGATCGCGCTGGCGGTCGAGACGTTCGACGCGCTCGCGTCGGAGCGCGACGACGTCGGCAAGATCTGGGCGTCGGTGCTCAAGAGCGCGATCAAGCGCCGCAAGCCGGATTTCAACGAGTCGTACTACGGGTTCCGCGCGTTCGGCAACCTGCTCGACGAGGCGCAGGCGCGCGGTCTGCTCGAAGTGGGGCGCGACGACAAGTCGGGCGCGTTCGTGTCGCGGGCACGTCAGCCGGCGGCTGCGGAGCACGTTGCGGCCGGTGGTGAAGGCGCCGCTGCGCACCACGGCACGCGCGCGGCGGAGCCGGCGCGGGCCGGGCGCGAATCGCGGCGTCGCGGGCAGCGGCCGGAAGCGGCCGTGCACGAAAGCGTGCAGGTCGAAGCGCAGGCGGCGGTCGTTGCCGAAGTCGCCGACGCAGCGGCGGTCGCGCCTGCCGTCACGGCTGATGTGGCCGAACCGCACGGCGACGCGAGCGACGGCCGCAAGCGTGCGCGCAAGAGTGCGGCGAAGAAGACCGGCGCGAAGAAGGGCACCGCCGCGAAGAACGCCGGCCGTCACGAGGCCGGGAAGCCGGACGACACCGCGCATGGCGCGGCGCAGCACGGTGGCGACAAGCACGCGCACGACAAGCATGCCGACGACGCACATCGCGATGCGGGGCATGGCGACGACCGGCACGCCGCGGTGACGCACGCCGAGCCGGCGGCCGGCGATTTCGGCGGCGAGGTTGCCGCGGCGCAGCCGTCGCATGACGCCGCGCCGGTCGAATCGGCTGCCGAAGCACCGGCCGCTGCCAAGCCGAAGAAGCCGGCCCGCAAGGCGGCGCCGCGCGCGCGTCGTCCGCGCAAGACGGCGGCTACCGAGTAAATAAACCGCAGCCGGGCCCGGATCGTCCGAAACAGGACGGCACCCGGCCCGCGCAATACCGGCCGGCGCAACGCCGGCCTGCCGAGCTAACCGTTCAGCACATACGGCCGCGTCATCACTTCGAGGAAATGGCCGTCCGGATCGTCGAAATAGACGCCGCGGCCGCCGTTGTGGCGGTAGATGTCGCCGGGTTGCCGCTTGGCCGGATCGGCCCAGTGCGGCAGCCCGCGCTCGCGAATGCGGGCGAACACGCGGTCGAAACCGGCTTCGTCGATCAGGAACGCGTAATGCTGCGCCGTGATCTCCCCCGTCTTTTCGTAAAAATCGAGCGATACGCCGTTGTCGAGCGCGACGACCAGCATCGCGCCGAACGGCGTCGGCGGCGGCAGTTCCAGAAGCTCGGTGAGGAAGCGGCTCGACGCGTGCTTGTCGCGGCACCAGACGATCGTGTGGTTCAACTGGACGTTCATGGCGTGTTCCGGGGAAGGGCACCGGCGGTGGGCATGGAAACACGATAGCCGATCGCCGCCGGTGTTCAAGCGCGGAAAGCGGCCGCCTGACGGGCGGCCGCTGCCATCATTCCCCGGCGACCGCCGGCCCGCCCGGATTCCGGCGGTTGCGCCGCTTCTCGGCCCACACGCGCAGCCGGTCCATGTACAGATAGACGACGGGCGTCGTATAGAGCGTCAGCACTTGCGACACGACCAGGCCGCCGGCGATCGCGATCCCGAGCGGCGCGCGCAGCTCGGCGCCGTCGCCGCTGCCGAACGCGAGCGGCAGCGCGCCGAGCAGCGCCGCCATCGTCGTCATCATGATCGGACGGAAGCGCAGCAGGCACGCCTCGTGGATCGCGTCGAACGACGACTTGCGGTTGTTGCGCGTCTGGTCGATCGCGAAATCGACCATCATGATCGCGTTCTTCTTCACGATGCCGATCAGCAGGATCACGCCGATCAGCGCGATGATGCTGAACTCGGTCTTGAACAGCAGCAGCGCGAGCAGCGCGCCGACGCCGGCCGACGGCAGCGTCGACAGGATCGTGATCGGGTGGATGTAGCTCTCGTACAGGATCCCGAGCACGATATAGACGGCCAGCAGCGCGGCGAGGATCAGGATCGGCTGGTCGTTCAGCGACTGCTGGAACGCCTGTGCGGTGCCCTGGAAGCTGCCGACGATCGTCGGCGGGACGCCGATCTGCGCCATCGTCTGGTAGATCACCTGCGTCGCCTGCGACAGCGACACGCCGGGCGGCAGGTTGAACGAGATCGTCGTCGCGACGAACAGCCCCTGGTGGTTGACCGACAGCGGCGTCGTGCTCGGCCCGAACGTCGCGATCGACGACAGCGGGATCATCGTCGACTTCGACGTCGATACCGACGCGCCCGACGACGCGCTCGACTTGCCGCTGGCCGCGATCGAGTTGAGCGCCTGGTTGCGCGCGGAATCGGACGCGATCGCCGCGGCGCTCTGCGCGGCCGTGCCGGCGCTCGACGTGCCGGCCGACGTCGCGACGTAGGTGCCGGCTGCCGCATTGGTGGTCTGCGAGCCGTTCGCGCTGCCGCCCGACGTGCTGATCCATACCTGGTTCAGCATCTCGGGGCTCTGCCAGTATTTCGGCGCGACTTCCATCACGACGTGGTACTGGTTCAGCGGGTTGTAGATCGTCGAGACCTGGCGCTGGCCGAACGCGTCGTACAGCGTGTTGTCGATCTGCGCGGGCTTGATGCCGAACCGCGCGGCCGTCGCGCGGTCGATCGTCACCATCGCTTCGAGGCCGCCTTGCTGCTGGTCGGAGTTCACGTCGGTCAGCTCGGGGCGCTTTTGCAGCGCCTCGGTCAGGATCGGCGCCCACTTGTACAGGTCGGCGCTCGAATCGCCGAGCAGCGTGAACTGGTACTGCGCGTTGCTCTGCCGGCCGCCGACGCGGATGTCCTGCGCGGCCTGCAGGAATGTGCGCGCGCCCGCGACGTCCGCCAGCGGCGGGCGCAGTTGCTGGATCACCTGGTCGGCCGACAGCTTGCGCTCGGTGCGGTCCTTCAGCGTGACGAACATGAAGCCCGAGTTGGTCTGCGTGCCGCCGGTGAAGCCCGCGACGCTCTTCACGTTCGGATTGCTCTGCACGATCCGCATCATTTCGGAGAACTTCAGCTTCATCGCCTGGAACGACGTCGACTGGTCGGCCTGGATGCCGCCGATCATCAGCCCGGTGTCCTGCTGCGGGAAGAAGCCCTTGGGCACGACGATGTACAGGTAGACGTTCAGCCCGATCGTGGCGAACAGGGTCATCAGGATCAGCAGCGGCCGGCGCAGCGCCCACGACAGCGAGCGCTCGTAGCCGCGCTGCATGCGTGCGAAGCCGCGCTCGAGGAAGCGCCCGAAGCGGCCTTCGTTTCGCGGGTCGTGCGACTCGGGCAAGAGGCGCGCGCACATCATCGGCGTGACGGTGAGCGACACCGCGAGCGATACGGCGATCGCGAGCGACAGCGTCAGCGCGAACTCGCGGAACAGGCGCCCGACGATGCCGCCCATCAGCAGGATCGGCAGGAACACGGCGACGAGCGAGATGCTCATCGACAGCACCGTGAAGCCGACCTCGCGCGCGCCGTCGAATGCGGCCTGCATCCGCGACTTGCCGTTCTCGATGTGCCGCGAGATGTTCTCGAGCACGACGATCGCGTCGTCGACGACGAAGCCGGTCGCGACGATCAGCGCCATCAGCGACAGGTTGTCGATCGAGAAGCCGAGCAGGTACATCGCGCCGAACGTGCCGATGATCGAGATCGGCACCGCGACGCTCGGGATCAGCGTCGCGCGCCAGTTGCGCAGGAACAGGAACACGACCATCACGACGAGGCTGACCGCAATCAGCAGCGTGTGCTGGGTGTCCTTCAGCGATGCGCGGATCGTCGTCGACCGGTCGAGCACGGGCGTGACCGTGATGTCGGCCGGCAGCGACGCGGTGAGCTGCGGCAGCGCCGCGTGCACGCGGTCGATCGTCTCGATGATGTTCGCGCCGGGCGAGCGGTACAGGATCACGAGCACCGCGCGCTTGCCGTTCGCGAGGCCCAGGTTGCGCAGATCCTCGACCGAATCGACGACGTCGGACAGGTCGGACAGCCGCACGGCCGAGCCGTTGCGGTATGCGACGACGAGGTCGCGGTATTGCGACGCGTCGGAGGCCTGGTCGTTCGTATAGAGCTGGTAGCGCTGCGGGCCGAATTCGATCGCGCCCTTCGGTGCGTTCGCGTTTGCGGACGCGAGCGCCGCGCGCACGTCCTCGAGGCCGATCCCGTAGTGGAACAGCGCCTGCGGTTCGAGTTCGACGCGCACGGCCGGGTTGGCGGAGCCGCTGACCGACACCTGGCCGATCCCGTCGATCTGCGACAGCGATTGCTGCAGCACCGTCGACGCCGCGTCGTACAGCTTCGCCGGCGACGAGGTTTCCGACGTGAGCGACACGACCATGATCGGCGAATCGGCCGGGTTGACCTTGCGGTAGGTCGGGTTGCTCTTCAGCGCGGCGGGCAGGTCGGCGCGCGCCGCGTTGATCGCGGCCTGCACGTCGCGCGCGGCGCCGTCGATGTCGCGGTTCAGGCCGAACTGCAGGATGATCCGCGCGTTGCCGACCGTGCTCGTCGACGTCATCTCGGAGACGTCGGCGATCGAGCCGAGATGCCGCTCGAGCGGGCTCGTCACGCTGGTCGCGACGGTCTCGGGGCTCGCGCCGGGCAGCGACGCCTGCACCGAGATGGTCGGGAAGTCGACCTGCGGCAGCGGCGACACCGGCAGCTTGATGAACGCGAACAGGCCCGCGAGTGCGACGCCGAGCGCGAGCAGCGTGGTCGCGACAGGGCGGGTGATGAAGGGGCGCGACAGGTTCATGTCGGCACTCGCTGGGCCGCCGCGTATTCCGACGGATGCGTTTTCGGCAGATGGGGGGGCTGCGCCCCCCCACGCGAACGAAGTGAGCGTGGGGGTCGTTTCATTTACGCATCCGTGCGCGTGCCGGCACCGGGGCCGTGGCGTTCGAACCAGCCGCGCACGCGGCGCGCGAGCGAGTCGAAGCCGAGGTAGATCACGGGCGTCGTGAACAGCGTCAGCACTTGCGACACGATCAGGCCGCCGGCGATCGCGATCCCGAGCGGCTGGCGCAGCTCGGAGCCCGCGCCGGAGCCGACGATCAGCGGCACCGCGCCGAGCAGCGCGGCGAGCGTCGTCATCAGGATCGGCCGGAAGCGCAGCAGGCACGCCTGGAAGATCGCCTCGCGCGCCGGCTTGCCTTCGACGCGCTCGGCCTCGAGCGCGAAGTCGATCATCATGATCGCGTTCTTCTTCACGATGCCGATCAGCAGCACGATGCCGATGATCCCGATGATGTCGAGGTCGTGCCCGGTGATCATCAGCGCGAGCAGCGCGCCGACGCCGGCCGACGGCAGCGTCGACAGGATCGTGATCGGGTGGATGTAGCTTTCGTACAGCACGCCGAGCACGATGTACATCGTGATGATCGCCGCGAGGATCAGGAAGATCTGGTTCGACAGCGATGCCTGGAATGCGAGTGCCGCGCCCTGGAAGCGCGTCTGGAACGACGCAGGCAGCGCGATGTCCTTCTCGGCGGCCTCGATCGCCTTGACGGCCTCGCCGAGCGACGCGCCGGGTGCGAGGTTGAACGAGATGGTCGTCGACGGGAACTGCGACAGGTGCGCGACCAGCAGCGGCGACGGCCGCTCGTGGAACGACGCGATCGACGACAGCGGCACCTGGCCGCCGCCGGCCGACGGCAGGTAGATGTCGTTCAGCGATTGCGCGTAGTGCTGCTCCTTCGGTTCGGACTCGAGAATCACGCGGTACTGGTTCGACTGCGTGAAGATGGTCGACACGATGCGCTGGCCGAACGCGTCGTACAGCGCGTTGTCGACGGTTGCCGGCGTGATGCCGAAGCGCGCGGCGCTCGCGCGGTCGATCTCGATGTAGACGGACTGGCCGTTGCTCTGCAGGTCGGTCGCGACGTCGGCGAGCGACGGTTCCTGCTGCAGCCGCGCGACGAGCTTCGGCACCCAGGTCGCGAACTCGTCCGAGTTCGGGCTCGTCAGCATGAACTGGTACTGCGTCGGGCTGACGGTCGAGTCGATCGTCAGATCCTGCACCGACTGCATGAACAGCGAAATGCCCGTGATGTTCGCGACGCGGTGCTGCAGGTCGCGGATGATCTGCGCCGCCGTCTCGGAGCGCTCGTCGCGCGCCTTCAGGTTGATCAGCATCCGGCCGCTGTTCAGCGTGATGTTGCTGCCGTCGACGCCGATGAACGACGTGAGGCTGACGACGTTCGGATCCTTCAGGATCTCGGTCGCGAGCGCCTGCTGGCGTTCGGCCATCGCACCGTACGAGATCGACTGCGGCGCCTGCGTGATCGCCTGGATCACGCCGGTGTCCTGCGCGGGGAAGAAGCCCTTCGGTATGTAGACGTAAAGCAGGCCGGTCAGCACGAGCGTCAGCAGCGCGACGACGAGCGTCGAGCGCTGGCGGTTCAGCACCCATTCGAGCGCGACCGCGTAGCGCGCGATCACCCAGTCGATCGTCTGGTGCACGCGCGCCTCGAAGCGGTGGCTCTCCGGCGGCGGCGAATGGCGCAGCAGCTTCGCGCACATCATCGGCACGAGCGTGAGCGACACGATCGCCGAGATCACGATCGTCACCGCGAGCGTGATCGCGAATTCATGGAACAGGCGCCCGACCACGTCGCCCATGAACAGCAGCGGGATCAGCACCGCGATCAGCGACACCGTCAGCGAGATGATCGTGAAGCCGATCTGCCGCGAGCCCTTCAGCGCGGCCTCGAGCCCCGATTCGCCTTCCTCGACGTAGCGCGCGATGTTCTCGATCATCACGATCGCGTCGTCGACGACGAAGCCGGTCGCGATGGTGAGCGCCATCAGCGACAGGTTGTTCAGCGAGAAGCCGGCCAGGTACATCACCGCGAGCGTGCCGATCAGCGACAGCGGCACCGACAGGCTCGGGATGATCGTCGCGTAGACGTTCGCGAGGAACAGGTACATCACCAGCACGACCAGCCCGACCGCGAGCAGCAGCTCGAACTGCACGTCGCGCACGGCCGCGCGGATCATCGTCGTGCGGTCGGTGACGATCTGCACGTCGAGCGCGGCCGGCAGCGTTTCCTGCAGCTTCGGCAACTGCGCCTTGATCGCGTCCACCGTCTGGATCACGTTCGCGCCGGGCTGGCGCTGCACGTTCAGGATGATCGCGGGCTCCGAATTCACCCACGCGCCGAGCTTGGTGTTCTCCGAGCCGGCGACGACCGTCGCGACGTCGGTGAGCATCACCGGGCGGCCGTTCTTGTACGCGACGACGGCGCTGTTGTACTGGTCGGCGCTCGTGAGCTGGTCGTTCGCGTTGATCGTGTAGGCGCGCGTCGGGCCGTCGAAGTTGCCCTTCGGCGTGTTCACGTTCAGGTTCGAGATCGTCGTGCGCAGGTCGTCGAGGTTCATCCCGTACTGCGCGAGCGCGGTCGGGTTCGCCTGGATCCGCACGGCCGGGCGGTTGCCGCCCGACAGGCTGACGAGGCCGACGCCCGCGATCTGCGAGATCTTCATCGCGAGCCGCGTGTCGGCCAGATCCTGCACCTGCGTGAGCGGCAGCGTCTTCGACTTGACGGCGAGCGTGATCACCGGCGCGTCGGCCGGATTGACCTTCGCGTAGATCGGCGGGGCAGGGAGGTCGGACGGCAGCAGGTTGCCGGCCGCGTTGATCGCGGCCTGCACTTCCTGCTCGGCGATGTCGAGCGGCAGGTCGAGCGAGAACTGCAGCGTGATCACCGACGCGCCGGCCGAGCTTTGCGACGACATCTGGTTCAGCGACGGCATCTGCCCGAACTGCCGTTCGAGCGGCGCGGTGACCGACGAGGTCATCACCTCCGGGCTCGCGCCCGGGTAGAAGGTCTGGACCTGGATCGTCGGATAGTCGACCTCGGGCAGCGCGGCGAGCGGCAGGAAGCGCAGCGCGACGAGGCCGGCCAGCATGATCGCCGCCATCAGGAGGGCGGTGCCGACCGGCCGGAGAATGAAGAGGCGGGATGGATTCATCGAGCGGCCCGCGCGTTATCGGGCCGCTGCTTGCGACGCGCCGTGCGGGTGTCCGCCGCGATGGCCGCCGGCGCCCGATGCACCCGACGCCGCGCCGGCGCCGCGCGCGCCCGACGCGCCTTTCGGCTTGTCGGCCGGGATCGAGATCTTCGCGCCTTCGCGCAGGCGGTCGGAGCCGTCGGTCACCACGCGCTCGCCGAGCGCGATGCCGCTGACGATGCTCGTGCGTTCGCCGTCGACCGGGCCGGGCTTGACCTTGCGCACCGTCACCGTGTTGTCGGGTTTCACGACGTAGACGAACTGGCCGATCGAACCCGTCAGCACCGCGGACGTCGGCACGATCGTCGCATCGCGCATCACGTCGACGAGCAGCCGCGTGTTCACGAACTGATTCGGGAACAGCATGCCTTCCTTGTTATCGAAGTTCGCGCGCAGCTTGACCGTGCCCGTGCTCGTGTCGATCTGGTTGTCGAGCGTCGCGAGCGAGCCCGTCTCGAGCGGCACCGTGTTGTCGCGGTTGTATGCGGTGACCGACAGCTTCTGGCCCGCGTTCACCTGCTTGAGGATCTGCGGCAGGTTGTCTTCCGATGTCGTGAAGATCACGCTCATCGGCTGCAGCTGCGTGATCACGACGATGCCGGTGCTGTCGCCCGGCGTCACGTAGTTGCCGGGGTCGACCTGGCGCAGGCCGACGCGGCCCGACACGGGCGCCGTGATGCGTGCATACGTGAGGTTCAGCTTCGCGGAATCGATCGCGGCCTGGTCGGTCTTCACCGCGCCTTCGTATTGCTTGACGAGCGATTTCTGCGTATCGACGGTTTGCGAAGCGATCGAGTCCTGCGACAGCAGCGTCTGGTAGCGCTTCAGGTCGAGGCGCGCTGTCGCGAGCAGTGCCGAGTCGCGCGCGAATGTGCCTTCGGCGTTCTCGAGCGACACCTGGTACGGGCGCGGGTCGATCTGCGCGAGCACGTCGCCTTTCTTGACGATCTGGCCTTCCTGGAACGACACCGACTGCAGATAGCCCGACAACTGCGTCTTCACCGTCACGTTCGCGAGCGGCGTCACGGTGCCGAGCGCGGACAGCACGATCGGCATCTCGCCCTGCGTCGCGGTCGCCACCTGCACCGGCTGCGGAACGTTCGCCATCGCGGCGGGGCCGCCGCGGCCGCGATGGCCGCCGGCGCCGCTCGCGCCCTGGGCCGCGCTGCCGGCACCCGGCTGGGCCGCCGACGTGCGGTTCCACGGGTGCCACCACAGCAGGCCGCCGATGACGACGACCGCGAGCGTCCCGATCATCAGCGTGCGGCGCGGGCGCCGTGCGGCGGGAGATGCGGGATCTTTCGAAGGGGGCGTGGGATTTTGTTCGTTATCCATCGTGTTCTGTCAGGAAGACGGCGCGGCGTGCCGGGAATCGGACTGCTCTTGGCTGCGCGTGGGCGAGCGGTGCCGGGAGGGGCAACCCGGCTCGGTCCGGTGCCCTCCCGACCCGCGCGGGAAAAGAGCTGTGCGCACCGCGAATGCGGCGCGACGATGGGCATGATCCTACGTGCCGTCCCCGTTACAGTCCAGCGGTCTATCTTTCAACGGGTTACGGTCGTTACAGAACGCGTCGGCACGATGACGGAACGATTACACGCTGATGCGCCGGGCCGGCGCGCCGCCGATCTCGCGGGTGATTTTCGCGATGCATTCGTGCAGTGCGGGTACGACATGTTCCTGTAGCCATTCGGGCGGACACTGGTGCGACGCACCGCCGCAATTCACCGAATAGCGCTGGCCCGACGGGCCGACGAAACCGGCCGCGACCGCATTCAGGCCCTCGCGCCATTCGCCGATCGCGATCGCGTGGCCTTCGCGCATCGCTTCGTCGAGCGCGGGATTGAGTCTTGCGGACACATGCGGCCAGTCGTCGCCCGCCGTCGTGCGCAGCGAGTCGAGCAATTGGCGCCGCTCGTCGTCCTCGAGTGCCGCGAGATACGCGCGGCCGACGGCCGTGCGCGCGATGTCCATCCGCGAGCCGATTTCGAGGCGCGTGACGAGCACGGCCGAGCGCGGCCGGATCACGTCGATCGCGACCATGTCGAGCCGGTCGCGCACCGCAAGGTGCACGGACAGCGACGTGCGTTCGGCCAGCTCGATCATGAACGGCCGCGAACGCGCGCGGATGTCGAAGTTGCGCAGGAAGCCGTGGCTCAGCTCGAGCACCGACGCGGTGAGCACGAAGCGCTCGCTGTCGGGCAACTGGAACAGGAAGCCGGCGCTGACCAGCGTCGCGGTGATGCGCGACACGGTCGGCTTCGGGATGCCGGTCAGTTCGGTCAGCTCGCGGTTGCTGACGGGCGCGTCGGCAGCCGCGATGCGGCGCAGCACGGCAAGGCCGCGGGCGAGCGCGGTGATCTCGTCGGGCGACGATTCACGGTCCCGGGACGCGGAAGGGGTTACAGTTGTCGACACGAGGGGTTCTCTCTATTTCCGAAACTCGATTTCAATTTTGTTGGTATTGTAGGACGATTGTCAAAAGATGCATGTTCCATGGGTGAACCGGTCATTGGATGAGATTTTGCGGGTTCACCCTTGGTTTATTAGGAAAACGCTCAAAGGAGCATTGCCGGAAAGTGCATGAGCCGGTGCAAATACCGCTTGACTTGTCGGGCGGAAACGGAAAGAATGTCTCACGTTTTCGAAACATCGTTTCAGGAGTTTAACCGGCAACGGTGTTTCGCGCAGTCTCTCAGGTTCTAGCACGGCCCTCGGAATGGCTAGAACTTTTTTAGCGCCACGGTCTCCGTGGCGCTTTTTTTTGCCCGTCCGCCCGGACGCGTCAGGCCCGTATTATCCCCCGATCGCAGAAAACGCCCGTCCGAACGTCCGGCGGAGCATGCTTGCGCGCGATGCATTCGCGGCAGGTTCGATTCGCGCGCGCAAAAAAAAAGCGCGATGCCCGCACTGGGCATCGCGCACAAACCGGCGTGGAGCGCCGACGAATGAACGGTGATGAAGAAAGGGACGCCCGGTTAGGGGCGCCCGGCTAGGGACGCCCGGTTAGGGGCGCCCGGCCAGGGACGCAAGGCCCCCTCGAGCGAAGCGGTCAGGCCTTCGCGAGCTTGATGCTGGTCTGCTCGGCCGTCAGGTAGCCGACGCTGGCGCCGAAGCGGTCCTTGAAGTTCGCGCGCACGAGCGGGTCGAGCGTCGGCTTGACCTTGTCGTGCAGCGGCGTTTCCCAGTCGCCCGCGTGCTGGAAGTTGCTCATGACGTAGGTCCAGCCGTTGATCTCGTCGACCGCGTGCAGGCCCGTCGATTCGGCGCCGGCCGGGCACGACAGCACGCGCACGAGCGATTTCGTGTCGACGTTGTAGGCCCACAGGAAGTTGTTCACGTGCATGCCCGAGTCTTCGCCGATGAAGAGCGTGCGCAGCTTCTCGGAGAACTTCAGGTTGTCCGGGTTCGCGATCTTGTCCGGGTTCGCGAGGTTGCCGAGCCCGTCGGCCGCGGCGAGATCCTCGCCGACGAGCGCGGCCGGCGCGCCCATGTCGACCGGCACCCATTCGCTGTCGATCGCGCCGCCCGTCGTGTCGCGCTGGCTACCCTTCAGGTTCAGCGCATAGACGGCGCCCGCGGCGATTTTCTTGTCGACCGCGACGTCGCGCGACACCGCGTTGCCCTTGACCATCGACGTCTCGATCCGCGACATCGCCGTATAGACGATCTTGTCCTTCGCGTTCACGGTCGTGCCTTCGAGCTTCGTGAACGCCATGCTGCCGCCGAGCAGCGCCGCGTAGCGGTGCGTCTCCAGGAACGCGGCCGCCTTCTCCATCCCCGGCTTCACGCGCATCCAGTTGAACTTGCCGCCGAAGTGGATCTTCGTGTAGCTCGCATCGTTCGGGTCGGTGGTCGTCAGGTCCATGATGTCCGACGCCTTCAGCGTGTTCGCGAGCGCTTCGATCTCGCTGCTCGTCGCGTGGCCGATCCTGATCCACGTCAGCGTCGCCGTGCCCGCGCCGGCGGACGACGTCTGCGCCCACTTTGCGACGTACAGCGTGCCGGCCGACAGGTCGGCCGCCTTGTCGGCGACGAACATGAACAGGCCGCCGTTGGTTGCGTCGTCGCCCATCATCACGGTGCGCTGGTCCGGCATCACCTGGATCAGCTCGTGCGAGATGCGGCCGAGGCAGTAGTGCTTCTTCACGGTGCCCGTGCCGTCCGCGTTCACGGTGATCTCGGGCAGGTGGCCGTAGTGGTAGGGGTTCGCCTTCGTCTCGTCGCCGAACGTGTTCTTGCTGAACGCCTTGAACTGCGCGTCGGTCGCGGCCTTCGTCGCGTCCGGCTCGTACTCCTCGCTCGACAGGTGCGTGCCCCACGGCGACAGGCTCGCACCGCAGGTGATCCACAGGCCGTGCGCGTTCGACGTGTCGACGTTGTGGTACTTGACGACCTTCAGCGCGCCGGTGGCCGGATCCTGGTCGAGCGTGAGCACCGCGATCGGCGACGGCAGCTGGCCGTACTGCGATGCGCTGGCACGGTCGCGCGTCGTGTATTCGAACTGCACGACCGCGAACACCGTGTTGCCCTTCACGCCGGGCACGTTCGCATTCTTCAGCGTGAGCAGCGAGCTGCCGTCCGGGCAGTCGGAATAGAACTGGCGCTCCTTGCCGGCTACCGAGCGATCGATGATCGGCTGGTTGTTGATGTCGTAATAGCCGCCCGCGAGCGTCGTGCCGCCCTTGCCGTCCGGCACCATGTCGCCCGTCACGAAGAACGGCCGGTACGCGAGCTTGAAGTTGCGCGACGAACCGTCCGAGAACGACACCGACAGCGTCGAGCCGACCGTCGTCGTGGCCATTGCGGCCGCGTTGTCGAGCGTGGGTGCGGCCATCGCCGAGAACGTCGCCGACGTATAGGCGGCGGCGACCGGGGCCGGCGTCGACGTCGGATTGTCGTCGCCGCCGCAACCCGTCAGCAGGGCCGGCAGCGCGAGGCCGGAAAGGGGAAGCATCGGCGCGCCGGCGAGGATCTTCAGGGCCTGACGACGGGCAGCATTGGGCAACGCGGGCATGTGGAGTCCAGTTTCAGTTGTTGGAAGAATGGCCTTCGCGAAGCGCAAGCAGGCGATCGGCAAGCTCCGCGAAGGCAAAGTGAAAACTGGACGGAAGTGTAAGGACGCTCGATGAAAGTTTTTTGAATCGAAAACGTAATGCTGCGTCGGGCGTTCGTCAGGCGCTCAGTCGCGTTCGGGCGTCGCCGAGATCCGGTGGATCGACAGGTCCGCGCCGTCGAATTCGGCTTCGCGGTCGAGGCGCAGCCCGACGGTCGCCTTCAGCGCGCCGTAGACGAGCGTGCCGCCGGCGGTTGCGATCGCGATGCCGCCGAGTGTGCCGACGAGCTGCGACAGGAACGACACGCCGCCGAGACCGCCGAGCGCGGGCAGGCCGAACACGCCGGCCGCGATGCCGCCGAGCGCGCCGCACATCCCGTGCAGCGGCCACACGCCGAGCACATCGTCGATGCGCCACTTGTTCTGCACGCAGGTGAACATCGCGACGAACAGCGCGCCGGCCGCCGCGCCCGTGACGAGCGCGCCGATCGGGTGCATCACGTCGGAGCCCGCGCACACCGCGACGAGGCCCGCGAGCGGCCCGTTGTACGTGAAGCCCGGATCGTTGCGGCCCGCCATCCACGCGGCGAGCGTGCCGCCGACCATCGCCATCAGCGAGTTCACGGCGACGAGGCCGCTGATCTTGTCGAGCGTCTGCGCGCTCATCACGTTGAAGCCGAACCAGCCGACCGCGAGCACCCATGCGCCGAGCGCGAGGAACGGGATGTTCGACGGCGGGTGCGCGGCGATCCGGCCGTCCTTCGCATAACGACCGTGGCGCGCGCCGAGCAGCAGCACGGCCGGCAGCGCGACCCAGCCGCCGAACGCATGCACGACGACCGAGCCCGCGAAATCGTGGAACGGCGCACCGAACGCGTGCGTGAGCCAGGCCTGCACGCCGTAGCGTTCGTTCCATGCAATCCCTTCGAAGAACGGATAGATGAAGCCGACGATGATCAGTGTCGCGACGAGCTGCGGATTGAACTTCGCGCGCTCGGCGATGCCGCCGGACACGATCGCGGGAATGGCCGCAGCGAAGGTCAGCAGGAAGAAGAAGCGCACGAGCGCGTAGCCGTTGTGCTGCGACAGCGTGCCGATGTCGTCGAAGAACTCGACGCCGTACGCGATCGTGTAACCGATGAGGAAGTACGCGAGTGTCGACACCGAGAAGTCGACCAGGATCTTCACGAGCGCGTTGACCTGGTTCTTCTTGCGGACCGTGCCGAGTTCGAGAAATGCGAAGCCCGCGTGCATCGCGAGCACCATGACGGCGCCGATCAACAGGAACAGTGTGTCGACGCCGGATTTCAGACCATCCATGCCGTGGTTTCCTTGCGCAAAAAACGGGCGAGGAACGCAAGTATCGAGCCAACTTGGTGAACGGTTGCGTGGAATTGGTGCTCAGGCACCACGTGGCGGGGCATTTCGGTGAATCGCGCCCGGTATTGACGCACGTATGGTGCGGGCCGGGGCCGCACCGTACGCACGCACGTGGTGCGGCGCGTGTGGAACTGGTGCGAATGGGTGCGGCGTGGTGCGGCGGCGCATGCCGTTACGCACCGATCTGGCGCGTCAGTGGCGCACGAACAGTTCTCGCGGCCGGCGCAGCCGCAGTGCGCACGCCGACCAGTACGCGGCGACGGTCGTCAGCCCGAGCGCGGCGAACGAGAGCGCCGCGAAACCCGTGAGCGACTGGCCGTCGCCGTCGGGGCCGAGGATGCCTTGCGCGACGATCAGCGCGGCTGTCCAGAAGCCGATCACGGCCTGCGTGAGCAGGCGCGCGGACGTGACGCGGCGCGAGCGCCCGGCTTCGGCCAGGCGGCGCGCCGACGGAGGGCGCAGGCACAGGAACAGGGTGGCGGCGAGCAGCGCGGCCAGGGCGATGAACCAGTCGACGAGGAAAGCCATGACGGAAAAGGGGACACGTACGAAGCGGATTGAAGCGTGTCCACTTTAGTGGCGTCGTGCCTGCGATTGAATCAGACGAATCCGAAATTGAAAGGCATTTTTAATCACGGGTCGTCATTTGGCCTGTTCAACAGGCGGTATCATCGACGTCGGTCCAACCACGAGGCCGTGCGACGCGCGGCCGGAGATTGCTGATGAACATGAAGACATCGCGGGCGCGTCGCGTGCCCGGGTTCGCGCTGGCGGCCGTGGCTGCCGGTGCGCTGCTGTTGCTCGCGGGCTGCGAGAAGTCCGGCACGCCGGTCGCCCAACCCGATACGGCCGCGAGCGCGGCGGCCGATGCCGCGAACAGCGCGGCCAAGGCGCTCGACCAGGTCGCGAGCACCGTCAACCAGCAGCTCAACGCCGCGAAAGCCGGCATCGCGTCCGCGGCGTCGGCCGTGCCGCCGCTGTCCGCGAGCGGCCTCGCGTCCGCCGCGCAGGCGCAGATCGACGCGGCGGCTTCCGCGGTCGTCGCGCATGCGGCTTCCGAAGCCGGAGCGAAGATGGCGGAAGCCGGCAAGAAGCTCCAGCAGTGGAGCCAGCAGAACGCGTCGGGCGCGAAGCCCGCAAGCGGAGAATGACGTAGGCTTGCATGATCCGCAAAATGTAATTATTATGGTTACATATTGTCGCCGGCCGCGGTACGGGCCGGCGTCGCCGAGTGGGTGAGGAATGAATACCAGCAGCCGGTTCGCGTTTGCCGTCCACGTGCTTGCCTTGCTGTCGATGCAGGAAGGCGCGCCGTTGTCGTCCGACATCATCGCGGGCAGCGTGAACACGAATCCGGCGCTGATCCGCCGGTTGCTGTCGATGCTGGCGGGCGCGGGGCTGACCACGTCGCAGCTCGGCGCGGGCGGCGGCGCGCTGCTGGCGCGCGAGCCCGGCGAGATCACGCTGCTCGACGTGTACCGCGCGGTCGACGATGCCCAATTGTTCGCGCTGCACCGCGAGGCGCCGAATCCCGCGTGTCTCGTCGGGCGGCACATCCAGGGCGTGCTGATCGACTACATCGGCGACGCGCAGCGCGCGATGGAGGCATCGCTCGCCACGCGCACGCTTGCCGACGTAACGGCCGACGTGCTGGATTCGGAGCAGCGCAAGCAACACGCGGGGCGCGCCGGCGGGTGAGCGGCGGCAGGCAGAGCGCAGGAGGCCGGGCGGCGCGTGGGTGCGGCGATCGGCGCAACGGGGGATTCGCCCCGTTTTTTTCGGTCTTATATGTAATCAATTTAGTAACATTTTTTCGGAGAATCGATATGACGCAACGTACCTTGAATATCGCGCTGTTCGGCGCCACCGGCATGATCGGCTCGCGCATCGCAGCGGAAGCCGCACGGCGCGGCCATCGCGTGACCGCACTGTCGCGCAACCCCGGTGCGGCCGGCGACGGCATCACGGCGAAGGCGGCCGACCTGTTCGACGCGGCCAGCATCGCGGCCGCGCTGCCGGGCCATGACGTCGTCGCGAGCGCGTACGGCCCGAAGCAGGACGACGCGGCGAAGGTCGTCGCGGCCGCGAAGGCGCTGGTCGCCGGCACGCGTCAGGCGGGCCTGAAGCGGCTCGTGGTGGTGGGCGGCGCGGGTTCGCTCGAAGTCGCGCCCGGCAAGCAGCTCGTCGACAGCGAAGGCTTCCCGGAAGCGTACAAGGCGGTCGCGCTCGCGCACCGCGATGCGCTCGACTACCTGAAGACGGTCGGCGATCTCGACTGGACGTTCTTCGCGCCGGCCGCGCTGATCGCACCGGGCGAGCGGACGGGCACGTTCCGCACCGGCGTCGGCAAGCTGATCGTGGACGCGCAGGGCAACAGCAAGATCTCGGCGGAAGACTACGCGGTCGCGTTCGTCGACGCGCTCGAGCAACGCAGCTTCGTGCGCGAGATCGCGACGGTCGCGTATTGAGCGGTTTGGCGGCCGGTGCCGCGTGAGCGCCGGCCTGGCCCGGGCGCGGCACGCGAGCCGCAACGGACGGTACATGAGGCGATTCCACCTGGACGGGTGGAGTCGCCTTTTTCGTTTGGAGGGACGCGTGCCGGCTCGATCGCCTGCGCGGCGGATTCACGCGTACCGGATTGGTATTTATACCGGTCGACGCGGAGAGGCGGTTTCCATATTGTTCCCCGTTATGCAGAATGCATAGAATAAATTTCTATCTACGAGGGACTGGAGAAATGGACGCCATCGATCGCAAGCTGCTGGAGCTGTTGCAGGCGGATGCCACGCTGCCGATCGCGGAACTGGCGCAGCGCGTGAACCTGTCGCAGACGCCGTGCTGGAAGCGCGTGCAGCGGCTGAAGGAAACCGGCGCGATTCGCGCGCAGGTTGCGCTGTGCGATCCGCGCAAGCTCGGGGTCGGCACGACCGTGTTCGTCGCGATCCGCACGAACCAGCACACCGAGGAATGGGCGCAGCGTTTCACGCAGGCCGTGCGCGACATGCCGGAAGTCGTCGAGGTCTACCGGATGAGCGGCGAGACCGATTACCTGCTGCGCGTCGTCGTCGCCGGCATCGACGATTACGACCGCGTCTACAAGCAGCTGATTCGCGCGGTGCCGCTGTTCGACGTCAGCTCGTCGTTCGCGATGGAGCAGATCAAGTATTCGACCGCGCTGCCCGTGCGCGATCATGCCGAGCCTGCCTGACGTGCTGCAGACGCTGCGCCGTTGCCGATCGCGCCGGCGCCGCGGGTTCAGCGGCCGCGCGCCAGTGCGCGCGCACGTTCGTCGGCCAGCGCGTCGCGGCGCACGAAATCCGCGACGAACGGGCTGGCCGGATGGTGATGCAGCGCGTACGGCGTGTCCCATTGCGCGAGCCGGCCATCCTTCATCACGCCGATCCGGTCGGCGATCGCGAACGCTTCGGCCTGGTTGTGCGTGACCAGGATCGCGGTGTGGCCGGTGCGCTTCAGGATGTCGCGCAGTTCGAACGCGAGCCGTTCGCGCGTATCGACGTCGAGATTCGAGAACGGCTCGTCGAGCAGCAGCAGCTCCGGCGACGGCGCGAGCGCGCGCGCGAGTGCGATGCGCTGCTGCTGGCCGCCCGACAGTTCGTGCGGATAGGCGCCGCCGGATCCGGCGAGGCCGACGAGTTCGAGCAGCTCCGCGACGCGCGCACGGCGTTCGGCCTTCGGCATGCGCCGCAAGCCGAACGCGACGTTGTCGGCCGCGCTCAGGTGCGGGAACAGCGCATAGTCCTGGAACATCATGCCGACGCGCCGCCGCTCGGGCGGCACGTCGAGCGACGGCGCCGCGACGGGCGTGCCGTCCAGCACGATGCGCCCCATGCGCACGGGTTCGAAGCCGGCGATCGCGCGCAGCACGGTGGTTTTTCCGCAGCCCGACGCGCCGAGCAGGCAGCCGATGTCGCCGTGCGGCAGCGCGAGGCTCAGCCCGTCGACCACCGTGCGGCGGCCTTGCGGCGTGTCGTAGCCGAGGTGGAGGTCATCGAGTTCGAGCAGGTTCACGGGTTCAGGCTCCGATCTTGTGGCGGGTGCGGGCGAGCAGGATCACGGGCACGAGCCCGGCCAGCACGATCGCGAGCGCGGCGACCGCGCCTTCCTCATAGGTGCCGCGCGCGGCTTCCGCATACAGCCAGGTCGCGAGCGTGTCGAAATTCAGCGGACGCAGCAGCAGCGTCGCCGGTAGTTCCTTCATCGCGTCGACGAACACCAGCAGCGCGCTCGTCGTCAGCGCGGGCCGCAGCAGCGGCAGGTGCACGCGGCGCAGCGTGCCGCCGGCCGTCTCGCCGAGCGAGCGCGATGCCTGTTCGAGCGACGGCGGGATACGCGCAAGGCCGGCCTCGATGCTGCCGGCCGGAATCGCGAGAAAGCGCACGGTGTATGCGATGACGAGCGCGGTCGCCGAGCCCATCAGCAGCAGTCCGTCGCGGCCGAGCACCGCGCCTAACAGCCGGTCGGCCGCCGCGAACGGGATCAGCAGGCCGATCGCGAGCACGGTGCCCGGCACCGCGTAGCCGAGGCTCGCGATCCGTGCACACACGCGGGCAGGGCCCGCGCGGGCGCTGTCGCGTTGCGCGCGCGCGGCCCATGCGACGACGAGCCCGCACGCGAGCGTCGCGGCGGTCGCGGCGGTGGCGATCGTCAGCGTGTTCGCGAGCCCCGTCATCAACTGCGCGGACACGCCGCCGACGAGATGCAGCCGCTTGCCGGTCTCGACCGCGAGATATGCGGCCGGTGCACCGAAGCCCAGCAGCACGGGCAGCCAGCCGAGCACGGCGGCGCCCAACGCGGCCGCGCCCGTCAGGCGGCGCGGCGCGATCGGCCGCATGCGCCGGCCATGCGCGTAGCGCTGGCGGCGGCGTCCGTAGCGTTCGAGCACGATCATGCCGACGACGATTGCAAGCATCGCGAGCGCGATCTGCGCGGCGCCGGAGAGATCGGAACGCGTGATCCACGTCGTGTAGACGGACACGGTCAGCGTTTGCACGCCGAGGAATTCCGATGCGCCGATGTCGTTCAGCGTTTCGAGCAGCGCGAGGCTCACGCCGACCGCGATCGCCGGCCGCGCGAGCGGCACGACGACGCGCCAGAACGTCGCGACGCGCCCCGCGCCGAGCGTGCGCGCGGCTTCGAGCAGGCTCGCGGACTGCGTGACGAACATCGCGCGCGTGCTCAGGTACACATACGGATACAGCACGAAGCCGAGCACGAAGATCGCGCCGGGCAGCGAACGCAGGTCGGGCAGGCGGAACTGGCGCGGGCTGTCGAAGCCGAGCAGCCAGCGGATCGCGCCCTGGACGGGGCCGATCGGGTGCAGCAGGTCGAGATACGCGAACGCGACGATGTAGGTGGGGACCGCGAGCGGCAGCAGCAGCGCCCACGTCAGCATCCGGCGGCCGGGAAAGTCGTATGCGGTAACGAGCCATGCGCAGCCCGTGCCGACGATCGACACGATCGCGCCGACGCCCGCGAGCAGCAGCAGCGTATTGACGAGCGCCTGCGGCAGCACGAATTCGGCGAGATGCCGCCAATGCGCGAGATCGGCGTCGAACGCGGCGGCCACGAGCACCGCGAGCGGCGCCGCGACCGCTGCGGCGATCGCCAGCGCCGCGAGCAGCCACAGGCTGCCCGCGCGCGGCCGCAGGCGCGGCCGATACGGCTGGCGGCGCGCGCCGGCGGACGATGCGTCAGTTGTCAAAGCCGACCTTGTCGACGAGCTGGCTCGCCTGCTTGCGATGCTTCGCGATGTCAGCCAGCGACAGCGGATCGACCTTCAGCGTGCCGAAGCTCGCGATCACCGGGTCGAGCTTCACGTTCGCGCGCACCGGGTATTCGTAGTTCGCCTGCGCATACAGCGCCTGCGCTTCCGGCGACACGAGGTATTCGAGCAGCTTCACCGCGTTGGCCTTGTGCGGCGCGTGCTTCGCGACCGACGCGCCGCTGATGTTCACGTGCGTGCCGCCGCTCTTCGCGTTCGCGAACGTCGGCCGCACGACCTTGATCGCGTCGCCCCACTTGCGTGCATCGGTGCCCGGCTCGGCGTTCTTCATGTGACCGACGTAGTACGCGTTCGCAAGACCGACGTCGCAGATGCCGCCGAGGATGTCGCGCGCGACGTCGCGGTCGCCGCCCGTCGCCTTGCGCGCGAGGTTCGCCTTCACGCCGCGCAGCCACTTCTCGGTCGCGGCTTCGCCGTCGTGCGCGATCATCGCGGCGACGAGCGCCGTGTTGTACGGATGCTGGCCCGAGCGGATGCAGACCTTGCCCTTCCATTTCGGGTCGGCGAGATCTTCGTAGCGGAACGCATCGACCTTCAGGTCCTTTTCGACGTACAGCACGCGGTCGCGCAGCGACAGTGCATACCAGTCGCCGTTCGCGCCGCGCAGGTTCGCGGGAATTGCGTCGTCGAGCGCCTTCGAGCGCACCGGCTGCGTGAGCCCGCCGTCGACGAGATCGAGCAGGTTGCCGACGTCGACCGTCATCAGCACGTCGGCCGGCGACTGCGCGCCTTCGGCCTTCACGCGCTCGAGCAGGCCGTCCTTCACGAACACCGTGTTGACCTTGACGCCGCTCTGTTTCGTGAACGCGTCGATGAGCGGCTGGATCAGCTTCGGCTCGCGGGTGGTGTACAGGCTCACTTCCTCGGCCGCATGGGCCAGCGGCGCGAATGCGGCCGCGGCAAGGGCGAGGGCGCCGGCGAGCGGCAGCAGGCGGGTGCGCGGATTCGACATGAAGACTCCGGTGGGGCAGGTGGACGAGGGGAGCGTTCCGGGGCGCGCCTGCCGTCCGAGCGATCCGGAACATTACGAAATGAAAGACTCCGGATTCTAGATCGAAATGGGAATGATTATCAAATGAAAGCTTGCGGTGGGCGGTAGGGAAGGCAGGGACGGGGATCGGAAACGGGGCGTCGCGGCGGGGGCGCAAGCGCGTAGAATGCCCGCTTCGACGAATTTGACGGAATCGCCCCGACCATGAACGATCAGCGCAAGAAGAACCCTGTCCGCAACGTGAGCATCCTGATCGTCGTGGCCGTGCTGCTCGTGATCGGGACGATCCTGTACAACGCGATTTCGCAGAAGCACGCGTACGACGAGGCCCATCCGGCCGAGGCCACGAGCGCGGCATCGCATTGACGTGCCGGTGCGCGGCCCGGTCGGGCCGCGTACGGCGTGCATGCGAAAGGGGGCAGCCCGCGGCTTCCGGCGCGGCAGGCGCCGCGCGGAGCAGGGAAAGGAAGCGGGCGCCGAAACCGGCGCGCCGCGCGGGCAGGTCAGCCGTGCGTCAACGTGACGCAGGCGCTAAGTTCGGGCGGATCCGGGCGTAGAACAGGGCCGCGAGCAGTGCGAGCCACGCTGCGCCGACATACAGCGCGACGCGCGTATCCTCGAACCAGCCGAGCATCACGATCACGAAACCCATGAACGCGATCGTCAGTGCCGGCGCGACCGGCCACAACGGCACCTTGAACTTCAGCGCCGCAACTTCGGTGCTCGACAGGCGGCGGCGCATCGCAACCTGCGACAGCAGGATCATCAGCCACACCCACACCGTTGCGAACGTCGCGATCGCCGCGACCATCAGGAACACGTCCTTCGGCATCAGGTAGTTGAGCAGCACGCCGACGAGCAGTGCACCGGCCATCACGAGCACCGTGACCCACGGCACGCCGTGCCGCGACGTCGTCGTCAGCACGCGAGGCGCCTGGCCCTGCCGCGCCATCCCGAACATCATCCGGCCCGCGCCGAAGATATCGCTGTTGATCGCAGAGATCGCCGCGCTGATCACGACCAGGTTGAGGATCGTCGCGGCCGACTTCACGCCGAGCGCCGAGAAGATCTGCACGAACGGGCTGCCGTCGCCGCCGACGCCCGTCCACGGGCTGATCGACATCAGCACGACCATCGTCAGCACGTAGAACAGCAGGATGCGCGCGGGCACCGCGTTGATCGCGCGCGGAATCACGCGCTCCGGGTCCTTCGCCTCGCCGGCGCTCATCCCGATCACCTCGATCCCGCCGTACGCGAAGATCACGACCGACAGCGACGCGATCAGCCCGCCGATACCGTTCGGCAGGAAGCCGCCATGGTTCCACAGGTTCGCGAACGTCGGCACGTCGGCCGAATGGCCGAAGTGCATGCCGGTCAGCAGGATCGCGACGCCGCCGCCGATCATCGCGACGATCGCGCCGACCTTGATGATCGACAGCCAGAACTCGAGTTCGCCGAACACCTTCACGTGGCACAGGTTCAGCCCGCAGATGATCGCGACGACCGCGAGCACCCAGATCCATTGCGGGACATCCGGAAACCAGAAGCCCATGTAGATGCCGAACGCGGTGATGTCGGCGATCGCGACGATCACCATTTCGAGCGTGTAGGTCCAGCCCGTGACGAATCCCGCGAACGGGCCGAGGTTCTCGGTCGCGTAGTGGCCGAACGAGCCGGCGACGGGTTCGCGCACGGCCATCTCGCCGAGCGCGCGCATCACCATATAGACGGCCGCGCCGCCGAGGATGTACGCCAGGATCACGGCCGGGCCCGCGAGCTGGATCGCGGACGCCGAACCGTAGAACAGGCCCGTGCCGATCGCCGAGCCCAGCGCGAGAAAGCGGATGTGCCGCGCGCTCAGGTGGCGCTGCAAGTTTTTCATCGAGTCTCCGATATCGTTATGCGACGGACCGGGCGAGCGGGACCGGTCCGACTGCGTCAAGTTGTATATACAACTTGAATGTGAACGAATGATAACAATTCGGGCCCGGTAACCGGAATCGGGTATTCCCTGACTGGTGAGACGAGCGGAATAGGGCGTGGGGCGGTCGCGCGACGGATGCGCGGGCCGCGTGGAGCGGGCGGATCATGCTTCGAGGGTTCGTTGAATCGGGGAACGCCGGTGGCCGGGCCGCGGCGTGCGCGGGCCGGCCACCGGCGGGAACGGTCGGGCAGGCTCAGGCAGGCAGGCGGATCACGCTCGCGTCCTTGCGGATCAGCAGCGACGACGCGAGCATCTGCTTGCACTGGTGCGCAAGCACCTTCAGGTCATGCGTGAGCTCGGCGCCGACCGCGTCGGATTTTTCCGCCGACACGACCATCGCGTCGAGATCGCGCGTGATCTGTTTCGACGCTTCGAGCTGATGGGCAGGCGGCGGCTCGCCGGCTTCGGCCTTCTCGAGATTGTCGAGCACGGCAGCAAGGCCGCGCTGCAGCGCGTCGTCGTGGACGAGGCTGCCGTCGGCCGAGCACGCGTTGCGGATCAGCGGCGCGGCGGCCGTGATCTGCGCGCCGAGCACGTGCGTCTGCACGAGCAGGTCGTTCAGCTCGGGCACGAAACGCTGGTGCGCCTTCGGCTCGATCATCATCCGCTGGAACGCCTGCCCGAGGTTCGCGAACGCGATGTGCACATCCTTGCGCGCGAGGCGGTAGCGGTAGTCGTCGTCGAGGCTCGCGGCCGGCGTCTCGACCGCCGCGGCGATGACCGGCACCACGGCCGCGCCGTCGGCGGCGGGCACGGGCGGCGACGACGCACCGCGCCCGACGCGCCACACGGCCTCGAAATACTTGCGGGTCGCCGTGAGCATGTCGGCGACCTGCTTGCCCATCAGCCGGTATTCCCAGTACGGGAACAGCCGGCTCGCCGCGATCGCGATCATGCAGCCGACCACGGTGTCGATCGCGCGCTCGCCGATGATCCGCATGCTGCCCGGCGCGAGCAGGTGGAACATCAGCAGCACGTACGACGACGTGAATACGACGCTCGCCGCGTAATTGAACAGCAGCAGGCTGTAGCTCATCACCATCGACCCGAACATGATCGCGATCAGCAGGTGCGGCTCCTTCACCGTGTAGATCAGCGCGATGCTCGCCGCGCAGCCGATCAGCGTGCCGACGATACGCTGTGCGTTGCGCTGCTTGGTCAGCGAATAGCCGGGCTTCAGGATGATGATGGTCGTCATCACGATCCAGTACGCGTTCGTGAGCGGCAGCAGCCGGCCGAGCCAGAAGCCGACCGCCACCGCGATCGTCACGCGCAGCGCGTGGCGCAAGCTCGGCGAGCTCATGTTCAGGTTCGAGAAGATCAGCAGCGGCGACATCCGGCGGCGCTGCAGGAAGCGCGTGAGCGCCTTGTCGATCTTCAGTTCGGTTTGCTGCGGATCGGCGTGGCCCGACAGGTTGCGGCGCATCCGTTCGATCAGGCGCGTCGCGCTCCAGATGCGCCGGAACGTCGCGAGCACGGCCGCATACGCTTCCGCGTTGGTGGCTGCGAAGTTCTTCTTGCGCATCAGCTCGATCTCGTACTCGATCGCGCGCAGTTCGGCCTTCACGCTGATCCGCGAATGCGGCGCGCGGTTCTCGAGCACCGCGAGGCCGATCTCCTCGAGATCGGCGGCCGCCTTGCGGATCAGGTCGCGGTAGAAAATGATCAGATCCGAGCCGCCGAACGTGTTGCGCACGAGCGGGTAGTCGGTATGCGCGCCGACGAACAGCTCGTGCAGGTCGACGCTGTTGATGAACAGGTTGTACATCGTCGTGCGGCCGGGATCGAGCTTGCCGCGCCGCAGCTTCGGCAGGTTGCGCAGCACGATGTCGCGCGCGGTTTCCTGCGTTTCGACCGCGGTGATCTGCCGCGCGACGAGATTGCGGTAGCACTCGTCGAGATCGGCATCGAGATCGTAGAACTGCGCGCGCGCGAGCAGGTAGTCCGCGCATGCGAACAGGCTTTCGGCCAGCGCCTGCTGCTCGATCCGGCGCGCCTGCCAGCGCGACACGAGCGTGGCCCAGTACGTATACCAGAGGCCGCCCGCGAGAATCCAGCCGGCGTTGACGAGCGCCTGCAGCGGCGTGAATTGCTCCTCGAGCGTCATCACCATCATGAACAGCGTCGCGAAGCTGATCTGCGGCCAGCGGTTGCCGTAGACGACGATCAGCGACAGCACGAACGTGAGCGGCACGATCGTGAGCCACAGCGCGAAGATGTTCGGTGTCGCGAGGCCGGTGGCGAGCGCGGCCAGGAAGCCGATCACGCTGCACGCGAGCATTTCGTTGTGCTTGTACTTCAGCGGGCCCGGCATGTCGACGACGCACGCGCCGAGCGCGCCCGTCGAGATCGTGAAGCCGAGCTCGCGGTTGTGAAACACGATCAGGCACAGCACGGCCGGCAGTGAAACGCCGACCGCGATCCGCAGGCCGCCGAAAAAGTACTGGCTGTAGAGAAACTTTCTGATTTCGACCGAATAGCGCATCGATGGGCTGAATGGCAGACGAAGAGGCCCGGGGGCGGCGTATTTGACTGGCGACGAGTCTATCGTATTTCGCGGTCCGTAAAACCTGGCTTTCCGGCCGAGGCTCGCGGCGGCGGCCCATTTGCTATCCTTGGGGACCCTGTTCGCCCGGCCCGGCCGGCGCGAGGTTCCGACGCCCGCCTCATGCTCCATCTTTTCTATTCGAATCGTCACGAAACGCTGGCCGATGCGCTGCTCGAGGATCTGGCCGCGTTCCCGGCCCGCAACGGCCCGTGGGCGCCGCAGCAGGTCATCGTGCCGAGCGCGGCGCTGCGCCGCCGTCTCGAGCTCGACATCGCCGCGCGCAACGGCGTGTGCGCGAACGTCGAGTTCACGTATCTCGCGCAATGGCTGTGGGCGCAGATCGGCCGCGTGCTGACGGTGCCCGCGCGTTCGCCGTTCGCGCCCGACCGCCTCGTGTGGCGCTGCTACCGGCTGTTCGCGCAGGCGGCCGACGGCGCGCCGTGGCTCGCGTCGCCGCGGCTCGCCGCGTATCTGTCCGCTTCCGACGACGCGATGCGCTACGAGCTCGCGCATCGCGTCGCGGCCGTGCTCGATCATTACCTGACCTATCGCCCCGAATGGCTGGCCGCGTGGCAGGCCGGCGAGTCGGTGCTCGCGGGCGACGGCGCGCCGCGCGGGATCGGCGACGCCGCACGCGACGACGAGCGCTGGCAGGCCGCGCTGTGGCGCGCGCTGCTCGCGGAACTGAGCGACAGCGGCACGCCGCCCGCGCACCGCTTCCTCGTCGAAGCGCGCCATCTCGATGCCGACGCGGTCGCGCGCGCCGACTGGCCGGAATCGGTCAGCGTGTTCGCACTGCCGACGATGCCGCCGCTGCACGTCGCGCTGCTGCGCGAGCTGTCGCGCTGGATCGACGTGCGCGTCTACGCGCTGAACCCGTGCCGCGAATTCTGGTTCGACATCGTGACCGCCGCGCATGCCGAGGCGCTCGATGCGGCCGGCCGGCTCGACTACCAGGAAGTCGGTCATCCGCTGCTCGCCGAGTGGGGCCGGCAGACGCAGGCGCAACTGCACATGCTGCATGAGCTGACCGAAAGCGCCGCGGTGGGCGATGCGTCGCGTTTCGTCGAGAATCCCGCGCCGACGTGGCTCGCGCGCGTGCAGAACGCGATCCTCGAACTGCAGCCGGAGGCCGAAGCCGGCGATGCGCCGGCCGAACGCGGGATCGAGGTGCACGTGTGCCACAGCCTCGCGCGCCAGCTCGAGGTGCTGCACGACCGGCTGCTCGCGTGGTTCGATGCCGACGCGAGCCTGCAGCCGTCCGACGTGCTCGTCGCGGTGGCCGACCTCGCGGCGGCCGGGCCGCTGATCGATGCGGTATTCGGCACGGCCGGCGCCGGCGGCGCGTGCGTGCCTTACCGGATCACCGGCCTGCCGCCGTCGCAGGCGAACCCGGTCGCGCGCGTGCTGCTCGACTGGCTCGCGCTGCCGGAGCGGCAGGTCGGCGCGCCGGAGCTGGTCGAATGGCTGCGCGTCGATGCGGTGGCTGCGCGCTACGGCATCGATGCGGCCGCGCTCGAGACGGTGCAGACCTGGCTCGCGGCCGCCGGCGCGCGGCGCGGGCTGTCGCCGCGCGCCAGCGACGACGCGGCCGTGCCTGCGCCGCGCCATACGTTCTCCGATGCACTCGCGCGGCTCTTTCTCGGCTATGCGATGCCCGAAGGCGCGGCGCCGGTCGGCGCGTGGCTGCCGATCGAGGCGGCCACGGGCAGCGAGGCCGAACTGCTCGGCCGGCTCGCGCGTTTCACCGACGATCTCGACGGCTTCGCGAGGCGGCTCGCCGAGTCGCACACGCCGCGCGGCTGGAGCGAGCTGTTCGCCGACACGCTCGCGCGCTTCTTCGATTCGGGCGCCGCGTATGCGGATGCGCTTGCGGGCGTACGCGACGCGCTCGACGCGATGCTGGCCGCGATGACGGAGGGCGCGCCCGACGAAGCGCTGCCGGCGGCCGTCGTCCGCGCGGGGCTTGCCGCGGCGCTCGACGATCCGGCGCGCGGCGGGGTGCCGTGGGGCGGCGTCACGTTCTCGTCGCTGACGAGCCTGCGCGGCCTGCCGTACCGCGTCGTCTGCCTGCTCGGGATGGACGACGGCGTGCTGCCGAGCCTCTCGCGCGCGGACGAATTCGACCTGATGGCCGTGTTGCCGAAGCTCGGCGACCGACAGCGCCGCGACGACGAGCGCAACCTGTTTCTCGACCTGCTGCTCGCCGCACGCGATCGGCTGCTGATCGCGTATACGGGCCGCAGCATTCGCGACAACGCGCCGTTGCCGCCCGCGGCACTCGTCGACGAACTGCTCGACCATCTCGCGCTCGTCACGGCCGGGCCCGACGCGGCGCCGGATGCGGTCGATGCCGCGCGGCGCGCGTTCATCGTCGAGCATCCGCTGCAACCGTTCGCGGCTGCGTATTTCCAGCCCGGCAGCGGGCTCGTTTCCTATGACGCCGAGCGCGCGACGCTCGCGTCGCTGCTGGCCGCCGACGCGTCGCGCGACGGCTCGCGAGAACCGCCGTTCTTCGCGCAGCCGCTGCCGGCCGAACCGGTCGAGCCCGTCGCGTTCAGCGAATTCGAGCGCTTCTGGCGGCATCCCGCGCGGGCGCTGCTGCGCGCACGGCTCGGCATCGTGCTCGCCGATGCGCAGGCCGAACTGCTCGACACGGAGCCGTTCGCGCTCGACTTCGCCGGCAGCGATGCGCTCGCCGAGCGCGTGCTGCCGCTCCTGATCGAATCGGATGATGGGGCCGCGCACGATCATGCGCTGCGCATTGCGGACGCGAGCCCCGAGTTGCCGGGCGGCGCGACGGGCGCCGTGTGGCGCGACCAGGCGCTCGGCTCGATGACTCGGCTTGCGTCGAACGTGCGCCGTGCGCTGGCCGACGGCATCGAGCGGCGGCCGTTTTCGCTCGTCATCGTGCCCGCCTGGCCCGATACGGAGCAGGCGCTGTTCGGCGCCGACGACGCGATGCTGTCTGGCGACGCGGTCAGCGCACCGCTCGAACTGCACGGCACGCTGAACCGGCTGACGCCGGCCGGGCAGATCATCTACCGCTATGCACGGTCGAGCGCGCGCGACTACCTGTCCGCGTGGCTCGCGCATCTCGTCTACTGTGCGGTCGAACCGGGCGGCCCGCGCCGCACGCTGTGGTTCGGCAGCGGCGGTGCGTTCGAGCTGACGCCCGTCGCGGCGCCGCTCGAACGGCTCGCGCCGCTTGCCGCGCTGTTTCGCGCAGGGCGGCGCATGCCGCTGCGGTTTTTCCCGCGCAGTGCGTGGGCGAGGGTGTCCGATGGCGAAGCCAAGGCCGCGAGCGTCTGGATCAACGAGCGCGTCGTGAGCGAAGCCGACGATCCGGCCATCGCGATCGCATGGCGCGGCGCGCACGCGTCGCTCGACGAGCCGTTCGGCACGCTCGCGCGGCTCGTGTTCGAGCCGCTCGTCGAACATCTGAAGGAGGTCGCATGAGCGCCGTGTCGCAGCCGCAGCCGGCGCTCGAACTCGACGTGTTCGCGTGCGCGCTCGACGGCGTCAACCAGATCGAGGCGTCGGCCGGCACCGGCAAGACCTGGAACATCTGCGCGCTATACGTGCGCCTGCTGCTCGAAAAGGATCTCGGCGCGGACGAAATCCTCGTCGTGACCTTCACGAAGGCGGCGACGGCCGAGCTGCACGAGCGGATTCGCGGCCGGCTCGCGCAGCTCGCGCACGCGCTCGATACGGGCGACGACGGCGGCGATCCGTTCATCGTGCGCCTGCTCGAAACCACGCTCGGCGAAGACGGCGCGCTCGATCCCGAGACAGCCGCGAAGCGGATCCGGCGCGCGCTGCGCGCGTTCGACCAGGCCGCGATCCATACGATTCATGCGTTCTGCCAGCGCGCGCTGCAGGAAGCGCCGTTCGCGGCCGCGATGCCGTTCGCGTTCGACATGGAGGCCGACGACGCGTCGCTGCGCTTCGAGCTCGCAGCGGACTTCTGGCGCACGCGCGTCGAACCGGCGGCCGCGCGCTGGCCGGGCTTCGCGACCTGGCTCGTCGAATCGGGCGCCGGCCCGGCCGCGCTCGATGCGCAGCTCGCGCGCCGGCTGAAGAAGCCGCTCGCCGCGCTGCGCTGGGACGGCGTGACCGAGCCGGACGAATCGGCCGAGGCCGCCGCGGCCGAATGCTTCGCCGAGGCGGCGCGGATGTGGGCGGCCGAACGCGACGCGATCGATGCGTTGCTGCGCACCGCGCAGCCCGCGCTCAACCAGCGCTCGCACAAGCCCGACGCGGTTGCCGATGCGCTCGACGCATGGGCCGCGCATTTCGCGCAGGGCGACGCGACGGCCGCGCTGCCGAAGGCCGCACTGAAGCTCACGCGCACCGCGCTCGTGAAAGCGACGAAAAAAGGCGGCGCGACGCCCGAACACGCGTTCTTCGACGTGGCCGACGCGCTCGAAGCGGCCGTGGCGGCAGCCGAGGCAACGCAGCGCGCGCGCTGGCTCGCGCTGATCGCCGAATGGCTCGACATGGCGCCCGGCGAGCTGGCCGAGCGCAAGCGTACGCGGCGCGTCGTGTCGTTCGACGATCTGCTCGCGAACCTGTATCACGCGCTGCATGCGCATCCGTGGCTCGCCGACACGCTGCGTGCGCGCTATCCGGCCGCGCTGATCGACGAGTTCCAGGATACCGACCCGCTGCAGTTCGCGATCTTCAACCGGATCTTCGCGCCGGGCGGGCCGCTGTTCCTCGTCGGCGATCCGAAGCAGGCGATCTACAGCTTCCGCGCGGCCGATCTGCATACCTATCTTGCGGCGCGCGCGAGCGCGAGCGCGTGCTACACGCTCGCGGTCAACCAGCGCTCGACGCCCGCGATCGTCGATGCGTGCAACCGCTTCTTCATGGCGAATCCGCGCGCGTTCGTGCTCGACGGGCTCGACTATTACGCGGTGCGTGCCGGCACGCGTGTGCGTGCGCCGTTCGTCGACGAAACCGATCCGGGCCCGGCCGGCGATTTCCGGGTCTGGGCGTTGCCGGGCGGCGAAGGCACGCTGCTCAAGCGCGATGCGCAGGCGCAGGCCGCCCAGGCTTGCGCGGCCGAGATCGCGCGGCTGATGCGCGGTGCGCGCGAAGGGCACGTGCGGCTGGGCGACACGCCGCTGTCGCCGGGCAACATCGCGGTGCTCGTGCAGACGCACCGGCAGGGCAGCCTCGTGAAACGTGTGCTTGCCACATGGGGCATCGGCAGCGTCGAACTGGCGCAGGCATCGGTGTTCTCGACCGGCGACGCCGAGCAGCTCGAACGCGTGCTGGCGGCGATCGATGCACCGGGCGACCTGCGGCGTCTGCGTTCGGCGCTCGCGGCCGACTGGTTCGGCCTCGATGCCGGTGCGCTGTGGCGGATGGAACAGGGCGACGGCGATGCGTCGCACGAAGCGTCCGCGGCCGACAGTGCCGACGCGATGAGCTGGGTCGAACGTTTCTCTCGATATCGGCTGCTATGGCGCGAGCGCGGTTTCGCGGTGATGTGGCGCACGTTCGCGCGCGAGCTGCGGATTGCCGAGCGGCTGATGGCCGGCGCGGACGGCGAACGCCGCGTGACCGACATCAACCACCTGGCCGAACTGACGCAGGCACGCGCGTCCGCGCAGCCGGGCATCGCACCGACGCTGCGCTGGCTCGCCGCGCAACGGCTCGACGGCGGCGGCGAGGAAGCGCAGTTGCGTCTCGAATCCGATCGCAACCTCGTGCAGATCGTGACCGTGCACAAGTCGAAGGGCCTTGAATACGCGATCGTGTTCTGTCCGTTCCTGAACGACGGCGGGCTGCGCGAGCCGCCTCCGTCCGCGCTGCCCGATGCGCGCGAGTATCACGACGACGCGGGCGACGCGGTGCTGCATTACGGCTGCGACGACGAAGCGGCCGCGCACGCGGCGCGGCAGGCGACGCGCGAGCAGGCCGCGGAACGCGCGCGGCTGGTCTACGTGGCGCTCACGCGTGCGGTCTATCGCTGCTATGTCGTCGCCGGGCCGTACCAGTCGTCGCGCTCGACGCGCGAAGCGCGGCGCAGCGTGCTCAACTGGCTCGTCGCGGGTGCCGGCCAGTCGTTCGACGCGTGGCTCGACGAGCCGCCCGACGAAGCGGCACTCGATGCCGCGTGGCTTGCGCTCGCGGGCGGCCCCGTGAGCGTCGCGCCGCTGCCGGTGCCCGCGCGCCGCGAGCGCCTCGCGGCCGGGCACGACGCGTCGCAGACGCTCGCGGCGCGCCATGCGACGCGCGTGCTGCGCGATGCGTGGCGGATGGCGAGCTTCAGTTCGCTGACCGCGTCGATGGCGCGCGAGGAGGCCGGCGTCGCGGCCGTGCCCGACGACGAGCTGCGGCCCGATCATGATGCGCTTGCCGCGGTGGCGCCGGACGGCGAGTTCATCTTGGCCGATCCGGTTGCGCCCGAACCGCCGGAAGACGACATCCTCGTGTTCCCGCGCGGCGCGGCGGCGGGCGAGTGCCTGCACCGTCTGTTCGAGCTCAGCCGTTTCACGGAGCCCGAGTCGTGGCACCAGGCCGCGCTCGGCGCGCTGCACGACCGGCCGGTCGAGGCCGAGCCCGAACTCGCGACGCGCCTGCCGGCGATGATGGCGCGGCTCGTCGACGATGTCGTGCGCACCGAGCTCGTGCCGGGCATGCGGCTCGCCGATCTCGATCCCGCGAAGCGGCTCGACGAAATGGGTTTCCTGTTTCCGGCACCGTCGCTCGACCTGACGGCGCTGCGCCGGCTGCTGGTTGCGCACGGCTACCCGGACGTTGCACTGGAGGCGGGCATGCTCGCCGGATTCATCAAGGGTTTCATCGACATGATCGTCGAACACGACGGCCGCTTCTGGATCGTCGACTGGAAGTCGAACCATCTCGGCACGACGCCGGACGCCTATGGCCCGCGCGCGCTCGACGTTGCGATGGCCGATCACGCTTATCACCTGCAGGCGCTGCTCTACACGGTCGCGCTGCATCGCTACCTGCGCGGGCGACTGCCCGATTACGACTACGACACACATATCGCGGGCTACCTGTACCTGTTCGTGCGCGGCGTGCGGCCCGGCTGGCGCAGCGGCGGCGAGCCGGCCGGCGTGCATGCGCGGCGGCCCGAACGCGCGCTCGTCGACGCACTCGACCGGATGATGGAAGGGGGCCGCGCATGAATGCATCCGACGACACGCTCGAATTCACCGGCGGCCTCGTCGCGCGGCTGCCCGAGCCCGCCGATTTCGGCATCGCGCTCGCGGAAGGCTTCGCGCGCCGTATCGGCGACCTCGCGCGGCGCGCCGGCGCGCCGGCCGCGGCCGCGCGCTGGGCGGCGCGCGCCGCGTTCGCGACGAGCCGCGCGACCGCGGGCGGCCACGTATGCGTCGCGCTTGGCGCGCTCGCGCAGCGCTACGAAGAGCCGCTCGACGACATCCGCGCGGCGCTCGCCGCGAGCGGCGTGGTCGCGTTCGGCACGCTCGCGCGTGGCGACGAACGGCCGCTGATCGTCGATCGGCACGACCACCTGTACCTGTCGCGCTATTTCGATTACGAACGGCGGCTGGCCGATGCGCTCGTTGCGCAGGCCGGCGTCGCGGTGCCGGACGACGGGCTGTCGCCCGAGCGGTTGCGCGACAACCTCGCGCGTTACTTCGGGCCCGCGACCGGCGAAGTCGACTGGCAGCGCGTCGCGGCGATCGTCGCGTTGACGGGCCGCGTGACGATCGTCAGCGGCGGCCCCGGCACCGGCAAGACGACGACCGTCGTCGGCGTGCTGGCCTGTCTGCTCGATGCGCATCCGGGGCTGCGCATCGCGCTGGCCGCACCGACCGGCAAGGCCGCGCAGCGGATGCAGGAAGCGCTGCATGCACGGGCCGGGGACCTGCCGCCCGAGCTCGCGGCGCGCCTGCCCGACACGTCGTACACGCTGCATCGCCTGCTGGGCGGCGGCGGGGCGGCCGGCTTCCGGCATCATCGCGACAATCCGCTGCCGTACGACCTGATCGTCGTCGACGAGGCGTCGATGATCGACGTCGCGCTTGCCGCGCACCTGCTCGACGCGCTCGCGCCGGGTGCGCGGCTCGTGCTGCTCGGCGACAAGGATCAACTGGCCGCGGTCGAGGCGGGCGCCGTGTTCGCGGAGCTGAGCGCGCGGCCGGCGTTTACCGCCGCGGCGCGCATGCGCATCGCGCAGGCGCTCGGTATCGACGAGGCGGCGTTCGTCGCGGCATTGCCGGTGCCGGACAAAGCGGCGGCGACTGTGCCTGCTGCGAATCCGGTTTCCACTGCGGCCCAGGCCCAGGCTTCCGCTTCGGTATCCGCCGCTGCTTCACGAAAACGCGCGTCGCGTCCGCGCGCCGATGCGCGACAGGCGTCGCTGTTCGACGACGAACCGCAGGACGACGCGGCTGCCGCGGCCGACGTCGCGCCATCTCCGTCCGCCGGTCCGGCGTTGACCGATGCCGGCGATATCGGCGATGCGGGCAACGCCCCCGCATGGATCGAGGTCGACGAACTCGCGTGGCTCGACGCCGTCGAGCTGCCGCCGTTCGATGCAGGCGACGCGGCGCTTGCGTCGATCACGTCGACATCGCCTGGCGAAACCGCTGCATCGCCCGCCACGTCCGCACCGGCGCCGCTCGCCGACTGCGTCGTGTGGCTCGAACGCAATTACCGCTTCGGCCTCGATTCGCCCATCGGGCGGTTGTCGCTCGCGATCCGCCGCGGCGACGTGCAGGCCGCGCTCGATGCGCTGCCCGCGGACGACGCGGCTGCCGCGTCGTTCCACGACGATGCGGGCGAGTCGCTCGCGTCGTCGACGGTCGAGCGGCTCGCGCGGCGGTTCGGCGCCTACCTCGATGCGTTGCGCGACGTGCTGGCCGCGCCGGTGCCCGATCCGCTGCCGCTGTTCGACGCGCTCAACCGGTTCCGGATCCTGTGCGCGACCCGCAGCGGCTTGCGCGGCGCGGAGCACGTCAACGCGCTCGTGGCCGCGCACGTGCGGCATGCGGCGCGCGTGCCGCTCGCGGTCGGTGCGCACTGGTTCACCGGGCGGCCGATCATGGTGACGCGCAACGACTATGCGCTCGGGCTGTTCAACGGCGACATCGGCATCGCGCTGCCCGATGCGCACGGCGTGCTGCGCGTGTGGTTCAGGCGCGCGGACGGCACCGCGCGCGCGGTGTCGCCGGCCGCGCTGCCGCCGCACGAAACCGCGTTCGCGCTGACGGTCCACAAATCGCAGGGCTCGGAATTCGACGAGGCCGCGCTCGTGCTGCCGGCGTCGTTCGGCCGCGTGCTCACGCGCGAACTCGTCTACACGGCCGTGACACGGGCACGCACGCGCGTGCAGGTGATCGGGCCGCGGCGCGTGCTGGCGCAGGCGGTCGCGACGCGTACGCAGCGCGACTCGGGCCTCGCGGCCCGCGTCGACGAGGCACTCGCACGGCGCCGCATGGAGGCTTCGCGATGATGATCCGCTATACGCTCGATCCGGCCGAAGTCGAATGGACGGCCGTGCGCGCACAGGGCGCGGGCGGGCAGAACGTGAACAAGGTGTCGAGCGCGATCCACCTGCGCTTCGACATCCGCGCTTCGTCGCTGCCGCCCGTCATCAAGGAGCGGCTCCTCGCGCTGTCCGACCAGCGCATCACGCGCGACGGCATCGTCGTGATCAAGTCGCAGGAATACCGCACGCAGGAGAAGAACCGCGAAGCCGCGCTCGCGCGGCTCGATACGCTGATCGCCGGCGTCGCGTTCACGCCGCGCGCACGGGTCGCGACGCGGCCGACGCGCGCGTCGAAGGAGCGGCGGCTCGAGCACAAGTCGCGCCGCAGCGCGGTGAAGTCGGGCAGAGGGAAGGTGGTCGACTGACGCATGGATGGCCGGAGGGCCGCATGCTCGACGGGGCATCGCGGGCGAACGCCCGCCGCCGCGCCGGCCGGCTAGCGCATCACGGTTCCCGCGCTGTCGAGCACGAAGTCGACGCAGAACACGACGAGCCGGCTCTGCGCGCGGATCGCGACGGCGGCCGTGTAGCAGTCGCGGCCTTCCGTCAGCGAGAAGTGCGGGCCCATCAGCGCGACGCGCCCGGGCGCGGCGATCGCGCGCTGGAAGTACGGGCGGCGCGACCAGTTGCTGTGGGTTTCCGGGAACAGCGGCGACAGGCGGGTGGCGCTCGCCTGGCCGTCGTCGGGGGGCGCGCCGATCGACGGCAGGAACTGCTCGCCGATCTCGTCGGTGACGAACACGCGGCGCGCGGCCGGCACCGCGAACACGCGTTGCGCGGCATCCTGCAGGTTGCCGCTCGCGGAAAACGCGGCTGCGCCCGTGAGCACGAGCCGCTCGATCGCGTCGAAGCCCGGCTGCTCGGCGATGGCCGGCGTGTGCCGGCGCGCGATGAAGCGCTTCCACGCGGCGTCGAGCATCGCGGGCGCGGCCGCGCTCGCGTGCGCGATCGATGTGTCGGGCTGGCCGAACTGGAAGCCCTGCACGAAATCGATGTCGGCTTCCATCAGCGCCTGCAGCGCGTCGTCGCTTTCGACGCCCTCGGCAAGCACCATCGCGCCGGCCTGGTGCAGCATCGACACGAGGTGATGCATGATGCGGCGGTCGTCGGCCGACCCGGTCGAGCGCTCGACGAGCGAGCGATCGAGCTTGACGATGTCGGGCCGCGCGCGCCACACGCGGTCGAAATTCGAGAATCCCGTGCCGAAATCGTCGATCGCGATCAGGAAGTCGCGATGCTGGATCATGTCGATCGTGCGGGCGAGCGCGGCTTCGTCGCGCGACGGCTGTTCGACGACTTCCAGCACGATGCGGTTCGGCGGCAACCCGAAATGCCGGCACAGCGCCTCGACGAACTCGCGCTGCACGAGGCCCGAGTCGAGCACGCGCGGCGTCACGTTCAGGAACAGCCAGCCGTCGCCGATGCCCTGCGCGACGAAATTGGCCGTGTGCAGGCAGCGCGCGAGCCGGTCGAGCAGCAGCGCATCGGCGTCGGCGCGCGTCTTGTCGAAGAGGGCGGTGGGCGAGACCAGCGCGCCGTTCGCGTCGACGACGCGCAGCAGCGCCTCGTAGCCGACCACGCGCTTGTGCGTGATCGACAGCACGGGCTGGAATACGCTGCGCAGCGTCGTGGTGCGATAGGTGGCGAGCCAGCCGCCGGGCGTCAGCGTGAGGCGTTCGAGCAGGGAATCGAGCGACAGGTCGTGGGCGGGCTTCATGTCAACGGTGCCCGGGGGCGAGCGGCGGGGCGGCAGTGCGCTGCCACACTGAAGCAGTCGCATGCGCAGGCGGACGCGAAAGAACGTGGGGCATCGTGACCGCCTTCTGCGGATGAGTGTTCCGAGTGTAACGGGAATGCGGCGCCGCGCGTATCAGGGAAACTCCACACGCACGCGGTACGCGGCCGCGGCCATGGCGGCGCGCAGCGATGACCGGCGCCGCCCGAGTGCGCGCGGTGCATCACCGCCACGAAGCGAAGGGCGCCGCGCAAGCACATGACAATCCGGTGGCATGGTGCGATGGCATGACCCGTGCGTCGCGGCCGCATGGTGTGCGTGGCGGCGCGGGAAAACCCGCGACGGGCAGCCCCGCGCGCGGGCGGGCGCGCCGTCGGATGAATGCCGGCGCGCCGGGGGAACCGGTTGCGCTCGGCCGCCGGCAGTCACCGCACGACGGCCGGCAGCGCGCGCGCCCTGATTCTCAGGTCGCTTCGCCGCTACGCGGCCCCAGACCGGGAATCCGCTTGATCACGCCGGTCGCGAGCGCGGTGCCGACGAGCACGATCGCGCAGCCTTCGATCATCACGGCCGACACGTGTTCGTCGAGGAACAGCGCGCCCCACAGCAGGCCGAACACCGGGATCACGAACGTCACGGTAATCGCGCGGGCGGGGCCGACATGCGCGATCAGGTAGAAGAAGATGAAATACGCGATGCCCGTGCATGCGATGCCGAGGCCGAGCACGGCGCCCCATGCGTGCGCGCCGACCGACGCGGCCGGCCAGGTGGCGATCGCGAACGGCAGCAGCAGGACGGTCGAGCCGATCATGCTGCCGGTCGCGTTGACGAGCGGGTCGACGCCGCCGAGCTTGCGCTTCGTGTAATTGGCCGCGATGCCGTACAGCAGCGTCGCGCCGAGCGCCGCGGCGGCGGCAAGCGCCGTCGTGCCGGCGCCCGTGTCGCCGTGCGCATTCGCGATCTGGTTCCATACGAGCGTGATCACGCCGGCAAAACCGATCACGAGGCCGAGCGCGCGCGGCAGCGACAGTTTGTCCTTCAGCCACAGGTAGGCCACGAGCGCGCCCCACAGCGGCGTCGTCGCGTTGATCACCGACGTCAGGCCGGCCGACAGCGTCAGTTCGGCGAACGCGAACAGGCAGAACGGTATGCCCGAGTTCAGCGCGCCGACGACGAACAATGGCCATGCATGACGGCGCAGCCGCGCGCCGAGATCGGCGGGTTTGAAGCGCGTCAGCGCAAAGCCGGTGAGAAACAGCGCACCGATGCCCACGCGCAGTGCCATCAGCGGCGCGACGCCGAAATCGATCACGCCGATCCGGATGAACAGGAACGAAGCGCCCCACAGGGCAGCGAGCACGGTCAGCAGAATGGCGTTCTTGGGTGACATCGAGCGTGAGGGCGAGGGACGGGATGCGGTGAATCTTACACTGCGTTACCACGCCGTCGTTTCACGATTCGATGAAATGGCAAGAAACGGGAAATGCCGCCGGAAGCAGCCGCGGGACTGCCGGCTGCCGGCGGCGTTGCCCGATCAGTGATGGCGCCAGCCGCCGCGTCCGCCGAAGCCGAAATTGAGCGACACCGCCGGTCCCCAATAGCCGCCCCACGCCGGCGCATACGCAGGCGCCGGATAGTAGTAGGCGGGGCCCGGATCGACGTACACGGGCGCCGGCTGCACCGGTGCCGCCGTGTAATAGCCGCCAGGATAATAGCCGTACGGGTAGTAGCAGCCGGCGAGCGTCGTGCAGGCGAGCGCCGCGGCGACGAGGGTCCTGTTCATGATGTTTCTCCGGCGAAGCCGGCAATCGGCAGATGCTTAAGCTTAGGCCGCGCGCCGATGACACGGTGTGCAAAACGGTAACGGATCATTTCCGGCCCGCTGCTGCCCGTGTTGCGGCGCCGCATGCGAAAACGGCGCTTCCGCACCGCGGAAACGCCGCTTGATTGAAATGTTGCGCCGCGTCTGGCAGACCGCGTCCAGCCGTTTTACTTGCCGATCTGGTTGCCGATGATGCCGCCAGCCGCCGCGCCGCCCAGCGTCGACAGCGCGTTGCCGCCGATCGCCGCGCCGGCGACGCCGCCGACACCCGCACCGATTGCCGTGTCGCGCTGGCGTCTCGTCATCGAATCGCAGGCCGACAGGCTTGTCACCGTCGCGACGAGGAGCGCACATACCCCAATACGCCGAATCGATTTCATGATCGTTGTCCTGTGGTTGTGAACGGAAGGCGCGCGACCGGCGGGCGGCCACGCATGTTTCCAATCTACGCGCCGTCCCGCGCCGCTGCTGTAAGGACTTGTTAAGCCTCGCGCGGTTTCGTAATCATTTGTTTCCCCGTGCGCCGGCAGGCATGCGACATGCGCAGGCCACGCGACATGCGTAAAAAAGCCCGCTCGAAAGCGGGCTTCGTGCATCGCGATGCATGTCAGGTGCGGATCGCCGCGTTCGCTCGTTCGCTTATTGACGGTGATAGATCTCGGCGCCGGTCTTGACGAACTCGACCGCCTTCACTTCCATCCCCTTCTTCAGCGCTTCGGTTTCCGACACGCCCTGCTGCGCCGCAAATTCGCGCACGTCCTGCGTGATCTTCATCGAGCAGAAGTGCGGGCCGCACATCGAGCAGAAGTGCGCGACCTTCGCCGAATCCTTCGGCAGCGTTTCGTCGTGGAATTCGCGCGCCTTGTCCGGATCGAGACCGATGTTGAACTGGTCTTCCCAGCGGAACTCGAAGCGCGCCTTCGACAGCGCGTTGTCGCGCACCTGCGCGCCCGGGTGGCCCTTCGCGAGGTCGGCGGCGTGCGCGGCGAGCTTGTACGTGATGATGCCTTCCTTCACGTCGTCCTTGTTCGGCAGGCCGAGGTGCTCCTTCGGCGTCACGTAGCACAGCATCGCGGTGCCGAACCAGCCGATCATCGCGGCGCCGATGCCCGACGTGATGTGGTCGTAGCCCGGTGCGATGTCGGTGGTGAGCGGCCCGAGCGTGTAGAACGGCGCTTCCTTGCACCAGTCGAGCTGGAGATCCATGTTCTCCTTGATCAGTTGCATCGGCACGTGGCCGGGGCCTTCGATCATCACCTGCACGTCGTGCTTCCACGCGATCTGCGTGAGTTCGCCGAGCGTCTTCAGCTCGCCGAGCTGAGCCTCGTCGTTCGCGTCGTAGATCGAGCCGGGACGCAGGCCGTCGCCGAGCGAGAAGCTCACGTCGTACGCCTTCATGATCTCGCAGATCTCTTCGAAGTGTTCGTACAGGAAGCTTTCCTTGTGATGCGCGAGGCACCACTTCGCCATGATCGAGCCGCCGCGCGACACGATGCCGGTCATCCGGTTCGCGGTGAGCGGCACGTACTGCAGGCGCACGCCCGCGTGGATCGTGAAGTAGTCGACGCCTTGCTCGGCCTGTTCGATCAGCGTGTCGCGGAAGATTTCCCAGGTCAGGTCCTCGGCCTTGCCGTTGACCTTTTCGAGTGCCTGGTAGATCGGCACCGTGCCGATCGGCACCGGGCTGTTGCGGATGATCCACTCGCGCGTTTCATGGATGTGCTTGCCGGTCGACAGGTCCATCACCGTGTCGCCGCCCCAGCGGATCGCCCACGTCATCTTGTCGACTTCCTCGCCGATCGACGACGTGACGGCCGAGTTGCCGATGTTCGCGTTGATCTTCACGAGGAAGTTGCGGCCGATGATCATCGGCTCCGATTCCGGGTGGTTGATGTTCGCGGGGATGATCGCGCGGCCGCGCGCGATTTCGTCGCGCACGAACTCGGGCGTGATCTCGGCGAGCGCATTCGCGCCGAACGCGGCAGCGCCGAACGCCTGGCCCGGATGCTGGCGGCCCATCATCGCGGCGAGCTTCGCGCCGTTCGGGCCGCTCGACTTCAGGCTCTCGATGTATTCGGCGCGACGCTGGTTCTCGCGGATCGCGATGTATTCCATTTCCGGCGTGATGATGCCCTGACGCGCGTAGTGCATCTGCGTGACGTTCCTGCCGGCCTGCGCGCGGCGCGGGTTGCGGTGCAGGCCCGGGAAACGCAGGTCGGCGGTGGCCGGATCGGCCGCGCGCTCGAGGCCGTATCGGCTCGACAGGCCGGGGAGCACTTCGGTGTCGCCGCGCGCTTCGATCCAGCGCTGGCGCAGCGCGGGCAGGCCCGCGCGGATGTCGATCTTGGCTTCCGGATCGGTGTAGGGGCCCGACGTGTCGTACACGTAGATCGGCGGATTCTTTTCGCCGCCGAAGCCGGTCGGTGTGTCGGCCTGCGTGATTTCGCGCATCGGCACGCGGATGTCGGGCTGCGAGCCGGTCACATAGACTTTCCGCGAATTCGGCAGCGGCGCGACGGCAGCGGCATCGACGTGGGCGTCGGCGGACAGAAACTTCGGATTGGCGTTCATGCAATCTCCTGTGTGAGCGCCGGGCAGGCGCTGCGGCGCTTGCCCGGAGCCCTTGACGAATGTGGGGCTCGAGCTAAGCAGGAGACGAGGCTTGGTGAGGCGGCGGATTCGTCAGAAGGATGGCGGCGGAATCCGTACGCTTCCCTGCGCTGGCATTATCCAGATCAGGTTCAAAGGGTATTTCTCACCCGCAATGCCGGTTGTTTGACCGAACGCATTGCAGGACCCCCGCGTTAGCAAGGGCACACGATACACCGGCTTTGCGGCGGTTTCAACCGGGCGTACAGTGATTATCCCGGTGCAGTCGCGCTGTGGCGGGCTGCATGGCAGGCGGGTGCGCCGCAACACGCTCGGTTGTCGTTCGGTCCGGCAGCTCGGTCGGCGGCGGATGAGCGATGCAGCATGGCGGGCTGTCCGGCCGGCACAAAAAAATATTTTCAGATCGGCTGTCATTTCCCGTGACGTCGTCCGTCTATTCGGCTCCTCAAACCCATGTTTCGGAGAGATGTCATGAAAAAAGTACTGATCGCAGCCTGTGTCGCCGGTTTCGCCATGGTCGCAACGGGTGCGTATGCGCAGAACGACGCGATGTCGAAGGAGGGTTCGTCGATGTCGAAGGACGCGATGGGCCACGACGCGATGGCCAAGGACGGCGCGATGAAGAAGGACGCCATGAAGAAGCACGCGATGAAGAAGGACGCGATGAAGAAGGACGCGATGTCGCACGACTCGATGAGCAAGCCGAAGTCGGACGACAAGATGGCCCCGTCGAACTGACGGAAACGGACGGAGCGCGGGCGACGCGCGTGTCGTTGCTGCGTGCCGGGACGGCCGCGGTGCCGGCCGACGCGCGGCACGCGCCACGCCGCACGTCAGCGCATGCGTTGCGTGGCCGGTCTTCGGCCCCGTCTCGCGCTCTGTCGCCTCATTCCGGGAGTTTTCATCATGCAAACCGTTCCCGCCACAGGGCGCGCGGCCGCCACGCCGCCCGCGCGCCCGATCCATCCGCTGTGGGTGCGCGCGAGCCACTGGCTCAACGCGCTCGCGGCCGTGCTGATGGTGCTGTCCGGCTGGCGCATCTACGACGCGTCGCCGATCTATCCGCCGTTCACGTTTCCTCACGGCATCACGATCGGCGGCTGGCTCGGCGGCGCGCTGCAATGGCATTTCGCGGCGATGTGGCTGCTCGTCGGCAACGGGCTGTTCTACCTCGCGATGTCGCTTGCGACCGGACGCCTGGTGCGCAAGATGCTGCCCGTCACGCCGGCGTCCGTGTGGCGCGACGTACGCGCCGCGCTCGGCGGGCGGCTGTCGCACGCCGACCTGAGCGTCTACAACGCGGTACAGCGCGCGGCGTACCTGACCGCGATCGTCGATCTCGTCGTGCTGGTGCTGTCGGGGCTCGCGATCTGGAAATCCGTGCAGTTTCCGCTGCTGCGCGAGTTGTTCGGCGGTTACGACAACGCGCGCGTCGTGCATTTCTGGGCGATGTCGCTGCTCGTCGCATTTTTTGTCGTACACGTCGCAATGGCGCTGCTGGTGCCGCGCTCGCTGCTCGCGATGCTGCGCGGCCGCTGACCCGCGAGCCGCGGGCGAAGGAAATCATCATGTCGGAATCCGAAAACAGGCGCGGCCAGCCGCGCTGGACCCTCGACCGGAATTCGCTCGAACTCGACGTGCGCCGCGAGCTCGAGATGCCGTCGCGGCGGCTTTTCAACCGGCGCGTGCTGACGCTCGGCGGGCTGACGATGCTGACCGGCTGCACGCTGCAGGACGATGCGTCGGTCAACACGTTCCTCGAGAAAGTGTCGCGCATGAACGATCGCGTGCAGGCCTGGCTGTTCAGCGGCGACCGGCTCGCGCCGACCTACACCGAAGCCGACATCACGCGGCCGTTCCCGTTCAACGCGTACTACGGGATCGACGACGTGCCGCACGTCGATGCGTCGACGTATCGGCTCGTGCTGTCCGGCCGCGTGACGGGCAAGCGCGTGTGGACGCTCGACGAGCTGTATGCGCTGCCGCACGCGGAGCAGATCACGCGGCATATCTGCGTGGAAGGGTGGAGTGCGATCGGCCGCTGGGGCGGCACGCCGTTCGGCGCGTTCCTCGCGCGTGCCGGCGCCGACACGCGCGCGAAATACGTCGGCTTCAAGTGCGCGGACGACTACTACGAGAGCATCGACATGCCGACCGCGCTGCATCCGCAGACGCTGCTCGCGTTCGACTACGACGGCCGCCGGCTGCCGCCGGAATTCGGTTTTCCGATGAAGCTGCGGATGCCGACCAAGCTCGGCTACAAGAACCCGAAGCACATCATGGAAATCTTCGTGACCGATACGTTTCCGGGCGGCTACTGGGTCGATCAGGGATACAACTGGTTCGGCGGATCGTGAGCGGCGCATCGCTCGGAAGCGCATGCGCGTGCCGCGACGCATCGCGCGTCATGCGTCATGCGGATGCGCGCACCTGGAGATCGACGCGCAGGCCGACTGCCGCGGCCATGTTCACGAGCGCGTCGAGCCCGAACAGGTTGATCTTGCCGCGCAGCAGATCGGAGACGCGCGGCTGCGTGACGCCCAGCCGTTGCGCAGCCTGGGCCTGATTGAGTTCGAGCTGTGCGATGCGCTGCTTGAGCGCGATCATCAGTTCGGAGCGCAGCTTCATGTTCTCGGCCTCGGCCGGCTGGCCCTCGATTGCGTCCCAGACGTTCGTGTAACGTTCATTGGTCATCGTTTCAACTCCATCATCAGCGTGCGATAACGCCGGGCGGCCAGGTCGATATCGGTTTTGTTCGTACGTGCCGATTGCTTCCGGAAGCAGTGAAGCACGTAGACGGCATCGGCGAAGGTCGCGACATAGACGATCCGGAACGCGCCGCTCGCATCGCGCAGGCGAATTTCCCGCACGCCGACGCCGACGGTGCGCATCGGCTTCCGGTCGTCGGGCGCCAGGCCGCGCTGCACCTGGTCGATCTGGTGGCCGGCGTCACGCCGCGCGGGCAGCGGAAAGTCGCGAAGATCGTCGAGCGCGCGGCCGACGAACACGACCGGCTTCGGCGGAAGAATGGTTGAATTATACAAAATTTTGTATCGATGGTGCGGGTTTCGAACGGAGGCTGCGGACGGCGCGAGGAGGGTATGCCGACCGTCACGATAAGCGTGAATCGAAGGCCGGCACGCATGATTGGCTGTTCGGCCGATGTCTGGTTCGACCGTTACGGATTGCTACGAATTGCGTGTGGTACCGGCACCGACGCCGGCAATGTGCGCGCATCGCGCATCCGGCCCCGGATTTCAACCGCCCACCTGCCGGCCGAGAATTGTCGCGCCGAAACGTCAGTCCTTATCCTTTCAGACAGGTCTGACGATGCTTTCGAATCCTTGATGCCATAATCCCGAGCGTGCGCAGCCGAAACGGTTGCGCGCGTTTTTTTTTGCCCCTTTGCCGCCGCTTGCCGGTTCTCTTTCGTCGCCGTTCGCACTGCCATGTCGTTCCGCATGTTTGCTCTGCCTTCCCGGTCCCGCCAGGACCGTTTGCCGGCATTGCCGGCGTCTTTCAGCGGAGCACGCAACGCGACGTGCGGGCGGGCTGCACGATGACCCCGCTCGATCGCCTCCTCGATTTCTTCTCCCGCCTTTCGTTCCGGATCCGCCTGCCGCAAAGCCGCGGCGGCCGCGTCGCGCTGGCGCTCGTGTTCATCTATTTCGTCTGGGGTTCGACCTACAGCGGCCTGCATTTCGCGCTGCAGTCGTTCCCGCCGCTGCTGCTGTCGGGGTTGCGCAACCTGCTCGGCGGGATCGGCCTGTTCATCTTCGCGCTGCGGCGCAAGCCCGAATGGCCGACTCTGCTGGAGATCCGCAACTCGGCGATCGTCGGCACGATGCTCGTCGCGCTGTCGTCGGGCACGATCGCGCTCGGGATGCGCACGGTCAGCAGCGGCTCGGCCGCGGTGATGGTGGCCACGGTGCCGCTGTTCGCGACCGTGATCGCGGCGGTGGCCGGGCGGCCGGTGACGAAGGGCGAGTGGGCGGCCGTCGCGCTCGGGATGGTCGGCATCGTCGTGCTGAATTCGGGCGGCGCGGCAGCCGCGAACTCGGCGCTCGGCACGATCTGCGTGCTGGCCGGCGCGCTGTTCTGGGCGGGCGGCGCGCATCTCGCGACGCGGCTCAAGCTGCCGTCCGACCTGTTTTTGTCCACGTCGCTGCAGATCGGCCTCGGCGGGCTGATGTCGACGCTCGTCGCCTGGCTGCTCGGCGAACGCGTCGAGCAGCTGGCCGTCGGGCCCGTGTTCGCGTTTCTGTACCTGATGGTGTTCTGCACGATGGCCGCGTATGTCGCGTACGGCTATCTGATCCGCCACACGAGCCCGATCATCGCGAGCAGCTGCATGTACGTGAACCCGATCGTCGCGGTCGCGCTCGGTGCGCTGCTGCTTGGCGAACCGGTGACGATGGCGACCGTGGTCGCGACCGTCGCGATCCTCGGCAGCGTCGGGCTGTCGTTCGTGTTCGATCCGGCGCGCCGGCCCGCGGCACGCGCGGCGGCTGCCGGTTCGCCGGTCGCGGCGGCCGCGTCGACGGCGGACGTTGCGTCCGCACCCGATCAGATCGCGCTGCCGGAAGCGGCGCCCATCCTGGCACCTTCCGCTGTCCCGCTGGCGGTACCGACGCCGGCTGCCGTGATGGATCCGACGGTGGTCATGGATCCGGCGCAGGCGTTCGCACCGCCGGCCGCGGGCGAACCGGCGGCACCGCGCGCCGACGCGTGATGCCGGCGCCGCCGGTCGTGCTCAGCCGCGCCGGCCGCCGCGATGGTGGGACCAGCCCGCGAGCGCGGTGAACAGCAGCCCGGCTGCACACATGCCGGTCCAGCCGAACGCGTGCCATGCGGCGACGCCGGCCGACGAGCCGAGCGCGCCGCCGATGAAATAGCACACCATGAACACCGTGTTGACGCGGCTGCGCGCCTCGGGCTTCAGCGCATAGATGCGCGACTGGTTCGAGATCTGCGCGGCCTGCACGCCGACGTCCAGCACGATCACGCCGATCACGAGCCCGACGAGGCTCGAGCCCGACAGCGCGAAGATCACGAACGACAGCGCGAGCAGCGCGATCGCGAGCGAGATGATCGTGCGCGGGCCGCGCGTGTCCGCGAAGCGGCCCGCGTAGGGCGCCGCAAGCGCGCCTGCCGCGCCGACGATCCCGAACAGGCCGGCCGCCTGCGGGCCGAGATGGAACGGCGCGCCGGCGAGCAAGAGCGTGAGCACGGGCCAGAACGCGCTGAACGCCGCGAACAGCGCGGCGCCCGTCAGCGACGCCTCGCGCAGCCCGCGCAGTTCGACCGCCAGATGCCACATCGAGCCGAGCAGCTTGCCGTACGGCAGCGTCGACGTCGGCGAGCTGCGCGGCAGCCGCAGCACGATCACGGCGGCCAGCGCGATGAGCGCCGCAACCGACGCGCCGAACACCGCGCGCCAGCCGAAATACTCGGCGACGAAGCCGGCGGCCGTGCGCGCGAGCAGGATGCCGAGCAGCAGGCCGCTCATCACGGTGCCGACCGCGTGCCCGCGTTCGGCGGGCGGCGCGATCTCGGCCGCGAACGGCACGGCCTGTTGCGCGATGGTCGCGAGCACGCCGATCGCGAGGCTCGCGACGGCGAGCACGGCCAGCGACGGCGCGGCGGCCGCCACGATCAGCGCGACCGACAGGCCGACGATCTGCATCAGGATCAGCCGGCGGCGATCGAAACGGTCGCCGAGCGGCGCGAGCAGGAACATCCCGGCCGCATAGCCGAGCTGGGTCGCGGTCGGCACCGCGCCGATCCACGACGCGCCGTCGGGAAAGGCCGAGCGGAAGCTGTCGAGCAGCGGCTGGTTGTAGTAGATGTTCGCGACGGACACGCCCGCGATCGTCGCGAGCAGCAACAGCAGGCTGCGCGAGTAGTGGGGCGAGGCGGCGTCGGTCGGACGGTCGGTGGAGGCGGTGGACATGGCTGCGCGGGCGAAGTTGGGCGGCGCGGCGCGCGGCGCACGCGTCGGGTGCGCAGGCGGGCCGGGCGCCAGCCGAGGCTGCCGATCATACCGGAGCACCGTGAATCCTGCCGGGCGCGGCGAACCGGCGAACCGGCGAACCGGCGAACCGGCACAACCGGCACAACCGGCACAACCGGCACAACCGGCACAACCGGCACAACCGGCACAACCGGACGCCCGTTATCGCACGTCCTTCACGCGGTCAGTCGACCAGTTCCCCCGTCGGCTCATAGAACGGATAAGGCCCGGCGCCTTCGTCCACATACACGTGGTGCGACGTCATCCCCGTATCCGGCGCATAACGATGCACCGCGAACGCCGACGGTTCGAGCCGGAACGCGGATGGCGCATCGGCCCGCAGGTCGAACGCGACCTGGTGCGCGGGCGCCGGCACGGCCGACGCGAGCGTGCCGCCGAAACGCGTAAACATCGTGCGGTGCACGTGGCCGCACAGCACGCGTTCGACGTTCGGATAAGCACGCAGCAGTGCGTCGAGTTGCGCGGCGGCGGCGGGCGCGAGGCGCAGTGCGTCCATATGGCCGATCCCCGACACGAACGGCGGGTGATGCAGCGCGACGATCACCGGGCGATCGCGTGCGGCGTCGAGCTGCGCGGCGAGCCATTTGAGCCGTGCGTCGCACAGGTCGCCGTGGCTCGCGCCGGGCACCTGCGAATCGAGCGCGAGCACGCGCACCGCGCCGACGTCGAGTGCGTACTGTACGAATTCGCCGTCCTGCAGTTCGGCGCGATCGGCGAACGCGCGGCGCAGCCCGGCGCGGTCGTCGTGATTGCCGATCATCAGGTAGTACGGAATCTCGAGCGGCGCGAGCAGGGCGCGCAGGTTGGCGTATTCGTCGTCGTGGCCGAAGTCGGTCAGGTCGCCGGTGACGAGCACGGCGTCGGGGCGCGGCACGAGCGCGTTCAGCTTCGCGATGCAGCGCGCGAGCGCGGCCGCCGTGTCGACGCGCCGGTACGCGAGCTGGCCCGGCCGCTTGATGTGGAGATCGCTGATTTGAGCTAGCAGCATCGTCGGTTCTCGGAATCGTCTGGTTATTGTGGGTGCGGCGTCATGCGCCGCGGTGGGGCGTGCATCCGTGGTGCATTCGAAGCGCATTACGCGCCGAGCGCGATCAGTCCTTCCGGTGCAATCGTAATGCCGACCGCGGTGCCGTGCGCGAGCGCGATGCGGCCCGGCACGTCGATCACGAGCGCGTCGGGCGCCGCGTGCTCGATCGTGAGCCGCGTGCGCTCGCCGAGGAACGCGCATGCACCGACCGTGCCGCGCAGCGGCGCATGCGCGGGATCGGCGAGCTGTGCATCCTCGGGGCGGAAGAACCACTCGTCGGCGGCATGCGGCGTGACGATCGCGCCGCCCGTCGTCACGAGCGCGCCATCGCGCCATTGTCCGCCAAGCCGGTTCAGCGTGCCGATGAACTGCGCAACCGTACGATTGGCCGGCCGGTAGTAGATGTCGCGCGGCGTGCCGATCTGTTCGATGCGGCCCGCGCCCATCACGACGATCCGGTCGCCGAGCTCCATCGCTTCGGCCTGGTCGTGCGTCACGTAGACCGTCGTCACGCCGAGCTCGCGCAGCAGCGCATTCATCTCGCGACGCAGCACGTCGCGCAGTTTCGCGTCGAGTGCCGTCAGCGGTTCGTCGAGCAGCAGCACGCGCGGCCGCACCGCGAGCGCGCGCGCCAGCGCGACGCGCTGGCGCTGGCCGCCCGACAGCTGATCGATCGGCTTGTCCGCGTGCGCGTCGAGCCGCATCATCGCGAGCAGTTCGTCGACGCGTTCGCGCAGCGCGCGCGGCTCGGTCTTGCGGATCTTGAGCCCGTAGCCGACGTTGCCGCGCACCGTCAGGTTCGGAAACAGCGCGTAGTTCTGGAACACCATGCCGACCTGCCGGCGCTCGATCGGCAGTGCGGTCACGTCGTCGTTGCCGAACGCGATCGTGCCGCCGGCGTCCGGCGTGTCGAGGCCCGCGATCAGGCGCAGCGTCGTCGTCTTGCCGCAGCCCGACGGCCCGAGCAGCACGAGCGTTTCGCCCGCGCCGATCGACAGGTCGAGCGGTTCGAGCACGCGCGTGCCGCGGAACGTCTTCGCGCAGCCGGTCAGGGTGATGGGAGTGGAATCGAGTTTCATAGTTGGTTCAACGAGGGCGGCGCTTGAGTGCACGCGTGCCGGACGGATCGACACCGAGCCATTGCATCGCGACGAGGAGCGGCAGCGTCATCAGCAGGAACAGGATCGTGTATGCGCTGCCGACTTCGAGGCGCAGCGATGCATAGGTATCGGCGAGCCCGACGGGCAGCGTCTTGGTGTCGGGCGTATGCAGCATCCACGTGAGGTTGAATTCGCCGATCGACAGCGTGAGCACCGCGAGCGCGCCCGCGACGATGCCGGGGCGCAGGTTCGGCAGCACGATCGTGACGAAGCGCGTGACGAACGACGCACCGAGGCTGGCCGCGCCTTCCTCGAGCGTGCGCAGGTCGGCGCCGGCCGCGACGGCCGCGACCGCGCGCACCATGAACGGCAGCGTGAACACGACGTGGCCGACGACGATGAACCACAGGCTCATCCGGAACGCGGTGAAGCCGCCGTACACGACCAGCAGCGCGAGCGCCGACGCGAGGCCGGGCAGCGCGACCGGCAGCACGAGCGCTTCCTCGATCGCGCGCGAGATGCGGCTCTTGCTGCGCGCGAGCGCATAGCCGGCTGGCACGCCGACCGCGAGCACGATCGCGAGCGTCGCGAACGCGACATAGAGCGACAGCGCGACCGAGCCGTGATACTGCTGCCACACCTGTTCGAGCCAGCGCAGCGTGAGGCCGCTCGACAGTCCGCGGAAATAGTTGACGGTCAGGCCAGCGAGCACCGACATCACGACGGGCACGATCAGGAACGCGCACAACAGCAGCGTGACGCCCCATTGCAGCGCGGCGATCGCACGCGCGCCCGTGACGCGCGGCGCGCGGCGCGCGACGCCGTTCGCCTGCGCGGGAACGGAAGCGGGAGCGGGCGCCGGAGACGGCGCGGAAGAGCCGGAAAGCGATTGCATGCAGGAATCCTCAGGCCGCGGCGGCGGCGGTGTGGCCGGTGAAGCGGCGCGCGAGCGCGAGCACGGCCCAGGTGACGATGCCGAGCACGATCGACAGGCCGGCCGCCGTCGCGATGTTCGCGTTCAGCGTGAACTCGGTATAGATCGTCATCGGCAGCACGTTCAGGTCGGTGGCCAACGTGAACGCGGTACCGAACGCACCCATCGCGGTCGCGAAGCAGATCGCGCCGGCCGCGATCAGGCCGGGCGCAAGCGCGGGCAGCACGATGTCGACGAAGATGCGCCACGGCGACGCGCCGAGCGAGCGCGCGGCTTCCTCGAGCGACGCGTCGAGCTTCGACGCGGCCGCGATCACGGTGACGATCACGCGCGGAATCGAGAAGTACAGGTAGCCGACGAACAGGCCCGCGACCGAATACGCAAACACCCATTTGTCGCCGGTGAGCTTCGCGGACAGCATGCCGATCAGCCCCTGGCGCCCGGCGAGCATGATCACCATGAAGCCGACGACGACGCCCGGAAACGCGAGCGGGAACGTGAGCAGCGCGAGCAGCACGCGCTTGCCGGCGAATTCGCGGCGCGCGAGCAGCAGGCCGGAGATCGTCGACAGCGCGAGCGTCGCGAGCGTGACGCCCGCGGACAGCGCGACGGTCTCGCCGAGGCTCTTCATGTAGCGTGCATTGCCGAGCAGCGCCGCATACTGCGAGAAGAACGCGCCGTCGGCGGACACCTGCACGAGCGCCGCCATCGGCAGCAGCCAGAACGCGGCGAACATCGCGAGCGCCGGCGCGACGAGCGCGACGCGCCAGCGCAGCGGGAAAGTCAGGTCGAGCATCGGTTGTGTCCGGCGGCTTACTGCATCACCTGCAGATACTGCTGGCCGAACGCCTGCTGGCCGGCCGCCATCTTGCCGAAGTCGACCGGCTTCGCACGCGCATACTCGCTCGCCGGCAGGAACTTCGACGCGACATCGGCGCCGAGCGCCTGTGCGCGCACCGGGCGCAGGTACGCGTTGGCCCACAGCTTCTGGCCTTCGTCCGACAGCACGAAGTCGAGCACCTTCCTGCCGTTCGCGTCATGCGGCGCGCCCTTCACGAGGCTCATCACGTACGGCACCGCGATCGTGCCTTCCTTCGGAATCACGAACTCGACGTTCGCGTTGTCCTTGTATTTCGCGCGATACGCGTCGAAGTCGTAATCGAGCAGGATCGGAATCTCGCCGGACAGCACGCGCGCATACGCGGTCTGCTTCGGCACGATCGGCGCGTTCGCCTTCAGCTTGCGGAACCAGTCGAGCGCCGGCTTGAAGTTGTCGAGGCTGCCGCCGAGCGCCTGGTTGACGGCCACCGCGCCCGCGTAGCCGACGAATGCGCTGGACGGATCGAGATAACCGACCATGCCCTTGTATTCGGGTTTCAGCAGATCGGCCCACGAGCGCGGCACCGGCTTGCCGTCGAGCGCGTCCTTGTTCACGAAGAAGCCGAGCGTGCCCGAGTGGATCGCGAACCAGTAGCCTTGCGGGTCCTTCAGGTTCGCGGGAATGTCGTTCCAGTGCGCCGGCTTGTACGGCGCGATCACGCCCTTGTCCTTCGCCTGGAATGCAGACGACACGCCGAGGTAGACGACGTCGGCGACCGGGCTCTTCTGCTCGGCGATCAGCTGCGCGATCGACTGGCCCGAGTTCTTGTTGTCGAACGGCACGCGGATGCCGGTCTTCTGCTTGATCGCCGCGATCTGCGCGGCCCAGTCGGCCCATTCGGGCGGGCAGTTGTAGCAGATCGCCGTTTCGTCGGCTTGGGCGGCGGGTGCGCCGGCGAAAAGTGCGGCGCAGGCGAGCGGCGCGGCGAGTGCGCGCAGCAGCGAGGTCAGGCGAAAGGACACGGTGGGTCTCCGGGCGAGTGTGTGGCGCTGGGGTGGGGTGGTGGTCGGCGTGCGTGGTCGCACGCCGGTGCGTTCAGGCCTTGCGCAATTGCAGGTCGGTGGCCGGCGGCGCGACCGTCGCGCCGTCGCGCACCGCGTGCGGCAGGATCAGCGACGTGCGTTCGATCGTTGCGCCGCCGATGCATTCGACGAGACGCTGCCATGCGTGGCGGCCGATGTCGCGGTTCGGCGTCGCGACGCTCGCGAGCGGCGGTGCGAGCAGTTCGCCGATCGCGATCCCGTCGAAGCCGAGCACCGACAGGTCGTCCGGGATCGAGAAGCCCGCGCGGCGCAGGCCGCGCATCACGACCATCGCGAGCAGGTCGTTGCTGCAGAAGAGCGCGGTCGGGCGCGTGGCGCGCGAGGTCAGATGCGCGAGCACCGCGTCGGGCAGTTCGGGCGCGTTGAAGTCGACTTCGACCGGCGGCAGCGTGGCGACGCCGCTTTCCTCGAGCGCCTGCGCATAACCGAGATGGCGCTGGCGCGCACGATCCGATGCGGCGAGCGAACCGGCCAGCATCAGCACGCGGCGGTGGCCGCGCGCGGTCAGCAGCCGCACGCCGTCATAGGCGGCGCGGCGGTTGTCGACCGACACCGACGGGCGGCGCTGCGTGTCGTTGTGCATCAGCACGTAATGCGGGCCGTCGCGGTCGAGCATGTCGAGCAGCGGGTGCGTGTCCGCGTCGGCGACGGTCAGGATCAGCCCTTCGACGCGCTGCTCGCGCAGCGTCTCGATTGCGTGACGCTCGCGCGCCGCGTCGTACTCGGTCGTCATCAGGATCAGCTTGAAGCCGGCCGCCGTCGCGAGTTCGTCGATGCCTTGCAGGCAATCGGCGAACACCGGGTTCGACAGCGTCGGCACGACGACGCCGACGAGCCGCGTGCGTTCGCCGCGCAGTTGCCGGCCGAGCGGGCTCGGGCGGAACTGCAGCGTGTCGATCGCGGTGCGGATCGTCTGCAGCGTGGCGGGGCTGACGGTATGCGGTGCGTTGATCGCACGCGAAACGGTGGCGATCGAGAAGCCCGCGAGGGCAGCAACGTCCTTGATGGTCGAGGTCATGAAGTAGCGCGATGTAAACGTTTTCGGCAGGGGGGATTATCGAAAACGTTTGTGACTTCGCGATGACTTGCGCGACGCTTGTTTCGCAACAGGCGCGATACAAACGTCAGACGGTTTGGGGCCGTCGGACAAGGCGGACTCGATTGTATCGGCGGATGTTGCGGCGCGGGACGAAATCGCGGGCGGTGTCGTATCGGCGCCGATTACACTGGATGAAGGCGTGCGATGCGATGGTGCGTCGAGTGGCGATGGAGTGCGCACGTACGACGCGTCCCAACGCATGTCGCCCGAATAAGGGAACGCATGCGCAAGCAATGGTAGAATCGCGTCCGCCCTCTTGCCGGGGTGATGAAATTGGTAAACATAGCGGACTTAAACGATTGAGTGCCCGGCCGGAAACGGTCGGTGCAGAACCCTTCAAATTCGGCGAAACCCCTGATGCGCGCATCGAGGCAACGCCGAGCCAAGCCTCGCGGCTCCCGCGAGGAAGGTGTAGAGACTAGACGGGGGGCGCCTAAGGCGCACGGGCAGCGGTCACGCCCGCGCGCGACGGCGAAGGCATAGTCCAGCGCACGAACGGCATCGCGCTCGCGACGCCGGCTTCGAAAGAAGCAGTGTGACGAAAATCCGCCGCCTTGATTGGCTTGCCGGTTCAAGTCCGGTCCCCGGCACCACGATCGCTTCCACGCGATTCCATGAAGGCCCGAAAACCCGCGAGAGATCGAACGCTCGCGGGTTTTTTGTTTCTGCGGCGTTGCATCGGATGCGATGACCATGCAACCGACACAAGCGCGCGCGACCGCCACCTGCGACAGGCATACCATCCCGCCATCCCGCGCCTATCATGGCAAATATGCTCACCGCGATCGAGCGGGTTGGTCATCGACGGCCGGCGCGGCATTGCATAGATTTCCAAGGTTGGCGCGCTTATCCGCGCGCCAGCCCGCGCGCAGGCCGGCAACCGGCCGCGCGCGCCTATCAGCGTGAGACACAATCGAGCGTGGAGACGACACGATGAGCCTGTCAGAGCCATTGCGTCTGCATGTGCCGGAGCCCACCGGGCGCCCGGGCTGCAAGACGGACTTTTCCTATCTGCATCTATCGCCGGCCGGCGCGGTCCGCCGGCCGCCGATCGACGTTGCCCCGGCGGACACCGCCAATCTCGCCCGCAGCCTCGTGCGCGTGCTCGACGACAGCGGCAAGGCCCTCGGCCCGTGGGCGCCGGACCTCGACGATGCGCGCCTGATCGCCGGGCTGCGCGCGATGCTCAAGACCCGCATTTTCGACGCGCGCATGATGATCGCGCAGCGCCAGAAGAAAATCTCGTTCTACATGCTGAGTCTCGGCGAAGAGGCGATCGGCACCGCGCACGCGATGGCGCTGCGCGACGGCGACATGTGCTTCCCCACCTACCGGCAGCAGAGCATCCTGATCGCGCGCGACGTGCCGCTCGAGCGAATGATCTGCCAGCTCATGTCGAACGAAGGCGACCCGCTCAAAGGGCGCCAGCTCCCCGTGATGTACTCGGACCGCGACGCGGGCTTTTTCTCGATCTCCGGCAATCTCGCGACGCAGTTCATCCAGGCGGTCGGCTGGGGGATGGCGTCGGCGATCAAGGGCGACACGAAGATCGCGTCCGCATGGATTGGCGACGGCGCGACGGCCGAAGCCGACTTCCACACCGCGCTCACGTTCGCGCACGTGTACCGCGCGCCGGTCGTGCTGAACGTCGTCAACAACCAGTGGGCGATCTCGACGTTCCAGGCGATCGCGGGCGGCGAAGGCACGACGTTCGCGGGGCGCGGCGTCGGCTGCGGGATCGCGTCGCTGCGCGTCGACGGCAACGACTTCCTCGCGATCTACGCGGCGTCGAGCTGGGCTGCCGAACGCGCGCGCCGCAATCTCGGCCCGACGCTGATCGAGTGGGTGACCTACCGCGCGGGCGCGCATTCGACGTCGGACGACCCGACCAAGTACCGGCCGAGCGACGACTGGTCGCATTTCCCGCTCGGCGATCCGATCGCCCGCTTCAAGCGCCACCTGATCGTCAAGGGCATCTGGTCGGACAGCGCGCACGACGCGCTGACGGCCGAGCTCGAGGCCGAGGTGATCGCCGCGCAGAAGGAAGCGGAGAAATACGGGTCGCTGGCCGACGACCGGATTCCGTCGCCGGCCTCGATGTTCGACGACGTGTACAAGGAGCTGCCCGCGCATCTGCGCCGTCAGCGCCAGGAACTGGGAGCATGACCATGGCGCAACTCGAGACAGGCACGGCGACGCAGCCGATGACGATGATCCAGGCGCTGCGCTCGGCGATGGACGTGATGCTCGGGCGCGACGGCGACGTGGTCGTGTTCGGGCAGGACGTCGGTTATTTCGGCGGCGTGTTCCGCTGCACCGAAGGACTGCAGAACAAATACGGCAAGTCGCGCGTGTTCGATGCGCCGATCTCGGAAGGCGGGATCGTCGGCGTGGCGGTGGGGATGGGCGCATACGGGCTGCGCCCGGTGTGCGAGATCCAGTTCGCCGACTATTTCTACCCGGCATCCGACCAGATCGTGTCGGAAGGCGCTCGGCTGCGCTATCGCTCGGCCGGCCAGTTCACCGCGCCGATGACGATCCGGATGCCGTGCGGCGGCGGTATCTACGGCGGCCAGACGCACAGCCAGAGCCCGGAGGCGATGTTCACGCAGGTGTGCGGGCTGCGCACGGTGATGCCGTCGAATCCGTACGACGCGAAAGGGCTGCTGATCGCGTCGATCGAGAACGACGATCCGGTGATCTTCCTCGAGCCGAAACGGCTGTACAACGGGCCGTTCGACGGCCATCACGAACGGCCCGTCACGTCGTGGCTCAAGCACCCGGCGAGCGCGGTGCCCGAGGGCTACTACACGGTGCCGCTCGATACGGCCGCCGTGGTGCGGCCCGGCAACGACGTGACGGTGCTGACGTACGGCACGACGGTGCACGTGTCGCTCGCCGCGGCCGAGGAAACGGGCATCGACGCGGAGGTGATCGACCTGCGCACGCTGTGGCCGCTCGACCTCGACACGGTCGTCGCGTCGGTGCGCAAGACCGGGCGCTGCGTCGTGGTGCACGAGGCGACGCGCACCTGCGGCTACGGCGCGGAACTGGTGTCGCTGGTCCAGGAACATTGCTTCTACCACCTCGAGGCGCCGGTCGAGCGCACGACGGGCTGGGACACGCCGTATCCGCATGCGCAGGAATGGGCGTACTTTCCGGGCCCGGCCCGGGTCGGCGAAGCGTTGCGACGCGTGATGGAGGCGTGAAATGGGGATTCATGTCATCAAGATGCCGGATATCGGCGAAGGGATCGCCGAGGTCGAGCTGGTGGCCTGGCATGTGGAAGTCGGACAGACGATCACGGAAGACCAGCCGCTCGCCGACGTGATGACCGACAAGGCGGCGGTCGAGATTCCGTCGCCGGTGTCGGGCAAGGTGCTGGAACTTGGCGGCCGGATCGGCGAGATGATGGCGGTCGGCAGCGAGTTGATTCGGCTCGAAGTTGAAGGCGATGGCAACCTGAAGGCGGGTGCGCCGGCGCGCGAAGCGCAGGCGAATGCGGAAGCGGCGCCGGTTCAGACGGTAGCGGCGGCAAAGCCGGTGCCGGTGGCCGACGCGCCGGCGGCAGCGCCTGCGGCCGCTGCGGCGCCGGATCGTGCGGCGAACCGCGCCCCCGCGGAGCCGCGTCGTGCGGAACGTGCCGAGCATGCGGCGCAGCCGCGCGCGGCGCTCGCGCCGGGCGAACGGCCGCTCGCGTCGCCGGCCGTGCGTCAGCGCGCATGGGACATGGGCATCGAGCTGCGCTATGTGCGCGGCACGGGTGAAGCCGGGCGGATCCTGCACGCGGACCTCGATGCGTATGCGAAGACGAGCGGCGGTGCGGCGCGTGCGTCGCAAGCGCACGGCTACGAAGAACGCAACGACGAAACCGAAGTGCCGGTGATCGGCCTGCGGCGCGCGATCGCGCGCAAGATGCAGGAAGCGAAGCGCCGCATTCCGCACTTCAGCTATGTCGAGGAAATCGACGTCACCGAGCTCGAATCGTTGCGCGCGGACCTGAACCGCCGCTACGGCGATACGCGCGGCCGGCTCACGCCGCTGCCGCTGCTGATCCGCGCGATGGTGATCGCGCTGCGCGACTTCCCGCAGATCAACGCGCGCTTCGACGACGAAGCGGGCGTCGTCACGCGCTACGGCGCGGTGCACATGGGTGTTGCGACGCAGACGGATGCGGGCCTCACGGTGCCCGTACTGCGTCATGCGGAAGCGCGCGACGTATGGTCGATCTCCGCCGAAATCGCGCGGCTCGCCGATGCGGTGCGCGCGAACCGCGCGCAGCGCGACGAGTTGAGCGGCTCGACGATCACGATCTCGAGCCTCGGCGCGCTCGGCGGCATCGTGTCGACACCGGTCATCAATCATCCCGAAGTCGGCATCGTCGGCGTGAACCGGATCGTCGAGCGACCGATGATTCGCGACGGCGCGGTCGTCGCGCGCAAGATGATGAACCTGTCGTCGTCGTTCGACCATCGCGTCGTCGACGGCGCGGACGCGGCCGAGTTCATCCAGGCCGTGCGCGGGGTGCTCGAACGCCCGGCACTGCTGTTCGTGGAGTGACGCCGATGAAAAACGAACACACCACGCTGCTCGTGATCGGCGGCGGCCCGGGCGGCTATGTCGCCGCGATCCGCGCCGGCCAGCTCGGCATTCCGACCGTGCTGGTCGAGCGCGACCGGCTCGGCGGCACGTGCCTGAACATCGGCTGCATTCCATCGAAGGCGCTGATCCACGTGGCCGATGCGTTCGAACAGGCGTGCGGTCAGGCCGGCGAAGGGGCGCTCGGAATCCGCGTGCGCACGCCCGAGATCGACATCGCGCAAAGCGTCGCGTGGAAGGACGGCATCGTCGACCGGCTGACGCGCGGCGTCGGCGCGCTGCTCAAGAAGAACGGCGTGCGCGTGCTGCACGGCGAAGCGCGCGTGGTCGACGGCAAGACTGTCGACGTCGTCGCCGGCGGCCACACGGCGCGGATCGGTTGCGAGCACCTGTTGCTCGCGACCGGTTCCGAACCGGTCGAACTGCCGTCGATGCCGTTCGGCGGGCGCGTCGTGTCGTCCACCGAGGCGCTGTCGCCCACGACGTTGCCGAAGCGGCTGGTCATCGTCGGGGCCGGGTATATCGGGCTCGAACTCGGGATCGTCTATCGCAAGCTTGGTGTCGACGTCAGCGTCGTCGAAGCGGCGGAGCGCGTGTTGCCTGCGTACGATGCCGAGCTCGCGAGGCCGGTTGCCGATTCGCTCGCGCGGCTCGGCGTCGGGCTGTGCCTCGGCCACAAGGTGCTCGGGCTCGCGCAGGACGGCGCGGTGCGTGTGCAGGCGGCCGATGGCGCGGAACGGACGCTGCCGGCCGATCGCGTGCTGGTCGCGGTCGGCCGCCGGCCGCGCGTCGACGGCTTCGGGCTCGAAGCGCTGCCGCTCGATCGCAACGGCCGGGCGCTGTGGATCGACGACGAATGCCGGACGTCGATGCGCAACGTGTGGGCGATCGGCGACGTCGCCGGCGAGCCGATGCTCGCGCATCGCGCGATGGCGCAGGGTGAGGTGGTCGCCGAGCTGATTGCCGGCCGGCGCCGCAAGTTCATGCCGGCATCGATCCCGGCCGTGTGCTTCACGGATCCCGAGATCGTGACGGCCGGCTGGTCGCCGGACGACGCCCGCGCGGCCGGCGTCGATTGTCTGAGCGCGTCGTTTCCGTTCGCGGCGAACGGGCGCGCGATGACGCTGCAGGCAACCGAAGGTTTCGTTCGCGTCGTCGCGCGGCGCGACAACCACCTGATCGTCGGCTGGCAGGCCGTCGGGCGCGGCGTGTCGGAGCTGGCTGCGGCGTTCTCGCAGTCGCTGGAGATGGGCGCGCGGCTGGAAGACATCGGCGGCACGATCCATGCGCATCCGACGCTGGGCGAAGCGCTGCAGGAAGCGGCATTGCGTGCGCTGGGGCACGCGTTGCATGTTTGACGCGTCGTTCTGAAACGGAGGCGCCGGTGCGCAATGTGCGCATCGGCGGCTTTCAGGTTGTCGTGCCGTTTGCTGCGAGCTGCGCCGGTTTCTGAGCCGAAGCAAATCCGAATCGGTCGCGCACGGCTTTGGCGACGCAAAAAAGCCCGCGAATGGGCTTTATATCGTTCGTCGCACAAATATCTGATAACCATAATCTTTAATGGTCTGAGATGCGATGGCCCGGAGCCGGCGGCGCGACGCGGCCAGTTCGAGATAGGGCATGAGTGCAGCCTGTAATTTTTAGAGATGGGGGCCGGTTGCCGGCGCCACGTCGGCCGACCATCATGTCGGTAGCCGGAAACCGGGCCGCTCCCGGCCCGCCAACGCAGGCTCCACACGGAAGAACCGGACATGAAACTGCTGCTCGTCGGCGCGACCGGACTCGTCGGGCGCCACGTCCTCGAAGTCGCGCTTGCCGATGCGCGGGTCGATCACGTGGTCGTCCTCGCGCGTAGGCCGTTGTCGCCGCATCCGAAGATGCGCGCACTGGAGGTCGACTTCGATCATCTGCCCGACACGGCCGACTGGTGGCAGGCCGATGCGGTGATCTGCACGCTCGGCACCACGATGCGCGCCGCCGGCTCGCAGGCGGCATTCCGGCGCGTCGATCACGACTATCCGCTCGCGGTCGCGCGGCTCGCGCACCGGCACGGCACGCCGGCCTACGTGCTGAACTCGGCGCTCGGCGCGGATCCGGCGTCGCGCATCTTCTACAACCGCGTCAAGGGCGAGGTCGAACAGGCGCTGGCCGGCGTCGGGTTCGCGTCGCTCACTTATGTGCGGCCGGGCCTGATCGGCGGCAGCCGCGACGAATTCAGGCTCGGCGAGCGGCTGCTGGTGTTCGCGTTGAACATCGCCCGACCCGTGTTGCCGGCGAAGTGGCGCGTGAATCCCGCGTCACGGATTGCGCGCGCACTGGTCGACGCCGCGATCGACGCGCGGCCGGGTGTGCAGGTCGTCGCATCGGATCGGCTCGTCTGAAGCGGCGCGCGCGCATGACGGGATGCGCCGGCCGAATCCCGGCGCATGGTCGATTCGTAAAACCGTTTCGTCATACAAAGCGATAGCGCGCTCGCGGCACGCGCGCTGACCTACGATGGAGACATTGCTTCCATCGTCCTTCGAACCGTGTGCACCCACTACCGCGCCCCCGGTGAAGACCCGGGCATCAGCGAGCTGAAGATCGGCATCGGCGATCTGTACCGCCGCGACCCGTGGGCACCCGACGTGTATCCCGACTACGCGGCGCCGATCGCGCGCGCCGACGGCGACGGCCTCGCGGTCGTGGCGGCCGTGTTCGGCTTCTGGCCGAAATTCATGCAGCCCGAGCGGCTCGACGAGAACGGCCGGAAAAGAAAGAAGCTCGATACGATGAACGCTCGCGCGGAAACGGTCGGTTCGTCGCGGCTCTACGGTAGTGCGTGGCGCAACGGCCAGCGCTGCCTGATTCCGGCGCGGTGGATCTGCGAGCCATGTTACGAAACCGGCCGCAACGTGTGGCAGCGGATCGGCGTCGACGGCTGGCAACCGTACTGTGTCGCCGGCATCTGGCGGCGCTACGAAACCGACGACGGCCGCGAATGCATCGGCATGGCGATGCTCACGGTGAATGCCGACGATCATCCGGTGTTCGCGCGGATGCATCGGCCCGGCGACGAGAAGCGGGGCGTCGTGATCCTGCGGCGCGACGACTACGACGAATGGCTGCATGCGCGCGGCAGCGAAGCCGCGCGGCGCATGCTGAACCTGCTCCCCGCCGGCGACATGGCGGCCGCGCCCGATCAGGCACCGCCCGCGAGCGCCTGACCTTTCATTTTTCCGACGTCCGACTTGCAATCAAATCCGCCGGACGCGTCGCGATCATTCGGACAATTTCCAAAATTTGCCGATTCCGGGTAATCACCGATATCTCGCAAGTTGTATATACAAGATCATCCGCTGGCAATGTCGGCACACGTCGTGCCGCTTGCGCGCCAGCGTGCAAACCGTGCGTGCGTGGCGCATGCCGGCGATCCACGGCGCCCCGCACCCGAAGAGCCGAAAGGGCGGCTCGCAGATTCCTGTCTTGTTCAAACCATTTGCGATCCTGAGTATTTTGGAGATTTCCCCCGTGTCAACGAATTCCAGTGGAAAAGCCGGCGGCCTGATCGAGGTTCGCTCGATCGACTTCATTCCCGATGCCGAACGCCACGGCGGACTGCTGAGCCAGTTCACGCTGTGGCTGTCGGCGAACATGCAGATCACCGCCATCGTCACCGGTGCGCTCGCCGTCGTGCTCGGCGGCGACGTGTTCTGGTCGCTGGTCGCGCTGCTGCTGGGCCAGCTCGTCGGCGGCGCAGTGATGGCGCTGCACGGCGCGCAAGGGCCGCAGCTCGGGCTGCCGCAGATGATCTCGAGCCGCGTGCAGTTCGGCGTGTACGGCGCGATGATCCCGATCGTGCTCGTGTGCCTGATGTATATCGGCTTTTCCGCCAGCGGCTCGGTGCTGGCCGGGCAGGCCGTCGCGCAGCTGCTGCACGTCGACGACGCTGCAGGCATCCTGCTGTTCGCGGCCGTGATCGTCGTGCTGACCGTGTTCGGCTATCGCGCGATCCACTTCGTCGGCCGGATCGCGAGCGTGGTCGGCATCGTCGCGTTCGTCTACATGTTCTCGCAGCTGTTCGCGAACCACGACGTCGGCGCGCTGCTCGCGAACAGGCATTTCTCGCTCGCGAGCTTCCTGCTGTCGATGTCGCTGTCGGCGTCGTGGCAGATCGCGTTCGGCCCGTACGTCGCCGACTATTCGCGCTACCTGCCGCGCTCGACGTCGTCGGTCGCGACGTTTCTTGCGGTCGGCCTGGGCTCGGTGATCGGCGCGCAGGCGGCGATGGTGTTCGGCGTGTTCGCGGCCGCACTGGCCGGCAGCCAGTTCGCGCACCATGAGGTCGCGTATATCGTCGGTCTCGGCTCGACGGGCGCCGTGGCCGCGCTGCTGTACTTCAGCATCGCGTTCGGCAAGGTGACGGTGACGGCGCTCAACGCGTACGGCAGCTTCATGTCGATGGCGACGATCGTCAGCGGCTTTCGCGGCAAGGGCGCGGTATCGTCGAAGAGCCGCCTCGTGTACATCTTCGGGATGATCTGCGTGTCGACGCTGATCGCGCTCGCGGGCCGCCATTCGTTCCTGAAGGAATTCACCGCGTTCATCCTGTTCCTGCTCGCGTTCTTCACGCCGTGGAGCGCGATCAACCTGGTCGACTACTACTGCTTCACGCGCTCGCGCTACGACGTGCCGGCGCTGTCCGATCCGGATGGCCGCTACGGCCGCTGGAACGCGATGGCGATCACGATCTACGTGGTCGGCATCCTCGTGCAGCTGCCGTTCATGTCGACGCATATCTACACCGGTCCGCTCGTCGACGCGCTCGGCGGCACCGACATCTCGTGGATCCTCGGCCTGATCGTGCCAGCCGTGCTGTATTACGTCGGTGCGCGCGCGTCGCGTCGCGTTATCCCCGAACGCCTGATCCTGCCGCTCGAACGCGGCGAAGTTCACCACTGACGACACGTCTCGCGCATCGGGCCGGCCGTCTGCCGGCCTGAGCGGTATGTCGTGCCGGGCGCGGCCTGCGCCGGGCTCCCCTGCACATTCGCTTTCCCGCGATGCCGGTGCGGCGCTACCGCCGCACCCGGCGTCGTTTCATTCTCGTTCAATAAAATAGTATGACTAAGCAAATGAAATGCCGCGGGAGCGCTTCCCCGGTGCGGCCGCCGCATGCCGTTCTTCGCATGACGGTCGCGGCCGCGTGCCTTTGCGGCTCGGGCGCCGCGCTCGCGCAGGACGGCGTCACGCTGTACGGCGTGATCGACGAATTCGCGCAATACGTGAATACGGGCAACGGCTATACGGCGGCGATCGGCTCGGGCGGCCAGTGGGGCAGCCGGTTCGGGCTGAAGGGCGGCGAGGATATCGGCGGCGGGCAGAAAATCGAGTTCGCGCTGGAAAACGGCTTCAACCCGAACGACGGCTCGCTGGCGAGTTCGGGCAGCATGTTCAACCGGCAGGCGTGGGTCGGCGTCGCGGGGCAGTGGGGCAAGGTGCGCGCGGGCCGGCAGAATTCGCCGCTGTTCAACGACCAGGGCGGGCAGGATGCGTTCGGCGGCGTCACGCAGGCGTCCGGCATGGACAACCTGACCGTGTTCGCGTTCCGCACCAGCAATACGCTGTCGTACCAGAGCCCGGAGATCGCCGGCTTCCAGGGTGGGCTGTATTTCGGGTTCGGCGATGCGGGCGGCGCGCGCTCGGCTGGCTCCAGCCAGCAGTTCGACCTGACCTACGAGCACGGGCCGTTCGCTGCGTTCGTCGCGGGCCAGTGGCTGAAGAACGCGACGGCGACCACGACCGATCGCACGCTCATGGCCGGCGCGTCGTACGCGTTCGGCAACGCAACCGTGTACGGCGGCTTCTCCGCCGTGAAGTGGGCCGACCTCGGGATCGATTCGCGCGTGTACGGGCTGTCGGTCAAATACCAGTTCAACCCGGCGAACTATGTCGCGCTTGGTTACGCGTATCTGCACGACCAGTCGTCGCAGGGCAACAACGCGGACCAGCTCGGGCTGATGTACGAGTACGACCTGTCGAAGCGCACGAGCTTCTATGGCGCGCTGTCGTACCTGCGCAACCGCAACCAGGCCGGCTACACGCTCGCGGGCGCGGCGAACCCCGGCCTGCCGCTCGCGTATCCGGGCGCGAATGCGCGCGGCGTGCAGCTCGGCATCGTGCATCGCTTCTGATGCCGTCGACGCGCCGGGCCGTGTGCGCCCGGCGCTTTCTCCGCGCGCGCTCGCGCCGCTATTTCCCCAGCCGCTCCGCGAGCGAATAGCGCTGCATGCAGCGCTCCATCGCGTCGAGAAACGCGTGCTCGGCCGCGTTCATCTTGCGGTCGCGATGCCACAGCAGGAACACGTCGACATCGACGAGCCCGTCGTCGGGCGGCAGCCGCCACAGCCGCTGCTGCGCGATGTCGTCGCGCACGATGTGCTCGGGCAGGCAGCCGATCCCGTAGCCCGCGAAGATCAGCCGCCGCACTTCCTCGAGGCTCGGCGACGACGCGACGATGCGCCCCGTGAAGCCCTTCTGGTCGCGGAACACGGTGAGCGGCGACAGGCTGTCGCCGATCTGGTCGCTCGTGAACGACACGAAATTTTCCGCGAGCAGATCGTCCATCCGCAGTTGCGTCTGCCCGAACAGCCGGTGATGGCGGCCGCAGTAGATCGCATAACGCTGGCGCAGGAAGCAGCGCATCTCGAGCTTGTCGTGCGGCGTGCGGCACAGGCCGAGCCCGGCCGTGGCCGTCTTCTGCAGTAGCGACGAAAGAATGTCCGACGAGCGCATCACTTCGATCTGCAGGTCGATGCGCGGATACGCGCGATGGAAGTCCGCGAGGAACTCGTCGTAGACGGGCGATTCGATGCGGCTCACGGTCAGCAGCCGGATCGAACCGGTCAGGTCGGCCGTGCTGTCGTCGATTTCCGTTTCGAGGCGCGAGATGCCGCCGTAGATGTCGCTCGCGATCCGGTATACGGCTTCGCCGGCCGGCGTCGGCGCGAAGTGCGCGCCGCGCCGCTCGATCAGCCGGCGCTCGAGCGCGTCCTCGAGCCGCCGCAATGCCTGGCTCACGGCCGGCTGCGTCACATGCAGGCGCGCGGCCGCGCGGCTCACGCTGCGCTCCTGGATGATCACCAGGTAGGTACGCAGCAGGTTCCAGTCGAGACGGTCGTTCAGGAACGGGGCGAGGTCGGGGCGCATCGGGTCTCCGGGCGAGGCGTCGGGTCGGACATTAGTTGAATTTATACGGCGAATAATAACTTGAAATTTGACTAATGATTTGCGGTCGCCGATAAAGGAGGGGAGCCGCAGCGTGCGGCGCGAGGCCGCCACAGACGGCCGTCACCACGATATTGCGTGTCGCCCGCAACGCGGCGCGCATCAGGAGCCCGCATGACCCAGTCCCTTCCTTCCGCCCGCCAGCCGGGACGCGCCGCGACGGCCGCGTTCATCGGCACGATGATCGAGTGGTACGACTTCTACATCTACGCGACCGCCGCCGCGCTCGTGTTCGGCGAACTCTATTTCCCGTCGCACGACCCGTTCGTCAGCACGATGGCGTCGTTCGCGACGTTCGCGGTCGGCTTCTTCGCGCGGCCGCTCGGCGGCGTCATCTTCGGCCATCTCGGCGATCGTATCGGCCGCAAGAAGGCGCTGATGACGACGCTGATGATGATGGGCGTCGCGACCGTCTGCGTCGGGCTGCTGCCCGACTATTCGAAGGTCGGCGTGCTCGCGCCGGTGCTGCTCGTCGTGCTGCGCGTCGTGCAGGGGATCGCGGTCGGCGGCGAATGGGGCGGCGCGGTGCTGATGGCGGGCGAGCATGCACCGCAGGGGCGCCGCACGTTCTTCGCGTCGTTCGCGCAACTCGGCAGCCCGGCCGGGCTGATCCTGTCGCTGATCGCGTTCCGCGCGGTCACGTCGATGGACAAGGCCGACTTCCTCGCATGGGGCTGGCGCCTGCCGTTTCTCGCGAGTTCGGTGCTGCTCGTGGTCGGCCTCCTGATCCGGCTCGGCGTGAACGAGTCGCCGGAATTCGCTCGCATGAAGGAAGCGAACCGCACGGTGAAGCTGCCGGTCGCCGAAGTGTTCCGTTCCGCGTCGGGGCTCGTGCTGCTTTGCATCGGCGCGAACACGATCGGGATCGCGGGCGTCTATTTCACGAACACGTTCATGATCGCGTACACCACGCAGTACGTCGGCGTATCGCGCTCGCTGATCCTCGACAGCCTGTTCGCGGTTGCGATCATCCAGTTCGTCGCGCAGCCGATCGCCGCATGGATCGCCGAGCGGATCGGCGGCGCGCGCTTCCTGAAGCTCGCGGCGCTGCTCGCGATGCTGTCGCCGTATCCGATGTTCATGCTCGTGCAGGGCGGCACGTCCGCGTCGCTCGTCGCGGGCATCGCGCTCGCGGTCGTGTGCATGGCCGGTTTCTATTCGGTGATCGCGGGCTTCGTCAGCGACGTGTTTCCCGCGCATGTGCGCTATTCGGCGATCTCGCTTGCGTACCAGATCTGCGGCGCGATCGCGGGCGGCCTGACGCCGCTCGTCGGCACGTGGCTCGCGCATCGCTTCACGGGTCAGTGGTGGCCGCTCGCGGTGTTCTACACGTGTCTCGCGGGCATCTCGCTGCTCTGCATCGTCGCGCTCGATGCGCGCCGGGCGGCGCAGCCGGCCGCTGCCGAAGCGCTCGGTTCGCATTGAACCATTAAGAACGAATTCATCCGGAGTGCAAATGAAAGACCTGTTGGAAATCGACGGCGCGCGTCTGTGGCAGAGCCTGGCCGACATGGCACGTGTCGGCGCGACGCCGCGCGGCGGCGTGCGGCGCCTCGCGCTCACCGACGACGACCGCCGCGGCCGCGACCTGTTCGCGCAATGGTGCCGCGACGCTGGGATGACGGTGAGCGTCGATGCAGCCGGCAACCTGTTTGCGCGGCGCGACGGCACCGATGCGCAGGCCGCGCCGGTGCTGATCGGCAGCCATCTCGATACGCAGCCCGAAGGCGGCCGCTTCGACGGCGTGTACGGCGTGCTCGCCGCGCTCGAACTCGTGCGCACGCTGAACGACGCAGGCGTCGCGACCGACAAGCCGCTGGAAATCGTGTCGTGGACCAACGAGGAAGGCGCGCGCTTCGCGCCGGCGATGCTCGGCTCGGCCGTGTTCACGGGTGCGTTGCCGCTCGACGAGGCGCTCGCGAAGCAGGACGCCGACGGCGTCACGCTCGGCGCGGCACTCGACGCATGCGGCTATCGCGGCACGCGCGCGACGGGCGGCGCGGTCGATGCGTATTTCGAAGCGCATATCGAGCAGGGGCCCGTGCTCGAGGCGAACGGCACGACGATCGGCATCGTCACGGGCGGGCAGGCGATCCGCTGGCTCGACGTGACGGTAACGGGCGTCGCCGCGCACGCGGGCACGACGCCGATGCCGTATCGCAAGGACGCGTATTTCGCGAGCGCGCAGATCGCGCTCGAACTCGAACGGATCGTCGCCGGCTACGCGCCGCGCGGGCTCGCGACGATCGGGCAGGTCGGCATCCGCAACGCGTCGCGCAACACCATCGCCGGCGACGTGACGTTCACGGTCGACCTGCGCCATCACGACGACGCCGAAGTCGATGCGATGGAGCGCGACCTGCGCGATGCGTGCGCGCGCATCGCCGCCGCGCGCGGCGTGCAGGTCGCGATCGACACCTGCTGGCGCAGCCCGGCGACGCCGTTCGATCGCGATTGCGTCGAGCTGGTCGCGCAGGCGGCCGCCGCGTTCGGCTACACGAACGAGCGGATCGTCAGCGGCGCCGGCCACGATGCGATCCTGCTCGCGCGCCGCTTCCCGACCGCGATGGTGTTCATCCCGTGCGTCGACGGCCTGTCGCACAACGAAGCCGAGGATGCGTTGCCCGACGACGTGACGCGCGGCACGAACGTGCTGCTCCATGCGGTGCTGGCGCGCGCCGGCGTCGCCGCGCGCGCCGAAGCGGCGACCACCGCGCACGATGCATGACGCGGCGAACCGACGAGGACGAACGATGAAAACCTATTTCCATCCCGAACAACTGCTGCACCATCCGCGCAGCTACCTGTCGCGCGGGCAGATGCGCGAACCGCAGGAAGTGCCCGAGCGCGCGGCGCGGCTCGTCGCGGCGGTGCGCTCGCTCGACTTCGACGTGTGCGAGCCGGCCGACCGCGGCACCGCGCCGATCGCGGCCGTGCATGACATGAACTACCTGCGCTTTCTCGAGGACGCGCACCGCGACTGGAAGCAGATGCCCGACGACTGGGGCGACGAAGTGATGTCGAACGTGTTCGTGCGCGATCCGAACCCGCTGCGCGGCATACTCGCGAAAGCCGCGCGCTACCTCGCCGACGGCAGCTGCCCGGTCGGCGCGAACACGTGGCGTGCCGCGTACTGGTCCGCGCAGGGCGCACTCGCGGCCGCGGCCGACGTCAACGACGGCGCGCGCGAGGCCTACGCGCTGTGCCGGCCGCCCGGCCATCATGCGCGTCGCGACGCGGCCGGCGGCTTCTGCTACCTGAACAATGCGGCGATTGCCGCACAATCGCTGCTCGGCCGCCATCGGCGCGTCGCGATCCTCGACACCGACATGCATCACGGGCAGGGCGTGCAGGAGATCTTCTACGGTCGCGACGACGTGTTGTACGTATCGATTCATGGCGATCCGACCAACTTCTATCCGGTCGTCGCCGGCTACGAGGAAGAGACGGGCGCGGGGGCGGGCGACGGCTTCAACCTCAACCTGCCGATGCCGCACGGCGCGCCGGAGTCAGCGTTCTTCGAGCGGCTCGATGACGCGCTGCGCGCGCTCGCGCGGTTCGAGCCCGACGCGCTCGTGCTCGCGCTCGGCTTCGACATCTACAAGGACGATCCGCAATCGCAGGTCGCCGTCACGACCGACGGTTTCGGGCGGCTCGGCGGCGCGATCGGCGCGCTCGGGTTGCCGACGGTGATCGTGCAGGAGGGCGGTTATCACCTCGACAGCCTCGACGCGAACGCGCGTGCGTTCTTCGGCGGGTTTGCCGGCGCGCGCTGACGCAGCAGCGCCGGATCGCGTGCGCCGCCGGCGCGGGACGGGTCGCGATTACGAATTCGCGGTGGCCGGTGCGCGGCGACGCTGCGTCATCTGCAGCACGACGAGCGCGAGTCCGGCCGCGGCGATCAGCCCGCCGACGAGCGGCACGGCCGAGTAGCCGAAGCCGGCCGAAATCGCCGCGCCGCCGGCTGCCGCGCCGACCGCGTTGCCGAGGTTGAACGCGCCGATGTTGACGGCCGACGCGAGGCCCGGCGCTTCGTGCGCCGCACGCATCACGCGCATCTGCAGCGGCGGCACGACCGCGAACGTCGCGATACCCCACACGAGCAGCGTGACCGCGGCGCCGGCATGCGTGCTCGCGAGCAGCGGGAACGCGGCCATCGTCGCGATCAGCAGCAGCAGGAAACCGACCAGCGTACCGTCGAGCGATCGATCGGCCAGGCGGCCGCCCGCGATGTTGCCGATCGAGAAGCCGACGCCGATCAGCACGAGCATCGCGGTCACGAAGCCGGGCGTCGCGCCGGTCAGGTGTTCGAGCGTCGGCGCGACATACGTGTAGAGCGTGAACATCGCACCGGCGCCGAGCACCGTCGTCCCGAGCGCGCCGAGCACGACCGGGCGCGTCAGCACCGACAGCTCGGCGCGCAGGTCGGGCATCCTGCCGGCTTCCCCCTTCGGCAACGCGGCGAACAGGCCGGCGATCGCGATCAGGCCGAGGCCCGCGGTCGCCGCGAACGACATGCGCCAGCCGATGATCTGGCCGAGCCAGGTCGCGGCCGGCACGCCGCCGACGTTCGCGATCGTGAGGCCCATGAACATCGTCGCGACCGCGCTGGCCTGCTTGTCGCGCGGCACGAGGCTGGCCGCGACCACCGAGCCGAGCCCGAAGAACGCGCCGTGGTTGAGGCTCGTCACGAGGCGGGCGAGCAGCAGCGTCGTGTAGCCCGGCGCGACGGCCGACAGCAGGTTGCCGATCGTGAAGATCGACATCAGCGCGATCAGTGCCGAGCGGCGCGACCAGCGCGCGAGCAGCAGCGTCATCAGCGGTGCGCCGACCATCACGCCGATCGCATACGCGCTGATCAGCATGCCGGCCTGCGGGATCGACACGTGCACGCCGTCGGCGATCACGGGCAGCAGGCCCATCGGCGAGAACTCGGTCGTGCCGATGCCGAACGCGCCGGCGGCGAGCGCCAGCAGCGGCAGCGCGGCGCTGCCGCCGGGGCGGGAAGGAGAGGAAGTCGTGGCGTTCACGCGATGGGCTCCTGTAATCGAGGGACAACAGCACGGGGGCCGTCGAGGATAGCGCGAAGTGTGCCTGCATTACTTTTGCGGAAAAAGCTGCATGCGGACGAAATTATCTTGATTCGATGTCAACAATTGGGAGCGCACGAGGCCCGCGGGCGGCGCGCCGGCAGGGCGGGCGAACGAAGATGCGTGTTGCGAAAGGCTTTTCGTCATGCGAAGGGCGTGGCCCCCGGCCGGGGGATCGCGATCCGGTGGTGGCTTGCGGCGGATCGACGCTCGTCGCGCGCGGCGATCCGGGAGCCGGCCGGCGACTGCGCAGCGGCGTGTGACCGGAGGATCGAACGGGGCCTTCATGCGCGGGCGACAACCCGGCGCGGACATCGCGTCGCGGCCGAAAACCCTTTGCCGGCGCGGTGCATGGGCAAAAAAGCCCCGGCCACAGGGGGACCGTGACCGGGGCGGAAACGCATCCTCTCATTGGCACGAGGACTGGATGCGCGCGAAGTATATTTCGGCACATGACAATTCGAAATGTCGTTAAACGGCCGTTTTTGGTGTCAATTTAAAAATGCGGGCGCCGGGACGTCCGTCGTCACCGTTTTAAAGGATCGTTCGCGGGCGCGATGACGCTGCCTGGCGCGTTGCAACGGCTAAAAGGACGATTTGACGGAGGGCGGAATCCGTTCGCCGGCCGGCGGCGCGAATCGCGTCGCTCGATCGCTTGCCGCGCGCGCCCGGTATCCGACGCGCGGCGCCCGGTCAATCCGGTTCGCCGGCCGCCTCGCGCACGGCCGCGAGGAACCGTGCGACGACGGGCGACGGTACCGCTGCCGCGCCGTCGAACACGAACTCGATGTCGAAGCGGCTCGCGAGTTCGTCGAGCGCGACGAGCCGGACCGTGCGCGGGCAGGTCGGCGATGCGCTTTCCGGCACGAACGCACAGCCCATCCCGGCCGCGACGAGGCCGATCAGCGTCGGGATGTCGCTGCCGACCTGCGCGATGCGCGGTGTGAAGCCGGCCTGCCGGCACTGTGCCATCAGGAACCGGTGGTGCGCGGCGGAGCGCTGCGCGTCGAACCAGACGAACGGCTCGTTCGCGACGTCGGCCAGCGTGCGCGGTGCGTTGAAGCGGCCGCCGGGCGGCGCGGGCATCGCGAGCACGAAGCGGTCGCTCAGCAGCCGCACGCCCGACAGGTGCGGCGCCTCGTCACGACGCCACGCCATGATCCCGCCATCGAGCTGGCCCCGCACCAGCGCGCTCGCCTGTTCGGCCGACAGCATCGGCGCGATCGACAGCTTCACGTCCGGGCACGCGTCGCGAAACGCCTTGAGCACGTTCGCGACGACGGGCAGCGGCAGGCAGTTCGGCAGTGCACCGAGCCGCAGTTCGCCGAGTTGGCCGGCCGCGCTGCGCAGCGCGCGTTCGCGGCTGTCCTGCAGCGTTGCGAGCAGGCCGGTCGCATCCCGCAGGAAGCTCGTGCCGGCCGCGGTGAGCGTGACGCCGGTGGTGCGGCGGATCAGCAGCGGCGTGCCGATCGCGTCCTCGAGTTCGCGGATCTGCCGCGACAGCGCGGGCTGGACGATGCCGGCCGCGCGGGCGCCGGCCATCACGCTGCCGGCTTGCGCGACGGCCACGAAGTAACGCAGGTGACGCAGTTCGATCTGGCGCATGCGGAGCCCGTTCCGGTTCGTTGATATGCCTGACAAGCATAGCAAACGCCATTCGATGGTATTGGAAAGCATGGCGAGCGTGTCGTACGATGACCGTCGTTGCCGCACTCGTTCGCGAGTCGCGTGCGTTCCCCCCCCCGTTCCGATCGTGTCCCGCCCCATGCCGCTTCATATCCCGACCCCTTATATCCGCTCGCAAATCGCATCCCGCCGGCTCGGCAGGACCATCCGGCTGAAGCTCGATGCGCTGCAGCCGTCGGGCTCGTTCAAGCTGCGCGGCATCGGCGCCGTCTGCGAAGCGCGGCATGCGGCCGGCGCGAGGCGGTTCGTGTCGTCGTCGGGCGGCAACGCGGGCATTGCGGTCGCGTATTGCGGCCGCGAACTCGGCGTGCCGGTGCTGGTCGTGGTGCCGGAAAGCGCGTCGGCCCGCGCGCGCGAGCTGATCCGCGTCGAGGGCGCGGAGCTGGTCGTGCACGGTGCGAGCTGGGCCGAGGCGAACGCGTTCGCGCAATCGGCCCTCGGCGAGCACGACGCATTCGTGCATCCGTTCGACGACAGCGTGCTGTGGCAGGGCCACGCGACGATGATCGACGAGATGGCGGCCGTCGGCCCGAAGCCCGATGCGGTCGTGCTCGCGGTCGGCGGCGGCGGGCTGCTGTGCGGCGTGCTCGAAGGGCTGGCGCGCAACGGCTGGCACGACGTGCCGGTCGTCGCGGCCGAAACGGAAGGCGCCGACTGCTATGCGCGCTCGGTCGCGCAGGGGCGCCCGGTCGAATTGCCGGCGATCGCGAGCATCGCGACGTCGCTCGGCGCGAAGCGGCCGTGCGACGCGGCGGTCGAATGGGCGACGCGGCACGAGATCCATCCCGTCGTCGTGTCCGATGCGGAAGCGGTGGCCGCGTCGCTGCGGTTCCTGGACGAACACCGGATCGTCGTCGAGCCTGCGTGCGGCGCCGCGCTGGCCGCGCTCGAGCGGCCGGTGCCGGTGCTCGCGTCGGCGTCGGACATCGCCGTGATCGTCTGCGGCGGCGTGACGGCGACCGTCGAGCATCTGCAGACGCTGCGCGCGACGTTGCGATAAGCGGGGAAGCCGGCACGCGGGTTGGTCGGGCGACGGAAGGACGGTCGTCGATTTCGGTGACCGTCGGGCGTCTGCAGACGCTGCGCGCGACGTTGCGGTAAGCGGGGAAGCCGGCACGCGGGTTGGTCGGGTGACGGAAGGGTGGTCGTCAATTTCGGCGACGACGGGCATCGGCTATGCCGCGCTTGCCGCGACGCGTCGACGTCACGTTCCTGTTATCGCAATGGCGAAAACGCAGCCGGCAGGCAGCCGGACGCGCGGAAATTCCTGCGGGGATGAAGGGGATGCGTATCGTCGCGCTGCGCCGGATGCGGCCGGGCGCGACGATACGGACGGCCAGTTGGACGGCCGGTCGGACAGCCGGTCAGTTCGCGGCCGGTGCGCTCGCGCCGGACGGCGCGGATGACGCGACGGGGTCCGCTGCGGCGGGGCGGGCGTTTTGTCCGCCGGCGTATGCGACGCGCTCGACGGCGCGGATGTCGATGTCGATGCGGATGTTGCGGCCCGAGGCGCCGGCACGGTCGATGCCGGCTTGGCGGCGGCCGGTGCCAAGCCGGCGGGCGTCGATGCTGCGCTGGCAGGCGGCGACGCCGTGCCGGAAGCGGGTGCAGGCGCGGCAGCCGGTGCGGGAACCGAAGCCGGTGCGGGAGCCGAAACCGGTACGGGAGCCGAAGCCGACGCATGCGCCGAACCGGAAGCTGACGCAGGTGCGGAAGCCGACGCCGTCACCGAACCAGACGCCGCCACCGGCGCGGCCGCGCGCATCGCAGCCGGCGCGACAACGGCCGACGCCGCGGCCGGCACGGCGTTCGCGCCCGACCCGGGCGCGACACCCGGCACCGAAAGCGGCACCGGCGCCGCGGGCGGCGTCGGCACGACCGGCGTCGTCATCTTCAGCGGTTCGCCCTGCGGCGTCGGCGCGGGTTCGGGCAGCGGCGTGACGGCTTCCTTCTCGGCGGCCTTCACGGTGGCGCGGTCGCGGCGGGCCGGGTCGATCTTCAGGAAATGGTCGACGAGATTGAAGAAGCGCTCGTAGAACACGCCGGCCGGAATCGTCTCGCTCGCGGTCTTGACGAGCGCATCGTCGCTCGACCCGATCGGCAGCGACAGCGAGCCGAACACGCTGAGGCCGACGCTGGCCGACGTATTCGACTTCTTCAGCGTGTAGCGGTCCTGCACCGCGTTCACGTACGCGATGCTCGACGAGCCGTCCGCGGTCGCGTCCGCGCACACCACGTGAAACTCGATCACGACGTGCATGTCGTTGTTCGGCTGGAAATTCTTGCTGCCGTCGACCGCATCGTTGCGCGACGACGACACCACATAACCCTGGCTCAACAGCGCGCGCCGCGCGGCCTCGCAGGCCGCGTCGGATTTCGAGTGGAACGTATGCGCATACGGGCTGGTCGTCGCGTCGAACTGTTCCTGCTGGTAGATCGGCTTGGGCGGCGACGAGCACGCCGCCAGCACGGCTGCGGCCGCGAGCGCGCACGAAACGGAAAACAGGCGAAATCGGTTGTGCATGGCGTCTTTCAGAAGGCTCGGCGAGATGCCGCGAGGGGTTTGCGCGCGACGCGCGGCAACCGGATGGCGGCCGTCGCGCAGGGGCGGGGCCGGCAATGGGCGCGTGGCAATCTCGGATGGCCGGGGCGTCATTATAGTTTCGTTTGATGTCACGTTCGCTTCGGCGGCTGTTCCCGCCCATGACGGTGACGGCTAGCCGTTACCGGCGAGAACGATCGCGAACAGGCGCTAGCCGGCCGGCGATGGCCGCGTGGAAGCCAGCAATTGCGACGTCAGCGGATGATGTTCGCCGCGCCGCGAGCGGATCGCGTGGATTTCCTCGGTCACGTCGCCCGCGCGCCCGAGCCGCCTGAGGCCGCGCAGCAGCGACGCGTCGTTCGCGCCGAGCTCGCTCAGCGGGAACACGCCGAGGCCGCGCGCCGCGAACACGGCCATCAGCGCGCTGTCCTCGAATTCCCCGGCCACGCGCGGCACGATCCGTTCGCCTTCCAGCCACAGGTCGAGGCGCGCGCGCAGCGCCGAATGCGCGGTCGGCAGCAGCACGGGCAGGTCGGCCAGGCATTGCGGAAAGCGTTGCCGCGCGGCCGGCGTGACGAGCGCCGCGGGGCCATACCAGTCGACCGGCGACGCGACGAGCCGTTCGCTCGTCACGCGCAGGTTCGACCCCGACGGCGCGCCCTGGCCGGCCAGCACGAGGTCGAGATGATGCAGCGCGAGTTCCGCGAGCAGCGCATCGTGCTCGCCCTCGTGGCACAGCAGCCGCAGCGTGGGCGTGTCGAGCACGGGCGCGAGGATCGCATGCGCGGCGAGCTTGGAGATGCCGTCCGCGAGGCCGACCGCGAGCCGCACGGTCGGCTGGCTGGCCGCCGCGCGCACTTCGTCCGGAATCAGGCGCCCCATCTCGAAGATAGCCTCCGCGCGTGCATACGCGGCCTGGCCCGCGTCGGTCATCGCGACGCCGCGCCCGGCCGGGCGCAACAACTGGTGCCCGAGCGCTTTCTCGAGCTCGCGCACCTGCGCGCTGATCGTCTGCACGGCCATGTCGAGCCGCCCGGCCGCGCGCGCGAAGCCGCCTTCCTTCACGACGACCCAGAAATAGTACAGATGTCGGAAATTGAGCATCGGATCGAAACTTCGGAAAAACCGAACCTAAAATCAGATTCTCTCTGATTTTTTCGAAGTCCGGGTCGGCATATCATCGGGCTTTCCACTTTCGTATCGGCCCATTTCATGGACTACCTGCTGACGCTTGCCGCCGACCCCGCCGTCTGGGCCGCGCTCCTGACGCTCGTCGTGATGGAAGTCGTGCTCGGCATCGACAACCTGATCTTCATCTCGATCCTCAGCAACAAGCTGCCCGAAGCGCAGCGTGCCCGCACGCAGCGCCTCGGCATCGCGCTCGCGCTGGTGATGCGCCTCGCGCTGCTCGGCAGCGTCGCGTGGATCGCGAGCCTCACCGAACCCGTGTTCACGCTCTTCGACCACGCGTTCTCGTGGCGCGACATGATCCTGCTGTCCGGCGGCCTGTTCCTCGTGTGGAAGGCGACCACCGAGATCCATCACCACGTGTCGCACGACGGTGACGGCGAGGGCGGTTCCGGCGGCGCGGCCGGCCTGACGATGTGGGCCGCGATCGGCCAGATCGTGATGCTCGACATCGTGTTCTCGATCGACAGCATCGTGACCGCGATCGGCATGACCGAGCACGTCCCGATCATGTTCGTCGCGGTGATCGTCGCCGTGTCCGTGATGCTGTTCGCTGCGCAGCCGCTCGCGCGCTTCATCGACCGCAACCCGACCATCGTGATGCTTGCGCTGTCGTTCCTGGTCGTGATCGGCATGACGCTGATCGCCGAAGGCTTCGGTTCGCACGTGCCGAAGGGTTACATCTACGCGGCGATGGCGTTCTCGGCTTTCGTCGAAGGCATGAACATGCTGGCGCGGCGCGCGAAGGCGAAGCGCGCGGCACGGGTGGAAGGCCGCTGAGCCGGCGCGCGGGATGCCGGCCGCCGCAACGGCCGGCTCGCGCGCCTTGATACGGAATTCGTCTGGAATTCGCACCGAAAGGAGAAACGCGATGAAATGTCCTGTCTGCAAGACGCCCGACCTGCTGATGGCCGAGCGCCAGTCGATCGAGATCGACTATTGTCCGACGTGCCGCGGCGTGTGGCTCGATCGCGGCGAACTCGACAAGCTGATCGCACGCGAGGGCGGCGATGCGCCGGCGCGGCGCGACGAGGCTCCCGCTTCGCGCGACGCGCACGGCCCCACCCACGCGCCGCGCGATCGCGATGGCTGGGGGCGCGACGGCCGCTCGCACGACGGCCAGCGCCGCCGCAAGTCGATGTTCGACCTGTTCGATTTCGATTGAATCCGCATACGGCGCGCGCGCACGCGCGTCGCCCGATGCAAAAAATGCCCCGCCGGGTATCGCGCCCGGCGGGGCATTTTTATGCGTATCGCAACATGCCGTGCTGCGGCGCGTCAACGCTTACGCGTTGCCTGCCGTCACGTCGATGCGGCGCGGGCGCGTTTCTTCGCGGCGCTGAATCGTCAGCGTCAGCACGCCGTCACGCAGGTTCGCGTCGATCCTCGACGTGTCGAGGTCGGGGCTCAGCACGAACGTACGCGCATAGCGCAGCGCGCGGACTTCGGCATGCCGTACGCGCAGGTCGGCCGGCGTGTCGATGTGCGTGTCGGCTTCGATCGTCAGCGTGTTGTCGTGCACCTTCACGTCGAGGTTCTCGCGCGGCACGCCGGGCAGGTCGGCCCGCAGCGTGACGCCGAGATTGTTCTCGACGATGTCGACGGCCGGCGTGATCGCGGGCCGTCGCGCGGCTTCCGCGGCAGCCGGGCGGGTAGTGGCGGTGTGGCGTTCGGCCAGGGTCGGGTTCGTGTTCATGTCGGTATCCTGAAGATTACTGAACGGTGATCGCACGCGGCTTCGATGCTTCGCGCCGGCCGACGCGAATCAGCAGGCAGCCGTTTTCGTAACGCGCGCTGACGTTGTCGGCGTCCGCATTCTGCGGCAGCTCGACGACGCGGCGGAACGTGCCGTGAAAGCGCTCCTGCGCATACGTGCGCACGTCGTCGCCTTCGCCGCGCGGCGCCGGTTTGCGCTCGCCGCTGATCGTCAGCAGATCCTTGTCGATCGACACGTCGAAATCGGCCGCGGCCATGCCGGGCGCGAACGCGACGATCTCGATCGCATCGTCGGTGGCGCCGACGTTGAGCGCGGGAAATGCGCCCGGCCGCAACGCACGGATGCCGGACGGGAGCTCGCCGAACAGGTTCGCCACCTGCCGCTGCACGCGGGCGAATTCGTCGAACAGGTCGTGGCCGTTATGGATACCGCTCATGATGGTCCTCCGGAACAGTGAACGCGGGAGACGCGACGGCGCGACGCCTGCGGCGGGCGCGACGGGTGGCTCCACTGGGTCGAAACGGGGGCAGTGCGTTGCATGGAGCACTGCCCGGCAACGCGTAATTAGTGGCCGCCGCAGCGCATTTCAAGAGGGAATCTGCAACTTGCGTCAACGCGTGCCCGTGCGATTCGATGCGACAATCGCCGCGATCTATTTGCAGACCAACGAGACGGGACAACCATGGACATTCGACGCATCGCGATCGTCGGCGCCGGCGTGATCGGCGCGAGCTGGGCCGCTTTCTATCTGACGCAGGGCTTCGACGTCGTCGCGACCGATCCTGCGCCACAGGCCGACGCGCGGCTGCGCGACGCGCTGGCCGCGTTTCTCGGCGAACGGGCCGCCGAATTTTCCGCGCGGCTATCGTTCGACGCCGATCTCTCGCGTGCGCTCGACGGCGTCGACTTCGTGCAGGAGAACGGCCCGGAACGGCTCGACCTGAAGCGCGCGCTGTACCGGCAGATGGACGACGTGCTGCCCGCACACGTGCCGATCGCGTCGAGTTCGTCGGGCCTGAAGATGTCCGACATCCAGACCGCGTGCGCAAAGCATCCGGAACGCTGCCTGATCGCGCATCCGTTCAACCCGCCGCACCTGATTCCGCTCGTCGAGCTGGTCGGCGGCGACGCGACCGGCCAGGACGTGATCGCGCGCGTGAAGGATTTCTACGATGCGCTCGGCAAACAGACGATCGTCCTCAACAAGGAGATGACCGGCCACGTCGCGAACCGGCTCGCGGCTGCGCTGTTCCGCGAGGTGTATCACCTCGTCGGCGAAGGCGTCGTGAGCGTGGCCGATGCGGACAAGGCGGTCGCATGGGGCCCCGGCTTGCGCTGGGGGCTGATGGGGCAGTGCCTGACCTATCACCTCGGCGGCGGCGCGGGCGGGATCGCGCACTTCCTCGAACACCTGTCGGGGCCGATCACGAGCTGGTGGGGCGACCTCGGCACGCCTTCGTTCGATCCGGACGTCGACCGCAAGCTGACCGACGAATTGCGCGCGATCCAGGGCGAGCATTCGATGCAGGAGCTGGCGGCCGAGCGCGACCGGCTGCTCGTCGAGTTGATCGACGCGCGGCGCCGCAGCTTCCTGCCCTGACCGCGTCGCAGCGCCGGGTATCGGCCGGGCCGCGATCGGCCGGGCCGCGCTCGGCTACTGCTGCGCTGCCGTTTGCGGTGCCTGCGGCGTCTGGGCGAGCCACGCGGGGCTGGCGGCCTGCACGAGTTCGCGGTTGCGCGCGCGCGTCGCGGCGCTCGGCGGATAGTTGCCGTCGTTCGTCGGCAGTTCGCCGTCGAGATAGGCCTGCTTCAACTGGGCGATGACTTCCGCGCGTGTCAGGCCCTGTTCGGGCGCGGCGGCATCGGTCTGGGCAAAGGCGGGGGACAGCAGCGCGGCTGCGGCGGTCGCGACGGCGAATCGCAAGACGTTCATGGTGTGCTCCGATCAAGGGGACGGGACACCGGATGCGCACGGCGGCTTGCCGTGCGTTCCGATGGGTCCCATTGTCGCGAGCGGGTGCTGCGCGGACGATGACGCGTTCCGGGCAAAGCTGTCAGTTGCGGGCACGGCCGCGCATGCGCGTCGTCCGCCGTCGCTGCTGTTGCCGCTACAACTCCGCCGCTGCCGTGATCAGCGTGGCTTCCAGCGCGAGCGTCGAGCGCGACGCGGCCGCCGGCCGGTCGATCACGTATTCGAGTTCGCCGAGTTCGGGCAGCCCCGCGTCGAGCCGCGCGAGCCCGGCCGGGATCACGTAGCCGGCGAACGCGCTGACGCCGAGCCCCGCGCTCGCGGCCGCGCGCAGCACCGCGATGCTGCTGCTCACCACCGCGATCCGGTAGGGCCGGCCGATCGCGTCGAGCGTTTCGAGCACGCGGCGCCGCGACACGCTCGGCTCCGGATGCAATGCGAGCGGCAGCACGGCCTCGTGGCCGGTGATCCGCGAATCGGGGCCGGTGCACCAGTACAGCGGCTCGCTGCGGATCACGCGGCCGCGCCGGCTGCCCGCGATGCGCTTTGCGAACACGAGATCGTGCCGGCCTTCGTCGAGCGCGTCGAACAGGTCGCCCGACAGCCCGGTCGAGATCGCCAGTTCGACTTCCGGGTTGCGCTGCACGAAGCTCGCGAGCGCGGACGTCAGGTGCGTCGACGCGAAATCCTCCGACATCGCGAGCCGCACCTTGCCCGACAGCGGCGGCCCGCACACCGACGTGACGGCTTCGTCCATCAGTTCGAGGATGCGCACCGCGTAGCGGAACAGCGCGTCGCCGTGCTGCGACAGGTGCACGTTACGCGTGTCGCGCTCGAACAGCGGCCGGTCGAGCAGCTCCTCGAGGCGGCGGATGTGCTGGCTGACGGTCGACTGCGACAGGTTCACGCGTTCGGACGCGGCGGTGAAGCTGCCGGACTGGGCGACGGCGACGAAGCTGCGCAGCAGCTCGGGCGGTAACGGGCGCATTGCTAAATCCACTGAATCGGTTTCGACAACTTCATAAATGGCCGGATATTGCGGCGCTAGTATCGGATCACGCCCCGGTGCGGCCCGTATAACGGGACGAACTGGACGCGTGGCCCGCGTCGTGCCGGCGGCTGCTTCGGTCAGTCTACGGCATCCGGCGTCCGGCCCGAAACCGCATCATCCCATCGACCGCCCGAGAACGCGCCCGCACGACGAGCCGCCGGGCCGCGGCGCACCGCCGCAGGAGACAAGTCCGCGCACGGTATCGGCGTGCGGGCCCGCCTCCCGCACGCGTCAGGCGCCCGTCACGAAGAGACTGGAGACGACACATGATCATCTACGGAACCGCGCTGCTGGCGTTCTGCCACCTGGCCGGACTGTTCCTCGGCGACCTGCTGGGCACGGCCATCGGCGTGAAGACCAACGTCGGCGGGGTCGGCATCGCGATGCTGCTGCTGATCTGCCTGCGCCTGTGGCTGCACCGGCGCGGCTGGCTGCCGAAGGAGACCGAGGCCGGCGTCGGCTTCTGGGGCGCGATGTACATCCCGGTCGTCGTCGCGATGGCCGCGAACCAGAACGTCGTCGCCGCGCTGAAGGGCGGCCCGGTCGCGCTGCTGGCCGCCGTCGGCGCGGTCGCGATCTGCGCATGCTGCATCGCGGTACTCGTGCGCATGGGGCGCGACGACACGGCCTTCGCGGGCGTGCCGCAATTCGAAGAACAGTAACGGAGGCCGCCATGCTGCAGATGCTCGAAAAAGTCGTCGCCCACAACGGGCTCGTCGCGTCGTTCGCGCTGGTCGGCCTGATCATGTGGCTGTCGTCGATTGCGTCGCGCAAGCTCACGTTCGGCCGCGTGCACGGCTCCGCGATCGCGATCGTGATCGGTCTGGCGCTCGCGTATGTCGGCGGCGCGTTCACCGGCGGCGAGAAGGGACTCGCCGACGTGCCGTTGTTCGCGGGCGTCGGCCTGATGGGCGGCGCGATGCTGCGCGATTTCGCGATCGTCGCGACCGCGTTCGAAGTGCAGCCGACCGAGGCGCGCAAGGCCGGGCTCGTCGGCGTCGTATCGCTGCTGCTCGGCACCGTGCTGCCGTTCATCGTCGGCGCGTGCATCGCACGCGCGTTCGGCTACACCGACGCGGTCAGCATGACGACCATCGGCGCGGGTGCCGTCACGTACATCGTCGGGCCCGTCACGGGCGCGGCGATCGGTGCGAGCTCCGACGTGATCGCGCTCAGCATCGCGACGGGGCTCGTGAAGGCGATCATCGTGATGGTCGGCACGCCGGTCGCTGCCAACTTCATGGGCCTGAAGACGCCGCGTTCCGCGATGATCTTCGGCGGCCTCGCGGGCACCGTCAGCGGCGTGAGCGCGGGGCTCGCCGCGACCGACCGCCGGCTCGTCCCGTACGGCGCGCTGGTCGCGACGTTCCATACCGGCGTCGGCTGCCTGCTCGGCCCGTCGGTGCTGTTCTTCACGACGCGCGCGCTGGTCGGCGGCTAGGCCCATGCGATGCGGCCCGCACGCGGGCCGCATCCATCGCGGCGACCTCTGAGTCGCATTCGTCAACATCATCAATCGGCGGCGGCGCCAGGCTTAGAATGCCGCTGAACCATCGAAGCGGGAGAACTGTTCATGACGGGATGGAATCACGCGCGGCAGGCGCGCGATGCACGCCTTGCGGCCGGCGCGGCTTACGCGCAAGGCAAGCGGGTCGATGCGCGCGACACCGTGGCGTTGCTCGAAGCGGTGCTGCGGCCCGGCGACCGCGTGTGCCTCGAAGGCGACAACCAGAAGCAGGCCGACCTGCTCGCGACGGCGCTCGCCGACGTCGACAGCGCGAAGGTGCACGACCTGCACATGGTGCAGTCGGGCGTCGTGCTGCCCGAGCATCTCGACGTGTTCGAGCGCGGCATCGCGAAGCGTCTCGACTTCGCGTATTCGGGCCCGCAGTCGCAGCGGATCGCGAAGCTGCTGTTCGGCGGCAAGATCGCGCTCGGCGCGGTGCACACCTATCTCGAGCTGTTCGCGCGCTACTTCATCGACCTCACGCCGCACGTCGCGCTGATCGCCGCGGTCAGCGCCGACCGCGACGGCAACCTGTACACGGGCCCGAACACCGAGGACACGCCGACCGTCGTCGAGGCCACCGCGTTCAAGGACGGCATCGTGATCGCGCAGGTCGACCGCATCGTCGACAAGGTGCCGCGCGTCGACATTCCCGGCGACCGCGTGCATTTCGTCGTCGAGGCCGGCCGGCCGTTCTACGTCGAGCCGCTGTTCACGCGCGATCCGGCCGCGATCACCGAAACGCAGATCCTCACCGCGATGCTCGCGATCAAGGGCATCTACGAGCCGTACGGCATCAAGCGCCTGAACCACGGGATCGGCTTCAACACCGCCGCGATCGAGCTGCTGCTGCCGACCTACGGCGAGAAGCTCGGGCTGAAGGGCAAGGTCTGCACGCACTGGGCGCTCAATCCGCACCCGACGCTGATTCCGGCGATCGAATCGGGCTGGGTCGAGCAGGTCCACTGCTTCGGCTCCGAGGTCGGGATGGACGACTATATCCGCGCGCGCTCCGACGTGTGGTTCACGGGCCCCGACGGGTCGCTGCGCTCGAACCGCGCGTTCTGCCAGACGGCCGGCCTCTATGCGTGCGACATGTTCATCGGCTCGACGCTGCAGATCGATTTGTCCGGCCATTCGTCGACGGTCACGGCCGAGCGGATCGCCGGCTTCGGCGGCGCGCCGAACATGGGCAGCGACGCGCGCGGGCGGCGTCATCCGAGCGAGCCGTGGCTGAAGGCCGGCGCGGAAGCCGACCCCGACACGCCGGCGGCGCTGCGGCGCGGCCGCAAGCTTGTCGTGCAGATCGGCGAGACGTTCGGCGACAAGAACGTGCCGATGTTCGTCGAGAAGCTCGATGCGCTGAAGCTCGCTGACAAGCTGCAGCTCGACCTCGCGCCGATCATGGTCTACGGCGACGACGTCACGCACATCGTCACGGAGGAAGGGATCGCGAACCTGCTGATGTGCCGCGACAAGGACGAGCGCGAGCACGCGATCCGCGGCGTCGCCGGTTATACGGAGGTCGGCCGCGGCCGCGACCGGAAAATGGTCGAGCGGCTGCGCGAGCGCGGCGTGATTCGCCGCCCGGAGGATCTCGGCATCGATCCGCTCGACGCCGATCGCCGCTGGCTCGCAGCGCGCTCGATCAAGGATCTCGTGCACTGGTCGGGCGGGCTCTATGCGCCGCCGGCCCGGTTCCGCAACTGGTGAGGAAGAGGGCATGGAACAGTTGAACTATCGCTTCACCGCGCGCGAGCGCGCGAAGGGCGAACGGGCCGCGGCGCTCGTCGGCGTGGTCGCGTCCGGCAATCTCGAAGTGCTCGTCGAGCGCGTGCTGCCGGGCAACGAATGCGAGATCGATATCCGCACCGCGGCCGTCGGCTTCGGCGCGGTGTGGCAGGCCGTCGTATCGGATTTCGTCGAGCGGCGCACGCCGGGCGGCCTGAAGCTGTCGATCAACGACGGCGGCGCGCGGCCCGACATGGTGTCGCTGCGGCTCGCGCAGGCCGTGCGCGCGATCGAGGGAGACGCATGATGACCGACGTGATCCACGACGCGCCGGCGTTCGTCGCGAACGGCGCGAGCTGGTACGAAGCGTCGGCGCGGCAGCGCATCGACGGGTTGCTCGACGCGGGCAGTTTCAGCGAATTCCTCGGGCCGGCCGAACGTGTGACGAGCCCGCACCTGCCGCTGTTCGACCTGCCGCAGCAGTTCGACGACGGGATGGTAGTCGGCCACGGCCGGCTCGACGGCCAGCCGGTGTTCGTCGCCGCGCAGGAAGGCCGCTTCATGGGCGGCGCGTTCGGCGAAGTGCACGGTGCGAAGCTCACCGGCTTGCTGCGCGCCGCGCGCGAAGTCGGCAAGCCGGTGCTGATCCTGTTCGATACGGGCGGCGTGCGGCTGCAGGAAGCGAACGCGGGCGAGCTGGCGATCGCCGAGATCATGCGTGCGCTCGTCGATGCGCGCGCGGCCGGCGTGCCGGTGATCGGGCTGATCGGCGGGCGCGCGGGCTGCTACGGCGGCGGCGGGTTGCTCGCCGCGTGCTGTTCGGCGCTCGCGGTGTCGGAGCAGGGGCGCATCAGCGTGTCGGGCCCCGAAGTGATCGAGACGAATCGCGGCGTCGAGGAATTCGACGCGAAGGACCGCGCGCTGATCTGGCGCACGATGGGCGGCAAGCACCGGCGGCTGATCGGCGGTGCGGACCGCTATGTCGCCGATACGCCCGATGCGTTCCGCGCGGCCGCGCTCGACCTGATCGGCCGTGCGCCGACGTTCGATGCGGCGATGCTGCGTGCCGAACAGGCGCGCCTCGAGGCGCGTGTCGAACGGTTCGGCGCATGCAAGGATGCGCTCGACGTATGGCGTGCGCTCGGTGCGGACACGCCCGATGCGATTCCGGGAATGCCGGACGACACATTCGCGACGCTCGCGGATCAATTGCAGGAGAGCCCGCATGACGCTCGATGAAGTCCTGAACTCGCTGTTTCCGAAAGGCCATTCGATCGCGCGCACCGGCGGCCTGCTGACGGGCCACGCGGAACTGGCCGGCACGCGCGTCGACGTGATCGGCGTCGCCGACCGTTTGCCGTTCGGCATCGACGAGGCGCTGACGCTCGCGTCGTGCGTGCTCGACACAATCGCGCGCGGCGGCGGCACGCCGATCCTCGTGCTCGTCGACAGCGACAGCCAGCGGATGAGCAAGCGCGACGAACTGCTCGGCTTGAACGAAGGGCTGTCGCATCTCGCGAAGTGCCTGATGCACGCGGATCTCGCCGGGCACCGGACGATCGGCGTGCTGTACGGCCACACGGCCGCGGGCGCATTCATCGCGACCGCGCTCGCGACGCGCACGCTGCTCGCGGTGCCGGGCGCCGAGCCGGAAGTGATGGACCTGCCGTCGATGTCGCGCGTGACCAAGCTGCCGATCGACGTGCTGAAGGAGATGGCGCGCTCGACGCCCGTGTTCGCGCCCGGGCTCGACAATCTCGTGAAGATGGGCGCCGTCGATGCGGTGCTCGATCCGGCCCGTGCGCTCGACGTGCAGGTCGTCGAATGGCTCGGCAAACCGGCCGACCGCATCGACCGGCGCGCGGCGCGCGGCCGGCCGGTTGCGGCCGACGTCGCGCGGCGCGTCGAGGAACTCGCGCGTGCCGCACGCTGAGATGCCGCTGCGCCGCCACACGCTCGTCACGCTGACGGCGGCGGGGTGGGGCGCGGCATTCGCGCGCGATCCCGCGCTCGCGGCCGATCCGCTCGTGCGCGCGTGGGCCGAACGCGGCTGGCCGCTGATCGTGCGCCGCGCGTCGCCGGACGAGGCCGATGCCGGCCGCGTGCCGCTCGGCCTGCCGCTGCCGCCTGCCGCGGGCAAGCGGCGCATCGCGCTGAACGTTGCCACCGACGCGCTCGCGACGGTCGGCCCGCTGCCCGCGCTGGCCGACGTGCTTTCCGCCGCGCCCGATGCGTGGCACGCATCGTTGCGCGAGCTCGATGCGCTCGGCGCGCGCTGCGGCGTCCAGGGCCGCGTGTTCGGCAGTCTCGCGTGGCAGGCGCTGACGGGCGAGCGATACCTGGGCGCGTCGTCCGATCTCGACATCGTGTTTCCGCTGCCGGATGCCGCGTCGCTCGCACCGCTGCTCGACGGCCTCGCGGCGATCGACGCGCGTGCGCCGATGCGCATCGACGGCGAACTGCTGCGCGCCGACGGCGCAGGCGTCAACTGGCGCGAAATGCACGCGCGGCTGCCCGAAGTCGCGGTCAAGACCGCGATCGCCGTCGAATTGATGCCTGCCGGCGCGTTCACCGGAGATGCGCGATGAGCGCATGGGCCGCCTGCCGCGTACCGGCGCCGTCCGCTGCCGAGCGCATCGCCGAGCTGGCCGAGCGCAGCCTCGTGCTCGAGATCGACACCTATCCGAAGCCGGGGCTCGTCAGCCACGTCGACACCGGCAGTCATTCGGACATGGATGCCGCAACGTTCGCGCGCAGCGCCGCCGTGCTGCGGCCGTACTTCGCGGAACTCGCCGACGCGGGCGCGCGCGATGCGGACATGGCCGTGCTGCGCAAGATCGGCCTGCGTGCCGAGCACGCGATGCTTGCGGCGACCGGCGGCGTCAATACGCATCGCGGCGCGATCTTCGGGCTCGGGCTGCTGTGTGCTGCCGCGGGCCGGCGCGCAATGCCGGGGGCCGTGCCGGGCGGAACGACGCTCGGTGCGTTCGTGTCCCGCCGCTGGGGCACCGATATTCTCGGCGGCCCGCGCTTGCCGGACAGCCATGGCGAGCGCGCGAGCCGACGCTACGGCGTCGGCGGCGCGCGTCGCGAAGCGGCGGAAGGTTTCAGGACCGTGTACGCGATCGGGCTGCCCGCGCTGCGCCGTGCGAAGCGCGACCTGCCCGACGATCCGGAAGCCGCGCGCGTCGCCGCGTGCTTTGCGCTGATCGCCGCGCTCGACGATACGAACCTGCTGCACCGGGGCGGGCAGACCGGCCTCGATTTCGCTCGGGCGACCGCGCGTGCGTTCGTCGCACGCGGCGGTGTGCGCGCCCACGACTGGCGGCTGCGCGCGGTGGCCGCGCATCGTGCGTTCGTTGCGCGCCGGCTGAGTCCGGGCGGCGCGGCCGACCTGCTCGCGATGAGTGTATTCGTCGATGCGCTCGAAGCCGACGGGGACGCGCGATGACGCTGGCGATCCTCTGTTCGGGACAAGGCGCGCAGCGCGCCGACATGTTCGACCTGACGGGCGCGGCGCCGCAGGCCGATGCGTTGTTCGCGCATGCCGGCCGGCTCCTCGGCGACGATCCGCGCGCGTGGGTCCGGCAGGCCGGACCGGACGCGCTGCGCGAGAACCGCGCCGCGCAGATTCTCTGCACCGTCCAGGCGCTTGCGGCGGCCGCGCTGCTCGACGCGGCGTGGCCGCGCCGGCGCTGCGTCGCGGGCTACAGCGTCGGCGAGGTCGCGTCTTGGAGCGTCGCGGGGATGATCGATCCGCATGACGCGCTCGATCTGGCCGACGCACGCGCGCGCGCGATGGATGCGGCGAGCGGCGGCGACGAGCGGATGGCATTCGTGCGTGGCCTGACGCGCGAGGAGCTTGCGCAGCTGTGCACCGGCCGCGACGCGGCGATCGCGATCGCGAACCCCGGCGACGCATTCGTGGTCGCGGGGCGGCAGGCCGATGTCGATGCGGTGGCCGACGGCGCCGCGCGCGCCGGTGCGCTGCGCGTCGCGCCCGTGTGCGTGCGGATCGCGTCGCACACGCGCCGGCTCGTAGCGGCCGTACCGGTATTTCGCGCGTCGCTTGCCGACGTGCGGGTGCGCAGGCTGCTGCCCGGCACGCGATTGTTTTCGGGCATCGACGGCGCGTCGGTGCTCGATATCGACGCGGGCCTCGACAAGCTCGCGCGGCAGATCGCGGAGCCGGTCGAGTGGGCGGCCTGTCTCGCCGCCTGCGTGGAGGCAGGTGCGACCGCGTTTCTCGAACTCGGCCCCGGGCGCGCGCTGGCCGAGATGGCAGGCGGCGCGTATCCCGCGCTGCCGGCGCGCAGCCTCGCGGATTTCCGTTCCGTCGACGGCGTGACGAACTGGCTCGCGCGCGTCGCGGCCGGCTGACCGGCGGCCCGAAAACCGGCCTGAAACACCCCCGCCGGGCATCCGTTCCGTACTGTGTGTTGCGCCGGCGCAGCAGCGTCGCAGGCGGCGCTTGCCACGCGAATTGGCGTCGCTACAATGGCGCCCGCCATGAGACCAGCCGCCTTCTTTTTCGCCGCGCTTTGCTGCGCGGCGAGCGCCCACGCCAGCCGGATTCCGTCCGATGCCGCATCGGTCGGCACGTATTTTTCGTATGACAACGCGGCGGCCGACGCGACCGTCGACCTGATCGAACAGGCGCAGCGCCGCGTACTGCTGGCCGGCTATACCCAGATGCCGCCCGCCGTCGCGAGCGCGCTGCGCGCGGCCCGTGCGCGCGGGATCGAGGTGCGCGTCGTGCTCGTGCGCTCACCGCGCGCGGGCAGGTACAGCGGCGCAGGCTATCTGAAATCCGCGGGCATCGACGTGGCGATCGATTCGCGGCACGGCGATCCCGCGCCGCGCTTCGTGATCGTCGACGACAGCGTCGCGCTGACGACGCTGTCCGACGGTGCGGCCGCGCACGCCGAGACGGTCAACGTGTTCCAGCGCGCGCCCGAGCTCGCGCAATCCTACGCGCAGTCGTTCTGGCGGCTGTACCGGCAGGCCGGCGGCCTCTGACCCTTTCCTCGGCGTCGTGCACGCCGGTGTGACCCCGCTTGCATCGGCGCTGCCGATGAACCATGCTCGTTGACAGGCGCCGGCGCGCGTTTCGCGCATCCGGCGCAACGGCAGGGAGCCGATCTTGACCGAGTGTTTTGCCAATCGCGCCGATGCGGGCCGCCAACTGGCCGACGCGCTGAGCGACGACTACGCGGGGCGTAGCGACGTCGTCGTGCTCGCGTTGCCGCGCGGCGGCGTGCCCGTCGCGTATCCGGTCGCCTGTGCGCTGCGCGCGCCGCTTGACGTGCTGGTCGTGCGCAAGCTCGGCGTGCCGTGCGAGCCCGAGCTCGCGATGGGCGCGATCGCAACGGGGGGCGCGATGCATCTGCAGCGTTCCGTGATCCGCTCGATGGGCGTGACCGACGCGCAGCTCGCCGACGTGATCGTGCGCGAGACGGCCGAGCTGCAGCGCCGCGAAGCGCTGTATCGCGGCGCTGCGCCGCCGCTGCCGGTCGACGGGCGCATCGTGATCGTCGTCGACGACGGCGTCGCGACCGGCGCGTCGATGCGTGCCGCGCTGCAGGCGCTGCGCGAGCGCCACCCGGCGCGGATCGTGGCGGCTGCGCCGGTCGCGCCGGCGGGCGCGGAGCACGCGTTCGACGGCCTGGCCGACGCGTTCGTCGCGGTATCGCAGCCGCGCCCGTTCTTCGGGATCAGCCAGTTCTACGCGCGCTTCGGGCAAACGAGCGACGACGAGGTGCGTACGTTGCTCGACGCGGCCCGCACGCAACGCGGCATCACACCCGCCTGATCCGGCGCGAGCGCGGCCGAGGGCGGCCGGCCTCGGCCAGCGCGAACACGCGCTGCAGCATCGGATGGACATTGCCGAGCCAGCGCGCGCCGGTAAACAACCCGTAGTGATCGCAATCGTCGACATCGACGCGATAGCGCTCGTCGGCCGCGAGGCCGCTGCACATGTCGAGTGCCGCATGCGTCTGGCCGGCGCCCGTGACCGCGTCGCATCGGCCTTCGACGGTCAGCAGCGCGACGCCGCGCAGCGCGCCCGGCTCGACGCGCCGGCCGCCGACGTCCCACGTGCCGTTCGCGAGGCACATGCGCTGGAACACGATGTCGACCGTGTCGAGGAAATATTCGGCCGGCATGTCGAGCAGCGCCGTGTATTCGAGCAGCGCGCGCCGTGCGCCGGCGAGCGCGGCCATGTCGAAGCGCGACGCGGCCAGCGCGTACGCCTCGACCAGCGACATGAAACGCTGCGGGTACATCAGCGCGATCTCGCCTTGCTGGAGATAGGTCGGGAACACTTGGCGGCCGTGCCCCGCGAAGCCGGGCGGCACGATGTCGATCAGGTGGCGGCGGCACCAGCCGAGCGAGCGGGTGGCTGCCGCGGTGCCGAGCGCGCTCGGATTCAGGCGGGGGTCGAGCGGGCCGCCGATCAGCGTGATGCTCGCGGGCGGCGCCAGGCCGCGCGCGGCGCGCAGCGCGAGCGCGCCGAGCGCCGGCACGGTCGCCTGGCACACGGCGACGACGTGCAGCGGCCGATCGTCGAGCGCGAGCCCGTCGATGAAGCCGTCGAGCGTCGCGACATACTCGTCGAGCCCGAAGCGGCCCGACGCGAGCGGCACGTCGCGCGCATTGCGCCAGTCGGTCACGCAGACGTCGCCGTCGGCGAGCAGCGTCTCGACGGTTTCCCGCATCATCACGGCCGCGTGCCCGGCGAGCGGCGCGCACAGCAGCACCGTGCGCCGCGCATCGGCGCGCGTGAAGCGCCGCAGGTCGCAGAACGGCGTGTGCGCGGCGACCCGTTCGCCGATGGCGGATCGCCCGAGGTCGAAGCGCGGCGGCCCGGCCGGCTGCCCGAGCAGCGGCTCGAACAGGTCGTCGTAACACGACGACGCGGCTTGCGGCAGCGTCGCCGCGGGCCACGCATCGAACGCGTGCCGCGTCGCCGCGCGCCAGGCGCGCATCCATTCCCGCTGCTGCTCGACGAGGGCATACCACATGGCGAACCTTGGGACGGAAGGGGCGTGAATCTGCATTATGGTCACTGTGGCCGGGTAGCGGGGCGCTGATACGTATCAAGCGGACGCGCATACGAGCACGCTAGGCGACGGCTCGCGACGCTGCTACAGTCGTCGGTCCCATTCCCCTCAAGCGGAGCGTTTGCGATGAAGCTGATCGGCATGCTGGATTCCCCGTTCGTGCGCCGTGTCGCCATTTCGGCGAAGCTGCTCGACCTGCCGTTCGAACACGAATCGATCTCGGTGTTTCGTCATTTCGAACAGTTCAGGGCGGTCAACCCGGTCGTCAAGGCGCCGACGCTCGTGACCGACGACGGCGCGACGCTGATCGATTCGTCGCTGATCGTCGACTATCTCGATCACCTGGTCGCGCCGGAGCGGCGCCTGCTGCCCGACGCCGCCGACGCGCGGCTGCGCGCGCTCGTGCCGGTCGGTTTCGCGCTGGCGGCGGCCGAGAAGACCGTGCAGGTCGTCTACGAGCAGGCGCTGCGCCCGTCCGACAAGCAGCACGCGCCGTGGATCGAGCGCGTGCTGAGCCAGCTCGAGGGCGCGTACGGCGAGCTGGAGCCGCTCGTCGCGGCCGCGAACGGCTGGTTCGGCGGCGCACGCCTGCTGCAGTCCGACGTGACGGTCGCGGTCGCGTGGCGCTTCACGCAGTTCATGGCGGCCGATTACCCGGCGCTCGCGCGAATCGATCCGGCCCGCTATCCGGCGCTCGCCGCGCATTCGGCGCGCGCGGAAGCGCTGCCGGCGTTCGTCGAAACGCCGCTCGTCTAGGCCTGGCGGCCCTTGGCGGCGGGGCGCAAGGCCGCCCCGCGCCGCTGCCTGCCGGCCGCTCGGCCGCACCCGGCAAGCCGCCGCCGATTGTTCTCGGTGGCCGACAAGTGACTTCGCATTCGCGCCGTTTATCCGGAAGCGGCCGGTCCCTAGAATCCACTCCATCGAATCACGCATTGCCAGATGGAGCCGATGATGAAAGCCCTGCTCGAATCAAGCCTGTACCACCCGTCCGTCGTGTTGCCGCTTGCCGCGCTGACGCAGTTGATGGTCGAGCGCGATTTCAATCTCGGCCAGGTCGGGCTGATCGTCGCGGCACGCGGCGCGCAGGCGGCGGTGTCGCGCTCGCGTGCGCTGATCTTCTGCCGTCACGGCGAAGCGCACGCATGAGGGCGCTCGCGGCCAAAGGATGAAAAAAAGCCCGGCCGGCGCAAGCCGGTCGGGCGGATCGGATTCGATCGGGCCCCGGCTTCGGCCGGGGCTTTTTCATGGGCGACGCTCAGGCGCGTGCGGGCGACACGACGCTGTACATCTCCGAGTCGTCGTCCTCGCGCAGCTGGCGTGCGAGCTGGTGCGCCTCGCGGCGCGTCGCGACGGCCGGCGGCGAGCCCTTCAGCGGCTGGCGCGCGGTTTCCGCGAGCGCGACGACCGACACGATGCCGATCACGGCGGCGCCCATCATGTAGTACGCGGGCATCATCAGGTTGTGCGTCACGTCGACGAGCCATGCGGTAACGAGAGGCGTCGTGCCGCCGAACAGCGATACCGACACATTGAAGCCGATCGCGAGCGCGCCGTAGCGGATCTCGGTCGGGAACAGCGCCGGCAGCGCCGACGGCATCACGCCGGTGAAGCAGGACAGCAGCACGCCGAGGACCAGCAGGCCGCCGAACACCGACGCCGTGGTGCCCGCATGGATCAGCATCATCGACGGGATCGACAGCACGAGCAGCCCGACACAGCCGGCGAGCATCACCGGCTTGCGGCCGATCCGGTCGGACAGGCGGCCGGCGAAGAGCGTCATCGGCATCATCAGCACCATCACGAGCAGCACCAGCACGAGGCTGTGCGATTCGTCGAAGTGCAGCGTCGACGACATGAAGCTCGGCAGATACGACAGCACCATGTAGTCGGTCACGTTGAAGATCAGCACGAGGCCGACGCACAGCAGCAGCGCACGCCAGTTGCGCATCAGCGTTTCGCGGAAGCGCGCCTTCGGCACGGCCTTGTCCTGCGCTTCGCGCTCTTCGGCCTGGCGCTTGAACGCGGGCGTTTCCTCGAGCTTCATCCGGATGTAGAGGCCGATCAGGCCGAGCGGGCCGGCGATCAGGAACGGCACGCGCCAGCCCCACGACAGCAGCGCTTCCTGCGACAGCGACGTGGTCAGCAGCGCGACGACGCCCGCACCCATCACATAGCCGATCAGCGTGCCGAACTCGAGGAAGCTGCCCATGAAGCCGCGGCGCTTGTCGGTCGAGAATTCGGCGATGAAGGTGGCCGCGCCGCCGTATTCGCCGCCGGTCGAGAAGCCCTGCACGAGACGCGCGACGAGCAGCAGCACGGGCGCCATGATGCCGATCGATGTGTAGCTCGGGATCAGGCCGATCGCGAAGGTGCCGGCGGCCATCATGATCATCGTCGCGGCGAGCACGCGCTGGCGGCCGATGCGGTCGCCGAGCGGGCCGAACACCATGCCGCCGAGCGGGCGCACGAGGAACGCGGCTGCGAACGTGCCGAAGGTCGCGAGCAGCTGCGCGGACGGGCTGCTGGACGGGAAGAACACCTTGCCGAGCGTGACGGCGATATAGCTGTACACACCGAAGTCGAACCATTCCATCGCATTGCCGATGGCCATCGCGCTGACGGCGCGCTTGAGCAGGCTCTGGTCGACGACGGTTATGTCGTCCGCGGCGAGCGGAGCGTCGCCGGACGAAGTGGAGGAAGAAGCAGCGGTCGGGCTGACGTGTGTTGCGGTCAAGGTCATGCACTCCTTTGACTGCGCCGGAACGGGCGGGCCGTCCGACACGGTTTGCCTGCAAGCGCGGTGTCGTGCGCGGCGCGTCGGGGCAGGCCATTAAGCACTTACTGCGCAACGGGCAGCAAAGGGCCGTAAGGGGCTGCTTCGACGCGGGCCCGATGGGCCGTCGCGACAGTGCGCTCATGAAGAATGGGCCGCGTGATGCTGGCGGCAGATGCCGGCGCGGACGGAGGTCCGGCGTTCCGGCAAGCGCCCCGAAAGGGGCAACGAAACGAGAAAAGCGGGCCTGTCGGGCGGGCTTTCCTGTGGGTGCAATTTCGGTCGAAGCGCCGGCCCGCAATGCGCGGACGGACTTCTCTCGAAATCGAATAGACAGAGATTGAATGTTGAAACAGGCGACATGTTAGCACGATGACGGATGATCGTGCAAATTGCCGGGAGACGCCCGTCTAGCGGGGCGTCCGGGGCGGCCTGCTCGGGTATGATCGGCGGCGCGCGGCGGGGCCGTGCAGCGCCCCGGCGACGGGGCCGAATTCACGAGGAACCGAATGACCGAACTGATGAGGATCGCGGCGCTGTTCGCCGCCACCGCACTGGCCGAAATCGTCGGCTGTTACCTGCCGTGGCTCGTGCTGAAGGGCAGCCGGCCGGCCTGGCTGCTGGTGCCGGCCGCGCTGTCGCTCGCGCTGTTCGCGTGGCTGCTGACGCTGCACCCGAGCGCGGCCGGACGTACTTATGCCGCGTACGGCGGCGTGTATATCGCGGTAGCGCTGGTCTGGCTGCGGGTGGTCGACGGCATCGCGCTGACCCGCTGGGATGTGGCCGGCGCGGTGCTCGCGCTCGGCGGGATGGCGGTCATCGCACTGCAGCCGCGCGCGTAAGCGCGGCCGCAGTGCGTGCCGCGCGTCAGGCCGTTTCGGCGGCGCCCGCGTCGGCGGACTTGCGCCACACGCACGTGCCCTTGACCGACTTGTCGAGTTCGTCGAGCTGCGCCTGGTGCGCGGCGAGCTCGTCGTCGCTGGCGGCCACCACCTGCAGGTCGAGCGCGGCGAGCGACACGCGCTGGCCGTTCGCCGCGCCGCCGTCGGCGCCCGCGTCGTCGAGCATGTCGATCACGAGGCTGTCCTGGCCGCGCGTCATCGCGAGATACACCTCGGCGAGCAGCTCCGAGTCGAGCAGTGCGCCGTGCAGCGTCCGGTGCGCGTTGCTGATGCCGAAGCGGTCGCACAGCGCGTCGAGCGAGTTGCGCTTGCCGGGGAACATCTGCTTGGCCTGCACGAGCGTGTCGATCACGCCGCCGCAATGTTCGGTGAACGGCGGGAGGTCGAGCCGCGCGAATTCGGCGTCGAGGAAGCCCAGGTCGAACGGCGCGTTGTGGATGATCAGCTCGGCGTCCTTCACGAAGTCGAGGATCTGGCTGGCGACTTCCGCGAACTTCGGCTTGTCGCTGAGGAATTCGGTCGTGAGGCCGTGCACGGCCAGTGCGCCCGGATCGCTGTCGCGCTCGGGGTTCACGTAGAAGTGCAGGTTGTTGCCGGTGAGCCGCCGGTTCAGCAGCTCGACGCAGCCGATTTCGATGAGGCGGTCGCCCGTGCGGGCGTTCAGGCCGGTGGTTTCGGTATCGAGAATGATCTGGCGCATGTCGGGGAAAACGAAGGAAACAGGGGAGTGGCCGGCGTTCAGGCCGTGAGCGATTCGACGCCGCGATTCGCGAGCGCGTCCGCGCGCTCGTTTTCGGGATGGCCCGCATGACCCTTGACCCAGCGCCACTCGATTTCGTGCTGCGCGACGAGCGCGTCGAGCCGCTTCCACAGGTCGGCGTTCTTCACGGGTGTCTTTGCCGCGGTGACCCAGCCTTTCTTCTTCCAGCCGTGGATCCACTCGCTGATGCCTTTCTGCACGTATTGCGAATCGGTGTGCACGATCACCTGGCACGGCCGCTTCAGCGCCTCGAGCGCGGCGATCACGCCCATCAGCTCCATGCGGTTGTTGGTCGTGTTGGGCTCGCCGCCGAACAGCTCCTTTTCACGGTCGCCGTAGCGCATCAGTGCGCCCCAGCCGCCGGGGCCGGGGTTGCCCTTGCAGGCGCCGTCGGTATAGATGTCGATCGTATCGATTGTCATGAATGTTCTTGATGGGTGGTCGGGGAGGCCGCGGGCGTCAGGCCTGGCGCGAGCACGGGTTTTTTCATCTTGATCTGGCCGACGAGGCGCATGCCGCGCACGCGCTTGACGGCCGTCACCATGTAGACGGCGCCGAAGATCGGCCACCAGCGGTCGCCCGCGGCTTCCATGAAGCCGTAGCGGGCCAGCCACTTGTCGGTGACGAGCGGCGGCCGGTAGCAGCCGAAGCGGCCGCGTTCGAGGTCGAAGCCGAGCAGCTTGATCCAGTCCTTGAGCCGGATGAACGCGATCTGGTCGCGCGTGGCCGGCACGAACGGGCGGTTCGCCATGCGCCCGAACGATTGCCGCATGCCCCACAGGCTGAGCGAATTGAAGCCGGTGATCACGAGCTGGCCTTCCGGCATCAGCACGCGCTCGGCCTCGCGCAGCAGGCGGTGCGGGTCGGACGTGAATTCGAGCGTGTGCGGCATCACGATCAGGTCGACGCTTTGCGACTCGAACGGCAGGTCGAGCAGGTCGCACCACGTCGTGCTGCGATCGGCGGGCGCGTGCTCCGGCGCGTGCGCTTCGCGCGCCCACGGATACTGGTACGGCGCGCTCGCGCCGCTCGCCGGATCGAGCACGAGGCCGCGATACGGCATGCGGTTCTCGCGCAGCGCGTCGAGCTGCGGCAGGCCGAGCTGCAGCGCGTGGAACCCGAAGACGTCGGACACGATCCGGTCGAGCTGCGCCTGCTCCCAGTCCAGCACGTAGCGGCCGGGAGGCGAGTCGGTCCAGGCGGGCCAGTCTATAATTTGACGATCAGGCATAACGATGGTTGCGCGCCCATGAACGAGCTGGAATACGTGCCGGTGCCGGCATTCGAAGACAACTATATCTGGCTCGTCTCGGACGGCCGCGATGCGATCGCCGTCGATCCGGGTGAAGCCGCGCCGGTGCGCCGGGTTCTTGCCGAACGAGGCTGGCGGTTGACCGCTATTTTACTCACGCACCATCACGCCGACCATGTCGGCGGTGTCGAGGCGCTGCGCAATAGCCAACCGGCCGATGTGCCGCTCACCGTTTACGGCCCTGCGGCCGAGGCGATCGGCGTGGTCACGCGGCCGCTTTCGGGCGGCGATCGCGTGACGCTCGACGCGCCGGCCGTCGCGTTCGACGTGCTCGACGTGCCCGGTCATACGCGCGGCCACATTGCCTATTTCCAGGCGGCCGGGCAGGGCGCTGCGGTGCCGCACGTGTTCTGCGGCGACACGCTGTTCTCGTGCGGCTGCGGCCGCCTGTTCGAAGGCACGCCCGCGCAGATGCTCGCATCGCTCGACGCGCTCGCGGCGCTGCCGGACGACACGCGCGTGCATTGCGCACACGAATACACGCTGTCGAACATCCGCTTCGCGCTCGCGTGCGAGCCCGGCAATGCGGCGCTCGCCGCGTGGCGCGACGACGCGCAGGCGCTGCGCGCGCGCGGCGTGCCGACGCTGCCGACGACGATCGCGCACGAGCGCGCGGTGAACCCGTTCATGCGCGCGGACAGCGCCGCCATCCATGCGACGCTCGAGGCCGAGCTTCACGAAACGGTGCCGGATCGTCTGGCGGCGTTTACGCTGATGCGGGAGTGGAAAAACCGGTTCAGATGATGATTTCCGGAGGACTCCAAAGCTCAAGCGGAGTCTGTAAAAATTGCTCCAAATGTAGGATTTCGCTGAGTTTTCGGTGTTTTTATTGACGTGAAGCACGCACTTCCGTAGTATCGCCAGCAATTTCCAGCCGTCGGAAGCCGAGATTTTCATGCGACTTATATTGAGTGCGATGGTGGTCCTGCTACTCGCCGCTTGTGCGAGCCAGGCTCCTGTCGCCAACAACGCCGCCGATCCGCAGGCGGCGTCCAACTACCTCCGTAAATCAGCCACCGCCAAAGAAACTGTCGACGTCGACAAGCAATCCGTCGGCGACCTGACCAGTGCGGACTCCGATCTCTGGGGCCGCATCCGTCGCGGCTTCCAGATGCCCGACCTGCAGAGCGACCTCGTCGACATGCAGACGACCTGGTACACGCAGCGTCCGGATTACGTGCAGCGCATGACCGAGCGCTCGCAGAAGTACCTGTATCACATCGTCGAGGAGCTCGAGGCGCGTCACATGCCGACCGAGCTCGCGCTGCTGCCGTTCATCGAGTCCGCGTTCAACCCGCAGGCGCTGTCGGTCGCGAAGGCGGCCGGCATGTGGCAGTTCATGCCCGGCACGGGCCGCACGTACAACCTGAAGCGCAATATGTGGCAGGACGAACGGCGCGACGTGCTCGCGTCGACGAGCGCCGCGCTCGACTACCTGTCGCGCCTGCATGACATGTTCGGCGACTGGTATCTGGCGCTGGCCGCGTACAACTGGGGCGAGGGCAACGTGCAGCGCGCGATCGCGCGCAACCAGGCGGCCGGCCTGCCGACCGACTACCAGAGCCTGCGGATGCCGAACGAGACGCGCAACTACGTGCCGAAGCTGCAGGCGGTGAAGAACATCATCGCGAGCCCGAAGCAGTACGGCCTGACGCTGCCGGACATCCCGAACCACCCGTATTTCGTGACGGTCACGACGTCGCGCGACATCGACGTCGCGGTCGCCGCGAAGCTCGCGAACCTGTCGCTCGACGAATTCCGCTCGCTGAACCCGTCGTTCTCGAAGCCGGTGATCCTCGGCGCGACCGAGCCGCAGATCCTGCTGCCGTTCGACAACGCGTCCGCGTTCGAGAAGAACCTGAAGGCATACAACGGCCAGCTTTCGACGTGGACCACCTACACGGTCAGCGAACGTGCGCGGCCGGCCGCGATCGCCGAGAAGATCGGCGTGGACGCCGATACGCTGATGTCGGTCAACAAGATTCCGGCCGGCATGCGCCTGAAGCCGGGCTCGACGATCGTCGTGCCGCGCGGCGATGACGACGACGAGGACATCAGCGCCGACGTCGCCGAAAACGGCGCGCTCGCGATGGAGCCGGACGTACCCGACACGCGCAAGATGCTGATCCGCGTGCGCCGCAAGCAGTCGATGGCGGCGATCGCCGGCCGCTACGGCGTGTCGGTCGGCCAGCTCAAGGCGTGGAACCGCACGCACCGCGATCTCGCGATGCCGGGCCAGGCGCTCGTGCTGCACGTGCCGGTCGGCCGCTCGGTGCCGGCGGAACCCGGTCCGGAGCGGATCGCAACGTCGGTCGGCAGTGCGCGCATCGAGCGCGCGAGCCTGGCGGTGGGCGGCAAGTCGCACGGCGCGAAGCGCGGCGCGGCAAAGCCGGTGGCCAAATCGACCAAAGCGGCGAAAGCTGCGCCTGCGAAGGCCGCGCCGGCCAAGGGCAAGAAGAAGTAACGCGGCTGCGAAGCGCGGCGGCCGGCCGGTCCGGGCCGCGCGATTGCGCTATCATCCGACGAATTGCAACGAAAACGCCGTCACCGAGGTGACGGCGTTTTCGTTTGTGCGCGGTGCGAGGGTGCCGCGCCGCTTCGGCAGTCTTCATATCACGAGGGGGAGCGATGTCGTCGGTGCAGCTGAGGGTGCTCGCGCTGTTTTCGGTCGGGTATTTCGTGTCGTATGTGTTTCGCGGCGTCAATCTGGGCTTCGCGCCGTTCGTCACGCATGAGCTCGGGTTGTCGGCCGCCGATCTCGGCCTGCTCACCAGTCTCTATTTCCTCGGCTTCGCGGGCGCGCAGATTCCGGCCGGCGTGATGCTCGACCACTTCGGCTCGCGCCGTGTGACGGCCGGCATGCTGCTGTTCGCGGCGGCCGGCGCCGCCGTGTTCGGCGCCGCGCACGGCATCGGCACGATGATGGTCGGCCGGCTGCTGATCGGCGTCGGCGTGTCGGTGTGTCTCGGCGCGGCGTTCAAGGCACTCGCGCAGCATTTCCCGGTCGGCCGGCTGCCGCTCGTCAACGGCCTCGTGATGGCGGTTGGCGGCCTCGGCGGCGTCGTGGTCGGTTCGCCGCTGACCTGGCTGCTCGGCTGGACGAACTGGCGCGCGATCTGTTTCGGCCTCGCGGTGCTGACGGTGGTCGTCGCGGCCTCGATCGGTTTCGGCGCGCCCGAAGCGAAGCAGGTGCGCCACCAGGGCGGGCTCGTCAGCCAGTTCAAGGGCACGTGGCACATCCTGAGCAGCCGCGCGTTCTGGAAGATCTCGTCATTCTCGGTCGTCACGCAGGGCGTGTTCTACGCGATGCAGTCGCTGTGGGTCGGGCCGTACCTGCGCGACGTCGCGGGGTTCGATGCGCCGCATGCCGCGCGCCTCGTGTCGGTGCTCGGCTTCGCGATGATGGCCGGCTGCGTCGGCTTCGGCGCCGCGGCGCGCGTGCTCGAGCGGCGCGGCGTGTCCGTCTACGCATTCTGCGGTGTCGGCATGGCGCTGTTCGTCGCGACGCAGGTCGCGATCGTCGCGCGCATGCCGTTGCCGCCGGCCATGCTGTGGGCCGGATACGGGATGTTCGGCGGCGTCGGCATCCTGACCTACGCGGTGATGGCCGGGCACTTTCCCGCCCACCTGATCGGCCGCGCGAACACGACCCTCACGCTGGTGATTTTCCTGCTGATCTTTGCGTTCCAGATCGGTGTCGGCGCGGTGCTGTCGCACTGGCCCGCGCTCGACGGCCGTTATCCGGCGGCCGCGCACCTCACCGCATGGGGCGTGCTGCTTGCGCTGCAACTCGCGAGCGCGGTCTGGTACGTGTGGCCCGCGCGCGGCGCTGGCCAAGCGCACTGATCCGGCGGTACGCTGGTAGGTGGGGCGGCTGCGGAAACGGGGCCGCAGCACGTCGAGCGTGCGCCGTTGCGCGTACGCCGTACCGCGCTGCCGGTGGCGGCGCGTGCATGATCGGACGGCCATATCGATTGAAGATAGGGCCATTTTCGGGCTATAATTTGAAAGTTTGTGCTGATCAACCTCGCACCCTAGCGCCTACCTCATTCATCCCGTTCATCCGCCGCACGCCGCCTGCCGGGCGATGCCGCGAAGCCTCGTGCGCCACGCGCCGGGTTCGCGTCTCGACAACGCAGGCCGCGTCCAGCTAGCGACTACGCGCGCCCACGCAGCGCGGCGCTCGCGCGGCAGGGTAAACAGGTCGGCAGCAGGGTGTTCCCCAAGGAGCCTCCCGTGTTGCCGTCTTTTTCTCCCGCCTTGCTTGCACTCGCCGACGGCACGGTCTTTCGTGGTTATTCGATCGGGGCCGAAGGCCATACGATCGGCGAAGTCGTGTTCAATACCGCGATCACCGGCTATCAGGAAATCCTGACTGATCCGAGCTACGCGCGCCAGATCGTCACGCTCACCTACCCGCATATCGGCAACGTCGGCGTCAACGCCGAAGACGTCGAAGCCACGAAAGTCCATGCCGCCGGCCTGATCATCCGTGATCTGCCCACGCTCGCATCGAACTTCCGCATGGACCGCACGCTCGGCGAGTACCTGCGCGACGAAGGCGTCGTCGCGATCGCCGGCATCGACACCCGCAAGCTGACCCGCATCCTGCGCGACAAGGGCGCGCAGAACGGCTGCATCCTGGCCGGTTCGGACGACGAGGCGAAGGCGATCGAGCTCGCGCGCTCGTTCCCGGGCCTCGCGGGCATGGATCTCGCGAAGGTCGTGTCGACCACGAAGCCGTTCGAGTGGAAGCAGACCGAATGGCGCCTCGGCAGCGGCTACGGCATGCAGGAAGCGCCGAAGTACCGCGTCGTCGCGTACGATTTCGGCGTCAAGTACAACATCCTGCGCATGCTCGCGGAGCGCGGCTGCCAGGTGACGGTGCTGCCGGCGCAGGCGAGCGCGGCCGATGCGCTCGCGCTGAATCCGGACGGCATCTTCCTGTCGAACGGCCCCGGCGATCCGGAGCCGTGCGATTACGCGATCGCGGCCACGAAGGAATTCATCGAGCGCGGCGTGCCGACCTTCGGCATCTGCCTCGGCCACCAGATCATGGGCCTCGCGGTCGGCGCGAAGACGCTGAAGATGAAGACGGGCCACCACGGCGCGAACCATCCGGTGAAGGATCTCGGCGACGGTCGAGTCGTGATCACGTCGCAGAACCACGGCTTCGCGGTCGATGCGGATTCGCTGCCGGCCAACGCGCGCGTGACGCACGTGTCGCTGTTCGACGGCACGCTGCAGGGCTTCGAGCTGACCGACAAGCCGGCGTTCTGCTTCCAGGGCCACCCGGAAGCGTCGCCGGGCCCGCACGACATCGGCTATCTGTTCGACCGTTTCACCGCGCTGATGGACGCGGCGAAGCAGCGCAACGCCTAACGCAACCGAAGCAACCGAAGGACGGGAGATTCGCATCATGTTCGGCCACGCACTCGGCATCACGGATATCTGGACCTACGTGTTCGGCGTGATCTTCATCATCCTGCTGCCGGGGCCGAACTCGATGTACGTGCTGTCGCTCGCGGCGCAGCGCGGCGTGAAGGCCGGCTATCGCGCGGCCTGCGGCGTGTTCGTCGGCGACACGGTGCTGATGGTGCTGTCCGCCGCGGGCGTCGCGTCGCTGCTGAAGACGAATCCGCTGCTGTTCTCCGTCGTCAAGTACGGCGGCGCCGCGTACCTGCTCTACATCGGCACCGGCATGCTGCGCAGCGCGTGGCAGAAGCTGCGCACGTCGGCGGGCGGGCCCGCCGAGGCGCCGCAGGCGGTCGACGGCGAGCGACCGTTTCGCAAGGCGCTGATCGTGAGCCTGCTGAATCCGAAGGCGATCCTGTTCTTCATCTCGTTCTTCATCCAGTTCGTCGACCCGGCATTCCCGCATCCCGCGCTGTCGTTCGTCGTGCTCGGGGCGATCGCGCAAAGCGCGAGCTTCCTGTACCTGAGCACGCTGATCTTCGCGGGGGCGCGGCTCGCCGAGCACTTCCGCCGCCGCCGCAAGCTCGCGGCAGGCGCGGCGAGCAGCGTGGGCGGCCTGTTCATCGGTTTCTCGGTGAAGCTCGCGCTCGCGACCATGAGCTGAGCGCTGCCGGCCGACCCACGACAACGATTACTTATTGAATTCACAAGCCATGCCAAAACGCACAGACATCAAGAGCATCCTCATCATCGGCGCCGGCCCGATCATCATCGGCCAGGCGTGCGAGTTCGACTATTCGGGCGCGCAGGCTTGCAAGGCGTTGCGTGAGGAGGGCTACAAGGTCGTTCTCGTCAACAGCAACCCGGCGACGATCATGACCGACCCGAACACGGCCGACGTGACCTACATCGAGCCGATCACGTGGGAAGTCGTCGCGCGCATCATCGAGAAGGAGCGCCCGGACGCGATCCTGCCGACGATGGGCGGCCAGACCGCGCTGAACTGCGCGCTCGACCTGCATCACCACGGCGTGCTCGAGAAGTTCGGCGTCGAGCTGATCGGCGCGTCGCCGGAAGCGATCGACAAGGCGGAAGACCGCCAGAAGTTCAAGGAAGCGATGACCAAGATCGGTCTCGGCTCCGCGAAGTCGGGCATCGCGCACTCGATGGAAGAGGCGACCAAGGTGCACGCCGAGATCATGGCGGGCACCGGCGGCAGCGGCTACCCGGTCGTGATCCGTCCGTCGTTCACGCTCGGCGGCTCGGGCGGCGGCATCGCGTACAACCGCGAAGAGTTCGAGGAAATCTGCAAGCGCGGTCTCGACCTGTCGCCCACGCGCGAGCTGCTGATCGAGGAATCGCTGCTCGGCTGGAAGGAATACGAGATGGAAGTCGTGCGCGACCGCGCCGACAACTGCATCATCGTCTGCTCGATCGAAAACCTCGACCCGATGGGCGTGCACACCGGCGACTCGATCACGGTCGCACCGGCGCAGACGCTCACCGACAAGGAATACCAGATCCTGCGTAACGCATCGCTCGCGGTGCTGCGCGAGATCGGCGTCGACACGGGCGGTTCGAACGTGCAGTTCTCGATCAACCCGAAGGACGGCCGCATGGTCGTCATCGAAATGAACCCGCGCGTGTCGCGTTCGTCGGCGCTCGCATCGAAGGCGACCGGCTTCCCGATCGCGAAGGTCGCCGCGAAGCTGGCGGTCGGCTACACGCTCGACGAGCTGAAGAACGAAATCACCGGCGGCCAGACGCCGGCGTCGTTCGAGCCGACGATCGACTACGTCGTCACGAAGATCCCGCGCTTCGCGTTCGAGAAGTTCCGTGAAGCCGATTCGCGCCTGACGACGCAGATGAAGTCGGTCGGCGAAGTGATGGCGATCGGCCGCACGTTCCAGGAATCGTTCCAGAAGGCGCTGCGCGGCCTCGAAGTCGGCGTCGACGGTCTCGACGAGAAGTCGACCAACCGCGACGAGATCGCGATCGAGATCCACGAGCCGGGCCCGGACCGCATCTGGTATGTCGGCGATGCATTCCGCATCGGCATGACGGCCCAGGAAATCTTCGCGGAAACCGCGATCGACCCGTGGTTCCTCGAGCAGATCGAGCAGATCATCCTGAAGGAAAAGGCGCTCGCGGGCCGCACGCTCGCGTCGCTGACGTTCGACGAGCTGCGCTACCTGAAGCAGAGCGGCTTCTCCGACCGCCGCCTCGCGAAGCTGCTCGGCGCGACGCCGGAAGACGTCCGCAAGCGTCGCGTCGAGCTGAACGTGCGCCCGGTCTACAAGCGCGTCGACACCTGCGCGGCCGAATTCGCGACGAAAACCGCGTACATGTACTCGACCTACGAGGAAGAGTGCGAGGCGCAGCCGACCACGAACAAGAAGATCATGGTGCTGGGCGGCGGCCCGAACCGGATCGGCCAGGGCATCGAGTTCGACTACTGCTGCGTGCACGCGGCGCTCGCTATGCGCGAGGACGGCTACGAAACGATCATGGTCAACTGCAACCCGGAAACGGTGTCGACCGACTACGACACGTCCGACCGCCTGTACTTCGAGCCGCTGACGCTCGAAGACGTGCTCGAGATCGTCGACAAGGAAAAGCCGGTCGGCGTGATCGTCCAGTACGGCGGCCAGACGCCGCTGAAGCTCGCGCTCGACCTCGAGGCGCACGGCGTGCCGATCGTCGGCACGTCGCCGGACATGATCGACGCGGCCGAAGACCGCGAACGCTTCCAGAAGCTGCTGCAGGACCTCGGCCTGCGCCAGCCGCCGAACCGCACCGCACGCGCCGAAGACGAAGCGCTCAAGCTCGCCGAGGAAATCGGCTATCCGCTGGTCGTGCGCCCGTCGTACGTGCTGGGCGGCCGCGCGATGGAAATCGTCCACGAGCCGCGCGACCTCGAGCGCTACATGCGCGAGGCCGTGAAGGTGTCGAACGATTCGCCGGTGCTGCTCGACCGCTTCCTGAACGACGCGATCGAGTGCGACGTCGACTGCATCTGCGACGGCGAGGCCGTGTTCATCGGCGGCGTGATGGAGCACATCGAGCAGGCGGGCGTCCACTCGGGCGACTCGGCATGCTCGCTGCCGCCGTACTCGCTGTCGAAGGAAACCGTGGCCGAGCTGAAGCGCCAGACGGGCGCGATGGCGAAGGCGCTGAACGTGGTCGGCCTGATGAACGTGCAGTTCGCGATCCAGCAGGTGCCGCAGGCGGACGGCTCGAAGCAGGACATCATCTACGTGCTCGAAGTGAACCCGCGCGCGTCGCGCACGGTGCCGTACGTGTCGAAGGCGACCAGCCTGCCGCTCGCGAAGATCGCGGCGCGCGCGATGGTCGGCCAGAAGCTCGCGCAGCAGGGCGTGACGAAGGAAGTCGAGCCGCCGTACTTCAGCGTGAAGGAAGCCGTGTTCCCGTTCGTCAAGTTCCCGACCGTCGATCCGGTCCTCGGGCCTGAAATGCGTTCGACCGGCGAAGTGATGGGCGTCGGCCAGACGTTCGGCGAAGCGCTGTTCAAGTCGCAGCTCGCGGCCGGTTCGCGCCTGCCGGAGTCGGGCACGGTGCTGCTGACCGTGATGGACGCCGACAAGCCGAAGGCCGTCGAAGTCGCACGCATGCTGCACGACCTCGGCTACCCGATCGTCGCGACCAAGGGCACGGCTGCCGCGATCGAAGCGGCCGGCGTGCCGGTGAAGGTCGTGAACAAGGTGAAGGACGGTCGTCCGCACATCGTCGACATGATCAAGAACGGCGAGATCGCACTCGTGTTCACGACGGTTGACGAGACGCGCCAGGCGATCGCCGATTCGCGTTCGATCCGCATGAGCGCGCAGGCGCACAAGGTCACGTACTACACGACGATGTCGGGCGCGCGCGCGGCCGTCGAAGGCTTGCGCTACCTGAAGGATCTGGAAGTCTATGATTTACAAGGTCTTCACGCTCGCCTAAACTAAGCAGTCAGTTACCTGTCGAAGCAATACGTGCCGCGGTTAAGCGGTGTTTCCGGTTCGCCGGAAACGCGCTTAATCGCGGTGATTTTTTTTAAAGCCGTTTTTAGCGATTGAGCCGTTTATGAGCACCATTCCGTTGACAAAGCGTGGCGCAGAGCAACTGCGCGATGAATTGCAGCGCCTCAAATCCGTCGAGCGGCCGGCCGTGATCAACGCGATCGCGGAGGCCCGCGCACAGGGCGATCTGTCCGAAAACGCCGAATACGATGCCGCGAAGGAAAAGCAGGGCTTCATCGAGGGTCGTATCGCGGAAATCGAATCGAAGCTGTCGGCCGCGCAGGTCATCGATCCCACCGTGCTCGATGCCGAAGGCCGCGTGGTCTTCGCGTCGACGGTCGAACTCGAGGATCTCGAGTCGGGCGACACCGTCAAATACCAGATCGTCGGCGACGACGAAGCCGATATCGATCACGGCCTGATCTCGGTCAGCTCGCCGATCGCGCGCGCACTGATCGGCAAGTCCGAAGGCGACGTCGCGGCCGTGCAGGCGCCGAGCGGCGTGCGCGAATACGAAATCATCTCGGTCAGCTACATCTGAAACGGGGCGACGTGATGCCGCATCGCGTGTTCCGTCTGCTGTCGGCCGTGTGGGTCGGCAGCCTGCTGACGATCGGGTATGCGGTCGCGCCCGTGCTGTTCAAGACGCTGGAGCGGATGACGGCCGGTTCGGTCGCCGCCCAGCTGTTCCGTATCGAGGCGATCCTCGGTGTCGTGTGCGGCGTGCTGCTGCTCGCGTTGTCGAACCAGCAGGTGCGGCGCGGCAGCAGCGAATATCGTCGCGTGCGCTGGATCGTCGCCGCGATGGTCGTGTGCGTGCTGGTCGGGTATTTCGCGCTGCAGCCGTTCATGAACGCGCTGCGGGTGGCCGCGATGGACGCGGGCACCGATATCGCGAATTCGCCGTACGCGAGTCGCTTCGGGATGCTGCACGGTGTCTCGAGCGTGTTCTATCTCGTCGAGAGCGTGCTGGGGCTGATGCTGATCTGGCGTCTGCCGGCGCGCGACGCCTGAGCGCAGCGCGGGCAGCGCGGCACGGTGCGACCGTGCCGCGGACGCGTTTTACTTGTCCTGGAACGGTCGCTTGGTGCTTGCCTGGCGCTTTTTCGCGCGCTTCACGGTGCCGCCCGCCGTCACGCGTTCGTTGCCGCGCACGACGACCTTCGTCGGCTTCGGACGACGCACGGGGCTCGCGTTCGGCGATACCTTGACGACCTTGACCGTGCGCGGTGCGCGGCCTTTCCTGTCGTCGGCGGCTTCGGCCGCGCTCGGCAGCGTGCCGGCGCGACGGCCGCGGGCCGGGGCCGCTGCAGGGGCCTCGGGCTTCCAGATCACCAGCAGCTTGCCGATGTGCTGGATCGGCGCCGCGCTCAGGCGGTCGCAGATCTCGTCGTAGATCGCGATGCGTTCGTCGCGCTCGTCGCCGAACACGCGGATCTTGATCAGCTGGTGCGCGGCGAGGTGCACCTTGATTTCCTTCAGCACGGCGTCGGTCAGCCCTTCGGCGCCGATCAGCACGACGGGCTTGAGCGCATGGGCCTGGGAGCGCAGCGCGGAGCGCTCGGCGGGAGAAAGCGAAAGGGCGGGCATGGAAATGTCGAAATCTAAATAAGGGCACGCGGCCTGAAAAGCGATCGCGGGAAGTTACCGCGTCAGCCGTGCGCCGAAACCACGTAAAATCGCGGCTTGGGCCTGAAAAGGGGCCGCAGCCGCGCGAAGAAGACGCGTATTATCCGCTAAAAGCGCGGCTTCACGAAGCAAATGGCAGCAATCTCTCTCTCGAATGGCAAAAAACCGCTTTAACCAGCACTGGCTGCACGACCACATCAACGACCCGTACGTCAAAATGGCGCAGCGGGAGGGCTATCGCGCGCGTGCCGCGTACAAGCTGAAGGAAATCGACGAGCAGGACAAGCTGGTCCGTCCGGGCCAGGTGATCGTCGATCTCGGCGCGACGCCGGGCAGCTGGAGCCAGTATGCCCGCAACAAGCTCGCGCAGGGCAAGAAGCGCGACACCGAGCGCGAAGGCGGCATCGACGGCACGATCATCGCGCTCGACCTGCTGCCGATGGAGCCGATCGCCGACGTCCACTTCATCCAGGGCGACTTCCGCGAGGACGAAGTGCTCCACCAGCTCGAGGAAGTGCTCGAAGGCCGCGCGGTGGACCTTGTTATTTCGGACATGGCCCCCAACCTCTCCGGTGTGGCCTCGGCGGACGCGGCGCGCATCGAGCATCTCTGCGATCTGGCGCTCGAATTCGCGCAGAACCATCTGAAGCCGGACGGTGCGCTGCTCGTGAAATGCTTTCACGGCAGCGGCTACAGCCAGATCGTCGAGAAATTCAAACAGCAGTTTAAGACCGTCGCGCCGCGCAAGCCCAAGGCGTCCCGCGACAAATCGTCCGAAACGTTCATTTTGGGTCGGCATCTGAAGCATCCGCGCTGATGCGCGGCGGGGTGCCGCAAACGGGCTCCGGCCCTTGCCGGACAAGCGAAGCGCTATCGCGGCGGTTGTCAATGCTTATGGCGAGGGTGGTCGGACTGGATTAGAATGACCGAGGGGCGCCGCAAGGAAAATGTAGGCGCTCGTCTACGAGTGAAGGAGTGGTGCTTTGAACAACAATATGTTTTCGAAGGCAGCGGTGTGGTTAGTGATCGCACTGGTGCTGTTTACGGTGTTCAAGCAGTTCGACAAGCCCCGCGTCCAGGAAGGCGTGTCCTATTCGCAGTTCATGGACGACGCCAAGAACGGCAAGGTCAAGAACGTCATCGTTCAGGGGCGCAACCTCACCGTCACTCCGGCTGATGGCCAGAAATACCAGATCGTGTCGCCCGGCGACATCTGGATGGTCGGCGATCTGATGAAGTACGGCGTGCAGGTCAGCGGCAAGGCCGATGACGAGCCGAACGCGCTGATGTCCGCGCTGTACTACCTCGGGCCGACGATCCTGATCATCGTGTTCTGGTTCTACATGATGAGGCAGATGCAGGGCGGCGGCAAAGGCGGCGCCTTCTCGTTCGGCAAGTCGCGAGCGCGGCTGATCGACGAGAACAACAACGCGGTGAACTTCTCCGACGTCGCGGGCTGCGACGAAGCGAAGGAAGAAGTGTCCGAGCTCGTCGACTTCCTGCGCGATCCGCAGAAATTCCAGAAGCTGGGCGGTCGCATTCCGCGCGGCGTGCTGCTCGTCGGCCCGCCGGGTACCGGCAAGACGCTGCTCGCCCGCGCGATCGCGGGTGAAGCGAAGGTGCCGTTCTTCAGCATCTCGGGTTCGGACTTCGTCGAAATGTTCGTCGGCGTCGGCGCAGCCCGTGTGCGCGACATGTTCGAGCAGGCGAAGAAGCATGCACCGTGCATCGTGTTCATCGACGAAATCGACGCGGTCGGCCGTCATCGCGGCGCCGGCATGGGCGGCGGCAACGACGAACGCGAACAGACGCTGAACCAGATGCTGGTCGAGATGGACGGCTTCGAAGCGAACTCGGGCGTGATCGTGATCGCCGCGACCAACCGTTCCGACGTGCTCGACAAGGCGCTGTTGCGTCCGGGCCGTTTCGACCGCCAGGTCTACGTCGGTCTGCCGGACATCCGCGGCCGCGAGCAGATCATGCGCGTGCACCTGCGCAAGGTGCCGATCGCGAACGACGTCGATGCGGCCGTCATCGCACGCGGCACGCCGGGCTTCTCGGGCGCCGATCTCGCGAACCTCGTGAACGAGGCTGCGCTGTTCGCGGCACGCCGCGGCAAGCGCATCGTCGAGATGCAGGATTTCGAGGACGCGAAGGACAAGATCTTCATGGGTCCGGAGCGCAAGTCGGCCGTGATCCGCGAGGAAGCGAAGCGCGCGACCGCTTACCACGAGTCGGGCCACGCGGTGGTTGCGAAGCTGCTGCCGAAGGCCGACCCGGTGCACAAGGTCACGATCATTCCGCGCGGCCGTGCGCTGGGCGTCACGTGGCAGTTGCCGGAGCATGACAACGAGACGTATTCGAAGGACTACCTGCTGGATCGCCTCGCGATCCTGTTCGGTGGCCGGGTGGCGGAAGAGCTGTTCATGAATCTCGTCAGCACCGGCGCATCGGACGACTTCAACAAGGCAACGCAGACGGCGCGCGCGATGGTGGCACGCTTCGGCATGACCGATGCGCTCGGGCCGATGGTCTACGTCGACGACGAGAACGATGCGTCGCCGTTCGGCCGCGGCTTCACGCGCACGATCTCGGAAGCGACGCAGCAGAAGGTCGATTCGGAAATCCGCCGCGTGCTCGACGATCAGTACAACCTTGCGCGCCGCCTGCTCGAAGAGAACCGCGACAAGGTCGAAGCGATGACGGCCGCGCTGATGGAGTGGGAGACGATCGACGCCGATCAGATCAACGACATCATGGAAGGCCGTCCGCCGCGCTCGCCGAAGAGCTCGCCGGCCGTCGGCGGCGATTCGTCGGGCGGTGGCAGCAGCGCCGAGGTCAAGCCCGGCAACGCGCCGGCGCCTGCTTCGCCGGCGGCATAACCTCCGCTTTAGCACCGTTCACGGGCTGGTGTGGCTTCACACCGGCCCGTTTTGCATTCAACCACGCCAGTCGCTTGTGTCCGATTCCGCTGTTACTCCATCCATTCCCGCGCCGCTCCAGTGCGGCCGCTTCGCACTGACGTTCGAGCGCCCGCTCGTGATGGGCATTCTCAACGCCACGCCCGATTCGTTCTCCGACGGCGGCCGCTTCCTCGCGCGCGACGATGCGCTGCGCCAGGCCGAGCGCATGATCGCCGAAGGCGCGGACCTTCTCGATATCGGCGGCGAATCGACGCGCCCCGGCGCGCCGCCCGTACCGCTCGACGAGGAACTCGCGCGCGTGATCCCGCTCGTCGAGGCGCTGCGGCCGCTGAACGTGCCGCTGTCGATCGACACCTACAAGCCGGCCGTGATGCGTGCGGCGCTGGCCGCCGGCGCGGACCTGATCAACGACATCTGGGGGTTCCGCCAGCCGGACGCGATCGACGCGGTGCGCGACGGCAACTGCGGGCTGTGCGCGATGCACATGCTCGGCGAGCCGCAGACGATGCAGGTCGGCGAGCCCGACTACGGCGACGTCGTGACCGACGTGCGCGAGTTTCTCGCCGCGCGCGCGCAGGCACTGTGCGACGCGGGCATTGCGCCGGAGCGGATCTGCGTGGATCCCGGCTTCGGGTTCGGCAAGGCGGTCGTCGACGACAACTATGCGCTGCTGGCCGCGTTGCCGGACACGGCGCCTGCGCGGCCCGACGGGCGCGCTTATCCGATTCTCGCGGGCATGTCGCGCAAGTCGATGCTCGGCGCGGTGATCGGCGGCAAACCGCCGATGGAGCGCGTCGCGGCGAGCGTGGCGGCAGCGTTCTGCGCGGTCGAGCGCGGTGCGGCGATCGTGCGCGTCCACGACGTCGCGGCGACGGTCGATGCGCTGAAAGTCTGGAATGCCGTGCGCGTAGCCGCGCGGCAACGATAAGTCAGAAGACGAAGGAGGAAGATTCGCTATGGGACGTCGATATTTCGGCACGGACGGCATTCGCGGCACGGTGGGCGAGGCGCCCATCACGCCGGATTTCGTATTGCGCCTCGGCTACGCGGCCGGCAAGGTGCTGGCCAGTTCGGCCGACGTCGCGGCAGGCTCGCGTCCGACGGTACTGATCGGCAAGGACACGCGCGTGTCGGGCTACATGCTCGAAGCTGCGCTCGAGGCCGGCTTCTCGGCGGCCGGGGTCGACGTGATGCTGGCCGGCCCGATGCCGACGCCGGGCGTCGCATATCTGACGCGTGCGCTGCGCCTGTCGGCCGGCGTCGTGATCAGCGCGTCGCACAACCCGTATCACGACAACGGGATCAAGTTTTTCTCCGCTGACGGCAACAAGCTGCCCGATGACACTGAAGCCGCGATCGAAGCGTGGCTCGACAAGCCGCTCGAGTGCGCGTCGTCCGACGGCCTCGGCAAGGCGCGCCGCCTCGACGACGCGGCCGGCCGCTACATCGAGTTCTGCAAGAGCACGTTCCCGGCCGCGTTCGACCTGCGCGGGCTGAAGCTCGTGGTCGATTGCGCGCACGGTGCCGCGTACCAGGTCGCGCCGCACGTGTTCCACGAGCTCGGCGCGGACGTGATCCCGATCGGCGTCGCGCCGAACGGCTTCAACATCAACGACGGCGTCGGCGCGACCGCGCCCGACGCGCTGGTGCGCGCGGTGCGGGCGAACCACGCCGATCTCGGCATTGCGCTCGACGGCGATGCGGACCGCCTGCAGGTCGTCGATTCGACCGGGCGCCTGTACAACGGCGACGAGCTCCTCTACGTGCTCGTGAAGGACCGGATCGCGACCGACGGCAAGGTCGAAGGTGCGGTCGGCACGCTGATGACGAACCTCGCCGTCGAAGTCGCGCTGCAGCGCGAGGGCGTGAAGTTCGTCCGCGCGGCGGTCGGCGACCGCTATGTGCTCGAGCAGTTGCGCGAGCACGGCTGGCAGCTCGGCGCGGAAGGCTCGGGCCATATCCTGTCGCTCGACCGGCATTCGACCGGCGACGGCATCGTGTCGGCGCTGCTCGTGCTGGCCGCGCTGAAGCGCAGCGGTCGAACGCTCGCACAGATGCTCGATGGCGTCACGCTGTTTCCGCAGAAGCTCATCAATGTGCGGATGAAGCCGGGCGCCGACTGGAAGGGCAGCACGTCGATCCGCGCCGCGATCGACGCGGCCGAGGCCGCACTCGCCGGCAGCGGCCGCGTGCTGATCCGCGCATCCGGCACCGAGCCCGTGCTGCGCGTGATGGTCGAAGCGCAGCAGGCAGCCGATGCAGTCCGCCATGCGGAGACGATCGCCGACGCAGTGCGCGCGGCGACGACCTGACGCACGATATCGGCGCGGGGCGGCCTGCCGCCCGCGCGCCGGTTCTCCGGTGAATCGGTATGCGGCGCCTTCGGGCGCCGCAATTTCGTCAGACGCAAAGGTTTGCGCTACCTATAGTGTGTCGCGTCGATCAACGCATCGCCTGACTGAAGATATCTTCCGCCCCCTGATATCGCGCCCACTGCGGGCAGGGGCTTCCCGTCCCGCCGACGCCGCGCTACGATCGCGCCGGCGAACCCGAAAAAAACGGGTGTCCGCCCCGTCCTCGCCAGGCAGGCAATTCTTGCCGCCTGTGCCGTTCCGGTGCCCGCAGGCGCCGCCCGCGCCGCACCCGATACTCCCTTTCAACCAGTCATGTTACTGTCACGCCAGTTTCATCGATTGTCACATTACCGTCATGAGGAGCCCCTAACCTTCGCGGTGCCGTAGTCATCCGCTCACACACTGGAGGTCTCATGAAATTGATGCAAACCGCGATTGCCGGCCTGGCTGGCGCGCTTTTCGCCGTTGCCGCGCAAGCTGCCGACATCACGGGCGCAGGCAGCACGTTCGCGATGCCGATCTATACGAAATGGGCTGCCGACTACCAGCAGTCCGGCGGTGCGAAGGTCAACTACCAGGGTATCGGTTCGTCGGGCGGCCTGAAGCAGATCAACGCGAAGACGGTCGATTTTGCCGGTTCGGACGCTCCGCTGAAGGATGAAGAGCTCGCGAAGGAAGGCCTGTTCCAGTTCCCGACGGTGGTCGGCGGCGTGGTGCCGGTCGTCAACGTGCCGGGCGTGAAGGCCGGTGAACTGACGCTGTCGGGCCCGGTGCTCGGCGACATCTACCTCGGCAAGATCAAGAAGTGGAACGACCCGGCGATCGCCGCGCTGAACCCGAAGGTCAAGCTGCCGGATACGGACATCGCGGTCGTTCGCCGTGCTGACGGCTCGGGCACCAGCTTCATCTGGACGAACTACCTGTCGAAGGTCAGCGACGAGTGGAAGTCGAAGATCGGCGAAGGCACGACGGTCAACTGGCCGACGGGCACGGGCGGCAAGGGCAACGACGGCGTTGCGGCCTTCGTGCAGCGCCTGCCGGGCGCGATCGGCTACGTCGAGTGGGCGTACGCGAAGAAGAACAACATGACCTACACCGCGCTGAAGAACTCGACGGGTACGGTGGTCGAGCCGAAGACGGAAACGTTCAAGGCTGCTGCCGCCGGCGCGAACTGGTCGAAGTCGTTCTACCAGATCCTGACGAACCAGCCGGGCAAGGAAGCATGGCCGGTCGTCGGCGCGACGTTCGTGCTGCTGCACGCGAAGCAGGACAAGCCGGAGCAGGGCGCGGAAACGCTGAAGTTCTTCAGCTGGGCGTTCAAGAACGGCGAGAAGGCTGCGGACAGCCTCGACTACATCTCGCTGCCGGCGACGGTCGAGACGGAAATCCGCAAGCAGTGGAAGACGAAGGTGACGGACGCATCGGGCAAGCCGGTCGCCGCCGAGTAAGCATTGCAGCGGTTCACTGCCCGGCCGCGCCGGTCGGGCAGTGTGTGCGGTAAAGCCGGGCGTTACGGCGCCCGGCGATCAAAAGCAGGCACCCATGTCTGATATTTCATACACGTCCTCCCGATCGCCCGGCAGTGCACAGCAGCGCGCGCCGAGCCGCCTCGGCGACGTTCTGTTCGGCGGCCTCGCACGGATCGCCGCGATCGTGACCCTGCTGCTGCTGGGCGGGATCATCGTTTCCCTGATCATTGCGTCGATGCCGACCATCCAGAAGTTCGGCCTCGGCTTCCTGTGGCAATCCGAGTGGGATCCCAACTCGGACATCTACGGCGCACTCGTGCCGATCTACGGCACGATCGTGACGTCGGTCATTGCGCTCGTCATCGCGGTGCCCGTCAGCTTCGGCATCGCACTGTTCCTCACCGAGCTGTCGCCCGTGTGGCTGCGCCGCCCGCTCGGCATCGCGATCGAGCTGCTCGCCGCGATTCCGTCGATCGTGTACGGCATGTGGGGGCTGCTCGTGTTCGCGCCGATCTTCGCCGAATACTTCCAGAAGCCGCTCGGCCATCTGCTCAAGGACGTGTGGGTGCTCGGGCCGCTGACGTCCGGCCCGCCGATCGGCATCGGCATCCTCGCGGCCGGCGTGATTCTCGCGATCATGGTCATCCCGTACATCGCGTCGGTGATGCGCGACGTGTTCGAGGTCACGCCCGTGCTGCTGAAGGAATCGGCATACGGGATCGGCTGCACGACCTGGGAAGTGATGTGGAAGGTCGTGCTGCCCTATACGAAGACCGGCGTGATCGGCGGCGTGATGCTCGGCCTCGGTCGCGCACTCGGCGAAACGATGGCCGTGACGTTCGTGATCGGCAACACGAACCTGCTCGACAGCGTGTCGCTGTTCGCGCCGGGCAACAGCATCACGTCGGCGCTCGCGAACGAATTCGCGGAAGCGCAGCCGGGGCTGCATACGTCCGCGCTGATGGAACTGGGCCTGATCCTGTTCGTGATCACGTTCATCGTGCTGTCCATCTCCAAACTGCTGCTGCTTCGTCTCGAGAAGGGAGAGGGCAAGAAATGAGCGAGCCCATCATGAATTTCCCGGGGCCGGACGGCGCCGTGCTCGAAGCGATGCGCGAGCGCCTGCAGCGCAAGCGCAAGGCCATCAACGCGATCGCGCTCGCCGCATCGCTCGGCGCCATGGCGTTCGGCCTGCTGTGGCTCGTGTGGATCCTGTACACGACGCTGCACCTCGGTATCGGCGGCCTGTCGCTGCAGCTGTTCACCGAATCGACGCCGGCACCGAACACCGAAGGCGGCGGTCTCGCGAACGCGATCGTCGGCAGCCTGCTCCTGTGTGGTTTCGGCACGCTGGTCGGCACGCCGATCGGCATCCTCGCGGGCGTCTATCTCGCCGAATACGGCCAGAAGAACCTGCTGGCGAGCACGATCCGCTTCATCAACGACATCCTGCTGTCCGCGCCGTCGATCGTCATCGGCCTGTTCGTGTACGCGCTCGTCGTCGCGAAGTCGGGGCGCTTCTCGGGCTGGGCCGGCGTGATCGCGCTCGCGCTGCTGCAGATCCCGATCGTGATCCGCACGACCGAGAACATGCTGAAGCTCGTGCCGAACGCGCTGCGCGAAGCAGCCTTCGCGCTCGGCACGCCGAAGTGGCGAATGGTGCTGAAGATCACGCTGCGCGCGTCGGTGGGCGGCATCATCACGGGCGTGCTGCTCGCGGTCGCGCGGATCGCCGGCGAAACCGCGCCGCTGCTGTTCACCGCGCTGTCGAACCAGTTCTTCTCGTGGGACATGAGCCAGCCGATGGCGAACCTGCCCGTGACGATCTACAAGTTCGCGATGAGCCCGTTCGCGGAATGGCAGTCGCTCGCATGGGCGGGCGTGTTCCTGATTACGCTCGGGGTGCTCGGACTCAACATCCTGGCGCGCTCGGTCTTCTCGAAAAAGTAACGGCGGAGCAATCCGATGAATATGGCAGAGAGCCACCTGAATCCCGTCGAGCGCACCGCAGCGCCCGTCGGCACGCACGACGCGGCGAACGATCGCCCGCTCGCGCCGCTGAACGCGAAGATCGAGGTCAACAACCTCAACTTCTTCTACAGCAAGTTCCATGCGCTGAAGAACATCAACCTGCGCATTCCCGAAGGGAAGGTGACGGCGTTCATCGGCCCGTCGGGCTGCGGCAAGTCGACGCTGCTGCGCACGTTCAACAAGATGTTCGCGCTCTATCCGGAGCAGCGCGCCGAAGGCGAAATCCTGATGGACGGCGAGAACCTGCTGACGACGAAGCGCGACATCTCGCTGCTGCGCGCGCGCATCGGCATGGTGTTCCAGAAGCCGACCCCGTTCCCGATGTCGATCTACGACAACATCGCGTTCGGCGTGAAGATGTTCGAAAAGCTCACGCGCTCGGAAATGGACGACCGCGTCGAGTGGGCGCTCACGAAGGCCGCGCTGTGGAACGAAGTGAAGGACAAGCTGGGCCAGAGCGGCTACGGCCTGTCGGGCGGCCAGCAGCAGCGTCTTTGCATCGCGCGCGGCATCGCGATCCGTCCGGAAGTGCTGCTGCTCGACGAACCGTGCTCGGCGCTCGACCCGATCTCGACGGGCCGCATCGAGGAACTGATCGCGGAGCTGAAGAGCGACTACACGGTCGTGATCGTCACGCACAACATGCAGCAGGCCGCACGCTGCTCGGATTACACGGCCTACATGTACCTGGGCGAGCTGATCGAGTTCGGTGAAACCGAAAAGATCTTCATCAAGCCGGTGCGCAAGGAAACGGAAGACTACATCACCGGCCGCTTCGGCTGATGACGGAGAACAACAGCCATGTCGGATAAACATCTGTCGAGCCAGTTCGACGCGGACCTGAATGCCGTGTCGTCGAAAGTGCTGGAAATGGGCGGGCTCGTCGAGTCGCAGATCGTCGGCGCGATGCACGCACTCAACGAATTCGATCGCGATGCGGCCGAGAAGGTGATCGCGGCCGAGGAAACGCTGAACGCGATGGAAGTCGACATCGACCAGGAATGCGGCAACATCATCGCGCGGAGGCAGCCTGCCGCGCGCGACCTGCGTCTTTTGATGTCGATTTCGAAAACGATTACGAACCTCGAGCGCGCCGGCGACGAGGCAGAGAAGATCGCGAAGCGCGTGCGCCGCCTGGTCGACGAGCCGGCCGCGCGCGCGGTCAACATCGCCGAGATCAAGGTGTCGGGCGAGATGGCCGTGACGATCCTGCGCCGCGCGCTCGACGCGTTTGCGCGCCTCGATACGGTGGCCGCTGCGCAGATCGTCAAGGACGACAAGGAAATCGACATGGAATTCCGCGCGTTCGTGCGCAAGCTCGTGTCGTACATGCAGGAAGATCCGCGCACGATCTCGGTCGGCCTCGATTACCTGTTCATCGCGAAGGCGATCGAACGGATCGGCGACCACGCGAAGAACATCGCCGAATTCATCATCTACATCGTGAAGGGCACGGACGTGCGGCACCAGCCGCGCGACACGCTCGACCGCGAAGCCAACAGTTAACGCGACAACGTACAGGAAGAAAAGAGGTGCCGATGCCCAGCAACATTCTCGTCGTTGAAGATGAGCCCGCGATTTCCGAACTGATCTCGGTGAATCTCCAGCACGCCGGTCATTGCCCGATCCGCGCGTACAACGCCGAACAGGCGCAGAACCTGATCAGCGACGTGCTGCCCGATCTCGTGCTGCTCGACTGGATGCTGCCGGGCAAGTCCGGTATCGCGTTCGCGCGCGACCTGCGCAACAACGAACGGACCAAACACATCCCGATCATCATGCTGACCGCGCGCGGCGACGAGCAGGACAAGGTGCTCGGCCTCGAGATCGGTGCGGACGACTACGTAACGAAGCCGTTCTCGCCGAAGGAACTGATGGCGCGCATCAAGGCCGTGCTGCGCCGTCGTGCGCCGCAGCTGACCGAGGACGTCGTGTCGATCAACGGGCTGCGTCTCGATCCGGCCACGCATCGCGTCGCCGCGCATGCGGAAGGCAGCGAGATCAAGCTCGATCTCGGCCCGACCGAATTCCGCCTGCTGCATTTCTTCATGACGCATCCGGAGCGCGTGCACAGCCGCACGCAACTGCTCGACCAGGTGTGGGGCGACCACGTGTTCGTCGAAGAGCGAACCGTCGACGTGCACATCAAACGATTGCGCGCGGCCTTGAAACCGGCCGGCTGCGATGCGATGATCGAGACCGTGCGCGGCAGCGGCTACCGGCTCGCGAAGCACGCGTAACGTATCCGGACATGCCGTGTGCCACGGCATGCCGTTCATTCTTTCGGACGCTGAATCATGAACATCATCTGGGCGCGCTTTCTGGTGTCGCTCGTGTTGCTCGTGCTGATCGGCGTATTGGTCGGCGTCTTTGCCGGCCCGACCGCGGGCCTCGTGTTCGTGGCCGTGATGCTGATCGCGCAGGGCTTTTTCAGCACTTTCCATACGCAGCGTCTGTGGCGGTTGCTCGATGCGCCCGTCTACGGCGAAGTGCCGAGCGCGCCGGGCATCTGGGGCGAGATCTACTACCGTCTGCACAAGCTCGCGAAGCAGTGGCATGCGCAGGTGCGGCAGGTCGAACAGCAGCATTCGCGCTTCATCCAGGCGATCCAGGCCTCGCCGAACGGCGTCGCGATGCTCGACGACCACGACCAGATCGAGTGGTGCAACGCGATCGCCGAGGTTCATTTCGGTCTCGATGCGAAGCGCGACCTGCGCCAGCACATCACGAACCTGGTGCGTCATCCCGAGTTCGTCCGCTACCTGAACGCGCAGCATTATGACGAGACGCTCGTGATGCGCGGCATGGGCGGCGCGCGGCAGAACGTGCTGGCCGTGCAGGTGTTTCCGTACGGCGAGAACCGCAAGCTGCTGCTGACGCAGGACATCACCGAGCTCGAGCGTACCGACGCGATGCGGCGCGACTTCGTCGCGAACGTGTCGCACGAATTGAAGACGCCGCTCACCGTGCTGTCCGGCTTCCTCGAGACGATGCGCGAGCTGCCGCTGAACGAGGAAGACCGCGCGCGTTATCTCGAGATGATGGAGCAGCAGGCGTCGCGGATGCGGCACATCGTCACCGACCTGCTGGTGCTCGCGAAGCTGGAGGGCGAGAGCAAGCCGCCGGTCGATCGCGCGATCGACATGCGTGCCGTGTTCGATCATCTGAAGGAGGATGCGCAGACGCTGTCGAACGGGCATCACGACATCGCGTTCTCGATCGACGAGACGCTCGGCGTCACGGGCGCGCAGACGGAGTTGTTCAGCGCGTTCGCGAATCTCGTCACGAATGCGATCCGCTATACGCCGGACGGCGGCAAGATCGTCGTGTCGTGGCGGCGCGAGGGTGCGCAGGGCGTGTTTTCCGTCACGGACAGCGGCTTCGGCATTCCGGCCGCCGACCTGCCGCGGCTGACCGAGCGCTTCTATCGCGTCGACCGCAGCCGCTCGCGCGATACGGGCGGTACGGGGCTCGGGCTCGCGATCGTCAAGCACGTGCTGCAGCGGCACGATGCGCACCTGTACGTGCAAAGCGAGGAAGGGCGCGGCAGCACGTTCACCGCGCGGTTCCCGGGCTCGCGCATCATCGCGATCCGGCCGGCCACGTACGAGGCATGACCGCGTAACGGCATCCGTCGCTCGTTCGGCGAGCGGCGGCACGCCAGACAAGAAAAAAGCGCAGCCCGCGTACGTGAGCTGCGCTTTTTCATTGGCCGTGCGGCGCGCGATTCGCGCCGCACGGCAGGATCACGAGCAGAACTTCGCGAGCAACCCGAGCTGCGCGTTGCGGATCGTCTTGCCTGCGCGACGCCGGCGGTAGTGACCGTCGCTGAGCATCTGCCAGGCCGACTGGTTGTCGCCGAGGCACACCGACAGGCCTTCGGCGATCACGCGCCGCTTGAGCCTGCGCTCGCGGATCGGGAACGCGACTTCGACGCGGCGGAACAGGTTGCGGTCCATCCAGTCGGCGCTCGACAGATAGACGTCCTCGGCACCGCCCGCGTGGAAATAGTAGATCCGGTGGTGCTCGAGGAAGCGGCCGACGATCGAGCGCACCGTGATGTTTTCCGACAGCCCCGGCACGCCGGGCTGCAGCGCGCAGACGCCGCGCACGATCAGGTCGACCTTCACGCCGGCCTGCGACGCTTCGTACAGCGCGGCGATCACCGTCGGCTCCAGCAGCGCGTTCATTTTCGCGACGACGCGCGCGCGCTTGCCGGCACGCGCATTGTCGATCTCCGCGCGGATCGATTCGATGATGCGCGGATGCAGCGTGAACGGCGACTGCCACAGCTCGTGCAGTGTGAGTTCGCCGCCGATCCCGGTCAGTTGCTGGAATACGTGATGGACGTCCTCGCAGATCTTCTGGTCGGCCGTCATCAGCCCGAAGTCGGTGTAGAGGCGCGCCGTGCGCGGGTGGTAGTTGCCGGTGCCGAGGTGCACGTAGCGGCGCAGCGTCGCCTTGCCGGCCTGCACGACACGCCGCACGATCAGCATCATCTTCGCGTGGCACTTGTGACCGACCACGCCGTATACGACGTGCGCGCCGACGGCTTCGAGCTGCGACGCCCAGTTGATGTTGGTTTCCTCGTCGAAGCGCGCGAGCAGCTCGACGACGACGGTCACTTCCTTGCCGTTGCGCGCGGCTTCCATCAGCGCGTCCATCAGCGGCGAATCGGTGCCGGTGCGGTAGATCGTCTGCTTGATCGCGACGACGCTCGGATCCTTCGCGGCCTGCTGCAGCAGTTCGAGCACGGGCTGGAAGCTCTCGTACGGATGATGCAGCAGGATGTCGCCGTCGTCGATCGCATCGAACATCGTCGGCGCGTTTGCGATCGCGGGCGGGGTCGATGCGGTGAACGGCGCGAACTTCAGGTCGGGGCGGTCGACGAGATCGGGAATCTGCATCAGGCGCACGAGGTTCACGGAACCGGCCACGCGATAGCAGTCCTTGTCGCGGAGTTCGCTTTCCTCGAGTAGCCGCCGCACGATGTGCTGCGGCGTGTCGGCCGACACCTCGAGGCGCACCGCGTTGCCGAGGTGGCGCGCGGGCAGTTCGCCCTGCAGCGCGACGCGCAGGTTCGTGATTTCGTCCTCGTCGACGAACAGCTCGCTGTTGCGCGTGATGCGGAACTGGTTGCAGCTCTTCACGACGAGTTGCGGGAAGAGTTCGCCGACGAAGCGCTGCATGAACGAGCTCAACAGCACGAAGCCGTGCTCGAAGCCCGACAGCGCGTGCGGCATGCGCACGACGCGCGGCAGCGCGCGCGGCGCCTGCACGATGCCCATCACGGCCTGGCGGCCGAACGCGTCGCGGCCTTCGAGCTCGACGACGAAGTTCAGGCTCTTGTTCAGCACGCGCGGGAACGGGTGGGCCGGATCGAGGCCGATCGGCGTCAGCACGGGCAGCAGTTCGTCGAGGAAGTAGTGTCGCGCCCATTCGAGCTGCGCGTCGTTCCACGAGTCGGTCGCATGGAAGTAGATGCCTTCCTGTTCGAGCGCGGGCAGCACGGTTTCGTGCAGCATCGTGTACTGTCGATGGACGAGCCGTTGCGCGCGTTCGACGACGAGATCGTAAGCGTGCTGTAACGACATGCCGTCGGGCGTCAGCGCGCCGGGGTTGTCGCGGATCTGCTCCTGAAGGCCGGCCATCCGGACTTCGAAGAATTCGTCGAGGTTGCTGCTGGTGATGCAGATGAAGCGGAGGCGCTCGAGCAACGGAACTTGCGGATCGGCTGCCTGGGCCAGCACGCGCTCGTTGAAACCGAGGATGCCGAGTTCACGATTGAGAAGCGGGTAGCGGACGGACATCGGCAGAGTAGGGGGTGATTCAGGCGATGATTCGAAAGGACGCTCGGAAACTCTCACGGTACGATGACGTGCTGATGACAATAATGGTCTTATATCGGCAAATTCTACGCCCTAACCGATTCGTCGCATAAATGTTTCGGGCATATACACTTGAGCAGTGTGCATGCCCGTGAAGCGTGGCAATGGCAAGCGTTCCACGCTTAAAATGTCGCCTTTGATTGATCGCCCTGGGTTGCCGGACCGGCTGCCGTGGGCGAACGCGCACGGAGCCCCAATCTGATGGTTACAACCCCCCACTTGCTGGCTGCCGTGGATCTCGGCTCGAACAGCTTCCGGCTGATCGTCGGTCGCGTCGAGGAAACGTCGGCGGGCAGCCAGATCTATCCCGTCGATGCGCTGCGCGAGCCGGTTCGGCTGGCTGCGGGCCTGTCGAGCGACAAGATGCTCGATCGCGCGTCGCAGGAGCGTGGCTGGGAGGCGCTCAAGCGGTTCGGCGAGCGCCTGCGCGATTTCCATCCGGATCGTGTGCGCGCGGTGGCGACCAACACGCTGCGCGTCGCGAAGAATTCGGCCGAATTTCTCGGCGAGGCCGAAGCGGCGCTCGGTTTCCCGATCGAAGTGATCGCGGGCCGCGAGGAAGCGCGGCTGATCTATGCGGGCGCCGCGCACTCGGTGCCGGCGAGCGCCGGCAAGCGGCTCGTCGTCGACATCGGCGGCGGCTCGACCGAATTCATCATCGGCTCGCACTACACGCCGATCGTGATGGAGAGTCTCTATATCGGCTGCGTGAGCCACAGCCGCACCTTCTTTCCGGCCGGCAACGTCGACGAATACACGATGCGGCAGGCCGAACTCGCGGCCAAGCGCGAGATCCAGATCATTTCGAGCGAGTACAAGAAGGCCGGGTGGGACCAGGCGATCGGTTCGTCCGGCACCGCGCGTGCACTCGCGGAGCTCGTCGAGGCGAACGGCTTCAACGATCCGGGAATCACGCACGGCATTTCGCGCGGCGGCCTCGAGCGGCTGAAGCGCGCGCTGATCAAGTCGGAGAACGTCAACCGGCTGAAGCTGGTCGCGCTGAAGCCCGACCGCGTGCCGGTGCTCGCGGGCGGCCTCGCGATCATGCTCGCGGTGTTCGAGGAGCTCGGCGTCGATTATGTCGATACGACCGACGGTGCGCTGCGTCTCGGTGTGCTGTACGACCTGCTCGGCCGGACGCAACACGAAGACATGCGTGCGGTGACCGTCGAGGGCTTCACGCGCCGCTACGGCGTCGATCGTGCGCAGGCCGAGCGGATCGGCGCGCTCGCGGCGCGTTTCTACGACGAACTCGACGAAGCCGACGACGAAGCGCGCGAGGAAGGCCGGATGTTCCTCGGCTGGGCGGCCGCATTGCACGAGATCGGCCTGTCGATCTCGCACAGCTCATATCACAAGCATTCGGCCTATATCGCGAGCAACGCGGATATGCCGGGCTTTTCGCGCACCGACCAGGCGCGGCTCGCCGCGCTCGTGCTCGGTCACGCGGGCAAGCTCGGCAAACTGTCGCAGGCGCGCGACGTCGAGTGGCCGCTGCTGTTCTGCTTGCGGCTCGCGGCGCTGCTGTGCCGGCGCCGGACCGATGCGGGGCTGCCGGACATTTCCGTTTCGCAGATGAAGAAGGGCGGGTATGAAGTGCGCCTGCCGAGCGCGTGGGTCGAGCAGAACCCGTTGACCGACTACAGCCTCAGCCAGGAGGCTGCCGAGTGGGAGAAGGTCGGTATTCCGTATCGCGTGGTGTATACCGGCGCGTAACAGGCCGATAGCGGGGCCCGGACGGGCTCTCGGGCGGGGGCGTGCGGTTGCGGCCCTCAGACGTGCCGCATGATCGTTCTGACGCCCGCTCAATCCGACGAGCAGACGATCGCGGTCAGGAACGGGAACGCCTGTTTGACGGTCGCGTCGCTGCCGGCCTTGCGCACGGCTTCCTCCACTGCGCCCTTCGTGCCGCGCACCACGACGCCGTAGGCCCAGTCGCCGATCGGTGTGCCGTCGCCCGGACGGAAGATCGGGTCGTTCGCCTGGTAACCGAGCACGACATAGACGCCGAAGCCGTACGCCGTCAGCGAGCGGTTCGTGCGGAACGCGTTGACCGAGTTCGATTCGACGTGCATCGGCTCCGACTGGATGTCGCCGGCGGCAAGCAGCGGCGCGACGAACTTGTGGCCGGTCGAATGACAGTCGAGCGCGTCGTCGAGCGCCTTGGCGGACGCGGTGCCGGAGGTCGCGAGCGCGAGCAGCGATGCGCAGAGGGCGATCTTGAGAATGTTGTTTTTCATGCGCAGATGCGGGTTGTTCATGCGCATTATCGCGTGTTCCCGGAAGTGCCGTGCGCGGGCTGCTTGTGCGCGTCGGCAGCCTGCTGACTTGCGGTCGCGATCTGCTGCCTGCGGGTGAAGCGATGCGCCGTGAGCGCCGGGATACGGCAGGGGCCAATGCGTTGCGCCCGGACGCCCCCATTGATCCCTACAATGAACCGGATTACCGCGAGCCGGGAAGCTCGGCGACTGGTTCGAGGACCCAGAAACGGAAAAGGGGCTACGGTATTAACCGTAACCCCTTGATTCCTTTGGTCGGAGCGATAGGATTCGAACCTACGACCCTCTGATCCCAAATCAGATGCGCTACCAGGCTGCGCTACGCTCCGACGAGCCAAAGATTGTATCGTCTAATTACTGATTCGGTCAATCGCGATATGCGGGTAAATGCCGCGGCGGTGAACCGGCCACGATTTGCGACAATTCGCACGATGATCGGCCGGCCCGCACGCGTGCGGGGCCGCTTGCCGACGCAAGGAAAACATCATGATGAACCTGATCCTGTGGCGCCACGCCGAAGCCGAAGACTACGCGGCGAGCGATCTCGCGCGCCAGTTGACCGTTCGTGGCCGCAAGGACGCGCAGGCGATGGCCAAATGGCTGCGTGGCCGGCTCGAGTCGAACGCCGTGATCCTCGCGAGCCCGGCGGCCCGCACCGTGCAGACCGTCGAGGCGCTGACCGACCAGTACCGGACCGTCGACGCGCTCGCGCCGGGCGGCGGTGTCGACGACGTGCTGGCGGCGGCCGGCTGGCCGGAAGGCATCGCGCCGACGGTCGTGATCGTCGGGCACCAGCCGACGCTCGGCAGCGTCGCCGCGCAACTGATCGCCGGTAGCGACGACAGCTGGAGCGTCAAGAAGGGCGGAATCGTGTGGCTCGCGAGCCGCACGCGTGACGGCGGCCGGCAGGCCGTGCTGCGGGCAGTATTGACGCCGGAACTGGTGTAAAGCAGGCCTGACGGGGATCAACGGGATTCATCATACGGCTTCGCAAGCTTTCTGCTAAAGTCAATTCGGCGACACGTCATTGAAAGGACACGGTCGTGCCACATAACGGTCACGGCCGATTACTACATTGGCGGGCATGTCGCCTTATTCCTTACGACCAGGAAAGCCTAATGCGAGAACTGCCGACGCCTACGCTCCCCTTTGCCTCGCTGCCCCTCGACACGTCGCGGCGGCACCTGCCGCGCGCTGCTGAAACCGTTACATCGGAGTACCGCCTGCGTGCCGCGTGGGCCCGCACGGAAGACGAACTGCGCGAAGCGCAGCGTCTGCGTTACAGCGTGTTCGCCGAAGAGATGGGCGCGCAGGTCAGCGGCCCCTCCGGTCTCGACGTCGATCCGTTCGATGCGTACTGCGACCACCTGCTGGTTCGCGATCTCGATACGCTGAAGGTGGTCGGCACGTATCGCGTGCTGCCGCCGCACGAGGCGGCGCGTGTCGGCCGCCTGTACGCCGAAGGCGAATTCGACCTGTCGCGCCTCACGCACCTGCGCGGCAAGATGGTCGAGGTCGGCCGCTCGTGCGTGCACAGCGACTACCGCAGCGGCGCCGTCATCATGGCGCTGTGGGGTGGCCTCGGCGCGTACATGATGCAGAACGGCTACGAGACGATGCTCGGCTGCGCGAGCGTGTCGATGGCCGACGGCGGCCACTATGCTGCGAACCTGTACCAGTCGCTGCCGGCGAACTCGCTGACGGCACCCGAGTACCGCGCGTTCCCGCACACGGCATTGCCGGTCGACGAACTGCAGACGGGCGTCGCCGTGGCGCCGCCGCCGCTGATCAAGGGCTACCTGCGTCTCGGCGCGAAGATCTGCGGCGCGCCGGCCTGGGATCCCGATTTCAACTGCGCGGATTTCCTGACGCTGTTCCGCCTGTCCGACATCAACGCGCGCTACGCCCGCCACTTCCTGGGCTGAGCCATCCGAATCGCGGCGCGCCCGTCCCGGGCGTGCACGAGCAAACGCCGTCGTGCGGCAGCCTGCCGCGCGACGGCGTTCGTGTATTCGGTCAACGTGTGTGTATCCGGCCCTGTTAATTTCGACGATGCGCGGTTCCTGCCGTGCCACGGGATGGCACGTTCGCGAGCGGCCCGGGTTCGACACGGGCCGGACGGCGGGGCGGCTCGCTTAGTGCTTGCGCCGCCAGTCGAGCAGGTGGTGTTCCGCCATCCAGTGGTGGATCATCCCTTCGCCGTCATGGCTGCGCTTGTATTCGCGCGCCTCGAAGTACGACAGCGCGGCCAGCACCATCAGGCCGATGAATAGGCCGATCAGGCCCGCAATTTCCTCAGACGACATGGCAGCCTCCTTTCCACGGCACAGCGCCATGCGTACATAGTAGGACATGCGCGGCGCGACCCCGAAACCGGATTTCCGCTAGACTCGGCGCGGTCCTGGCGCGCGATGGGCGCGCCGATTTCCGGAGCCATACCCGATGACCCGTTTCATGCTGGCCGTGCTGGCCGCAGCACTTCTCGCCGGCTGCACCAGCGACCCTCGTCAGGCCCGCCGCGGCCACCCGCCGGAAGATCCGGCCGACTATCACGGCGTGCCGACCGACATGACGCCGCCTTCGATGCTCGACGCGCCGCCGCCGAAGCCCGTGCAGTAACGGTCGGCCTGGACGGCTGTCAGGCGCGTGCGGCGTGCGCGTCGGCGCCGATGCGCCGCAACAGCCCCGGCAGATAGCGCGCGAGCGTCGCGCCGCGCGCGGCCATGAACAGCAGCAGCGCGAACCAGAGGCCGTGATTGCCGAATGTGCCGACGGCGGCGAGCGTGGCCGCGATGAAGATCGAGAACGACACGACCATCGCGCGCATCAGCGATTGCGTCTGCGTGGCGCCGATGAACACGCCGTCGAGCAGAAAGCCCCAGACGGACACGATCGGCGAGATCGCGGCCCACGGCAGGTAGCGCAGCGCGACCGCGCGGATCTCGGCCTGATCGGTCAGCCGCGCGACGATCCAGCCGCCGCCGGCCCAGTAAACGAACGCGAACAGCAGCGCGCCGAGTGCCGACCAGAACAGCGTGACGCGCACGGCTTGCCGGAATGCGCGGCGGTCGCGCGCGCCGGCTGCCGCGCCGACGAGCGCCTCGGCCGCATGCGCGAAGCCGTCGAGGCCGTACGCCATGAAGGTCTGGAAATTCAGCAGCAGCGCGTTCGCCGCGAGCGTCGCGTCGCCCTGTTTCGCGCCGAGGTGCGCGAACCAGCCGAATGCGCCGAGCAGGCACAGCGTGCGCAGGAAGATGTCGCGATTGAGCGCGATCAGCCGCTTGAGCGCCGCGCGGTCGGCGAGCGCACGCGCGGCGATTGGCCCGAGGCCGCGCGGCCGTAGCCGCCACAGCATCCACGCGCCGAGCGCGAAGCCGCACGCGTCCGCGGTGGCAGTTGCGGCGCCGATGCCGGCGATGCCCCAGCCGAAGCCATACACGTAGAGCAGCACGGCGCCGATGTTCACCGCATTGATGAACACCTGCGCGACCAGCGCGAGCCGGACGCGCTGCACGCCGAGCAGGTAGCCGAGCACGACGTAGTTCGCGAGCGCGAACGGTGCGCTCCAGATCCGCGCATGGCTGTACGAGAGCGCCGTCGCGCGGACGGCATCGCTGCCGCCGAGCGCGGTCAGCGCGAACGACAGCAGCGGCACTTGCAGCGCGAGCACCGCGGCACCGAGCGCGAATGCGACGATCAACGCGCGCAGCAGGTTCAGGCGGATACTGGCATCATCGCCGGCGCCGTGCGCCTGTGCGACGAGGCCGGTCGTCCCCATCCGCAGGAAGCCGAAGCCCCAGAACACGAAATTGAAGAACAGCCCGCCGAGCGCGACGCCGCCGAGATACTGCGCGCCGTCGAGGTGGCCGGCGACGGCCGTGTCGACGGCGCCGAGGATCGGCTGGGTCAGGTTCGCCAGGACGATCGGGAAGGCGAGCGCGAGGACGCGCCGGTGCGTGACGGTGGCCGAACCCGTGCCGGCCCCGTGCGGTAACGCGGATTCGGACATGGCGGACGCGTCAGGCGCGTTCCTGCACGCAGACCCATGGCGACACGACGACCGCCCACAGCTCCGGGTTGCGCGCCGCGTAGTCGGCCGCGGTTTCGGCCGGCATGCGCGCGACGAGGCCGGCAGACAGCCAGCGCGTGACCTGTTCGGCTTCGTCGCCGGCGATCGCTTCCGCGACGCTGACGAGATCGAGGTCGCGCGCGACGGACAGCAGCTTGCCCTGCGCGAAGAAGCGCTCGAGATCGCACCAGTCGATCTTGGCGGTCTCGCCGAGGAGTTTGGCGTAGAGCGGGCTGTGCGACGCGCCCGCGGCGGATTGGCGTTCAGAGGACATCGGTTTTTTGGAAAGACTGCGTGGCGCCACTATAAACCATCCGGCCGGCGGCCCGAGCGAGGGCGGGCGGCTACGCGTCGCGCAGCGCGCGGCGCACGATCTTGCCGGTCGCGGTCATCGGCAGGCTGTCGACGAACGCGATCGCGCGCGGATACTCGTGCGCGGCGAGGCGTGTGCGTACATGTGCCTGCAATGCGCTGACGAGCGCATCGTCGCCGACGTGGCCGGGGTTCAGCACGACGAACGCCTTGACGATCTCGGTGCGCGTCGCGTCGGGTACGCCCACGACGGCCGCCATTCGCACCGCCGGATGCGTGAGCAGGCAGTCCTCGATCGGGCCCGGGCCGATCCGGTAGCCGGCGCTCGTGATCACGTCGTCGTCGCGGCCGACGAAGCGCACGAAGCCGTCGGTGTCGATTACGCCCGTATCGCCGGTGAGCAGGTAGTCGCCCGCGAACTTGTCGCGGGTCGCGCCGGGATTGCGCCAGTATTCGACGAACATCACCGGGTCGGGGCGGCGCACCGCGATGCGGCCTTCGACGCCGGGCGGCAGCGGCGTGCCGTCCGCGCCGACGATCGCGACCACGTGACCGGGCACCGCCTTGCCGATCGCGCCCGGTTGCGCATCGAACAGCGCCGCGCACGACGACAGCACCATGTTGCATTCGGTCTGCCCGTAGAACTCGTTGATCGTCACGCCGAGCGCGTCGCGTCCCCAGGCCGTCAGCTCGGTGCCGAGCGATTCCCCGCCGCTCGCGACCGATTTCAGCGACAGCGCGTAGCGTTCGCGTGGTGCCGCGACGGTACGCATCAGCTTCAGCGCGGTGGGCGGCAGGAACGCGTGGGTCACGCCGTGCCGTGCCATCAGCGCGAACGCCGCGTCGCCGTCGAATTTCTCGAAGCGGCGGGCGAGCACGGGCACGCCGTGATGCCAGGACGGCAGCAGCACGTCGAGCAGACCGCCGATCCACGCCCAGTCGGCGGGCGTCCAGAACAGGCGCGCATCGCGCGGGAAGCATTGCTGCGACATCTCGACGCCCGGCAGGTGGCCCAGCAGCACGCGATGCGCGTGCAGTGCGCCTTTCGGTTTGCCGGTCGTGCCGGACGTATAGATGATCACCGCCGGATCGTCGGCGGCCGTATCGGCCGGTTCGAAGTCGGGCGTTTCGGCGGCCAGCGCCGCGTCGTAGTGCAGCACGCCCGGCGCGTCGGGCGCATCGTCGCCGACGCAGTAGACGGTATGCAGTGCCGGCAGTTGCGCACGCAGCGGCGCGATTTTCGCGTAGCCGGCCGCGTCGGTGACGAGCGCGGATGCTTCGCTGTTCGCGAGCCGGTATTCGAGCGCATCGACGCCGAACAGCGTGAAGAGCGGCACCGCGATCGCGCCGAGCTTGTATGCGGCGAGATGCGCGATGGCCGTTTCGGGGTCCTGCGCGAGAAAGATGCCGATCCGGTCGCCGCGTCGCAGGCCGGCGCGCGCAAAGCTGTTCGCGAGCCGGTTAGAAGCATTCCTCAGGTCGTCGAACGTGAGTCGAATCACGTCGCCTTGCGCGGTTTCGTGGATCAGCGCGAGGCGCCCGCTGCCGTCGGCCCATTTGTCGCAGACGTCCACGCCGATGTTGTAGCGGGCCGGAACGGCCCAGCCGAAGCGGGAGAGCAGGTCGTCGTAGCGGTCGGCGGCGGGCAGCATCGCTTAGTCTCCTGGGTGTCGAACGTGGCGTCGGGCGAACGGATTACATCAGGGTTTCATGTAGACGAATCGACAATGGTGACTGCTGATAGGGAATGTTCGGGCTCGTCCGACAGCCACGGCTCAGTGCACGATTCCACAATGACGCATAAGATCACGACACAACAGTGATAGGACCATGGATTTGCTTCTGATTGCTGCGGGGTTCAGCCTGATCGGAATCGGCGCGTTGGTGGCGTTTGCCCGTCACGTCGATCCGCTGTCCGGCCGGTTTACCGGCCGTCTGCGCAAGCGCTGATTCGACCTTCCCGATTTTGCCCGAGACGGCACGCGATGCGCATCGGCATCGCGCGCCGGCTGTCGCGCGCTCAGCGCGCGGGCAGGTAGCGTGACGGATCGATCGAGCGACCGCCGTAGCGCAACTCGAAATGCAGCGCGACGCGATCGCTGTCGCTGTTGCCCATCTCCGCGATCGACTGCCCCTGCGTGACCGACTGGCCTTCCTTCACCAGCAGCGCGCGGTTGTGCGCGTATGCGGTCAGGTAGTCGGCGTTGTGCTTCAGGATGATCAGGTTGCCGTAACCGCGCAGCCCGTTACCCGCATAGACCACGACGCCCGGCGCAGCCGCGATCACCGGCGTGCCCGGCGAGTTCGCGATGTCGATACCCTTGGATTTCGAGCCGTCGAACGTGCGGACCACATTGCCGGCCGCCGGCCAGACCAGCGAAATGCTCGTGGCCGGCTTGACGGCCGATTCGACCGGCGCGGAAGGCGCGGGGCGGGCGCGACCCGCGCTGCCGGTGCCGGTGGTCGACGGCGTCGATGCGGTGGTCGTGCCGGGCGGCGGCGCGACGCGCAGCACCTGGCCGACTTCGATCGCATCGGGGTTCGTCATCTGGTTCCAGCGCACGATGTTCTGCACCGACGTGCGGTTGTCGCGCGCGATCTTGTAGAGCGTATCGCCGCGCTCGACGCGATAGAACCCGGGGCCGACAGGCGCGGAGCCGCACGCGACGAGCAGGGCGGCGCAGGCGGCTGCAAAGAGTCGCTTCGTTGTTGTTCCGAACATTGAACCTCGCAAGACCCTGCCGCGCACGACGCGGCAGGCAACACAAAACGTCCGATTTTAACGGGTTCGACCCGCGCACCGCAGTTTGGGGCCTCGGTCGAGGTCATCGCGCGCCGTTTCGGCGCGCCCGTTGTCAGCCTGCGAGCGGGATCACGCGAATCCGCAGCGTGGCCGATTCGGTCGCGCCGGGCGCGAGCATGCGCAGCCCGAGGCCGTTGTGGATCGCATCCGGCAGGCCGAGCCACGGCTCGACGCAGTAGAAGTCCGAATCCGGCTTTTCGGTCCAGGTCGTGACCGCGTACCACGGGATCGAGCCCGGCACGTCGAGCGCGATCTCGATCGTACGGCCGCGGCCCGGCATCACGATGCGAACCGGCGCGGACGGCTTACCGTCGAGGCAGTGGAAGCGATCGAGGATGTCCGGATCGTCGAGGCGGTAACGCGTTTCACCGGGTTCGAGCCGGCTGATCGAGCCGTCTGCGCGTTGCTGGCAGATGCGAGTCGGCGGCAGCTCGAGTGTCGTGTCGGCACGTTCGCCGTGCGGCAACGCGAAATAGAAGTGGTGGCCCGCGTAGTAGGGCAGCGGTGTATCGCCGCGATTGGTCGTCGTGAGCGCGACTTCGAGCGTATGCGCGTCGGCCAGCCGGTAGGTCGTTTCGAACCGGAAATCGAACGGGTAGCTCGCGCGCAGCGCATCGTTCGCGTCGAGCGTCATCGACAAGGCGGCGCCGTCGGCCGACGGATGCGCGGCGAACGGCAGGTCGCGCGCGAAGCCGTGCATCGGCAGGTCGCGGACCACGCCGGCGGCGTCGCGCCAGCGGCCGAGTTCGCCGTCGACGCGGTGGCGGCCGAGGAACGGGAACAGCAGCGGATTGCCGCCTCGCACGCGCGCGAGGTTGCTCCAGTCGGCCGTTTCCGGCCAGAAGATGACTGGTTCGCCGTCGACGTGCCATGACAGCAGGCGGCCGCCGAATTGCGGGGCGACCCGGACGAGCGACGGGCCGGCGTGAAGTTCGTGAATGTCGTGTTGCTGGAAGATCGGCATGGCGAATCGGGTTGGGCGGGTGGACGGGACACGGCGCGCTCCATTATCGGGCCGCGGCGGGTCGGGGAAAACCCTTCTCGGGAAATTGCGAGTTTTTAACACTGCCAACGGTCTGGATAATGCGTCTAAACCGGTGATGTTGCCGGGTCATGACACTTCGTGGAGGGGGCCATGGATCTGGCAATGGCAATGGGACTCGCACTGTTCGGCATGTTCACCGGCAGCACGGTATTATTTTTCTATCAGCTCGGCCGCTGACGGCAATTCCTGCCGAAGTCGAAAGGCCCGCCATGCAAATGGCGGGCTTTTTGCTTTCTGTGCGCTTACAAATTGCAAGCGTTTGTGTGCATTGCCGCAATATCCGGCCAAATGCCTTGGCGCAGTAATCCTGGCTCGGCATAATCGGGGCGCGTTTTTTCGGACGCGCATTGCGTCGTCCGTCTTTCTTTCCGCTTAATCTCCACTAAAAGGACCGACGCGTGAGTCTCTGGTTTCTGGTATTCCTGAGCGTCCTGCAGGGCGTCACCGAACTCTTCCCCGTCAGCAGCCTTGGCCATACGCTGCTCGTGCCGGCGCTGTTCGGCATGCATATCGACAAGCACGCGCCGCAACTGCTGCCGTTCCTCGTCGCGCTCCATCTCGGCACCGCACTGGCGCTGCTGTGGTACTTCCGCGCGCGCTGGGTCGCGCTGATCGGCGGTTTCTTCGCGCAGCTCGGCGGCCGCAAGAACGACGACGGGCACCTGATGTGGGCACTGATCATCGGCACGATCCCGACCGGCATCGTCGGGCTGCTCCTCGAGAAGCGCATCGAACGCGTGTTTCACGACCTGCGGATCGTCGCGATCGCGCTGATCGTGAACGGCGTGCTGCTGTGGCTCGGCGATCGCATCCAGCGCAGTCGCGCGCATCAGGCGCCCGAGAAGATGACGTTCAAGCAGGCGTTCTTCGTGGGTCTCGCGCAGATCGGCGCGCTGATTCCGGGCTTCTCGCGTAGCGGGCTGACGATGATCGCCGGCAATGCCGCCGGGTTGACGGCCGAGAAGGCGGCGGAGTTCTCGTTCCTGCTCGGCACGCCGATCATCTTCGCGGCGGGCGTGCTCGAACTGCCGAAGCTGTTCCATGCGCGCGACCAGCTCGCCGATGCGCTGCTCGGCGGCGTGCTGACGGCGATCGCCGCGTACCTGAGCGTGCGGTTCCTGATGCGCTATTTCGAAGGGCGCGGCCGGCTCGCGTCGTTCGGCGTGTATTGCGTGATCGCCGGCGTGTTCTGTCTCGGCTGGTTCATGCTGCATCCGCAGCCGGTTTGATGCCGCGATGGCCGGTCTCGCGTGATGTGACGCGATGATCGGGTATAATTTCGGGCTCGGTTCATGCCGGGCCCGTTTTGTTTCGGGGCGTTGAGTTGGGTGGTGCTGTTGCCGCTGTCGTTGCCGTTACTCAAAACCCCGCGCCAAATGCGGTCCGCGTCAGGCCGTGTCTTTTCTCCTCGACCGCCCTTAGCTCAGTTGGATAGAGCAACGGCCTTCTAAGCCGTAGGTCACACGTTCGAATCGTGTAGGGCGGGCCAGTCAGATCCCTTGAAGACCTTCGCAGGCCCACCCCGGTTTACACACCCCATCACTCCACCGTCACCGATTTCGCCAGGTTCCTCGGCTTGTCGATATCCGCACCGCGCAAGCACGCCGCGTGATACGCAAGCAACTGCAACGGCACCACATGCAGGATCGGCGACAACAGCCCGTAATAATCCGGCATCCTCAACACTGACACCCCCTCGCTATTATCGATCCGCGTATCGGCATCGGCGAACACATAAAGCTGCCCGCCGCGCGCTCTCACTTCCTGCATGTTCGACTTCAGCTTCTCGAGCAGCGCATCGTTCGGCGCGATCGTCGCGACGGGCATGGTATGGGTCACGAGTGCCAGCGGCCCGTGCTTCAGCTCGCCCGCTGGATATGCTTCCGCGTGGATATAAGAAATCTCCTTCAGCTTCAGCGCGCCTTCGAGCGCGATCGGGTAATGCAGCCCGCGCCCGAGAAACAGCGCATTCTCGTGCTGCGCAAATTCCGCCGCCCAGCGCTCGATCTGCGGCTCCAGCCCGAGTACGTCGTCGAGCGCGTCGGGCAGCCGCCGCAGCTGCATCGTATAGCGCGCGAGCTGCGCGTCGTCGACATAACCTCGCAGCCGCCCGAGCGTCACGGCGAGGATGAACAGCGCGACGAGCTGCGTCGTGAACGCCTTGGTCGACGCGACGCCGATTTCCGGGCCGGCCCGCGTCAGGAACCGCAGGCCGGTCTGACGCATCATCGCGCTGGTCGGCACGTTGCAGATCGCCAGCGTGTCGATATGGCCGAGCGCCTGCGCGTACTTGAGCGCGGCGAGCGTATCGGCGGTCTCGCCGGATTGCGACACGCTCACAACCAACGTGTTCGGCGTGGCGAGCGCGTCGCTGTAACGGTATTCGCTTGCGATTTCGACCTGCGCGGGCACGCGCGCGATCGTTTCGAGCCAGCGGCGCGCGGTCAGGCCGGAATAGTGACTCGTGCCGCACGCGAGAATCAGCACGTTGTCGATCTGCCCGAACGCCCGCGCGGCGTCAGGGCCGAATACGGCCGGATCGAACAGGCCCGCATCCGGGATGGTCGCGGCCACCGCCTGCGGCTGTTCGAAAATCTCCTTCTGCATGAAATGCCGGTATGACCCGAGTTCGACCACGCCTTGCACGGAGGAGACGGTCTGTATCGCGCGCTCGACCGGCGCGCCGCTGCGATCGAGCACGCGCACGCCGCCTGCCGTCAACTCGACGACGTCGCCTTCCTCGAGAAAGATAAAGCGGTCGGTGATGCCGGCGAGCGCGAGCGCGTCGGATGCGAGAAAGCATTCGCCGTCCTTCACGCCGACGACGAGCGGGGAGCCGGCCCGCGCGCCGATCAGCCGCTGCGGCTCGTGTTTGCTGAACACGGCAATCGCATAGGCGCCGTGAAGCTGCGACGTCGCATCGCGCACGGCGGCGAGCAGGTCGCCGCGATATTTACTGTGGATCAGGTGAGCGACGACCTCGGTGTCGGTCTGGCCGTCGAACTCGTAGTGCTCGTCTGAAAGTTGCTTGCGCAACGTTTCGTGGTTCTCGATGATGCCGTTGTGCACGAGCGCGATTTCGTCACGCGAGAAGATCGGATGCGCGTTGCAGGTTGCCGGTGCGCCATGCGTTGCCCAGCGGGTGTGCGCGATACCGGTGCTGCCGGTCAGGCCGGTGCTGCGCACGTGTGCGTCGAGATCGGCGACGCGCGACACGCTGCGTTCGCGGCGCGCCTGGCCGTCGACGACCGTTGCGACGCCGCATGAATCGTAGCCGCGATATTCGAGGCGACGCAAACCTTCAATCAGAATCGGGACGATGTCCCGTTGCGCGACCGCGCCGACGATGCCACACATCACACGTCTCCTTCCATTTTGATCATCATGGACCGTGCGCACCCTTGCATCAGCGCGACGCGGTTGCCGTTGGCGTTGCCGTCGCCGTCGTGAATCCGCATTGAGCGGGTGTGACGGGCTCGGCCGTCCTGCTTTCGAATGCCAGATATAGCGACTCCTCCAGTACGTTCCAGTGTGCGCCGTGGCGGTACGGGCCGGATCGCGTATGCCAGCAGGCGACCGTGCTCCGGTCGTTCATCTTGTACGCGACCAGCGCGATCAAGCCCCATGGATAATCGGTGCCGGCGAGTTGCTGCCACGTCCTGCCGTACTTCTTCATCCATTGCGCGTAGATCATCTCGCTAGATTGTTCGGGAACCTGAATATCTGAAAGGAGCGGGAAGATCTGTGCGACTTTCGCCGGATAAAAGCTCGTACCGCCGATTCGCTGCGTGCTTGCGCGAAAACCGGATTGAGTGCCGAGCCAGAACACCTTCAGGATCGCCGACGCGAGCTGGTCGGCGCGCTGGCTCCACGGGCCCGCGTGCATGTAGTCGGCGCGCCGGACGTAGTACGCCGCGAGCGCCCGGAACGCGCTGTGTACCTCGACGTTGTCCATCAGCAGCGCGACGTGCAGCGACGACGAGATCTGATAGACGCCGGCAGGCTTGTCGAGCAGGGTGTCCAGATGCGCGCCTGCGCGGCTCAGGCTGAGTGCCCATGCGGCAGGCATGCCGTCGGGCGGTGCGAAACGGGCGAGCAGTTCGATCCAGGTCGCCATCATCGCGTCGTCGGCATCCGCTTCGGCGCATGGGCTGTACTGGCCGTTCTTCACACAGTAGCGATCGAAGCCGCCGTCCAGACGCTGGCGCGGCAACAGCCAGGCGATCCATGCGAGTGCGGCCTGATGCGCGTCGAGTCGCGCATCGGAGGCGGCGAGCAGCGCCTTCGCCGCGAAATAAGGATCGATGCCGGCACCGTTCAGGCGCACGGTGATCGCTCCGTCGGGGCGCTGGTACAGCCCGTTGAGCAGGAGTTCGGCGGCGTTCGCGTGCAGCGCGAAGCCGCACGCGGCGACACAGCAGGCGACGCGCCACAGGCGGCGCAGCCGGGCGGCAGCTGCCACGCATGCGCGTACAGCCGGGAAAAGCGCGGGCCGGTTCATGATCGGGGGCTCCTGCGCGGTGGTCCTTCGCAATCGTCGCCGGGTGCGGCGTTGGCCGCGTCGCGCCTGGCGAGCGTGTCGACGTTGTGGCTCAGTACACCCTGGTGCTGGTGAACGTGAGGCTGGTGCCGCTATTCGCGGTCGGGAGCCGGTTCGTCGCATGAGCGCTTGAGGCGGCCCGCGGATCGCGCGGATGTCGACGGGAAACGACGGCACGTTCGTCGCGCAGGGGCGGCTGTCGTTCGCCCCGGGCGGACGCGTCGCGTCGCCTCCCGGCTTCGGTGCTTCGGCGCCTCCGTCTGTCCGCTGTCGTGCGAGTACTTCGGGACACACCTGTCCGGTATTAAGCAAGGCGTGAGCCATCGGCCGCGATGCACCGCGCAGCAAGGGGCGGGAGGGCAAGCTGCGAATGCGGACCGGGCGTCGGCGGCGGGTTTTGATTCACCGACGAATCAGCTTGTGCGCAAGCGGTGCGACCGCTCGCGGTCGACGTTGCGGCCTGCGCGCGTCATGCGGCGTGCGATTCGTCTGCCGAACCGGTGCCGCCTTGCCGGATGCGGCTTTGCGCGGTCGGCGCATCATGCGCCATTCGCTGCGTATGCATGGGCCGGGAAGCAGGGGCACTGCCCGCTGCCGCGAGCGCCGGATGGACCGGATTCAGATGCACCCGCCGGTTCCGGATTTGCGTTACACATTCGCAACATTTCCCTCCCGCCGACTCAGGCGGCGCGAACGACGCTGCATGTCGGGAAATCCTCCGTTCATGACCGTGGCCGAGCGGTGGATTGCTCGCCGCGCACTGCACAGACAAAGGTTGCGAATCGAGGCAACGCAAAGCGTTTCGAAGGATGCGTGAGGCCCCGGGGCGCAATGGGCGCTCGACATGAATTCGTTATTTAGCGGACGACGTCGCCGGATGGATCGTGCGACCGACCGGGTGTTTACCCATGCCGCGCTCGCCGGGCGATGCGACGCTCGTAGCAATTGTGAAACATTCCGCACGTGCGGCATGTGCGCCGCGTGCGCCGAGCGAACCGGACCAGGCCGCAGGGCGGTTGGTTTGAATATTGCTGTAGTGGTAGTGACGTGACGCACGGCCCAGCGAGGAACGACTCATGACGTGACCGATCAAGTGCAACGGGACGCCGGTAGTACGACGATTCGCGTGGCGGAGACCGCGCGGACAGGACGGCGCGCTCGCCCCGCGACATCGCTACGCGTTGATCGCGTGCGAGTCCGGGAGGCGCCGCCTGAATACATGCTTCGCGCCACGAGCAGGGTCATTCGGCGCGAAGCGGCTAAACGAGGATAACGATGAAAAAGATCTTGCTTGTGTTCGGGACTCGGCCGGAGGCCATCAAGATGGCGCCGCTGGTGCGCGCGCTGAAGGCGCAAACGGATGTCGACGTCAAGGTATGCGTGACCGCGCAGCATCGGGAAATGCTCGATCAGGTGCTGACGTTGTTCGACATCAAGCCCGACTACGATCTCGACCTGATGCGTCAAAGTCAGACGCTGACCGACGTGACGACCGGTATTCTTCAGGCGATCGGCGTGGTCTTCGACGAATTGCGCCCGGATGTCGTGCTGGTGCACGGCGATACGACGACCACACTCGCGGTCAGTCTCGCGGCGTTCTACCGCTACCTGCCGGTCGGGCACGTGGAGGCCGGTTTGCGCAGCGGGGACATCTGGTCGCCGTGGCCGGAGGAACTGAATCGCCGTGTGACCGACGCGGTATCGTCGTGGCATTTCGCGCCGACCGGGAAGGCACGCGACAACCTGCTCAGCGAGGGCGTGCCGGGGGGCGCGGTCGTGCTGACCGGCAACACCGTGATCGATGCGCTGCACGAGGTCAAGCGCATGCTGGACCACAACGCGGAGCTGACGGAAAAGGTTGCCGCGAGTTTTCCGTTCCTCGAACCGTCGCGTCGTGTCGTGCTGATCACCGGCCATCGCCGCGAGAGCTTCGGCGAGCCGTTCCGGCATTTCTGCGAGGCGTTGTGCACGCTCGCGAACCGCTATCGCGATGCGCAGTTCGTCTATCCGCTGCATATGAACCCGAACGTGCGGGAGCCGGCGCGCGCGCTGCTCGGCGGCGTGCCGAACATTTACCTGATCGAGCCGCAGGAATATCTGTCGTTCGTATTCCTGATGTCACGCGCGCATTTCATCATCACCGATTCGGGCGGGATTCAGGAGGAAGGGCCGGCGCTGGGCAAGCCGGTGCTTGTCACGCGCGACACGACCGAGCGGCCCGAAGCGATCCAGGCCGGCACCGCGCGGCTCGTCGGCACCAATCAGGAGCGGATCGTCTGGGAGGCGTCGCGGTTGTTCGACAACGAGAGAGCATACGAGGAAATGTCGCGTGCGAGCAATCCGTATGGCGACGGGCATGCGAGCGAGCGGATCGTTCACGCGCTGATGCGTACGCCGGGGGCGACCGCGAAGACGACGAGTTTTTCGATGGGTGCCGCGGAAATGCCGTATAACGCGCTTACGCTGGGGTTACAGGCGTTGAGGTCGCGATGAACGTGATCGGGCGGTAGAGTCCGAACCGTTCGATGCGGTCGTGCGAAGGTCCGGTCCGGCCGGGAGGCCGGCCGGACCTTTGCATTTGCGCGATTTCGCGATCGACAATTTCCTGTTTCTCGGCCTGTTGATCGCGCTGGGCGGCGTGCGAGAACGAGAAAGAAACGCCTTCCGCCGCGCATCGCGACGCTGATACACAAGTAACCTGCGACGTCACCGACAGGCATGACCCGTCGCAACATTCCTTTCCCGTCTGAACTTCCTTTCCCGATTGCCTAAAACTCTCGAATCGCCTCGATCCGACGGCAAATTCGAAATGGTTCGATAATGCGATCGGCGATCCATGCGGACGAGCGGTTGACCGGGATGTCATCGAAAGGTTGCGAAGGCAACCGGACGACAGCCTCGTTTGCGGCATCGGCCCGATCGTGTCTGCAGGCGACACGATCCACGAAACGGCGCCACGCCTGCCTGGTTGTTCGGAATGTGCGCCGCGCCGTTCGAATCCCCACTCGATGCCTGTCCGACGCGGGCGTCGCAACCAGGAGGTGAACGATGATCACGCTGACCGTCAACGGTAGCGAACAGCATTTCGACGGCAATCCCGACATGCCGTTGCTCTGGTACCTGCGCGATGTCCTCGGCGAAACCGGCACCAAGTTCGGCTGCGGCATGGCGCTGTGCGGCGCGTGCACCGTGCATCTCGACGGCGTCGCGATCCGTTCGTGCATCACGCCCGTCGCGGCCGCTTCCGGCAAGCGCGTGACGACGATCGAGGGACTGTCGACGGACCTGACGCATCCGCTGCAGCAGGCATGGCAGGAACTGAACGTCGCGCAATGCGGCTACTGCCAGTCCGGGCAGATCATGCAGGCCGCGTCGCTGCTGAAGACGAATCCGCACCCGAGCGACGCCGACATCGACGATGCGATGTCCGGCAACATCTGCCGCTGCGGCACCTATACGCGCATCCGCGCGGCAATCCGGCTGGCCGTGCGCCGCGGAGGTGCCGCATGAGCGCACCCGAACTCTCCGTCCACAACGAAAGCCGCCGCGCGCTGCTGCTCGGCTTCGCATCCGGCGGGCTGCTGCTCGCGTTCGGCGTGCCGTCGCTCGCGCGCGCGGCCGTGCCGGTGCAGCCGCCCGTCAGCGCGAATCCGCAATACGGCGGCGCCGGGATGCCGCACGGGCTGCGCGACGATCCGCACCTGTTCGTTGCGATCGCAACGGACGGCACCGTCACCGTGACCTGCATCCGCTCCGAGATGGGGCAGGGCGTGCGCACGAGCGTCGCGCTCGTGGTGGCCGATGAACTCGGTGCGGACTGGGCGCGCGTGAAGGTCGCGCAGGCAGTCGGCGACGAGCCGCGCTACGGCAACCAGAACACCGATGGCTCGCGCAGCCTGCGGCAGAGCTTCGCCGCGCTGCGCCGCGCGGGTGCGGCCGCGCGCACGATGCTCGAGCAGGCTGCCGCGACGGCGTGGGGCGTCGATGCACGCCAGGTCAAGGTGACGGTGCACGAAGTCGTCGACACGAAGAGCGGGCGCAAGCTCGGCTTCGGCGAGCTCGCGGCGAAAGCGGCCGCGCTGCCGGTACCGGATCCCGCCACCGTGACGCTGAGGGCGCCGGCCGAATTCCGCTATATCGGCAAGGGCAAAACCGCATTGATCGACGGCCGCGACATCGTCGGCGGCCGTGCGCACTACGGGATCGACACGCGGCTCGATGGCATGCTGTATGCGGTCGTTGCGCGACCGCCGGCCTATGGCGATACGGTGGCGTCGTTCGACGCATCGGCCGCCGAGAAGCTGCCGGGCGTCGTCAAGGTCGTGCAGCTCGCGTCGACGGCGCTGCCGTCCGGCTTCCAGCCCCTCGGCGGCGTAGCCGTCGTCGCGCGCGACACGTGGACGGCCATCCAGGCGCGTGCGCAATTGAAGATCGACTGGAAGCACGGGCCCAACGCGAACTACGATTCGGCCGCGTATCGCAAGACGCTCGAAGCGGCCGCCGCGCAGCCGGGCGACGTGATCCGCAGCGACGGCGACGCGGCCACGGCGCTCGCCGGCGCCGCGAAACGCGTGCGCGCGACGTACTACATCCCGCATCTCGCGCACGCGACGATGGAGCCGCCCGCGGCCGTCGCACGCGTGGCGGACGGCCGCTGCGAAGTATGGGCCTGCACGCAGGCGCCGCAGACCACGCGCGACGAGATCGCGAAGGCGCTCGGGCTGCCGACGGAGCACGTGACGGTCAACGTGACGCTGCTCGGCGGCGGTTTCGGCCGCAAGTCGAAACCGGACTACGTGGTGGAGGCGGCGCTGCTGTCGAAGGCGGTCGGCGCGCCGGTCAAGCTGACGTTCACGCGCGAGGACGACATCGCGCACGACTATTTCCACGCGGTGTCGCTCGAAGCGTTCGACGGCGGGATCGATGCGTCGGGGAAAGTGGTCGCGTGGCAGCATCGCACGGTCGCGCCGTCGATCCAGTCGACCTTCAGGGCCGGCGTCGTGCACGAGCAGCCTGGCGAACTCGCGCAAGGGATCGCGGATCTGCCGTTCGCGATTCCGAACGTGCGGATCGAGAATCCGGCCGCGCAAGCGCACACGCGGATCGGCTGGTTCCGCTCGGTCTACAACATCCCGCATGCGTTCGGAGTCCAGAGCTTCGTGTCGGAGCTTGCACACGCGGCCGGCCGCGACCCGAAGGATTTCCTGCTCGAGCTGATCGGGCCCGCACGGCGTTTCGAGCCGCACATCACGGTGAAGAACGTGAACTACGGCGAGGATCCCGCGCTGTATCCGATCGACACCGGGCGGCTGCGGCGCGTGGTCGAGACGGTCGCGCGCGAAGCCGGCTGGGGACGCAAGCTGCCGAAGGGGCACGGGCTCGGGATCGCCGCGCATCGCAGCTTCGTGTCGTACACGGCCGCGGTGTGCGAGGTGCAGGTCGGTGCGGACGGCAAGATCTCGGTGCCGCGCGTCGACATCGCGATCGACTGCGGGCCGCAGGTCAATCCGGAACGCGTGCGCTCGCAGCTCGAGGGGGCGGTGGTGATGGGGCTCGGCATTGCGCTGCACGGCGAGATCACGTTCAAGGACGGCCATCCTGAACAGAGCAACTTCAACGGCTTCCAGGTGCTGAGAATGAACGAGGCGCCGCGCGAAATCCGCGTGCATCTCGTCGCGCCGGACGACTTTGCGACGCCGCTCGGCGGCGTCGGCGAGCCGGGCCTGCCGCCCGTCGCGCCGGCGCTGACCAACGCGATCTTCGCGGCGACGGGCACGCGCATCCGCAGCCTGCCCGTCGCCGATCAGCTCGCGAAACCGCAGGCGGGTTGACGCAATACCCTCGAGCCGGGCCGCATCGTGCGGCCCGGCTCGCATCAATCCCTGAAATCCCTGAACGAGGCGTGTCGACGTGGCCTCATCCGATGTCGGCCTGAAGCAGGCGGTGTCTCCCGCCGAATGGGATGCACGGGCCAACCCGGCGGCGGCCTGTCGCGTTACCGCGATGTTCGGCTGGGACGATCTGATGTTCACCCACATTTCCGCACACGTGCCCGTCGTTGTTGTTTGCGAACGACCGTGCTAAATTCCTGCCAGCACTTGCAATTACGGATCCATTCATTCGGCTGACAAGGCCGGCACCCTGGGAGACGGCACGATGAGCCTGTTGATGTCGCGACGCGATCTCGCGTTCCTGTTGTACGACTGGCTCGATGCCGAATCGCTCGTCGCGCTGCCGCGTTATGCGGAGCACAGCCGCGAGACCTTCGATGCGGTGCTCGATACCAGCGAGCGGATCGCCGCGGATCTGTTCGCGCCGCACGCAGCGCGCGGCGACCGCGAGGAGCCGCAGTTCGACGGCGAACGCGTGACGCTGATCCCGGAAGTCGAACCGGCCGTGCGAGCGTTCGCGGACGCCGGGCTGATCGCCGCGGGTCACGATGAAGCGCTCGGCGGCATGCGGTTGCCGAAGCTGGTCGAAGCCGCATCGTTCCTGTTCTTCCAGGCCGCGAACATCGCGACAGCCGCCTATCCGTTCCTGACCGTCGCCAACGCGAATCTGCTCGTCGCGCACGGCAGTGCCGCGCAGATCGACGCGTTCGCGCGCCCGGAACTGGAAGGGCGTTTCCTCGGCACGATGTGCCTGTCCGAACCGCAAGCCGGTTCGTCACTGTCCGACATCGCGACGCGCGCGGATTTCGAACGCGATTCGCCGCTGGGCCCGCGCTACCGGCTGACCGGCAACAAGATGTGGATCTCCGGCGGCGAACACGAGCTGGCGGAGAACATCGTCCACCTCGTGCTCGCGAAGATTCCCGACGAACACGGCCGCATGCAGCCCGGCACGCGCGGCATCTCGCTGTTCATCGTGCCGAAGTATCTGTCGGGAACCGACGGCGGCGCACCGGGCGAACGCAACGACGTCGTGCTCGCCGGCCTGAACCACAAGATGGGCTATCGCGGCACGACCAACTGCCTGCTGAACTTCGGCGAAGGCACGCGCTATCGTCCGCTAGGGCGTGCGGGCGCGATCGGCTATCTGGTCGGCAAGCCGAACCATGGCCTCGCATACATGTTCCACATGATGAACGAGGCGCGCATCGGTGTCGGCGCGGGTGCGGTGGCGCTCGGCTACACGGGTTATCTGCACGCGCTCGACTACGCGCGCAACCGGCCGCAGGGGCGTCCGCTCGGGCCGGCCGGCAAGGATGCGGCCGCGCCGCAGGCGCCGATCGTCGAGCATCCGGACGTGCGGCGCATGCTGCTCGCGCAGAAGGTCTATGTCGAAGGCGGCCTCGCGCTGATCCTTTACTGCGCGAAGCTGGTCGACGAAGGGCGCGCGCATGAAGATGCGGCGGTGCGCGCGAATGCCACGCGCCTGCTCGACATCCTGACGCCGATCGCGAAAAGCTGGCCGTCGCAGTGGTGCCTTGCCGCGAACGATCTCGCGATCCAGGTGCACGGCGGCTACGGCTACACGCGCGACTATGCGGTCGAGCGGCTCTATCGCGACAATCGCCTCAATCCGATTCACGAAGGCACGCACGGGATCCAGGCACTCGACCTGCTGGGCCGCAAGGTCGCGCAGGACGACGGTGCATTGCTGCGCGCGCTCGACGCGCGCATCCGCGCAACCGTCGAACGCGCGCGGGCACTGGATGCCGGCACACGCGAGCAGGCCGATGCGCTGGCGCAGCGCTGGGCGCGGCTGTGCGAGCTCACGCAGCAGTTGGGCGCGATCGGCGATCCGCAGAAGCGGCTCGCGAATGCGAGCGTCTATCTCGAAGCGTTCGGCCATCTCGTCGTCGCATGGCTGTGGCTCGACGTGACGCTCGCCGCGCACGGGCATGACGGCGATTTCCACGACGGCAAGCGTGCGGCGGCCCGTTATTTTTTCCGCTGGGAATTGCCGAAGGTGGATGCGCAGCTCGATCTGCTGTCGAGCGTCGACACGACGACGCTCGACATGCACGACGCGTGGTTCTGAATAGTGCCGCGCCGACATTCCGGAATGCTGACGATGTGGCGGATGCCGGTTCAGCCGGCCGCCGCGTATTCGTCGTGAGCCGGCCGTGCGGGCGTATCCCGCAAACCGTACCGATGCCCGGCCACGCCGCGCAAGGAGAGAGAAGAGCATGAAAGCCCTGTTGTGTACCGCATTCGGCCCGATCGACCGCTTGCGCATCGAGGACGTCGCGATTCCCGAACCGGCCGCGGGCCAGGTCCGGATTCAGGTGAAGGCGGCGTCGCTCAATTTCCCCGACGCGCTGATCGTCCAGGGCTTGTATCAGGTGAAGCCGGCGCTGCCGTTCTCGCCGGGCGCCGAGTTCGCCGGCGTGATCGATGCGGTCGGCGAAGGCGTGACCGGGTGGCGGCCCGGCGATTCCGTGGTCGCGTTCACCGGGCACGGCGGGTTCGCGGAACAGTGCGTGGCCGACGTGCGCCAGATCGCCGCGCTGCCGCCGGGCATGTCGTTCGAGCAGGGCGCGGCGCTCGTGCTCGCGTACGGCACGTCGCTGCACGCATTGCAGCAGCGCGCGCGCCTGCAACAGGGCGAGACACTGCTGGTGCTGGGCGCGGCGGGTGGCGTCGGGCTCGCCGCGATCGAGATCGCGAAGGCGCTCGGTGCGCGCGTGATCGCGGCGGCGTCGAGTGCGGACAAGCTGGCGCTGTGCCGCGCAGCGGGCGCCGACGAGACGATCGACTATTCGACCGAAGACCTGCGCCGCCGCGTCGACGAGCTGACCGGCGGGCGCGGCGCCGATGTCGTCTACGATCCGGTGGGCGGCGCATACAGCGAGGCGGCGCTGCGCGCGACCGCGTGGCACGGCCGGTTCCTCGTGGTCGGTTTCGCGGCCGGCGAGATCCCGAAGATCGCACTGAATCTGGCGCTGCTCAAGGAGCGCGACATTCTCGGCGTGTTCTGGGGCGATGCGGTGCGCCGCGACCCGGCGCAGCATGTCGCGAACATGCGCCTGCTTGCCGAATGGTTCGCGGCCGGCAAGGTGCGGCCGGCGATCACCGAGCGTGTGTCGCTGGCCGGCGCGGCCGACGCGATCGCGCGGATGGCGAACCGGCAGGTGAAGGGCAAGGTGGTGATCCTGCCGGACGCAGGCCCAGGCTGACAAAACCCTGACGAAGCAAATTGATATATTGTATCATCTGACGTTTTCGTCGTCGGCCGGCCGTGCCGGGCAACCCGGCCGGCGACGACACCACACGAAGATCGATACGACGTGACGAAATCCAGAAACAACCCGGCGCGCGGGGAGCGGCACCATGCCGCGTCGCGCCGGAACACCGGCGCCTGGCGCGCACGCGCGGCGCGCGGCTGCACGACCCTGCTGGGTTGCGCGATGGCGTCGTCCGGCGCATTGGCTGCCGAAGCGGCAGCGCCCGTACCTGACGACCGGCACGCGTTGCCGGCGATCAGTGTCACCGCGCGCCCGGCGCCGGCCGACCCGTTGACGCAGCCGCTCGAAACGGGCTCGCGGCTCGGGCTGGCGAGCCTCGATACGCCCGCGAGCGTCGAGACGGTCACGGCCGACACGATCGAAGCGCGCGGCGATCGCACGGTGCTCGATGCGGTCACGCGCACGGCAGGGTTCGCGAGCGCGATGGCGCCCGGCAATGGCGGCACCGCGTTGAGCGTGCGCGGCTTCAGCGGCCAGGAATCGGTGATGACGCTGCTCGACGGCGTGCGGCTGATGCCGGCCGCCGGCACGATCACGTTTCCGTTCGATACGTGGTCGGTCGAGCGCATCGAAGTGTTGCGCGGCCCGGCGTCGGTGCTGTACGGCGAAGGGGCGATCGGCGGCGTCGTGAACGTCGTGCCGAAGCGGCCGCAGCGCACGCGCGAGACGACGCTGCAGGTCGGCGCCGGCCCCGACGGCGCGAAGCGCATCGCGTTCGATACGACGGGCGCGCTCGGCCCGCGGCTGTCGTACCGCTTCTACGCGAGCGATGCACGCGCCACCGGTCTCGCCGAGCGGGCCGATACGCATACGACGGCGGTCGGCGGCGCACTGAAGTTCGACGTGAGTCCGCAACTCATGCTGACGCTCGACTACGACTACGGCCGCCAGATGCCGGCGACGTACTATGGCGTGCCCGCGCCGAACGGCGTGCTCGATCCGTCGCTGCGCAAGCTCAACTACAACGTCGGCGATGCGACGATCGCGTACTACGACCAGTGGACGCGCCTGTCGGCCCGCTACCGGCCCACGGCCGGCGTGACGATCGACAACCAGCTTTACTACCTGACGTCGAACCGCCACTGGCGCAACGCCGAATCGTACGCGCTCGACCCTGCGACCGGGCTCGTGACGCGCGGCGACTATCTCGACATCGGCCACCATCAGCGGCAGATCGGCGACCGGCTGAGCGCGCGTTTCGACGGCACGCTGTTCGGCCGCGCGAACCGCTTCGTCATCGGCACGGAGTTCAGCCAGATCACGTTCGACGGCACCAACAATTCGCCGTACGGCGGCGAATCGACGGTGGCCGCACACGGCTTCGATCCCGGCGTGTTCGCGAGCCCCGACCCGACGGTGCCGCAGTTCGGCACGCGTGCGCGGCAGGCCGCGGTATTCGCCGAGAACCGGCTCGACGTGCTGCCGCGGCTCGCGTGGGTGAGCGGCCTGCGTTACGACCACATCGCGTTCCGCCGCGAGCAGGCGGTGACCGGCGCGGGCTTCGACAAGCGCTTCGCGAACGTCGGCTGGCGCACGGGTTTCGTGTTCGAAGTCGCGCCGACACTCAGCGCGTATGCGCAGTACACGACCGGCGCGGAGGGCCTCGGCTCGCTCGTGACGCTGTCCGCGTCGCAGGCGAACTACCGGCTTGCGACCGGCGAACAGTGGGAAGCCGGCGTCAAGCAGACGCTGCTCGACGGCCGCGCGTACTGGACGTTTGCCGCGTACGACATCACGAAGCGCAACCTGCTCAGCACCGATCCGGTCGATCCCGCGCTGCGCCGGCAGGTCGGCCGGCAATCGTCGCGCGGCATCGAGCTGACGGGCGGCGCGCGGCTGCCGCACGGCTGGACGATCGATGCGAACGTCGCGCTGCTGCGCGCGCGCTACGACGCGTTCAACCAGGCGGCTGGCGGTACCACGGTGTCGCGCGCCGGCAACGTGCCGTCCAATGTGCCGCAGCAGACGGCGAACCTGTGGCTCGGCTGGGCGTTCGCCGAGCGCTGGCAGGCGAATGCGGGCGTGCGCTACGTCGGTGCGACATACGGCGACGATGCGAACCGCCTGCAGGTGCCGTCGCACACGGTGTTCGATGCGTCGCTGCGCTGGCAGCCGACGTCGCGCACCGAGCTGGCGCTGTATCTGCGCAATCTCGCGAACCGCACATACGCGGTGACGACGTCGAACGGCGGCGAGCAATGGCTGCTCGGTCCGTCGCGCTCGGCGGAGCTCGTCGCGACGATGCGCTTCTAGTGCGGCGCGGCGAGCCTCCGGTGGCACACATGCTCGAAATCGACCGCGTGAGCTGGTCTCCCGGCGGCGCGATTGCCGTGCTCGATTCGGTGACGCTGAGCGTCGCCGCAGGCGAGTTCGTCGGACTGGTCGGCCCGAACGGCAGCGGCAAGACGAGCCTGCTGCGCTGCGTGTTCCGTTACGCGCGGCCGGATGCGGGCGCTGTCGCACTGGATGCGCAGGACGTGTGGCGCATGCGGCCGCGCGCGGTCGCGCAGCGGATCGCCGTGCTGCAGCAGGAGAGCCCGGACGATTTCGGGCTGACGGTCGACGAACTGGTCGGCATGGGCCGCACGCCGCACAAGCGGCCGTTCGATGCGGAGTCGGCCGACGATCGCCGGATCGTCGAATCCGCGCTGCACGACGTCGGCCTCGCCGAGCGCCGTGCGCAACGCTTCGCGTCTCTATCGGGCGGCGAGAAGCAGCGCGCGCTGCTGGCCCGTGCGCTCGCGCAGCAACCGGAACTGCTGCTGCTCGACGAACCGACCAACCATCTCGACCTGCGTCACCAGCTCGAACTGCTCGCGCGCGTGCGGCGCCTCGGTATCGCGACGCTCGCGACGATTCACGATCTCAATCTCGCGGCCGCGTATTGCGACCGGCTCCATGTGCTCGCACACGGCCGGATCGTCGCGTCCGGCGCGCCGGACGACGTGCTGACCGAAGCGCTGCTGCGCGACGTGTTCGGCGTCGCCGCGCTCGTCGATCGGCATCCCGTCACGGGCCGGCCGCGCATCACGCCGCTTCATCCGGAATGACCGTCATGCCATTACCTTCGTTATCCCTCGTATCCCGCCGATTGGTCGCCGCTGCCGTGCTCGGCGCCGCTGCCGTTCACGCGGGCGCTTATCCCGTCACCGTGCGCAGCTGCGATCGCGACGTGACGTTCGAGCGCGCGCCGACGCGCGCGGTGAGCAACGACGTGAACCTGACGGAGATGATGCTCGTACTCGGCCTGAAAGACCGACTCGTCGGTTATACGGGCATCGGCGGCTGGAAGACGGGCACCGCGCGCGTGCGCGACGCATTGCGCGGCGTGCCCGAACTGGCGAGCCAGTATCCGTCGCTCGAGGTGCTGGCCGCCGCGCGCGCCGACTTCTATCTCGCGGGCTGGAACTACGGAATGCATGTCGGCGGCCAGGTGACGCCCGCGACGCTCGCACCGTTCGGCATTCGCACGTATGAACTCACCGAATCGTGCTCGCACGTGATGAAGCAATCAGCCGCGTCGTTCGACGACGTGTTCCGCGACCTGAACAATCTCGGCCGGATCTTCGGCGTCGACGCGCGCGCCGCACAGGTCGTCGCCGCGATGCGCGCACGTCTCGCGGCGGTGTCGCGCGCGATCGGGCGCCCGGCGCCGCTGCGCGCGTTCGTCTACGACAGCGGCACCGACAAGCCGATGACGGCGGGCGGACTCGCGATGCCGACCGCGCTGCTGGCGGCGGCCGGCGCGCGCAACGTGATGGACGACGTGCCGCGCAGCTGGACGCAGGTGAACTGGGAGAGCGTGGTCGCGCGCGATCCGCAGGTCATCGTGATCGTCGACTATTCGGCGGTGACGGCCGCGCAGAAGCAGCAGTTCCTGCTGAGCCAGCCGGCGCTCGCGCGCGTGGCCGCGATCCGTGAGCGGCGCTTCGTCGTGATTCCGTACGATGCGGCGACGCCGGGCCCCGAGAACGTCGCGGCCGTCGAGACGCTCGCGCGCGCGATGTATCCGGCCGCGTTCGCCGGCCCGGCACGATGAGCGCGGGCGAGCGTGTGTCGCGGCCCCGCATGCGGGTGGTGCTGCCGGCGCTGGCCGTGCTGCTGATCGTGTCGATCGTCGTATCGGCCGCGTTCGGTCCCGCGCCGATCGCGATGCCGGTCGCGGTGCGGATCGTCGCCGCGCATCTCGCGTCGGCGTTCGGCGCTGTCGGCGCGCTCGCGGCGGGCGCGGGCGACGACAGCATCGTGTGGCTGATCCGGATGCCGCGTGCGCTGCTGGCCGCGATCGTCGGCGCGACGCTGGCGGCGGTCGGTGTCGCGTTGCAGGCGGCGACCGCGAACCGCCTCGCCGATCCGCACCTGCTCGGCGTCAGCGCGGGCGCGATGTTCGGCGCCGTCGCGGTCACGGTGGTGGCCGGCGCGGCGTTCGGCCCGTTCACGCTGTCGGCCGCCGCCTTCGCGGGCGCGCTTGCGGCGACCGCGTGCGTCGTCGCGCTTGCTTACCGGCACGGCCGGCTCGAATCGGATCGCTTGCTGCTCGCGGGCGTATCGGTGTCGTTCATGATGGCCGCGTTCGGCAATCTGCTGCTGTACCTCGGCGATCAACGCGCCGCGTCGTCGGTGCTGTTCTGGATGCTCGGCGGCGTCGGGCTCGCGCGCTGGGATCTGCTGCCGGTGCCGGGCGTGTGCGCGGCACTCGCCGGCGGCGCGCTGTATGCGCGACGGCGCGAACTGAATGCGCTGATGTCGGGCGACGTCGCGGCGGCCGCGCTCGGCGTGCCGAGCGCGCGGATGCGGCGCGAGGTGTTTGTCGTCGCATCGTTCGCGACGGGCGCGATGGTCGCGGTGAGCGGCGCGATCGGCTTCGTCGGGCTCGTGACGCCGCATCTGTGCCGTCGCGTCGTCGGTGCCGAGCATGGCAGGCTGCTGCCGGTCGCCGCGCTGACGGGCGCGATCCTGCTCGTGTGGGCCGATGTCGCGGCTCGCACGCTCGCGGCGCCGGAGGATTTGCCGATCGGCATCGTGACCGCATTGTTCGGCAGCCTGTTCTTCGTCGCGCTGCTGCGCCGACGCTGAGCGGCAGCGCACGCACCGGCGGCACCCGGTCCGGCGAGGGCGGGGTGGTGCGCCGCCCGTGTGCGTTATCGCAGCGGCGCGGCCGTGTTCGTGCCGTCGCCGGGCGCGCCGGCGTGCGTGAGCTCTGCCGTCACGTCGAAGAGACTGTCCGGCAGCGTTCGCGCGGGCAGCGTGATCACGAAGCGTGCGCCGCCGAGCGGCGAATCCTCGAGCCGCACGTCGCCGCCGTGCACCAGCGCGACGCGCCGCACGATCGCGAGTCCGAGCCCGAAGCCGCCGGTCTGCCGGTCGCGGCTGGAGTCGAGCCGCTGGAACGGTTCGAATACGCGGGCGCGCTCGGCGGCCGGAATGCCGGCGCCGTCGTCGTCGACGCTCAGCACGAGCGCGCCGGACCGGTCGCCGGCAGCGGCCAGCAGCACCTTGCGCGACGCGTAGCGCGCGCCGTTGCGGATCAGGTTCAGCAATGCACGCGCGACGAGCTTCGGATCGCACACGTGGGTCGCGGGCGTGCCGAGCGTCGACACGTCGAGCACGATCCCGCGATCGGCGATGTCGTTCGCGACGTTGCCGGCGACGCTGTCGATCAGCGCATCGACGACCACCTCCATCGGCACGAGCTGGCTCGCACCCTGTTCGAGGCGGCCGATCGTCAGCAACTCGGTGACGAGCTCGTCGAGTTCGCGCACGTCGCGCCGCAGCGCGTCGCGGCGTTCGCGCATCCGGTCGGTTTCGTCGGGTTCGGCGAGCAGCGCGAGCCCGAATTCGAGCCGCGCGAGCGGCGTCTTCAGTTCATGCGAGATGCCGTGCATCATTTCGCGCTGCTGCTTGATCGATGCCTCGATGCGCTCGGCCATGTCGTTGAACTGCTTCGACAGCTCGTCGATGTTCGACTTGCCCGACAGCTTCACGCGCGTCGACAGCGCGCCGGCGCCGAATGCGCGCGCGGCTTCCTGCAATTTGCGCAGGTCGCGCCAGTGATAGTGAATCCAAAGCACCACCGCGAACAGCGTGGCGAGCGCGAGCAGCAGGTACGCATAGATCTTGATGTCGAGATCGGATGCCTCGACAGGGCGCGCGTGCAGCACCGAGCCGTCCGCGAGCGGCATGTAGTAATCCTTGCCGTTGTAGCTGATCGCGATCCTGCCGGCATCGAGATCGCGCAGCGGCGCACCGCTCAGTTGCGCGCGGGCGGCGGCCATCGACAGGAAACCGAACCCTTCGTTGCCGTGTTTCGCGAGCTCGCGCAGCGCGAGCAGGCGCTGCCCGCCCGGATGGCGTTCGAGGTAGTCGTTGAGCACGAACGAGTAGGTCGTCAACGAGTCGCGCTGCGCCTGCGTGACGCGCTCGTAGAAGATCCGGTCGAACGACAGCTGGATGAACACGATCGACGCGGCGACGAACAGGATCACGACGAGGTACAGCCTGATCAACGGACGCAGCATTTATTCGTCCCACGCGGAAGGGCTGAACAGGTAGCCGCGGCCCCAGATCGTCTTGATCTTGTGCGGCTCAGATGAAGCATCCTCGAAGCGGCGGCGCAGCTTCGAGATGCCGGAATCGACCGAGCGGTCGAGTCCGTCGAACTCGATTCCGCGCAATTGCTTCAGGATGTCGTCGCGGCTCAGCACGGTGCCGGCCGCGCGCGCGAGGATCAGCAGCAGGTTGAATTCGGCAGTCTTCAGGTCGACCGGCTCGCCGCGCCACGTGACGGTGCGGTTCGGCGGCGAGATCGACAGTTCGCCGAACACGAGCGCTTCGGGTGCGGCAACCGGCGTTTCCGCTGCGACCGGCTGCGCGCGGCGCAGCAGCGCGCGAGCGCGCGCGACGAGCACGCGCGGCTCGATCGGCTTCGTCACGTAGTCGTCGGCGCCCGTCTCGAGGCCCGCGACCTGGTCGTAGACGTCCGCGCGCGCGGTCAGGATCAGCACGGGAATGTTGGTGAACGCGCGGATGCGCCGGCAGACTTCCATGCCGTCGAGGTTCGGCAGCATCAGATCGAGTATCACGAGGGCCGGCTGGTGCTCGCGTACCGCCGCGACGGCGAGGTCGCCGCGCCGCACGACCGTCACCGCGAATTCATAGCCGTCGAGATATTCGCGGACGAGCTGCGCGAGGCGGTCGTCGTCCTCGATCAGCAGTACACGGTATTTGAGCGGATTGTCGTTCATTTTCTCCTCAGTATGCACGCACGATCTCGTACCCCGGCAGGCCGGTATGCGGCGCGGCACGCGAATTCTATCCGGCGTACCGGCGGCCCGGGCAGCGGTACGACAATCTCGAACAATCGAACACAGTTGAGCACAGATTCGCCGCAGATTCAGGACAGTCTGCGCGCAAGGCGGCACCTAGACTGCGGGCTCCGTCACTCTTATCTCAATATTGTGCGCCCAACTCTCCGCCGCTATCGCTATTGCATGCCGCTCGCCGGCCTGACCCTCGCTGCCGCCGCCCATGCGGAAAACCAGTATTCGATCTCGCTCGGCGGCGGTTTCGCGCCGCGCTACCAGGGCAGCAACCAGTATCGCGGCGTCGTCGCGCCGTCGTTTTCCGCGACGTTCGGCAACGGCTTCTTCATCGACGCTACGCAGGGCGCCGGCTACCGGCTGGACCTGCCGCACGGCGTGTTCGTGTCGGCGGCCGTGAGCTACGATGCGGGCCGCGCGGACGAGAACCGCTTCGACCTGCCGGGCTCCGACTACCTGAAGGGCATGGGCCGGATTCCCGGCTCGGTGCTGGTCGGCGTGCGAGCGGGCGTGACGCTCTTCAATGCGGCCGAACTGAGCGTCACGATCGACACGCCCGTGACGCACACGTCGCGCGGCGTATCGGGACACATGGATCTCGCGGTGCCCGTGCTCAAGACCGCGCAGCACGAGATCGTCGTGACGGGCACCGTGCACGCGGGCTCGGGACGCTATACGCAGACGTTCTACGGCGTGACCGATGCACAGTCGATGACGAGCCGGTTCAGGCCGTATTCGACGAGCGGCGGGATCGACAGCGCATCGATGGCGGTCGCGTGGAACTGGAACCTGTCGCGGCACTGGTCGGTGCTCGCGACCGGCGGCGTGACGCGACTGCTCGGCCGCTACGGCGACAGTCCGATCGTCCAGTCGCGCAGCAACTACTACGGCATTGCGGGCGTGACCTACAAGTTCTGAACCGGTCGCCGATGGCGATCGCGAATGCCAAGTCGCGCTGGCGGGCAGAGGCCCGTGCGATCGAACCGTGCGCACCGCTCGATGCGCCGGCGCCGCGTCGTAGCGGCCGATCGCGTGCGGTAACATTCAGGCGGCTTCGGCGTCAGGCCGAGCCCGTGACTCCGGTACGCCGAATCGGCGCGGCCGGGGTGCGCGAGGCCGCGGTTCGCCGGCCGGCATCCGTCGGGAAACGGCTGGCGACGCGCGGAACCGATCATGCATGTGACGCCCGGCCGGCGAGGAACGCCGCATTTGCCCCGCCGGGTGCGACAGGGAGAAATCGATGAAGAAGACGATCGCGATGATGATGGCGCTGGTTGCGGGCGCAACTTTTTCGGGATGCGCGGACATGAACACGAAAATCACGAGCTCGGGCGGCTCGCCGGCGAGCGGCGGGCAGGCGGGCGCGTCGCAGGCATGCAAGGCGGACGCGGCGCAGGACGATGCGCTGGTCGGCAAGACCGAGGCCGATACGGTCGCGCAACTCGACGGCTGCCTGTGGCGCGTGCTCGAGCGCGACGGCAAGGCGTTGCCGGGCACGATGGATTACCGACCGGAGCGCCGCAATCTCGGCATTCGCGACGGGAAGGTGATCTGGGTGCGGCGCGGGTGATGGGTTGCGCCGGCGGCGGGTTCGCTGCGGTTGCAAGGTCACGCCGGCGCGGACGGTGAAACTGTCATGGGTGTTCGCGCAACCGCTGGCCGACATCCAGCGTGGCATCCGGCGGAGCACAAGACGATCGACGTGACGATTCCGCGGCCGGAATCGTCGGCGTCGCGTTATCTGCGCGTGTATTTCAGGAAGAACGGCATTGGGTGGGCGACATGAACGCGCCCGAACTGCCGCCGACCCGCGAGAAATGATCGCCGCGACACGCGGGCGATCGAGCGCGCGTTACTTCGAGATGTACCACAGCGCATCGGTACTGACGCGCGACGGCTGAGCCGGCGCCTGAGCCGGCACGGCTGGCGGTGTGTTCGACGTCACGGCCGTCGGCAGCGTGGCCGGAATATTCGACGTCGATGGCGATGCGGCCGACGATCCCGACGTCGACGGCGTGTTCAGATACCAGAGCGCATCGGTCGATGCCGTGCGCTTTGCCGCCGAATTGGCCGCTGTAGTCGCTGCCGCATCGGCGGACTTCTTCGAATGCGAAGCGGCAGCCGTCGCCGCACCGGGCCGCTGCGCCGTCGTACCCGTCTGCGCGGTCATGCCTGCGCCCCCGGCCGCGCCACGCTGCGCGCGCGCCTCGAACGGCCCGAGCTGGAAGATCAACGTTTGCGCAGGGCGCGTCAAAACGGCATACGGAAACTGCAGCTCCCACGACATCAGCACGCGGCCCGACGACGTTTCGGTGAAGATCGCCGGCACGTGCTTCATGTCGCTGAACTGCACGTAGATCCGCGCACCGTCGTCGAAGACCTGGGTCGGCTTCGCCTGGTCCGCGCCCGTGACCGACCATCCGAAGTTGTACGTACCGGCCGGGCCGGCGGGGCCGCCTTGCGGTGGCGGCGGCGGGGCCGACGATATCGTGCGCGGACGCGTGACCTGCTGCGGGGCGGACACGCTCAGGCTCGCGAACGGGTTGTACGCCTGGTTCTGCTGCGGCGGCGTAAAGGACGGTGGAAGGATGGGCATGGGAGTATCCGGCGAATCCGGCATGGTCCGGATTGCATCATAGACCTTGCGCGCATACGCGAGGCGCTTGTCGGGCGACGCGGAGTTGTACGCGCCGATCGCGTTCCAGTTGGGGCCGAGCTGGCGGATGTTCTGCGACAGGATCCACGCGCCGACATACGCGTTCGTGCATGCATCGAACAGGCTCTCCCGCGTGATGCCTTCGCGCGCGAGCGTCGGCAGCCATGTGCTGTTGATCTGCATCAGGCCGATGTCGACCGTGCCGTTCGTATTGGTGTTGACGGCGTTCGGATTCATCCCCGATTCGACCTGCGCGATGCCGCGCATCAGGGCGACGCTCACGTGCTGGAACGCGGCCGCGTCGTCGAGGCAATCGGCGCGCGCGACGCCGTGCAGCGCGCACGACATTGCAATCGTCGAGGCGATCTTCAGCGTTTCGCGGCTGATCGAACGGGTTGTCTGACACGGCATGGCAGGATGGGGCGGAATCCGGCCGCCCGATGCAAGGAAATGACGAGAGACGCGAAGTTTGCCATAGCGAGCAGACAAATGGCTCGCGTCAAACTTTCCTTTGCAATTGCCCGGGTGCTCGTCTCGCCTTTTTATCGCGTCGGATCAGCGGTCGCGACGAAGTCGGATCGGTAAAAATAGCCGCCTTTTCGGCGAATGCCGGTGCAGTGGCGACGCGCTGAATACTGACGCATCGCGTCAGTCATGCCGGGAAAACGGCGCTGAATCAAGCGGAATGGAAATCGCCCGGCAATCGGTGTCCGGGCCGGAAAGGGCGATGAAAAGACGACCGAAAGACAACGGCGGCCGAAGCCGCCGTGCGAGTGCATGCGGTTCCGGCCGGCCGCGCGGTGCGCAACCGGCCGCTTCGCATCAGAAGCGGTGACGCAGGCCGAGGTTGACCATCGTCTGCGAGCTCGTGCCCGCATAGCCGTACGAACCGATCGATGCCTGCGCGGCCATCGAGCCGCCGTTGCCGTCGCCGGTCTGGCCGCTCGCGTGCTGGTAGGCGGCGGTCAGGTAGACGTCGGTGCGCTTCGACAGGTTGTAGTCCGCGCCGGCCGATACCTGGTGATAGGTGGCCGACGTGTCGCCGCCCGAGCGCGTGTAGCTGTAGCCGACGCCGACGAGCAGCGCGTTCGTCGCCTGGTAGTTCACGAAGCCTTGCCCCGTGTTGTAGTGCTCGTTCGAGCCGAACACCGAGCTCGCGTCGCGGCGGTACTGCGCGTTGCTGTAGCCGAGGCCGAACGTGAACGGGCCGGCGACGTACTGGCCCGCGATGCGCGCGATGCCGATCGAGTGCGCGCTTGCATAACCGTTGTTGATCGGGCCGTCAAACGTGCCGTCCGACGAGCTGGTCCAGCCGCTGCGCGGGCCGTTCGACGCGGGGCTGTTGGTCGCGTGGAAGTAGCCGCCCGCGACGCTGAACGGGCCGTTGTTGTACGACACGGCGGCCGAATACGACTGCGCGGAGCCCGTGCTGCCGGCAATGCCGCCGAACGAGTACATCGCCGCGAACTGCAGGCCCGAATAGACGGCCGACGTGTACTTCACCGCGTTGTCGACGCGGAAGCTGTTGTCGTAGTTGTCGACGTCGCCCGGCGTCGCGAACGCGCTGCCGAGATAGTTGTCGGCGGTGATGCCCTGCACGAGGTCGACGAGCGGATCGTACTGGCGGCCGAACGTGAGCGTGCCGTAGCGGTCGCTCGCCAGGCCGACGAACGCCTGACGGCCGAACAGGCGGCCGCCCTGACCCTGCCGGCCGTTGCTCGGGTCGAAGCCATTCTCGAGCTGGAACAGCGCCTTCAGCCCGCCGCCGAGATCCTCGGTGCCTTTCACGCCCCAGCGGCTGCCGGCCAGGTTGCCCGCGCTGCTGTTGCCGAGCATCCACGCGTTGTCCTTGCCCTGCGCATGGTTCACGTAGGTGATCGACGTGTCGATCACGCCATACAGCGTGACGCTCGACTGCGCATGCGCGACGGGCATTGCCGCGAATGACGCGACGGAAATCAGCGAGAGGGTCGTGCGTTTCATTTCATCTCCTTGCGCATTGGCTTGTGTTCGCGATCCGGAATGGCAGGAGACTACAGGTCAGGAATAAAACGGCAAAAATGAAATTCTCTTTTGTTGGTTGAGGAAGACAGATACGTACTGCGGAATTCATTATTGAGGGATCTGAATTATTGAAAATCGCGTATCAATTGGTTGTAATTTCGAGATTTCGCTACTTCGTTGTGCGGATTTCGTTAATAATTTGCGGCGATTCTCAGGGGGATCGCGGCGATCGGGATATTGTTATCGATCCGTCAATTAATTATTTAATGAACCGAATTGGTTGGCTGTATTGAATGTGTTAGCGCAGCGCCGTTCGTGTCCGCAACGACCACGCCGTCGCCGGGCAAGACTCAGGCCGCCTGCGACGGCGGGCGCCGCCGCGACGCCTCTTCGATCAACCGGGCCAGCAGTTGCGCGGGCTCCGACATCGTCCGCCGCGCGCGATGCACGAGCCCGATATCGCGGTGAAACGTGTGGTGTCCGAGGTCGATCGCACGCACGCCGGCCGGCCAGCGGCGGTACACGGCGGTCTGCGGCACGATCGCGATGCCGACGCCGTTCTCGACCAGCTTGACGATCGCGTCGAGCTCGTCGAGTTCGCAGGTGTCGCGCACCGCGATGTGCATCTTCCGCAGAAACCGATCGACCTGCCGGCCGCCGAACGACGCGCGGTCGTAGCGCACGAACGGCTCGTTCGCGAGCAGAGCGGCCCAATCCTTGCCCTTCACGCCGCGCGGCACGATCAGCCGGAACGGCTCCTGCGCGAGCGTCGTCCAGTGCAGGTCGCTCTGCAGCGAAAACGGCGGCCGGATGATCGCGGCCATGTCGATCTCGCCCGCATCGACGCGGTTGACCAGCTCGATCGACAGTCCCGGTATCACGCGCGTGCGGCACGCGGGATGCCGGCGATGGAACTCGGCCAGCGCGGCCGGCAGCAGCGCGCTCTGTACCGACGCGATCGCGCCGATCGTCACGCGCACGGCGGCCGGCGAGCCGGGCGCGGTCGAGCTCAGGTTCTCGTACTGGCGGATCAGCGCCTGCGCCTGGCCGAGCACGTGATGGCCCATCTCGTTGAGACGGGCCGAGCGGCCTTGCCGGTCGAACAGCGCGAAGCCGAGTTCGGCTTCGAGGCGCTGCATCTGCGCGCTGACGGCTGCCTGCGTCAGTCCGATACGGTTGCCCGCGGCCGCGAACGTGCCTTCGCGGGCGACGGCGACGAGGGTTTTCAGCTCGCGGATCATTGATCAATTCCGTTTGTGAATCACAAAACTATATATTGATTTAATTTTTGCCTGGCGTTGTCTACCATGGTGCGGTCCTCGCGCCACGCGAGCGTTCCTTCACGAGGCAACCATGAGTCTTTCCCCGTTTCACCTGGCGATTCCGGTCTACGACCTGCCGGCCGCGCGCGATTTCTACGGCCGTGTGTTCGGGCTGGAAGAAGGGCGTTCGAGCACGCAGTGGGTCGACTTCGACTTCTACGGGCACCAGCTCGTGATTCACGAGCATCCGAAGACGGCGTCGCAGGAAGGCGCGCATACGAATGCCGTCGACGGTCACGACGTGCCGGTGCCGCATTTCGGGATCGTGCTCGACTGGGCGAGCTGGGAAGCGCTGGCCGAGCGATTGAAATCGTTCGGCGTCACGTTCGCGATCGAACCGTATGTGCGGTTCAAGGGGCAGGTCGGCGAACAGGCGACGATGTTCCTGTTCGATCCGTGCGGCAATGCGCTCGAGTTCAAGGCGTTCCGCGATATCGGGCAACTGTTCGCGAAGTGATGCACGGGGCCGTCGGCGCCGATTGAAATTGGGTGCGAGAATGCGGCCTTCGCCGGGCCGCGCGCAAGAGCTCCGGCAGGCGCCGCGCCGCACGGCATCCGTCCGTGCGTGCCGTTCTCCAAGGAACCCGTATGGACAGTCACATCGCTCCGGTGGAGCTGAAGAAAGCCTACCGCCTCCTCAATCACGGCCCGACCGTGCTCGTGTCGGCCCGCCACGACGGCGTCGACAACGTGATGGCCGCCGCGTGGGCGTGCGCGCTGGACTTCCTGCCGCCGAAGCTGACGGTCGTGCTCGACAAGTCCGCGAAGACGCGCGAGCTCGTCGAGCGCAGCGGCACGTTCGTGATCCAGGTGCCGACGGCCGCGCAGTTGCAGCTTACGCACGCGGTCGGCAGCCACAGTCTCGCCGAGCGGCCGGACAAGCTGCGCGAAGCGGGCGTCACGCTGTTCGACGTCGACGGCCATGACCTGCCGTTCGTCGCCGGCTGCTCGGGCTGGCTCGCGTGCAGGCTGATTCCCGAGCCGCACAACCAGCAGACCTACGACCTGTTCATCGGCGAGGTGGTCGCTGCGTGGTCGGACACGCGCGTGTTCCGCGACGGCCACTGGTATTTCGAATCGGCCGATCCGGCGCTGCGCAGCCTGCACTACATCGCGGGCGGCAATTTCTATGCGATCGGCGAATCGCTGCACGTCGATCCGGACGCGCAATAAGCGTTACGCAGGCTTCCTTTCCCGGTCCGGGCGCGCGGTTCACGCGCGCTTTTTCAATTCCGCCAGCATCGCTTCGGCGAATGCCTGCGCGACGCGCGGCAGCGTGCGGCCGCGCTTCGTGACGAGCGCGATCGGCCGCACGAACGCGGGATCGTCGATCGGCTTCGCGACCAGCTCGGGTTCGGCGCGCACCTCGCGCGCGGTCGCGGGCAGGATCGTCACGCCGAGGCCGCCGCGCACCATCGCGACGGCCGTCATCATGTAGGTCGGCTCGCACGCGATGTCGGGCGTGCAGCCGGCCGACTCCAGCGCGGTGTCGACGACGCTGCGCACGCTCGTGCCCTGCGCGGTCAGCACGAGCGGCACGCTCGCGACGTCGGCGGTGCTCACGCGGCGCTTGCGCGCGAGCGGATGATCTTTCGGGCACACGACGACGAGCCGGTCGGCGCCCGTGTACAGCACTTCCAGCGACGCATCGAACGCATCGCCGCCCGTCAATCCAAGATCGGCTTCCTCGTTGCGCACGAGCGAGGTGACGAGGCTCGCGACGCCGTCGCGAATCTCGAAGCCCGCGCGCGGCACGTCGCGCCGGAACGACTGGATCAGCTCCGGCAGCACGCTGGACGCGAAGGTCGGCAGGCATGCGAGCCGCACCGTGCCGCTCGCGCCTTCGCCGAGCGCGCGCGCATCGCGCAGCACGCGCTCCATGTCGTCGAGCGAGCGCTGCAGCAGCGGCAGCAGCTCGCGCCCGGTCTGCGTGAGCGCGACGCTGCGGCTGTTACGGTCGAACAGCCGCGCGCCGACGATTTCCTCGAGCCGGCGAATCTGCACGGTCAGCGCCGGCTGCGACAGGTGCAGCCGCGCGGCCGCGCGCGTGAAGTTGCCGGCGTGCGCGACCGTGACGAACGCGCGGATGTCGCGAAGGTTCAGATCCATAACGATTCGTGATTGCTGCGATCAAATCATTTCAATTGTGCTATTGCTGCGCCGACCTTACGCTCGTCTCCAACAAAAGACAAGGTAGGAGACACGGATGCTGCCGTTACTCGGGCTTGGCACGATCGTCGTGCTGCTGGCCGCGATTCTGTCGAAGCGGATGTCGCCGCTCGTCGCGCTGATCATCGTGCCGATCGCGGCGTCGCTGCTCGGCGGCTTCGGGCTGCACACCAGCAAGTTCGTGATCGACGGGCTGAAGGGCCTCGCGCCCGTGGTCGGGATGTTCGTGTTTGCGATCCTGTATTTCGGGACGATCACCGACGCCGGCACGCTCGACCCGATCATCGATCGCATCCTGCGCGCGGTCGGCACGCGGCCGACGCGCATCGTGATGGGCACGACGCTGCTCGCGCTGCTGATCCATCTCGACGGCTCGGGCGCCGTCTGCTTTCTCGTGACGATTCCGGCCGTGCTGCCGCTGTACGACCGGCTGAAGATGGACCGGCGCGTGCTGGCCGCGGCCGTGTCGATGGCCGCGGGCATCAACTTCCTGCCGTGGACGGGGCCGATGATCCGCGCGTCGGCGTCGCTGCACCTGCCGGTGTCGGCGCTGTTCAATCCGCTGATCCCGGTTCAGGCGATCGGGCTCGTGTTCGTGTTCGGCGTCGCGTACTGGCTCGGGCGGCGCGAGGAGAAGCGGCTCGGCCTCACGAGCGACGATGCATCGATCCCGCTGCCGAAGCGCGAACTGACGCCCGACGAGCAGGCGCTGCGCCGGCCGCACCTGTTCTGGTTCAACCTCGTGCTGACGCTCGTCGTGCTCGGCACGATGGTCGTGATGGGCGAGAAGATCCCGCCGGCGATCATGTTCATGGTCGGACTGTGCATCGCGCTGATGGTGAATTACCCGGACGTCGACATGCAGAGGAAACGGGTCGATGCGCATGCGCGCGCGGCGCTGATGATGGCCGGCATCCTGCTCGCGGCCGGCGTGTTCACGGGGATCATGCAGGGCAGCGGGATGCTGAAGGCGATGGCGCAGGCGGCGGTCGGTTTCGTGCCGCCGTCGATGGCCGGCCATATTCCGGTGGTGCTCGGCCTCGCGTCGATGCCGCTCAGCATGCTGTTCGATCCCGATTCGTTTTACTTCGGCGTGCTGCCGGTGATCGCGGAGGTGGCCGGCCAGCTCGGCGTGCCGGCCGTACAGGTCGGACAGGCCGCGTTGCTCGGCCAGATGACGACCGGGTTTCCGGTCAGCCCGCTGACGCCCGCGACGTTCCTGGTGGTCGGCTTGTGCGGCATCGAACTGGCCGAGCATCAGAAATTCACGTTCCCGCTGCTGTTCGGCGCCTCGATCGTGATGACGATCGCGTGCGTCGTGCTGGGCATCTTTTGATTTTTCCCGGCGGCGCGCCCGCCGGACGATGGTACGGACATGACAGCAAAGCAACCTGAACGGCGCGTGCGCATCGGCGCGGGCGCCGGCTACTCGGGCGACCGGATCGAGCCCGCGGTCGAACTGGCCGAGCACGGGCAGCTCGACTATCTCGTCTTCGAATGCCTGGCCGAGCGCACGATCGCGATCGCGCAGCAGGCGCGCCGCAAGGATCCGGCGCTCGGCTACGATCCGCTGCTCGACGCGCGCATGCGTGCGGTGCTGCCGATCGCCGTGCCGAAGGGCGTGCGCATCGTGTCGAACATGGGTGCGGCGAACCCGCTCGCGGCGGCAAGACGTACCGCGCAGATCGCGCAATCGCTCGGTATCGCTCAATTGAAAGTCGCGGCGGTCGAAGGCGACGACGTGCTCGACGTCGTGCTGCGCGGTGCGTTCCGTTTCGAGGAATCGGGCGACGAAGTCGCCGCGTATCGCGACCGCATCGTGTCCGCGAACGCGTATCTCGGCGCCGCGCCGATCGTCGACGCGCTCGCGGCCGGCGCGGACGTCGTGCTGACCGGGCGCGTCGCCGATCCTTCGCTGTTCGCCGCGCCGCTGATCCACGCGTTCGGCTGGCGGATGGACGACTGGGACACGCTCGGGCAGGCGACGGTCGTCGGCCATCTGCTCGAATGCGCGGGGCAGGTGACGGGCGGTTATTTCGCCGATCCCGGCTACAAGGACGTGCCGGATCTCGCGCGGCTCGGGTTCCCGATCGGCGAAGTCGCGGCCGACGGCTCGGTCGTGATCACGAAGGTGGCGCACGCGGGCGGCCGCGTGAGCGCGGCGACCTGCAAGGAACAACTGCTCTACGAGATTCACGATCCGGTGCGGTATCTGCAGCCCGACGTCGTCGCGGATTTCACGCGCGTCGCGGTTGCCGAGGAAGCGACCGATCGTGTACGCGTGACGGGCGGGCGCGGCACCGCGCGGCCCGATACGCTGAAGGTGTCGGTGGCTTACGTCGACGGCTACATCGGCGAAGGCCAGATCTCGTACGGCGGCCCCGGCGCGCTCGAACGCGCGCGGCTCGCGCTCGACATCGTCCGCGAGCGGCTGGTGCTGACCGGCGTCGCGGCGACCGAGTTGCGCTTCGACCTGATCGGCGTCGATTCGCTGTATGGCGACGCGACGCCGGCCGTGCACGGCGAGCCGGCCGAAGTGCGCGTGCGGGTGGCCGGCCGCGCGGCGAGCGCCGATGAAGCGGCGCGGATCGGCAACGAAGTCGAGACGCTCTATACGAACGGGCCGGCCGGCGGCGGCGGCGCGTTCAAGTCGACGCGCGAGGTGATCGCGGTGCAGTCGGTGCTGCTGCCGCGCGCGGCCGTGACGCCGTCGTTTTCATTCGTGGAGGCATGATGCAACTGCGTGAACTCGCGCATGCGCGCACCGGCGACAAGGGCAATACGCTGAACGTGTCGGTCATCTGCCGCGATCCGCGTCATTACGATCATCTACGCACCCATCTGGATGCCGGCAAGGTGAAGGCGTGGCTCGCGGGCATCGTGCACGGCGATGTCGTGCGCTACGAATTGCCGGCGCTGGGTGCGTTCAACTTCGTGCTGCGCGATGCGCTCGGCGGCGGCGTGACGCGCTCGCTCGCGCTCGATGCGCACGGCAAGTCGGTCAGTTCGGCGTTGCTGGCGATCGAGGTGCCCGACCCGGCGTGACGGACGACATTGGCACCGGGGTGCGGGCACAAGGTCACGGAATCAGCATCTCGCGGCGCCCGTCCGCGTATTCGATGCGCTCGCCGGCGATGTGCAGCCGCTGACCCTTTCGATAGTCGTAGACCGCGCGCGATTCGGTGTTGCCGGCTTCGGAAATCCCGTTGCCGAACGGATCGGCCGCGAGGCTGCCGCCCGCGAACACGACGTCGTGCATGCTTTTGCCGCCCGGTTTCGCTACTTTTTTCTCCGGTCTGACCAGTCGAACCTCAAGTTGCGTCTCGCGTGGTCGTTAAGGACGATTGTGTGCCCATTTGACCAATCGACAACAACGCGGCAACCGGAGATCACCGTCATCATGCTGTCATCGATTCGCGCCCGAATTCTGGCGACCTGCGTCGCCATCGTGGTCACGGCCCTGGCCGTGACAGGCGGCCTTGTTTACTACGTCGTCAAGCAACACAACGACGCAACCATCGACCAGAACCTGCAGTCCGTCCTGACCGGCCACGCGCTCGCGCTCGACGAGTGGGTCGCGAGCCGCGCGCAGCAGACCCAGGCGCTCGCGGACACGCTGGCGCCGGGCGAAGGCGACCCGCTGCCGGCGCTGACGCTGCTTGGCAAATCGGGCGGCTTCCAGGTGCTCACGCTCGGCCTGCCGGACCGCACGGCGTTCTCGAACGTCCCGCTCGCGGCCGGCTACGATCCGACCGCGCGCCCGTGGTTCAAGCAGGCGGTCGAGGCCGGCCGGCTCGTCGTCACGGCGTTGTACCGCGACGCGTCGACCGGCAAGCCCGCCTTCGCGTTCGCCGCACCGATCGTTCGCGGCGGCGCGCTGAAGGGTGTGCTCGCGGCGAGCCTCTATATGGAGCGCGCGAGCGCGATCGTGGCATCGATGCACCCGACGCCGGCGAGCTTCGCGTTCCTGGTCGACAAGAGCGGGCGCCTGATCGCGGGCGCGAAGACCGACCTGATCATGAAGCCGGCCGTCGAGCTGTCGCCCGAACTGACGCCGGAGCGCCTCGCCGGCCTGCAGGCGGCGACCGAACCGGTGGCGATCGATGTGGACGGCGTGACCAAGCTGCTCCGCGCGCGCCCGATCGCCGGGACGGACTGGTCGCTCGTGATGGCGCTCGACCGGTCGGACGTGACGGCCGGCATGCGGGCCGTCGCGACGACGACGCTCGTTGCGATCCTCGTCGTCGCCTGCGTCGCGGCAGCGCTCGTCGGCGCACTGACGAACGCGGCGTTCAAGCGCGTGCTGCTCGTGCGCGACGCGCTGACCGACGTCGCGAGCGGGAGCGGCGACCTGACGAAGCGGCTGCCGGCCGACGGCCGCGACGAGGCCGCGCAGATCGCGCACGCCTTCAATATGTTTGCCGAAAAGATCAGTGCGATCCTGCTGCAGATTCGCGGCTTCAGCGAATCCGTGAACGTGGCGAGCGCGGAGATCGCGCAGGGCAACCAGGATCTGTCGAGCCGCACCGAACTTGCGGCATCGAGCCTGCAGGAGACGGCGGCGGCGCTCGAGGAGATCGCCGGCACGGCGCGCAACTCGGCCGATGCGGCCACGCAGGTGAGCCGGCTGGCGGAATCGGCGTCGGGTGTCGCCGTGCGCGGCGGCGAGGTGGTGAGCGAGGTGGTCGCGACGATGGGCGAGATTACGAAGGCGTCGGCCGAGATATCGAACATCATCGGCGTGATCGACGGCATCGCGTTCCAGACCAACATCCTCGCGCTGAATGCGGCCGTCGAGGCGGCGCGCGCGCACGAGCATGGGCGGGGCTTCGCGGTGGTCGCGGGCGAGGTGCGCACGCTCGCGCAACGCAGCGCGGTGGCGGCCAGGGAAATCAAGCAGTTGATCCAGTCGTCCGTCGAGAAGATCGAGGGCGGTTCGGGGCTCGTGCAGACGGCCGGTGCGACGATGGACGAGATCGTCGAGGGCGTGCGCGGCATCACGAGCGTGATCGCGGAAATGACGGTCGCGGCGAACGAGCAGAGCACCGGGCTCGCGCAGGTGAACCAGGCCGTGTCGCAGCTCGATCACTCGACGCAGCAGAATGCGGCGCTCGTCGAGGAATCGGCTGCCGCCGCGGCGCTGTTGCGCGAGCAGGCGGCGCAGCTCGCGCAGACGGTCGGCGAATTCAAGCTCGCGAGTTCGCACCGGGCTGAAACGGCATCGGCGTGATCCGGCTGCGGTTGCCGAAGCCTACAAGAGGGATGCACGAAGGGGGCGGGAACGGGCCGGCGGGACGGGCGCCGTGCGTGTACGCTACGGGCTCGCGGGTGCATGCCCGCGCGCGCGGCGCGGGCCGCGCGCATCGACCGGGTCCTGCAATGAAGAACGAAATCGTAACGCCGGCCGGCGCGAATGGCGAGGCCGGGCGTCGCCGCCGGTTGGCGGCCGTCGCTGTGCGCGCCGCGCTGGCGTGCGTAGGCGTGACGGCCGCACAGGCTGTTGCTGCCGCGCAGCCGGCATCGTGCGACGAGCAGTTGACGCAACTGATCGTGCCGGCGCTGCGGCAGACCGCGATGGACCGGCGCGCGATCCACGCCAATGTGGATGAGCGCGACGGCAACATCTTGCGCATTCGCTTGTTCGTCACGCTCGACCACCCGGGCACGCCGAACCGCGATGCGACGATCGGCTGGGTGACGCTCGATACGCAAGCGATGCGTGCGCTCGACGTTACGCGCGACCCCGACCGGCCGGACGTGCTGGCGATCGACCGGCATGCGCTGTCGCGCTTCGTGTCAGCGTGTGCTGCACCGGCCGCACCGCTGCACGGCACCGTCGATTGCGACGCATTGAACCGCCGTGCGCAAGCGCAGGGCGATTACGTGACGGGCAGCGATACGGGCCGCGTCGTGACGGGCAAGGGGCGCCTGCCGTTCTTTTCCGCACCTGATGACGCATGCCGGATCGACGGGTTGTTCATCGTAGAGCATGACCACGTCGATGCGCGAATCGACTACGGCCGTTTCACGTCGGTCGTCTATTTGAATCCGCGCACGAACGGCATTGCCGAAGGGTGGGTGCAAACTGCGCGGCTGAAGCCGGACGGCAACGGCAGCGCGCCGCGGCGACCCTGATCGTGTGCGCCCGCAACCATCCGTTACACGCTTTTCCAATCCGACCGGACCTCGTCATGACTGTCCAGCACCGAAAAAAACGCGGCGAGCCGTTCGCGGCTTCGCTAGCCGCACTCGCGGTGCTCGCCGCGCTCTCCGCGTCGTCGCCCGTCCACGCGGCCGATCCGATTCATCCGGACCGTCAGTTGCAGAAGTTCATTAGCGACAGCTACGGCACGTGGCGCGCGGACCGCAAGGGCTGGCAGTCGGACGCAGGCGATTCCATCTATTCGCCGTGCGGCTCGCTGCGCGTTGCGACTGCCGACGGCCCGCGGTATCTGCTCGCGATGTGCGGCGAGACCGAAGCGGCCGTGCAGAACGGAATGCCGGGCATGGACAGCGACGCCACGCCGGGCACGGTCGATCTGTACGTGCTGCAGCCTTCGCCGGACGGCAAGCGGCTCGAAGCGATGTTGAAGAAGACGGACATCGCGTCCGGCACGCGCGGCGAGCCGGGCACGCCGAGCATCGAGCGGCTCGGGCCGCACCTGTTCGGTTTCGTCATCGGCGACGGCGACTCGCGACAAGGCTATACGCAACGTATCCGCTCGATCTGGCTGCCGTACGGCGATGCGCTGGTGCTTGCGGCGGCGCGCATCAATGAGGCGCTCGACAATGCAGAGTCGAGCGAATGCGCGAATGCACCGGTGCGCTGCGAGGCGCTGCGCTTCGAGATCACGCCGGACCTGACCGGCACCGGCGCCGTCTATCCGTTGATTGTGACCGAAACCGGCACGCGCGGCGATCGCGCGGTCCGGGCGCGCTATGTGGTGAAATTCGACGCGGCGCGTGGCCGCTATGTCGTGCCGAAGGCGGTGCGGGAAGGGTATTGAGTGGTTGCAGCGCGACGCGAAGGCCGCGTCGCACCCTCCGCGCATCACACGTACAGGTAACGCACGAGGTGGAAGAACACCGGCGCGGCAAAACAGATCGAGTCGACGCGATCGAGCATCCCGCCGTGGCCCGCGATCATCGAGCCCCAGTCCTTCGTGCCGAGCGAGCGCTTGACGGCCGACAGCACGAGCCCGCCGACGAAACCCGCGATCACGATCGCGAGCGAGATCCCGAACGCCGCGCCGAAGCTGAACGGCGTCACGCGATACAGCGACGCGCCGCACAGCGTCGCGAGCAGACCGCCGCCGACGAAGCCTTCGACCGTCTTCGACGGCGACAGCTGCGGCGCGATCTTGCGGCGCCCGAACAGCTTGCCGACGACATACTGCAGCACGTCGCTGATCTGCACCACGACCAGGAAGAAGAACAGCAGCAGCGCGTTCTGCCCCGCGTAGCGCGGAATGTCGAGGATCAGCACGGCCGGCGCGTGGCTCAGCCCGTACACGCACACCATCAACGCCCAGTTGATCTTCGCGTTGCGGCTCAGGAATTCGCGCGTGTCCTGCGTGAGCGCCGACACGAGCGACATCGCGAAGAACAGGTGCACGGGCACGAAGATCGAATACATCCCGTACCAGTTGATCCCGAGCAGCAGGTACTGCACGGGGATCGCGACGAAGAACGCGATGAACAGCGTCGTGTGGTCGCTCGCGGTGGTCGGCGTGAGCGTGATGAATTCGCGCAGCGTCAGGTACGACAGCAGCGCGAACACGAGATACGTGACGTTGTTGCCGAGGCCGATCGCGATGGCCATGATCGCGATCATCGCCCACCACGCGCGGATGCGCTGGTTCAGGTTGACGATGGTCGAGCTCGTGCCGCCGCTGCGCGCGCCGAGGATCGCACCGATCACGGTGGCGACGACGAGCACGCCCGTGACGCCCGCGACCAGTTCCCAGAAAAGAGTTCGCATGGGGATATCCGGAAAAAGGGAGAGGAGGGCGCCGCGTTCAGCCCGCGGGCCGCTGCGGCGCGAGCGCGACGATCGCGTCGCGCATGCGGGCGAGGAACGTCGGCTTGTCTTCCTGGTCGCCGAGCGCATCGTTCGCGCCGAAATGCACCTTGCAGATCAGAGGCACAGGCCAGATCGCGCCCTTCGGCATGATGCGCTGCAGGTTCTCGAGGTAGACGGGCGCGAGTGCGACGTTCGGGAACTCGGTCGCGAGATGGAACAGCCCGCTCTTGAACGGCTGCGGCAGCACGTCGGCGCCGCGCGTGCCTTCCGGGAAGATGATGATCGAGTGCCCTTGCCGCAGCGCGTCGCGCACCGGTTCGAGCGGGTCGCCGCCGGATTCGCGGTGACGGTCGATCAGCACCACGTTCAGCAGCTTCTGCGCGATGTGGCGCTTCATGTCGCTGCTGTCCCAGTAGTCGCGCGCGGCGACCGGCCGCACGACCGCGCGCACGTCGCGCGGCAGCGCGGCGAGGATCGCGAGCGTGTCGATGTGGCTCGTGTGGTTCGAGAAATAGATCTTCTGCGTCGGGGACGGCGGCGCCTGATGCCAGACCGGATACGCGCCGGCGACGAGCCGCACGATGGACAGCAGGAAATCGCGCTGCCAGACGTTGACGATGTTCATCGGCGCGGTGCCTCCTGCCTGCATGCCCGGCCGCAGATGCGGCGGACGGGATCCCGGAATGCCGGCGCGGCAGGATGCGCGCCGGACGGCCTTTGTTTAAATTTTTTCAAGTTCGTGGCTGCCTGTCGCAGGTCCGCGATAATCGGACGGTTCGCCGTCACACCACGTTGCGTAGCGGCGAATGTGCCGGTCGGCGGCGTGATGATCGGCTGTTGCACGAGCGCCCGTTTGCAGTTCGAATGGATCTTCGCTGCGATCGGGCCAGCGGATTATCGCGAGTTTCCGTCAAAAACGCCAGATTGGCGCCGCGCGGGCGGGCCGGGCGCATGCTTGACGCAGCGGTGCTGCTCGGCGACGATGGGGGCCGTCCATTGAAGGCCGACGAAGGCCGTTTCGCCGCCCGGGGTATGGCGGCGGGAAGCGTGTCCGACTGTGCCGCGCGAAAAATACGAATACGAAACGATGAGCCTCTACGCACTCAAACCCAAATTCCAGGACCGTCTGCGCCCGTTCGCGAATTCGCTCGCCGAACGTGGCGTCACCGCCAACCAGGTCACGCTGTTCGCGGCCGGCGGCTCGATCGTCGTCGGTGCGCTCGCCGGGCTCGGCGTATTCGCCCGCGTGCTGTTCCTGCTGATTCCGCTGTGGTTGTTCGCACGGATGGCGCTCAACGCGATCGACGGCATGCTCGCACGCGAACACGGGCAGAAGAGCACGCTCGGCGCATACCTGAACGAGCTGGGCGACGTCGTGTCCGACGTCGCGCTCGTGCTGCCGTTCCTCGCCATTTCCGCGTTCGCTCCGGCGGACGTCTGGCTGTTCGCGCTGACGGCGGTGATCGTCGAATGCGCGGGGCTGATCGGGCCGCTCGTCGGCGCCACGCGCCGCTACGACGGCCCGTTCGGCAAGAGCGACCGCGCGCTGGCCCTCGGCGCATTCGCGCTGTGGATCGGCTTCGGCCTGCCGGTCGGCAGCATCGCCGCGTGGCTGTGGCGCCTGCTGATCGTGCTGTCGATCGTGACGGTGGTGCGGCGCGTGCAGGCCGGCATCGCCGAAAAGGGCGGTTGACCTACGAGGCGCCGGAGGGCGGCGCCACATGATTCGAATAACGAAACGAGAGAGATCACATGAGCGCACGCACGGCCCGCGAGGCCGACTTCATCACGCACGACGGCGAAACGCTGTTCTATCGTCACTGGCCCGCGACGGGCCCGCGCTGCCGCGGCGCAATCGTGCTGCTGCATCGCGGCCACGAGCATTCGGCGCGCGTCGCGCATCTCGTCGACGAGCTCGACCTGCCGGATTTCGCGTTTTTCGCATGGGACGCGCGCGGCCACGGCCGCTCGCCCGGCGCGCGCGGCTACAGCCCGAGCGCGGCCGCATCGGTGCGCGACCTGCAGACCTTCGTCGAGCATATCCGCGACACGCACGGCATCGCGATCGAGGACATGGCCGTGGTCGGGCAGAGCGTCGGCGCCGTGCTCGCAGCCACCTGGGCGCACGACTACGCGCCGCCGATCCGCTGCCTCGTCGTCGCGTCGCCGGCGTTCCACATCAAGCTCTACGTGCCGTTCGCGCGGCCGGGCCTGCGGCTGATGCACAAGCTGCGCGGGTTGTTCTACGTGAACAGCTACGTGAAGCCGAAATTCCTCACGCACGATCCCGAGCGGATCGCGAGCTACGCGTCCGATCCGCTGATCACGCGGCCGATCGCGGTCAACATGCTGCTCGACCTGCACGACACCGCGCAGCGGATCGTCGCCGACGCGGCCGCGATCACCGTGCCGACGCAACTGCTGATCTCGGGCGCCGACTGGGTCGTGCATCGCGGCCCGCAGGATCGCTTCTTCGAACGGCTCGGCTCGGCGCGCAAGGAGCGCATCGTGCTGCCGGGCTTCTATCACGACACGCTCGGCGAGCGCGACCGCGCCCAGGCGCTCGCGCCGCTGCGCGCGTTCGTGCTGCGCGAGTTCGATGCACCGAGCCCGCGCGTGTCGCTCGCCGACGCCGACCGGCGCGGCGCGTTCCACGACGAATACGCGGCGCTCGGCCGGCCGCCCGCGAACGTGTTCGCGCGTGCGTACTGGGCGCTCACGCGCGCCAGCCTGAAAGCGGGCGGCGCGCTGTCGGACGGCATCGCGCTCGGGCTGCGGCTCGGTTTCGATTCGGGCTCGACGCTCGATTACGTGTACCGCAACCGCGCGCAAGGGCGGCTCGGCGTCGGCGCGCTGGTCGATCGCACGTATCTCGATTCGCCGGGCTGGGTCGGCATCCGCCAGCGCAAGGTGCATCTGCAGGAGCTGATCGGCGCGGCGATCGGCCGCTTGCGCGGCCACGGCACGCCGGTGCGGATCGTCGACATCGCGGCCGGGCACGGGCGCTACGTGCTCGACGCGATCGCGACGGCCGCCGAGCGCGACGGCGCGGCGCCCGACGACATCACGCTGCGCGACTACAGCCCGCCGAACGTCGAGGCCGGGCGCGTGCTGATCGCGCAGCGCGGGCTCGAGCCGATCGCGCGCTTCGAGCGCGGCGACGCGTTCGACGAGACGTCGCTCGCGACGCTCGAGCCGCGTCCGACGCTCGCGATCGTGTCGGGTCTCTATGAACTGTTCGGCGAAAACGCGCTGATCGAACGTTCGCTGCGCGGGCTCGCGCAGGCCGTGCCGCCGGGCGGCTATCTCGTCTATACGGGGCAGCCGTGGCATCCGCAGCTCGAATTCATTGCACGTGCGCTGAACAATCACCGCGGCGAGGCGACTTGGGTGATGCGCCGCCGCTCGCAGGCGGAGATGGACGAACTCGTCGCGCGCGCGGGCTTCCGCAAGCTCGACCAGCGGATCGACGAGATGGGCATCTTCACGGTCAGCCTCGCGCAGCGGGTCGACGCGTCATGAGCGCGCTCGGCGGCGGTGCGAGCGGCGTCGCCGAGCCGGCGGCCGGCGCGCGCGACGCATCGTTCGCGCTGCGCTTCGGCTGGCTCGCGGCGATGGGCGCCGTGTTCTTCTCGACGTACGGCTTCGCGAACTGGCTCGCCGCGCACCGCGCGGCGGTGCCGACGTTCGCGTTCGGCTGGGAGCACGCGATCCCGTTCGTGCCGTGGACGATCGTGCCGTACTGGTCGATCGATCTTCTGTATGCGCTGTCGTTCTTCTTCTGGACGCGCCGCGACGATCTGCTCGATCACGTGAAGCGCTTGCTCACCGTGCAACTGGTGTCGGTCGCGTGCTTCATCGCGTGGCCGCTGCGCTTCGGTTTCGAGCGGCCCGAGCCGGGCGGCGCGGCCGGCGCGCTGTTCACGCTGCTGATGGGGTTCGACAAGCCGTTCAACCAGGCGCCGTCGCTGCACATCGGGTTGCTCGTCGTGCTGTGGGCCGTCTATGCGAAGCATCTGCACGGCACGGTCGCGCGCGTCGTGCTGCATCTGTGGTTCGCGGCGATCGGCGTGTCGGTGCTGACGACCTACCAGCATCACGCGATCGACGTGCCGACCGGCGCGGCCGTCGGCTGTCTCGCGCTGTTCCTGTTTCCGCTGCGCGATGCCGCGGGCCGGCTGCCGGGCGCCGATGCGTCGCCGGGCGCGGTGGGCCGCGCGCTCGCGCGTCGTTATGCGCTCGGCGCGGCGCTGGTCGCGCTCGTGGCGCTGTGGTGCGTGCCGCGTGCGCCGGGCTGGGCGCTGGCGGCGGGGTGGGTCGCGCTGGCGCTCGCGTGCGTCGCGTGGCTCTACCGGCGCGGCGCGCCCGGCGCCTTTCAGAAGGATGCGCACGGGCGTTTCCCGGTCTTCATCCGCTGGCTGCTCGCGCCGACGATCGCCGGCGCGTTCGTCAATTCGCGGCTGTGGACGTTCCGGCAGCCGGCGCCGGTGCGGATCGACGAACGCGTGTCGATCGGCCGCACGCCGACGACGCGCGACGTGCGACGCCACGGCTTCACGGCGCTGGTCGACCTGACCGCCGAGATGCCGCGCTGGGCGGCGGCCGATGCGTCGCTCGCATATGCGGCCGTGCCGCAGCTCGATCTTGTCGCGCCGACGGCCACGCAGCTCGCGCAGGCAGTCGCGGCGCTCGAGCGCCTGCACGGCGAAGGTCGTGACGTGCTGGTCTGCTGCGCGCTCGGCTATGGGCGCAGCGTGCTGTGTGCGGCTGCGTGGCTCGCCGCGCGGCGCGGGCTCGGCGATGCGCGCGACGCGCTTGCCGCGGTGCGCGCGGTGCGGCCGCACGCGGTGTGGTCGGACGACGGCGTGGCCGTACTGCAGCACTGGATCGATCGCCGTCGCAGCGCGGGAGGCGTGTGATGCGCGATCCGTCCGCTCCATTTCGGATTGCCGCCGCGCGCGGCGCGCTCGATGCGGGCGCGTGGGCGATCGCGGCTGCGCTGGCCGCGGCCGGCGCGGGCTGGTGGATTGCATCGGGCTGGGCGCCGGCGACGATCGCGCGCGTGCTGCTGGCCGTCGTCAGTACGGGGTCGGGGATCGCGGCGCTGTGGTACGCGGTGCGCATCGAGATCGACCGCCGGCTGTTCGCCGCGTTGGCGCGCGCGGCGGCGGGCGATGCGTTGGTCGACGACGGGCTCGCGGCGCTCGACCGCGCGCTCGCCGATCTCGGCTGGATCGACGCAGCGAAGGCCGGGCGCGCGCTCGACGCACGCGTGCGCGGCGCGATCGGGCTGTGCCGGGCCGGTGTGCTCGTCGCGGTCGTGCAGTGGGTTGTGGTCGGGCTCGCGATCGCGATGCCGCAGGTCGGCTAGCGGTTTGCTGGTACGGTTTTTTCGAGAAAATATAGCCGTGCGGGAACATTTTTCTTAATACACGGCTGTAAATAGGCAATATTTGCCACTGGTGCATCAGAGACTCCTTCGTCCGCCGAAGGGGGCGCGTAGTAATTTCCGATTCAACGAACCATACTTTTGCCTTTCTATGGAATTCATATGAAAGGCATTTATAATCTTCGCTCGGCAGAAATCCCGCCTTAATAACAACCGAGGGCATGCTGCATGAGCAACACCGCACTTTATGAGGCGTTGCGTCTCGGCGACGCGCAATACAATCGACTGATCAAACTCGATACGCCGCTTGGCGTCGATTGGTTGCTGCCTCTCTACGTCAAGGGCACCGCCAGACTGGGGCGCGATTATGAGTTCGTGATCGATGTCGTTTCTGCGCGCGGCGGGCAGATCGAACTCAAAGCACTGCTCGCCAAACCAGTCACACTGTGGATTCAGCAGGTCGACGGTTCATACATGCCGATCCATGGCTATGTGCACCGATTTAGCCGTTTGGGGGCGGACGGCCCGCTTACCTATTACAAGCTCGCATTTTCATCGTGGCTTTATTTTCTGTGCCTGCGTCGCGACATGCGGGACTGGCAGGAGCAGAACGGTGAACAGATCCTGACCGACGTCTTCAACGAACACCCGCAGGCGCGTGGCGCATTCCGCTTCGACGTTCATAAGCCGCTGCCGTCGTATTCGAATCGCGTGCAATGGGAATACGACCTCAATTTTGTTCATCGCAGCATGGAAGAAGCAGGCGTGTTTCCCTACTTCGAGCAGGCGGACAATGGCCGTTCTCACATGATGGTTGTCACGGACGACGCCTACTTCGTCCCGACGCTGAGGCAATCCGTTGTCCAGTTCGGTCGTATGGAAATTGGCGGCGAATTGGACGGATTCGCGCAATGGAAGGAGCAACTTCAGATCGAGAGCGCACAGCTGACGTCACGCTCGTTCGACTACAAGCGGCCCGATCTTCCCCGGCAGGTCCAGGGGGTGACCGATGTGCATGGCAATCTGCCGACGGATGGCGAAATCTACGACTACCCCGGTGCGTACATGTGGTCGGATCGGGCTCAGGGCGAGCGTCTCGTACGGATTCGCCTCGAGGAGAGGATGTCGCGGATGAAGCGCTTTCATGGCGTTGGCGCTTTACGCTGCGCGATGCCGGGAAGGCGCTTCGAGCTTCGCGGCCATCCGGTACATGACGCGATGAGCCAACCGGATCGCGAATTCGTGTTGCTCGGTGTCGACTGGTTGATCAGCAACAATCTGCCCGGTCTGGACCGGATCGAGGCATTTCCCGACGGGCTGGCCGCGGAAATCGCAAAGGCGAAGACTGGTGCAACGGTGCATCACGCCGACGGCAGCGAGGGCTTCTTTCAGGTGCAGGTCGAAGCGCAACCGCGCAATGTGCCGTTTCGCAGTTCGTTCGATCACAAGAAGCCGGTCATGCAGCTACAGAACGCGATCGTTGCCGGGCCGGACGGCGAAGAGGTCTACACCGACTCGCTGAACCGGGTGAAGGTGTGGTTTCACTGGAATCGCCGCAACGGTCAGGACGAGCGTGCGTCATGCTGGGTACGTCCGACATTTCTCGACGCGGGTGCCAACCGCGGCGGCATTCAGCCGTTGCGCAAGGGGGATGAAGTCGTCGTCGGTTTCATGGAGGGCGACTGCGACAGGCCGGTCATTATCGCGAGGATGTACGGCGGCGCAACGCAACCGGTGTGGCACACGAACGGTCTGCTGTCGGGCTATCGGTCGCGCGAGTATGGCGGTCGCGGCTATAACCAGCTCGTGATGGACGATTCGACGCAGCAGAATCGCGTTCACCTTTATTCGAGCAGCTATCAGTCGCATCTGCATCTCGGCTACCTGATCCAGCATGCGGACAATACGCGCGGTACATTTCTCGGCAGCGGCTTCGACCTCAAGTCGGACGCTTATGGTGCCATTCGCGCGGGGCAAGGGCTGTTCGTCTCGACACATTCTGCAACGGTAAACCAGCCGCTGAACGTGACCGCGGCGTCCGAGCAACTGGCAAGCGCGGAAAGCGTGGTGGAGCTGACGTCTCAGGCGAGCGCCGCGAATCAGGCCGAAAGTCTGGAGGAAGGGCACGACGCACTGAAGCGATTTACCGATGCCACGCAATACAACGTGGCGGGAGGCGCGGGCAGCGGCGGGCGGACGGGAGGTGGCGGCACGGGCAGCGCAAACGGGTTCTCGACGCCGATCATGCTGATCGCAAGTCCCGCTGGCGTGGGCGTGTCGACGCAGGATTCGGCGCAGCTCACGGCAAACCAGCAAGTCAATATCGTGAGCGGCAGGAGTACGCACGTTGCCGCCGGCAAATCGCTGATCGCGAGTGTGATGGAAAAGATCAGCCTGTTCGCGCAGAACTCGGGGATCAAGCTGTTCGCGTCCAAGGGCAAGGTCGAGATTCAGGCGCAGAGCGACGAGATGAAACTCGCCGCGCTCAACGACGTGACGGTCACCAGTTCGAGTGGACGTGTCGTCATCTCTGCCGAAAAGGAGATCTGGATCGGCGCCGGGGGCTCGTATATCAAGATCACGCCTGACTTGATCGAGAACGGAACGAGTGGCCAGATTCTCGAAAAATGCGCATCGTGGGACAAGCCGGGTGCGTCATCGATGCGTCTGCCTTCACCGATTGCGAGCGTGCCGAAGGGGTGTGCGTGGAAGACGGCGTCGGCGTCGGCCGACAGCGCGTCGAGCGTGGTGTTGGAGTAGTCGTCATGAGTCGTCCGAACAACCGCGACGCAGAGCGTCAGGAAGGCATGGATGTGTCGAGCGAGGCAGCGGCAATCGATACGACGATGAGTGTGCTGCATGCTCATTTTGACAAGCAACCGGAGATGCGCTGTCTGCTGGTCGTCGACCCGGCCCAGCGCGATTTGCCGAACGAAGAAGGCTCTGTGTTCAGCGAGTTGACGCGCGCGGTCGTGACGATCGCGCACGACGCATATCCGGATGAACACCAACCCTACCTCGTCGAACTGGATCTGTCTTCGTCAGCGGGCGTCGCGCTTCTGAGAGAAAGTGTGCGCCTCGCATTCGAAGACAGGCGTCCTGCGTCGATGGCAAAGGGCCTCGGGCAGCGGGTCGGCGGATGGTTGGCGAGTTCTGCGTCGCCTGACAAAGTCGCCGAGCACTGGTCGAGGCAGGTGCTGCAGTATGACGAGCGAGGGCGTTTATGTGCGCTGCGTTTCTACGACACGCGTGCACTGGGCCTGATCTGGCCAGTACTGACCGAGCGACAGCAGCAGGCCTTGCTTGGGCCAGTCAAGGTCTGGCATGCGCTCGATGCCTGTGCGAAGCCGCGTGCGTATGGCAGGGATGCTGAATCGAGTCAGGCATTTTCGCTCGCGAAGGCGCAATGGCCGGGCGTGCATCGTCATGGCCTCGTCAACCGCGCAATCGCGTTGCATGCATTGGCGGCAGGCCGTCAGCCCATACCTGCGGAAGTGGCAGCGGCCGTTGCTGCCGCCGCGCGTGCGGAGCAATACGGGCTGCATGACCGTGACGATCTGGTTGCGTTCATCGGACATGCGCTTGACTGGCATCCCTGGTTCGACCGGCATCCCGAGGTTGCGAAGGCGTTGCAGCAGTGTTCGCCCGACGATTTTTATACCGCAGCGATCGGCCACCTCCAGCCTGGCGAAATCGACGAAATCCGACGCGGTGGGTGGTATGACGAGAGGGCGTCGTCTTCGATCGAGTCACGCCGGCCGATGACAGACACGAGACACGAATAACAGAAATGGCGACTACTGAACAAGAATGCGCGAATTGCCAGAAGACGGGGCTGGCGATCCTTCCCGTCCGCTATACGGTTTTGCCGAATACCGTTCCTGCAAGATTGCCGGACGGCATTGGCGGGAAGGGCGTCACTGACGTTCCGTTGACGACGCATCGTTACGGGTTGCGCACGCTCCGGGACGGGTGGCTGTACCTCTACTATGTCCAGAGTGCGAGAGGTCCCAAACGATGGGAAGTATACAAGGTGACGGAAGACGGGCGCTTGTGGAAGCAGTCGCGCCCGCTGCCTGACCAACCTTCCACGCATCCTGCGTGCGCTAAACGAGCGATTGCGGTACCGATGGATGTGATCGCAATCGAGCGTCCGGAGAAATGCACGAACCGTGTCTATATCGCGTTCTCGGAACACGCGTGGATCGAGGATACGTTCAAGCGGTACGAGGCAAATCCTGCCTTGCTCGAACAGCGCATGCAGTGGATCGAGCCGTCGAAATGGATCAACGGCGGCAACGATCCGCAAAAGCATGCCGTCGTCGCAACCCGAAAAAGTATCGATGACGTCGTCGAGTACATGCCGGGTCTGGATCCCAAGCTGCTCGATCCGAAGGATCAGCCGTTGACCGACAAGGCGGGTGTGTACGATCCGAAACTGATGGGGAGGGAGTCGACCCGGTATCCGTTGCATATCCGTCAGGCCTCTCCGCAGTCCACGAGCGAAGCGTTGGTCAAGTTGATGAACATGATCGGCTCGACCGGCAAGGGGCAATCTCATCCGCCGATGATGCTGGCGTTGTGGGATGGTATCGGCAACGCGCACGAACTGAACGATTTTCGCAACGACGCAGGCAGCATGTTGTCCTTGTATGTCAAGGAGCAGGGCACGCAGATCGACGCGATGCTGTCGATCGATGCGGCGGAAGTGGCCGTGCGAAACGGTGCGGTTGCGTTCAAGAGCCGCATGCGGTCCGCGTTGCGGGCCGGCTGGGAAGGCATGTTGAACAATCCCGGCGCGATGGACGGGATTCCGAGTTATGCCGTCATCACGCCGGAGCAGCAGGCGGCGTCGGACAGGCGGATTCAGGAAGCGGGCGTGATCAGCCCCGAAGAAGCGAAGACGATCGGCGACGCCGAGTGGCCGAAGTACCAGGACAAACTGAATCTTCGGAAGCTCGGGGATTTCCGGCCGTGGTTCAAGTCCGTTCAGGACGCGGTCAAGGCGATTCAGGCCCGGCGTACGCCCGATGTGAAGGCGTGGCTGAAGGCGCCCACGTTCATCGCGGCGTTGCATGATTATCACGAAGAGAACGCGGACGACGGTCGGGCATTCGAGAAGGTCATCGTTCAGGCGATCAACGGGTTGCCGTCGGAAGATCGCGGCGCGGCCGTCGTCTACGATCTGGTCAACAACATGGATCCGACATTGCCGACCAGCCTCGTGTGGCGAGCGTTCGCCTACAACCAGAAGCATCCGAAGGCCGAGATCAAGGAACTGCTGGCACAGGCGATCGCGAACAAGACGACCAAGGCGGATCCGGTCAGCGACATCGCCGACAAGATCGGCAAGGTGCTGGAGCAACTGAAGAACTTCGTCGATTTTCGGGAGAAGATGACTGAGGTTCATGAGCATCAGAACCCGATATCGGTATCTGAAAAGTACTTGAAGAGTATTCAAGGCGACGGTCTCGTCATCACGATGGGCAACGCGCTGTTCAAATGGACTGGGCTGGGCGTGCTGGGGGACTGCGCGGGCACTTTCATGATTCGCGGCGCGCTGATGTTGCGCGTCGGTATCAGCAAGGCGGACACGATCGATCTCGTCAGGCAGGCGGTCAAGGTCGAGCCTGATTTGCGCCTGAAGTTGCAGCAGGGATATCGGACATTGCGCAGCCAGGGGATTGCGGCGAAGGATGCATTCGTGAGGACGATACAGTCGCTAGCGGAACACGAGGGCGGCCAGCTCTATCGCGCGAAGTGGAATGCGGTCAAGCTGACGCAGGAAGGCAAGGCCGTCAATCTTGGCGTGCGGATCGGTGGTACCTTGGCCGTGATCGAATTGCTGAGCTTCGGTTGTGCGCTTGCGAAGGCGGACAAGAAGGGCGAGGACTACGCAATGCTGGTGGCGGGCGGGTTCTCGTCGATGTCCGCGTGTCTGCAGGCGTCGACGAAGCTGATGACAGGGCTGGCGAAGGATGCGGCGCGGACGTTGACCAATCTGAAGGCGATTACGGGGTATTTTGGTGGGGCGTCGTCGATGATTGGGATGGTGCTGGATTTTGGAAAGGTGTATGACAATGCAGTGCAGAGAAAATACTCTGCGATGTTCGCGTATTTTGTTAAAGGAACGCTTGGATTTGGTGTGACTACTGCAAATTTCCTCACTGCATTAACCTCGTCGGCTCCGTTGGTTGCTCGGATTACTGGGGGGCGTGGCGTGGTATTTATCGGAAAAATAGGGGCTGGCATTGCAGGTGCCACCGCTCGGTCGGGAGCAATAGCTGCAGGTTCGGCTATAGGACGGGAAGCCGCTAACAAAGCTGGTATGAAGGCAGTCGGGGTTGCAGCCGGAGAAGCCGGGATTGTGCTTACTGAGCGCGCCGGCCTTCTGGCGATTGGTCGTGTGGTTTTGTTCCTCGCAGGTTGGGAGGTTGCCGTGGCGCTGGTGGTGCTGCAGCTTCTGATCGCATATTTCTCCGATAATGAACTGCAGACATGGTTCGATAAATGCGTGTTCGGTAAGAGCCCGGATAGCCCGCCATGGACGATCGATAAGCAACGTGAAGAATTTGAGAAGGCCCTTGCTAGTGTCGGTTTGAAATCCGATAACGGTGTCTGATGAATATGGATAAATATAGAGTATCTTCTACAGCCTTGCTTCGAGGATGTATTAAAAATCTTCGAAAAACGCGCAGCAGTCGTGACTTTCTCTTTAGCGACACTGATCGTGCCAAGATGGGGGCGACGGCAGTTGCGGCAGGTTTGGTTGGATTGGGTGGAATTGCCGTCGGGTTGAGTGGAATGGCAATGGATACCACTGAAGAGGCTGATTTGCTTGAGTTTGAGATTGGGGGGGAATCGGTGAAGGCTTGGGTATGGTGGTCGGTGTTTACGGAAGATGATGAGGTAGAGATTGTTGCTGAACGATGGGGTGACGTGTGGCACGCCTTTGGTATTCGTCGAATTTCAGACAAAATTGTCGCACTTCATCCGCATTGCAGTCGGGGGCGTTATGCCCACTATCGAGCATCGTTTAGGTGGGGCGGGATGTTTCTCGCGTTGGCACTGGCGGTGGCGTATTTCATCATTGCTTGCTTTGCAATCTTCAAAGGTGGAGCCCCGATTGATAGTTTGCTTATAGGGTGTGCGCTGGGAAGCTTGGGTTCGGCTGCAATTTTTTCTCTTATTACCTACCGAATCTCACGAAAAATGATGGGTTTCGTTCGTCTTGCTGAAGGGATTTTTGAAGGATTCGGCTGGAAGGACGTGAAAAATATTGATCTTCCCGCCCTTACGAAGAAGGGGAAGAAGCCAGACGAACCGGGTGCATTAGGTGTTCTGTATTTCCGCTACTGACCCACTATCGATGAGTATGTCGTCACATCAGATGCAGTTGCTTCATGGGCACATTGGTAACCTACGGAAGTCGCGTTGCAACTGGGATTTCCTTTTTGGGGATGCTGATCGCGCCAAGATGGGCGCGACGGCGATTGCGGCAGGCTTGGTCGGTTTGGGCGGTGTTGCAGTCGGGTTGAGTGGTATGGCAATGGACACCACCGAAGAGGCCGACTTGCTTGAGTTTGAGCTCGAGGGGAAATCGGTGAGGGCTTGGGTTTGGTGGTCGGTATTTGCGGAAGGCGATGAGGTAGAGGTTGTTGCTGAGCGTTGGGGCAACACGTGGCAGGCATTCGGTGTTCGGCGACTTTCTGACAAGATCGTTGCACTCCATCCGCATTGCAGTCGTGGTCGGAACGCACACTACCGTTCGGCGTTGAAATTATGGTGCAAAATTTCAATGACGTTGATCGCTGTGTTGTTTATATTTGGTTTTTCGTATGGTTTCTTTAAATACGGATCGGAGACGGATTGGGTGGGTCTCTCGATCGGGCTTGCAATGGGCGGATTCGCGGCGGCGGTGGTATACGGAATTATCGCCTTCCGCATCGCGAGAAAATTCATGGGATTCGTCGGACTCGCGGAGAATATTTTTACGGGGTTTGGTTGGAAGGATGTGAGAGATATCGATCTTCCTGAAATTACAAAAAATGAAAAGAAGCCTGGCGAGCCGGGTGCATTAGGTGTTTTGTATTTCCGCTACTAACCATCTATCAATGAGTATGCCGTCGCATCAGGTGCAGTTGTTTCATGGGCACATTGGTAACCTTCGGAAGTCGCGTTGCGACCGGGATTTCCTTTTTGGAGACGCTGATCGAGCCAAGATGGGCGTAACGGCTATTGCGGCTGGTTTGGCTGGTTTGGGTGGAGTTGCAGTTGGGCTGAGCGGTACGGCAATGGATACCACTGAGGAAGCCGACTTGCTTGAGTTTGAGCTCGAGGGAAAATCGGTGACGGCTTGGGTATGGTGGTCGGTGTTTACGGAAGGCGATGAGGTGGAGATTGTTGCTGAAGGATGGGGTGACGTGTGGTACACCTTTGGTATTCGTCGAATTTCCGACAAAATTGTCGCGCTTCATCCGCATTGCAGCCGGGGGCGTTGTGCACACTATCGAGCATCGTTTAGGTGGGGCGGGATGTTTCTCGCGTTGGCACTGGTGGTGGCGTATTTCACAATTGCTTGTTTTGCCATCTTCAAAGGTGGAGCCCCGATTGATAGTTTACTTATAGGGTGTGCGCTGGGCAGTTTGGGTTCGGCTGCAATTTTTTCTCTTATTACCTACCGAATCTCACGAAAAATGATGGGCTTCGTCCATCTTGCTGAAGGGATTTTTGAAGGATTCGGTTGGAAGGACGTAAAGAACATCGATCTTCCCGCCATCACGAAGAAAGGAAAGAAACCGGGGGAGCCTGGCGAGCTGGGCATCCTGTATTTCCGTTACTGAGCGCACTCGGCTCGGGTTACCAACAAGGCATCTCATTCATGATGAACCTCATCCGTGTCGGCGACGACACCGACCATGGCGGCAAAGTCATCACCGGTTCGTCGAAGATGCGTTTCGACGGCCGTTTCGTGGCGCGCAAAGGCGACGAAGTGTCGTGTCCTCAGCATCCGGAAGTGAAGCCGAACCTGATCGTGGAGGGCGACGAATCGATGACCGACGACGGCGTCCCGATCGCGCGGCACGGTCATCGTGCGACTTGCGGATGTTGCTTGATTTCAAGCCTCGTCTGAGTGGTACGGAGCATGAAGCAGCCGTTCTCCGAAGTTGGTCGCACAAGATAGTCAGACAAGAGCGATCGTTCCCGGTCGCGGTGTGCAGCGCTGAATTTCCCGACCGGTGTTGGCCGACATGACGACGAGCTGGACGAAGTTCGTTGCCGACATATGCGTTGTGAAAAAGTGTTGCATTACGCCGACGAACACATTCAGACTGGTTGCGGCGAACGCCTGTTCGTCAACGGTCAAGGTTACCTCCAGACCCCTTACGAAGCTCGGCATGGGTTCTCCCGACAGCCAGAGCTGCTTGACGCGATGGCCCAGATTCGTCAATCCGTCGATCAGGTTCGTATGTCTCCCGGACCGCGGGGTGAATTGACGGAGTAGGCGTTTCAATTCCACAAGCCCGGTGCGGGTCAGCTCGATCGAGTGTGGCGCGAGTTGCGCGATGAGCCGCCATACGGCGTCGCCTTGTTGCGGCAAATGTGCGACCTCGGTGGGCGTATCGAGCATCATGATGCTCGACACCATTGGGCCTTGTTCATTCACGAGATCGCCATTCTCCGCACTTGCCCGTATCCTGCGCGGGAGATCGCCGTTCGAGCAGGTCATGTTCGCCGTGATCTGCTCGATCCCGGTGTCGAGGGCAGGGCGGCCATCGAGTCCGATCAGGCCGAGCGCGGCGTTCACCTTTCCTGACGGCGTTGCTGCCGTGTCTTGGACGAGAACCCAGTAAGGGCCGGCCAGACCGCCGGCGCCGCCGTGCATGAGCGACGTGAACGGCCGAATGATATTCGTTCTGGATGCGCCGGTCGTGGCGCGGACCGTATCGACCGACCACACTGCAACCTGGGCTGCGTCGGTGTTCTGAGATTGAACCGGATACGTGTCGGTCAGCGGGTCTCGCTTGAGCGGCACGGACGTAAGCCGGAACAGATTGACGATCGGCGTGCAGAAGAGTTTCAGGTGCTCTGCAGACAGGTTTGCCAGCCGCTGCGCTTCTCGCGAATCCGGATGTACGCCGCAGATGGCGAGGTGCAGCGTCAACTGCGGACTGGGCCCTGCTGCACGCACGAGCGCGGCGAGATCGACGTCGACGAAATCGAATTTCTTCGAATACGCAAAGTATTCGCCGACCAGCCTCAAAGCCGGTGATCCGTCGTCTTCTTCGATCAGTTTCTCGGTATCGTCGTAGCCCACTGACGCAAGCGGCGGAGCGGGCAGTGCGGTCCAGCGCCGTTCGGTATCTTCGACGAAAGCCGCTGCCGTGCGCATCGTTATGGCATCCATTGCCGCGGCGACAACTTCATCGGCGCCATCGATATGGATGCGCAAGGGACTTGGGATGGACTTGATACGAAAGTCAGGCCGCGTAACGGCGAAGGTGACGGAGAGGAGGCCGGTTGTGCGCGGTGGCAATACGACGTCAGAGGGAACGGCTGTCGCCGATACGTAGCGCGCAGCCGCAACGCATATGGGTGCAAGCGTGACGTCGTACACGGTCCGGAACCTGCAGTCCTCTGCCTTGCTCGAGAGTTCGGTACCGCGGGGAATCAACGACGGCTCGGTGAGCTTGTCGAACATGTCGGAAACGTCGAACCGGGTAATGGCACATGCCGGCAGCGGTCGGACATACTGGGGATGCAGCATGCCGAGGAGGGCGTCGGCAAACTCCGTGTAGTTGTCGTCGAGCCGAACGTCGATATTCGCGGCAAGAAGAGCGAATGATTGCAGCATTCGCTCGATATGCGGATCTTCGGAGCGGTCTCCGTTGATTCCGAGGCGGACTGCAATTTTGGGATAGCGCGCCGAGAAGGAGGCAATCGATCGGCGCAGTAGGGCAAGTTCTCTTTCGTAGTGCGGAAGCAGATGATCCATTGCGTGAAGTGGCGAACCGATCAAGCGTTAAAAACACGAATTCGCTGTCTGTCCGGTCGCGCTGAATGATGTCGGGCGCGTTAGCGCTGGCATCGCAATGATAACTGCAAAATTACAAAATGCTGTCGGTGTGTGTCGATCCGCTTTCCGATCAGCCGGTTTCAGAATCGGATTGGCGGCGCTGGATGCCCATGTCACGCGTCGCGCGTTCGCTGCCCCCGCGTGCGCTTCACCTCATACATCGCCTGATCCGCATGCTCGATCAGCGCGTTCATGTCGGTGCCGTCGTCGGGCAGCATCGCGATCCCGACGCTGACGCCCAGCCGCAGCGCGTGTCCCTCGAATTCGAACGGTTCGCCGACCTGCCGCGCGAGCCGCGTGCTTTGCGTGTGCGCATCGTCGCGGTTGCCGACGTTCGGCAGGATCACCGCGAATTCGTCGCCGCCGACGCGCGCGACCGTATCCGAACGCCGCACCGCACCGATCATCCGCGTGGCGATCTCGCGCAGCGCGGCGTCGCCCGCGCGATGGCCGAAACCGTCGTTGATCGGCTTCAGCCCGTCCATGTCGATGTTGAGGATGCCGAGCCGGCCGTTCGCGCGCAGCGCCGTATGCATCGACTGCCGCAGGCGGTCGTAGAACAGCGCGCGGTTCGGCAGGCCCGTGAGCGCGTCGTGCGTCGCCCGCAGGTACAGCTCGTTCGCCTCGTTGCGCGCGGCGTGGAACATCGCGGCGGCGATCAGCCCGGCCGTCAGCCGCAGCGTGCCGGCGTCGGCCGGGGAGAAGCCGTCGACGTCCGGCGACATCACCTTCAGCACGCCGACCGTCGTGTCGGCATGCGTGAGCGGCATCACGAGCATCGAGCGCAGGCCGACCCGGCGGCACGCGTCGCGATCGACGCGCGGATCGGTTTCCGAATCGACGCAGTGCAGCAACTCGCCGCGCTGCACGCACAGGCCCGACAGGCTGCCCGAGCGTCGCAGCCGCAGGCCGAGCATCCCGGCGGCCGCGCCCGACGCGGCGCGGTACACCATGTCGTCGCCTTCGGCGAATTCGACCGCCGCGGCGCTCGCGCCGGTGAGCAGCGGCACCTGCTCGGCCACATAGGCCATCACGCTGCCGAGGTCGAGACCGAGTTTCGCGATCTCGGTTTGCGCCGCGATGATGCGCAGCAGCGTGTCGGGGGACGGGGTGGCTGTGTCGACGATTTGATCCAAGTCGTTTTTCCGCGAAGAAAGATCATCGGGTAGTACGGGAGTGCGGTAGCATACGCGCCGCCCCGCGGCAGCGTCTTGCGGGCGGTCTGCAACGGACCGCCGCCAGCATGCCGGCCCGGCCGGCCGCGTCGGCAGTATGCCGTTCGGTCCCGCCGGCAGCAATGGCGAAAATTTTGCCATTCACTCCTTTTGCACAGCATTTCCGACCGGATTGAGGTTTTTTTCGCTTCACTGTCGCGAATCGGGGTAAGTTTTGTCCTATTTTTGAGATAGTGTGACGAATGAGCGCGTGCCGGTGCCAGGCGCGCGCGCAAACACGACGACAGCCGATTAAAGAATGTACCGCTTCGTTTCGATAAATGAATCGGGCCAGTTAATTGATATGAGGGGAAGCAGTGGGGATGTTCACTCACGGGCATAGCTGCTTTGCGCGCATCGGTTTCGGTGCGACGGACGACCGGATGACCCTGACGAAACGGAGCGGCGCATGAAGCCGGCCGCGTCGCTGCTGCTCCTGTCGATCGCCATGGCCGGCGCTTTTCACGCGGCCGTGCTGTCGGCCGCTCCGATGCCGGCGGCCGTTGCGGCGTCCGCCGCCGGTGCGGGTAATGCGCCGGCGCCGGTGCTCGCGGCCGCGCCGGCGGCGGCCAGCGCGCCGTCCGTCGGGCTGCCGGCGACGACCGTGCGCCTGCCGTTCGCGTCGCTCGGCGCGTTCGAACCGCTGCGCCTGCGCGGCGCCGACGACGCGCGCACCATCCACGCGGGCGTGCGGCTCGACCGCGTGGTCACGGGCGCGCGGCTGCGCCTGACCTACGCGTATTCGCCGTCGCTCGTGTTCCCGATGTCGCACCTGAAGGTGTCGGTGAACGGCGAGGTCATCGCGACCGTCCCGTTCGACGCCGCGCGCGCGGGCCGCGCGGTCACGCAGGAGATCCCGATCGATCCGCGCTATTTCTCGGATTTCAACCAGATCGGCCTGCGCCTGATCGCGCACTACACGCTCGACCATTGCGAGGATCCGTCGAACTCGGCGCTGTGGGCCGACGTGAGCCCGACGAGCGAACTGATCCTCGACGAATCGCCGGTTCGCTTGCCGAACGATCTCGCGCTGCTGCCCGCGCCGTTCTTCGACCGGCGCGACAACGGCCGCGTGCGGCTGCCATTCGTGCTGCCGGGGGCGCCCGATTCGGCGACGCTGCGTAGCGCGGGCGTGCTCGCGTCGTGGTTCGGCGCGCTGGCCGACTACCGGCATGCGCGCTTCCCGGTGTCGTCCGCGCTGCCGGCCGACGACCAGGCGGTGGTGGTCGGCACGGCTGCGACGCTGCCGGCCGGCCTCGCGCTGCCGTCGGTCAACGGTCCGCTGCTCGCGGTTGCCGACAACCCGGCCGCGCCGGGGCGCAAGCTGCTCGTCGTCACGGGCCGCACGTCGGCCGAGGTCGACGACGCGGTCGCGACGCTCGTGCTCGGCCGCGCGGCGCTGTCAGGGCCGGCGGCGACGGTCGCGCACGTCGATCTCGGCGCGCCGCGCAAGCCGTACGACGCGCCGCGCTGGCTGCCGGTGAACCGGCCGATCGCGTTCCGCGAACTCGTGTCCGATCTGCGCGAACTGGAAGCGCGCGGCACGACGCCCGACGCGATTCGCCTGAACCTGCGCGTGCCGGCCGATCTCCATTCATGGAACGGCTCGGGCGTGCCGATCACGCTGCGCTACCGCTACACGGCGCCGACCGTGCAGGACAACTCGACGCTCGCCGTCGAGATCAACGACCAGCTCGTGAAGTCGTACCGGCTCGGGCCCGCCCACGCCGAGGACGCGCGCGGCCGCATGCAGCTGCCGCTGCTGTCGGTGCCGGAAGGGCGCGTGACGAGCGATGTCGACATCCCGGCGTTCCGCGTCGGCAGCGGCAACCAGCTGCAGTTCCGCTTCACGCTCGATTCGCAGAAGACGGGCCTGTGCTCGAGCACGGCCACCGAGCCGCAGCGCGCGGCGATCGATCCCGATTCGACGATCGACTTCTCGCACTTCGTCCATTACGCGCAATTGCCGAACCTCGCGTATTTCGCGAACAGCGGTTTTCCGTTCACGCGCTTCGCCGACCTGTCGCAGACGGCCGTCGTTATGCCCGACCGGCCGTCGCCGCAGGAGCTCGAGGCCTACCTGACGATGCTCGGCCACATGGGCGAGTGGACGGGTTTCCCGGCACTGCGCGTGCAGGTCGCGCGGCCCGGCGACGTCGCGGCGCTGTCGGGCAGCAAGGATCTGCTCGTGATCGACGGCTCGCCCACGTCGCCGCTGCTCGCGCACTGGCGCTCGGCGCTGCCGCTCGCGATCGGCGAGCAGGGCGGTGCGGGCGGCGGCGGCGCGACGCGCGTCGCGTTCACGGTCAAGGAGCGCTGGCGCAACGGCGTCGGCCTTCCCGACGGCGGCGCGCATATCGAGCAGACGGGCCCGCTCGCGGCGCTCGCCGGTTTCGAGCTGCCGGGTAGCCATGGCCGCAGCGTCGTCGCGCTGACGGCGACCGACCAGCCGCGCCTCGGCGATCTGCTGAACGTGTTCGAGAACTCGGGCCTCGTGTCGCAGTTGCAGGGCGACCTCGCGCTGGTGCGGCCGGGGCAGGTCGACAGCCTGCGCGTCGGCGAGCCTTACGTGGTCGGCTTCGTGCCGTGGTATGCGCGCGTCTGGACGCAGGCGGCGCGGCATCCGGTCGTGCTCGGCGCGGTCGGCGTCGTCGCGGGGCTGCTGCTCGCGCTCGGCGTGTTCAGCGTGCTGCAGAAAATCGCCGCGCGTCGACGGGGGATGTAACGGATGGCGGGGGTTATGGCGAAGCGACGGGTAACGCGGCCGGCGCGGCGCGTCGGCGCGGCACTCGCGCTGGCGGTTGCGATGGCGTGTGCGGCGGGCGGCATGGCCGCTCGCGCGCAGGCCGCGGGCGCCGGCGCGACCGATGCGGCCGCCGCCGGATGCGGCGCGCCGTGGCCGCGCTGGGACGCGTTCAAGCGCGATTTCATCTCGGCCGACGGCCGCGTGATCGACGTCGGCTCGGCCGATTCACGCACGGTGTCGGAGGGGCAGGCGTATGGACTTTTCTTCGCGCTGGTCGCGAACGACCGGCGCATGTTCGACACGATCCTCGCATGGACCGAGAACAACCTCGCGCAGGGCGACCTGAGCGCGCACCTGCCGGCGTGGCTGTGGGGCCGCGCGCCGGACGGCGCGTGGCGCGTGCTCGACGCGAACGCGGCGTCGGACGCCGACCTGTGGATCGCGTACGCGCTCGTCGAGGCCGGGCGGCTGTGGCACGAGCGCAGCTACACCGCGCGCGGCGCGCTGCTCGCGAAGCGCGTGCTCGACGAGGAAACCGCGACCGTGCCGGGCCTCGGCGTCACGCTGCTGCCCGGGCCGACCGGCTTCAAGCTGCCCAACGGCCAGTGGCGCGTGAACCCGAGCTATTCGCCGCCGCAGGTGATCCGCGCGCTCGGCGCGCGCCTGCCCGACGACCGGCGCTGGGCCGCGCTGGCATCCAGCACCGGGCGCGTGCTGCTCGACACGGCGCCGAAGGGTTTTTCGCCCGACTGGGCGCTGTATCGCGCGGGCACGGGCTTCGGGCCCGATCCGCAGACGCATGCGGAGAGCGCGTACAACGCGATCCGCGTGTACCTGTGGGCCGGCATGCTCGACCGCGCCGATCCGCTCGCCGCGCCGTTGCTCGCGCGTTTCGCGCCGTTCGCCGACCATATCGCCGCGCATGGCGCGCCGCCGGAGAAGGTCGATACGACGACGGGCGTCGCGGGGCCGAACGACGGCAACGGCGGATTTTCCGCGGCGGCCGTGCCGTTTCTCGACGCGCGCGGCCAGCGCGCGCTCGCCGATGCGCAGGCGGCCCGCGTCGAGTCGCTCGCGCGCCAGTCGGCGCCCGGCTATTACACGAGCGTGCTGACGCTGTTCGGCCTCGGCTGGCGCGACGGACGCTACAGGTTCGGCGCGGACGGCACGCTCGACGCCCGCTGGGGAGGCCCTTCGTGCGCCGCCCGCTGAAGTGCGCCGCGCCGCATGTCGCGGGGTTCGCATGGCTCGCGTCGTCGGTGTGCGCGGCCGCGCCGGGCACCGCAGCCGACGCGGCGATGCCGAAAACCGCCATGCCGGCGGCTACCGCTTCCGCCGATGCGCAGCGCCAGCTCGATACCGCGCGGATGTGGGGCGTCAAGCATCGCGACGACCTCGCGAACGATGCGCTGCGCAAGGGGTTGCTGATCGCGCCGGGCAATCCCGAACTGCTTGCCGAACAGGTCCGTGTGCTGCTGCGGCTCGGCGATGCGAAGGGCGCGCAGGCCGCGCTCGCGCGCCTGCAGGCGCAGTCGCCGAATGCGCCCGCGACGCGGCGGGTGGCCGACGAATATCGCGTCGCGACGAGCGGGCGCGGCGAGATGGCGCAGATCCGCCTGCTCGCCCGCAGCGGCCGCGCCGACGAGGCAGCCCGGCGGATCGTCGCGCTGTTTCCGAACGGCGCGCCGTCGGGTGCGCTCGGCGCCGAGTATTACCAGATCGTGTCGAATGCGCCGGGCGGTCGCGAGCCGGCGATCGCCGCGCTGCGCCGCGCGGCCGCGGCCGATCCGCAGGACACGAGCGCGTCGATGGCGCTCGCGCGGCTGCTGAACCAGCGTGCCGACACGCGCGCGGAGGCGAACCGGATCGCATGGTCGCTCGCGAGGCGGGACGACGCCGACCATACGGAGGCGATGGCGCTGTGGCGGCGCGTGCTGCAATCGGCCGGCAGCGATCCGGCGTATCTCGACGCGCTGCATGCGTATCTCGCACTCGTGCCGGACGACACCGAATTCCGCGACCGCGCTGCCGAACTGGACAGCCGGCGCGATGCGCAGCGCCGGCTCGAACGCGATCCCGGCTATATCGCGCAGCAGCGCGGCCTGCAGGCGCTCGCGCGCGGCGACCTTGCGGCGGCCGATCCGCTGCTCGCCCGCGCCGCACGTGCGCGCGCGGACGACGCCGATGCGGTCGGCGGGCTCGGCCTGCTGCGCCTGCGCGAAGGGCGGCACGACGACGCGCGCGCGCTGTTCGCGCGGGCCGCGACGCTCGCGACCGACCAGCGCGGCAAATGGCAGAGCCTGGCGCGCACCGCGCAGTTCTGGGGCCTGCTCGCGCAAGGCCGTGCGGCCGCCGCCGCGGGACGGCCGCAGGATGCCGAGCGCGCGGCGCGTGCCGCGCTCGCGATGCAGCCGGACAGTCCGGACGCGAAGCTGCAGCTCGCCGATGCGCTGCTCGCGCAGCGCGACTGGGCGCGCGCGGAGCCGTTGCTGCGCGAATTGCTGGCCGCGCGTTCGCCGAATCCGTCGGCCGTGCGCGGTGCGGCGATGCTGTATGAAAACACCGGCCGCGCGGACCGGATCGGCCCGCTGCTCGACGCGCTGCAAGGGCGCGTGACGGGCCGCGACGATCGCCGTGCGCTCGACGGCCTGCGCGCCGACCTGCTCGCGAACCAGGCGCGCGCGCTTGCTGACAAGGGCGAACGCGGGCCCGCCGCGCAACGCTACGAGGCGGCCGTGCGTGCGGCGCCCGACGCGCCGTGGACGCGTTTCGCGCTCGCGCGCCTGTATCGCGACATGGGGCTGCCGCAGCTCGGCCGCACGGTGATGGACGAGGGGCTCGCGCAAAGCGATACGCCCGAGATGCGCTACGCGACCGCGCTGTACCGCAATTCGCTCGACGACATCGCGGGCGCGCAGGCCGCGCTCGCGCCCGTCGACGATGCGCACCGTTCGGACGGGATGCGCGCGCTCGCGCGCAAGCTCGACGCGGAAAGCACGCTGGCCGACGCGCGCGGCGCGCTCGGGCGCGGCGATCGTGCGGCATTCGCGGCATCGCTCGCGCATGCGCAGGCAAGCGCGCCGGACGATCCCGACATGCTCGCCGCGATCGGCGCGCAGTGGATCGGCGCGGGCGAACCCGAGCGCGGCCTCGCACCGTTGCGCGACTGGATCGCCGCGCACCCGCGCGAAGTCGATGCGGACGTGCGGCTGCGCTACGGCGACCTGCTCGGCAGCGCGGGGCGCGACGACGCACTCGCCGCGTGGCTCGATGCGCTGCGCCGCGAACCGTCGCTGACGCCCGCGCAGACGGCGAGGCTCGAGGACCAGTCGCTGCGGCTCGTGCTGCGGCAGACGGACGATGCGATCGCGCGGCAGGACTACGCGCAGGCGCGTGCGCTGCTCGATCGCGCGAGCCCGGCCGGCCGCGCGGACAAGCGCCATGCGCTCGAACTGGCCGATCTCGAACGCGCGCAGGGCCATTACGGCGCGGCGCGCGACGCGCTCGCGGCGGTCGTCGCGCGCACGCCGAACGATGCCGATACGCAGCTCGCGCTCGCGCGCATCGACGAGGACAGCGGCAACCGCGCGGCCGCGCTCGCGCGGGTGCAGGCCGTGCTCGCACGCACGCCGGACGACGACGTCGACACGCAACTGTCGGCCGTGCGCCGCCTGAACGCGCTGCGCCGTCCGGACGAAGCCGCGCAGGTGACCGGCCGGCTGCAGGCCGCGTATCCGGCGCGTGCGGACGTGACGGTCGCGGCCGGGCGCGTGGCCGAGGCACTGGGCCGCTACGACGACGCGGCGTCGCTGTACCGGCTGTCGCGGTCGCAGGAACGCACGGCGGGTGTGAGCCCGGGCCGCGACGGCCTGACGCCCGCGCAGGCCGCGTTCGCGGATCTCGAACAGCGGCGGAACCCCGAGATCGAGACCGGCTGGATGCCCGCGTACAAGTCGGGCGACGAAGGCATCTCGTCGTATCGCGCGCAGCAGGTGCCGATCTACCTGCAGATGCCGATCCGCTACGACGGGCATGTGTTCGCGCAGATCGACACCGTGCATCTGGATCCGGGCACGCTCGATACGAGCGACCCGAACGCGTATTCGCTGAAGACGTTCGGGACCTACGCGGCGCTCAGGGCATCGAGCGGGCTGCCGCCCCCGTTCCAGTCGAATCAGCAGGCCGCCGCGCTGATCGCGAATCCGCCGGGCTCGCTGCACCAGTCGACGACGGGTGTCGCGCTCGGCGCCGGCTATCGCACCGATGCATGGCGCTTCGATCTCGGCACGTCGCCGCTCGGTTTCCCCGTGCATTACCTCGTCGGCGGGGTGCGCTACCGCTTCGACGCGGGCCCGGCGAGCTTCAGCGTGAATGCGTCGCGGCGGCCGGAAACGAGCAGCGTGCTGTCGTACGCGGGGATGCGCGACCCGTGGACGGGCGCGGTCTGGGGCGGCGTGCGCCGCGACGGCGTGAACCTGCGCGCATCGGTCGACGTCGGCCGCACGAACCTGTTCGCGGAACTCGGCGCGGGCGTGCTGTCCGGCCGCAACGTCGAACGCAACGCGGAAGTCACGCTGCGCACCGGGTTCACGGTGCCCGTGTACGAGCGCGCGACGATGAAGGTCAGCACCGGGCTCGTCGGCAATGCGTGGCACTACGCGCAGAACCTGCGCTACTACACGTACGGGCAGGGCGGTTACTACAGCCCGCAGCGCTACCTGTCGCTCGGCGTGCCGATCGAATGGGCGGGGCGGCGCGACGCGCTGTCGTGGGACCTGACCGTCACGGGCGGGATCTCGAACAGCTACGAGAAGGATTCGCTGTTTTACCCGACGTTCTCGGACCAGCGGGCCGCGCAGGTCGCGGCCGGGTTCGTATACGCGGGCAGCTCGACACGCGGCGTGTCGTTCTCGTACGGTGTGAACGGCATCGTCGAGTACCGCGTGAACCCGCACCTGAGCGTCGGCGCGCAACTGCATGTCGACCGGTCGCACGACTACGCGCCGAGTTCGGCGCTCGTGTACCTGCGTTATGCATTCGATGCGCGCGCGCAGCCCAGCTGGCTCGTCACGCCGACGCCGGTGCGGCTTTATTCGGATTACTAGGGGAACGTCGTGAATACGGAAATCGATGCCACCCGTCCCGCGCTCGGTGCCGCCGGCCTGCTGGGCCGCCTGCGTGCGCTGCTGCGCATGGGGCCGGCCGGCGGCCGCGTCGGCACGCTGAGCCGGCTCGCGATCGACGGCTTGCCCGACGCATGGACGCAACTGGAAGCGGGCGGCCTGTACGCGATCTACGCGGCCGGCGGCACGCCGGCGTGCGACGCACTCGTGTGGGAGAGCGCGCGGCAGGCGCGCACGCGCGACGTCACGGTCGTGCTCGCACGCGACGCGGCGCGCGTCGTCGAGCAAATGGAGGCGCGCGGCTTTGCGGGCGGCGCGCAGCCGGCCGGCTGGCCGCGCAACCTGAGCGTGCTGGCGATGCCGGCGGCGGCCGAGCCGGCCGATGGAGAAGGCGCCGGCGCCGCACCGCGCCGCGCGGCGCCGGGCCCGTTCGCGCGGTTGACCGGCGGCTTGCGCGCGATGAAGCGCTACGGTTTTCGCGCGCGTTCGCTGTATTTCGTCGAAGGCGCGCAGCGCTGGTTCAGCTGGGACGATCCGGTCGCGCTCGCCGACGAAGCGCACGCGCTCGCCGACTGGTGCCGCACCCACCGCATCGCGCTCGTGCTGCTGCTCGATCCCGAAGCGGCGCGTTCTGGCACCGACGTGAGCACCGACGATCCGCCGCTCGTGCGCGGTGCGGATCGCGCGCCGCGCAGCGGTTTCCACGGCGTCTTCTCGGGCGTCGCGCAGATGCAGCGCACGCACGGCGAACTGCTGTGGATCGTCGATTTCTGGCGCGCGGGCGACACGCTCGCGGCCGGCGAGGTGCGGCCGCTGCGCTTTGCGCCGAGCGGCCGGCTGTCGGCGAGCATCGATGCCGGCGCGACCGAGCCGGCGCGCCGGATGAAGCTCGCGATCGACGAAGATCGCGTCGTCGTCAGCCGCGCGGTGCTCGACGGCGTGAACCGCGCGCCCGGCGACTGGGAAATCGTCGACGACAACGCGGCCGTCGTCGCGGCCTGCGCGAAGGCCCAGGCCGCGACCGCGGTGCTCGCGTTCCGCTCGCATGCGCAGCTCGAAGCGTTGTGCGCGGACGTGCACGCGCTGCGTCGGCAGTGCGGCGGCGCGCTGAAGATCGCGGTCGTCGAGCGTGGCGGCGAGGTGCTGCGCCAGCAGTTCGAGATGCTGCTGCTGAGCGTCGGCGCGAACCGCGTCGTCGCGCGCGACCTGCCGGTGTCGCGGATGCAGGCCGCCGTGCACGCGCTGCGCGGCCAGCTCTATGCGCGGCCCGTCGCGGCGGACTATCGCGCGGCGCTCGCGGCCGCGCTCGGCGATTCGGTGCTCGGCTATCTGCCGGTCGGCGCGTTCTGCCTGCGGATTCGCGCGGTGCTCGATCGCGGCGCCGTGCTCGCGCTGCCGCACACGCTCGCGAAGATCGCGCTGCTGCCGGGCGTGTCGCACGTCGACGCGCTGCGGCACTGCCGGCCGCGCCGCGCGGGCGACGTCGTGACGGCCGATCCCGGGCACCTGTACATGTTCCTGTTCGCGTGCGAGCCGGTCGATGCCGACGACGCGCTCGCGCGGATCTTCGACGTGCCGGTCGACACGCTGTCCGATCGCGTCGTGTGCCTCGGGCGGGGCAGCATCGACACGGAGCTCGACGCGCTGAAAGCCGAGAACCGGCGCGCACCGATCGCCGACTACAGCGACTTGTTCGCGGCCACGCAGCCGGCCGGTGCTGCGCGCACATCGGCTGCGCGCGCCGATTTCGGCGCGGCGTCGCCTGACGCGACCGAGGTGAGCGATGCGATCGATGCAATCGATGCAATCGTCTCGCTCGAGGCGATCGATGCGATGCCTGCGCTCGCGCACCTTGCCGCCGACGCACCGGCCCCGCTTCCCGCCATTCCCGCCGCGCCTGCGCGCAGTGCCATTCGCAGCGCGATGCCGCTGCGCAAGCCGGAGGGCGCATGATCGCCGAACTCGTCATCGGATTCATCGTCGGCATCGTGATCGCGGTGCCCGTCTGGATCGTTGCGCAGCACCTCGGCATCGGCCGCGGTTTTCAGGCGCCGCGCGGGATCGACCGGCGCGACGCGGTGCCGTGCGAACTCGTGCCGGTCGCGCTGCGCGGCCGGTTGCTGCCCGATGCCGAACCCGGCGCCGATCACGATGACGAGGCGACGCGATGAAGACGATCGCCATTACATCGACGACGGGCGGCGCGGGCCGCACGACGCTCGCGGCCGCGCTCGCGGTGCTGCTCGCGCGCCGCGGCCGGCAGGTCGTCGCCGTCGAGCTCGATGCGCAGAACCTGATGGGCGCGACGCTCGGCCTCGACTCGCTGGCCGAGCACGGCCTCGCGCAGAGCGTGCTCGGCGGCGCCGAGCCGTGGCACGCGCATACGTGGCGCAATGCCGACGGCGTGCTGTTCGTGCCGTACGGGCAGGTCGACGCGGCCGGCGCGGCCGCGTGCGATGCGCGGCTCGCGGCCGACCCGGCATGGCTGTCGCGCGCGCTCGACGAGATCGCGCTGCCGGCCGACGGCGTCGTGCTGGTCGACACCGCGCGTTATCCGTCGCCGCAGGCCGAGCAGGCGATTCGCCGCGCGGACCTGACGCTCGTCGTCGTGCCGCCCGAACCGACCGCCTGCGCGACGGCAGCCGCGCGGCTCGGTGCGCTGCGTGCCGGCGGCGGCGAACTGCAGATCGTCGTGAACCGGCTGAATCCGGCACGCGACATGCAGCGCGACGCAATCGCGATGCTGCGCGCGGTCGCCGGGCCGGCATCGATGCTCGAACAGCGGATCCACGTCGACGCGGCCGTGCCCGAAGCGCTCGCGCGCGGCAGCTGGATCTTCGACGACGCGCCGTATTCGCAGGCGGCGCACGACCTGAACGGCATCGCGAACTGGGTCGATGCGTGGCTGGCGGCGGCAGGCGCCGGTCGCACCGGAGCGGCGCGATGAAGGCCGCCTTCGCGCCGCGGCTGCGCGCGTTCGGCCGCCGCGCGGCCGACTGGTTCGCGCGCGGCATCGGATTGCCGGCGGAGCGCACGCTGCTCGACTGGGTCGTGCGGCTGTTCTTCCACGCGCCGCCGCCGGGCCGGCCCGATCCCGTGCGCCGTCGGGCGCGCGCCGCGTTCCTGCGGCTCGCGCACGAGTGGGGCGTGCTGCAGCCGCTCAGTCCGCGCGAATGGCTGTGGCGCTCGATCGTGCGCGCGCCGCGCGCGGCCGACGGCCGGCCCGCGCGCGATCCGCTCGCGTGGTTCGACACCTTCGTCGTGCCGGTCTATGTGGCCGGGCGCGCGGTCGGCCTTCGCATCGACGCGATGCTCGAACGCCTGCCGTGGGCGCGCTGGGGCGGCTGGCTCGATGCGCGCGCAAACGGCGTCGGCCGGCGCCGCTGGCTCGCGCCGCTGCTGCTCGTGTCCGGCGCGCTGCTGTGGGCCGCGGCCGGGATGTCACCGCTGATGCCCGGCGCGCAGTTCGCGTTCTTCGCGATCGTCGCGGTGCTGGCGCTCGCGCTGCGCCGCCTGCCGGGCCACCTGCCGACGCTCGCGCTCGCGTCGCTCGCGCTGCTCGCGGCGGTGCGCTACGTGTGGTGGCGCACGACGCAGACGCTCGACTTCCGCAGCCCGGTCGAAGCGGTCGCCGGCTACCTGCTGTACGGCGCCGAAGCCTATACGTGGATGATCCTGCTGCTCGGTTTCGTGCAGACCGCGTGGCCGCTCGACCGGCCGATCGTGCCGCTGCCCGACGACCCCGACACCTGGCCGACCGTCGACATCTACATCCCGACCTACAACGAGCCGCTGTCGGTCGTGAAACCGACGGTATTCGCCGCGCAGAGCATCGACTGGCCGACGGCGAAGCTGCGCGTCTACCTGCTCGACGACGGCCGGCGCCCCGAGTTCGCGGCGTTCGCGGCCGAGGCCGGCATCGACTACCTGACGCGCGACGACAACCTCCACGCGAAGGCCGGCAACATCAACCGCGCGCTGCCGAAGACGCACGGCGAATACATCGCGATCTTCGACTGCGATCACGTGCCGACGCGCTCGTTCCTGCAGACGACGATGGGCGTGTTCCTGCGCGACCCGAAGTGCGCGCTCGTGCAGACGCCGCACCATTTCTTCTCGCCCGATCCGTTCGAGCGCAACCTCGGCACGTTCCGCGAGATCCCGAACGAGGGCAACCTGTTCTACGGCCTCGTGCAGTCGGGCAACGACCTGTGGAACGCGACGTTCTTCTGCGGATCGTGCGCGGTGCTCAAGCGCAGCGCGCTGGAAGAGGTCGGCGGCGTCGCGGTGGAAACCGTGACCGAGGATGCGCATACGGCGCTCAAGCTGCACCGGCGCGGCTATACGTCGGCGTACCTGCCGACCGTGCAGGCGGCCGGCCTCGCGACCGAAAGCCTCGCGGGCCACGTGAAGCAGCGCACGCGCTGGGCGCGCGGGATGGCGCAGATCTTCCGCATCGACAATCCGTTCCTCGGGCGCGGGCTCGGCTTCATCCAGCGGATCTGCTACGGCAACGCGATGCTGCACTTCTTCTACGGGATTCCGCGGCTGGTGTTCCTGACGATCCCGCTCGCGTACCTGTTCTTCCACCTGTACTTCATCAACGCGTCGTCGCTCGCGCTCGCGAGCTACGTGATCCCGTATCTCGTGCTCGCGAACGTCGCGAACTCGCGGATGCAGGGGCGCTACCGCCATTCGTTCTGGGCCGAGGTCTACGAATCGGTGCTCGCGTGGTACATCGCGCTGCCGACCACCGTCGCGTTCTTCAGCCCGAAGCACGGCAAGTTCAACGTGACCGACAAGGGCGGCAAGATCGACGAAGGTTATGTCGACTGGTCGACGTCGAAACCGTATCTCGTGCTGTTCGCGCTGAACGTGCTCGCGATCGTCGCCGGCCTGTGGCGGCTGGTCGCCGACCAGGGCGACGAGGCGTCGACGATCCTGATCACGCTCGGCTGGACCGTGTACAACCTCGCGATGCTCGGCGCGGCGCTGGCCGTCGCGCGCGAGACCAAGCAGGTGCGCGTCACGCACCGGATCGCGATGCGCGTGCCGGCCATGCTGCTGCTCGCCGACGGAACGACCGCCGCATGCTTCACGAGCGACTACTCGACCGGCGGCCTCGGCCTCGAAGCGGTGCCGGGGCTGCCGCTCGCTGTCGGCGACACGCTGACGGTGTGCGTGACGCGCGGCGACCGGCCGTTCCCGTTCCCGGTGCGCGTGAGCCGCGTGACGCCGACCCACGTCGGCGTGAGCTTCGAGGAACTGACGCTCGAACAGGAGCGCCAGCTCGTGCAATGCACGTTCGGCCGCGCGGATGCGTGGCTCGACTGGCACGAAGGCACGCGCGTCGACACGCCGCTCGGCGGGCTGAAGGAAGTGCTGCGCATCGGCGTGGACGGTTATGTACGGATGTGGAAGGGTGCGGCGCGCGGCCTGCAGGCCATGCTGGCGCCGAAACTCGACCGGGCGCGCGACTGACGCGCGCTCATCATGGAGTGGGTTAGATGACGTTCTGGAATCTGTATTTCATCCTGAAGTTCGCGCTGTTCGCGACCGGGCACCTGCAGCCGCTGTGGCTCGCGAACCTCGCGTTCGCGGTGGCGCTCGCGGCGAGCGCGCCGGTGCGGCGGCGTGCATGGCGCATCGTCCGGCAGCTCGTGGCGATCGCGATCGCGGTGCCGCTGCTCGCGCGCGAGATGCATGCGCCGCCGCTCGCACGTCTTGCCGAAGCCGCACGCGAAGTGAGCACGTTCCGCGTCGACTACTGGATGGAACTGCTGCCGCGCCTGCTGCCGCCCGCGCTCGTGCTGACGGTGGTCGGCGCGCTGATCGTCTATTTCATCGTCAACCGCTGGCTGCGCGTCGCGACGTTCGTGCTGGCCGTGCTGATCGTGATGCCGCTGTGGCAAGCGGGCAGCGGCCTGATGGCGCGCGTGGTCGCGCCGGCCGCGCAGCAGGCGAACGCGCAGGGCACGACGACGATGGGGAGCGCCGACCAGCCCGAGGACCACAACGCCGCGCTCGCGACGTTCCGTGCACAGGAGTCGCAGCGGCAGGTCGCGTTCGGTCATCTCGGCAACGATCCGGCCGCGCAGTTCGACGTGATCGTGCTGCACGTCTGCTCGCTGTCGTGGGACGATCTCGATGCGGCGAAGGTGCGCAATCACCCGATGCTGAGCCACTTCGACTACCTGTTCTCGAACTTCAGCACCGCTGCGAGCTACAGCGGCCCGGCGGCGATCCGCGTGCTGCGTGCGAGCTGCGGGCAGGAGGCGCACGCGGACCTGTACAAGCCCGCGCCGCAGCAGTGCCAGCTGTTCGCGCAACTCGCGGGCGCCGGTTACACGGTGCAGTCGCTGCTGAACCACGACGGCCACTTCGACAACTTCCTGCAGGTGATCCACGACAACATCGGCGCGGCCGACGCGCCGATGGTCTCGAACGCGGCCGCGCCCGTCGCGATGCACGCGTTCGACGGCTCGGCGATCAAGGACGACTATGGAACGCTCGCGAACTGGTACGCGCAGCGCGGGTCGGTGCAGGGGCCCGTCGCGCTGTACTACAACACGATCAGCCTGCACGACGGCAACCGCGTGGTCGGCAGTTCGCTGACGAGCATCGACTCGTATCCGCAGCGCGCGACGAAGCTGATGAGCGATTTCGACCGTCTCGCCGACCTGATCGCGCAATCGGGCCGCCGCGCGGTGATCGTGTTCGTGCCCGAGCACGGCGCTGCGTTGCGCGGCGACAAGAACCAGGTCGCGGGCCTGCGCGAGATCCCGACGCCGCGCATCGTGCACGGGCCGGTCGGCGTGCGGCTCGTCGGCTTTGCCGGCAACCACGGCGCGACGACCGTGATCGAGCAGCCGACCAGCTTCCTCGCGCTCGCGCAGCTGCTGTCGAACCTCGTGTCGAACAGCCCGTTCAAGCCGGGCGCGACGCTCGCGCAATATGCGGCGGACCTGCCGCGCACGCGGATGGTCGGCGAGAACGAGGGCACGGTGACGATGCAGACGGCCGCGGGTTACGCGGTGAAAACTCCGGACGGCGTATGGATCGACGAACAGTAATCCTTCCCGGCGACGGCGACGACGATCGCCTGTCGCAGCCGAACGACGTGCTCGGCCTCGCGCGGCATCTGCCCGCGCTCGATCCTGAACGTTACGTCGACGAGCAGGCGCGCCGCGCGTTCGTCGAGTCGCTCGAGCGCTGGCCGACGCTCGCGAAACTGATGGGATTGAAGCAGTAAACAAACGACGGCCGGCATGCGTGCCGGCCGTCGCCTGCTTGCGAGCGAACCTGCCTATTCTGCCGGTCGCGCCCTGCGTTCCGGCTGGCGCGTCCATTCGTCTTCCTCGCCCGGCACCTTGCCGAAGGTCTGCGCGGCCCACGCTGCGCGCGCCGCGTCGATCTTCGCGCGCTCGCTCGATACAAAATTCCATTCGATGAAACGCTCGCCCGGCAGGTGTGCGCCGCCGAGCAGCATCACGCGCGCGCCGTTCGCGCTGGCGAGCGCCACGGTCGCGCCCGGTTCGAGCACGGCCATCGTCTCGGGGGCGAGCGGCGTGCCGTCGATGGTGAGGTCGCCGTCGACGAGATACACGCCGCGCTCGTCGTGCTCCGCATCGAGCGCGAGCCGGCCGCCCGCCGCGAATTCCGCATACGCATAGAGCGTCGGCGAGAACACGGCGACCGGCGACGTAAGCCCGAACGCGGTGCCCGCGATCACGCGCACGCTCGCGCCGTCGCGCGCGAACGACGGCAGCGTGTCGGCCGGATGATGGACGAATGCGGGCGCGGTGTCCTCGTGCTCGACCGGCAGCGCGACCCAGGTCTGGATCCCGTGGACCGGCTGCTCGCGCGGGCGGTCCTCGTCGGGCGAGCGCTCCGAATGCACGATGCCGCGGCCGGCCGTCATCCAGTTCACGTCGCCCGGCACGATCTTTTGCCGGAAGCCGAGGCTGTCGTGATGCATCAGCGAGCCGTCGAACAGGTAGGTGACGGTCGCGAGCCCGATGTGCGGATGCGGCAGCACGTCGATGCCGCGGCCGGCCGGCAGCACGGCCGGGCCCATCTCGTCGAAGAAGATGAACGGGCCGACGAGGCGCGCGGCGCGCGCGGGCAGCACGCGGCGCACGACGAGGTTGCCGATGTCGCTTTCGCGCGGCGTGAGCAGGGTCTTGATCGATGCGGACATGGTGGGGAGTTCGTGTTCGGTGCGGTAGGCGGTCAGGCGATCGCCGTGTCGATCGTGATCGGATGCGTGAGGATCTTGTGCACCGGGCACGCGTTCGCGATCTGCAGCAGGCGCTCGCGCTGCTCGCCGGACAGGTCGCCTTCGAGCGTGATGCGGCGCACGATCGTGCTGCCCGCGCTGCCCGATTCGTGCGCGAGCTTCACGTGTACTTCGGCGAGCGGCCAGCCCTTGCGTTGCGCATACATCTTCAGCGTGATCGCGGTGCAGGCGCCGAGGCTCGACAGCAGCAGCGCGACGGGCGTCGGCGCCGCATCGCCGCCGCCGAGCGGCGCCGGTTCGTCGGCACGCCACTGGTGGACGCCATCGCTGAAGTGGACGAGATAATCGACCGAGCCGATGCTCGCTTCGACGGACAGTTCGCTCATTGCAGTTCCATGGGGGAGAAGGGGAGGGCCGGCGGCCTGGCCGGACGTTACGGTTCGAGCAGCCGCTGCAGCCGCAGTTCCTCGAAATCGAGCTCCGATTCGATCCGGTGCAGCACCGTGTCGTCGACCTTGCCGTCGCGATGCAGGTCGAGCAGCGCCTGGCGCGACACGCCGACGAGTTCGAGCTCGACGCGCAGCATCCGCGCGCGCATGTCGGCCGGCTCGGCGCCATGCCGATGCGCGCGTTCGTTGAACATGACGCGGTTGCGGTATTCGGCGAGCAGGCGGTCGAGCGACGGGCGCTCGAGGTTCGACCCGCGCTGCTCCAGCGCGTCGAGTTCGGCGAGCGCCGCGCCGAACGTATGCGCGCGCACCGCGTGCTCGGACATCGTGTGCCGCGCGACCGGGCGCAGCTTCAGCACGCGGATCAGCGGCGCGAGCGTGCCGCCTTGCACGACGAGCGTCGCGATGATCAGCAGGAACGTGCTGAACAGGATCAGGTCGCGGCCGGGAAAGTTGCTCGGCAGCGCGATCGCGGCGGCGAGGCTCACGACGCCGCGCATGCCCGACCAGCCGAGCACGACGGCCTCGCGCCACGACCACCGCGCATGGCCCGCGCGCGGTGCGCGCAGGCGGTCCGGCAGCCACATCGCGACGAACACCCACACGACGCGCGCACCGATCGCGGCGGCGGTGGCGGGCAGCGCGACGCGCAGGCCGGCCATCAGCACCGCGCCTTCGTGGTTCACGCGCGCGAGGATCGCGTGCAGCGCGAGACCGATCAGGATGAACACGAGCGCATCGAGCACGAACACGATCGCTTCCCACGTTGCCTTCGCCTTGATCCGCAGGTCGGCGTCGAACACGCGATGCTGGCGCACGCCGAGCACGAGGCCGCAAGTCACCACCGACAGCACGCCCGAGCCGTCGACCGCTTCCGCGATGCCGTAGCTGCCCCACGCCATCGCGAAGGTCACGACGATGCCGAGCATCGGGTCGCGCAGGCGCGGCAGCACCCAGCACATCGCGTGGCCGCACGCGAGGCCGACCGCGATGCCGATCAGCGTGAGCGAGAAGAACAGGCCGGTGGCGCTCGCGGCCGTGATCGACACGGCGAGCGCGGCCGACACGGCCATCTGGTACAGCAGCAGGCCCGATGCATCGTTGACGAGGCTTTCGCCTTCGAGCACCGCGACGAGCCGCGCGGGCAGCGGGTAGCGCTGCAGGATCGCCTTCGCGGCCACCGCGTCGGGCGGCGACACGATCGCGCCGAGCGTGAAGCACGCGGCCCACGGCAGCGCCGGGTTCGCGGCACGCACGGCCACGGCCACCGCGACGGTCGTGAACGCTACCGCACCGAGCGCGAGCGACGCGATCGATGCGAGCTCCTGCCTGAATTCCTTCCACGCGGTGTAGAACCCGCTCGACATCAGCAGCGGCGGCAGTACGGCCGCGAGCAGCAGCGCCGGGTCCATGTCGGGCACGCGCTTGCCGGCGATCGCCACCGCGCAGCCGCCGAGCAGCAGCACGACGGCCGGCGGAATCGAGATGCGTTCGGCGAGCCACGTGAGCGCGCCCGCGCCGCAGATCAACAGCAGCAGGTAGTGGAACAGCTCGACGTTGGTCATGCGCGGCCTGCGGCGACGGCGTGCATCACGACGGCTTGCGGTCGTTCGCGGTGCCGCCCGGCAGCGCGCCGAACATGTGCTGGCTGCATTGCGCGTCGCGCCACGCGGTATTCAGCCGGTGTCCGGAAAGCATCCGGCGCGCGACGGGCAGGATCTGTTCGCCGGCCAGCATGCCGAGCAGGCCGGTGAGCGCGATGATCGGCGGCGCCGGCGAATTCACGCCGAGCGCGCCGTAGATGGCACCGGCGAGGATGCCGGCGAGCAGCGACAGGAAATACGGTTTCATGATGAGCATCTCGTGATGGCCGACGGGCGGCGCAGGGCACGCCGTCAAGATTTCGAAAGGGTATCGGGTTTGCGTGAAGAAAAAAAGGGCGAGCCGCCCCGAACGGGCATCGATTCCGGAATCGGATCGATTCCGTTTCATGGGTGTTCGCGCCGTGCGTTTGCAGATTAAATACTGCGAGCCGGATGACGATCCCGATCCGGCGCAATTCACACGCGGCGCCTCCCGTTCCGACGGTCGAGGCAGGCCCTCCTTTTTCCGTTTACAGGACGACACACGTCATGAGCAACCCGAAGCTTGAAGTACTGACTCCGCAGAACAGCCAGCTGATCTTCATCGACCAGCAGCCGCAGATGGCGTTCGGCGTGCAGTCGATCGATCGTCAGGCGCTGAAGAACAACGTCGTCGGGCTCGCGAAGGCCGCGAAGGTGTTCAACATCCCGACCACGATCACGACGGTGGAATCCGACAGCTTCTCGGGCCACACCTATCCCGAGCTGCTCGACGTGTTCCCGAACCAGAAGACGCTCGAACGCACGTCGATGAACTCGTGGGACGACCAGAAGGTGCGCGACGCGCTGGCCGCGAACGGCCGCAAGAAGGTGGTCGTGTCGGGCCTGTGGACGGAGGTCTGCAACACGACGTTCGCGCTGTGCGCGATGCTCGAAGGCGACTACGAAATCTACATGGTCGCCGACGCATCGGGCGGCACGTCGCAGGCTGCGCACGACTTCGCGATGCAGCGGATGGTGCAGGCGGGCGTGGTGCCGGTCACGTGGCAGCAGGTGCTGCTCGAGTGGCAGCGCGACTGGGCGCGCCGCGAGAGCTACGACGCGGTGATGGCGATCGCGAAGGAGCATTCGGGCGCGTACGGGATGGGCGTCGATTACGCGTACACGATGGTCCACAAGGCGGCAGAGCGTACGCTGACGCCGCACGAGTCGATCCCGCCCGTGCCGGCGAAGTAACGGGCCGCCTGCCGCGATCGTCGCGATGGGCGCGGCGATTGCCTGCCGTCGGCCGCCGCGCGTTCAGGCCACGGGCAGCGCCCACGGCGCGTGCGAGAAGTGTTCGGCGAGGAACTCGAGCAGCACCGTCACGCGCGCGGCGCGCAGCATGCCGGGCGGCGTGACGAGGTTGACGTTGATGTCGGCGATCTTCCAGTCGCCCATTACTTCCTCGAGCTCGCCGCGCTGCATCTCTTCCCATACCAGGAACTCGGGCTGCAGCGCGAGGCCGTGGCCGGCGACGAGCGCGGGGACGATCACGTCCGCGTTGTTGGTGCGGATGCGGCCGTGCACGGACATGCCGACCTCCTCGCCCGATGCCGGGTGACGAAAGCGCCAGTGCTCGGGCGTCGGCAGGTTCGTATAGGTGAGGCACACGTGCTGTTCGAGGTCGCGCGGGTGCGTGGGGCGGCCGCGCCGGTCGAGATACGCGGGCGCCGCGACGAGCGGCCGGCGCACCGCGCAGAGCCGGCGCGAGCGCAGCGACGAATCGCTGAGCTCCGCGATGCGGACCGCGACGTCGAAGCCGCCGGACACGATGTCGACGATGTGATCGGTGAGCACGAGGTCGATGTCGACGCGCGGATAGCGCTCGAGAAACGCGGGCAGCACCGGCGACAGATGGCGCACCCCGAACGACATCGGCGCATTCACGCGCACGAGACCGTGCGGTTCGAGTGCGTGCGCGGACGCTTCGCTTTCGATCAGCTCCGCATCGGCGAGCAGGCGGATCGCGCGGTCGCGCAGCAGCTCGCCGGTCGGCGTGAGCGACAGCTTGCGCGACGTGCGGTACAGCAGCATCGCGCCGAGACGCTTTTCGAGGCGCGCGATCGCCTTCGACACGGTCGGTTGCGACACGCCGAGCAGGTCGGCAGCCTTCGCGAACGAGCCGGTTTCCGCGACACGGGCAAAGATGGCCCAGGCTTCGAGATCAGGAAGGTGTTGCATGGTCGGAACGGGTGGCAGGGAAGCGAAACCGATTCGGCGGCAGCGGATCGTGCCGCCGATGCGATGCACCGCGAAGGCGGGCGCGCCATGCAGGTGATTCTAATCCGGCCAGGGAGAAAAATCGTTATGGAATCTTATCTACTTTCGTTGGGCGCCGGCGTGCTGATCGGCGTCGTGTACAGCGTGATCAAGGTGCGCTCGCCGGCACCGCCGCTGATCGCGCTGGTCGGCCTCGCCGGCATGCTGATCGGCGCAGGCAGCATCGCGCCGGTCCGTCACTGGCTCGGCTTCTGACCGCATCGAGGACACACCATGAGCGCAATCGATACTCAACCCGATCTCATCCTGCACAACGGGCGCATCACGACGCTCGATCGTGCGAACCCCGTCGCCACCGCCGTCGCGATCAAGGACGGCCGCTTCGTCGCGGTCGGCGGCAATGCGGAGATCGTGCCGCTCGCGGGCCGCGCGACGAAGGTCGTCGATCTCGACGGCCGCGCCGTGCTGCCGGGCCTGATCGACAACCATACGCACGTGATTCGCGGCGGCCTGAACTACAACATGGAGCTGCGCTGGGACGGCGTGCGTTCGCTCGCGGTCGCGATGGACATGCTCAGGCGGCAGGTCGCGATCACGCCCGCGCCGCAATGGGTGCGCGTGGTCGGCGGCTTCACCGAGCACCAGTTCGCCGAGAAGCGCCTGCCGACGATCGAGGAGCTCAACGCCGCCGCGCCCGATACGCCGGTGTTCATCCTGCACCTGTACGACCGTGCGTTGCTGAACGCGGCTGCGCTGCGCGTGGTCGGCTACACGAAGGACACGCCCGAGCCGCCGGGCGGCACGATCCTGCGCGACGCCGCGGGCAACCCGACCGGGCTGCTGCTCGCGAACCCGAACGCGACGATCCTCTACGCGACGCTCGCGAAGGGGCCGAAGCTGCCGTTCGAATACCAGTACAACTCGACGCGCCACTTCATGCGCGAACTGAACCGTCTCGGCGTGACGGGCGTGATCGATGCGGGCGGCGGTTCGCAGAATTATCCCGACGATTACGAAGTGATCCGCAAGCTGCACGACGCGGGCGAGATGACGATCCGGATCGCGTACAACCTGTTCACGCAGAAGCCGAACGCCGAGAAGGAAGACTTCGTGAACTGGACCAGGAGCGTCAAGTATCACGACGGCACCGACTATTTCCGCAACAACGGTGCCGGCGAGATGCTGGTGTTCTCGGCAGCGGATTTCGAGGACTTCCGCGTTGCACGCCCGGACCTGCCGGCGCAGATGGAAGACGATCTCGAAGGCGTCGTGCGCGTGCTCGCACAGAACCGCTGGCCGTGGCGCATGCATGCCACGTACGACGAAACGATCAGCCGCGCGCTCGACGTGTTCGAGAAGGTGAACCGCGAAATTCCGCTCGACGGGTTGAACTGGTTCTTCGATCATGCGGAGACGATCTCCGAAAAATCGATGGATCGTATTGCGGCGCTGGGCGGCGGTGTTGCGGTGCAGCACCGGATGGCGTACCAGGGGGAATATTTCGTCGAGCGCTACGGTGCACAGGCGGCCGAGGCGACGCCGCCCATCGCGAAGATGCTCGACAAGGGGCTCAAGGTGTCGGCCGGCACCGACGCAACGCGTGTCGCGTCGTACAACCCGTGGGTGTCGCTCGCATGGCTCGTGACGGGCAAGACGGTCGGCGGGCTGCGCATGTATCCGCAGCGCAACCTGCTCGATCGCGAGACCGCGCTGCGCATGTGGACCGAATACGTGACGTGGTTCTCGAACGAAGAGGGGAAGAAAGGGCGCATCGCGGTCGGGCAGCTTGCCGACCTGATAGTCCCGGATCGCGATTTCTTCACATGTGCGGAGGACGATATCGTGGATACGACCGCATTGCTGACGGTGGTCGGCGGCAAGATCGTGTGGGGCGCGGGGCCGTTCGCGTCGCACGACGCGCCGATTCCGCCCGCGATGCCGGACTGGTCGCCGGTGCGCGAGTACGGCGGCTACGGCGGCTGGGGCGCGACGCAGCGCAACGGCGCACCGCTGCAGCGTGCGGCGGCCGCGATGTGCGGCTGCTCGAGCGCGTGCAACGTGCACGCCCATGCACATGCGAGCGCGTGGGGCAGCGCATTGCCGACGTCGGATGCGAAGGGCTTCTGGGGCGCGTTCGGTTGTTCGTGCTGGGCGGTCTGACATGGCGGCCCCGACCAATTCAGGCGGTTTCGGCAACCCGGCGTGGGTTCGCGCGCTGCTGGCGCAGCCGTGGGTCCTGCCGCTCGTGCGCCTCGCGCTGGTGTCTGCGTACCTGATCGGCGGCGTCGCGAAGGCGCTGGATTTCGGCGGCGCGGTCGCCGAGCAGGCGCATTTCGGCCTGCATCCGGCCGCGCTCTGGGCGGCGCTCGCGATCGCGGTCGAGATTGCCGGCTCGCTGTGCGTGGTGTTGAACCGCTTCACGTGGCTCGGCGCCGGCGCCCTCGGCATGCTGACGCTTGTCGCGATGGCGGTGGCGAACGATTTCTGGAACCGCACGGGCGCCGATCATTTCATGGCGCTCAACAGCTTTTTCGAGCATCTCGGGCTGATCGCCGCACTCGTGCTCGCGACGCTGCTCGCCGATGCGAAGCACACGGCCGGCGACGGCCGTACCACTCGATGACGATGAAACAACAAGGAAATCCTGTGATGAAAACGATTCGTTCCGCCTTGCTCGCGCTTGCGATCGCTGCCGGCCTCGTCGCGGCGCCGGCGGCGTACGCGAAGCCGCCCGTTCCGCCGGCGGCCACGCCGACGCTTGCCGTCGGGCCGCAATACGACACGACGCACGTATACGTCGCCCCCGAGGATTTCGATCGCTTCACCGACAGCTTCGTCGCGACGTTCGGCGGCAGCAAGTCGAAGCAGGGCGTGTTCCAGGTCACGCCGACCCCGAGCCAGACGATGTCGCAACTCGTTTTCACGCCGGCGGGCACGATCTCCGTGTTCGGCTTCAAGACGCCCGTGCCCTGGCCGTTCGGCGCGGAGCGCACGGGTTATCTCGTCACCGACATGGACGCGGCGATGAAGGTGGCGCGCGAGCATGGCGCTGAAGTGATCGTCGACACGTTCCCCGATCCGATCGGCCGCGATGCGGTGATCGCGTGGACGGGCGGCGTGAAGATGCAGCTGTACTGGCACACGCAGGCGCCGAACTACGCGGCGCTGCAGACGATCCCCGAGAACCGCGTGTATGTGTCGCCGCAGAGCGTGCGCAAGTTCGTCCATGATTTCGTCAAGTTCTCGAACGGCAAGGTGGTGTCCGACAACCTCAAGGCGCCCGGCATCGAGATCGGCCGGCCGAACGACACCTATCGCCGCATTCGCATCACGTCGGGCTTCGGCAAGATGACCGTACTCGTGACGGACGGCCAACTGCCTTACCCGTACGGGCACGAGACGACCGGCTACGAAGTGCCGGATCTGGCAGCGACGCTGAAGCAGGCGCAGGCCGCGGGCGTGAACGTGCTCGTGCCGTCGTATACGGCGGACGGGCGCGATGCGGCGCTCGTGCAGTTCCCGGGCGGCTACGTCGCCGAGATCCACGCGAGCGCGGCGCGATGAAGCACGAAGACACGATCCTTTCCGCGGTGGCCGGCTTCGTCGATACGCTGAGCTTCGTCGCGCTGTTCGGACTGTTCACCGCGCACGTGACGGGCAACTTCGTGCTGATCGGCGCGGGCGTCGCGGGGTTCGGGCAGGGCATCCTGCTGAAGCTCAGCGTGTTTCCTGCGTTCGTGTGCGGCGTCGTCGCGAGCAGCCTGATTGCGCGTGCGCTTTCCGCGCGGCCCGCATGGCAGGGCGCGCGAGCCCTGCATACGGTGCAGGCCGTACTGCTGCTCGGCTTCTGCGCGGCCGGCGTGTGGGCGACGCCCGTGACGCAATCCGACAGCCTGCCGGTGCTGGTGGCCGGTTTCGTCGGCACGTTCGCGATGGGCGTGCAGAACGCGCATCCGCGCGTGATCGCGCGCGCCGGTGTGCCGAACACGGTGATGACCGGCAACGTCACGCAGGCGATCCTCGATGTCGTCGACCTGCTGTCCGCCGGCACGGCCGACAGCGTGCGCACGACGGCACGCGCGCGCTTCGCGAAGATGCTGCCGGCGATCGTCGCGTTCGCGCTCGGCGCGATATGCGGCGCGCTGGGTTTTCGCCATATCGGGTTCTGGGCGCTGCTTGTGCCCGCCGGCACGCTCGCGGTGCTGGCGGTATGCGCGGGGGTGTCCGCCCGTACCGGCACGCAGGAGCATGCATGATCGTGCAGCGTGGAGGGACGCGTCGCGGCCGCGGCGGGCGAGCGGCCCGGATTGACGCTGGCGGTCGCGAACGGATGGCCGCGACAAGCGGGCAGCGTGCCGCGACGACCCGAGGCAGCCGCTTCGACCGGGTTGCCCGCGCGTCGGTTGTCGCGGGGCTGCTGCTCGCGGGGGCCGATGCGACGTTCGCGGACACGGCGACGGCACCGGCGGCGGCCGACAGCGCACCCGCATCGACGTGCACGGCCAAGCGGCCGACCGTGCTGTTCAACCGCTGGCAGGAAGACTGGTCGGTGCTCGCGAATCCATGCGTGCCGCGCGTGCCGCTCGACGGGTTGAAATACATCCCGCTCGGCAACGATCCGTCATCCTATCTTTCGCTCGGCGTGAACCTGCGCGAGCGTCTGGAAACCAACGATGCGCCGTTGTTCGGAATCGGCTCCGCGCAATCGGACACGTACCTGATCCAGCGCGTCGAAGTGCATGCCGATGCGCATCTCGGCCAGCACTGGCAGTTCTTCGTGCAGTTGCAGGACGACCGTGCGTTCGGCAAGAACACGATCTCGCCGGTCGACAGGAACCCGCTCGATCTCGAACAGGCATTCGCGACCTACACGGGCGCGCTCGGCGGCGGCACGTTCAAGTTCCGCGTCGGCCGCCAGGAGATGGCGTTCGACTTGCAGCGTTTCATCGCCGCGCGCGACGGCCCGAACGTGCGGCAGGCGTTCGATGCGGTGTGGGCCGACTACGAATATCAAAAGTGGCGCTTCATCGCGTATGCGACGCAGCCCGTGCAGAACCGCACCGTGTCCGCGTTCGACGACGTGTCGAACCGCAACCTCACGTTCAGCGGCTTGCGCTTCGAACGGCAGTCGGTCGGGCCCGGCGACCTGTCGGGCTACTGGTCGCGCTACAACCGCAGCAATGCGCGCTTTCTCGATGCGAGCGGCGCCGAGCGCCGTGACGTGTGGGACCTGCGCTACACGGGCACGCAGGGGCGCTTCGACTGGGATCTCGAAACGATGCTGCAGACGGGGACGGTCGGCAGCAGCTCGATCCGCGCGTGGGCGCTCGGCTCGATCGCCGGCTACCGGCTCGACGCGCCGTGGTCGCCGCGCGTCGCGCTGCAGGTCGACGCGGCGTCGGGCGACCGGCATCCGCACGACGGCCGCATCGGCACCTTCAATCCGCTGTTTCCGAACGGCTATTACTTCACGCTCGCGGGCTTCACCGGCTACTCGAACCTGATCCACGTGAAGCCGTCGGTGACGCTGAAGCCGTCGCCGAACCTGGCGCTGCTCGGCGCGCTCGGTTTCCAGTGGCGCGAAACGACCGGCGACGCCGTCTACCAGCAGGGCAATGCCGTGGTGCCGGGCACGGCCGGCAAGGGCGGGTTGTGGACGGGGATGTACGTGCAGCTGCGGGCGGACTGGACGATCGCCGCGAACCTGATCGGCGCGGTCGAGGCCGTGCATTTCCAGGTCGGCGATGCGATCCGGCAGGCGGGCGGGCACAACGCCGACTATGTCGGCGTCGAGCTCAAGTACGGGTGGTGACGAAGGGGCGCGACAACAACGCGCATTCGTGAAAAAGGGCGGCCGCGAGGCCGCCCTTCGTTCGTCCGGACCGGCAGCGCCGCCGGCCCGTTCGTCGCGATGCCGTTACAGGTTCGGCGACAGCGTGAGCGCGTTCGTCAGGTCGCCCATCGGCTGCGCGCCGTTGGCCTTCAGCGCGTCGTCGCGCTGTTGCAGGCCCGCGAGGCGCGGCAGCGAGTAGCGGCGCGTGATGAAGCGCAGGATCGAGCCCGTGTCGTACTGCGTGTGGTCGACGAAGCCCTTCTTCGCATACGGCGACACAATCAGCGCCGGAATGCGCGTGCCCGGACCCCAGCGGTCGGCGTTCGGCGGCGCGGCGTGATCCCAGAAGCCGCCGTTTTCGTCGTACGTGACGACCACGACCATGTTCTTCCACTGCGGGCTCGCCTGCAGGTGCGCGATCACGTCGGCGATGTGCTGGTCGCCCGACGTGACGTCCGTGTAGCCCGGATGCTCGTTCAGGTTGCCCTGCGGCTTGTAGAACGTCACCGCCGGCAGCGTGCCCGCGTCGATCGCCTTGATGAACTCGGCGCCGTTCGCGCCGCCGTCGAGCAGGTGCTGCGCGCGGTTCGCGGTGCCCGGCGCCTGGTTCGCGAAGTAGTTGAACGGCTGGTGGTGCGGCTGGAAGTTCGGCGTCGACAGGTCGGCACCGTAGATCACGTTCGACGTGCCGTTCTGGCTCGCCTGCAGCGCCTGGCCCCACGCGCCGCTATACCATGCCCACGACACGTTCGCATTGGTCAGCAGGTCGCCGATGTTGGTGGCCGTTTGCGGCGGCATCGTCGACGCGTTGGCCGGGTCGGCGAGCAGCGGGTCGCCGCCCGTGGCCGCCTTGTTGCCGCTCGGCTGATACGGCGGCTGCATCGTGTTGACCGCGAAGAAGTCGGGCGTGATCGCACCGTCGTTGACGAACTTCGGCGGGCCGCTCAGCGCGGACGCGGGCGAATTCGCGGCGACCTTCAGCGACTTGCCGTCCGCGTTCAGGACGGCGATCTTGCCGGCCGCGGGGCTCGTGTTCGCGTTCGCGTAGAACGGCGCGCACGCGCAGATCAGGTACTGGTGGTTCAGGAACGAGCCGCCGAACGCGCCCATGAAGAAGTTGTCGGCGAGCACGTACTGCTGCGCGATCTTCCACAGCGGCAGCTTCGACGGGTCCGGCGTGTAGTGGCCCATCGTCAGGCCGCCGGCATCGGTCCACGCGGCGTACATGTCGTTCTTGCCGCCGTTGATCTGCATCTGGTCCTGGTAGAAGCGGTGCACGATGTCGCGCGTCGCGATGCTCATCGGCTGGTTGAAGCCGTTCGGATCGTCGATCGCGAACGGCGCGTTCGGCAGGTTCGCCGTCATCGCCTCGGTGACTGCCGGCGTGATGCCGGTCGCGGTCAGGCCGCCCCAGACCTTCGGCAGCGTCGCCATCGTCGAGCCGTCGCGATCCTTCTGCACCGAATTAGCGGCCGTCGCGTTCTGCAGGCCGTTCGCGCCCGGGAAGTTGCCGTACAGGTTGTCGAAGCTGCGGTTTTCCGCGTAGATCACGACAACGTTCTTGACGGCCGACAGGCCCTGTTGCGTGACGTCGTCGCCGCCGCAGGCGGTCAGGCTGAGCGCGGCCGCGAGGGCGATCGGCGTATAGCGAATCCAGGCGTGCTTCTTCATGCGATGTTCTCTCTTTCGTCGTTGGTCGCGTGTGGGAACCGGGTTGGCGCAGGGCCGGCGCGACAGGCGCTGGGCGCCGACCGGCTGCGCGCATTATCTGGAACCCGTTTGACAGGCGGGTGTAGGGGCGCTTTCAATTGACTGTCGGCGGAACGTCACGCGATGGTCACGGAACTGACATAAGCTCCGGCCGATTGCCCACCGCTACCCATAGAACGACGATGCCCACCACCCCGAAATCCCTTGCGTCCGCGCGATCGTTGATCCATGCCGCGGCGGCCCTGGCGTTGGCTGCCGGGCTCGCGGCACTGGCCGGTTGCGATGCGCGGCCCGGCGCGAATTCGCCGGCCGCGGCCGTCGTGCCGGCCGCCCAGGCCGCGCCGACCGCGCCGGCCGCGCCCGCGGTCGCACCGGCCAGCCAGCCGCAGACGCGTGCGCAGGTGTTCGAGGGCGTGAAGCAGATGACGGCGCTCGGCAAGCAACTGTTCTCCGATCCGTCGCTGTCGGGCTCCGGCAAGCTCGCGTGCGCGTCGTGCCACAGCGCCGAACATGCGTTCGGGCCGCCGAACGCGCTGTCGGTGCAGCTCGGCGGCGACGACATGCATCGCATCGGGTTCCGTGCGGCGCCGTCGCTGAAGTACTTGCGCGGCATCCCGCCGTTCAGCGAGCACTTCCACGATTCGCCCGACGAGGGCGACGAAAGCATCGACGCGGGCCCGACCGGCGGGCTGACCTGGGACGGCCGCGTCGACACGCGCGACGCGCAGGCGCGCATTCCGCTGCTGTCGCCGTTCGAGATGAGCAGCTCGCCGGCGCGGGTCGCGCAGGCGGTGCGCGCGGCGCCGTATGCGGACGCGTTCCGCAACGCATTCGGCGAGCGGGTGCTCGGCGACGATCAGGCCGTCTTCGACGCGGTGTTGCGTGCGCTCGATGCGTTCCAGCAGCAGCCGGCGCTGTTCGATCCGTACACGAGCAAGTACGACGCGTACCTGGCCGGCCGCGCGCAGCTCACGCCCGCCGAGCTGCACGGTCTGCAACTGTTCAACGACGAGAAGAAGGGCAATTGCGCGAGCTGCCACATCAGCCAGCGCACGCTCGAAGGCGGCCCGCCGCAATTCAGCGATTTCGGGCTGATCGCGATCGCGGTGCCGCGCAACCGCGCGCTGCCCGTCAACCGCGACCCGCGCTTTCACGATCTCGGCGCGTGCGGCCCCGAGCGCACCGACCTGAAGGGCCGCGACGAATTCTGCGGGCTGTTCCGCACGCCGTCGCTGCGCAACGTCGCGCTGCGCAAGACGTTCTTCCACAACGGCGTGTATCACTCGCTCGAGGACGTGATGCGCTTCTACGTCGAGCGCGACATTCATCCGGAGAAGTTCTACCCGGTCGTGCACGGCAAGGTGCAGATCTACGACGACCTGCCGAAGCGCTACTGGCCGAACATCAACCGCGAACCGCCGTTCGACCGCAAGCGCGGCGAGCAGCCGGCGCTGAACGCGGCCGAGATCAAGGACGTGATCGCGTTCCTGGGCACGCTGACTGACGGATATCAACCCGGGTCGACGCAGGCGGCCCGCTAAAAGTGCTGCACGCGGCACGCATGCTATGCTCGCTCGCTGACGGGCGTGGCGCGTGCCGGTTCGCCGGCATGCACCGCGCCGTTCGATCGAACATCCAAGGAGAACAACATGTCGATGCGTGCATCCCTTTCCGTCGTCACGCGTGTGCTGGCCGGCGCCGCGTGCGTTGCCGCGATGCTGCCCGCCCACGCGCAGAACAACCTGAACTTTCTGACCAACACGCCGCTCAGCTATTTCAGCAAGGCCGACACGGCGTCGCTGTCGAAGGCCGCCGAGAAGGTGCGCGACGAAGGCAAGGACGGCGAGACCACGACCTGGCAGAACAGCGGCAACCGTACGCAGATCGAGGCGAAGCTCACGCCGACCACGACCGAGACGGACGGCAAGACCTGCCGCGAAATCACCACCGACATCACCGCGAAGGGCCAGGCGATGACGCTCAAGCCCGTCTACTGCAAGACGGCCGCGGGCAAGTGGCAGTTGCAGAAGCACTGAGCGCGCGTGTGATGAAGCGGGGCGGCGCGCCGCGCGCGGTGTCGTGCGGCGTCGTGATCCTCGATGCGGCCGGCCGCGTGTTCCTCGCGCACGCGACGGATACCACGCACTGGGACATCCCGAAGGGGCAGGGCGAACCCGGCGAGACGCCGGCCGACGCGGCGCTGCGCGAACTGCTCGAGGAAACCGGCATCGAGTTCGCGCCGGCCCGGCTGCTCGATCTCGGCCGCTTCGCGTACCGGCACGACAAGGACCTGCACCTGTTCGCGGTGCAGGTGGCGGACGGCGAGATCGATCCCGCGCTGTGCACGTGCACGTCGCTGTTCCCGAGCCGTCGCGACGGCTCGATGATTCCCGAGATGGATGCGTATCGCTGGACCGCGCCGGGCGATATCGACGCGTATGCGAGCCGCAGCCTCGCGCGGCTGTTCCGCACGAAGCTGTCGCTCGCGGAACTGCATCGGCGGCTGTCGGAGGTGTGAATGAACGCGGAGGCTTTCGTCGCCGCGTCGCTGGCTTCGCTTCGTTGCATGCAATAAAAAACCGGCCCTCGAGCCGGTTTTTTCATGGTCGCGCGACGTCGGCCCGAGGCCGCGCGCCGCACGCGGAGCAGGCCGTCAGGCCGGCTTGCCCCAGCTGTCGCGCAGCCCGACGATCCGGTTGAACACGGGCTTGCCCGGCTTCGAATCGACGCGGTCGGCAACGAAGTAGCCGTGCCGCTCGAACTGCAGGCGCGTTTCCGGCGCGATGTCGCTGTTGCCCGGCTCGACGTACGCCTGCACGATCTTCTTCGAATCGGGGTTCAGCGCTTCGAGGAAGTTCGCGCCGCCCGCGTCCGGATGCGGCTCCTTGAACAGGCGGTCGTAGATCCGCACTTCGGCCGGCTGCGCATGCTTCGCGCTGACCCAGTGGATGTTGCCCTTGACCTTGTACGTGTTCGCGCCTTCGGTGCCCGACTTGCTGCCCGGGAAGTAGTTGCAGTGCACGGCCGTCACGTTGCCGTCGGCATCCTTGTCGAAGCCCGTGCACTCGATCACGTAGCCGTAGCGCAGGCGCACCTTGTTGCCCGGGAACAGGCGGAAATAGCCCTTCGGCGGGTTCTCGACGAAATCCTCGCGCTCGATCCACAGCTCGCGCGAGATCGGGAACGTGCGCACGCCGCGCTCCGGATGGTGCGGATGCACGGGCGCCGTGCACGCTTCTTCCTGGCCTTCCGGATAGTTGTCGATCACGAGCTTCAGCGGATCGAGCACCGCGACCGTGCGCGCGGCCTTGTCGTCGAGGTCGTCGCGCAGCGCGCCTTCGAAGATGCTCATGTCGATCCACGAATCGATCTTCGTCACGCCGATCCGCTCGCAGAACAGGTGGATGCTTTCCGGCGTGAAGCCGCGGCGGCGCACGCCGACGATCGTCGGCATCCGCGGGTCGTCCCAGCCGTCGACGTGGCCTTCGGTGACGAGCTGCAGCAGCTTGCGCTTGCTGGTGATCGCGTACGTGAGGTTCAGCCGCGAGAACTCGATCTGTTGCGGCAGCGGGCGCGTGAACACGCCGGCTTCCGCGAGTTCGTTCAGCACCCAGTCGTACAGCGGGCGGTGATCCTCGAACTCGAGCGTGCACAGCGAATGCGTGATGCCTTCGAGCGCATCCGAGATGCAGTGCGTGTAGTCGTACATCGGATACACGCACCATGCGTCGCCGGTGCGGTAGTGGTGCGCGTAGCGGATCCGGTAGATCACCGGGTCGCGCATGTTCATGTTCGGCGAAGCCATGTCGATCTTCGCGCGCAGCACGTGCTCGCCTTCCTTGAACTCGCCGGCCTTCATGCGGCGGAACAGGTCGAGGTTCTCGTCGGGCGTGCGGTCGCGGAACGGCGACGGCTTGCCGCCTTCCGTCAGCGAGCCGCGGTTCGCGCGCATTTCGTCGGCGCTCTGGCTGTCGACGTAGGCCTTGCCGCGCTTGATCAGCAGCTCGGCGAATTCGTACAGCTTGTCGTAGTAGTCGCTCGCGAAATACTGGTGATCGACCGCGTCCTTGCGCCAGTCGAAACCGAGCCAGCGCACCGCGTCGACGATCGAGTCGACGTACTCGACGCTTTCCTTTTCCGGGTTCGTGTCGTCGAAGCGCAGGTGGCACACGCCGCCGTAGTCGCGTGCGACGCTGAAGTTCAGGCAGATGCTCTTCGCGTGGCCGATGTGAAGATAACCGTTCGGCTCGGGCGGGAAGCGCGTTTCGACGCGGCCGCCCCATTTGCCGGTGCGGTTGTCGTCGTCGATGATGTTGCGGATGAAGTTGGAAGCCGCGGGGGCGTCGTTGCGTTCGGTGCTCATGCGGTTGGCGTCAGGTTGTGTCGGCGCGTCGCGCCGGTTTAATCCTGTAATTCTACCTGACCGGGGTCCGTCCCGCGCGGCTTGCGGGTGAGGGCCGTTGCGTTCGCGACGCGTGCCGCAATATCTCGATAGTGTGTCGGCTGTAACACGACGTAAATCGGATTGCTCGCGCCGTTCGGGTTTTCCTATGATGGCTTCACCGATTCAATGCCGCCATTCGCGTAATTGCGTGGCGGGAGGAAGCCAATAATCATGATGAAGAAGACCACTTTTCTGGTTCGTACCGCGGTGATCGTCACGGCACTGTCGCAACTCGGCGCATGCGCGATGACGCATACGCAACGCAATGCCGGTATCGGCGCGGCCGCGGGCGGCGCGCTCGGCTACCTGATCACGGGCGGCCCGGTCGGCACGGTTGCCGGCGCGGCGGCAGGCGGCCTGGTTGGCGCCGGCGTACGCTGATCGAAGCCGGCGCGCCTGAGCGCCGGCCGGTCGTGATGCCGTCCCGAGCGCGTCACGACCCGCTGCACATCCTTCCGGTTTTTTTGACAGGCAGCATCAGGGAGAGGAGGGTGTGCGACACTTCGTCGACTTCACAAAACCACACCATTCGTCGACGAATCCTTTCATGAGCGACCCCCTCGTTTTCGTCCTGCCGGGCTACGCCAATTCGGGCCCGCTTCACTGGCAAAGCCGCTGGGAGCGCGCCGATGCGCGCTGCTCGCGCGTCGCGATGCCCGACTGGGACCGCGCGTTCCGCAACGGCTGGTGTCTCGCGCTCGATCGCGCGGTCGAAGCCGCGCGCGGGCCGGTGCTGATCGCCGGCCACAGCCTCGGCACGCTGACCGCCGCGTGGTGGGCGACGCGTTATGCGCGCCCGGCCGCGCTCGCGAAAGTGCGCGGCGCGCTGCTCGTGGCGCTGCCCGATCCCGCCGGGCCGGCGTTTCCGGCGGACGCGCACGGCTTCGGGCCCGTGCCGCACGAGCGGCTGCCGTTTCCGACCTGCGTGGTCGCGAGCAGCGACGATCCGTACGGCTCGCTCGCGTTCGCGCGCGGCTGCGCGCATGCGTGGGGCAGTGAATTTCGCGACATCGGCCCGCGCGGCCACATCAACGCGGACAGCGGGCTCGGCGACTGGCCGGCCGCGCGCGGCTGGCTGGACGCGCTCGCGCGGTAGTCGCCGCCGCGCGAGCCGTTGAAGCGGCCGCTCGTCAGATCGCCTGCTTCGCCTTCAACGCCGCGATCCGTTCGTCGTCGTAGCCGAGCATGTCGCGCAGCACGTCGTCGGTCTGCGCGCCGAGCAGCGGCGGGGCCGTGCGCGCGTCGGGCGGCGTCGCGCTCATCCGGATCGGGTTGCGCACGAGCTGCACGTCCGCGCCGCACGGGTGCGGCAGCGACACCTGCATCCCGCGCGCGACGACCTGCTCGTTGTCGAACACTTCCTCCAGATCGTTGATCGGCCCGCACGGCACGCCAGCCGCTTCGAGCACGCCGATCCAGTCGGCCTTGCCGCGCGCCTTCACCATCTCCGCGAGGATCGGCACCAGCGTGTCGCGGTGGCGCACGCGCGACGGGTTCGTCGCGAAGCGCTCGTCGTCGGCCAGTTCGGGCCGGCCGCCGGCCTCGACGAACTTGCGGAACTGCCCGTCGTTGCCGACCGCGACGATGATCCACCCGTCGCTCGTCTGGAACGTCTGGTACGGCACGATGTTCGGATGCGCATTACCCCAGCGCATCGGCGGCTTGCCGCTCGCGAGGAAGTTGGTGTTCATGTTCGCGAGCAGCGCGACCTGCACGTCGAGCAGCGCCATGTCGATGTACTGGCCTTCGCCGGTACGGTCGCGGTGCGCGAGCGCGGCGAGCACGGCGATCGTCGAGTAGAGGCCGGTCGCGAGATCGGCGATCGCGACGCCGGCCTTCTGCGGGCCGCCGCCCGGCTCGCCGTCGCGCTCGCCGGTGATGCTCATGAAGCCGCCGATTCCCTGCACGATGAAGTCGTAGCCCGCGCGGTGCGCGTACGGGCCGGTCTGGCCGAAGCCGGTGACCGAGCAGTAGACGAGATCGGGCTTCACCGCGCGCAGCGATTCGTAATCGAGCCCGTATTTCTTCAACTGGCCGACCTTGTAGTTCTCGAGCACGACGTCGCTTTGCGCGGCGAGTTCGCGCACGATCTGCTGGCCTTCGGGCGTCGCGATGTCGATCGTCACCGAGCGCTTGTTGCGGTTCGCCGCGAGATAGTACGCGGCCTCGGCGGTATCCGCGCCGTCCGCGTCCTTCAGGTACGGCGGCCCCCAGTGGCGCGTGTCGTCGCCGGCGCCGGGGCGCTCGACCTTGATCACGTCCGCGCCGAAATCGGCGAGGGTCTGCGCGCACCACGGGCCCGCGAGCACGCGGGTGAGGTCCAGCACGCGGATATGGCTCAGGGCACCCATCGTCGAATCGTCTCCTTTCATGGCTGGCCTTCCTTGTCGGGCAAGGCCGATTGGCATGAAGCGCATCTTAAGGCGAATCGGCCATCCGGGTGGCCCAGCCGGGCCGGCCGGATGGCCGAGCCGCTTTGCCGGCGCTTTGCCCGGAAGCCGGCTCCGATCCCGTATAATCGATCGTTTCAGAATCCATGCCGCCGCGCGCCCCGCCTGGGGCGCCGGCGTTTGAAGCCGTCTTTGCCAGACTGTCCCCGCACGCCATGAAAGCTGCCGAAATCCGCGAGAAATTCCTCAAATTCTTCGAATCGAAGGGCCACACGATCGTCCGCTCGTCGAGCCTCGTGCCCGGTAACGACCCCACGCTGATGTTCACGAACTCGGGCATGGTCCAGTTCAAGGACGTCTTCCTCGGCACGGACCAGCGCCCGTATTCGCGCGCCACGACGGCGCAGCGCAGCGTGCGCGCGGGCGGCAAGCACAACGACCTCGAGAACGTCGGCTACACGGCGCGCCACCACACCTTCTTCGAGATGCTCGGCAACTTCTCGTTCGGCGACTACTTCAAGCACGACGCGATCAAGTTCGCGTGGGAGCTGCTGACCACGGTCTACCAGCTGCCGAAGGAAAAGCTGTGGGTCACCGTCTACCAGGAAGACGACGAGGCGTACGACATCTGGGCGAAGGAAGTCGGCGTGCCGGCCGAGCGCATCATCCGGATCGGCGACAACAAGGGCGCGCGCTACGCGTCGGACAACTTCTGGACGATGGGCGATACGGGCCCGTGCGGCCCGTGCACCGAGATCTTCTACGACCACGGCCCGGACGTGTGGGGCGGCCCGCCGGGGTCGGCCGAGGAAGACGGCGACCGCTACATCGAGATCTGGAACCTCGTGTTCATGCAGTTCAACCGCGACGCGCAGGGCAGCATGACGCGCCTGCCGAAGCAGTCCGTCGACACCGGCATGGGCCTCGAGCGCCTCGCCGCGGTGCTGCAGCACGTGCACAGCAACTACGAGATCGACCTGTTCCAGAACCTGATCAAGGCCGCCGCGCGCGTGACCGAGATCAGCGACCTCACCAACAACTCGCTGAAGGTGATCGCCGATCACATCCGCGCGTGCTCGTTCCTGATCGTCGACGGCGTGATCCCCGGCAACGAAGGCCGCGGCTACGTGCTGCGCCGGATCGTGCGCCGCGCGATTCGCCACGGCTACAAGCTCGGCCGCAAGGGTTCGTTCTTCCACAAGCTGGTGGCCGACCTCGTCGCCGAGATGGGCGTCGCGTATCCGGAGCTGAAGGAAGCCGAACAGCGCGTGACCGACGTGCTGCGCCAGGAAGAAGAGCGCTTCTTCGAAACGATCGAGCACGGGATGTCGATCCTCGAGGGCGCGCTGGCCGACGTCGAAGCGAAGGGCGGCAAGGTGCTCGACGGCGAACTCGCGTTCAAGCTGCACGATACCTACGGCTTCCCGCTCGACCTCACGGCCGACGTGTGCCGCGAGCGCGGCATGACGGTCGACGAGCCGGCATTCGACGACGCGATGGCGCGTCAGCGCGAGCAGGCACGCGCGGCCGGCAAGTTCAAGGCCACGCAGGGCCTCGAATACACGGGCGCGAAGACCACCTTCCACGGCTACGAGGAAATCGCGTTCGACGACGCGAAGGTCGTCGCGCTGTACGTCGACGGGTCGTCGGTCAACGAAGTGAAGGCCGGCCAGGATGCGGTCGTCGTGCTCGACCACACGCCGTTCTACGCGGAATCGGGCGGCCAGGTCGGCGACCAGGGCGTGCTCGCGAATGCGTCGACGCGCTTCGCGGTGGCCGATACGCTGAAGGTGCAGGCCGACGTGATCGGCCACCACGGCTCGCTCGAGCAGGGCACGCTGAAGGTCGGCGACGTGCTGCGCGCGGAAATCGACGCGCACCGTCGTGCGCGCACGCAGCGCAACCACTCGGCCACCCACCTGATGCACAAGGCGCTGCGTGAAGTGCTCGGCGCGCACGTGCAGCAGAAGGGCTCGCTCGTCGATGCCGACAAGACCCGCTTCGACTTCGCGCACAACGCGCCGATGACCGACGACGAAATCCGTCGCGTCGAGCAGATCGTCAACAACGAAATCCTCGCGAACGCGCCGGGCATCGTGCGCGTGATGCCGTACGACGAAGCGGTGAAGGGCGGCGCGATGGCGCTGTTCGGCGAGAAGTACGGCGATGAAGTGCGCGTGCTCGACCTCGGCTTCTCGCGCGAACTGTGCGGCGGCACGCACGTGCACCGCACCGGCGACATCGGCTTCTTCAAGATCGTCGTCGAAGGCGGCGTCGCGGCCGGCATCCGCCGCGTCGAGGCGATCACCGGCGACAACGCGGTGCGCTTCGTGCAGGATCTCGACGCCCGCATGAACGAAGCGGCGGCCGCGCTGAAGGCGCAGCCGTCGGAGCTCACGCAGCGCATCGCACAGGTGCAGGACCAGGTGAAGTCGCTCGAGAAGGAACTGGGCGCGCTGAAGTCGAAGCTCGCATCGAGCCAGGGCGACGAACTCGCGCAGCAGGCCGTCGAAATCGGCGGCGTGTACGTGCTGGCCGCGACGCTCGACGGCGCCGACGCGAAGACGCTGCGCGAAACGGTCGACAAGCTGAAGGACAAGCTGAAGAGCGCGGCGATCGTGCTGGCGGCCGTCGAAGGCGGCAAGGTCAGCCTGATCGCAGGCGTCACGCCTGACGCGAGCAAGAAGGTCAAGGCCGGCGAGCTCGTGAACTTCGTCGCGCAGCAGGTCGGCGGCAAGGGCGGCGGCCGTCCGGACATGGCGCAGGCTGGCGGCACCGAGCCGGCGAACCTGCCGGGCGCGCTGGCCGGCGTCAAGGGCTGGGTCGAAGAGCGTCTTTGATCGGCACGGCCGGCGCGGCGCCCGCGAGGGCGGAGCGCCGGCCGGCACCGCGCGATTCTTTTGAACGGAATCGCATGAAACGAAACGACCCGATTCGGTCATTGGCCGGTCGGGTCGTTTCGCGTTTACACGGGGTGCGGGTGGCTGATCCGCCGCCATGCCTGACGTACGAGCGGTAGCCGGCCATGCAGACGGGCGGCGGGCGCGCGGGTGCGTCGTCGTGTGTCCGTCGGCGGATCGCGTCAGGCCGGCTGCGCCACGCGCGGCTTCTGCGCCGGGTCCGGCTGCCGCGCGGCCTCCTCAAGCGCGTCGCGCAGCGCGGCGAGCGCCGCCGACGCGTAACCCTGCCGCCACGCGAGCAGCGTATCGATCCCTTCGAGTTCGGGAATCGTGTGCGCGGCGATGTTGCCGGTCTCGGGCTGCAGGTCGAGCACCGAACGCGGCGCGACCGCGATGCCCGCGCCGGCCGCGACGCACGCGACGATCGCGTGATACGAGCCGAGTTCGAGCACGCGCGCCGGCTTCATCCCATGCGCGGCATACCACTGCTCGGCGTACTTGCGATACGCGCAGCCGCGCTCGAACGCGATCAGCGTCGGCAGGATCACGTCGCGCGGCGTGCGCACCGGCGGATGGCCGCGCGGCGTGAGCAGCACCAGATCCTCGCGGAAGACCGGCACCGTCTCGAACGTGTCGGGCAGCGTGTCCGGCGTGGGTGGGCGCGCGAACAGCGCGGCGTCGATCTCGAAGTCGCGCACCTTGCCGATCAGCCAGCCCGTCGTACCCGTCACCAGTTCGAGCGACACGTCGGGCCACGCATGGTGATAGCGCGCGAGCACGGTCGGCAGCCGGCTCGCGGCGGTGCTCTCCATCGTGCCGAGCCGCAGCCGCCCGCGCGGCGTGTCCTCGCGCACCGCGTCGCGCGCCTCGTCGGCGAGCGCCAGCAGGCGCTCCGCATACGGCAGCAGCGTGTGCCCGGCCGGCGTCAGCACGAGCCGGCGGCCGTCGCGCACGAACAGCGCCGCGCCGAGTTCCTCCTCGAGCTGCTTGATGCGCGTCGTGACGTTCGACTGCACGCGATTGAGTTTCGCCGCCGCGCGCGTCACGCCGTTCTCGCGCACGACCGCCCGGAAAATCGCCAGCGCCGCCAGGTCCATGATTCTCTCCAAGCGATGAATGGATTCTTAATTATTCATTTTTCGAGAACGTCTGGTCAAGCTACGATGGACGCATTCCGGTTTCCGATCCGGCCGGCGCGTCGCGCGCCGGCCCATGCCGCCATGTCCCGCTCCGATGCCCCGACCGCCGCCGCCGGCGCGCTTCCGTCCGATCAGGCCGACCGCCGCGCCCGCGCGGCCGCGCTGGCCTGCATGGTCGGCCTCGCCGTCGTGCTCGGCGTCGGCCGTTTCGCGTTCACGCCGCTGCTGCCGTTGATGCTCGCGGACGGTTCGATCGGCCTGAAGGCCGGCGGCTGGCTCGCATCGGCGAACTACGCGGGTTACTTCGCCGGCGCGGTCAGTTGCGCGGCGCTGCGCGTCGCGCCTGCGCGGATGGTCCGCTTCGGGCTCGCGGCCACCGTGCTGCTCACCGCCGCGATGGGCATCGGCCACCCGCTGCCCGTGTGGCTCGCGGTGCGCTTCGTCGCGGGCGTCGTCAGCGCGTGGACGTTCGTGTTCATGTCGCAATGGGGGCTGCGGCGCCTGGCCGAGCTGCACGCGCCCGAGTGGAGCGGGGTGATCTACGCGGGGCCCGGCGTTGGCATCGTGCTGACGGGGCTGATCGGCAGCGCGCTGGCCGGCCGGCCGGCGGCGTCGGGCTGGCTCGGCTTCGCGGCGCTGTCGGCCGTGCTGTCGGTCGCGATCTGGCGCACCTTTGCTGTCACGCCGGCGCAAGCCGTGCCGCCGGCCGGCACCACGCCGCACGCGGCCTCCGCGGCTTCGGCGGCCTCCGCGGCGCCGGCCGACGCGCGCCGCCATCGAGCCGATGCCGCGTGGCTCGTCGTGCTGTACGGAACGCCGGGCTTCGGCTACATCATCACCGCGACGTTCCTGCCCGTGATCGCACGCACCGCGCTGCCCGCCGGTTCGCCGTGGCCCGACCTGTTCTGGCCGATGTTCGGCGCGGCGCTGATCGTCGGCGCGATCGCCGCCGCGCGGCTGCCCGGGCACTGGGACAACCGGCTGCTGCTGGCGGCCGGCTGCGCGACGCAGGCGCTCGGCATCGCGGCGGGGATCGTGTGGCCGAACGCGCTCGGCTTCTCGGTCGGCAGCGCGCTGCTCGGGCTGCCGTTCACCGCGATCACGCTGTTCGCGATGCGCGAGGCGCGGCGCCTGCACGGCGAGCGCGCGGCCGGGCTGATGGGCTATGCGACCGCGTCGTACGGGGTCGGGCAGATTATCGGGCCGCTCGTCGCGGCGCCGCTTGCGGCGCGCTTCGGGTCGTTTTCCCCCGCGCTGTGGGTCGCGGTGGCCGCGCTGCTCGCGGGTGCCGCCGGCTTCGCGGCGATCGCCGCAAAGGGCCGCCTGCGACGCTGACGCCCGCGGGGCCGGATCGTCTGCGGGGCGGGCAAACTCGCTAGAATGGAAGCCTTTCCCGCGCCGAGCGGGTGCGCGGGCGGCCGGCAGGCGGCCGCCGGGCGTCCGCCAGATCCCCATCGATGACCACTGCCGACTACCGCTTTTGCCCGCGCTGCGCGAGCCCGCTGACCGAGCGCGCCGATCCCGAACATGAGGGCGGCCGCGTCCGCCAGGCGTGCCCCGACGACACCTGCGGCTATGTTCACTGGAACAACCCGCTGCCCGTCGTCGCCGCGATCGTCGAGCTCGACGGCAAGATCCTGCTCGCGCGCAACGCGGCCTGGCCCGAAGGGATGTTCGCGCTGATCACCGGTTTCCTCGAGAACGGCGAGACGCCCGAGGACGGCATCGCGCGCGAGGTGTTCGAGGAAACGGCGCTGAAGGCCGAGCACGTGTCGCTCGTCGGCGTGTACGAATTCATCCGCAAGAACGAACTGATCATCGCGTACCACGTGCGCGCGTCGGGCACGGTCGCGCTGTCGCCGGAACTGCTCGAATACCGGCTCGTCGATCCGCCGCTGCTGCGCCCGTGGCGCGCCGGCACGGGCGTCGCGCTCGCCGACTGGATGCACGCGCGCGGCCTCGACTTCGAATTCGTCGACCGGCCGGGGCAGTGACGGGCCGGCCCGTCCGCAGGGTTTCATCCGCCGTGCCGCGCGCGACCGCGACGCGGCGCTTCGCTTGTTGCCGGCGCGCCGTGCCGTACGGCCGCCGCGCTTCGTCTTCATCGTTCCCATCGTCCTGACCGCCATCGCCATGTCCGACAAGCCGCAGCCGCGTTCCCGCGACGCCTACCGCCACTTCCTGCCGATCACGACCCGCTGGATGGACAACGACGTCTACGGGCACGTGAACAACGTCGTCTACTACAGCTACTTCGACACCGTCGTGAACGAGTACCTGATCCGCGCGGGCGTGCTCGACGTCGAGCACGGGCAGACGATCGGGCTGGTCGTCGAGACGCAGTGCAACTACTTCGCGCCGCTGGTGTTTCCGCAGTCGGTCGACGCGGGGCTGCGCGTCGCGAAGCTCGGCACGTCGAGCGTGCGCTACGAGGTCGGGCTGTTCGCGCAAGGCGATGCATCGCCCGCCGCGCAGGGGCATTTCGTGCACGTGTACGTCGATCGCGGCACGCGTCGCCCGGTGCCGCTGCCCGACGCGCTGCGCGTCGCGCTCGACCCGCTCGCGGCCTGACGGTTCGCGGTGCACGCGGTCGCGCTCCAGGCCTTCAACGGCCTCAGCTACGGTTTGCTGCTGTTCATGCTGTCGGCGGGTCTCACGCTGATCTTCAGCGTGCAGGGCGTGCTGAACTTCGCGCATGCGAGCTTCTACATGCTCGGCGCGTATGTCGGCTACAGCATCGCGGCGCGCGCGGGCTTCTGGCCCGCGCTCGTGCTCGCGCCGCTCGCAGTCGGGCTGCTCGGCGCCGGCTGCGAACGCGCTCTGCTGCGCCGCGTGCAGGCGCGCGGCCACACGAGCGAGCTGCTGCTGACCTTCGGCCTCGCGTACCTGATCGGCGAGGGCGCGAAACTGCTGTGGGGGCTCGCGCCGCTGCCGGCGCCCGTGCCGACGCTGTTCGACGGTGCGCCCGTGACCGTATTCGGCCTCGCGCTGCCGCGCTACCGGCTGTTCATGATGGGGATGTCCGCGGCGATGCTGGTCGCGCTCGGCGCGCTGCTGCGCGTGTCGCGCATCGGGCTCGTCGTGCGCGCGGCGCTCACGCATCGCGCGGCCGTCGAGGCGCTCGGCTACGACGTGCCGCGCGTGATGACCTTGTTGTTCGGCACGGGCACCGCGCTCGCGGCGCTGGCCGGCGTGATCGGCGCGCCGCTCGCGGTGATCGAACCCGCGTTGGCCGAGACCGTCGGGTCGGTCGTGTTCGCGGTCGTCGTGATCGGCGGGCTCGGCTCGCTCGGCGGCGCGTTCGCCGCGTCGCTCGCGGTCGGTTTCGCGCAGACCTTCGCGGCCGCGAGCGACACGTCGCTGCGCGACCTCGCGTTATGGGCCGGCATCGCGCTGCCGGACAGCGTGGCCGCGGTGTCGATCGCGCAGCTTGCGCCGCTGGTGCCGTACCTGTTGCTCGTCGCGGTGCTGGTCGCACGGCCGCGCGGGCTGTTCGGCGAGCGTGCCGATGCGTAGCCGCGCGCTCGCCGGCCTTGCGCGCTGGGCGCTGTTCGCCGCGTGCGTCGTGCTGCCCGCGTGGCTGTGGCCGCACGGCGCGGTGCTCGGTTATCTCGCGCAGACGGCCGCGCTCGTCGTGCTCGCGCTGTCGTACAACCTGCAGCTCGGCACGACCGGGCTGCTGTCGTTCGGGCATGCGGCGTTCGCGGGCCTCGGCGCCTTCGCGGCCGCGCACTGGTTCAACCGCTTCGGCGGGCCGCTGCCGCTGCTGCCGCTCGTCGGCGGCATGGCCGGCGCGGGCTTCGGCTTCGTCGCGGGGCTGCTCGCGACGCGCCGTTCAGGCACCGCGTTCGCGATGATCACGCTCGGGCTCGGCGAATGCGTCGCGGCCGCCGCATGGAGCGTGCCCGCGTGGTTCGGCGGCATCGGCGGCGTGCCGATCGATCGCGCGAGCGGCACGCCGTGGGGCGGCTGGCATTTCGGCGCGCCGGTGCAGGCGTACGCGGTGATCGCCGCATGGTGTGTCGTGTCGGCGTGGGCCATGCACGCGCTGACGCGCACGCCGCTCGCGCGGCTCGCGAACGCGGTGCGCGACAACCCGGAACGCGTTGCCGCGCTCGGCACCGATCCGCGCCGCGTGCGGCTCGCGATGGTCACTTGCGCGTCGTTCTTCGCGGGCATCGCCGGCACGCTGACGCTGATCGACGTCGAAATAGCGACACCCGACAGCGTGTCGATGGCGCGCTCGGCGACCGTGCTGATCGCCGCGGTGATCGGCGGCACCGGCGCGTTCTTCGGGCCGGCGGCCGGCGCGGCGATGCTGACCGCGCTGAGCATCGTCGTCGCGGGCGTGTCGCGCGCGTGGGCGCTGTATCTCGGCGTGTTGTTCGTCGTGATCGTCGTGGCCGCGCCGCGCGGGATCGCGGGCATCGCGCAAGCGCTCGCGCATGCGTTGCGCCGCGGCGCGCCGGCGGCCGAGCGGTGGCGCATGCTGTGCGGCGTCGGCGCGTGCGTGTTCTGGGGCGTCGCGATCGTCTGCGCGGCCGAACTCGGTTATGCATGGCGCTTCGCGCAGGACGACGGCACGGGCTTCGCGTTCGGCGCCTGGGGCATCGATGCCGATATGCCGGCCGGCTGGGCCGTCGCGTGCTCGGCGGCCGGCATCGGCACGCTGCTGTGGGGCTGGCGCGCGCGGCTCGTGCAGGGCAGGCAGTCCGGCAAGCGGGAGGACGGGCGATGAACGGCAACGCGATCGCGCTGCATGGCGTCGTGCAGCGCTTCGGCGCGCAAACGGTGCTCGACGGCGTCGAGCTGAGCATCGCGGCCGGCGAGCGCCATGCGCTGATCGGGCCGAACGGCGCGGGCAAGTCGACGCTGTTCGGCGTGATCGCGGGCGCAACGCGGCCGACGCGCGGGCGCGTCGTATTGCACGGCGTCGAGCTGCGCGGACGCGGGCCGGTCGTCGCGAGCCGCCTCGGCATCGGCCGCAGTTTCCAGCAGACGAGCGCGTTCGCGCGGCTGACCGTATTCGACAACCTGCGCTGCGCGGCGCTGCATGCGCCGGCCGAGCGGCGGCGCTGGTGGAACCGGCTGCGCGAATCGGCGTCGGTCGATCTCGCGGCCGCGCGCGTGCTGCACGACATCGGTCTCGACGCGCGGCGCGACACGCCGGCCGCCGAGCTGGGCTATGCGGAGCAGCGTGCGCTCGATCTCGGGATCGCGCTCGCGAGCGGTGCGCGCACGCTGCTGCTCGACGAGCCGACGGCCGGCATGAGCCGCGCGCAGGCGGCGCGGATGATCGCGCTGATCCGGGCGACGACGCAGGGCCGCACGGTATTGATGATCGAGCACGACATGGATGCGGTGTTCGGCTTCGCCGAACGCATCACGGTGCTCGTGCGCGGCACGGTGGTCGCGACCGGCGAACCCGATGCGATCCGCGCCGATCCGGCCGTGCGCGCCGCGTATCTCGGGGAGGGCAGCATATGACGAACGCACTGCTCGACATTCGCGACCTGCGCGCGTGGTACGGATTGCAGCCCGTGCTCGACGGCGTCGATCTCGCGCTCGCGCCGGGCGAGACGCTCGCGCTGCTCGGCCGCAACGGCTCGGGGCGCTCGACGCTCGCGAAGGCCGTGATGGGGCTCGTGCGCACCGCCGGCTCGGTGCGCATCGCCGGCGCCGAATGCGCGGGCGCGCGCACGTTCGAGATCGCGCGGCGCGGCGTCGCTTACGTTGCCGAAAGCCGCGACGTGTTTCCGCTGCTGACCGTGCGCGACAACCTGAAGCTCGGGCTGCGCGGCATGCGTGGCGTGGCCGAACGCGCGGCGGTCGACCGCCTGTTCGACCGTTTTCCGCTGCTGGCCGCGCGCGCGGACGTGGAGGCCGGGCGGCTGTCGGGCGGCGAGCAGCAGGTGCTCGCGCTGGTGCGTGCGCTCGCCGGCAGCCCGCGCGTGCTGATCGTCGACGAACCGGCCGAAGGGCTCGCGCCGCTCGCGGTCGACGAAGTCGGTGCGTGCCTCGCCGCGCTGCAGGACGACGGCGTCGCGATCGTGCTGATCGAGCAGCGACTGCAGCTTGCGCCGAGGTTGACGACGCGCGTCGCGGTAATGGGGCGCGGACGGATCGTCTACGACGGCGCGCTCGACGGCCTGGGCGGGGACATCGCCAACGCGTGGCTGAGCGCCGGTTGACGGCGCCGGACCGATTGTTCGGCTGGCCCCGCCAGACAATTCGCGTCGAGCCGCTTTATCGCCGCCGCGCGGCACCTTAAATTGCCACTCATGCCGGGCCGCAACATCGATGCGGCGACCGGCGCCATCCATCGATAGTCATCTGACTGAGGAATGAAATCATGAGCAAGCTGGCAAACAAGGTAGCGATCGTCACGGGCGGATCGAAGGGCATCGGTGCCGCGATCGCGAAGGCGCTGGCCGCGGAAGGCGCGTCGGTCGTCGTCAATTACGCGAGCAGCAAGGCGGGTGCCGACGCGGTGGTGAGCGCGATCGTCGAAGCCGGCGGCCGTGCGGTGGCGGTCGGCGGCGACGTGTCGAAGGCAGCCGACGCGCAGCGCATCGTCGATACGGCGATCGACACGTACGGCCGTCTCGACGTGCTCGTCAACAATTCCGGCGTGTACGAATTCGCGCCGATCGAAGCGATCACCGAAGAGCACTACCGCCGGCAGTTCGATACGAACGTGTTCGGCGTGCTGCTCACGACGCAGGCGGCCATCAAGCATCTCGGCGAAGGCGCGAGCATCATCAACATCAGCTCGGTGGTGACCAGCATCACGCCGCCCGCCAGCGCCGTCTACAGCGGCACCAAGGGCGCGGTCGACGCGATCACCGGCGTGCTCGCGCTCGAGCTCGGCCCGCGCAAGATTCGCGTGAACGCGATCAACCCGGGCATGGTCGTGACCGAAGGCACGCACAGCGCGGGCATCATCGGTTCCGATCTCGAAGCGCAGGTGCTGGGCCAGACGCCGCTCGGCCGCCTCGGCGAGCCGAACGACATCGCGTCGGTCGCCGTGTTCCTCGCGTCGGACGATGCACGCTGGATGACCGGCGAACACCTCGTCGTGAGCGGCGGGTTGAACTGATTGCGCGATACGGCAAATCGGCACCATCGGCGCGCGTGCGCCGATGGTGCCGATTGCGTCGTCAAGCGATCATCGCCAGCGCGTTCGCGCCGACGTGCCAGCGCAGGCTCTCGACGACGAGCGCGTGATTGCGTTCGGAATCGAGCCCCGCGATCGTCATCGCACCGATGAGGCCCGCACCGGCGACACGCAACGGTACGCCACCACCGTCGAGCGCATAGTCGTCGTCCGACAGGCCCTGCGACCGTAGCGACCAGCCGGCGCGGCGAAACTGCGTGCCGACCTCGAGTGAACTCAAGCCGAAACGGAGCACCGTGTTCTGCCGGCGGCGGATCGCGTCGCTGTCTTCCGCACGGCTGCCGTCGAGCGCGCAGTAGAACAGCGGTGCCGCTTCGCCGACGATGCCGACCGCGATCGGCAGCCCGCGGCGCGATGCGATATTGATCGCGATTTCCCCGAGCCGGCGCGCAACGTCGGCGTTGAAGTGGGGTAGCGCCATGTTCGGCGCGTCGTCGTCGAAGGGCGCGTGATCGATGCGCAGGAAGGTCGTCACCATGGCGGCTCCGTATCGTCGCAAGTCGTGTTCGCGCGCCGGCGTCGCCTCGTCACGGGCCGCGCGCTCGCCCGTCGTTCGTTCAGCGCTTCGGCGCCGCGTCGAGCATCCACTCGTGCGCGGGATCGTTCTTGAATGCCCACGCGCGGCTCGGCCCGGCCATCACGTTCAGGTAGTACAGGTTGTAGCCGTGCGGCGCGACGACCGGGTGGTAGCCGCGCGGCACCATCACGACGTCGTGGTTCTCCACCGCGCACGCTTCGTCGAGGCTGCGGTCGTCCGTGTACACGCGCTGGAACGCAAAGCCTTGCGGCGGATCGATCCGGTGGTAATAGGTTTCCTCGAGCGAGGTCTCGTCGGGTGCCGCGTCGCGGTCGTGCTTGTGCGGCGGATAGCTGCTCGAATGGCTGGCCGGCGTGACGACTTCGACGACCAGCAGCCGGTCGGCCGCCGGGTTGTCGCCCATCAGGATGTCGCATACGTAGCGCGTGTTGGTGCCTTGCCCGCGCACCGAACGGCGCATCCGTTCGCCGTCGAGGCGCCGCACCGGCTTGTCGCCGCTCGCGTACGGCGCGGTGCACAGCGCGACTTCCGCATCGCGCGTCGCGACCAGCGTGACGGTCTTGCCGCCCGGCACGTACAACGCGTCCGGCGACACGTCTTCGAATACGCTGTCGCGTTTGCCGAGCGCATCGTGGGTTTCGCCGTCGACGTCCGCGCGCACCGTGCCCGTCAGCACGACGACGCACAGCTCGCGCGCGCCGGTGTCGAGCGCTTCGGTGTCGCCGGCCTTCAGGCGCAGCGCGCGAAAACCGACATGCTTCCAGCCGGCCGACTCGGGCGTGACGTTGCAGATTTCGCGGTCGGCAGATGCCTTGACCAGCAGGGGAGAAATCGTCATGGGGTGGGGCTCCGCAATAGGGTAGGGCTCACGCGTTCCAGCACTTGCGTGCTCACGCGCTCAACCGGTCGACGATCGCGCGCAGCGATTCATAGCCCTTTTTCGCATACGCGTAGCTCGGCGCGACGGCCGGATCCTGCTCGGCCTCGACGACGAGCCAGCCTTCGTAGCCGGCGTCCTTCAGCGTGCGCAGCGTCGCGTCGTAGTCGAGCGCACCGTCGCCGGGCACCGTGAAGGTGCCGTTGATCACGCCGTTCAGGAAGCTCCAGCCGTCGTTGCGCGCCTGCGTGACGACCTGCGCCCGCACGTCCTTGCAATGCACGTGGACTACGCGCGACACATGCTTCTTCAGCAGCGTCACCGGGTCGGCCGCGCCGCCGAAATACGCGTGGCCGGTGTCGAACAGCAGGAACACCTTCGCCGGATCGGTCAGCGCCATCAGCCGGTCGACGTCGTCGGGCGACTCGACGTACGCGCCCATGTGGTGGTGGTAGGCGAGCTTGATCCCGTACGTGTCGAGCAGGTGCGCGCCGAACGCATCGAGGCGCGCCGCGTAGCGCCGCCATGCTGCGTCGTCGACGAAGCGCGGCCGCTTCGCGACCGGCGTGTCGATGCTGCCCTGGATCGTGCCCGCGCATTCGCCGTACACGACCACCTTCACGTCGTTGTATTGAAGCTTCGTCATGTGCGCGCGGCAGCGTTCGATTTCCGCGGCGACCGCATCGGCGTCGGTCATGCCCGGTTCGACTTCCGCGAGGAAGCCCGAATACCAGCCCGATACGCACACGAGCCCGAACTCGGCGAGCTTCGCCTTCAGCTCGGGGCCCGTCTTCGGAAACTTGTTGCCGAGCTCGAAGCCCGCGTAGCCGATTTCGGCGCCTTCCTTCAGCGCCGTTTCGAGCGGCGTCTCGCCGCCGAGCGACGGCAGGTCGTCGTTCATCCACGACAGGGGATTGATACCGATGCGGACGTTCCAGCTCATGACGTGCTTCCTTGGTTCGAATGTGTTTTTCGCGGGGCGGATGGGCAGGCAGTGCGCGGCATCAGCGCCGCTGCCGGGTCTTTGCGTCGAGATACGCGCGGTGCGCCGCTTCGACGCCGGCGCGCTCGGATACCTGCGGCACCGCGACTTCCCACCATGCGCCGCCGTCGTCGGTCGTGCGCTTGTGCGTGGTGTCGATCACGAGTACCTGGCTCGTCTTCGCCGCGCGGGCGCGCTTCATTTCGCTGCGCAGCTCGCCGACGTCGCGCACATGCACGGCGTCGGCGCCCATCGCGCGCGCATGCATCGCGAAGTCGATCGTCGAGCGCGCGCCGCCTTCCGGCACGCAGTCGTCGAGCATGTTGTTGAAGCTCGCGCCGCCGCAATTCAGCTGCAGCCGCTCGATGCAGCCGTAGCCGCGGTTGTCGAGGATCACGACGATCAGCTTGCGGCCGAGCATCACGGAAGTGGCGAGCTCGGCGTTGAGCATCATGTACGAGCCGTCGCCGACGATCACGATCACTTCGCGTTCGGGCCGCGCGAGCTTCGCGCCGAGGCCGCCCGCGACTTCGTAGCCCATGCACGAATACGCATAGTCCATGTGGTAGTTGCCCGGCACGCCGCTGCGCCACAGCTTGTGCAGCTCGGCCGGCAATGTGCCGGCCGCGCACACGACGAGGTCGTCGCGCGCGCTGTCGCGCCCCGCGTCGGCCGCGGAGTCGCGCACCGCGCCGATCACGTCCGCGTCGTACGGCAGCGTGTCCTTCGGCACGCGCGTCGTCAGCTCGGTCACGCGCGCGTTCCACGCGGCGGCCTGGTCGCGGTTGGCGGCCGTCCATGCCGCGTCGGCGCGCCAGCCGGCCAGCGCGGCGGACAATTGGCCGAGGCCCGTGCGCGCATCGGCGACGAGTTGCCGGCCGCGTTTCTTGCCCGCGTCGAACGGCTGCACGTTCAGGCTCAGTAGCGTCGCGTCGCCGTACAGCGCGTGCGAGCCGGTCGTGAAGTCCTGCAGCCGCGTGCCGACCGCGAGCACGACGTCGGCCTGCGCGGCGGCGCGGTTCGCGGCGGGCGAACCCGTCACGCCGATCGACCCGAGGTTCAGCGGGTGATCCCACGCGAGGCTGCCCTTGCCGGCCTGCGATTCGGCAACCGGCACGCCGTGCGTGTCGGCGAACGCGCGCAGCGCGTCCCACGCCTGGCTGTACAGCACGCCGCCGCCGGCGACGATCAGCGGCTTCTTCGCGGCCTTCAGCACGTCGAGCGCGTCGGCGAGTTCGAGCGGGTCCGCCGGTGGGCGGCGCATCCGGATCACCGGCGGCGCGAAGAACGCCTCGGGCCAGTCGTAAGCGAAGGTCTGCACGTCCTGCGGCAGCGCGAGACACACGGGGCCGCACTGCGCGGGGTCGGTCATCACCTGGATCGCGCGCGGCAGCGCGACGAGCAGTTGCTCGGGCGACGTGATGCGGTCGAAGTAGCGCGTGACGGGGCGGAAGCAGTCGTTCGCGCTGACGTCGCCCTGTTCGAAATCCTCGACCTGCTGCAGCACGGGGTCGGGCAGCCGCGACACGAACACGTCGCCGGGCAGCAGCAGCAGCGGCAGCCGGCCGACGTGCGCGAGCGCGGCCGACGTCAGCATGTTGGTCGCGCCGGGGCCGATGCTCGACGTCGCAGCCATCATCCGCTGGCGGAAATTCGCTTTCGCGAACGCGACGGCCGCGTTGGCCATCCCTTGCTCGTTATGCGCGCGGAACGTCGGCAGCCGGTCTTTCTCGGCGTGCAATGCTTCGCCGAGCCCGGCCACGTTGCCGTGGCCGAAGATGGCGAACACGCCGCCGCAGTACGGCAGGATCTCGGTGCGGCCGTCGGGCTGGACGACTTCGGCGCGCAGGGCGGCCAGGTAGCGCACGAGCGCCTGGCTGACGGTCAGTCTCACGGTAGGGGTCATCGTCGGTCGGTGAAGAAGAATCGGATCGGTCATGACGGGCACGCGCATCAGGCCGCGGCGGCGCGCGCGGCGCCCCGGCGGCCGAGCCACGCGTCCACGAGCTGCGCGAAGTTGCCGGCGACTTCGTCGATCAGCGCCTGGTCGTCGATCCGGCCGGCGAGCCAGTTCAGCGACGCATCGGCCCACAGCGTGCGCCCGACCATGAAGCCCTTGACGATCGGGTTGGTCGCCGAGCGGAAGCTGTCGACCAGATACTGCAGCGGCTGGTTCAGCCCGAGGATCACCGCGCCGCGGCAATGCGGGTCGCGCTCGGCGATCAGCGCAGCGAGCCGCGCCCAGCCGTCGGCGCTCAGCGGCGTGAGCTTCCACCATTCGGGCATCACGCCGAGGTTGTAGAAGCGCGCGACCGCGCGCAGCACCGCATCGTCCTCGGTGCCGGCCGGCGTGACCGCGCGCGGCGGAATGACTTCCAGCAGCAGCTCGTTGCCGCTGGCGCGCGTGGCTTCCCACAGCTCCAGCACGCGCTGCTCCTGCTCGACGCGCAGGTCGACGTCGTCGTCGGGGTGGTAGTGGACCAGGCATTTCACGACCTGCTCGGTCGGCCAGTGCGTGAGCGACGAGCCGACCGAGCGCGTCTCGTCGAAGCGCAGCGGCCGCGAGCCCGGCAGCTCGACCGGGCGGCCGACCCACCAGCCGCGCCCGGTGGCCGACGCGAGCGCGTCGCTGCCGTAGCCGCCGCCGTCGATCAGCACGCCGACGTGGCCTTCGATATGGCGATCGCGCTCGACCTGTTCGGCAGCGCGCACGAGCAGGCGCTTCAGCGTCTTGATCCGCGCTTCGTCCGCGCCGGCCTGCACCGCGAGTTCGTAGAACTGGCTGCGATGGTCGAACGCCATTACGCACAGGTCGTTCCATTCGCGGCGCGGCACCGTGACGCGATGCAGGTGCGCGAGCGTGCGGTCCGCGTCGACCACGGGATTGCGGCTGCCGTCGAACCAGTGCGCGAGTTCGGCCGGCGTCGGCATCGCGGCCGAGCACGCATGGCGCGACACGACGATCGCGCCGCATGCGTTCGCGATGCGCGTCGATTCGGCCCAGTCGCGGCCGCGCAGCAGCCCCGACAGCAGGCCCGACAGGAACGCGTCGCCCGCGCCGAGCACGTTGAGCACCTCGACGCGTTCGCCGAGGAAGGTCGGCGCAGCGTCGATCCGCGCGGGGATGTCGCCTTCGATCACGCAACAGCCGAGCGCGCCGCGCTTGACGACCAGCGTGGCGTTCGTGATCCCGCGCACCGCCTGCAACGAACCGATCAGGTCGTGCGGCACGCCGCCCGCGATCAGGAATTCCTCTTCGGTGCCGACCAGCAGGTCGAATTCGCCGAGCACCTGCTGCAACTGCCGCGTCACCTGCGCGTCCGGCACGTAGCGGTTCTCGCCCGCGCCGCGCGCGGTCAGCCCCCACAGCACGGGCCGGTAGTCGATATCGAGGATTCGCACGACGCCGTGGCGGCGCGCGTAGCCGAGCGCGGTCAGCGACGCTTCGCGCGTGGCCGGCGTCGAAAGATGCGTGCCGGTGATCGCGAGCGCACGGCAGCCGGCGATGAAGTCCTCGCGGATCTCGTCGGCGCGCACGGCCATGTCCGCGCAGTTCTCGCGCACGAACAGCAGCGGGAACGTGTCGCGATCCTTCAGCCCGAGCAGCACCAGCGCGGTGAGGCGTTCGCGGTCGGTCTGCAGCTGGCTCGTGTCGCAGCCTTCGCGCTCGAGCGTCTCGCGCAGGAAGCGGCCCATCTGCTCGTCGCCGACGCGCGAGATCATCGCGGTCTTCAGCCCGAGCCGGGCGACGCCGAACGCGACGTTGCCCGACGAGCCGCCGAGATACATCTGGAAGCTGCGCGCATCTTCCAGGCGGCTGCCGTACTGCTGCGCATAGAGATCCACGGCCACGCGGCCGAGGCAGGCGAGATCGATGGGGCGGTCACTCGGAAAGTTCAGCAGGCTCATATCACGTATCACGCTCGCGGCCGGCGTTCGGCGCTGCCGGCAGTTTAGGGGACCGATCCTCCGGCGGCGGTCCGCAACGTGCGCTGCACGACGCGAGGCTGCCTGCCGCAAGGAATCGGGCTACGGACGCAGTCTAGACTTTTTGGAAATTCAGTTCCCTAGGTGAAATCACGTAGAAATAAATTTCCAAATTTTCGAGGAAGTGATCTACAGTTTCATCCGGATGCTTCAGTCCGTATCGGACTCGGCCCGGCGGCGCGCAACGCGCCGTCTTCCGCCCCCCGGAGATGAGGAGACAGAGTGATCATGAAGACCAAGCTGATGGCCGTCGCGGCCGCCGCGATCCTGGCTGCGCCGCTCGCGCACGCCGAGAAGATCGGCGTGACGATGGCGTCGTTCGACGACACGTTCCTGACGATCCTGCGCAACAGCATCAACGACGCAGCGAAGAAGGACGGTGCGACGGTGCAGATCGAGGACGGCGGCAACGACGTCGGCAAGCAGTTGAGCCAGGTTCAGAACATGATCGCGCAGAAGGTCGACGCGATCATCGTGAACGCGGTCGACACCGATGCGACGCCGAAGATCACGAAGATGGCGACGGCGGCGAAGATCCCGCTCGTCTACGTGAACCGCAAGCCGGTCGATTTCGACAAGCTGCCGGCCGGCGTCGCGGTCGTCGCGTCCGACGAGAAGCAGTCGGGCACGCTGCAGGCGCGCCAGGTGTGCAAGCTGCTCGGCGGCAAGGGCGACCTCCTCGTGCTGATGGGCGAGCTGTCCAACGAATCGGCGCGTGCCCGCACCAAGGACATCGAGGACGTGATCGCGACGAAGGATTGCGCGGGCATGAAGATCGTCGACAAGCGCGAAGGCAAGTGGAGCCGCACGCAGGGCCAGGACATCACGATGAACTGGCTGAGCTCCGGGACCAAGTTCGACGCGATCGTGTCGAACAACGACGAAATGGCGATCGGCGCGATCAACGCGCTGAAGGCCGCGCGCAAGTGGACGCCGAAGACCGTCGTCGCCGGCATCGACGCGACGCCGGACGGCCTCGCATCGATGAAGAGCGGCGAGCTGAAGGTGTCCGTGTACCAGAACGCGATCGGGCAGGGCGCGCAGTCGGTTGCCGCCGCGCTGAAGCTTGCGAAGAAGCAGCCCGTCGACCGCTTCGTGAACGTGCCGTTCGAGCTCGTGACGCCCGAGAACATGAACCAGTACGCCAAGCACTGACCGGCTTTTCCGTTGAACTGCGCGGGCCCGGCCTGGCCGGGCTCGCGCGCGACTCGTCGAGGAACGTCCATGTTTACAGCCAGGATCGCGCGCCCGATGGCCGGCGTCGACGCGCCGGCCGCTTCATCCGGAGGATCGCCCGGCGCATCCGGGTCGTCCGGCTCGCCGGCTCCTTCCGCGGCCGACTGCGTGCTCGAGGTGCGCGGCGTCGGCAAGTCCTTTCCCGGCGTCGTCGCGCTCGACGGCGTGCAGTTCCGCGTGCGCCGCGGCACCGTCCATGCGCTGATGGGCGAGAACGGCGCGGGCAAATCGACGCTGATGAAGATCATCGCGGGCGTCTACACGCCCGATCAGGGCGAGATCCTGATCAACGGCGAACCCGTCGTGCTGAACGGCCCGCTCGATGCGCTCGACCGCGGGATCGCGATGATCCACCAGGAACTCAACCTGATGCCGTACATGACGGTCGCGGAGAACATCTGGATCCGCCGCGAACCGAAGAACCGTTTCGGCCTGATCGATCACGCGGAGCTGCGCCGCCGCACGGCCGCGCTGTTCGAGCGGCTGTCGATCGACATCGATCCGGAAACCGACGTGCGCACGCTGACGGTCGCGAGCCGGCAGATGGTCGAGATCGCGAAGGCCGTGTCGTTCGACTCGGACGTGCTGATCATGGACGAGCCGACGTCGGCGCTGACCGACAAGGAAGTCACGCACCTGTTCCGGATCATTCGCCAGCTGCGCGAGCAGGGCAAGGGCATCGTCTACATCACGCACAAGATGAACGAGCTGTTCGAGATCGCCGACGAGTTCTCGGTGTTCCGCGACGGCAAGTACATCGGCACGCATGCGTCGAGCGACGTCACGCGCGACGACATCATCCGCATGATGGTCGGGCGCGAGATCACGCAGATGTTCCCGAAGGAAGAGGTGCCGATCGGCGACGTCGTGCTGTCGGTGAAGAATCTCGCCGTCGACGGCGTGTTCCGCGACGTGAGCTTCGAGCTGCGTGCAGGAGAAATTCTCGGCGTCGCGGGCCTGGTCGGCTCGGGGCGCTCGAACGTCGCTGAGGCGCTGTTCGGCGTCGTGCCGGCCACGTCGGGCGAGATCCGGATCGACGGCAAGCCGGTGCGGATCGCGACGCCCGCGCAGGCGATGAAGCACGGGATGGCGTTCCTGACCGAGGACCGCAAGGACAGCGGCTGCTTCCTGAATCTCGACCTGCTCGCGAACATGGAAGCGGCGGTGCTCAGCAACCGCTACGTGAAGTTCAATTTCGTGCAGCAGGCGCAATTGAAGCGCGACTGCGAGGAAATGAGCCGGATGCTGCGCGTGAAATCGCCCGGCCTGCACGAGGAAATCCAGAACCTGTCGGGCGGCAACCAGCAGAAGGTGCTGATCGGGCGCTGGCTGCTCACGCAGCCGCGCATCCTGATCCTCGACGAACCGACGCGCGGCATCGACGTCGGCGCGAAGGCCGAGATCCACCGGCTCGTCAGCGCGCTCGCCGGCAAGGGCGTCGCGGTGCTGATGATCTCGTCGGAGATGCCGGAGGTGCTGGGGATGAGCGACCGCGTGATGGTGATGCACGAAGGGCGCATGACCGGCATCGTCGAACGCAAGGACGCCGACCAGGTCCGCATCATGGATCTCGCGTCGCGTTGAGCCGAAACAAGATTGGAGACAAAGCAATGGGCAACCTGAACCCGGTCGCGGACGCGCAGACCATGACAATCAAGACGCGGCACACGAAGTGGCCGCCGGAGCTGAGCATCTTTCTCGTGCTGGTCGGCATCAGCCTGTTCTTCGAGATCGTCGGCTGGATCGTCGTCGGCCAGAGCTTCCTGCTCAACGCCGAGCGGCTCGAGATCATCGTGCTGCAGATGGCCGTGATCGGCATCATCGCGGTCGGCGTGAACCTCGTGATCATCACCAGCGGGATCGACCTGTCGTCGGGGTCGGTCGTGGCCGCTGCGGCGGTCGTGTCGGCGAGCCTCGCGCAGGTGTCCGACTTCCCGCGCGCGGTGTTCCCGCACCTGACCGACCTGCCGATCATCTGGCCGGTGCTGGCCGGCGTGTGCGTCGGGTTGCTGGTCGGCCTGCTCAACGGCTCGCTGATCGCGATGACGGGCATTCCGCCGTTCATCGCGACGCTCGGCACGATGGTCGCCGCACGCGGGTTCGCGAAATGGTTCACCAACGGGATGCCGGTGTCGATGCTGACCGACCAGTTCGCGGCCATCGGCGCGGGCGCCAATCCGGTGATCATCTTTCTCGTGATCGCCGCGATCTTCCACGTCGTGCTGCGCTACACGCGCTTCGGCAAGTACACCTATGCGATCGGTGCGAACCGCCACGCGGCCGTCGTGTCGGGCATCAACGTCACGCGTCACCTGGTGTTCGTCTATGCGATCGCGGGCCTGTTGAGCGGGATCGCCGGCACCGTGACGGCCGCGCGCGCGATCTCGGGCCAGTCGGGCATGGGCGTGATGTACGAGCTCGATGCGATCGCCGCGGTCGTGATCGGCGGCACGTCGCTGTCGGGCGGCCTCGGCCGCGTGACGGGCACCGTGATCGGCGTGCTGATCCTCGGCGTGATGACGTCGGGCTTCACGTTCATCCGCATCGACGCGTATTACCAGGAGATGGTCAAGGGCGCAATCATTGTCGCGGCCGTGATCGCCGACCAGTATCGCAACAAGAAGAAGCGTCGCTGACCCTGCCTGTCCGACCGGAATCCGATATCGACAAGGATGCCTTATGAAGATCGCGCTGGACCCCTACATGATTCGCCACCTGCCGCTCGACCGGCTGCCGCACGCGGTGGCCGAGCTCGGCTACGACCAGATCGAGCTGTCGCCGCGCAGCGATTTCCTCGACTGGTGGGTGATGCCGCGCGCGACGCGCGAACGCATGGCCGCGTTTCGCCAGGCGATGCGTGCGAGCGGTGTCGGCCTCGCGTCGCTGCAGCCGATGTACCGCTGGGCGAGCCCGTTCGAGGACGAGCGTCAATGGGCCGTGCGCTGCTGGAAGAAGGCGATCGAGGTCGCGGTCGAAATGGAGTGCGCGCTGATGGTGTCCGAGTTCGGGCGCGGCGCGTCGCCGGAGCGCTCGGTCGGCGAGCGGCCGGGCGCGAATCCGAAGGAGCTGTGCGAAGCCGCGTGGTTCCGGTCGATGGACGAGCTGCTGCCGATTCTCGAACGCGAGGGCATCGTGCTGTCGGTCGAGCCGCATCCGGAGGACTGGATCGAGCAGCTGCAGCCGGCGATCGACATCGTGACGAACCTCGGCTCGCCGTCGCTGAAGCTGTCGTATATCGCGCCGCACACGTTCTACTACGGCGACGACATGGCCGCGATGATCGCGCAGGCCGCACCGATCCTCGCGCACGTGCGCGTGGCCGACACCTTCGACCACCGCAAGAGCAGCCAGCTGCGCTACATCGTGAATCCGCCGGGTTCGAACCAGATCCGCGTGCACCAGCATCTCGACATCGGACAGGGCGAGATCGACTGGGACGTGTTTTTCCGCGCGCTCGGCGCCGCGGGCTTCGACGGCGTGATGTCGTCGTGCGTGTTCGCGTGGGAGGACCGTGCCGAAGCATCGTCGCGCTACATGCGCGACACGATGCAGCGCTACGTCGATCGTCATTTCGATCGCACGGTGCGCTGAACGATTACCGACCGGCGCGGCACGGGCCGCGCCGCTGATGAACGACTGGAGACCCCTAGATGACCTTGCAAATCGGCGTGATCGGCTGTGGCGCGATCGGCCAGGACCATATCCGCAGATTGACTCGCACGCTGTCCGGCGCGCGAGTCGTGGCCGTCAACGACATCGATCCGCAGCAGGCGCGCGATGCGGTGACGAAGTACGGGCTCGATGCCGAGATCTACGGCGACGGCCATGAAGTGGTCGCGGCCGCCGACGTGCAGGCCGTGCTCGTCACGTCGTGGGGGCCGACCCACGAAGCGTTCGTGCTCGACGCGATCGCGCACGGCAAGCCCGTGTTCTGCGAGAAGCCGCTCGCCGTGACGGCCGACGGCTGCATGCGGATCGTCGAAGCGGAAGTCGCGCACGGCAAACGGCTCGTGCAGGTCGGCTTCATGCGGCCGTACGACGAAGGTTATCGCGCGCTGAAGCGTGTGATCGACAGCGGCGAGATCGGCGCGCCGCTGATGCTGCATTGCGCGCACCGCAACCAGTCGGTCGGCGAGCGCTACACGACCGACATGGCGATCACCGACACGCTGATCCATGAGCTCGACGTGCTGCGCTGGCTGCTCGGCGAGGATTACGCGAGCGCGCAGGTCGTCTATCCGAAGAAGACGCGCCATGCGTCCGCGCATCTCGCCGATCCGCAGATCGTGCTGCTGGAAACCGCGAGCGGCGTGCGCATCGACGTCGAGATCTTCGTGAACTGCCAGTACGGCTATGACATCCAGTGCGAGGTGGTCGGCGAGCAGGGCATCGCGAAGCTGCCGGATCCGCCGGCCGTGGGGCTCAAGCGCGCCGCGCAGCAATCGGTCGACATCATGACCGACTGGAAGGAGCGCTTCATCGCGTCGTACGACGTCGAGCTGCAGGCGTTCATCGACGGCGTGCGGCAGGGTGCGCTGACCGGCCCGTCGGCCTGGGACGGCTACGCGGCGGCGGTCGCGGCCGACGCATGCGTGCGGGCGCAAAAGAGCGGCGCGGTCGAACCGATCGCGATGGCCGAGCGCCCCGCGTTCTATCGCGGCTGAACCGCAGCCGCGTCGCGACAACTCGTGCGGCCGCGCGCCGCTTTCCTGCCGGACTGACCGACATGACGATGAAGATTGGTTGTGCCCCGTGCTGCTGGGGCGTTGACGACGTGAAGAACCCGAACCTGCCGCCGTGGCGGCACGTGCTGGCCGAGGCCGCGCAGGCCGGCTACTCGGGCATCGAGCTCGGGCCGTACGGCTATATCCCGCTCGAGCTCGACGTGGTGAGCGCCGAGCTCGAGCGGCAGCGCCTGAGCATCACCGCCGGCACGATCTTCGACGATCTCGTATCGCCGGAGAACCTGCCGAACCTGCTGCGCCAGACGCGCGAGATCTGCGCGCTGATCACGCGGCTGCCGAAGCTGCCGACGCAGGACGGCCAGCGCTACGCGGCGCCGTACCTGGTCGTGATGGACTGGGGGCACGAGGAACGCGATTATGCGGCCGGCCACGCCGATCGCGCGCCGCGGCTGTCCGGCGAACGCTGGGCGCGGATGGTCGAGCACATCCGGCAGATCGCGACGATCGCGCGCGACGAGTTCGGCGTGCGCGCGGTGATCCATCCGCATGCGGGCGGCTACATCGAGTTCGCGGACGAGATCGACCGGATCGTCGCCGACCTGCCGGCCGACACGGTCGGCCTCTGTCTCGACACGGGCCACATGTACTACTCGGGCATGGACCCGGAAGCCTGGCTGCGCCGCCATGCGGCGCGCGTCGACTACGTGCATTTCAAGGACATCGACAAGGCCGTGTACGACGCGGTGATGGGCGAGCACATCGCATTCTTCGCCGCATGCGCGCGCGGCGTGATGTGCCCGATCGGCACCGGCGTGCTCGACTACCGGTCGATCCGGCGCGCGCTCGACGACATCGGCTACGCGGGCTACATCACGATCGAGCAGGAACGCGACCCGCGCAATGCGGGCACGAGCCTGCGCGACGTCGCCGCGAGCCGCGCGTTTCTCGCGTCGGCCGGCTTCGCATGAACATCCGCTGAACACCTGAACCACCGAAACCCTGAACACGGACCAGGAACACCACCATCATGATTGACGGACAGATTCTGCTTGGACACTCGATTCGCTGGGGCATGGTCGGCGGCGGGCTCGGCAGCCAGATCGGCTACAGCCACCGGTCGGCCGCGTTGCGCGACGGCAGCTTCGAGCTGGTCGCCGGCGCGTTCGACATCGATCCCGAACGCGGCCGCCAGTTCGGCGTGAAGCTCGGCGTCGCGGCCGAGCGTTGTTATCCCGACTACGCGACGATGTTCGACGCCGAGGCGCGCCGCCCGGACGGCATTCGCGCGGTGTCGATCGCGACGCCCAACAACACGCACTTCGAGATCTGCCGCGCCGCGCTGAACGCGGGGCTGCACGTGGTCTGCGAGAAGCCGCTGTGCTTCACGACCGACGAGGCCGAGACGCTGCAGCGCCTGTCGGTCGAGAAGAACCGGATCGTCGGCGTCGCATACGGCTATTCGGGCCACCAGATGATCGAACAGGCGCGCGAGATGATCGCGCGCGGCGATCTCGGCGAGATCCGCATCGTGCAGATGCAGTTCGCGCACGGTTTCCACAGCGAAGGCGTCGAGGCCGCGAGCGCGGCCGCGCGCTGGCGCGTCGACCCGAAGTTCGCGGGCCCGAGCTACGTGCTCGGCGATATCGGCACGCATCCGCTGTACATCTCCGAGGTGATGGCGCCCGAGCTGAAGATCCGGCGGATGATGTGTTCGCGGCAGAGCTTCGTGAAGAGCCGCGCGCCGCTCGAGGACAACGCGTTCACGATCATGGAATACGACACGGGCGCGATCGGCTACGTGTGGTCGAGCGCGGTGAACGCAGGTTCGATGCACGGCCAGAAGGTGCGCGTGATCGGTTCGAAGGCGAGCGTCGAATGGTGGGACGAGCATCCGAACCAGTTGCGCTACGAAGTGCAGGGGCAGCCCGCGCAGGTGCTCGATCGCGGGATGGGGTATCTGCATCCGAATGCGTTGCGCGAGGATCGCATCGGGGCCGGGCATCCGGAAGGGTTGTTCGAGGCGTGGTCCAATCTCTATCAGCGCTTCGCACTCGCGATGGACGCGGCCGATCGCGGCGACGCCGCGGCGCTGAAGAGCATCCGCTTTCCGGACGTCCACGCGGGCGTCGAGGGCGTCCGATGGGTCGAGAACTGCGTGCGTTCCGCCGACGCGGGCGGCGTATGGGTCGACTATCGTTGAGCAGGGCAGGCCGGATGCGGCGCACGGCGCACGGCGCGCCGCTTCGCGGAGGCCGTCGGCCTCGGTAGACACCCTAATCTTTACGACGCCGCGAGAGCGTTGGACAATCGTTTCCAGTCTTGCCGTGGAGCGTGTGCAGGTGATGATCGAGCGCGTGGGAGCGAAACGCGCGGCGCGGGCCGTGCCGCAAACGTGATTAAATTCGCCCTTCATGCATGTATCCAGGTGAGCCTCGGGCCGCGTCCGTCAGCATCGCGCGCGCACCGGGGCCGTCAACTTCGCGCCATCCGATGAGTTCATCCGAGAAACCTCCTGCCACCGTCGAGCAGTTCCTGCAGCACCTGACGCGGGAATACGACGGCCTCAGCAATCGCCTGAAGGTCATTGCGCGCCACGTGGAAACGCATCGGGACCAGCTGGGCCTGGAAGGCATCCAGTCGCTCGCGGAGGCGTGCGGCGTGCAGCCGTCGGCGGTCGTGCGCTTTGCGAAGCATTTCGGCTTCTCCGGCTTCTCCGAGATGCAGCGGCTGTTCCGCGAAGGGCTCGCGCAGCAGATCGCGCCGGGGCGCGCATACAACCTGCGGCTGCGCGACGTGATCGAATCGGGCTCGTCGAGCCTGCAGCCCGAGCAGATCGCCGACGAATTCATCAAGGGCAGCATTGCCGGGATGCAGCAGTTGCGGCAGACGCTCGACCCGCAGGCGCTCGCGCAGGCCGTCGAGCTGCTCGCCGACACGCAGGCGATCTGGATCGCCGGCTCGCGGCGCGCGTTTCCGATCGCCGTGTATCTCGACTACGCGCTGCAGCACACCGACAAGCGCATCGGGCTGTTCAGCGCGCTCGGCAGCATGCATCTCGGGCAGATCCGGTCGGTGCGCAACGGCGACGTGATGATCGTCATCTCGTTCATGCCGTATGCGGACGAGACCGTGCAGGTCGCGCAGCAGGCCGCACAGCGCGGCGCGCGCCTGATCGCGATCACCGACAGCCGGATGAGCCCGCTCGCGCGGGAGGCCGAGGTGACGCTGATGGTGCAGGACAGCGAGACGTTCGGGTTCCGTGCGCTGACGGCCACGATGGGCCTCGCGCAGAGCCTGTTCGTCGCGCTCGCGTACCGGCTCGAGCTGTCGTACCTGCCGACCGCCGACGGTGCGCACGGCAAGAAGGCCGGCTGACGCATTCTGCCGGCGCACCGCCCGCCGATCGATCAGGCGGGCGGCGCACCGGCCGGCTTACTTCGCGGTCGGCATCGCGAATTCGGCGCCCTTGCCGATGCTCGACGACCAGCGCTGCATCACCGACTTCTGGCGCGTGTAGAAGCGCACGCCTTCCTCGCCGTACGCATGCATGTCGCCGAACAGGCTCTTCTTCCAGCCGCCGAAGCCGTGCCATGCCATCGGCACCGGAATCGGCACGTTGATGCCGACCATGCCGACCTGGATGCGCCGTGCGAATTCGCGCGCGATGCCGCCGTCGCTCGTGAAGCACGACACACCGTTGCCGAATTCGTGCGCGTTGATCAGGTCGACCGCTGCGCCGAAATCCTTCACGCGCACGCAGCCGAGCACGGGCCCGAAGATTTCTTCCTTGTAGATCCGCATGTCGGGCGTCACGTGATCGAACAGCGTGCCGCCGGTGAAGAAGCCTGCCTCGCGGCCCGGCACGCGCAGCCCGCGCCCGTCGACCACCAGTTGCGCGCCTTCGCTCACGCCTTGCTCGATATAGCCTTCGATGCGCTTCAGCGCTTCGCCGGTGACGATCGGGCCCATCTCGACTTCCGGCTGCATGCCGTCGCCGATCACCAGCTTGCGTGCGCGCTCGGCGACCGCCGGCACGATCCGGTCGGCCACGTCGCCGACCAGCACCGCGATGCTGATCGCCATGCAGCGTTCGCCGGCCGAGCCGTACGCGGCGCCGATCAGCGCGTCGACCGCCTGCTCGATGTTCGCATCGGGCATCACGACGAGATGGTTCTTCGCGCCGCCGAGCGCCTGCACGCGCTTGCCCGACTGCACCGCGCGCTGCTGCACGTAGGCCGCGATCGGCGTCGAGCCGACGAAGCTGACGGCTTGCACGTCCGGGTGGTCGAGCAATGCGTCGACCGCGCCCTTGTCGCCCTGCACCACGTTGAACACGCCGGCCGGCAGCCCGGCCTGCGTGAGCAGGTCGGCGATGAACAGCGCCGCCGACGGGTCGCGCTCGCTCGGCTTCAGCACGAACGTGTTGCCCGTCGCGAGCGCGACCGGGAACATCCAGCACGGCACCATGCACGGGAAGTTGAACGGCGTGATGCCCGCGACCACGCCGAGCGGCTGGCGCATCGTCCAGTTGTCGATGCCGGTGCTGACCTGGTCGGTGAAGTCGCCCTTCAGCAGCTGCGGCACGCCGCATGCGAATTCGACGATGTCGATGCCGCGCGCGACTTCGCCCTGCGCGTCGGAGAACACCTTGCCGTGCTCGGCCGTGATGATCGCCGCGAGCGTGTCGCGGTGCTCGTTCATCAACTGCAGGAAGCGGTGCAGCACGCGCGCGCGGCGGATCGGCGGCGTCTCGGCCCAGGCCGGGAACGCGGCGTGGGCCGATGCGACGGCCCGCTGCACTTCGCTGTTGTCCGCGAGCGCCACGCGGCGCACCGCGCGGCCGAGCGCCGGGTTGAGGACGTCCTGGAAGCGGCCGCTGCGGCCGGCGACGGGCGCGCCGTCGACATAGTGGCCGACGTCGGCGTCGGACGTGTACGCGGGAACCGGATTCATCGTGTCTCCTGGGGATGAGGGGGAACGGAACCTAGTCTAGGGAAACCTGCGGCGCGGGAGAAGGCCGCGAAACTTGATTCACTGTTCAGAATTCTGAATAATCGACGGATGAATCAGCAAAATGTCCAGGCGCTCTGGCCGCATATCCATTCGCTGACGGTACTGGCCGCGGCCGGCAGTTTCACGGCCGCCGCGCAGCGGCTCGGCATCAGCAAGGCCGCGATGAGCCAGCGCATCGCCGATCTCGAAAAGGCGGCCGGCGTGCCGCTCGTGCGCCGCACGACGCGCAGCGTGCGGCTTACCGACGCGGGCCAGACGCTCGTCGACAGCACGCGCGACGCGTTCGAGTCGATCGGGCAGCATTTCGCACGCGTGAAGGACCTGGCCGGCGAGCCGCGCGGCCTGTTGCGCGTGACGGCGCCGGTCGCGCTCGGGCGCCAGCAGGTCGTGCCGCACCTGCCCGATTTCCTGCGGCAGCATCCGGGCGTGCACATCGAGCTCGACCTGTCGGACCGGCTGCATTCGCTGACGCAGGAAGGCTTCGACCTCGCGATCCGCCATACGACCACCGCGCCGCAGACCCACGTCGCGTGGAAGCTGTGCGACACGCGCTCGCTGCTCGTCGCGAGCCGCGACTACCTCGACGCGCGCGGCGCGCCGCGGCACCCGAGCGAACTCGTCGACCACAGCTGCCTGTGCTACCTGCGCGACAACGAACCGGCCGCATGGAGCTTCGAGCCGGACGGCCGGCGGCGCCAGCGCGTGAGCGTGCCGGTGCGCGGCAGCTTCGCGGCGAACAACAGCGAGGCGATGCGCGAGGCCGCGCTCGGCGGGCTCGGCATCGCGCTGCTGCCCGATTTCAGCGCGCGGCGCGATCTCGACGCCGGCCGGCTCGTCGCGCTGCTCGACGGCTGGCGGCCGTCGGGCGCGTTCGGCGACCACATCTTCGCGATCCGCCCGTACAGCCCGGTCGTGCCGAGCGCGGTGCGCGCGCTCGTGCGGCACCTGCGCGACCGGCTCGCGGGCGGCTTCTCAGGCACGTGACGCCGGTGCCCGCGGCGCCGGGCCGCGGGCTACCCGGGCGGGCAGGGCGGCGCTGCGGTAAAATCGCGGCTTCCTCCCGCGCCTCGTGTGGCGTGACATTCGAAGGTCGACAGCCGATGCAGATTCACAAGGAAGTGGACGCGCGCGGGCTCAATTGCCCGTTGCCGATCCTGCGTGCCAAGAAAGCGCTTGCCGATATGGAAAGCGGGCAGATCCTCAAGGTGCTCGCGACCGATCCCGGCTCGCAGCGCGATTTCGCCGCGTTCGCGAAGCAGACGGGCAACGAGATCGTCGAATCGACGACGCAGGACAAGACCTTCGTGTTCCTGATGCGCCGCCGCTGACGGCCCGCATCGCGCGCCCGGCCGCGGCGTCCGCTCGCGGTGCGCGGGCCGGCAACGCCCGGCGCCGGCCGGTCGAGCCTCTGACAATTCTTAAACCTCGCTTCGTGACTGGCTGCGTATACTGACCCGGCCGGTCGTCCGCTCCCAGCGGAGGTGTCGGCCGCGGTACGTCGTATGGCGGGCACGGGGGCCATGCCTGACGCTGCCGTCGTACAACGGGGAGAGGACATGTCCTTCAGACCAGGGACCCTTCGAAGTCCGTCCGGAGCGGAATGCATTGCGCCCGAGCGTGCGTCGGAATTGAGCCGTATCGAGCTCGATCCGCAGCAGGATCGCCACGCGCGTGCCGCGCTGGAGGCCTACGCGGATTCGGCCGCGGCCGAGATGCCGTGGCTGGCCGAGTGGCTCGACGAACGGCTGCGCGATGCCGCACAGGACGACGGTTCGGGCCTGACCTACTGCGGTGCGACGATCGAACGCGTGTTCGATCTGGCGCAGGCATGGGCGGCGGGCCAGCCGGACTACGCGGCCAGCGCGTGGGAGCGCGTGCGCGGGCAGTTGCAGCGGATGCTTGCGCAACCGGCGCTGTCGCAACCGCTGGTGCAACGCTTGTCGACCGACGATTTCACCGAAACGGTGGCGGGCGCCGATTAGGCGTCAGATTGCGCGACAGGAAGGATTATTCGAAGAAAGAACGGTAGTCCGCGCAATTTCTTGGCGAATTTCATACTACTATGATGAAATCGCCGGTTCGTCCGCGCCCCGTTTTTGAGATATTTAGCCGGGGTCGCCGGTTTGCGCAGGTGGCGCGAGCGGCGAACGACGGCTCGCCGGCCCGTATCCGGAAGGAAGCCGCGCGCGTTGCGCTGCGAGGTGGGTGCGGGGAGCTGAACTGGACGAATCGATTTCGATTTGCGGGGTGCTATGAGAATTGCTGTACTGGATGACGATCCGGCCCAGACGGATTTCGTCAGTCAAACGCTGACGGCCGTTGGCCATACGTGCTACGCGTTCAAGGAAGGCAAGGCCCTGAAGAAGCGTCTGCAGCGCGAAACGTTCGATCTGCTGGTGCTCGACTGGAACGTGCCCGACATGTCCGGCGAGGAAGTGCTCAAGTGGGTGCGCGCCAACCAGACCGAGCACAGCCTGCCGATCATCTTCATGACGAGCCGCGACGACGAGGCGGGGATCACGCAGATCCTCAACGCCGGCGCCGACGACTACGTGGTCAAGCCCGTGTCGGGCCCGATCCTGCGCGCGCGCATCGGCTCGCTGCTGCGCCGCGCGTATCCGGTCAATGCCGAGGCGACCGTTCGCGAATTCGATCAATTCCGTTTCGACGTGAACCTGAAGCAGGCCTACGTCGGCGACAAGCCCGTGAGCCTGACGCAGAAGGAATTCGAACTCGCGCTGCTGCTGTTCCAGCATCTCGACCGGCCGCTGTCGCGCGCACACATTCTCGATCTCGTGTGGAAGCAGGCAACCGACATCCCGTCGCGCACGATGGATACGCATATCTCGATGCTGCGCACCAAGCTCGGCCTGCGGCCCGAAAACGGCTATCGCCTCGCGCCGATCTACGGCTACGGCTACCGGCTCGAGCGGGTCGGCCAGGGAGAACCGGAGTGACCGCGGGAATCTCGCAGCGTACGGCAAACCTGCGCACGATGGCGCTGCGCACGGCCTGCGCGGTCACGTTTGCAGTCGCCGCGCAGCATGCGGCCGCGCAGCCGCCCGCTGCGGCGGGCAAGATGGTCGTCTACCGCACGCAGGCGGGCGACACGCTGTACGACGTCGCCGCGCGCTACCTGCAGGGCGCGGACGACTGGCAACTGCTCCAGCAGATCAACGGCGTGCCCGCGCCGAAGCACCTGCAGCCCGGCATCGCGCTGAAGCTGCCGGTCGCGCGCCTGCGCAAGGAAAAGCTGACCGCGCGCGTCGTCGCGGTGCAGGGCACGGCAGAGCGCGCGTCCGGCGACGCGTACGCGCCGCTGGCGAACGATGCGACGCTCGTCGAGGGCGACCGCGTGCGCACGGGTGCGAATGGCTTCGTAACGCTCGAACTCGCCGACGGCACGCACATGAGCCTGCCGCCCGACAGCCAGCTCGACTTGAAGGCGCTGCGCCGCACCGTGCTGACCGGCGCGCTCGATCGCCAGTTCGAACTCACGCGCGGCTCGGTCGACAGCGAAGTCACTCATCTGAAGAAACGCGACGACCGCTTCCAGATCCGCTCGCCGTCGGTCGTGGCCGGCGTGCGCGGCACGCGCTTTCGCGTGAACTACGACGCGGCCGGCAATGCGTCGACGCGTGTCGAAGTGCTCGACGGCACCGTCGGCGTCGCGGGCGGCCGGCAATCGGCCAAGCCGACGCTCGTGCATGCGAACTTCGGCAGCGTCGCGACGTCGTCCGGTGCGGTCGGCGCGCCCGTCGCGCTGCCGGCCGCGCCGGCGCTCGCGCATCCCGACAAGGTGCAGGACGAACCCGACGTCGCGTTCGACGTCGTGCCGCAGGCGAACGCGCATGCGTACCGCGTGCAGCTCGCGCACGATGCGGGGCTGCTGGACCTGTTCCGCGAAACGCGCACCGATTCGCCGCGCGCGGTCTTCCGCGACGTACCGAACGGGAACTACTTCGTGCGGATCGCCGCGATCGATGCCAACGGCCTCGAGGGGCTGCCGCGCACCTATGCGTTCGAGCGTCGCGTGATGGGGCTCGACGCGAGCGCGTCGCCCGGTGCGGATGGCTACGAGTTCCGCTGGTCGCCGAACGGTTCGGGCAAGGACGCGCGCTACCGGTTCGTGCTGTCGCGCTCGAAGGACCTGAGCGCGCCGGTCGTCGACCAGGTCGGCCTGCATGCGCGCCAGATCACCGTCGCGCACCTGCCGCCGGGCGATTATTTCTGGGCGGTGACCGTCGAGGAGTTCGAAGGCGGCAAGTTCTACGAGAAGACCAGTCCGGTCAGCGCGTTCACGCTGTCGCGCTGACCCGCGGCGCATGAAACCCGGCTCCGTTTCCCCACGGCGGCACCTCGGCCGCCGCTTCCTGATCGAATGGATCGCGATCGGCTGCCTCGGGATCGCGGTGATCCTCGCGTGTGCGCTCGGCCGCCTGTCGTCGAGCGTCGACGGGCTGATCTACGACCGGCTGCTGATGCTGCGCAGCCTGCCGCTGTCGCCCGACGTGGTCGTCGTCGACATCGACAACCAGAGCGTATCGGCGCTCGGCCGCTGGCCGTGGCCGCGCGACGTGCATGCGCGGCTGCTCGACACGCTGGCGCGCGCGCAGCCGGCCGCCGTCGTCTACGACGTGCTGTTTACCGAACCGGCGCCGGAGGATCGCGCGTTCGCGGACGCGATGAGCCACGTGCCGACCTTCCTGCCGGTGCTGCTGAGCCCCGAGCAGGCGGACGGCACGCGTACCGTCGATCCGCCGGTGGCTGCGCTCGCGGCGCGCGCGACGGGGCTCGGTCACATCAATCTCGAAGTCGATCGCGACGGCATCGTGCGCAGCGTCGCGCTGTTCGAAAGCGACGGCCGCGTGCGCTGGCCGCAACTGATGGTGCCCGTGTACCGCGCGATCCAGGCCGGCCGGCTGCATCCGGCCGGCGGCGCGCCGGGCGCGAACGCGCACGACCTGTCGCGCGACGCGGCCGGCGAGGGCCGCTACCTGATTCCGTTCAGCCGCAACACGCCCGAGTATCCGACGCTGTCGTTCGACGACGTGCTCGAAGGGCGCGTGAAACCCGACGCGCTGCGCGGCAAGATCGTCGTCGTCGGCGTGACCGCTTCCGGGCTGTACGACCGCTTCGCGACACCCGTATCCGGCGATTTCGGCCCGCTCGCCGGCGTGTATATCCACGCCAACGTGCTCGACATGCTGGCGACCGGCAGCGCGATCTCGCCGGCATCGCGCGCGGGGCTGTTCGCCGCGTCGCTGCTGCCGCTCGCCGCGCTGCTGGGCGGCTTCCTGATGCTGTCGCCGTGGCGCGCGCTGCTGCTGACGCTGAGCCTCGCCGCGCTCGCCGTCGTCGCGAGCATGGCGCTGCTGTTCGAGGCGCGCATCTGGCTGTCGCCGGCGCCGGCGATCTTCGGGCTGATCGCCGTCTACCCGATCTGGAACTGGCGGCGCCTCGAAATGACGATGTCGTACCTGCGCCGCGAACTGCAGCGGCTCCCCGACGAGCCGCACCTGCTGCCCGAGGCGCCGCGCACGCGCAGTGTCGGCGGCGACGTGCTCGAGCGCCAGATGGCGCTGATGGCGCAAGCCGCGCAGCGCGTGCAGGACATGAAGCGCTTCGTGTGGGACAGCCTCGACAGCATGCCCGAGCCGATCTTCGTGACCGACCTGGCCGGCACCGTGCTGATCGCGAACCATGCGGCGAAGCGCTACGGGTCGCGGCTCGCGCTGCCGCTGCCGGAAGGGCGGCCGCTGCGCACCGCGCTCGGCGAGCTGACGTTCATGAAGACCGTCGACGGCAACGCCGAACACGATGCGGCGATCCGCGAGCACTGGCCGGCCGCGCTCGACCCGACGCTCGAGGCCGAGCACGACGCGATGGCGCGCGGCATCGAGGTGCGCGACCGCGACGGGCTCGACCATCTGTTACGCTACGCCGCCTGCACGAATGCGCAGGGCCGCGTGACGGGCTGGATTGCCGGCCTCGTCGACGTGACCGAACTGCACGCGGCCGAGCGGCATCGCGAGGAAGCGCTGCACCTGCTGTCGCACGACATGCGCTCGCCGCAGGCTTCGATCCTCGCGCTCGTCGAGATCGAGCGCGACCGCGTCGAGACCGATGCGATGCGCGGGCTGCTCGCGCGGGTCGAGCGCTACGCGCACCGCGCGCTGTCGCTTGCCGACGAGTTCGTGCAGCTGGCGCGCGCGGAGTCGCAGGCGTACCAGCTCGAAGTGACGAGCCTCGTCGACGTGCTGATCGATGCGAGCGACGAGGTATGGCCGCAGGCGCAGACGAAGCACATCCGCATCGACACCGAGGTCGGCACCGACATGTGCTGGGTGCGCGCGGACCGCTCGCTGATCACGCGCGCGTTCGTGAACCTGCTGAACAACGCAGTCAAATACAGTCCGTCCGACACCGTGATCACGTGTACGCTGACGGTCGAGCACGCGTCGAAGCGGATGTTCTGTACGATTCGCGATCAGGGGTACGGCATTGCGCCGGAAGATCAGCGGCATCTGTTCGAGCGTTTCAAGCGATTCCATGCCGGCGAGCGGCCCGAGATCCCGGGTTCCGGGCTCGGCATGGCATTCGTGAAGACGGTCGTCACGCGCCATGGGGGCAGCGTGTCGGTCGACAGCGAAGTGGGTGTCGGCACCGCGGTGACGGTGTCGCTGCCCGCGATCGACGAGCCGTCCGCCTGACAGGGCCGGGCACGACGGCAGGACTGGGGAAAGCCATGAGAAAGGAATGGGCAGCGACCGCGCTGGCGGCGTCGTTGTTGACGGGTTGCGCCGGCGTGACGAGCGGCGTGAGTGCGGTCGGGCAGCCGAATGCATTTGCAGCCGGCGCGCACGGCTACGATTTCGTCCGGACGGCCGCGCAGGCCGACGATGCCGAATACCGGCAGGTCGAGGCGCTCGTGCGCGACGAACTCGCGCGCCGCGGCTTCGACGCGCAGCCGCTCAAGGACGCGCGCTACCGGCTGTCGATTGCCTATGCGACGCAGCCGGCGGCGGTCGCGGCCATCGCCGACCAGTGCGGCGCCGCGAGCAGCGCGTGCGTGACGGTGGACGGGCCGTCGCCGTTCGCGCTGCCGTTCGCGGGTGGCGTGTATCGCCACGTGCTGACGCTGCGTTTCGTCGATGCGAAATCGGGCGCCGACGTCTATCGCGTGACGGCCGCGCTGCGCGATCGCGAACCGGGCACGCAGCAGGCCGCGCCGGCGCTCGTGAAGAGCGCGCTCGCGAAGGTGCCGTTCGGCGATGGCGGCGGCTGGCTCGTGAAGACGAAAAAAGACGACGCGGGCGGGATGCCGGGCGTCGTCTCGGTGAAGCCGGCCGAAGCGCGCTGAGCGCCGGCCGATGAGGTGAGGGCGGGCCCGCCGCGGCGAGCCCTTGCCGCGCTCAGGCGGCCGGTTGCGCGCCGCCGCGCGTGCGCAGGTATTCGTCGAATTCCGCGCCGACTTCCGGATGGCGCAGTGCGAATTCGACCGTCGCCTTCAGGTAGCCGAGCTTGCTGCCGCAGTCGTAGCGCGTGCCCTGGTACTTGTAGGCCAGCACCTGTTCGTCGGCGAGCAGCGCCTGGATCGCGTCGGTGAGCTGCAGTTCGCCGCCCGCGCCCGGCTTCAGCGCGCGCAGGTGTTCGAAGATCCGCGGCTTCAGGATGTAGCGGCCGACCACGCCGAGGTTCGACGGCGCGACTTCCGGCGCGGGCTTCTCGACGATCGCCGACATCTTGACGATCGACTCTTCCCATTCCTTGCCGTCGACGATCCCGTACGACTTCGTTTCCGACGGCGGGATTTCTTCGACGCCGATCACCGAGCTGTGATAGTGGTCGAACACGTCGACCATCTGCTTCATCACGGGCGGGTTGCCGTCGAGCAGGTCGTCCGCGAGGATCACCGCGAACGGGTTGTCGGCCACCAGCTTCTCCGCGCACAGCACCGCATGGCCGAGGCCGAGCGCTTCCGGCTGACGCACGTAGAAACAGTCGACATGGCTCGGCTTGATGCTGCGCACGAGCTCGAGCAGCTTTTCCTTGCCGCGTGCCTCGAGTTCGGCTTCGACCTCGTACGACTTGTCGAAATGATCCTCGATCGCGCGCTTGCTGCGCCCGGTGACGAAAATCATCTCGGTGATGCCCGCGGCGATCGCCTCCTCGACTGCGTACTGGATCAGCGGCTTGTCGACGACCGGCAGCATTTCCTTCGGGCTCGCCTTCGTTGCCGGCAGGAACCGCGTGCCGAGGCCGGCAACGGGGAATACCGCCTTGGTGACTTTCAACATGATCGAACCTTTATTCCTGTAATCGACTTGTCAGACGATGTATGTTCACGTCCGCATTATAGTGAACGCAAACGGCCTTACGGTTTGTTACGCAGGCAACCGATCGAGCTGCGCACGCAGTTTCTCGAGCGTGCTCTGGAATTCGGCGACGCGCTTCTGCTCCTGTTCGACCACGGCCGGCGGCGCTTTCGCGACGAATGCCTCGTTGCCGAGCTTCGCGTTGCACTTCGCGATCTCGCCCGTCAGGCGCGCGATTTCCTTCGACAGGCGCTCGCGTTCGGCCGCGACGTCGATTTCCACCTTCAGCACCAGCTTGTTCGGGCCGACGATCGCGATCGGCGCGCCGTGCGCTTCCTTGTCGAGCGTCGCTTCGTCCGTGAGGATCTGCACTTCCGACAGGCGCGCGAGCGCCTGGACGTACGGCGCGAACGAGCGCAGGCGCTCGGCATCGCCGGCCGCGAGCAGCGGCACCTTCGTCGCCGGCGACAGGTTCATCTCGCCGCGCAGGTTGCGGCATGCGTCGACGATCGCCTTCAGGTCCGCCGCCCACTGCTCGGACGCCTCGTCGATCTTCTGCAGGTTGGCAACCGGATACGCCTGCGTCATCAGCGACGCTTCGCCCTCGGCCTTGCCTTGCGGATAGCGGCCCGCGAGCGGCGCGACCTTCTGCCAGAGCGCTTCGGTGATGAACGGGATGACCGGGTGCGCGAGACGCAGCACCGTCTCGAGCACGCGCAGCAGCGTGCGGCGCGTGGCGCGCTGCTGTTCCGGCGTGCCGTTCTGGATCTGCACCTTCGCGAGTTCGAGATACCAGTCGCAGTACTCGTCCCACACGAACTTGTAGATGCTGGTCGCGACGTTGTCGAAGCGGTAGTCGGCAAAGCCCTTCGCGATATCGGCCTCGGTACGCTGCAGCAGCGACACGATCCAGCGGTCGGCCGCCGAGAAGTCGAGGTAGCCGCCGGGGCCGCAGTCGCCCGCGCCGCAGACTTCCGGCTTGTCGGCGCCGCAGTCGTGGCCTTCGCAGTTCATCAGCACGAAGCGCGTCGCGTTCCACAGCTTGTTGCAGAAGTTGCGATAGCCTTCGCAGCGCGCGAGGTCGAAGTTCACGTTGCGGCCGAGCGTCGCCATCGACGCCATCGTGAAGCGCAGCGCGTCGGTGCCGAACGCGGGAATGCCGTCCGGGAATTCCTTGCGCGTCTTCTTCTCGATCGTCGCGGCCTGCTTCGGATTCATCAGGCCCGTCGTGCGCTTCGCGACCAGCGTCTCGAGATCGATGCCGTCGACGATGTCGATCGGGTCGAGCGTATTGCCCTTGCTCTTCGACATCTTCTGGCCTTCCGCGTCGCGCACGAGGCCGTGCACGTAGACGGTGTGGAACGGCACCTTGCCGGTGAAGTGCGTGGTCATCATCACCATCCGGGCGACCCAGAAGAAGATGATGTCGAAGCCCGTGACGAGCACCGACGACGGCAGGAAGTGCTTCAGTTCAGGCGTCTCGTTCGGCCAGCCGAGCGACGAGAACGGCACCAGCGCCGACGAGAACCACGTGTCGAGCACGTCTTCGTCGCGCTTCAGTGCACCCGTGTAGCCCTGCGCGGCGGCCTTCGCGCGCGCGTCTTCCTCGCTGCGCGCGACGAACACCTCGCCGTTCTCGCCGTACCACGCGGGAATCTGGTGGCCCCACCACAGCTGGCGCGAGATGCACCAGTCCTGGATGTTCTCGAGCCACTGGTAGTAGGTGGTCGTCCAGTTTTCCGGGACGAACTTGATCTGGCCGTTGCGCACGACGTCGAGCGACGTTTCGGTGATCGACTTGCCGGGATTGAACGTGCCTTCCGGTGCCGGCTTCGTCATCGCGACGAACCATTGGTCGGTCAGCATCGGCTCGATCACGACGCCCGTGCGGTCGCCGCGCGGCACCATCAGCTTGTGCGGCTTCACGGAATCGAGGAAACCCAGCGCGTCGAGATCGGCGACGATCGCCTTGCGCGCGTCGAAGCGGTCGAGGCCGCGATACTGCTCGGGGCCGTTGTCGTTGATCTTCGCGTCGAGCGTCAGGATCTCGATCGGCGCGAGGTTGTGGCGCAGGCCGACCTGGTAATCGTTGAAGTCGTGCGCGGGCGTGACCTTCACGACGCCCGTGCCGAACTCGCGGTCGACGTAGTCGTCGGCGATCACCGGGATCTCGCGGCCGGTCAGCGGCAGCGTGACGAGCTTGCCGATCAGGTGTGCGTAGCGCTCGTCTTCCGGATGGACCATCAGCGCGACGTCGCCGAGCATCGTCTCGGGGCGGGTGGTCGCGACGGTCAGCGAGCCCGAGCCGTCGACGAGCGGGTAGCGGATGTGCCACAGGTGGCCGTTTTCCTCTTCGCTCGCGACTTCGAGATCCGACACCGCGGTGAGCAGCACCGGATCCCAGTTGACGAGGCGCTTGCCGCGGTAGATCAGGCCCTGTTCATGGAGCGTGACGAACACGTCGCGCACGGCGGCCGACATCTTGTCGTCCATCGTGAAGTATTCGCGCGACCAGTCGGTCGATGCGCCGAGGCGGCGCACCTGGCCCGTGATCGTCGAACCGGACTGCTGCTTCCATTCCCACACGCGCTCGACGAACTTCTCGCGGCCGAGGTCGTGGCGCGACACGCCCTGCGCGTCGAGCTGGCGCTCGACGACGATCTGGGTGGCGATCCCCGCGTGGTCGGTGCCGGGCACCCACAGCGTGTTCTCGCCGAGCATCCGGTGATAGCGGGCGAGGCCGTCCATGATCGTCTGGTTGAACGCATGGCCCATGTGCAGCGTGCCCGTCACGTTCGGCGGCGGCAACTGGATCGCGAAATCGGGGCGGGACGGATCGAACGCCGGGGCGGCATAGCCGCGTTTTTCCCACTCCGGCCCCCATTGGGACTCGATGGTATGGGGCTCGAAGCTCTTCGCAAGCGTGTTGTCGCTCATGTTGGAAATCTGCCGAAAAATGCGTGAATTGGATGCCGAATCCGACAATTATAAATGGATGCACATCGACCAGCCATCGCATTGCCGGCGCAGGCTTGTCGCGAAGCGGCCGCAACGCGCTTGCGGCGCTCGACCGAACGGATCGGGAACGGCATCGCGCCGCCGACTTATAATGTCGGGTCCGCATTTTTCTCGCCCGTCCGCCGCCGCTCCATGCCCGATCTGCTCGCCAATCTGAACCCCGAACAACACGCCGCCGTCACGTTGCCGAACGAACCGGCGCTGATCCTCGCAGGGGCGGGCAGCGGCAAGACCCGCGTGCTGATCACGCGCATCGCATGGCTGATCCAGCAGGGCTACGCGTCGCCGCCCACCGTGCTCGCCGTCACCTTCACGAACAAGGCCGCGCGCGAGATGATGGCGCGCCTGTCGGCGATGATGCCGATCGACACGCGCGGGATGTGGATCGGCACGTTCCACGGCCTGTGCAACCGGATGCTGCGCACGCACTGGCGCGATGCCGGCCTGCCGCAGACCTTCCAGATCCTCGATACGGCCGACCAGCTGTCCGCGATCAAGCGGCTGATGAAGGCGGCGAACGTCGACGACGAGAAGTACCCGCCGAAGAACGTCCAGTACTTCATCAACAACGCGAAGGAGCAGGGGCTGCGTCCCGACAAGGTCGACGCGACCGACAGCTTCAACCGCAAGTTCGTCGAGCTGTACCAGGCGTACGACCAGCAGTGCCAGCGCGAGGGCGTCGTCGATTTCCCCGAGCTGCTGCTGCGCTGCTACGAGCTGCTGGCGTACAACGCGCCGCTGCGCGCGCACTACCAGGCGCGCTTCAAGCACATCCTCGTCGACGAGTTCCAGGACACCAACAAGCTGCAATACGCGTGGCTCAAGATGCTCGCGGGCGGCCAGAACGCGATCTTCGCGGTCGGCGACGACGACCAGTCGATCTACGCGTTCCGCGGCGCGAACGTCGGCAACATGCGCGATTTCGAAGACGAATTCCGCGTGCGCAACCTGATCAAGCTCGAGCAGAACTACCGGTCGCACGGCAACATCCTCGATGCGGCGAACCAGCTGATCTCGAACAACGCGCACCGCCTCGGCAAGAACCTGCGCACCGACGCGGGCCACGGCGAGCCCGTGCGCGTGTACGAGGCCAGCACCGATTCGCAGGAAGCCGGCTGGATCGTCGAAGAGATTCGCTCGCTGATCAACACCGGGATGGCGCGCAGCGAAGTGGCCGTCCTGTACCGCAGCAACGCGCAGTCGCGCTCGATCGAGCACACGCTGATGTCGTCGGGCATCCCGTACCGCGTGTACGGCGGCCTGCGCTTCTTCGAGCGTCAGGAAGTGAAGCATGCGCTCGCGTACCTGCGCCTGATCGACAACCCGAACGACGACACGGCGTTCGTGCGCGTGGTGAACTTCCCGACCCGCGGGATCGGCGCGCGCTCGATCGAGCAACTCGCCGACGCCGCGCGCCTGTACGGCTGCTCGATGGCCGCTGCGATTCCGTACGTGACGGGCAAGGCCGGCACGAGTCTCGGCGGGTTCGCGAACCTGGTCGCGAAGATGCGCGCCGACACGCAGCAAATGAATTTGCCGGACACGGTCGAGTACGTCGTGCGCGCGAGCGGCCTCGCCGATTTCTACCAGGGCGAGCGTGAAGGGCAGGACCGTCTCGAAAACTTGCAGGAACTCGTGAACGCGGCGACCGCATTCGTCGCGGAGGAAGGCTACGGGCTCGACACGCCGGCCCGCTCGATCCCGCTGCGCGCGGGCGCGATCGCGGCGCCCGAACTCGGCGCGGCGACGGACGATCCGGCGGTCGACGTACTCGATCCCGCGTCGCCCGGCGATCCGGCGCAGAACCCCGATACGATGACGCCGCTCGCCGGCTTCCTGTCGCATGCGTCGCTGGAGGCCGGCGACAACCAGGCGCAGGCCGGGCAGGACGCCGTGCAGCTGATGACGGTGCACGCGGCGAAGGGGCTCGAATTCTCGGCTGTGTTCATCACGGGCCTCGAGGAAGGGCTGTTCCCGCACGAGAACAGCGTGCTCGAATCGGACGGCCTCGAGGAGGAGCGCCGGCTGATGTACGTCGCGATCACGCGCGCGAAGGAGCGGCTCTACCTGTCGTTCGCGCAGAGCCGGATGCTGCACGGCCAGACGCGCTACAACGTGCGCTCGCGCTTCTTCGACGAGTTGCCGGAGCACGTGCTGAAGTGGCTGACGCCGAAGGTCGAGGCCGGTTCGCGCTGGGGCGGGCGTTCGGACAACGCGGGATACGGGCGCGACTGGTTCGCGCGGCCGGGCGGCGGCAGCCGCGAGCAGATCGTCGATGCGGCGGTGTCCGCGCCGCTGCCCGCGTTCGCGGACAAGCAGCGCGCGGCCGGCGCCGGCTTTCGGGTCGGCCAGCAGGTGTTCCATACCAAGTTCGGCGAAGGCACGGTCACCGCGCTCGAAGGCAGCGGCACCGATGCGAAGGCGCAGGTGAAGTTCAAGCGGCACGGCGAGAAGTGGCTCGCGCTCGCGGTCGCGAAACTGCAGGCGGTGGAATGATGAGCATCGACATGGTTGATATGCCTGCGACGCGCCCGCTCGGCATTCTGGCCGCGCTGCCCGAGGAACTCGGCGACCTGATCACCGCGATGCGCGCCGACGGCGCGATGAAGACGATCACGTTCGGCCGCCGCGATTACCACGTCGGCACCGTGCACGGCGCGGCCTGCGTCGTCACGCTCGCGCGGGTCGGCAAGGTCGCGGCCGCCGCGACGGTCAGCGCGCTGATCCATGTGTTCGGCGTGGCGGGCGTCGTGTTTACCGGCGTCGCGGGCGGCGTGTCGCGCACGGTGCGCGTCGGCGACGTCGTCGTGGCCGACATGCTGCTGCAGCACGATCTCGACGCATCGCCGCTCTTTCCGCGCTACGAGGTGCCGCTGCTCGGCATCACGCGCTTCGCGACCGACGCGGCACTGACGGCCCGTCTCAGGGCCGCGTGCATGCTGTTCGTCGCGGAAGAGGGCGCGTTGTTCGCCGAGCGCTTCGGGCTCGCCGGCGCGACGCTGCACGCAGGGCTCGTCATCAGCGGCGACCGCTTCGTGTCGAGCGAGCGCGAGGTCGTCACGCTGCGCGATGCGCTGCCGGACGCGCTCGCGGTCGAAATGGAAGGCGCGGCGATCGCGCAGGTGTGCGCGGAGCACGACGTGCCGTTCGCGCTGGTGCGCACGATCTCCGATACGGCCGACGATCATGCGACGCAGTCGTTCTCGCACTTCCTGTCGGCGATCGCGAGCAGCTATTCGTCCGGCATCCTCAAGCGTTTCCTGACGCTGCATGCGGCGACGGCGGCCTGAAGCCGCCGTCGTTTTCTCCGTACAAGCCTTTGGGCCGGCCGCGGCGAGCACGCCGCGGCCGGCTTGTCACGCCTTCTTGCGCCGGCTGCTTTCGAGGTTCGGCAGGAACACCGTCAGCACGCCGATCAGCGGCAGGAACGAACACACCTTGTAGACGAACGTGATGCTCGTCGCGTCGGCGAGCTGGCCGAGCACGGCCGCGCCGACGCCGCCGAGGCCGAACGCGAAGCCGAAGAACAGGCCCGCGACCATCCCGACCTTGCCGGGCATCAGTTCCGTCGCATAGACGAGGATCGCGGCGAACGCCGACGCCAGCACGATGCCGATGATCACGGTCAGCACGCTCGTCCAGAACAGGTTCGCGTACGGCAGCAGCAGCGTGAACGGCGCGACGCCGAGGATCGACACCCAGATCACGTACTTGCGGCCGATCCGGTCGCCGACCGGCCCGCCGATCAGCGTGCCGGCCGCCACGGCCGCGAGGAACACGAACAGGTGGATCTGCGCGGCCTGCACCGACAGGTGGAACTTGTCGATCAGGTAGAACGTGAAATAGCTGTTGATGCTCGCGAGGTAGAAGTACTTCGAGAACACGAGCAGCACCAGCACGCCGATCGCGCCGATCACGCGGCCGCGCGACAGCGTCGGGTGGCCGGCCGCCGCGGCATTCTTCTTCATCGACGGATGCTTCTTGTACCAGTGGCCGATCTGTGTGAGCACGACCATCGCGACGAGCGCGGCCGCGGAGAACCACGCGATGCTGTGCTGGCCGTGCGGAATGATCACGAGCGCGGCGAGCAGCGGCCCGAGCGCGGAGCCCGCGTTGCCGCCGACCTGGAACACCGACTGCGCGAGCCCGTGCTGGCCGCCCGACGCCATCCGCGCGACGCGCGACGACTCGGGATGGAATACCGACGAACCGCAGCCGACCAGCGCCGCGGCCGCCAGCAGCATCGGAAAGCTCGTCGCGACCGACATCAGCAGCAGCCCCGCGAGCGTGAAGCCCATGCCGACCGGCAGCGAATACGGCTTCGGACGCTTGTCGGTATAGAGGCCGATGAGCGGCTGCAGCAGCGACGCGGTGATCTGGTAGGTGAGCGTGATCAGGCCGATCTGCGCGAACGACAGCGCGAACTGGCTCTTGAGCATCGGATAGATCGCGAGGATCAACGACTGGATCATGTCGTTGAGCATGTGCGAGAAGCTGATCGCGCCGAGCACCGGATAGACGGTGCGCGATGCGGGGGGCGCGGACGGCTGCGCGGCGGCTGCGCCGGCGGCTCCGGTGTCGAGGCTGGTTTCCATGTGAGCTGAACGAGTTGAGGTAACGGGCGCGCTCTGATGGGGATCGGCGCGTTTGGAATCGTTGATGCGTCAAAGAAGTGTAATGTGGCGCATCAGGAATGTCAGGCCAAGTTTTATCGCGAATCGGACATTCATCCGACAGATCGGCCGCTGCCCGTTTTTTTGACCGGGTATAACGCTGGCGGCGCGTCTGCCTGATTGCGAGGCCGCGCCGGAGCCCGGTTGCGTGTTTTACCGGACTCAAGAAACGGCGGTGGCGGCCGTAGAACGACCCAATGACCACAGGTGCGCCGCGCCCGGCACCGGCTATCCGCCGTGCAGGCGCAGGACGCGCGGCATGGCCTGCCATCGCGGAACGCCGGAACCGACCTTTCCGGCAGCGTGATCCATACGGGGATATATCGATGAAAGCAGCATCATTGCATCCGCGGCCGGGTGCGGCCGCCGCCGCACCCGACGTTGCCGCCGGTCGCGCCGCACGGCGCCCGCGCGCGGCGCGTCGTGAGCGTCGTGAGCGCCGGCCGTGGACCGTCAAGGCGACCTTGCGCGCCGCGTTCGCGATCCTGCTGGCCGGCACGCTCGCGATCGGCGTGTTTTCGCTGTGGCAGATCAGCCGGCTGAACGCGTCGATCTCGTCGGTCTACGAGCAGGGCCACGTCGCGAGCCGCGCGGCGCAGGAAGTCCGTGCCGAGGTGCTGCGGGCGAGCCGTGCGCAGAAGATGCTGCTGACCGCGACCACCGCGAAGGAGCGCGACGAGCTGGGCGCGGAGGTCGGCGCGGGGCTCGCGTCGATCGGCCAGGCGCTCGGCACGCTGCAGCGCTACGCGGATCCGGCCGACGCCGGCGATTCGGCGCGGCTGCGTGCGTTCTCGACGGCCGTCGGCACGTGGAGCGCGCATCTGCGCGATTTCGTCGCGCTCGTGCGCGCGCAGCCGCTCGACCTGTCGCAGATGAACTGGCAGGTTGGCACGCAGGACGTGTCGCTGCTGGTCGAAACCGGCAAGCTCGAAAAGCTCGTCGCCGAACTCGTGAAGACGCGCGGCGAGAAATCGAAGGCGACGCTCGATGCGTCCGCCACCATCTTCTCGTCGTCGTTCGCGATGATCGCGATCATGACGGCCGCGCTGATCGTGCTCGCGATCGCGATCGCCGAACGCGTCGTGCGGCGCCTCGCGTCGCAGCTCGGCGGCGAGCCCGCGCACGCGAAGGCGATTGCCGCCGACATCGCGCGCGGCGACCTGACGCGGCCGATCGCGCTCGGCCGGCACGACCGCGACAGCATGGTGCGCGCGCTGGCCGAGATGCAGACGGGGCTCGCGGCGACCGTCGGCGAGATCGCCGTCAGCGCAGAGGCCATCGCGGCCGCGTCCGGCGAGATCTCGACCGGCAATCTCGACCTGTCGCGGCGCACCGAGCAGCAGGCCGTCGCGCTCGAACGCACCGCGGCCAGCATGGAGCAGCTCACGTCGACCGTGCGGCAGAACGCCGAGAACGCGCGGCAGGCGAGCACGCTCGCGGCCAATGCGTCGGCCGTTGCGGAAACGGGCGGTGAAGTCGTCGGGCGCGTGGTCGCGACGATGAGCGAGATCGACGACAGCGCGAAGAACATTCGCGAGATCATCGGCACGATCGAGGGGATCGCGTTCCAGACCAACATTCTCGCGTTGAATGCGGCGGTCGAGGCCGCGCGCGCCGGCGAACAGGGGCGCGGCTTCTCGGTGGTCGCGGGCGAGGTGCGCCTGCTCGCGCAGCGCGCGGCGACCGCGGCGAAGGAGATCCGCGCGCTGATCGGCGCATCGGTGGAGCGCGTCGCGAACGGCGCGGCGCTCGCGCACGACGCGGGCCGCACGATGGACGACGTCGTGCGCGCGGTCAAGCGCGTGACGGACATCATCGGCGAGATTTCCGCGGCATCGGACGAGCAGAGCGCCGGGATCGAAGAGATCGGCCGCGCGGTCACGCAGATGGACGCCGGCACGCAGCAGAATGCGGCGCTCGTCGAACAGGCGGCGGCGGCCGCGAACGCGCTCGACGAACAGGCGCAGGCGCTGAAGTCGCTGGTCGGGCGTTTTCGCATCGCGGCCTGAGCGCGCCCGGCCGCTCCGCGCTTACGATTTCTTCTGCTTGATCGGATCGATGATGACCGTGCAGGTCGTGCCCGCCGACAGCACCACGTCGGCCGGCACTTCGTCGATCCGGATGCGCACCGGCACGCGCTGCGCGAGGCGCACCCAGTTGAAGGTCGGGTTCACGTCCGCGACGAGGTCGCGGCTTTGCGGGTTGTCGCGATCGTAGATGCCGCGCGAGATGCTTTCGACGTGGCCCTTCATCACGCCGCCGCTCATCAGCCGCATCTCGGCCGGCGCGCCGATCTTCACGCGCGGCAGCTTGGTTTCCTCGAAATAGCCGTAGACCCAGAACGAGTGGCTGTCGACGATCGCGAGCTTCGCCTGGCCGGCCACCGCGTAGTTGCCCTTGAACGTCTGCAGGTTCGTGATGTAGCCGTCGACCGGCGCGACGACGCGCGTGCGTTCGAGATTGAGCTTCGCGGCGTCGAGCGCGGCGATTGCCTGCTGGTACTGCGCATCGGCGCTCGACGCGCTGTGCGCCGCGTTCTCGCGGTTTTCCTTCGATACGACGAGCGCATCGAGATCGGCGCGGCGGGCCGCGTCGTCGCGGCGCATCTGCAGTTCCGCGCGGCGGGCGGCGACGGCCGCCTGCGCCTGCTCGACCGCGATCTGGTAGTGCGACGGGTCGATCTGCATGATCAGGTCGCCTTTTTTCACGAGCTGGTTGTCATGCACGGGCAGCTCGACGATCGCGCCCGACACGTCCGGCGCGACGTTGACGATCTCGGCGCGCACGCGCCCGTCGCGCGTCCACGGATCGTCCATGTAGTGCACCCACAGCGAGCGCCCGATCAGGATCGCGACGAGAAGGATGACGGCGGTCGCGACGAAGCCGAAGAGTTTTCTGAGAATCATGATGGTTCGGAATCAACGGTAAACGGCAAGACTCAGTCCGCCGCAAATGCAGACGAGAAGGCAGGCCCGGAACAGCGACGGGTGCCAGACCAGACGGTAGAGGCCTGTATAGGCGAGCAGGCGGTCGACGGCCCAGGTCGCGAGCGCGCCGAGGACGAACATCAGCACCACCGTGGGCATGTAGGCATCGAGAATGGCGATTTCACGCGGCATCATGACGAGGCTCCTGGTTGGGGACGCACGGGGCGGTTGCGGTTGAGCGGCTCGAGCGGCGATTCCGGATCGAGCAGCGCGGTGCGCACGAAATGCAGATGGCTCAGGATGCGCTGCAGCCGGTGGCGCTCGTCGCGCGTCGGCTCGAACGCGTCGAGCGTCTGCCGGGTCGCATCGATTGCGGCATTGGTCGCGGCGAGCGTCGCATCGAAGCGCGCGGCGCTCGGTTTCGCGAACAGCGTCGACAGCGAGCCGCGCATCGTCTCGATCGCGCGACGCCACGGCATCGCCGGCGCATAGCGCGGGTCGGACGGCAGCGTCGCCAGCTCGTGGCGCAGATCGATCGCCGCGTTGCCGGTTTCGAGCACCGCGAACATCCAGCGCAGCGCATCGCGCTGCACGTCGGGCTGGTCGGCCGACAGCGTGTGGGCCTGGTACATCAGGTCGCGCGCGCCGCTCTCGAAGCGCGTGCGCAAGCCGGCGAGCCGCGCGTGGCAGGCCGCGACGGCCTGGTGGCGCAGGTCGGCGAACAGCCGCTTCTTGAGCCACGGCGCGGTCGGCGGGAACAGCACCGCGAACGCGATCGCCGACGCCAGCATCGACAGCACGAGCGCGAGCGCGTCGTTCATGAAGCTGGTCGGATCGTAGTGCGTGATGTTGTCCGGGCCGGCGAGGAAGCTGAAGAAGATCAGGTAGCCCATCCCGTAGCCCGCGAGCTTCGGCTTCAGCGTCATGAAGATGCCGATCGCGAGCAGCGGCGCGAGCGCGACGCACAGCAGCGGGAAGCCGTCGATGTGCGGATAGATGCCGAACGTCAGCAGGAAACCCGTGCAGACGGCGAGTGCCGTTCCCATCCCCATCTGCGCGGACATCGCGGTCGGGCGCGGCGTCGACGACGCGAGCGCGCAGGTGGCCGCCGCCGTCAGCGTGAGCGTCACGCCGCTCGGCCATGCGCTCTCGATCCAGAACCAGCCGAGCACCAGGATCACGGTCGCGGTGCGAATCGCCGCGATCACCATCGCCGTCATGTTGGTGCGCGGCTCGTAGCGTTCGATCCAGCGCTCGCGTTCGTGCGTCGCGGTCGACAGCGACGCATAGGTCGCCGCGTACTCGTGCAGGTCGGTGATGAAGCGGTACAGCAGTTCGGCGGCTGTATCGAAGTCGAGCAGCGGAAAGTCCGGCTGCGTTTCGAGCGCCGCACGGGTCGCGCGGATGCGGCGCGGCAGCGCGTCGCGCCATGCGAGCAGTTGCTCGGCCGCGTGCCCCGCGTCGGTCGACGAGCGCACGGGTTCGCCCGTGGGCGTCAGCAGCAGCGGCGCGATCTCGCGGAAGTACGGCTCGATCGCGTCGATCGCGGCCTGCGCGCCGGCCGCATGCAGCCGGTTCATCAACTGGTGCAGCGCATGGAAACGGCTCGATGCGCTCATGAACTCGCTGTTCAGCCGCGCGAGGCGGCCGCTGCGCATCCGCGTATCCGGATCCTCGAATACGGCCATGCTGCGCGCGGCCTCGAACCCGACCACGTCGGCGACGAAGCGCGTATGGATGGTTTCGATATGCGCGCGGTCGAGCTTGCCCGACAGCGCCGAAGCAACATAGTCGACGAAGCTGCCGAAGCGCTTGCGCACCGTCGTGCGCATCTGCTCGCCCGTGTACTGCGGAAACACGAGCGCGCTGACCACGCCGGCCGACACGATCCCGACCATGATTTCGGCAACGCGCGTCAGCGCGCTCATGAACGCGCCGTCCGGGTGCTGCGAAGCGGGCAGCCCGATCAGCGCGGTCGTGTAGCCGGCCAGCAGGAAGCCGTAGCTGCGGAAGTTGCGGTTGCGTGCGGCGCCGGCCGTGCACAGCGCGACCCACAGTGCGACCGCCAGCAGGAACAGCTGCGGCTGCTGCGGAAACAAGCCGACGAACGTGAGCGTCGCGATGAGCCCGAAGATCGTGCCGGCGACGCGGTAGAAGCTCTTCGCGAGCACCGCGCCGCTTTGCGGCTGCATCACGATGAACACCGTGGTCATCGCCGTTTTCGGCGCGGGCAGGTCGAGCCGCATCGATACGCCGGTCGCGATGAACGCGGCGAGCAGCGCCTTGAACAGGTAGAGCCACGCGGCGCCGTCGCTGCGGGCCCAGTCGCCGAACGCGGCGGACCAGGCCGCGAGCGGACCGCCGGCGTGCGTGGAAGCGGGGGAGGAGGCTGACATGGCGGTCGCTCCGCGTTACCGTGCGGCCGGCGTGCCGGTCGCGGCGACCTGCGCGGGCCGGGCAACGGCCGCCGCGGGCTTCGCGTCCGACGGGTTGGCACCGTCGGCGGGTTGGTCGTCCGCCGGAACGTCTTTGCCCGTCTCGACGCCGCCGCCGAGCGCGGCCATCAGCTGCGCGTGCGCGGCGAGGCGTTCCGCATCGATGCGGGCCGCCGTCTCCTGCGCGCGCAGCAACTGCTGTTGCGCGATCAGCACGTTCACGTAATCGGTCAGCCCGCGGCGGAAGCCCTCGCGCGACAACTGGTAGCTGCGGTCGTTGGCGGCCACCGAGCGCGCGGCGTCCTTCTTCTGCGTATCGAGCGAGCGGATTCGCACGACCTGGTCGGCGATGTCCTTGAGCGCGCCGACGATCGTCTGGTTGTAGCGCTCGACCGCCTGGTCGTAGCCGGCATTCGCCGCGCCGAGCTGCGCGCGCAGCCGGCCGCCTTCGAAGATCGGCAGCGTCAGCGCGGGGCCGGCCGTCCAGCCGCCGTTCATCGCGCGCAGGAAGTCGGTGAACGGCGCGGTCACGCCGAAGCCGCCGACCGTCGCGAGCAGGTCGATGTTCGGGTAGAACGAGGCCTTCGCGACATCGATGCCGCGCGCCTGCGCGTCGACCGTCCAGCGCGCCGCGACCACATCGGGGCGGCGGCCGAGCAGGTCGGCCGGCAGCGCCGACGGCAGGCCGGACGGCGCGTCGAGCGCAAGCTGCGGCCGCTTGATCGCGTCGCCGGCGCCCGGGCCCTTGCCGGCCAGTGCGGCGAGCTGGTGGCGCGCGAGCTGGATCGCTTCTTCATAGCTGTCGATCTGGCGCTCGTAGTCGGGCAGCGTCGATTCCGCCTGGCTCACTTCGAGCTGCGTGCCGAGGCCGGCCTGCAGCCGCTTGCGCGCGAGATCGGCGAGCGAGCGCTGGCGTTCGAACGTTTCGTGCGCGAGGTCGAGCAGCGCATAGTTCATCGACATGCCGACATACGCGCGCACGACGTTGACTTCGAGTTCGAGCTTCGCCGCGCGCGCGTCGGCGGCGGTCGCATGCGCGGTGTCGAGCGCGCGTTCGGTCGTGTTCTTGTCCTTGCCCCACAGGTCGAGGTGGTACGACAGGCTGAGCGTGCCGGTGTTGTTCCAGGTATCGGCGTTCGCGAGCGGGCCCGGGCCGTAGAACACGTTGTCGGGCCAGTGCTCGCGCATCAGCGAAAGATTGCCGTTGATCTGCGGCAGTTCGGCCGAGCGGGCGACGCGCGCCATCGCCTGCGCTTCGCGCACGCGTGCCTCGGCGGCCGCGAGTGTCGGGTTGCCGGCCTGGGCGGCGGCGATCCAGGAATCGAGTTGCGGATCGCGGTAGGCGCGCCACCAGTCGGCCGCGGGCCAGCCCGCGTCGCGGTCGGCTGCGCGGATCGCGGCGCCGGCGTCGAGCGCGTTCGCTTCGATGCGGGCCGACTGCGGCTTGTTGTCGCCCATGCTCGCGCATCCGGCCATTATTAATGAGACTGCAAGAACCGCCAGTGCGAGCGTCCCTTTTGTCGCCGGAGACTGCACGATTTTCTCCCTTTCGGATATAGATGAGTCGGATGCGATTATATTTTTCAGTGATTCCTGAATAAATGGACAACGGTGCAAGTCATTTTTACGAATCCTGAGACAATACTTGTTCGCCTCTGTGCAACAATCCGTCCGGATTCAAACGGGTAATCGGATGGATACGTTACAAAACATGCGGGTATTCGTCCGCGTGGTCGACGCGGGGAGCTTTACCGCGGCCGCCCAGCAGATGAATTCGACCACCGCCTATGCGTCGCGCGCGGTCTCGGATCTCGAGGCGCACCTGCGCACGCGTCTCCTAAACCGCACGACGCGCCGGATCGCGCTGACCGAAGCCGGCGAGCGCTACCTGCAGCGCTGCGAGCAGATCCTCGCGTACGTCGACCAGGCCGAAGCCGAGGCCGGCGACGCGCACGCGCGCCCGTCCGGCAAGCTGAAGGTCCATTGCTTCACGAGCCTCGGCCAGCACTACCTGGTGCCGGCCATTGCGCGCTATCGCGAGCGCTATCCGGACGTGCACGTCGAGCTGACGCTCGCGCAGCGGATGCCCGACCTGCTCGACGAGGGGTACGACGTTGCAATCGTCGTCGGCCGCGACCTGCCCGATTCGGGGCTCGTGTCGCAGCGGCTCGGCGAGAGCTACAGCGTCGTGTGTGCGTCGCCCGGCTACGTCGAGGCGCACGGCGTGCCGCAGCGGCCGGCGGATCTCGCGCAGCACGTGTGCCTCGGGATGGTCGCGCCGGGCTTTCACTACGACGAATGGGCGCTGGCGGGGCCGAACGGCGAAGAAGTCGTTCCGATCACGGCGCCGCCGTTTCGCGTGAACGTCGCCGAGGCGCTCGCGGTGGCCGTGCGGGAGGGGATGGGGATCGGCGGGCTGCCGCTTTATTCGGCGATCGGCTGGCTGCGCAGCGGGCATATCGTGCGCGTGATGCCCGAATACCGGTCGCACGTGATGAACATCTACGCGCTCTATCCGTCGCGTCAGTACCTCGACGCGAAAATCCGTACCTGGGTCGATTTCCTGCGTGACGAACTGCCGTCCACGCTCGCCGCCGACGAAGCCGCGCTCGAGCAGTACACGCGTGCGACATGAGCGCGCGGTTGACTGCAATCTGACGAGATTTGTCCTTCACGCAACATTTTTTTACGAACGCGTGTCTGACAGTTTGATACTGTTAAAGTAATCGATATACGTCACCCCGGAGTAGCAATGGATACGCACCTGATGATCGGCCTTGGAGTCCTGCTTGGCGCAGCCGCTGCCGCCGCGGCGACCCGCGACCTGCTGCGTGCGATGAAGGCGAAGGCACGGATGAAGCCGGTGCCGGTGCGCGTGCGCGCGGCACAGCACGGATCGCGCCGCAGCGACCGCTGATCGGGCCATATCAGCCCGTACGACCCGTATCAGCCCCGGTCGGAGAAGGCCGCGCAACGCGGCCGGGCGGGCTTGGCGTTCAGCCGAGCTCGACGACCTTGTCCCACGCGAACGCGGTATTTTCCAGTTCGCCGGTGCGCCGGCGGATGTAGCCGCGCGGATTGCACACCACGCGCGTGCCGCCGTCCGCAACATAGTCGAATGACGTATGCGTGTGGCCGTGGATCCACAAATCCACCGGCGGCCGCACGAGTTCAGCCATATCCGTGACGAACCCCGCCGACGCAAGGTCTTCCGCATAGCGTTCCGCCAGCGAGCGCCGGTGCGGCGCATGATGGGTGACGACGATCGTCCGCCCCGCGAACGGCACCGCGAGCTGGGCTTCCAGCCACGCGCGGCCTTGCCGATGCAGCGCGATCGCGTCGGCCGGCGAGAAATCCCGTTCCGCCGCGCCCGGTGCCGCATGCAGCGCCGCGTCGTGCGGCCAGGTCACCTGGATCAATCCCTTGAAATCGAGCATCACGCGCAGCGCGGCTTCGATTGAGGTGGCGATGCTGGCTTCGTCGCTGCCGAACAGCGAGAAATCGGCCCACAGCGTCGTGCCGAGCACGCGGAAGCGCTGTTCGGGATCGACGTAGACGCCGTTGTTCAGGTAATGCACGTTGTCGAGCGCATGCGCCGCGTCGCGCATCGCCGCCTCCAGCGCGCCGAATTCCCCATCGTAGTACTCGTGGTTGCCCGGCACGTAGATCACCGGCACGGCCGGGTCGAACGTCTCGGCGGCCCAGCGCAGGCCTTCCGCGTGATTGTGGATGTCGCCGGCGAGCACGACGAGATCCGCGTCGGCATGCGCGATCACGTCGGGCTGGTTGCTTTCGAGATGCAGGTCGGACAGGATGCGGACTTTCACGGGCTTCGCTCCGGAGTGGGCGGCTTCAGCGCAGGACCTTGCCGGGATTCATCAGGCCGCGCGGGTCGAGCGCGGTCTTCAGCGTGCGCATCAGCGTCGTTTCGACCGGCGACTTGTAGCGCTGCGCGTCGTCGATCTTCAACTGGCCGATCCCGTGTTCCGCGCTGATCGTGCCGTGGTGGCGGTGCACGTTGTCGTAGACGATCCGGTTGATCGGCGCCTGGAACGCGGCGAGGAATGCCTTCGGATCGCCGCCTTCGGGCATCTGCACGTTGTAGTGAAGGTTGCCGTCGCCGAGGTGGCCGAACGTGACCATCCGCGCGCCCGGCGCGGCCTGCTGGATCGCCGCGTCGGTCTCGTCGATGAACCGCGCGACCGACGAGATCGGCACCGCGATGTCGTGCTTGATGTTGAGACCCTCGTCGGCCTGCGCGAGCGGGATGTGCTCGCGCAGGTCCCAGAACGCGCGCGACTGCGCGAGATTCTCCGCGACCACCGCGTCGACCACGAGCCCGGCCTCGAACGCTTCTTCCATCAGTTTCTCGAACAGCGCGCGCGCATGCGCTTCGCTTTCGTTGTCGGACAGTTCGAGCAGCACCGTCTGCGAATGCGTCTGCGCGAACGGGTAGCGCAGTTGCGGGTAGTGCTTGCCGACCAGTTGCATGCAGAAATCCGACATCAGCTCGAAGCCGGTCAGCAGCGGCCCGGCCGCACGCTGCGCGAGCGAGAGGAAGTCGAGCGCCGCGTGCGGCGATTCGAGCGCGGCGAGCGCCGTGACCTGCGCGGCCGGCAGCGGATGCAGCTTCATCACGGCAGCGGTAATGATCCCGAGCGTGCCTTCCGCGCCGATGAACAGGTCGCGCAGGTCGTAGCCGGTGTTGTCCTTGCGCAGCCCGCGCAGGCCGTCCCAGATCTCGCCCTGCGGCGTCACGACCTCGAGCCCGAGGCACAGCTCGCGCGCGTTGCCGTAGCGCAGCACCGCGGTGCCGCCAGCATTGGTCGACAGGTTGCCGCCGATCGTGCAGCTGCCTTCCGCCGCGAGGCTCAGCGCGAACAGCCGGCCGCCTTCGCGGGCGCGTGCCTGCACGTCGGCGAGGATCACGCCGGCTTCGACGGTGATCGTGTTGTTGTGCGGATCGAGCGCACGCACGCGGTTCAGGCGCGCGACGCTCAGCACGGCCTGGCTGCCGCTCGCGTCGGGCGTCGCGCCGCCGGCGAGGCCCGTGTTGCCGCCTTGCGGCACGAGCGCGATGCCGTGCGCGTTGGCCAGCTTGACGAGCGCGGCGACTTCGGCCGTGTTCGCGGGTTTCAGCACCGCGCACGCGACACCCTTGTAGCGGCGGCGCCAGTCGGTCAGGAACGGTTCGGTATCGTGCGGATCGGTCAGCACATGGTCGGCGCCGATCGCGTCGCGGCACGCGGAAACGAAAGCTTCGGAGGACATCATTACCTTGTCGCGTAAGGGTCAGGACGCGGCGCGCGACTTTTTCGCCGCGCGCTTGAACGGCGCGACGTACGCCAGCGCCGCCACGAAGAAGCCGACGGCAAGTGCGGTCTCGCACCAGCCGAGCGTTGCGGACAACCCGCCATCGGACATGCCGCGCACGATGCCTTCGGCGAAATAGACGAGAATCAGCATGCTCGCCCACTGCATCGTATAGATGTTACGCCGCCAGACGCCGGGCAGTGCGAGCGCGAGCGGCACGGCCTTCAGCATCAGCGCGGAGCCGCCCGGGCGCAGCGGCGCGAGCCACAGCTCCCACGCGAGCGACAGTGCGATCAGTGCGACGAGGCACGCGACGGCGGCCAGCGCGCAGCGCGGCCGGGCAGCGACGGCGGGGCGGGCGGGCGCGTTCATGCGGCGTCGGCGGCCTGGGCGTTGGAGAGGGCGGCCGCCGCGCGTGCGAGCCGCACGCCGAGCGCGGCCGCGAGCGCCTTTTCGTCCGCCGACAGCCTTTCGGGGTCGGCGCGGCCGTGCTGCGCGACATGCGACGCGCCGTACGGCGTGCCGCCGGTGCGGGTCGTGCTGAGCGCGGATTCGGTGTACGGGATCCCGACGATCATCATCCCGTGATGCAGCAGCGGCAGCATCATCGACAGCAGCGTCGATTCCTGGCCGCCGTGCAGGCTGCCGGTCGACGTGAACACGCTCGCCGGCTTGCCGGTCAGCGCGCCCGACAGCCATTGCGGCGTCGTGCCGTCGAGGAAATACTTGAGCGCGGCGGCCATGTTGCCGAAGCGGGTCGGCGAGCCGAGCGCGAGGCCCGCGCATTCCTCGAGGTCGCGCAGTTCCGCATAGGGCGGACCGTCGGCGGGAATGTCGGGGCGCTGGCTTCGCAGACCGTCGACACGGGCGGCACGGTGCGGATGCGTGCCTGCATGCCAGGCACGCTGTCGATGCCGTTGGCGATCGCGAGCGCGAGATCGCGCGTGGCGCCGTGACGGCTGTAATAGAGGACGAGGATGTCTTTCATGGGCTACGGAACCGCGTGCGGCCGCGCGCGTGCCCGGTGCAGTCGGCCCCTGCTGGATCGAGCGGCTATTATAGGGGCTGAAGCCGTCGCGCAGCGCGGCGGCGGCGCGCCTGCGGGCGCGCGGCATCAAGAAGGAGAAGCCGTTTGCCGAAGTTGAACGTCGATCTCGACACCATCAAGCGCCTCGCGCAGTTCGCGGCCCGGCGCAGCGCCGAGGATCGCATTCCGCAAGTGGCGGGCAGCCTCACGTTCACGACGATGCTGGCGCTCGTGCCGCTCGTGACGGTCGCGTTCGCGCTGTTCACCGCGTTCCCGATGTTCGCGTCGTTCCAGCTGTCGCTGCAGGGGTTCCTCGCGGATCACCTGATGCCCGCGCAGTTCAACATCCAGATCTTCAAGTACCTGAACCAGTTCGCGTCGAAGGCCAAGGGGCTGACGACGGCCGGCCTGATCGTGCTCGTCGTCACGTCGGTGATGACGATGATGACCATCGAATCGGCGTTCAACCTGATCTGGCGGGTGCGCAAGCCGCGGCCGTTCGCGCAGCGCGTGCTCGCGTACTGGGCGCTGATCACGCTTGGGCCCTTGCTGTTCGGCGTGAGCCTGTCGATCTCGTCGTACCTGTTCACGCAGTCGCTGGCGTTCACCGGCGCCGCGCCGTCGACGTCGATCGTCGAGTGGCTGCTCGCGCTCGCGTCGCTGCCGCTGACGGTGCTCGCGTTCACGCTGCTGTACGTGTACCTGCCGAACTGCACGGTCGCGTGGCGCGACGCGGTGATCGGCGGGCTGTTCGCGGCCGTCGCGTTCGAACTCGCGAAGCGCGGCTTCGGCTACTACGTGCGGCGCATTCCGACCTATACGGCCGTGTACGGCGCATTCGCGGCGCTGCCGGTGTTCCTGCTATGGGTGTATCTCAGCTGGTTCGTCGCGCTGCTCGGCGCGATGGTGACCTCCGCGCTGCCGGCGATCCGCGTCGGCCAGTTCCATCGCATCCACTATCCGGGCAGCGACCTGCTCGATGCGCTCGAACTGCTCGCGCGGCTTGCCGAGGCGCGCGCGGCCGGCAAGCCAGGGTACGCGGCGCTGCGGCTCGCGGCCATGCTGCGCTGCGACATGGAAACCGCGCAACGGCTGCTGACGACCATGGAGGAACGCGAATGGGTCGCGCGGCTGGACGGCGGCGATGCCGCGCCGCGCTATGTCCTGCTGGCGAACCCGGAGCAGCTGACCCTGGCGCAACTGTTCGACGTGCTGGTGATCGACCGCACGGAGCTGACCTACCAGTTGCAGCGGCGGCGCAGCCATGTCGACGGCGCGGCGCTGCTCGAGGTGCTGTCGAACGAGCGGTTCGACGTGTCGCTCGCGTCGCTGATCGCCGCGCACCGGCTCGCGGGCGCACAGCCGACGGGTATCCCGGGGCAGGCGCCGGACGGCGTGCCCGACCCGCACGCGCGGCCGCCGCGGCCCGCGTGAGTGCGGGGCTGGCGGCTACAGTGAAATCTTGCCGATGCAGATGTCCTTGAACATCACCCAGTCGCCCATCAGGCTGTAGATCGGGTGCCGGAACGTGGCCGGGCGATTCTTCTCGAAGAAGAAGTGTCCGACCCACGCGAACCCGTAGCCGCAGACGACAGCTGCCGGCAGCCACAACCAGTGGCCTGTCGCGATCGCCATCGCGACGCAGCCGATCACGCCGAGCGAGCCGATGAAGTGCAGCCGCCGCGACGTCAGGTTCTGGTGTTCGTTCAGGTAATACGGGTAGAAATCAGCGAAGCTGGCGAATTGCTCCGAATGCGTATGCGCCATGGCCGTCTCCTCGGGCCGCTGTTCATGCGGCCATTGTGCGGCCGGCGGCCGGTGTCCGCAAGCGGGGCGGCCCGCCGCGCCGGCCCGTGCTTTCCTTTTGACAGGCTTTCCGATAGGATCGAAAGAGGTTTTGCATTCAAGCATGAGGGGACTACGATGCGCGTCAGCGATATTCTGAAAGTGAAGGGCAACACGCTGTTTACGGTGACGCCCGATAAGCCGCTGCGCGAAGCGGTCGATACGATGGCCGAGCACGACATCGGTTCGCTCGTCGTGATGGAGTACGGCGATCTCGTCGGGATGCTGACGTTCCGCGAGATCATCCTGCGCCTGCACGTCAACGGAGGTGCGATCGGCGACGTGCAGGTGCGCAAGGTGATGGACGAGCCGCTCACGTGCACGCCGGAAACGGACGTCAACGAAGTGCGCCGGATGATGCTCGAGCGCCACGCGCGCTACATGCCCGTGCTCGACAAGAAGGTGCTGATGGGCGTCATTTCGTTCTACGACGTCGCGAAGACGGTCGTCGAGGCGCAGAGCTTCGAGAACCGGATGCTGAAGGCGTACATCCGCGACTGGCCGGAATCGGAAGCCGAAGCGCACAAGCCGTGAACCACGCCGCGCCCGGCGCCCTGACGCGCGGGCGTCGCCATCCGGCACGCGGCGGCGCAGGTTTGTCCTGCGCCGCCGTTTTTTCAACGACAACACAACAAGGCCCGCGCAGCTTCGCCAAGACGACGCGCGCGTATTCCGCATGAGCGATCAAACGCAAGCCACTTCGGGGCGGCGCGACGAACGGCGCGCCCACGCATCGCAGTTCGACCTGCTGCGCGAGCGCCGTTTCGCACCGTTCTTCACGACCCAGTTCCTCGGCGCGCTGAACGACAACGTCTTCAAGATCGGCTTCACGTCGCTCGTCACCTATCACACAGCACGGTTCTCCGGTGTCGACGCGAAGACCGCCGCATTCCTGATTTCCGCGATCTTCATCCTGCCGTTCGTGCTGTTCTCGGCGACGTCCGGCCAGATCGCCGACAAGTACGACAAGGCGACCCTCACGCGCTTCGTGAAGACCTTCGAGATCGTGCTGATGCTGGTCGGCGCGGCCGGCTTCGTCACGCACAGCGCGGCCCTGCTGTATCTGTGCACGTTCATGATGGGGATGCACTCGACGCTGTTCGGGCCCGTCAAGTATTCGTACCTGCCGCAACATCTCGGCGAGCACGAACTGGTCGGCGGCAACGGTCTCGTCGAGATGGGCACGTTCATCGCGATCCTGATCGGCACGATCATCGGCGGCGCGGCCGCTGGCATCGAAGGCAGCGGCGAGCGCGTGCTCGCGGTGAGCGTCGTCGTCATCGCGATCGCGGGGCGGCTCGTCTCGCAGCGCGTGCCGTCCACGCCGGCGCCGCAGCCCGATCTCGCGATCAACTGGAATCCGTTCAGCGAGACCTGGCGCAACCTCGGGCTCGCGCGGCAGAACCGCACCGTGTTCCTGAGCCTGCTCGGCATCTCGTGGCTGTGGTTCGTCGGCGCGACGTTCCTCACGTCGTTCTTCAATTTCGCGAAGGACGTGCTGTCCGCGAGCCCCGACGTCGTCACGATCCTGCTCGCGACGTTCTCGGTCGGCATCGGCCTCGGTTCGCTGCTGTGCGAGCGCCTGTCGCAGCGGCGCGTCGAGATCGGCCTCGTGCCGCTCGGCTCGATCGGCATCAGCGTGTTCGCGATCGAACTGTATTTCGCGAGCCACGCGCTGCCGTCGCCCGGCCACCTGCTGTCGGTCGGTGAATTCCTGGCCGGCGCGCGCCACTGGCGCATCCTCGCCGACCTGTTCCTGCTCGCGATGTTCGGCGGCTTCTACAGCGTGCCGCTGTACGCGCTGATCCAGAGCCGCAGCGCACCGACGCACCGTGCGCGGATCATCGCCGCGAACAACATCCTGAACGCGCTGTTCATGATCCTGTCGGCCGTGATGGCGATGGGGCTGACCAAGGCCGGCGTCGGCATCCCGGGCCTGTTCCTCGTCACCGCGCTGCTGAACGTCATCGTCGCGGCGTATATCTACCTGCTCGTGCCCGAGTTCCTGCTGCGCTTCGTCGCGTGGGTGCTCGTGCACACCTTCTACCGGATTCGCCTCGTGCACGCGGAGCGGATTCCGGCGGAGGGTGCGGCCGTGCTCGTCTGCAACCATGTCAGCTATGTCGATGCGCTCGTGCTGGCCGCCGCGAGCCCGCGCCCGATCCGTTTCGTGATGGATCACCGGATCTTCAAGACGCGCTTCGCGAGCTGGGTGTTCCGGCATGCGAAGGCGATCCCGATCGCGCCGCGTCACGAGGACCCCGGGATGCTCGCGCGCGCGTACGACGCGTGCGAGGCCGCGCTGAAGGACGGCGAACTCGTGTGTATCTTCCCCGAGGGCAAGCTGACGAAGACGGGCGACATCAACACGTTCCACCACGGCATCACCGAGATCCTGAGCCGCACGCCGGCGCCGGTGATTCCGATGGCATTGCGCGGATTGTGGGGCAGCTATTTTTCGCGGCATTCCGATGCGCGGATGCCGCGGCCCATCAAGCGCGGCGTGATGAGCCGGCTGACGCTGGCGGTCGGCGAGCCGATTCCGGCGTCGGTCGCGACGCCCGAATCGCTGCAGGCCGCGGTGACCGAGCTGCGCGGCGCTCGGAAGTAGGCGGGCGGGGTGCCCGCCGGTATCGCGTCGGGCGAGTATTTTGCCTGGAAGCGGGCCGGAACGGGCTTCCGGCAGCACCGACCGGGCTGCGCGTGCACGTACCGTGCGCCCGGCCTGCGTCTCGTGCGGCACGCTCTGTCGGGACGGCTGGCATAATAGCGGCTTACCTCTTTTTCTCGACCGGCAAACGATCGACCTGCCTGCGGCCCGGGCGGCGCATCGGTTTGCTCATTTCTCTTTGGGCGGTTCCATCATGTCCGGCAATACCCTCGGCACGCTTTTCACTGTCACGACCTTCGGCGAATCGCACGGTCCCGCGATCGGCTGCGTGATCGACGGCTGCCCGCCGGGGATGGGGCTGACCGAAGCCGACATCCAGGTCGAGCTCGATCGCCGCAAGCCCGGCACGTCGCGGCACGTGACGCAACGGCAGGAGGCCGACGAGGTCGAGATCCTGTCGGGCGTGTTCGAAGGCGTGACGACCGGCACGCCGATCGCGCTGCTGATCCGTAACACCGACCAGCGCAGCAAGGACTACGGCAACATCGTCGAGACGTTCCGTCCCGGCCATGCCGATTACACGTACTGGCAGAAGTACGGCATCCGCGACTACCGCGGCGGCGGCCGCTCGTCTGCACGCCTGACCGCGCCGATCGTCGGCGCGGGCGCGGTCGCGAAGAAGTGGCTGCGCGAGCGCTTCGGTGTCGAGGTGCGCGGCTACATGAGCGGCCTCGGCGAGATCGACGTGCCGTTCGTCGACTGGTCGCACGTGCGCGAGAATCCGTTCTTCTCGCCGAACGCGGCGGTCGTTCCCGAGCTCGAGGCCTACATGGATGCGCTGCGCAAGGATGGCGATTCGATCGGCGCGCGCATCGACGTCGTCGCGTCGGGCGTGCCGGTCGGCTGGGGCGAACCCGTGTTCGACCGTCTCGATGCGGACATCGCGAAGGCGATGATGAGCATCAACGCGGTGAAGGGCGTCGAGATCGGCGCGGGCTTCGACAGCGTCGCGCAACGCGGCTCCGTGCACGGCGACGAGCTGACGCCGGGCGGCTTCGTCGGCAACCATGCGGGCGGCGTGCTCGGCGGGATCTCGACGGGACAGGACATCACCGTGTCGATCGCGATCAAGCCGACGTCGAGCATTCGCACGCCGCGCCGCTCGATCACGAAGGCCGGCGAGGAGGCTACGGTGGAAACCTTCGGTCGCCACGATCCGTGCGTCGGCATCCGCGCGACGCCGATCGCCGAGTCGATGCTCGCACTGGTGCTGATCGACCATGCATTGCGCCATCGTGCGCAGTGCGGCGACGTCGAGACGACGACGCCGAAGATCGCGGGCAGCGCGACCTGACGCAAGCGGGCGGGGCGCGGTGCGCCTCGTCTCGACCGTCGAGCGACGAATGCAAACGGGGCGCTGCGTGATGCAGCGCCCCGTTTCGTTTGCAGCAGTGTGCAGCGGCCCAAAAAAACGCGCCGCTCGTGGCGGCGCGTTCCGGCAGGTTACATGTTCGGATAATTCGGCCCGCCGCCGCCTTCGGGCGTGACCCACACGATGTTCTGCGTCGGGTCCTTGATGTCGCAGGTCTTGCAGTGCACGCAGTTCTGCGCGTTGATCACCAGCCGATCGCTGCCGTCGTCGTTCTTCACGAACTCATAGACCGCCGCCGGGCAGAAGCGCCCCTCCGGCCCCGCGTACGTGCGCAGGTTCACGTTCACCGGCACGCTCGCATCCTTCAGCGTCAGGTGCGCCGGCTGGTTCTCCTCGTGGTTCGTGTTCGAGATGAACACCGACGACAGCCGGTCGAACGTCAGCTTGCCGTCCGGCTTCGGATACTCGATCGGCTCGCACTGCGACGCCGGCTTCAGCGTCTCGTGGTCTGCGTGCTGGTGATGCAGCGTCCACGGCACGTTGCCGCCCATCACCTTCTGCTCGAGCCCGACCATCAGCGTGCCGAGATACAGCCCCTTGGCCATCCACTGCTTGAAGTTGCGCGCACGGTACAGCTCCGTGTACAGCCACGACTGCTTGAACGCGTCCGGGTACGCGTTGAGTTCATCGCTCTGGCGGCCGGCCTGCACCGCGTCGAACGCGGCGTCGGCCGCCAGCATGCCGGTCTTGATCGCCGCGTGGCTGCCCTTGATCCGCGATGCGTTCAGGAAGCCCGCGTCGTCGCCGATCAGCGCGCCGCCCGGGAACACCGTCTTCGGCAGCGACAGCAGGCCGCCCGCGGTGATCGCGCGCGCACCGTACGACACGCGCTTGCCGCCTTCCAGGAACGCGCGGATCGACGGGTGCGTCTTGTAGCGCTGGAATTCCTCGAACGGCGACAGGTACGGGTTCGTGTAGCCGAGGCCCACCACGAAGCCGACCACGACCTGGTTGTTGTCCATGTGATACAGGAACGAGCCGCCGTACGTATCCGACTTCAGCGGCCAGCCGGCCGTGTGGATCACGAGGCCCGGCTTGTGCTTCGCGGGATCGATTTCCCACAGCTCCTTGATGCCGATCCCGTACGCCTGCGGATCGGCGTTCGCGTCGAGCTTGAACTTCGAGATCAGCTGGCGGCCCAGATGGCCGCGGCAGCCTTCGGCGAACAGCGTGTACTTCGCGTGCAGCTCCATGCCGAGCTGGAAGTTCTCGGTCGGCTCGCCGTTCTTGCCCACGCCCATGTTGCCGGTGGCGACGCCCTTCACCGAGCCGTCGTCGTTGTAGAGAATCTCCGCGGCCGGGAAGCCCGGGAAGATCTCGACGCCCAGCGCCTCAGCCTGCGTGCCGAGCCAGCGCGTGACGTTGCCCAGCGAGATCACGTAGTTGCCGTGGTTCTTGAAGTTCTCGGGCAGCGCCCAGTTCGGCGTGGTCACCGCGCTCTTCTCGGACAGGAACAGGAAGCGGTCTTCCGTCACCTCGACGGTGAGCGGCGCGCCCCGTTCCTTCCAGTCGGGGAACAGTTCGGTGATCGCGCGCGGGTCCATCACCGCGCCCGACAGGATGTGCGCGCCGATCTCGGAACCCTTCTCGAGCACGCACACGCCGATCTCGGTGCCTTTCTCGGCGGCCAGCTGCTTGAGCCGGATCGCCGCCGACAGCCCGGCGGGGCCGCCGCCGACGATCACGACGTCGTATTCCATCGATTCGCGCGGGCCGTATTGCTCGATGAGGCTTGCGGGGGTCATTGGCGTTCCTCTAACCGTTAGAATGCTTTTATTCGGGAGCGTATTGTCTGCGAAACGAAACGCTTGCCGCAACAGCATGCGTCTAGATTAGCACGATCGTTCTATTTTTTGTGCTAGGGTTATGCCGGCCGAGCCGTGTTGCCCGGGCTGGCGAAATGACATCGAAAGGGGATGTGCAAATGGGTCGATCGATCAATCTGGAAGGCAAGGTTGCGCTGGTCACGGGCGCGTCGAGCGGCCTCGGGCAGCGTTTTGCGCAGGTGCTGTCGCAGGCCGGCGCGAAGGTCGTGCTCGCGAGCCGACGCGTGGAGCGCCTGAAGGAACTGCGCGCGGAGATCGAGGCGGCAGGCGGTGCCGCGCACGTCGTGTCGCTCGACGTCACCGACGTCCAGAGCATCAAGGCGGCGGTCGCGCACGCGGAGACGGAAGCCGGCACGATCGACATCCTCGTGAACAATTCCGGCGTGTCGACGATGCAGAAGCTCGTCGACGTGACGCCGGCCGATTTCGAGTTCGTGTTCGATACCAACACGCGCGGCGCGTTTTTCGTCGCGCAGGAAGTCGCGAAGCGGATGATCATGCGCGCGAACGGCAACGGTAACGGCAAGCCGCCGTGCCGGATCATCAACATCGCGTCGGTGGCCGGCCTGCGCGTGTTTCCGCAGATCGGGCTGTACGCGATGAGCAAGGCCGCGGTCGTGCAGATGACGCGCGCGATGGCACTCGAATGGGGGCGCCACGGGATCAACGTCAACGCGATCTGTCCGGGCTATATCGATACCGAAATCAATCATTACCTGTGGGAAACCGAGCAGGGCCAGAAGCTGCAGTCGATGCTGCCGCGCCGGCGCGTAGGCAAGCCGCAGGATCTCGACGGGCTGTTGTTGCTGCTCGCGGCCGACGAGTCGCAGTTCATCAATGGTTCGATCATCTCCGCCGACGACGGCTTCGGCCTCGCCTGAGCGGATGACATTCAGCAACAAAGAAGACTGCAATGAGCGCAACAAGCGATTACTCACCCGTTTTTGAGATGTCGATGCCGATCCGCTGGGGCGACATGGACGCGTTCGGCCACGTGAACAACACGGTCTATTTCCGCTACATGGAGCAGGCGCGGATCTCGTGGTTCGAGGAACTCGGCATCGCCGGCGGCAACGGCGAGGGGCAGGGGCCCGTCATCGTCACGGCGTCGATGGAATTCCTCAAGCAACTGCATTATCCGGGCGACGTGATCGCGAAGATGTCGGCCGCGAAACCCGGCCGAAGCAGCTTCGACACCGGTTTCGAGCTCACGCGTGCGGACGATCCGCAGCACGTCTATGCGCGCGGCAACGCGCGCTGCGTGTGGGTCGACTACGCGCTCGGCAAGTCGGTGCCGCTGCCGCAACTGTTGCGCGACACGATCGAGCGCGCGCTCGCGACGAAAATCGTCTGAGCGCCGATACGGCGAGACCGGCGCCGTCGCGCCGGTGAGTCGCGATGCCCGTTTGTTACCCGAATCGGCCGCCATGCGCGGCCGATTGTCATCCGGGCGCCGCCATTCACTGCCCGTTCATTGCCCCAGCAGGCGCTGCACCAGCTCCGGCGTGTTGTTCGTCCCGTACTTGCGCATCAGCCGTGCGCGGTAGATGTCGACCGTGCGCGAACTGATGTCGAGCACGCGCCCGATCTGCTTGCTGGTCTTGCCGGTCGCGAGTTGCGCGGCGATCTCGCGCTCGCGCGGAGTCAGTTCGACCGCGACGCGGCGCGTCGCGCTCAAGTCCTCGAAGGTCCAGACGCCGTCCGCGAGCGGCGCGGTGCGGTCGAGCGCACGGCCCGTCACGTGGCACCAGAACAGCTCGCCGTCGGCCCGTTTCATGATTCTGTCGTCCGAATAGATGCCGTTTGCGGCCATCACGCGCGAGATGCGCTCGCCGATTCGCTGGAATTCGTCCGTCGACGGGTAGAGCACCTCGTACGATTTTCCGATCAGGTCGGCCCGCGCGCAGCGGAAGATCGACGCGAGCGCGTCGTTGCAGTCCTCGATTACGCGGTCGCGCGACATCACGAGGCCGAGCGGCGCGAGGTGGAAGGCAGTCTGGTAATCGAGAGCGGGCATGGCGCAGGCAACCGGAGGCAAACGCTTATGTATTTTTGCGTATTGTGCCGCATCCGCGCCGCATCGTACCCTTTCAGGCATCTCGCGGCAGTTCGCCGCGACATAAAAACAGCGCGCCTCGACGCACGCATCGCCGCGCATGCATAGAATGATGCGGCGGGCTTGCGGCCCACGTGGGCGCGTGAACCGGTTTTGCTGGTTTCCATAAAGGAAGGGACAACAGATGAACAAAGTCTATCCAAGCGCGGCTGCCGCGCTGGAAGGGATCGTCCGCGACGGACAGACCTTCGCGGTGGGCGGCTTCGGCCTGTGCGGGATTCCGGAGGCGCTGATCGCGGCGTTGCGCGATTCGGGCGTCAAGGGCATCACCTGCATCAGCAACAACGCGGGCGTCGACGGTTTCGGTCTCGGCCTGCTGCTGGAAACGCGCCAGATCAAGAAGATGATCTCGTCGTACGTCGGCGAGAACAAGGAGTTCGAGCGCCAGTACCTGGCCGGCGAACTCGAGCTCGAATTCACGCCGCAGGGCACGCTCGCCGAAAAGCTGCGCGCGGGCGGCGCGGGCATCCCCGCGTTCTTCACGAATACCGGCTACGGCACCGTGATCGCGGAAGGCAAGGAAACGCGCCAGTTCGGCGATCGTCACTACGTGCTCGAGCCGTCGCTGACGGCCGACGTCGCGCTCGTGAAGGCGTGGAAGGCCGACAAGTCCGGCAACCTGATCTATCGCCGCACCGCGCGCAACTTCAACCCGATGTGCGCGATGGCCGGCAAGATCACCGTGGTGGAGGTCGAGGAGATCGTCGAGAACGGCACACTCGATCCGGACCAGGTTCATACGCCGGGGATTTTCGTGCAGCGCATCGTGCTGAACGCGACGCCGGAAAAACGCATCGAACAACGCGTCGTACGCGCGAAAGGAGACTGACATGGCCTGGAATCGTGACCAGATGGCCGCGCGCGCGGCGCAGGAACTGCAGGACGGCTTCTACGTGAACCTCGGCATCGGCCTGCCGACGCTCGTCGCGAACCACGTGCCGGAAGGCGTCGAGGTGTGGCTGCAGTCGGAGAACGGGCTGCTCGGCATCGGCCCGTCGCCGACCGAAGATGAAGTCGATGCCGATCTCATCAACGCCGGCAAGCAGACCGTCACGACGCTGCCGGGTTCGTCGATCTTCTCGTCGGCCGACTCGTTCGCAATGATCCGCGGCGGCCACATCAACCTCGCGATCCTCGGTGCGATGCAGGTCAGCAAGCAGGGCGACCTCGCGAACTGGATGATCCCGGGCAAGATGATCAAGGGGATGGGCGGCGCGATGGACCTCGTCGCGGGCGTGAAGCGCGTCGTCGTGCTGATGGAGCACGTCGCGAAGGGCGATCAGCACAAGATTCTCGACGAATGCAACCTGCCGCTGACGGGTGTCGGCGTGGTCGACCTGATCATCACCGATCTCGGCGTGATCGAAGTGACGCCGGCCGGCCTGAAGGTCCTCGAGCTCGCCGACGGCGTGAGCGCCGACGAGATCCAGGCGAAGACGGGCGCACCGCTCGACGTGAGCGCGGTCGCGTAAGCCGACGGAGCTTGGCGCCGCGCGCTGTTGCGCGGCTGCGGCGCCCCGCATGCTTCGATGCATGCGGGGCGCTGTCTTTTGGCGCGCGGGAATGCGCGTTTTCATGGCGGTCGCGCCCGTGTCACGGACCTTTCTCGATGTATTACGCGATTGCGCCGCCGCCGTCGACGAGTACGGTCGAACCGGTCGAGTACGGCGTCGCCGCCAGATAGACGATCGCGTTCGCGACATCCTCGGGCCGGCCCACGCGGCGCGCCGGCAACCGCTGCGCGGCGCCGGCGAACATGGCGTCGCGCGCGTCGGTCGCGAGCTTGTCCCACAGCGGCGTGGCGATCAAGCCGGGCGACACCGTGTTGACGCGTACCGGGGCCAGTTCGAGTGCCAGGCCGCGGGCCAGTGCATCGAGTGCCGCATTGATGGCGCCCTGCAGCACCGACGATGCACTCGGTCGCACGCCGAGAAACCCCGACACGAACGTCAGCGAGCCGCCCGGGACGATGTCGATTGCACGCGCGATGCGATACGCGCCCCAGAACTTGCTGTCCATCGCGGCCTGTGCGGCGTCGAGTGCGAGCGAGCGGACCGGGCCCGTTGCGGTTTGGGCGGCGGAAATCACGACGTGGTCGAACCGGCCGGCGCGTGCGCAGAATGCGTCGACTTCGTCGGTTCGCGTGATGTCGAGCGGTGCGAAGCGCGTGCCGCGGCCGATTGCGGCCGCGATCGCCTCGCCCTTGCGTGCGTCGCGCGAAGCGATCGTCACGCGTGCGCCGCGTTGCGCGAATGCCTGCGCGGCCGCCGCGCCGATCCCGGAGCTCCCGCCGACCACGAGCACCGCGTTGCCATTGAATGAATCGTTCATGATGGTTCGTTTCCGTTGAGAAGAAAGAAATCCGGTCAGATCGTCTCGGTTTCGCGCAGTGTCGCCGCGCTGCCGAGCGCGTAACGCGCGATCTCGTCCTTGCGCATGAACGCGACACCCGGATGCGATCGCGCGTAGCGCAGGAATTCGTCCCACGCACGGACCATCTGCGGCGTGCCGCTGATCCGGTCGTGTGCGCTGATCGACATCAGCCTGCGTCGCTGCCCGGCCTCCGCGTAGAGCTGGTCGAAATCGAGCTTGATCTGCTCCAGGAACATCGTCGGCGAGTAATTGCGGCCTTCGATCAGCAGGATGTCGTTGTTGCGCAGCGTGTACGGGACGACCACGAAATCGTGCCCGTTCACGGTCTCGATGAACGGCTCGTCGCGGCTGACGTCGTCGATGTGATAGACGTAGCCGAGTTCCTGCAGCAACGACAGCGTGTTTGGCCCGCGCCGCAACCAGTTGCAGTTGTAGCCGATCGGCCTCGTGCCGGTCACCGCCTCGACCATGTCGCGCGCTTCGGTCAGGAAGCGTCGCTCGTCGTCGCGGCTCATTGCGAACTGCGAGCGCCAGGTCGGGCCGTGCGCGGCCGCTTCGTGGCCGCGCGCGACGATCTCGCGGGCCAGTTCGGGATGGCGGCGCGCGGCTTCCCCGATCATGTGCGACGTGACTTTCACGTCGTGGCGGTCCCACAGGTCGAGAAGGCGCGGAATCCCTTCCCGGTAGCCGTATGCGAACCAGGTGGCTGACGCGAGATCGACCGGCACGGACGGTGGAAACGCGACTGGCGGGAAGGGGCTGTCCGCGCCCTTGGGCGGTTGCCCGCCGGCTTCGAATTGCATCGAGATCGAGATCGCCAGGCGGATGTCGTCCGGCCAGAACTTGCCGTCCGCGGCGGTCGGCGCGGCGAGCGGCCGGGCCGTTGCGGCGCTTGCGCCCCGCGCTGCGCTGCCGAGTACCGCGCCGGCGGCGGCCAGCCCGGCGCCGGCACCGGCCTGTGCGAGGAACGCGCGGCGGGCCGTGCGCATCGAAGGATCGAAGTTCGTCATCGGCCGGGCCCTCAGTTTGCGACGCCGAGTTGGCGCATCAGTGTCAGGTTGTCTTCGATGTGCCAGTTCTCGGCGATCCGGCCGGCCGCGATCCGGTAGATGTCGGTCGCGATGAAATCGACTGCCTGTCCATGACCGGTCGTGTTACCGAAGACCGCGGTGAAATGCCCGCGAAACCGCAGGTGGACGACGACGCGATCGCCGGCGACGATCATCTGCTCGATCTCGCAATGCAGGTCGGGAATCGCCGCGCGCATCGTTCGTGATGCCGCGAGCGGCCCCGGCAGGCCCTGGGCGCGTCCGGCCGGCAGCGTGCGATCCGTGAAGTCGGCAGCGAGTGCCGCGCGCGCAAGCGTCTCGTCTCCGGTGTCCCAGAACGTGGCGTAGCGGCGCGCCGCAAGGATCTGGTCGTTCGCCTGCGCGGCAGGCAGTCCGGCCGCGACCGTCAGGTGCAACGGAGCCGCGAGGTCGGCCGCATTGGCGGTGACAGGCGGTAGCGCGACTGCGGCAAACATCGTCGCGAGCGTGCCGGCAATCGAGCGGCGCAGGAATCGTTGCAACGCAGACATCGGATTCTCCTTTTTCATGATGGTGCGCCTGGATGGCGCAGTGACGTCATGGTAGGTTTCCGAATTCGATATAAATACCAAGGGGAATCGAATGGATTATTCGAAAAAAAGAAAGGGTGGCGGCTCGAGGATGCTCGAATGCTGATCGACGACCTGCCCGCGCTGGAAACCTTCTCGATCGTCGTCGCGGCGGGCAGCCTGTCGGCGGCGGCGCGGGAGCAGGACTTGTCGCTGTCGGTAATCAGCAAACGGCTTGCGCACCTGGAGGCACGGCTCGGCGTGCGCCTGCTGCACCGGACGACTCGCCGGCAGACGCTGACCGACGAGGGCGCGCTGTTCCATGCACAGGTCCTGCGCATCCTCGCCGAAGTCGACCTGGCGGAAACGCTGATGCAGGATCGCCGCGGCACGGTGAGCGGCCTGCTGCGCGTGACCGCGCCGGGCGACATCGGGCGCCTGCGGATCGCGCCGCTCGTCGCCGAGTTCCGGCGCCGGCATCCGCAGGTGTGCGTGCAACTGATTCTGACCGACACGGTCGTCGATCTGCTCGCGCACGAGATCGACGTCGCGGTGCGGATCGGCAGTCTCGCCGATTCGTCGATGATCGCGCGGGAACTGGCGCCGAACCGCCGCGTGCTGTGCGCGTCGCCGGCATACGTGGCCGAATGCGGCTTACCGGTGCATCCCGGCGAGCTGCGTGCGCACCGTTGCATCGTGATGGGCGAGCAACTGCAGGCGGAATGGCGGTTCGATGGCTTGGACGGCCCGATCGCGGTCGAGGTCGCGGCGGCGGTGCTGACCAACGACGGGGGCGCGGCGCGCATGCTTGCGCTCGACGGCGCGGGCATTGCGTTGAAGTCGATCTGGGACGTCGCGTCCGATCTCGAGGCGGGCCGGCTCGTGCGGGTGCTGCCTGCGTATGCGGCGCCGGCGGCGCCGCTGCATGCGGTCTATCCGGGCGGGCGGCATCTCGCGTTGCGCGTGCGGACGTTCGTCGACTTCATGCGCGAGCACTTGCAGGCGGCGTGGCACTGGGACGAGAGCTGACGATGCGCGCGATTGTGCGGATCGTTTCGTCGAAAGAGGGCGCCCGGCGAACATCACGCGCGCAGCATTCCGCGGCACGGATGGCCGGCGGCGGACCGTGTCGGGCCGCGCCGCGCGACCGAAGCGGTTTACAATCGTCTGCATTGGGCCGCACCAGCGTTGCCTTGCTGCGTGCCCCCCGTTCGACAGGATGCCAACGATGCCAACGACCCCAGCGAATCCCCCGGTTCCTCGCCAGCGGCGCGTGCAGTGTGCGAGCGCTGCCGGCCTTCATCACGTCGCCTATACCGAATGGGGCGACCCCGCCAATCCGCGCGTGCTGGTCTGCGTGCATGGCCTGACCCGTTCCGGGCGCGATTTCGACAGGCTCGCCGCCGCGCTGTCCGATACCTATCGCGTCGTTTGCCCCGATGTCGTCGGGCGCGGCCGGTCCGACTGGCTCGCCGATCCGCGGCTCTATGCGATCCCGCAATACGTGGCCGACATGGTGACGCTGATCGCGCGGCTCGACGTCGAATCGGTCGACTGGTTCGGCACGTCGATGGGCGGCCTGATCGGCATCGCGTTCGCGGGGCTGCCCGGTTCGCCGCTGCGGCGGATGATCGTCAACGACGTCGGCCCGCGCATCGAACCCGATTCGCTGACGCGCATCGGCGAGTATCTCGGCGTGCAGCCGCGCTTTGCGACCGAACAGGAGGGTGTCGACTATCTGACGTCGTTGTCGCTGCCGTTCGGCGCGCTGACTGCCGACGAGTGGCGCGAGATCAACGGGCCGCTGCTGCGCGAGCTGCCCGAAGGCGGCTGGACGATGCGCTACGATCCGCGCATCGCCGAGCCGTTCAAGGCGACGACGCCCGAACTGGCCGCGCTCGGCGAGGCCGCGCTGTGGCACGCCATCGAGACGACGGACGCGTCGCTGCTCGTCGTGCGCGGCGAGACGTCCGACCTGCTGTCGCGCGAGACGGTGGCCGACATGGTGCGTCGCGGCCGGCATGTGACGCAGGTCGAGATTCCGGGTGCGGGTCACGCGCCGGCGTTCATCGGCGCCGACCAGATTGCGCTCGCGCGGCGGTTTTTCGTCGAAGGCGACGCATAAACGCGTCATAATATGCGGTTCGGCGGCACGCGGGCCGTGCCGTCGTCCGATTCTTCACCCACTCAAGACCGGAACATTCCATGGCAGTCATTCGTCATCACGTCGGGGCCCGTCTCTCCGAAACCGCGATCCACAACGGTACCGTGTATCTGGCCGGCCAGATCGCCGAAGACACCACGCAGGACATCAGGGGCCAGACGCGCGAAGTGCTCGGCCACATCGACCGCCTGCTCGCCGAAGCGAACAGCGACAAGGCGCATCTGCTGTCGGTGCAGATCTACATCTCGGATCTGGCGAACTTCGAAGGCATGAATGCGGAGTGGGACGCATGGGTCGCGCAGGGCAACACGCCGCCGCGCGCCACCGTCGAGGCGAAGCTCGCGGATCCGGCGCTGCTCGTCGAGATCGTGGTCGTCGCCGCGCAGCGGAGCTGAGCCGCGCTGAGTTGAGTTGAGCATTAACCGACGATGACCGCATTCCGTCAGGCCGTGCAATGACCGAGTCCGTATCCACTTCTCCCGTCGCGGCACCGTCGTTCGACGACGTGCTCGCGTTCGTGCGCGAGCGGGCCGGCGACGCACGGCTGTCGTCCGGCGAACTGCTCGCCGATCACTCGGCGGGCACGGCGTCGATCATGCGCACGCTGAACGTCGATCCGTCCGCGATGCAGGCCGCCGCACTGTTCGTACTGACGCCGCACCTGAACGACCCGGAGCGTGAGCTCACCGAACGTTTCGGCGACGAAGTGGCGCGGCTCGTGTCGGACGTGCGCAAGCTGTTGCGGCTCGGCACCGTCAGCCTGCGCGCCGCGCAGAACGCGGTGCCCGACGCCGGGCGCGACGCGGCGGAAGAGCGGCGCACGCAGATCGAGGCGCTGCGCAAGATGCTGCTCGCGTTTGCGCAGGACATCCGCGTGGTGCTGATCCGGCTCGCGTCGCGGTTGCAGTCGCTGCGCTACTACGCGGCCGCGAAGATCGACCCGCCGCCCGACGTCGCGCGCGAGACGCTCGAGATCTATGCGCCGCTCGCGAACCGCCTCGGGATCTGGCAACTGAAGTGGGAGCTCGAGGATCTCGCGTTCCGCTTCGAGGATCCCGTCACCTACAAGCGGATCGCGAAGCTGCTCGACGAGAAGCGCATCGAACGCGAGGCGTACGTCACGCAGGCGATCGGTCGGCTGCAGCACGAGCTGGCGGACGCGCACATCCAGGCCGACGTGAGCGGCCGGCCGAAGCATATCTACAGCATCTGGCGCAAGATGCGCGGCAAGGAGCTCGATTTCGCCGAGCTGTACGACGTGCGCGCGTTTCGCGTGATCGTGCCCGACATCAAGGATTGCTACGCGGTGCTCGGCATCGTGCATCACCTGTGGCAGCCGGTACCGAAGGAGTTCGACGACTACATCTCGCGGCCGAAGCCGAACGGCTACAAGTCGCTGCATACGGTCGTGATCGGCGACGACGGCCGTGCGTTCGAAGTGCAGATCCGCACGCAGGAGATGCACCGCTTCGCGGAGTACGGCGTTGCCGCGCACTGGCGCTACAAGGAGGCCGGCGCGCGCGGCTACGGCGGCCAGTTCTCGGCGAGCGACAAGTACGACGAGAAGATCGCGTGGCTGCGTCAGTTGCTCGCATGGAAGGACGATGTCGAGGACGGCCCGGGGGTATCGGGCGACCAGGCGTGGGCGCAATTGCGCGAGACGTCGCTCGACGACGACCACATCTACGTGCTGACGCCGCAGGCGCGCGTGATCGCGCTGCCGCAGGGCGCGACGCCGGTCGATTTCGCGTACCACCTGCACAGCGAGCTCGGTCATCGTTGCCGCGGCGCGCGCGTCGACGGCGTGATGGTGCCGCTGAACACGCCGCTCGCGAACGGCCAGACGGTCGAGATCGTCGCGGTGAAGGAGGGCGGGCCGTCGCGCGACTGGCTGAACCTGCAGCTCGGTTACCTGAAGAGCTCGCGCGCGCGCCAGAAGGTGCGGGCGTGGTTCAACTCGATCGAGCAGGAAGAAAATGTTGCGCATGGCCGGGCGCTCGTCGAAAAGACGCTGCAGCGCGAGGGCAAGACGTCGGTCAACCTGGACAACCTCGCCGCGAAGCTCGGCTTCAAGTCGCCCGAGGAGTTGTTCTCGGTCGTCGGCAAGGAAGAATTCAGCTTGCGCAACGTCGAACATGCGCTGTCCGATGCGCCGCCGCCCGAGCCGGCGCCCGAGGCGCCTGCCGATTTCGAGAAGCGCAGCAGCGGCGCGAGCGTTGCGCACGGTGCGTCGACCGGCGTGCTGGTGGTGGGCGTCGACGCGCTGCTGACCCAGCTCGCGCGTTGCTGCCGGCCGGCACCGCCCGATCCGATCAGCGGCTTCGTCACGCGCGGCAAGGGGATGTCGATCCATCGGAGCGACTGCCCGACGTTTCGCCGGATGGTCGAACGCGCACCGGAACGCGTGCTGCAGACGACCTGGTCGGCCGACGTGCTGGGCGGGCGCGGCGCATCCGTCTATCCGGTCGACCTGATGATCGAGGCGAGCGACCGGCAAGGATTGTTGCGCGACATCTCCGAAGTGTTCGCACGCGAAAAGATCAACGTGGTGGGCGTGAAGACGCAGAGTCGCCGCAATGCGGCATTCATGCAGTTCACGGTCGAGGTGTCGAACTCGGCGCAAGTCCAGCGCGCCTGTACGCTGCTCGGTGAGGTGCAGGGCGTGGTGCGGGCCGGTCGCAAGGCATGATGGGGTTGGAACACCGTTATTTTGCTGCGACCGCATAAAAACGCTTGCCAAACCGATAGCAGCTCCATATAATTTCAGCTTCTCTAGGCTCGTAGCTCAGCTGGTTAGAGCACCACCTTGACATGGTGGGGGTCGTTGGTTCGAGTCCAATCGAGCCTACCAACGAATTGAGAATGCCCGGTCTCCGGGTGTTCGATGCAGTAAATAGCTCAACGCGAACAAGGCGAATACGGTTATGACACCGCGAACGTTGACCGAAACCACTTCGGAGCGACGCTAGTCGAGGAACGTTTTCGCCCTTTCAGTTTGAGTGAAGTATCGAATGCGGCCCCTCGAAAGCGGGGCCGCATTTTTTTTGTCGCGAAAATTCCGCGCGTGACTTTTACATCGCGTGCCTGGTCTGCCGCCCACTGTCGGCATCACGGAGATTGGTATGGTTTCGATACGCTTGCCTGACGGCTCAGTTCGACAATACGAGCATCCGGTGACAGTTGCCGAGGTTGCAGCCTCGATCGGTCCCGGCCTTGCGAAGGCTGCGCTTGGTGGCAAGCTCGACGGCGAACTCGTCGATACGTCCACGGTGATCGACCGCGACGCGTCGCTCGCCATCGTCACGGACAAGGATGCCGACGGCCTCGACATCATCCGTCACTCGACGGCGCACTTGCTCGCATACGCGGTGAAGGACCTGTATCCGGATGCGCAGGTGACGATCGGCCCCGTGATCGACAACGGCTTCTATTACGACTTCTCGTATAACCGTCCGTTTACGCCGGAAGATCTGGAAAAGATCGAAAAGCGCATGCAGGAACTCGTGAAGAAGGACGAGCCCGTGACGCGCCGTGTCGTGTCGCGCGACGAGGCCGCGGGTTATTTCCGCAGTCTCGGCGAGAAGTACAAGGCCGAGATCATCGAGTCGATTCCGCAGAGCGACGAAATCAAGCTGTATTCGCACGGCGGCTTCACCGATCTGTGCCGCGGCCCGCACGTGCCGTCGACCGGCAAGCTGAAGGTCTTCAAGCTGATGAAGGTCGCGGGCGCGTACTGGCGCGGCGATTCGAAGAACGAGCAGCTGCAGCGCATCTACGGCACGGCCTGGACCAAGAAGGAAGACCAGGATCAGTATCTGCACATGCTCGAGGAAGCGGAAAAGCGCGACCACCGCAAGCTCGGCAAGCAGCTCGATCTGTTCCACATGCAGGAAGAGTCGCCGGGCATGGTGTTCTGGCATCCGAAGGGCTGGGCGCTGTGGCAGCAGGTCGAGCAGTACATGCGCCGCCGCGTGAACGAAGCCGGCTACCTCGAGATCAAGACGCCGATGATCATGGACCGCTCGCTGTGGGAAGCGTCGGGCCACTGGCAGAACTATCGCGAGAACATGTTCACGACGGAGTCGGAGAAGCGCGACTACGCGATCAAGCCGATGAACTGCCCGGGGCATGTCCAGGTGTTCAAGCACGGCCTGCGTTCGTACCGCGATCTGCCGCTGCGTTACGCGGAATTCGGCTCGTGCCACCGCAACGAGGCGTCGGGCGCGCTGCACGGCCTGATGCGCGTGCGCGGCTTCGTGCAGGACGATGCGCACATCTTCTGTACGGAAGATCAGATCATTGCCGAGTCGATCGCGTTCAACAAGCTCGCGATGAGCGTGTACGGCGATTTCGGCTTCGATCACATCGACATCAAGCTGTCGCTGCGTCCGGAGCAGCGCATGGGTTCCGACGAAACGTGGGATCGTGCCGAGCAGGGCCTGCGTGAAGCGCTGACGGCGTGCGGTCTTCAGTGGGAAGAGCTGCCGGGCGAAGGTGCGTTCTACGGTCCGAAGATCGAGTACCACATCAAGGACGCGCTCGGCCGTTCGTGGCAGTGCGGCACGCTGCAGCTCGACATGATGCTGCCGGAACGCCTCGGCGCCGAGTACGTGGCGGAAGACAACAGCCGCCGCCGGCCCGTGATGCTGCACCGTGCGATCGTCGGTTCGATGGAGCGATTCCTCGGCATTTTGATCGAGCACCACGCTGGTGCGATGCCGGTCTGGCTCGCGCCGATGCAGGCTGTTGTGCTCAATATCGCCGAAAGTCAGGTCGAATATGCGCAATCTCTGGCCCAATCGTTGCAAAAACAAGGGGTTAGAGTGACGGCGGATTTGCGCAACGAGAAGATTAGCTATAAAATACGCGAGCACACGCTGGAAAAGGTGCCTTATCTCCTCGTCGTGGGCGATAAGGAGCGTGATGCGCAAACGGTAGCCGTGCGTGCCCGTGGCGGCGTCGATCTTGGCGTGATGCCGGTCGATGCCTTCGTTGAGCGTCTGCAGGAAGACCTGCGCTCGTTCAAGTAACCACCCTGGCAGCGCGGCTCGTTTTTTTAATTTTTAGAGGAAACGTAACATCGCTACTGATAAGTCGTCGCATCGCATCAACGGTGAAATCACTGCGCCGGAAGTGCGTCTGGTCGGGATCGAGAACGAACCGCTCGGTATCGTAAAACTCGCTGATGCTTTCCGTAAATCGGAAGAACTGGATGTTGACCTGGTGGAAATCGCGCCGCAAGCGGTTCCCCCGGTTTGCCGTCTGATGGATTACGGCAAGTTCAAGTACCAGGAATCGAAGAAGCAGCACGAAGCGAAGCTGAAGCAGAAGGTCATCCAGGTCAAGGAAGTCAAGTTCCGCCCGGGTACCGATGACGGGGATTACAACGTCAAGCTCCGCAATCTCGTGCGCTTCCTCGAAGAGGGCGACAAGACGAAGATCACGTTGCGTTTCCGCGGTCGCGAAATGGCTCACCAGGAAATCGGTATGCGGATGCTTGAGCGTCTGCGCACGGATCTCGAGGAAGTCGGCCAGGTCGAGCAGATGCCGAAGATGGAAGGGCGCCAGATGATCATGGTGCTCTCGCCGAAGAAAAAGAAGTAACGGGCTCGCGCGCTTCGCGCGCAGGTTCGGAAGTGGTTCGGCGCGTTGCCCGGTCAGGGCGGCGCGCCAACAATGACGGCGGCTGCGCAAGCGGTACGCCGTACACAAGTGGACTGGGTTTCGAAGGGCGGGTCAAGGGCGCAAGCCAACCGCACACCCATCGCCATCTAATAAACTGGAGTTGTTCGTCATGCCTAAGATGAAGACCAAGAAGAGCGCTGCAAAGCGCTTCGTGGTGCGTCCGGGCGGTACCGTCAAGCGCGGTCAAGCCTTCAAGCGCCACATCCTGACCAAGAAAACCACGAAGAACAAGCGCCATCTGCGCGGCGCAACGGCAGTTCATGATTCCGATCTGAACTCCGTCCGCGCGATGCTCCCGTTCGCGTAACCCCTCAATCGATACTCTAAGGAGAGAAACATGCCTCGAGTCAAACGTGGGGTAACCGCACGGGCCCGCCACAAGAAGATCATCAACCTGGCCAAGGGTTATCGCGGCCGCCGCAATAACGTCTACCGCATCGCCAAGCAGGCGGTGATGCGCGCTGGTCAGTACGCGTACCGCGATCGCCGCAACAAGAAGCGTGTGTTCCGCGCACTGTGGATCACGCGTATCAACGCGGCAGTTCGCCAGCACGACATGACCTACAGCGTGTTCATCAACGGCCTGAAGAAGGCGTCGATCGAACTCGACCGTAAGGTGCTGGCCGACATGGCGGTGTTCGACAAGGCTGCTTTTGCTGCGATCGTCAAGCAGGTGAAAGCCGCCGTTGCAGCCTAATTGCGAAATTAGCACTGCGTGGTTAGTTGCAGCGATGATCCGGTAGTCTCGGCCGCTGCAGCGAAAACGGGGCTCTTCCGAGCCCCTTTTTTTATCGGCCCTCGCTGGGCCGCCCCAAGAGGGCCGATCGCCCCCTCGGGGGGCAGCGAAAGAAGAGAGCGTGGGGGCCGTTTTTTGTTGGTGGGCGATTTCGCTCGCCAAGACCGAATGACGTTGGAAATGATGGGATCTATGGATCTGGACCAGATTGTCGCCGACGCGCAGCAGTCCTTCGAACAGGCTGCCGACATCACCACGCTCGAAAACGAGAAAGCACGATTTCTCGGCAAGTCGGGTGCGCTGACCGAGTTGCTGAAGGGCCTCGGCAAGCTCGATCCCGAAGCACGCAAGACCGAAGGCGCACGCATCAACGTCGTGAAGCAGCAGGTCGAAGCCGCGCTGACCGCACGTCGCCAGGCGCTGGCCGACGCGCTGTTGAACCAGCGCCTCGCCGCCGAGGCGATCGACGTGACGTTGCCGGGCCGCGGCGCCGGTGCAGGCAGCCTGCACCCCGTGATGCGCACGTGGGAGCGCGTCGAACAGATTTTCCGCTCGATCGGTTTCGACGTGGCCGACGGTCCCGAAATCGAGACCGACTGGTACAACTTCACGTCGCTGAACAGCCCGGAGAACCATCCGGCGCGTTCGATGCAGGACACCTTCTACGTCGAAGGCAAGGACGCCGACGGCCGCCAGCTGCTGCTGCGCACGCACACGAGCCCGATGCAGGTGCGTTACGCGCGCATGAACCGTCCGCCGATCAAGGTGATCGCGCCGGGCCGCACGTATCGCGTCGACAGCGATGCGACCCACTCGCCGATGTTCAATCAGGTCGAGGGGCTGTGGATCGACGAGAACATCAGTTTCGCCGACCTCAAGGGCGTCTATACCGACTTCCTGAAAAAATTCTTCGAGCGCGACGACATCCTCGTGCGCTTCCGTCCGTCGTATTTCCCGTTCACGGAACCGTCGGCCGAAATCGACATGATGTTCGAGCAAGGCAAGAACGCCGGCAAATGGCTCGAGATCTCCGGCTCGGGGCAGGTGCATCCGACCGTGATTCGCAACATGGGCCTCGATCCCGAGCGTTACATCGGCTTCGCGTTCGGCAGCGGCCTCGAGCGCCTGACGATGCTGCGCTACGGCGTCCAGGATCTCCGGCTGTTCTTCGAGAACGACCTGCGTTTCCTGCGCCAGTTCGCATAACGCCGCTCGCCGCGCCGACCTGTGCCCGCGCACGCCCCGACGGACGATCCGATGGGGCCCCGGGCGTCGATCTAACCTGTTTCGAACGTAGACATCCATGCAATTCCCTGAATCCTGGTTGAGAACCTTTGTCGACCCGCAGCTCACGACCGACGAACTGTCGCACGCGCTGACGATGGCGGGGCTCGAAGTCGAATCGCTGAGCAAGGCTGCGCCGCCGACGTCGAAGATCGTCGTCGGCCGCGTGCTCGAAGTCGTCAAGCATCCGGATGCGGACAAGCTCAATGTCTGCCAGGTCGACGCCGGCACCGGCGCGACGCTGAACATCGTCTGCGGCGCGCCGAACGTGGCGCCCGGCATCAAGGTGCCGGTCGCGCTGGTCGGCGCGGAACTGCCGCCGGCGGAAGAGGGCGGCAAGCCGTTCGCGATCAAGCTGTCGAAGCTGCGCGGCGTGGAGAGCCAGGGGATGCTGTGCTCGGCGCGCGAGCTGAAGTTGTCCGAGGATCACAGCGGCCTGCTGATCCTGCCGGAAGACACGCCGGTCGGTCAGGACATCCGCGAGACGCTCAATCTCGACGATACGATCTTCGAAATCAAGCTGACGCCGAACAAGGCCGACTGCCTGTCCGTGTTCGGCATCGCGCGCGAGACGGCTGCGATCACCGGCGCGCCGCTGACGCCGGTCGACATCCGCCCGGTGCGCGTCGAGCTCGACGAAACGCTGCCGGTGCGCATTGCCGCCCCGGATCTGTGCGGCCGCTTCTCGGGTCGCGTGATCCGCGGCGTGAACGCGCATGCGAAGACGCCGCAGTGGATGGTCGAGCGCCTCGAGCGTTCGGGCCAGCGCAGCGTGTCCGCGCTCGTCGACATCTCGAACTACGTGATGTTCGAGCTCGGCCGCCCGTCGCACGTGTTCGATCTCGACAAGATCCACGGCGGCATCGAGGTGCGTTGGGGCAAGCGCGGCGAATCGCTGAAGCTGCTCAATGGCAATACGGTCGAACTCGACGAAACGGTCGGCGTGATTTCGGACGCCGCCCAAGTCGAAAGCCTGGCCGGCATCATGGGCGGCGACAGCACGGCCGTCACGCTCGACACGACCAACATCTACCTGGAAGCCGCGTTCTGGTGGCCGGACAGCATCCGCGGCCGTGCGCGCAAGTACAACTTCTCGACCGATGCGGCGCATCGCTTCGAGCGCGGTGTCGATTACGCGACGACCGTCGAGCACGTCGAGCGCATCACGCAGCTGATTCTCGAGATCTGCGGCGGCAAGGCCGGCCCGGTCGACGATCAGTCCGTGAACCTGCCGCAGCGCGCGCCGGTGAAGATGCGCGTGTCGCGTGCGAACCGCATCATCGGCGTGAAGATCGGCGCCGACGAGATCGCCAGCATCTTCACGCGCCTCGGCCTGCCGTTCGAGCGTGAAGACGACGCGTTCCTCGTGACGCCGCCGTCGCACCGCTTCGACATCGAGATCGAGGAAGACCTGATCGAGGAAGTGGCGCGTATCTACGGCTTCGAGAAGATTCCCGCGCGTCCCCCGGTCGCGACGAGCGAAATGCGTGCGACCAACGAGACGCGGCGCTCGATCCACGACATCCGTCATGCGCTCGCTGCGCGCGACTATGCGGAAACCGTCAACTTCAGCTTCGTCGATGCGGAGTGGGAGCACGATTTCGCCGGCAACGACAACCCGATCCGGCTGTTGAACCCGATCGCGAGCCAGCTTTCGGTGATGCGCACGACGCTGTTCGGCAGCCTGATCGCCGTGCTGCGCCACAACCTGAACCGGCGCGCCGATCGCGTGCGCGTGTTCGAGTCGGGCCGCGTGTTCCTCGCCGATCCGTCGGTGAAGGCCGGCGAGCTGGCCGTCGAGGGTCATTCGCAGCCGAAGCGTGTCGGCGCGCTTGCGTACGGTCCGGCACTCGACGAGCAGTGGGGCGCCGCGACCCGCCCGGTCGATTTCTTCGACGTGAAGGGCGATCTGGAGGCGCTGCTCGCGCCCGCGGCCGCACGTTTCGTGAAGGCAGAGCATCCGGCCCTCCATCCGGGCCGCAGCGCGCGCATCGAGGTCGATGGCCGCGCGGTCGGCTGGATCGGCGAGCTGCACCCGCGCCTGATGCAGAAGTACGAGCTGCCGCACGCGCCGGTGATGTTCGAGATCGATGCGGACGCGCTGATTGCGCGTGCGCTGCCCGCGCCGACCGACGTGTCGAAATTCCCGCCGGTACGTCGCGATATCGCCGTTGTCGTCGATCAGGCGGTCGAGGTTCAGGCACTTTTCGACGAAATGAAGAAGGCGCTTGCCGAAGAAGCCTGCCGATTCGTTCAGAAGGTTGTACTCTTCGACGAATTTCGTGCAAAATCAAATACTTCCGGTGGTCTTGCCGCGCACGAGAAGAGCCTTGCCTTCCGCGTGACGCTGCAGGACGCGGCTGGCACGCTACAGGACGAGGTCGTCGATCAGGCGATCCAGACGCTGGTCGAGCGGATGGCTCGTGCCGGTGCGCGCCTGCGCGGCTAAGGAGAGGGCCCGCCCGCTTGCGGGCGGCTTTTTCCCATCGTAAGTTTTGATTCAACGCGCTGTATGGCAGATATGAACGACATGACCTCGAGTGAATTCGAAGCCCTCCTGACGGCGCAACGCAGCGCCATGAACCGCGACGCTTCGGCGCCGGCGTCCGCCGAGACGCCCACGCTGACGAAGGCGGAACTGGCGGAGCTGCTGTTCGACAGCGTCGGGCTGAACAAGCGTGAAGCGAAGGACATGGTCGAGGCGTTTTTCGAGGTGATCCGCGACGCGCTTGAAAACGGCGAAAGCGTCAAGCTGTCGGGGTTCGGCAATTTCCAGCTGCGCGACAAGCCGCAGCGTCCGGGCCGCAATCCGAAGACGGGCGAGGCGATTCCGATCGCGGCCCGCCGGGTGGTAACCTTCCACGCGAGCCAGAAGCTGAAGGCGCTGGTCGAAAACGGCGCGGAGTAAGCCCCGCTGACGTCTCCGCGCGGCCGCCGCGCACCCTTTACCGACGGTTAACCGACGATGACCACCACGGTTGAGAAAGTCGTTTTGCCTCCGATTCCCGCGAAGCGCTACTTCACGATCGGCGAAGTCAGCGAACTGTGCGGGGTCAAGCCGCATGTGCTGCGTTATTGGGAACAGGAATTCACTCAGCTGCGGCCGGTGAAGCGGCGCGGCAATCGTCGGTATTACCAGCATCACGAAGTGCTGCTGATCCGGCGGATTCGCGAATTGCTGTACGAGCAGGGATTCACGATCAACGGTGCACGCAATCGGCTCGATTCGCCGAGCGGCGGGCGGGCTGCGGCGGAACCGGTCGAATCCGCCGAGGAGCAGGCCACCGACGCGCGTGTGCCCGGCAAGCCGGGCGCAACCGTCGACGTCGTCGCGTTGCGGCAGGCGCTGCTCGACGTGATCGACGGACTGAAGCACGACTGAAGCGCGAAGTACGAGGACGAAATGAAAAGCCCGGTTGGCGAAGCGCCACCGGGCTTTTTTCATGCGTGTCGCGCGCGCGGATCAGCGCGACGCGAGTGGGTTCTTCTGTCCCATGTCGACGACCAGCGTGCCGTCCGGCAGCATTCTCACCGAGCCCTGCGCGACCTGGCTGCGGTAGCCGTACAGGTCGAAACGCATCGGGCCGGCCTCGGCCGAATTCCGGATCAGCGCGCGCACGTTCAGTTCGAGCACGTTGAACATCTTCATGTCGCCGCCTTCCATCCACATGTAGCTCGGCGCATCGATCTGCGGCCGCTTCGGCGCGGGCGCGCCCGCCGCCCGCCGGAACGTGAGGCGCAGCCCGTCGCGCTCGACCGTTGCCTGCCCGAGCTTGCCGTTCAGCACCGGCGGCGGGAACACGGTGTACTGGTCGAGCACGAGCGTGTCGCCGCGCAGTTCCGCGCCGCGACGCTGCAGCGGCGTCAGCGAAGCGAGCTCGATGCCGAGCGAGCGCAGCAGCTTCGCCTGCGGAATGCCGAGCACCGACACCTCGGATGGCTTGAACGCGAGGTGCCGGTCGTCGAGTACCGTCAGCGAGCCCTTCATGTCGGTCGGCAGCCAGACGCCCGGCACGTGATTCCACAGCTTGATGCCGCCCTGGACGCGCAGGTTCTGGCCGTCCGCACTGAGCTGCAGGTCGTTCAGCGAACGTGGCGAGTAGTCGAGCAGGTAGTTGTTGAAGAGCGCGGACATCGCCTTCCACGACTCGACGACCGTGCCGCCGAGAATGCGGATGTCGTACTGGTTCGGATCGTCGAGGTCGACGGGCTCGACGGGCCGCTTCGACACGAGTTCGACGTCGAGATCTTCGACATGAAAGCCGATATCGCCAGATAGGTTGAAGTCGACGTTGCGCAGATGGATCGTCGGGTTGCGGTTCGACACGTGCCGCTCGTTGAACGGCGTGGTCGACGTGCGCCGCATCGCGACCTTCTGCATGCCCGGTCGTGCGGTGTCCGCCGCGAGCGCGTAGGCTTCCCAGTGCTGGCGCACATCGCGCAGCGCATTCTGCTGCGCGGCGAGGAAGCTGTCGTTCAGGCGTGCGGCCGCATTGCCGAGCAGCGCGCCGCTGGCGGGGCCCGTGTACGAAGGCATGCGGATGGCCATCGCACCGCTTTCGTCGAAATTGAAGTAGCCGGCCGACACCTGGTCGCGATAGTGATACAGGTCGAACACGAAATTCTGGTCGCGCTTCGTCGAATCGACCGGACCGATCAAAATGTCGGCGTTCATCGGCATCGAGCGCATGAACTTCACGTCGCCGCCGCGGATGACCATCGCCTGCTGCGGCGCGTTCGCAGGCATCGCGAAGCCCGCATGCGTGCCGTCGTCGAGCGTAAGGTCGAGGCCGGCCGGCGTCACGCGCAGCGCGGTGATCGTGATTTTCAGGCGCGGCGGCGGCATCAGCTTGTCGACCGACATCACGAGGTCGTCGCCGGCGAGCTGCGCGATCGGCGTCTGGACTTTCAGCAGGTCGGCCATCTTCACGTTGGCTGCGCGCATCACCGGCTGCGCGTTGATGCCCGACACGCGCACGCCGGTCGGGTGGAACACGAGCTGACTGCCGTCGCGGATCGCGAGGGTGCCGGTCAGCGAGAACGGCACCCAGCCGTCGCGCTGCATTTCGCCCTGCAGGTGGATCACGCCGTCGCCGGCCGACACGGCGAGCTTGCGCAGCGGTGCGTTGCGGTAACCGAAGATATAGGTATTGAAGAGGGCGGTCAGCTTCGCGTTGTCGAGCGTGACCGTGCCTTCGTGCACGTCGATCTCGAAGCTCGTCGGATCGTCGAACACGATCGGCGCGCCGGCCTGCGTCGGCACGAGCGTGGCCGACAACTGATGGATGAAGAAGCCGAGGTTGTTGACGATGCGGAAATCGACGTCGCGCAGGAACGTCATCGCGCCGTTCTGGCCCGAGTCGCGCAGCGTGAACGGGCGCGGTTGCGTGAGGCTGATCGACGCGAGCGACGGCACGGTGCGCGCGATCTGCTGCTCGCGGGCGAGGCGTTCGGCTTTGGTGCGCTCGATCTTCGTCGACGCGACCGACGCGTTGCCGGCGCGCTGCGCGGACGATTCCGCACAGCCGGTGCAGAGCAGCGCGAGCGCCAGCGCGCCGCAGCCGAACACGCGGGCTGTATTGTGCGAGACCGGGGCGGCCGCGCGTCGCGGGCCGGAAATCCAGTCGAAAATTGCCAAAGGCGAGCGATGGCCGCGCCGGACCGCATTCCGCATCGTCTGTCTCCATGTCTTGTCGTGATCGACGGCGGCGTGCGCCACGGCACTGCACGGCGCGAGCGTCGATGCCGTGCAGTGTGTCATAGCGCGCTAGAGCGGCGTTACCAAACAACGGGCGCCCGGGCACGGCGAGCCGACGGGCTGCGGGGCAATGGATTCGGGGTGGCGGGGCGGCCGGATCAAACGGTCGTTTGGTTTGTGCGGGCCCTCGGCCGACGTGTTTCTGGACGAACGGGCGAATCCGCTGCCAGCCTTGGCCGGCGCGGGTTTTCACCGGATTCGCGACGCGTCGGTCGAGGCGGTCGAAGCAAGCGGGCGATCCGGCCCCGTCGTGCTCGCCTGCGGGGCCGATCAGACCAGCATGCGCCGCCGGATTGCGTTCAGCGTCGCCTGGTCGAGTTGTAGTCCGTTCACGATGTACGACGTGATCGAGCCGTACGACGCGGTGACCTGATCGAATGCCGCCCGCAGATAATCGGCGTGCGCGCGTTGCAGCGCGGTCATCATGCCCGCCGGTTTTTTGAGCCTGGGCGGCAGACGCGGCAATTCCGGATGCGCTATATACGTTGGTCAGCAGGTAGTCCGCGAAAATCGTTTACCGACAGAGGCCGAGGATCGTATGCAGAATCGCGGTCACCCCCAGCCGGTGCGATCCTTCCCGGCCGTGCGGCGTCGACAGGTACGATCGGCGGCAACGGCGAGGTAAGATCAGCTTTATGGCTGTACGGATCAAAACACTTGGCCATCACGGGGAAGCGTCATGGATCTGAAGGAAGTCGACGTATTGGGTGCGGGTGTGGGCGATCACTGGTACTACGCGTCGAAGGCGAGCGCGATCCGTCGATTCCTGGGCGGGGCGGGCGCGAACCGGATACTCGACGTCGGTGCAGGCTCCGGCTTCTTCTCGAAACACTTGCTCGAACGCACGCAGGCGACTGAAGCGTGGTGTGTCGATACGAGCTACGCCGACGATACCGACGAAGAGACGGCCGGCAAACCCATCCACTTTCGACGGTCCGTCGAGCGATTCGATGCCGATCTCGTTCTGCTGATGGACGTGCTCGAGCATGTCGACGACGACGTCGGGCTGCTGGCGCAGTATGTGAAGGGGGCGCCTCCGGGCAGCCGGTTCCTGATCACGGTTCCCGCGTTCCAGTTCCTCTGGAGCGGCCATGACGATTTTCTCGAGCACAAGCGCAGGTATACGCTCGGCGGTCTCGAGGATGTGGTTCGTCGTGCGGGGCTCGACGTCGAGCGCGGCGCCTATTACTTCGGCCTCACGTTTCCGCTTGCTGCAGCGCTGCGGCTGGGCGAGCGGGCGCGTCGGCATCCGCGCGAGCCGGCGTCGCAATTGCGCCGGCACCATCCGCTCGTCAACGGCTTGCTCAAGACGATCTGTCGCGTCGAGTTGCCGATGTTCCGGTTCAATCGCGTTGCGGGCCTGACGGTCATCTGCGTTGCGCGCAAGCGGTGAATGCGATGCGGGCGCCGTGCAGTGGGAGCGCAGATCGCGCCAGCATGCGCGGCTTCACTCGTATCGGCACCGTCACGCCAAAAAATTTCACAAGAACATTCACAAAATGCATGCGACCCGATTCTAAATCTGAAAAGTGTCTGTTATACTTTTCTTCTTTCGGGGCGTAGCGCAGCCTGGTAGCGTACCTGCATGGGGTGCAGGTGGTCGGAGGTTCAAATCCTCTCGCCCCGACCAGACAAGAACCCGCGTCAGTTCATGCTGACGCGGGTTTTTTCTTGCCGGTCGCTTTTTTGCACATCGCGGCGCGGCCCCGGTAAAATGCAAGGTTGATCCACGGAAAGCGCCGTGATTTAGCGGAAGAGGATTCCCCGAACATGACTGATCTTCGTCTTACCATGCGGTTCGCTGCAGTGCTCGCCACTGGCGCGCTCGTCGCCGGTTGCGGTACGTCGTCGCCCACGAAAGTGGACTACAAGAGCGATTCGAAATCGAAGGAAGCGTCGCTCGCAGTGCCGCCCAACATGCTCGACGAGACGGCCGATCAGCGTTCGCTGCCGCCCCAGGGCGGCGCGACTTCCCTGTCTGCGCTTCAGCAGGTCCAGCAGGCGGCGCCTGCGCTGGACACCGTCGCGCCAGCCGTGGCCGGCATGCATATCCAGCGCGACGGCACCGAGAGCTGGCTCGTGATCGACGGCAAGCAGCCGGCCGCCATCTGGCCGCAGGTGCGTCGTTTCTGGCAGGAGCAGGGCTTCCTGCTCGTCGTCGACCAGCGCGACAAGGGCGTGATGGAAACCGACTGGAACGAAACCCATCCGCAGATCAACGACGGCCTGATCCGCAGCGTGATCTCGAAGGCAATGGGCAACTCGTACGTGACGGCCGAGCGCAACAAGTACCGCACGCGTCTCGATTCGGCACCGAACGGCGGCACCTACGTGTTCATCAGCCAGAAGGGGATGCGCGAGGCGATTACCGGCGCGAACAACGACTCGAGCAAGTGGGAACCGAAGCCGAACGATCCGGCGCTCGAGACCGAATACCTGAAGCGGCTGATGGCCGTGCTCGCGCAGAACGAGCAGCGCGCGAAGAACGGCGAGCCGCCGATCGCGAACATCAAGGACAACGCGGTGCCGAAGGACAAGAAGGCCGACGCCGACGCATCGTCGAAGGCTGCCGCCGCGATCGCCGCGCAGAATGTCTCGCGCACGTCGGCGCAGGGTAACGATGCGGCCGACGCGGCCGTGCCGTCCGAAGTCACGCTCGGCGAGCCGTACGACCGATCGTGGCTGCACGTCGGTCTCGCGCTCGATCGCGCGAACTTCACGGTCGACGATCGCGATCGCTCGAAGGGGTTGTATTTCGTGCGCTATGTCGATCCGAAGGACCTGAGTTCGGCCGAGCAGGGCTTCTGGAGCCAGCTGTTCCACGGCAAGAAGGAAAAGCAGGCGAAGCAGTACCGCGTCAACGTGAAGGCACTCACGGCCGACCAGACGCGCGTCGCGGTCGTCGACGATTCGGGTTCGATCGACACGTCGTCGCCGGCTCGTCAGATCATGGGGCTGCTCGTGAATCAGCTCCGCTGATCCCGACGCTTCTCCGCATCCGTGCAAAGCCCGCCGAATGGCGGGCTTTTTTTATGGCCGCTCGCCGGCGTGCGGCTTGCGTGCGCATGTGCGAAAGGTTCGGTCCCTCATCGTGACGTTACGTAACATCCGTGCGTTACGGCGGCAGAACACGTGTCACATTGTTGTCGACCGAAAAATTGTCCTTATGAATCAATGGTATGACCGGTGTTCGACGCTTGGCACGCAAACTGCTTTATATGTTGGAATCGTTAGAGCAGGGAGGATGGCGTCAGATGCCGGGCGTGCGTCGCGAGCGCTCGATCAACGGTCTCGACGTTTTCAAATGCCGGCACGACAAGTGCCGGCGCAACTGATGACGATCCGTGCGCCAGCGCGCGGATCTCGATGGCCCCGTCGCCTATCCTCGTAGGGCGACGGTTTCGCCCGCGCTTCTCCGAAGCGCGGGCTATTTTTTTGGCCGTCGTGCAGTGCTGCATCGGCGTGGCCGATGCGCGATGCGTGATTCGCGTATTCTCGGAATTTTCTGGATGAAGGAGTCGGGAATGGCGGAAATAGCAGTCGTGGCGCTGATCGTCGCGAAGCCGGGCGCCGAGGACAAGCTGCGCACCGCGCTCGAAGGGATCGTCGAGCCGACCCGCAACGAAGCCGGTGCATTGCAGTACGACCTGCACCGGGATCTGAAGGAGCCCGTTCGGTTCGTGTTCGTCGAGCGCTGGGAGAGCGAGGAGGCGCTGGCCGCCCATGCGCGTTCCGCGCACATTCTCGCTTATCGCGAAGCGGCCGCGGACTGGATCGAAAGTGCCGAAATCCGCGTGCTGTCGAAGCTCGTCTGAGCAGGGGGGGGCGACCGGACGTGTCCGGTCGCAGTAGCGCGTCAGTGCGACGTGCCGGGTACGTCGAGGATCAGGATGATCGTCCAGTCGGCGTCGCCGTCGTGATGATACTGGCGCTCGGCGACGATGAACGGTTGCTGCTTGCCTTGCGGGCCGAGGAAGAGCACGTCGCCTTCCATCGGCAGGCACTCGATCGGCGGCAGCGCGAGGAATGCGTCGGCCGAGCCGCGGGGCATCAGTTGCTTGATCTGGCGAGTGGCGGCTTCGGTCCACTCGATGTCGAGTTGAATGTTGCTCATGCTGTCCTCCGCACCGGGGTGCGCACGGGTGGAAAATTTCGGTGCGCGACTTTAGCACAGCGCGCGGGCACCGCAACCAAAAAAGCCGAACCCGGTTGCCCGGATTCGGCTTTTCGCTTGTGCGGTACCGCCGAACTTACTGGCTGGCAGCTTCTGCCGGAGCGGCCTTGGCAGCCTTCTTGCCGGCCTTCTTCGCAGCAGCCTTGTGGTGAGCAGCCTTCTTGCCGTGGTGATGCTCTTCCTGCATCGCCGGCTGAGCGGCTTCGGCCGCTTGTTGCTGCTGCAGCGCCTGTGCGCGCTGCTCGATCTCGGAGATCTTGGCCGGATCGGTAATGGTCTTGATTTCCGTGCTCTCTTGCGCATACGCTGCGCCAGTCAGCGCCGACATCGCTACCAGGATAGCCAGGGACGTCTTCTTCATTGCTTTACCTCCGCTAAGTGGTGATGAACCCGAATGTTGCCGTTTTGTCTGGCGACTGCAAACGAGTGCGTGTCGAGTGTAACAAAAGTGACGGATCAATGTGCGCCGGATCGTGGCGCGACGCAAGGCCGCGTTGAAGTCGCGCAACACTTCGCGCACTTCGTCACGCGCCTGCCATCCTGGGCAGTACTGCCATTCCGCTCCCGTTTTCGCGCAGTCGTCAGAACCATCCGAGCCATCGGTAGACGTGGAATTGCGCGATGCCGACCAGCTCGTGCAGCGCCTGCTCGGCGTTGGCCACGTTGCGCCAGCGTGGCAGCCAGCCTGTTTGCGCACGCCGGCGATTCGCATAAACGGGCTGCGGATCGATGCCGAATCGGCGGAAATCGAGCAGGGCACGGCGCATCTGATACGACGAGGTGACGAGAATGCGTGCGTCGTCATACTGTGGGCGTAGTATAGACGCAGTGAATTTCGCGTTTTCGTAGGTTGTGCGGCTGTTCGGTTCGAGAACGAGGTCGCCGGGGGCGACGCCTTCCTCGATGAGCTGGCGGCCGTATACGGCTGCCTCGGTTTCGCCGTGATGCTGCGGGTCGCCGCCCGACATCAATACGGTGCAGCGCTCGGCCTGCTGCCGGCACACGCGATAAAGCGCCGCCACCTTGTGGATGCGCGCGATGCCATCGGGCGGCGGCTGCAGCCCGGAGTCGGTGCGGCGCGTGCCGGTGCCGAGCAGAATCAGCGTGGTTCGCCCATGCATGTCCGGGTGCTCGACCGGCACGACGCCCGCCTCGCTCCACGCGATCAGCGGCGCGGTGAGCCAGCCTGTCGCGAGCAGCCAGAACAGCGCAACGGCGGCGATCGAGATGACTCGTCGCCGCTTGCGGCAGAGCATGAAACAGATGAAGAGAAGTACAAATGAATCGAACAGAATCAATTTGATTGGGGTATGGTGTCTTTTTATGGACGGCTGACGATCCGGCCCTGAAGCGACGCCGAACGTCGGCCTCCAGAATCGGTGGCGGTATCGGCGGGCGGAGACCCTGCCCGGCGCACCGCTTCGCATTGTCGCTGCACTTTAAGAAAGAATCGAGATGGCCACGTATTCCAACGAAGCGGTGCTCGACGCATTGAGACGAGTGCAGTACCGCCAGGTACCGTGGGCACGCCGCCCGGGCGTGTTCGAGTATCTCCGTTCGCTCGGGCTGATGGACACGGTCAGGCAGAAGACCGTTGCCCCCGCGCCGGGTTTTCACGCACCGGTGGACATCGCCGTGCTGACCGACAGTGGTCGAGCCGAATTTTCGCGCCTCGAGCGCGACGAGAAATTACTTTCCTGGACCGATCGCCGCATGGACGACTACGCATTGAGCGAAGCCAGCGCCGTGGCGATTCTCGAAAGCCGCCTGTAGCGGCGGACCATCCGCCTCGGGCGTCGCCGCGCAAGCCGGCGACGTCAAAAAAAAGCCCGTATCGCGAGGATACGGGCGTACCGGATACTTTTGCTGTTGCCACGCTGTGCTCATGGCAACGATGTGACTCGTCGCATGCGGCGCAGTTCCCGAAAGCGGGCATTTTCTTCGACGATATCCTGAAATTGGCAGGACTACGGATGACGCGGCATGTCGGACGGCTGCGAGCCGATGCGCGCACGCGCATTGCTGGCGATGTCGCCGCGCAGGTCGCCGCGCGGCACGGTTTGCCGGCCGGACGGGGCTGCAGACGGCGGCTGGCGGAGAGTATTGCGGTGATCCTGCTGGCGATGAGGCGGTTTTGCGCGATCGTCGGCGTGAGCTGGAGCGGTCAGCGCCAGGGAAATGACAATGCCGCATGCGACGAGCAGTGACATTGGTCTCATGGCGGGGCTCCCTTCAAGCCGTCGGTGCGGCCTGTTGATATTTCGCTAAGGTAAGCGTGGGAGTGCAGGCTTGCTGTAAATATTGGTAAATAGTTGTATCGCGGCACGACAACGGTATTCGACAGCAACGCAGGCGTCGCGAAAAGATCGCGTCGCGGAAAGAAACCGGGCGGCCGAAGCCGCCCGATCGAGCATTCGTTACGCCATCTTGACGGGGGCGCGCCAGGATTCCGGATTGGTCCAGAAGGCGCCGCGCAGCCGGTCGCGGCTCGGCGGTGCGGGCGGCTTCGCGGCGCTTGCGCCGATGCGCCCGCGCAGCGAGATCTGCCGGCCGCTCGTGCCGAGTCGCTTCACGATTTCGGCGAGCGTGCCATCCGCCTGCCATTCGTCGAAGCGACGGCGGCAGGTCGGCGGCGACGGATAGCGGCCCGGCAGCTTCGACCAGCCTTCACCCGTCGACAGCACCCACAACACGGCGTTTACCACCGAGCGTGCTTCCACTCGGGGGCGGCCGCGCCGCTCACTCCGTGCGGGTTCCGAGCAAAACAGACCTTCGACCAGCGCCCACTCGTTATCTCTCAAATCGTCGAACAGCATCATGTCCTCACCTCAGCGAAGCTAACTCCGGTGCGCTGCCCTGCGCCGCGCACTCTTCAAGCACTCGATCGTCGAGTGCCGGGTGGGGGCGTCCGGTTGGCCGGCAGCGGCGTTTCTGCCTTTCCATCCGACGAAACCTACGCCCTGTGCGCCAGGTAATGCACGAAGCGTGCCACGTCGGAGGCGAATCCCTCGAGAGCCGCTTGGCAGCGAGCTAACGGCTAAGTCAGCTAGGGGCGTATAAGACGCCAAAATAACCCGCCAGCAAATCGGGACAATCACCAATCTTGTGCAGTTCGCCCGTGCTGCGTGCGTTTGCTTGTGTATTGCACCGCAGCGAAACATGTGCGACCGGTGCCGGATTCGCGCATCGAAGCCGGATTCACGCATTAAAATCGTGCATCGATATCGACGATTGATGAGGTCAGGAGATGAACGTCACGCTGCGCCAGCTTCGCGTATTCATCGAGGTAGCGCGGCTCAAGAGCTTCAGTCGCGCGGGCGACGAGATCGGGCTCACGCAGTCCGCGGTCAGCCGCTGCGTGCGGGAGCTCGAGGCCGAGCTTGGGCTGAAGTTGATCGACCGCACGACGCGCGACGTGCAACTCACCGACGTCGGCGCGAACCTGATCGCGAGCGTGTCGCGTCTGATCGACGATCTCGACGACACGCTGCGCGAGATTCGCGAGATCGGCGAGCAGCGCCGCGGGCGCGTGATCGTCGCGGCGAGCCCGACGATCGCCTGCAGGCTGATGCCGCGCGTGGTTGCATCGTGCGAGCGCCAGTTTCCGTTCGTGACGCTTGGCCTGCGAGACGACGTGCAGAGCGACGTGCTGCGCAAGGTGAAGTCGAGCGAAGTCGATTTCGGCGTCGTGATCGGGCCGCTTACGGTCGCCGATCTCGTCTGCGAACCGCTGATGACCGATTCGTTTTGCCTCGTCGCGCGTGCCGATCATCCGCTCGCGGCGCGTTCCGAGGTGCCGTGGACGGCGCTGGACGGCGAGCGCCTCGTGCTCCTCGATCACGCGTCGGGAAGCCGGCCGCTGATCGATGCCGCGCTGGCCGCCCATCATGTCAATGCGACGGTGATGCAGGAACTCGGGCATTCGGCGACCGTGTTCGGGCTCGTCGAGGCCGGCGTCGGCGTGAGCGTGCAGCCGTGGCTGTCGCTGCCGCTGCCGACCGGCTCGACACTCGTCGCGCGGCCGCTCACGCCGCGCACCGAGCGCACGGTCGAACTGGTGCGCCGCCGCGACCGGTCGTTGTCGCCCGCGGCGCAGGCGATCTGGGAACTCGTGCGGCAGATGCCGGCGAGGGCGGAAGACCTCGACTGACGTGCGCGGAAGCGACGCGGCCCGGCTTGCGGGCCGGTACACTACGTGGATCGTGTTCCTGGGCGGTGGTTCTCGATGACGCATTCCGCAGGTTTTTCCCCGACGACCGACGAGCCGGCGGCGCGCGCCGCGGTGCACGCGCTGCGTCCGTCGCTGATCCGTGAGGTGGCGAACGCCGGCTTCGGCGTGCCGGACATGCTGCCGTTCTGGTTCGGCGAGTCCGACCGCGTGACGCCGGATTTCATCCGCGACGCCGCGGCCGCGGCGCTGCGCGACGGCGCGACCTTCTACACGCACAACCTCGGCACTGCGCCGCTGCGCGACGCGATTGCGGCCTACGTGAGCGCGCGTCATGGTGCGACGGCGGCCGACACGGTCGCCGTGACGAGTTCGGGCGTGAACGCGCTGATGCTGGCCGCGCAGATGCTGGTCGGCCCGGGCGAGCGTGTCGTCGAGGTCACGCCGCTGTGGCCGAATCTCGTCGAGATTCCGAAGATCCTCGGCGCGCAGGTCGAATGCGTGCCGCTCGGCTATGGCGACGCGGGCTGGCAGCTCGATGTCGACCGGCTGCTCGACGCGCTGACGCCCGATACGCGGATGCTGCTGGTCAACTCGCCGAACAATCCGACCGGCTGGACGATGTCGCGCGACGATCAGCGGGCCGTGCTTGCCCATTGTCGGCGTCACGGCATCTGGCTGGTCGCCGACGAGGTGTACGAACGGCTTGCGTTCGGCGACGGCGGCGCGCCGTCGTTCCTCGATATCGCATCGCGCGATGAGCGGGTCGTTGTCGTGAATTCGTTCTCGAAGGCATGGGCGATGACGGGCTGGCGGCTGGGATGGCTCATTGCGCCGGCATCGGTGATGGGCGATCTGTCGAAGCTCGTCGAATACAACACGTCGTGCGCGCCGGGCTTCGTGCAGGCCGCGGGCGAGGTCGCGCTGCGCGACGGCGAGCCGTTCGTGCGGTCGTTCGTCGCGGCGCTGCGCGAAGCGCGCGATCACCTGGTCGCCGCGCTGCGGACGCTGCCGGGCGTCGAGGTGCCGCCTCCACCGGGCGCGATGTACCTGTTCCTGCGCCTGCCGGGCGCGGCCGACAGTCTCGCGTTCTGCAAGACGCTGGTGCGCGATGCGGGGCTCGGCCTCGCGCCCGGGCGGGCATTCGGCCCGGAGGGGGAAGGATTCGTGCGCTGGTGCTACGCATGCGATCCGGCACGACTCGACGCGGGCGTCGAGCGGCTGCGCCGGTTCCTCGCGCACGGCGCGGTTGCCCGCTGAAGCAGGGCCGGAGCGGGCGCGGCGCACTGGCGGCGGGCCGATCTGCTCATCTTTACGCACCGGGCAATTTTGCGTAATATGGCGCTCAGTCACGCGGTTCCGTCGTTGAGCCGTGCTGTTCCGTCCGGTTTGGGCCTGGCCTGAAGTTGGTTCGCCGCCCCCGGTTCGTGCTCCCATCAATATGACCGATCAGAATCGGGCGAGCGCGTCTTCCGTTCCTTTCGTCTGTTTGTTGATCCGGTTCGTTTGACCACAGGGTCTGGCCTAGCTGCATGAATACCCAAGAGGCGAAGATCGTCCTCGAGACTGCTTTGATCTGCGCGCAGGAACCGCTGAAACTCGGCGATTTGCGCAAGCTCTTTGCCGACGGCGTGTCGGCTGACACGGTCCGCACGTTGCTCGAAGATCTGAAACAGGATTGGTCCGGCCGCGGCGTCGAACTGGTGGCGCTGGCGACCGGATGGCGCTTCCAGAGCAAGCCGGCGATGCGTCACTATCTGGATCGCCTGCATCCCGAGAAGCCGCCGAAATATTCGCGCGCGGTGCTCGAAACGCTCGCGATCATCGCGTACCGGCAACCCGTCACGCGCGGCGACATCGAAGAGATTCGCGGCGTCACGGTCAATACGCAGGTGGTCAAGCAACTCGAGGATCGCGGCTGGATCGAGGTGATCGGTCATCGTGACGTGCCGGGGCGTCCGGCGCTGTATGCGACGACCAAGCAGTTCCTCGACGATCTCGGCCTGAAGGCGCTCGACGAGCTGCCGGCGCTCGAGGAGCCGGCAGCGAACATCGAGGCCGCGCTGCTTGCGCAGCACGCAATGGACTTCGACGGCGCCGTACCGGTTGCCGACGACACGCCGCAAGCCGGTGACGCAGCAGACGACGTGCCGCAGGCGCAGGCGGATGAAGCGTCCGCCGGCCAATTGGCCGAATTGCCGGGGGATGCCGCGACCGATGTCGCGTCGACGCAGGAAATGCCGAACCGCGATACGCTCGATGCTGATCGCCGGCAAACGGAACAAACGGAACAGGTTGGCGCCGAAGCAGTGCCGACCGATGTGCAGCCCGAGCCGCTGCGCGCGGATCGGAGCGAGGAAGATCGCAAGCCGGCCGCCGAAGCGGCTGCCGGAGACGGAGCGGAAGCGGCCGGCGACATGCCCGGCGAGGTTGGCCAGGCCGACGCCTCCCGTTCCCGTCCCGCGGACGGCGAGATGCTGGACGACACGTCCGACAGTCTCGCCGATGCCGTACGAAGCGCCAGTGCGCCCATCGGCGCCGACGCGCTGCCGGACGACGAAGCAGAACCCGAACAGCGTCGCGCCTGAACGCGGCCAACTTCTTGCCGCGCCCGCGCCGGGCGCGAGACCTGACATTTTGAGGTTGTTTTGACAGATATCCACGATATTGAATCGTCCGCGCCTGCCGTGCAGGCAGCGCGTGCCGACGATGCACCGGAGCAGGACGCTTCGGCCGCGGGTGGCGACGAGCGTCCCCGCCGCGGTCTGCGGCGAGGCCCGCGCAGCCTGATCGCGCGGCGTCGCGCGGCGGCCAAGTCGAAGGGCGCCGAAGGCGAGCCGCAGGGCGGCGAAGGCGCGGACGCGCAGCCGGCCGAGGCCGTCGAAGCGCAGCCCGCGCGCGCACCGCGCAAGGAAGGCGCCGCCAAGGGCGGCCGCAAGCCGGCCGGCAAGCGCGAAGGCGCTGCCAAGGGCGGCCAGGGTGCACAAGGCGGCCAGGGCGGCCAAGGCCGCCGTGGCGGCGCACCGAAGGCTGAAGGCAGCCCGGCCAAGGCGGAGGGCGATGCGTCCCAGGACGAACTGTTCGCATACGTGACGTCGCCCGCATTCGACGCGGACAACTCCGCGGGCGGCAGCGGCGTGCGTGCGCCGATGCTGCGTCGCGGCCGCAGCCAGCCGGCGAACAAGCGCGTGCTGTCGCCGGACGACGACGCGCCGAAGCTGCACAAGGTGCTGGCGGAAGCGGGGATGGGCTCGCGTCGCGAAATGGAAGAGCTGATCGTCGCCGGCCGCGTGTCGGTGAACGGCGAGCCCGCGCACATCGGCCAGCGCATCATGCCGACCGACCAGGTGCGGATCAACGGCAAGCCGGTCAAGCGCAAGCTGCCGAACAAGCCGCCGCGCGTGCTGCTGTACCACAAGCCGACGGGCGAAATCGTCAGCCATGCGGATCCGGAAGGCCGTCCGTCGGTGTTTGACCGCCTGCCGCCGATGAAGACGGCGAAATGGCTTGCGGTGGGCCGCCTCGACTTCAATACCGAAGGTCTGCTGATGCTGACGACGTCGGGCGACCTCGCGAACCGCTTCATGCATCCGCGCTACAGCGTCGAGCGTGAGTACGCGGTGCGGGTGGTCGGCGAGCTCACCGAAGGCAACCGGCAAAAGCTGCTGCACGGCGTCGAGCTGGACGACGGCCCCGCCAATTTCCTGCGCATCCGCGATGGCGGCGGCGAAGGCACGAACCACTGGTATCACGTCGCGCTGGCCGAAGGCCGCAACCGCGAAGTGCGCCGGATGTTCGAGGCGGCCGGCCTGATGGTGAGCCGCCTGATCCGTACGCGTCACGGCCCGATCCCGCTGCCGCGCGGTCTGAAGCGCGGTCGCTGGGAGGAGCTCGACGACGCGCAGGTGCGCAAGCTGATGGCGACCGTCGGCCTGAAGGCACCGTCCGAGGAGAAAGGCAAGCGTGGCGGTGCCGGCCAGGCAGAGCGCCGCCAGCCCGATCCGATGCTGACGTCGATGGGCTTCATCAGTCGCGAGCCGGTGCTGACGACGCACGGGCAGCTCGACCAGCCGCGCCGTGGCGGTGGCCGTCGCGGCGGGCCGGGTCTGCCGGGCCTGAGCGGCTACGGCAGCCTGCCGGTTGCGCCGTCGGGCTACGGCAACCGTGCTGGCGGCGGCCGCGACGGCAACCGCTCGGGCGGCGGCGGCCGAGATGGCAACCGCGCTGGCGGCGGCCGTGATGTCGACGGCAACCGCGCGTCGTACGGCGCGGGCCCCAAGCGTGAGGGCCCGGCGGGCGGCAAGCGAGGCGGCGGCAAGGGCGGCAATCGCAATCCGAACGGTAATCGTCCCGAAGGCGCCGGCAACGGCGGCGGCCCGCGCGGCGGCAGCCCGCGTCCGCAGCGCAGCCGCACGCGCAGCCGCTAAGCGTATCGCGGCATGCGGCGGCGCAAAGCCGCCGGCGTGCCGGCAGGATCGGCATCCGTCCGGTTTTGTCGGCGCGACGCGTTGCGTTTCTTGATTTCGACTGTATATATATGCCGCGTGCCGCTGGATGGCAGCCGGCATGCCCGATCTCCGGTGCGGCCGGATTGCGCCGGTTGATCGGGTAGCCCGATTTCGCATTTTCGGTCCGTAAAGGCAGTCGAAACGCTGCTTTCACCGGCTGGCTTGGCGTTTGCGCCAAAAATCGCTATAATCGCGGAGTCGCTGGGCGTACGGATTCAATGTGCGGCTCAGGTGCGACCACCAGTAAGAAAGATGGGCGTTCCGCCCATTTTTTTTTGCTGAAACGGTTAGGCATCTCGGGTAGCGCTTCCTGCGCCGGCTAAGGCGCGCGCCCGCGGGTGAATCGCGAGCGGCGGGCGCGAACACCTGAGAGGACACTGTGCAACTGACGGAACTGATAGAAACCACGGTCACCGGGCTCGGCTACGAGCTGGTGGATCTCGAGCGCACCGGGCGCGGCATGCTTTGCATCTATATCGATCAGCCTGCCGGCATCTCGCTCGAAGATTGCGAAAAGGTCACGCGTCAGCTCCAGCACGTCTTGACGGTCGAAAACATCGATTACGAACGGCTCGAAGTCTCGTCCCCGGGGCTCGACCGCCCGTTGAAGAAGCTGGCCGACTTCGAGCGCTTCGCCGGCAGCGAAGTTTCCGTGACCTTGAAAAAGCCGCTGGACGGGCGCAAGACGTACCGGGGCATTCTGCACGCGCCGAATGGCGAAACGATCGGTTTGGAATTTGAAGGGAAGAAGGGCGAGGCGGCCATGCTGGATTTCACGCTGGCCGATATCGACAAAGCCCGCCTGATTCCGCAAGTTGACTTTAGGAGCCGCAAATAATGAGTCGCGAAGTGTTGATGCTGGTGGATGCGCTGGCGCGCGAGAAAAACGTCGACAAGGATGTGGTGCTGGGCGCCCTCGAGGCTGCGCTCGCGTCCGCTTCCAAGAAGCTGTTCGACGAAGGCGCCGAAATCCGCGTCCATATCGATCGCGAAAGCGGCGAGCACGAAACCTTCCGTCGCTGGCTCGTCGTGCCCGACGAGGCAGGCTTGCAGGAGCCGGATCGCGAGATCCTGCTGTTCGAAGCACGTGAGCAGAAGCCCGACGTCGAAGTCGGCGAATATGTCGAGGAACCCGTACCGTCGATCGAGTTCGGTCGCATCGGCGCGCAGGCCGCGAAGCAGGTGATCCTGCAGAAGGTGCGCGACGCGGAGCGCGAGCAGATCCTGAACGATTACCTCGAGCGCGGCGAAAAGATCATGACGGGCACGGTGAAGCGCCTCGACAAGGGCAACTTCATCGTCGAATCGGGCCGTGTCGAAGCGCTGCTGCGCCGCGACCAGCTGATCCCGAAGGAAAACCTGCGCGTGGGCGACCGCGTGCGCGCGTACATCGCGAAGGTCGACCGCACCGCGCGCGGCCCGCAGATCGAGCTGTCGCGCACGGCGCCCGAGTTCCTGATGAAGCTGTTCGAGATGGAAGTGCCGGAAATCGAGCAGGGCCTGCTCGAGATCAAGGCGGCGGCCCGCGACCCGGGCGTGCGCGCGAAGATCGGCGTCATCGCGTACGACAAGCGGATCGATCCGATCGGCACCTGCGTCGGCATTCGCGGCTCGCGCGTGCAGGCCGTGCGCAACGAGCTCGGTGGCGAAAACATCGACATCGTGCTATGGTCGGAGGATCCCGCCCAGTTCGTGATCGGCGCGCTCGCGCCGGCAGCTGTCCAGTCGATCGTCGTCGATGAAGAAAAGCATTCGATGGACGTCGTCGTCGACGAGAACGAGCTGGCTGTCGCGATCGGCCGCAGCGGTCAGAACGTTCGCCTTGCCGGCGAGTTGACCGGCTGGCAGATCAACATCATGACGCCGGACGAATCCGCCCTGAAGCAGGGTGAAGAGCGCGACCGGCTGCGTGCGCTGTTCATGGCGCGTCTCGACGTCGACGAAGAAGTTGCCGACATCCTGATCGACGAAGGCTTCACGAGCCTCGAAGAGATCGCTTACGTGCCGCTCAACGAAATGCTCGAAATCGAGGCGTTCGACGAGGACACCGTGCACGAACTGCGCAACCGCGCACGCGATGCGCTGTTGACGATGGCGATCGCGAACGAAGAAAAGGTCGAGAACGCAGCGCTGGATCTGAAGAGCCTCGACGGCGTCACGCCGGAGCTGCTCGCGAAGCTGGCCGAACATGGTGTGCAGACGCGAGACGATCTCGCCGAGCTTGCAGTGGATGAACTGGTCGACCTGACCGGGATGGAAGAGGATGCCGCTAAGGCGTTGATCATGAAAGCACGTGAACACTGGTTCCAGTGAGAAATGACCATGGCGCACTGATTTGATGGCGGCCGTATGGCCTGACCCGATGCTAACAGCAAGGAATCGGTCCTTGCACTAAGAGGAATGAATGGCGAGTAACAACGTAGCCCAATTTGCCGCGGAACTGAAAATGCCTGCTGGTGTGCTGCTCGAACAGCTGCAGGCAGCGGGCGTCCAGAAAGCGAGTGAAGACGATGCGCTGTCCGAAGCGGACAAGGCGCGTCTGCTCGATCATTTGCGCAAGTCGCACGGCGCAACCGACGGCGACAAGCGCAAGATCACGCTGACCCGCAAGCATACGTCGGAGATCAAGCAATCTGACGCGACGGGCAAGGCTCGCACCATTCAGGTCGAGGTCCGCAAGAAGCGCACGTTCGTCAAGCGCGACGACGTGAGCGATGGCGCGGAACAGGGTCAGGCGCAGGCCGCAGAAGCGGACGACGATGCAGAACTGAAGCGTCGCGAGGAAGAAGCGCGCCGCGAGGCCGAGCTGCTCGAAAAGCAGGCTCAGGAACTGCGCGAGCGCCAGGAGCGCCTCGAGCGCGAGGAAGCCGAGCGCCGCGCTCGCGAGGAAGCGGCTGAAGCCGAGCGCCGTCGCGCCGAGGAAGAAGCTGCGGCGAAGCGTGCTGCGGCCGAAGCCGCTGCGGCACAGCAGCAGGCGGCAGCGCAGCAGGCCGCCGCGGCCGAGCCGGAAGCACCGAGTGCGCAGTCCGCGCAGGACGAAGCGCGCGCGGCCGCCGAAGCCCGTGCGGCTGCCGAACGTGCGGCGCAGCGCGAAGCGGCGAAGAAGGCCGAGGATGCTGCCCGCGAGGCGGCGGACAAGGCGCGCGCCGAGCAGGAAGAGATCAGCAAGCGCCGTGCGGCCGCCGAGGCCGAAGCGCGCGCGATCCGCGAAATGATGAACACGCCGCGCAAGGCCGTGGTCAAGGCAGTCGAGCCGCCGAAGCCGGTCGAGCCGCCGAAGCCGGCCGAAGCGAAGGGCACGCTGCACAAGCCGGCGAAGCCTGAAGGCGCGCAGGCGCGTCCGGCAGTGAAGAAGCCGGCCGGCGCAGCACCGGCCACGACGCAAGCACCGGCAGGCGCGGGCGACCGCAACAAGAAGCCGGGCGCAGGCAAGGGCGGCTGGCAGGACGACGCAGCGAAGCGCCGCGGCATCAAGACGCGCGGCGATTCGAGCGGCGGCGTCGACCGCGGCTGGCGCGGCGGCCCGAAGGGCCGTGGCCGCCACCAGGACAGCGCATCGTCGTTCCAGGCGCCGACCGAGCCGATCGTGCGTGAAGTGCACGTGCCGGAAACCGTGTCGGTTGCCGATCTCGCGCACAAGATGTCGATCAAGGCCTCGGAAGTCATCAAGGTGATGATGAAGATGGGCCAGATGGTCACGATCAACCAGGTGCTGGACCAGGAAACGGCGATGATCGTCGTCGAGGAACTGGGCCACCGCGCGGTCGCCGCGAAGCTGGACGATCCGGAAGCGCTGCTCGTCGAAGGTGAAACGACCACCGACGCGGAGCAACTGCCGCGTCCGCCGGTCGTCACGGTGATGGGTCACGTCGACCACGGCAAGACCTCGCTGCTCGACCACATCCGCCGCGCGAAGGTTGCCGCGGGCGAAGCGGGCGGCATTACGCAGCACATCGGCGCATATCACGTCGATACGCCGCGCGGCGTCATCACGTTCCTCGATACGCCGGGTCACGAGGCGTTCACGGCAATGCGTGCACGCGGCGCGAAGGCGACCGACATCGTGGTGCTGGTGGTGGCGGCCGACGACGGCGTGATGCCGCAGACGAAGGAAGCAATCGCCCACGCGAAGGCGGGTGGCGTGCCGATCGTCGTCGCGATCAACAAGATCGACAAGCCGGATGCGAACCCCGAGCGCGTCAAGCAGGAGCTGGTCGCGGAAGGCGTCGTGCCGGAAGAGTACGGCGGCGATTCGCCGTTCGTGCCGGTGTCGGCGAAGACGGGTGCCGGCATCGACGATCTGCTCGAGAACGTGCTGCTGCAGGCCGAAGTGCTGGAACTGAAGGCACCGGTCGAAGCGCCGGCCAAGGGCATCGTAATCGAAGCGAAGCTCGACAAGGGCAAGGGCCCGGTCGCGACGATCCTCGTGCAGTCCGGTACGCTGAACCGCGGCGACATCGTGCTGGCGGGTACGGCCTATGGCCGCGTGCGCGCGATGCTCGACGAGAACGGCAAGCCGACGAAGGAAGCCGGCCCGTCGATCCCGGTCGAAATCCAGGGTCTGTCGGAAGTGCCGGGTGCGGGCGAGGAAGTGATCGTGCTGCCGGACGAGCGCAAGGCACGTGAAATCGCGCTGTTCCGTCAGGGCAAGTTCCGTGACGTGAAGCTCGCGAAGCAGCAGGCCGCGAAGCTGGAAAGCATGCTCGAGCAGATGGGCGAAGGCGAAGTACAGAACCTGCCGCTCATCATCAAGGCAGACGTGCAGGGTTCGCAGGAAGCGCTCGTGCAGTCGCTGCTCAAGCTGTCGACCGACGAAGTGCGCGTGCAGATCGTGCACAGCGCGGTGGGCGGCATCAGCGAAAACGACGTCAACCTCGCGACGGCATCGAAGGCGGTCATCATCGGCTTCAACACGCGTGCGGATGCACAGGCGCGCAAGCTGGCCGAGTCGAACGGCATCGACATCCGCTACTACAACATCATCTACGACGCAGTGGATGAGGTGAAGGCGGCAATGTCGGGCATGCTGGCGCCGGAGAAGCGCGAAGTCATCACCGGCATGGTCGAGGTGCGCCAGGTCTTCAAGGTACCGAAGGTCGGCACGGTCGCCGGCTGTATGGTGACGGACGGTATCGTCAAGCGCTCGTCGTCGGTTCGCGTGCTGCGCAACAACGTCGTGATCTTCACGGGCGAACTCGAATCGCTGAAGCGCTTCAAGGACGACGTGAAGGAAGTGAAGCAAGGCTTCGAGTGCGGTATGTCGGTGAAGAACTTCAACGACGTCATCGAAGGCGACCAGTTCGAAGTCTTCGAAGTGACCGAAGTCGCGCGTACGCTGTAACCGTCGCGCATCGGCTCATGGGCGGGGCAGGCTTGGGCCTGTCCCGCCCATTTTCATAGTGGCGCGCCAACAATGGCCCGCCGCTTCATCCTGATAAACGGATCACGGATCGATCATGTCCAGGAAACGGACTTCTCCCAATCGCAACGTTCAGATCGCCGACCAGATTCAGCGCGATCTGTCCGAACTCATCATGCGCGAGGTCAAAGACCCGCGCATCGGCATCGTGACCATCCAGAGCGTGGAGCTCACGCCGGACTACGCGCACGCGAAGGTCTACTTCACGGCGCTCACCGGCGATCCGGAAAAGACGCAGGAGGCGCTGAACCATGCGTCGGGGCACCTGCACAACCTGCTGTTCAAGCGTCTGCACATTCATACGGTGCCGACGCTGCACTTCCATTACGACCAGACGATCGAGAAGGCCGTGGAAATGTCGCGCCTGATCAAGGAAGCGAATTCGACGCGTGCGAAGGACGACGAAGCCGACGCGCCGACCAAGGACGACTGAACTCGACCGGCCTATGACGAATGCAGCATCCCAACGCCCGCGCGTGCCCCGGCGCGCGCTGGACGGTGTCCTCCTGCTCGACAAGCCGGTCGGCCTGTCGAGCAACGATGCGCTGATTCGCGCGAAGCGGCTGCTTCTCGCGAAGAAAGCCGGCCACACCGGCACGCTCGATCCGCTGGCTTCGGGCCTGCTGCCGCTGTGTTTCGGCGAGGCGACGAAGTTCTCGCAGGATCTGCTCGAGGCCGACAAGACCTACGAGGCGACGATGCGCCTCGGCCTGCGCACGGCCACCGGCGACGCGGAGGGCGAAGTGATCGACACGCGGCCGGTCGAATGCGACCGCGCAGCGGTGGAGGCCGCGCTCGCGTGCTTCACCGGCGAGATCGTGCAGGTGCCGCCGATGTATTCGGCACTCAAGCGCGATGGCAAGCCGCTGTACGAATATGCACGCGCGGGCCAGATCGTCGAGCGCGAAGGCCGCAACGTGACGATCCATGCGCTCGACCTGCTTGCCTGCGAGATGCCCGACGTGACGTTTCGCGTGACCTGCAGCAAGGGCACTTACGTGCGCACGCTGGCGGAGGATATCGGCGAGGCGCTCGGTTGCGGTGCGCATCTGACGATGCTGCGTCGCACGGGCGTCGGCGCGCTGACGCTCGAGCATGCGGTGACGCTCGATGCGCTGTCGGACGCCGATGAATCGGCGCGCGATGCGTGGCTCCAGCCGGTCGATGCATTGTTGTCGACGTTTCCGTCCGTTCGTCTCGACGATGCGTGCGCGAAGCGGTTCCTGCATGGTCAGCGCCTGCCGCTGTCGGAGCTCGGGCCGATCGATGCGGCCGACGGCGAGCGCGTGCGCGTCTACGACGCAACGCGGCTGCTCGGCGTGGCGCGCAAGGCGAATGGCGTGCTCGCACCGGAACGGCTCGTCGTGACGGCCGCCTGACGCAGCGGCGCGAGCGCGCCGTCGGAGCAACAAAAAGCCCGGTCGATTTCGACCGGGCTTTTTGTTTGGCGCGCGGTGGCGCGGTGTCGGTCGGCGCTCAGTGTGCCGCCGACGCTGCCGCACCGGCATCGCCGCCGCCCGCGCGTTCGGGCTTCGTGATCCAGATCAGCGCAATCAGCAGCACGAAGATCACGGCCGAGATGTAGAACAGGTCGTTCACGCCGAGCTGCGCGGCCTGTTGCGTGGCCTGGTTGTTGATGAGGCCATGCGCCTGGTTCTGCGTCAGCCCGAGATTGCCCATCTGCGTAACGGCCTGATTGAACGTCGGGTTGTACACGTTCGCCTGTTCGACCAGTTGCGCGTGATGGAAGTTGTTGCGGTGATCCCACGCGGTCTGGAAGATCGACGTGCCGATACCGCCGCACATGATCCGCACGAAGTTCGACAGGCCGGAAGCCGCGGGAATGCGGTGGCCGGGCAGGCCGGACAACGTGATCGACACGAGTGGAATGAAGAAGCCGGCCATTGCGATGCCCTGCACGAGCGTCGGCAGCGTCAGCGACCATTCGTCGACGCCCGTCGTGTAGCGCGAGCGCATCCAGAAGCACAGTGCGAACGTGAGGAACGCGGCGGTCGCGATGTAGCGCGGATCGGTGCGCGGCAGGAACTTGCCGGTCAGCGGCGACAGCAGGATCGCGAACAGCCCGACCGGCGCCATCACGAGGCCGGCGTCGGTCGCCGTGTAGCCGATCTGGGTCTGCAGCCACAGCGGCAGCAGCACGAGGTTGCCGAAGTAGAGCCCGTAACCGACCGCAAGCGCGACCGTACCGCCCGTGAAGTTGCGAATCCGGAACAGCGAAAGATCGACGACGGGGTGCTCGGCGGTCAGTTCCCAGATCACGAAGAACGCGAACGAGATGATCGCGATCAGCGCGAGCGCGACGATCGTCGTCGATGCGAACCAGTCGAGATCCTTGCCCTTGTCGAGCATGATCTGCAGCGAGCCGACCCACAGCACCAGCAGCGCGAGACCGACGCCGTCGATCGGGGCGCGGCGCACCGTCGATTCGCGCGAGCGGTAGATCGACCACGTGGCGAGCGCCGCGGCGATGCCGACCGGGATGTTCACGTAGAAGATCCACGGCCACGAGTAGTTGTCCGAGATCCAGCCGCCGAGGATCGGGCCCGCGACCGGTGCAATCAGCGTCGTCATCGACCACAACGCGAGCGCCATCGGCGCCTTCGCGCGCGGATAGCTCGACAGCAGCAGCGATTGCGACAGCGGAATCATCGGGCCCGCGACCGCACCCTGCAGCACGCGCGACGCGAGCAGGAACGGCAGCGTCGGCGCGAGGCCGCACATCCAGGACGAGATGACGAACAGGATGATCGACGCGAGGAACAGGCGGACCTGCCCGAAACGGTCGGTCAGCCAGCCCGTCAGCGGCACCGAGATCGCGTTCGCGACCGCGAACGACGTGATGACCCACGTGCCCTGGTCGGACGACACGCCGAGGTCGCCCGAGATGGTCGGGATCGCGACGTTCGCGATGGACGTGTCGAGCACGTTCATGAACACCGCGAGCGACACCGCGATCGTCCCGAGCACGAGTTGCCCGCCCTGCAAGGGCGGGTAGGAGACAGGAGCCTGTGCCATTTCGGTTGTTTTTCCGGAGTCGGAACGGTTACATCATCTTCGCGGCGCTGCCTTGCTTCGCCGCGGCCGGCACTGCCGACGCGTTGCTGCCCGCGTTCTCGGCGATGACGCGCGCGATTTCGGCATCGGCTTCGTCGCCGTACTTCGCGAACACGTTGGTCTCGTAGACGGTGTTCGGCGCGTTGACGAGCTGGTTGCCGCGTTCGTCCTTGATGTCCACGTCGACCTGCATCGACAGGCCGATGCGCAGTGGATGCTTGTCGAGATCCTTCGGATCGAGCTCGATACGCACCGGCAGGCGCTGCACGACCTTGATCCAGTTGCCGGTCGCGTTCTGCGCCGGCAGCAGCGAAAACGCCGAGCCCGTGCCGGCCGAGAAGCCGACGACCTTGCCGTGGTAGACGGCCGACGAGCCGTAGATGTCGGCCGTCAGCTCGACCGGCTGGCCGATGCGCATGTGCTTGAGCTGGACTTCCTTGAAGTTCGCGTCGACCCACACGGCATTCAGCGGCACCACCGACATTAGCGGCGTGCCCGGCGACACGCGCTGGCCGACCTGCACCGAGCGCTTCGCGACGTAGCCCGTCACAGGCGCCGGCAGCACGTTGCGCGCGTTCGCGAGATACGCGTCGCGAACCTTCGCTGCCGCGGCCATCACGTTCGGGTGCGACGCGATCGTCGTGTTCGCAGTCAGCGCGCGGTTCGATGCGAGCTGCTGCTGCGCGCCATCGAGCGACGCTTGCGCGGCCTTCACGGCGTCACGTGCGTGCGAGATCTCTTCCTGCGACACGGCGCCCGTCTGCGCGACGGCCACGCGGCGGCGCAGGTCGTCCTCGGCCTTCGACAGGTCGGACTGGCGCAGCGCGACCTGCGCGCGGTACTGGTCGTCGTTGACGAACAGGCCGCGCACCTGGCGCACCGTCTGCGCGAGGTTGGCTTCCGCCTGCTGCAGCGCGACCTGCGAATCGGCCGGGTCGAGCACGACCAGCGGATCGCCGGCCTTGACCGTCTGCGTATCGTCGGCCTTCACGGCGATCACGGTGCCGGTGACCTGCGGCGTGATCTGCACGACGTTGCCGTTCACGTACGCATCGTCGGTCCCTTCATGGAAGCGGGCGACGAGGAAGTAGTACAGGCCGTACGCGATGGCCGCGATCACGATGACCGCGACGAGCAGCGTCATCATCCGCTTGCGCTTCCCGTTGTTTTGCGACTGTGCGCCGGCGGCGTTTTGTTGAGGGTCGCTCATGGCGATTTTCTCCGTCCGTTATTTCGAGTGTCTGCGTAGTGGTGGCGCCGGATCAGTTGGCGGCCTGTTTGGTCGGCTTGTCGGCGTCGGGCGCGGCGAGCGGCGTGCCGGTCGCATCGAACCCGCCGCCCAGCGCCTTGATCAGCGCGAGCTGCATGTCGCGCCGGCGCATCTTCAGGTTGGTCACCGTCTGCTCCGAGGCGAGGCGGTTGCTGTCCGCGGTCAGCACCTGCAGTTGCGGCGACAGGCCGGCCTTGTAGCGGATCACGGCGAGATCGTAGGCGCGCGTCGACGCGTCGAGCGCACGTTGCGCGTCGCCCATCTGGCGATCGACCGCGCGGATCGACGCGACTTGCGTCGCGACGTCGTTCAGCGCGCCGATCAGCGTCTGGTTGTAGTTCGCCACCGACAGGTCGAAGTCCGCGTAGCGGCCCTTGAGCTGGGCACGCAGTGCGCCGGCGTCGAAGATCGGCAGATGGATCGCCGGTCCGAACTGCGCCTGGCGGCTCGCGAAGTTCAGGAATTTGCCCCAGCCGAACGCATCGAAGCCGAAGCCGGCCGCGAGGTTCACGTCGGGATAGAACTCGGCCTTCGCTTCCTTCACGTCGTGCATCGCGGCTTCGACCTGCCAGCGTGCGGCGACGATGTCGGGGCGGCGCGAGACGAGATCGGCCGGCAGGTTGCCGGGCAGTGCGACTTCGCCGCTCGGGTTCATCACGGGCGCCGCAATTTGCAGCCCGCGATCAGGCCCCTTGCCGAGCAGCGCGGCGAGCTGGTAGCGCACCGTCGTGATCTGGCCGTCGAGATCCGACAGCGAAGCCTGGGTCGTCGCGATATTGCCGCGGGCCGTCTGGCGTTCGACGTTGGTGTCGAGGCCGGCCGATACGCGGCCGTCGGTGATCTTGCCGACTGTCTCGCGGTTGGTGATCTCGCGTTGCGCGATATCGCGCAGCGCGTAGAGCTGCGCGAGCGAGTTATAGGTGCGCGCGACCGACGAAGCGAGCGTGATGCGTGCCTGCTGCATGTCGGCTTCGGCCGCTTTTTCCTGCGACACGGCGGTGTGCAGGCGTTCGCGGTTCTTGCCCCACAGGTCGAGTTCCCACGACGCACTCGCGAGCGCGTTGTTCTCGCTGTACCACTGGCCGCCGTACGGGGGCGGGAACAGTGCGTTCGACGAATACAGCTCGCGCGTCCACGAGTAGCTGGCTTCGGCTTTCGGCAGCAGGTTCGAGCGCGACGATTCGATGTACGACGATGCCTTCGCGATGCGCGCCTGAGCCTGCGCGATCGACGGATTGCCCTGAAGGGCCTCGTCGATCAGCTTCGGCAACTGCGGATCGCCGAACTGGCTGGCCCAGTCGAGCGCCGGCCATTGGCCGCCCTGGGCCGGCAGGCTTTGCGCGGATTCGAATTGCGACGCGGGGGCGATCTGCTTGTCGCTCTTGATGCCGATGTAATTCGCGCAGCCCGCCAGCGCCAGTGCGGCGACCGCGGCAGCGACGGCGGCGCGGCACGACCCGGCGCGCATGGACAACGGGGAGGATTTCATCGCGCTGACCCCTGACTCGGAATGAATGATGGACACTGCAAGGATTTCCTTACATTAATCTGTCAAAAGTAATTGTTATGGCAACTATTACGTGATGCTGCCGCCGGCCGTCTCGCAATAGTTGCTGAGAATGCGGCGCAGCATGCTCTTCAGGAACCCGACTTCTTCCGGCGTAAATCCGTCCAGAACCTGGTCGAGCACGCTGCGGAAAATGGGCGGCAGGCGTTCGGCAAGCGCGCGGCCTTCGTCGGTCAGTTCGAGGCGCACGACGCGCCGATCCTCGATGCTGCGCACGCGGGACAGCAGGCCGCGTTTCTCGACCCGGTCGAGCAGGCGCGTGACTGCGCTCGCGTCGATCCCGTATTCGCGAGCGAGTTCGGCGGCCGTCGAGCATTTGCCGACCGCGATCATGAACAGCATGCTCGCCTGCGTGCCCGTGATGCCGAGCTCTTCCTGCGTGCGTTGCGTGACGAGGTTGGTCATCACGGACTTCACGCGCGACATCAGATAACCGACGCTGTCGTTCATCTGATACGAAGACAGCGGTGAAACGGGCGGTTGGGTAGGAGAATCCGACATAAAACCCTGAAGCTGCAATAGTTGACTAGGCAGCAGTATAGGTACAATTGCTTGCCGCGGCAAATGTTAATCGAACGGCAGGGGGCGTGCTTCGCGTTGCAAGAATCCCTTATCACGACAAGGGTTTTCGGTCTGCCGGCGGCGGCGCCTTCGGCAGGTCCGCGTGTTCGTGGAGAGGCCGGGCCGGCCCGGCTTGCTGCGTTGCAACGTGCCAGCCAGCTTTCGACACTCGCACGTGCTATAATTTGAGGCTTTCCCAGCTGCAACGCGCGCGCCCGTGAAAAACGAGCGGGCGCGCTTGCGCGTTCAAACGATTTCCAGGTTTCTATGACCCGCGCCCTTCGCAACATCGCCATCATCGCCCACGTCGACCACGGCAAGACTACGCTCGTCGACCAACTGCTCCGCCAGTCCGGCACCTTCCGCGAGAACCAGCAGATTGCGGAGCGGGTGATGGACTCGAACGACATCGAAAAGGAGCGCGGGATCACGATTCTCGCGAAGAACTGCGCGGTCGAGTACGAAGGCACGCACATCAACATCGTCGACACGCCGGGGCACGCGGACTTCGGTGGCGAGGTGGAGCGCGTGCTGTCGATGGTCGACTCGGTGCTGCTGCTCGTCGACGCGGTCGAGGGCCCGATGCCGCAGACGCGCTTCGTCACGAAGAAGGCGCTGGCGCTCGGCCTGAAGCCGATCGTCGTCGTCAACAAGATCGACCGCCCGGGCGCGCGGATCGACTGGGTCATCAACCAGACGTTCGACCTGTTCGACAAGCTCGGCGCGACGGAAGAGCAGCTCGACTTCCCGATCGTCTATGCATCGGGCCTGAATGGCTATGCGTCGCTCGACCCGGCCACGCGCGAAGGCGACATGCGCCCGCTGTTCGAGGCGATCCTCGCGCACGTGCCGGTCCGCCCGGCCGACCCGGAAGCGCCGCTGCAGCTTCAGATCACGTCGCTCGACTATTCGACGTACGTCGGCCGGATCGGCGTCGGCCGCATCACGCGCGGCCGCATCAAGCCGGGCCAGCCGGTCGTGATGCGCTTCGGCCCGGAAGGCGACGTGCTGAGCCGCAAGATCAACCAGGTGCTGTCGTTCAAGGGTCTCGAGCGCGTGCAGGTCGACTCGGCCGAAGCCGGCGACATCGTGCTGATCAACGGTATTGAAGATGTCGGTATCGGCGCGACGATCTGCGCGGTGGATACGCCGGAAGCGCTGCCGATGATCACCGTCGACGAGCCGACGCTGACGATGAACTTCCTCGTCAACTCGTCGCCGCTCGCAGGCCGCGAAGGCAAGTTCGTGACGAGCCGCCAGATCCGCGACCGCCTGATGAAGGAACTGAACCACAACGTCGCGCTGCGCGTGAAGGACACCGGCGACGAAACGGTGTTCGAAGTGTCGGGCCGCGGCGAACTGCACCTGACGATTCTCGTCGAGAACATGCGTCGCGAAGGCTACGAGCTGGCCGTGTCGCGTCCGCGCGTCGTGATGCAGGAAATCGACGGCGCGAAGCACGAGCCGTACGAACTGCTGACGGTCGACGTCGAGGACGAACACCAGGGCGGCGTGATGGAAGAGCTCGGTCGCCGCAAGGGCGAGATGCTCGACATGGCGTCGGACGGTCGCGGCCGCACGCGTCTGGAATACAAGATCTCGGCGCGCGGCCTGATCGGCTTCCAGAGCGAATTCCTGACGCTCACGCGCGGCACGGGCCTGATGAGCCACATCTTCGACTCGTACGCACCGGTCAAGGACGGCTCGGTCGGCGAGCGCCGCAACGGCGTGCTGATCTCGCAGGACGACGGCGCGGCCGTGGCGTATGCGCTGTGGAAGCTGCAGGATCGCGGCCGCATGTTCGTGAAGCCGGGCGACGCGCTGTATGAGGGCATGATCATCGGCATCCACAGCCGCGACAACGACCTCGTCGTGAACCCGATCAAGGGCAAGCAGCTGACCAACGTGCGCGCGTCGGGCACCGACGAAGCCGTGCGTCTCGTTCCGCCGGTCCAGATGTCGCTGGAATACGCGGTCGAGTTCATCGATGACGACGAGCTCGTCGAGGTGACGCCGCAGTCGATCCGCCTGCGCAAGCGCTTCCTGAAGGAGCACGAGCGTCGCCGCGCGAGCCGCGAAGGCGCGGTCGACTGAGCGTTTCGACCGTTCCCGTGCATGACAAAGAAGGCTGCCTCCGGGCGGCCTTTTTTGCGTCTGCGCGGCGCGCAACCGGGTTGTCGGCAAAACACTGTTCCCGCGGGGCGTGGCAATCCGGCAAAACCCCGTCGCGCGGTGCTTTCGGGCACATTTCGCCGTGAACTCCGGTATCGGTTCTGTGATATGCTGCGCGCACGCAAGTTTTAGGTCCTTCCAAGCAAGACTTGATTCGCAATCCGCTAAACGGTCAGGCCGTGTCGCGGAAGGTTGAGTAACCCGCTATTTCTCGAGAAGCTCGAAGAAAGGTGAGCGTAAAATGTCAGATGTAATGAAGCAGTTTCAGCTGAACTCTTATCTGTTCGGCGGCAATGCTTCGTACGTTGAAGAACTGTACGATGCATACCTCAACAATCCGGCGTCGGTGCCGGAGAATTGGCGAGAGTATTTCGACGCGCTGCAGAATGTGCCTGCAACGGACGGTTCGAATGCCAATGACGTCGCACATTTCCCGATCGTCGAATCGTTTGCCGAGCGTGCGAAGGCCAATGCCTTCATCCCGCGCGAAAGCGGCACCAATCTGGCTGCGGCGCGCAAGCAGGTTCACGTCCAGTCCCTCATCAGCGCCTATCGCTTCCTTGGCTCGCAATGGGCCAATCTGGATCCCCTGAAGCGTCGCGAACGTCCCGCCATTCCCGAACTCGAACCCGCGTTCTACGACTTCTCCGAAGGCGACCTCGACCAGACCTACAGCGCGAGCAACCTGTATTTCGGTTTCGACCAGGCTTCGCTGCGCGATATCGTCAAGGGCCTGCGCGACACGTACTGCGGCACGATCGGCGCCGAGTACATGTACATCAGCGACCCGGAACAGAAGCGCTGGTGGCAGGAGCGCCTGGAGTCGACCCGCGCGACGCCGAACTTCTCGGCAGACGAGAAGAAGCACATCCTGAATCGCCTGACGGCCGCTGAAGGCCTCGAGCGCTACCTGCACACCAAGTACGTCGGCCAGAAGCGCTTCTCGCTCGAAGGCGGCGAAAGCTTCATCGCGGCGATGGACGAAGTCGTCCAGCACGCGGGCAAGCGCGGCGTGCAGGAAATCATCATCGGCATGGCCCACCGTGGCCGCCTGAACGTGCTCGTCAACACGCTCGGCAAGATGCCGGCCGACCTGTTCGCCGAATTCGAAGGCAAGCACGTCGACGACCTGCCGGCAGGCGACGTGAAGTACCACAAGGGCTTCTCGTCGGACGTGTCGACGGAAGGCGGCCCGGTCCACCTGTCGCTGGCATTCAACCCGTCGCACCTCGAAATCGTGAACCCGGTGGTCGAAGGTTCCGCGAAGGCGCGGATGGACCGCCGCGGCGACGAAGACGGCCTGCAGGTGCTGCCGGTGCAGATCCACGGCGACGCGGCCTTCGCGGGCCAGGGCGTCGTGATGGAAACGCTGAACCTCGCGCAGACGCGCGGTTACGGCACGCACGGCACGCTGCACATCGTCATCAACAACCAGATCGGCTTCACGACGTCCGACCCGCGCGACGCGCGCTCGACGCTGTACTGTACCGACGTCGTCAAGATGATCGAGGCGCCGGTGCTGCACGTGAACGGCGACGATCCGGAAGCGGTGATCCTCGCGACGCAGATCGCGATCGACTACCGGATGCAGTTCCACAAGGATGTCGTGATCGACATCGTCTGCTTCCGCAAGCTGGGTCACAACGAGCAGGACACGCCGGCCGTCACGCAGCCGCTGATGTACAAGAAGATCGCGCAGCACCCGGGCACCCGTGCGCTGTACGCCGAGAAGCTCGTGCAGCAGGGCGTGATCACCGCGGAAGACGCCGACAACTACGTGAAGGCGTACCGCAAGGCGATGGACGACGGTCACCACACGGTCGACCCGGTCCTGTCGAACTACAAGAGCAAGTACGCGGTCGACTGGGTTCCGTTCCTGAACCGCAAGTGGACGGATGCGGCCGACACGGCCGTGCCGCTCGCCGAACTGAAGCGCCTCGGCGAACGCATCACGACGGTCCCGGAAAACTTCAAGGTCCACCCGCTCGTCGAGCGCGTGATCAACGATCGCCGCAACATGGCGCGCGGCGACCAGCCGCTCGACTGGGGCATGGGCGAGCACCTCGCGTTCGCGTCGCTCGTCGCATCGGGCTACTCGGTGCGCCTGACGGGCCAGGACTCGGGCCGCGGCACGTTCACGCACCGTCACGCGGTGCTGCACGACCAGAACCGCGAGCGCTGGAACGACGGCACGTACGTGCCGCTGCAGAACATCGCCGAAGGCCAGGCGAAGTTCACGGTGATCGACTCGGTGCTGTCGGAAGAAGCGGTGCTGGGCTTCGAATACGGTTACTCGACCGCCGAGCCGAACACGCTCGTGCTGTGGGAAGCGCAGTTCGGCGACTTCGTCAACGGCGCGCAGGTCGTGATCGACCAGTTCATCTCGTCGGGCGAAGTGAAGTGGGGTCGCGTGTCGGGCCTGACGATGCTGCTGCCGCACGGCTATGAAGGCCAGGGTCCGGAACACTCGTCGACCCGTATCGAGCGTTTCCTGCAGCTGTGCGCGGATCACAACATGCAGGTCGTCCAGCCGACGACGCCGGCGCAGATCTTCCACCTGCTGCGTCGCCAGATGATCCGCCTGTTCCGCAAGCCGCTGATCGTCGCTACGCCGAAGTCGCTGCTGCGTCACAAGGAAGCGGTGTCGGACCTGTCGGAACTGGCGAAGGGTTCGTTCCAGCCGGTGATCGGCGAAACCGACGGCGGCATCGACGCGAAGAAGGTCAAGCGCGTGCTGGCATGCTCGGGTCGCGTGTATTACGACCTCGTCGCACACCGCCGCGAAGCGAAGGCGAACGACGTCGCGATCATCCGTATCGAGCAGCTGTATCCGTTCGCGCACAAGCAGTTCGAAGCCGAAATGAAGAAGTACGAGAACGCGACTGAAGTGGTCTGGGTGCAGGACGAGCCGCAGAACCAGGGCCCCTGGTTCTACGTCGAGCACCATCTGAAGGAAGGCATGAAGGAAGGGCAGAAGCTGGCATACAGCGGCCGTCCGGCTTCGGCCTCGCCGGCGGTTGGCTACTACGCGAAGCACTACGAGCAGCAGAAGGCCCTGATCGAAGGTGCTTTCGGCCGCCTGAAGAGCGCATCGATCGCGAAATAACCGACGGAAGCGAAACGGGAAGGCGCGCGGCGCTTTCCCGTCTCTTTTGGCCTGCCGGGCGCGTCGCGCGCCGCATCGGCCGAAGGAATCGCACGAACCTCGTCACACCCCAGATTAAGCATCCAGGAAAATCACATGGCTATCGTAGAAGTCAAAGTCCCCCAGCTTTCGGAGTCGGTTTCGGAAGCCACCATGCTGCAGTGGAAGAAGAAGCCGGGCGAAGCAGTCGCGCAAGACGAAATCCTGATCGAACTCGAGACCGACAAGGTCGTGCTCGAAGTGCCGGCACCGGCCGCGGGCGTGCTCGCGCAAGTGCTGCAGAACGACGGTGACACGGTGGTTGCCGATCAGCTGATCGCGACGATCGACACCGAAGCGAAGGCAGGTGCGGCCGAAGCAGCGGCGGGCGCCGCCGAAGTCAAGCCGGCAGCAGCGCCTGCTGCAGCCGCACCGGCAGCACAGCCGGTTGCCGCAACGGCATCGAGCTCGGCCACCGCATCGCCGGCCGCATCGAAGCTGCTGGCCGAGAAGGGCCTGTCGGCAGGCGACGTCGCAGGTTCGGGCCGCGACGGCCGCGTCACGAAGGGCGACGCGCTGGCAGCAGGCAGCGCACCGAAGGCCGCTCCGGCCGCCGCACCGGCCAAGGCCGCTGCGAAGCCGTCGCTGCCGGAAGTGAAGGTGCCGGCGTCGGCGACGACCTGGCTGAACGACCGTCCGGAACAGCGCGTGCCGATGTCGCGCCTGCGTGCGCGTATCGCCGAGCGTCTGCTCGAATCGCAGCAGACCAACGCGATCCTGACGACGTTCAACGAAGTCAACATGGCTCCGGTCATGGAGCTGCGCAACAAGTACAAGGACAAGTTCGAGAAGGAACATGGCGTGAAGCTCGGCTTCATGTCGTTCTTCGTGAAGGCGGCCGTGCATGCGCTGAAGAAGTTCCCGCTCGTGAACGCGTCGATCGACGGTAACGACATCGTCTACCACGGCTACTTCGACATCGGTATCGCCGTCGGCTCGCCGCGCGGCCTCGTGGTGCCGATCCTGCGCAACGCGGATCAACTGAGCCTCGCCGACATCGAGAAGAAGATCGCCGAATTCGGCCAGAAGGCTAAGGACGGCAAGCTGTCGATCGAGGAAATGACGGGCGGTACGTTCTCGATCTCGAACGGCGGCGTGTTCGGCTCGATGCTGTCGACCCCGATCATCAACCCGCCGCAGTCGGCAATCCTCGGCGTGCACGCGACGAAGGAGCGTCCGGTCGTCGAAAACGGCCAGATCGTGATCCGTCCGATCAACTATCTCGCGCTGTCGTACGACCACCGGATCATCGACGGCCGCGAAGCCGTGCTGTCGCTCGTCGCGATGAAGGATGCGCTCGAGGATCCGGCACGCCTGCTGCTCGACCTGTAAGCCGAGTTTCACCGCATTGACCCGCTCCCGCACGGGCGCGCGAAACGCGCGACCGTGCGGATGCACAAGAAGAAAGGATTGTCATGTCCAAGGAATTTGACGTCGTCGTGATCGGCGCCGGCCCCGGCGGCTACATCGCAGCGATCCGCGCCGCGCAGCTCGGCAAGACCGTTGCCTGTATCGAGAAGTGGAAGAACCCGGCCGGCGCGCTGAAGCTCGGCGGCACCTGCCTGAACGTGGGCTGCATCCCGTCGAAGGCGCTGCTCGCGTCGTCGGAAGAGTTCGAGAACACGTCGCATCACCTGGCCGACCACGGCATCACCGTCGACGGCGTGAAGATCGACATCGCGAAGATGATCGGCCGCAAGGACGCGATCGTCGAGAAGATGACGAGCGGGATCGAGTTCCTGTTCAAGAAGAACAAGATCACCTGGCTGAAGGGCCATGGCAAGTTCGCCGGCAAGACCGACGCCGGCGTGCAGATCGAAGTGAGCGGCGAAGGCGAAACCGAAGTCGTCACCGCGAAGAACGTGATCATCGCGACGGGCTCGAAGGCGCGTCACCTGCCGGGCATCCCGGTCGACAACAAGATCGTGTCGGATAACGAAGGTGCGCTGACGTTCGACTCGGTGCCGAAGAAGCTCGCCGTGATCGGCGCAGGCGTGATCGGCCTCGAACTCGGCTCGGTGTGGCGTCGCCTGGGTGCCGAAGTGACGGTGCTCGAAGCGCTGCCGGCGTTTCTCGGCGCAGCCGACGAAGCGCTCGCGAAGGAAGCGGCCAAGCTGTTCAAGAAGCAGGGCCTCGACATCCATCTCGGCGTGAAGATCGGCGAAGTGAAGACGACCGCGGACGGCGTGTCGATTGCCTACACGGACAAGGACGGCAACGCGCAGACGCTCGACGCCGACCGCCTGATCGTGTCGGTCGGCCGCGTGCCGAACACCGACAACCTCGGCCTCGAGGCAATCGGCCTGAAGGCGAACGAGCGCGGCTTCATCGACGTCGACGACCACTGCCGCACGGCGGTGCCGAACGTGTACGCGATCGGCGACGTGGTGCGCGGCCCGATGCTTGCGCACAAGGCGGAAGATGAAGGCGTGCTGGTCGCGGAAGTGATCGACGGCCAGAAGCCGCACATCGACTACAACTGCATTCCGTGGGTGATCTACACGTACCCGGAAATTGCGTGGGTCGGCAAGACGGAGCAGCAACTGAAGGCGGAAGGCCGCGAGATCAAGTCGGGCAAGTTCCCGTTCTCGATCAACGGCCGCGCGCTCGGCATGAACGCACCGGACGGTTTCGTGAAGATGATCGCGGACGCGAAGACCGACGAACTGCTCGGCGTGCACGTGATCGGCGCGAACGCGTCGGACCTGATCGCGGAAGCCGTGGTGGCGATGGAATTCAAGGCGGCGTCGGAAGACATCGCCCGCATCTGCCATCCGCACCCGTCGATGTCGGAAGTGATGCGCGAAGCGGCGCTCGCCGTCGACAAGCGCTCGCTGAATAGCTGAGCGCGGTAAGCGCCAGCCGGCCCTTGGCCGGCGCAGCCGTCTCATGACGAAGGCGGGCGGGGTTTCCCGCTCGCCTTCGTTCTTTCCGGTTTGCCCGATGAACGTCACCGAATACTACACGCGCGAACTGACCACGCGCGGCTATCAGTCCGACCCCGCGCAGCGCGCCGCGGTCGATCGCCTGCAGCGCTGTTTTGACGAGTGGGTCGAATACAAGGCGCGCCGCTCGAACGCGTTCAAGAAGCTCATCATTCATCCGGACCTGCCGCGCGGCGTCTACATGTGGGGCGGTGTCGGTCGCGGCAAGAGCTTCCTGATGGACAGCTTCTACGCGGTCGTACCCGTGCAGCGCAAGACGCGCCTGCATTTCCACGAATTCATGCGCGAAGTGCACCGCGAGCTCGAGGAACTGAAAGGGCAGGCCGATCCGCTCGACGAACTCGCGCGACGCATCGCGAAGCGCTACCGGCTGATCTGCTTCGACGAGTTCCACGTGTCGGACATTGCCGACGCGATGATCCTGTACCGTCTGCTCGACCGCCTGTTCAACAACGGCGTGCAGTTCGTGATGACGTCCAACTACGATCCCGACGACCTGTATCCGGACGGACTGCACCGCGACCGCATGCTGCCGGCGATCGCGCTGATCAAGGAAAAGCTCGACGTGCTCAACGTCGACGCGGGCGTCGACTATCGCCAGCGCACGCTCGCGCAGGTGCAGATGTATCACACGCCGCTTGGCGCCGACGCCGATCGCGAACTGCGCCATGCGTTCGCGAAGCTCGCCGCGGTACCCGACGAAAGCCCGATCCTGCATATCGAGAAGCGCGAGCTGAAGGCGCTGCGCAAGGCGGACGGCGTCGTATGGTTCGACTTCGCGACGCTGTGCGGCGGCCCGCGATCGCAGAACGACTATCTCGAACTCGCGAGCCGCTTCCATGCGATCGTGTTGTCCGAGGTACCGCAGATGTCGCCGCGGATGGCGTCCGAGGCGCGCCGCTTTACCTGGCTGATCGACGTGCTGTACGACCACAAGGTCAAGCTGCTGATGTCCGCGGCGGTGCCGGCGGAGCAGTTGTACGTCGAAGGCCCGATGGCGAACGAATTCGCGCGCACGGTCTCGCGTATCGTCGAGATGCAGTCGAAGGAGTATCTTGAAACGCCGCGCCGTATCGTCGATACTTCGCTGACCTGATTGCGATGCTCGGTAATTGGCGCGATTCAAACGTCAATTCCGGTCAAATCCATGCAATCTCGGGGTATTTTCGGATTTGTCTTATATTCATTGTTGAGGTGAGCCGATATCGTTGTGTCATGGTTACCAAGGCTGGAGATGTCCATGACACCGTATCGCGATCTGACCGACCACGAGTGGCGCTGCGTCGCGCCGCTTCTGCCCGAAATGCAGCCGCGCACCGAGTTGCGCGGCCGACCGTTAGCCAATACGCGTGCCGTGCTGAACGGCGTGCTCTGGGTGATCTACAGCGGCGCAACATGGTCCGCCATGCCGCGCCGTTACCCTTCGTATCAGACATGCCATCGCCGCTTCAAGGTATGGCACGAGACGGGCACGTTGTTGAGCGTGATGCGTGAGCTCTATGGCGATTCGGGCGTGAGTCTGTGCAACGAATTGTCCACACGGATGCGCAAGCATACGCAATCGAAGGCAGCGGAGGCGCGTAGCAGTATCGCGCCCGCGTGTCGCGCGCCGAGCGGCTATGTATCGGACACGTTGAAGCACGCGGCGTGATGTCCGTTATTTGCTTCTGCGCCCGCACCAAAAGAAAATCGGCCTGACGACTTTGTCGCAGGCCGATTTTTTTATCGAGCCGCGCGTTTCAGCGCGTGCTGCGTTATTGCTGGCGTACCCAGGTCTGCGAACGGCCGAGCAGCGACACGCCGATGTAACCGCGCACGACGAGCTTCTGGCCGCCGTCTTCAAGCGTCATCTTGCACTTGTAGACCTTGCCGTTTTCCGGGTCGAGAATGTTGCCGCCGTCCCAGTGGTCGCCTTCCTTCTTCATCGCCTTGATGATCGTCATGCCCTTGATGAGCTGATCCTTGCGCTCGTCCGTGCAGGCGGTGCAGCGGCGATCGGGCGTATCGTTCGCGCCGAGGCCCTTGACGACCTTGCCCGACAGCGAACCGTCGCCGTCCTCGGCGATCTGCACGAGTGCCTTCGGCTGATGGGTGTTGTCGTCGATCGTCTGCCACATGCCGATGGGGTTGTCGGCTTGAGCGAACGTGGGTGCTGCGCAGGCGAGCAGTGCGCCGGCGACGGCGATTGCACGCAACGGACGGGTCAGTTGAATCATTGTCATCCTCCTTGTTTTGCATGTCGTGTTCGATTCGCCCGCACGACCGCCTGCATGGGGCGGGCATGTTGCGAGCTTCGCCAGAATACGTGAAACCGCGCGCCACGTTTGATAGAGGGGACTCTATTCGAAACAGCCCGCGTGACGCGAGCTGTTTGCTGACCGATCAGTTGAGCTGATACGAGAATGCGGCGTTAATGCGCGGGCTGCGCGACGCGCTTTCGACCGGCGCGTCGCCAACCGGTTTTGCGACGTTCAGGTCGAGACTGTAATAACGGCTGTCCGTGAACCGCACGCCGATGCCGACCGACGACATGCGGTTCGGCGACGGCGTGCCTGCGTGCAGGTACACGCGCGCCATGTCATACGCGATGTACGGCGTGACGGATTTCAGATACGTCCAGCCCGGCGAGAAGCCGCGGTTGACCTCGAGCGACATCCCCCAGCCCGAGTCGCCCGACGTTTCGCCTGGCTGGTAGCCGAGCGCGTAGCGGGTCGATCCGAACGAGATCTGTTCGGACGTCGGCAGCGAGTCGGGGCTGTATTGCCCGGTCAGCGAAACCGACGTGCCGATCCGGAACGGCCATTCGTTCGTTTGCGTGAAGGTCGCGCCGGTGCGGACGAAGGTCAGCGAAATCGGGCTGTCCACCGAGGTCGTCGTCGTGCCGACGGTCACGTCCTGCGCTTTCGACGCGCCGAGGATGTTGAACCCCTTCGCGACGTTGACGCTCAGCTTCTGTACCTGTTTCGGCGAAACGCTCGTGTAGTCGAGCTGCATCTGCAGCACGCGGACCTGCGAGCGCGTGTCGAGCGTCGCGCCGTTGATCTGGTTCTGATAACGGTCTTCGTTATGCGATGCGTAGCCTGAAACAGTGCCGAGCAGGCTGCGCTGGTTGTTCAGCAGCAACGGATAGGATGCCGAAAGACCGAGCTTCTCGTTTTTGACGGTGCGTTCGACATATGACGGTAGCCCCGGGTTGTCGGTCGGCTTGCCGCGATAGGTGCTTGCGTCGAGGCGTGTGATCAGACCGCTGCTGCCGACGGGTACCGCGCCGCTGAACGCGAAGTAGGTCTGCTTGTCACGCCCCGGCGGCGCCAGCGCGGAGATGCTCAGTTGTTCGCCGAACGACGTCAGGCCGTTCTCGGTCGCGGTGATGAGGCCCTGGACGCCCGGGTGGTTGAAGTCGATACCGGTGCTGACGTTGAACGGCTTGCGGTCGACCGCAAGTTCGAGCGTCGTTGCGCCGTCGGTGGTTTGCGGCGGCGGCACGTTCGCCTTCACCGTGAGGCCGGGCAGCAGGCCGAACGTGTTCACGTAGCGCTCGAACGTCGCGCGGCGCAGCGGGCGATCGGCCGTGATATGCGCAGCGATCGCGCGAATCTTCGGTTCCATTGCGCCGGGCTTGCCGGTGACCTTGACGTCCGACACATAGCCTTCGACGACCGTGATTCGCACGACGCCGTTCTCGAACGTCTGCGCGGGAACGAACGCGAACGACAGCGCGTAGCCGCGATCCTGGTACAGCTTCGTCACGCCGTTGGCGGTTTCGATCAACTCGCCGATCGTGATGTCCTTGCCGACGAGGGGCGTGAAGCGACGCGAGATTTCCTCGAACGGCACCGACTTCACGCCTTCGACCTGGAACGTCGTCGGCGTCAGATGTCGCGACAGCAGCTCCTGTAGTTGCGGTGCCTGGGGTGCGACCTGCACGGTGACGTTCGGGCCGGTCTTCGGTGCGTTGATCTGGGGAAGGGAGTCGAGCGGGTTACCCGCGACGCGCGTTTGTGCATGTGCCGTGCTTGCTGCCGCGATGGCGAGCAGCATCATCCATCTGTCGAGTCTGGATTTCATTGTTCTTCCTCGTAGGCCTTTCTTTTCGTCTTCTTTCTAATGCTGTCGCGCGACACCTGGGTGTCGCGCGACGCGTGCCGCTATGCCGGGTGTATTTGTACGGCCGCGCCGTTCGCACCGGCTGCGAAGGTGCGACCGTCCTCCTTACTTGCCAACGCTACCCAGCGTGCCCAGCAACCCCGTTACCGGTGCGAGCAGCCCCGTCGAACCGCCACCCGACGATGCCGTCCCCGACACGCCGCCGACCAGCGACGTGACCGGTGCGAGCGGGCTCGAGCCCCCGGACCCCGCTGCACCGCCGACTGCCCCGGTGACAGTATTCAGCAAACCGGTGACAGGCGCGAGAGGGTTTGCACTGCCTGCGCCACCCGTTGCGCCGCCGAGCGTGCCCGTGACCGTCGATACGAGATTCGTGACCGGAGCGAGCGGGCCGCTGCTCGTGCCGCCCGTTGCGCCGCCGAGTCCGCCCGTGAGCGAGCCGAGCGGCGTCGAGCCGAGACCCGACAGCAGGCCGCCGAGCGGGTTCGTCGAACCGGAGCCTGATGACGTGCCGTTCTGGACGCCAGCTGTCGAGCCGCCGACGAGGCTCGTGATCAGGCCGGGGATCGGTGCTGCACCGTTCGGGCCGTTCGGGTTGACGAGACCACCCGCGTTGGTCACGGTGTTGCCGACCGCGGTCACGAGTTGACCGACATCGCCGACGAGCGGTTGGTTCGACGTGCTACCGACCTGCTTGCCGGCCGAGCTGATCGCGCCACCGACCTGGCCGAGCAGGCCCGAGACGGGTTGGCCGAGGCCGGTCGTCGTGCCGACCTGTTGCGTGACCTGGCCGGCGGTGATCACGAGCGGCGTGATCGCCGAGCTGAGCGGCTGCGTGACCTGCTGCACGGCACCCGACGACAGCGTCGAACCGATCGTCGTGCCGGCGGCCGTCAGGCCGTTGGCGACCGTGTCGAGCACGGTGCCGACCGGTGTCGTGACGGGAGCGAGCGGCGCGAGCGGGCCCGTGCCGAGCGCCTTGACCGTCGAACTCAGGCCGGACACCGTGTTGCTCGTCGCGCCGACGACATTACCGAGACCGGCAACCGTCGTGCCGACCGGATCCTTCGTCGAGCCGATCTGTCCCAGCCCGTTGCTCACCGCATCGGCGGCTGCGCCGACGATCGTGCCGGTGCTGGCGACCGTGCTGCCGATACCCTTCGTTACGCCGTCGCCGAGGCCCGGCAGGCTGATGTTGCCGACCGTGCTGCCGAGGTCGGTGGCCGTCTGGCCGACCGTGCTGACGACACCTTTGGTGCCGGTGGTCGTGCCGCTGGTGCCGCTCGTGCCGGACGTACCGCTCGTGCCGCTGGACGAGCCGCCATTGTTGCTGGTCGGCGGCGAGCTGACGCCGCCGCCGCCGCAGGCGGCCAGCAGGCAGGCTGCAGCGAAAGCGGTGAGGGGCATGCGCCACTGGCGCAGGGTGGCCGTCGTGAGAGAACGTTGCTGGGACATGGTGAACTCCTCGCTGTCTTGTCGATGAATGGATATCGGTTTATTTGCCGTGCGTGCCGCCGAGCAGGCCGCCGATCAGCGACGTGACAGGCGCGAGCAGATTCGACGACGAGCCCGAACTCGTGACTGCGCCCGTGCCGCCGGTCAGTGCCGGTGCACCGACCGTGCTGGTGACCGTGGACACCGCGTTCGTCACCGGTGCGAGCGGGCTGCCGCCGCCTGCGCCGCCCGTCGCGCCGCCGAGTGCGCCCGTGACTGTGCCGAGGAGACCCGTGACCGGCGCGAGCGGGCTTCCGCTCGTACCGCCCGTTGCACCGCCGAGCGCGCCCGTGATCGTCGAAACGAGGCCCGTGACCGGCGCGAGCGGGCTGCCGCTGCCGCCCGTTGCGCCACCGAGTGCGCCGGTGACCGTCGAGACGAGGCCGGTGACCGGTGCGAGCGGGCCGCCGCTGCCGCCCGTTGCGCCGCCGAGTGTGCCGGTGACCGTCGAGACGAGGCCGGTGACCGGTGCAAGCGGGCCGCTGCCACCGCCCGTTGCGCCACCGAGAGCGCCGGTAACCGTGGAGACGAGGCCAGTGAGCGGTGCGAGCGGGTTGGTCACGCCTCCGGTGCCGCCCGTGAGCAGGCCTCCGACGGCCTTCACGGTATTGCCCGTCGCCGAGACGGTGTTGCCGAGGCCCGTCGTGACAGGGTTGCCGCCTGCCGACGCGAGCAGCGCGCCGGCCTGGTTCAGGCCGTTGCCGACCGTGCCGAGCAGCGTGTTGACGGGTGCGCCGAGGCCGGTTGCCGTGCCGATCGTCTGGGTCGTTTGGCCGACCATCGTCGTGATCGGTGTGATGGCCGAGCTGACCGTCTGCGTGACCTGCTGGATCGGGCCGGTCGACAGCGCGTTGGTGAGGGTGGTGCCGCCGTTCGACACGGCGCCGCCGAGTGTCGACACGAGGCCACCGACGGCACCCGTGACCGGTGCGAGCGGCGACAGCGGGCCGCTGCCGAGACTCGTGACCAGGTTGCCGGTCTGCGTGACTGCGCCGCCGAGCTGGTTGACCACGCCACCCGTGCTGGCAACCGTGGTGCCGATCGGATCCTTTGTCGCGCCGAGCTGGCCGAGACCATTGCCGAGGCCGTTGCCGAGCGCGGTGATTGCGCCGCCGACGCTCTGCACGATGCCGCCCGCGGCTTGCGTGGTGGCCGGGTTGACACCCGGCAGCGACTGGTTGGCGATGACGGTGCCGAGGCCCGAGACGGTTCCGCCGACACCCGTGACGAGATTGCTGCCGTTTGCGAGGACACTTCCCACCGCGTTCGACGACACACCCGAGGTGCCGCTCGTGCCGCTGGTCGTTCCGCTCGTCGAGCCGCTGGTGCTGCCGCTCGTCGAACCGCTCGTGCTGCCGCTGGTCGAGCCACTGGTGCTGCCCGACGTGCTGCCGCTCGTCGAACCCGACGTGCCGCCGGAGGTGCCGCCACCCGACGTTGAGATCGAATCGCCGCCGCCCGAGCTCGAGCCGCCACCGCCAAGGCCCTGGCTGATGGAACCGGAGCCGCCGCACGCGGAGAGGGAAAGCATGGCTGCAACGGTGGCCGCGATCAGAGTCGTCCGGAACACGCCATGAGGGATAACCTTAATGTCCATGTTGTCCTCGCATTAAAAATGTGTTGTGAACTGCCGTTGTGTTGAGTGATGCGAGGACTACTCTGCAACTGTCGTGCCATTTCGATGGCCGACGGTTCGACAACAGGTTTTAAACGAGGCAATTCCTTGTCGGAAAAGGAAGTTCTGGAAATTGAAAGATTGTTGAATCTGTTTAAGCGCAGATGAATGAGAACGGTTTCGGCCGTTTCGTAACGTAACGTCACAACATTGGCGTTACGCGTGCGACGTAACGTGGGGCCCACGCAGGCTTGGTGGACGAGGCAATTGTTTTACTGGTGGATTAGGTGTGCACATCTAACCTATCGTAAATCCTATGTGTAAGACGTACCGAAACACCGTACAAATACGTCGTGCTCACGGTCATTTTTTCGATCCGAGCCGCTAAAAGAGGTTGGAAGTTAAATAGGATCGGATATAGAATCCGGAGCAGATGTAAGCAAATGTACGGTTCGGTACACAACGTTCGAGGAGGGTTGCTATCGCGAATGTTAACTTGCATCAAATCATGAGACATGCCCTTTTGGGCGATATATAAAGAAAGCGCACCCGGTTGTCGTTACAGCAGATGTGGCGAATGGCGCGGGGCAACGGCCAGATATGCGGGGATGTATACGTATAAAAGGCCAAAGAACGTAAATACAGGCACGAGGAATAAAATGAAAGCAATGATGATTCGCTTCCTTCGGGAAGAAGACGGGGTTACCGCAGTCGAGTACGGCCTTATCGCCGGCCTTATCGCCGTCGCTCTTGTTACCGCGCTGGGCACATTGACCGGTGGTATCTCGGGGGCGTTCGACTACATTGCGGGCAAGCTGCCGAAGGCGACTTAACGAAGCGGGCATTAGCCCATCTCCCTGCATTTGTTGAGGGGCGCGGATTGCTGCGGCAATCCGCGTGCGTAATTTTTGCCGCTCGGGGCGTCAATGATCCTGCTTTCCGGCGTCGGGGTTTTCCTCGCGTGGGCGGTGCTTGTCGCGCTCGAGGATATTCGCCACAGACGCATCCCCAATTCGTTGGTGATCGGTGGATTTGCATCAGCATTTTTGTTCTCCGGACATAATCCATTCGGCATTGGCGTGAGTCAGGCGTTCATTGGCGCGCTGATCGGGTGCGTTTGCCTGTTTCCATTTTTCGTGTTGCGTGTGATGGGAGCTGCGGACGTCAAGGTCTTCGCGACGCTTGGCGCGTGGTGCGGCGCGCATGGGCTGTTATGGCTCTGGATCGTTGCGAGTCTGCTTGCATTTGCGCATGCTTGTGCGCTGATTGTCGCGACACGGACGCCAGTGTCCGCGCTTTGGCAGTCTCGTTCGCCGACGATGACAATCGCCGGTTTTCGGTCGTCTCCGTATGCCGCATTTCTCGTCATTCCGGCCGCGCTGTGGCTCTTGTACCGGATCGCGACCGGGGGGATTCAATAATGGCGCTTCGTTCTGCTTACGGGGGGCGGTCTCGCGAACGTGGTGCGACGGCTGTCGAGTTCGCGCTGATGTTGCCGATGTTCTTCCTGATTCTGTACGCGATCATCACGTATGGAATGATCTTTGCCGCACAGCAGAACCTCACGCTTGCGGCCACGGAAGGTGCACGAGCCGCGCTGAACTATCGGCAAGTGGGGGCGGCCGCGACGCAGCAGGCGACCCAACAGGCTGCGCTCGCGGCGCGGGCGACCGCTGCCTGTACGGCCGCGACGAATTTGACCACTTGGCTGCAGGGCGCAACATGCACGCCGACGCAGCAAGGCAATTGCACATACGACGCGTCAATGTACTGCGTGCAGATCACACTGACCTATCCGTATGCAACGCGTCCGCTGATTCCGTCGTTTCCTTTGCTCGGCTCGCTGCTGCCGGTGCCGTCTACGCTTACGGGAACGGCGATGGTGCAAATCAGCCCTGTCAACATCATTTAGAAACGGCGATGGCGACTCGCCAGGTTTCAGGGCATCCGGTCGCCAGCGTAACGCGGAGATTTCAATCGTGAGTAGCGGAAACATATAACAACATCATGGCCAACAATCTGACGAAGATCATTGCGGGCTTGCTGATCGCGATCGCGGTTCTATTAGGTATCTATGCCTGGATGCTCGGACGCAAGCCTGCTGCCATCACACCCGTAACATCGACGGTTGCGATGCAAAGCGTGCCCGTTGTCGTGGCGACGCGGCCTTTGCCTGCCGGCCAGCCGATTCCGGCTGATGCGCTGAAGGTCCAGCAGTCGACCGCCGCGCCACAGGGCGCGTTCGCGGATCCGCTGCCGCTCGTCGGTCGTGTGCCGGCCGCCGATATTCCCGCACAGGCTCCCGTCGTGGCGAGTGCGCTGTCTGCCGGTCTCGCGGAGCAGATCGAGCCCGGCGAACGAGCGGTCGCGATCAAGGTCGATGAGACCAATGCCGTCGGCAATCGCGTGCGACCTGGCAACTACGTCGACGTGTTCGTTAACCTGAAGCGCGACGGGGTAGGCGCCGCCATGGGCGGCATGTCGGCGGCGGAGATTGCAAATACGCAGGCGCGGCTATTGATGTCGAAGATTCGTGTGCTGTCATTCGGCGACGCGACGACGGAACGGGACAGCTCGAACGGTTCCGTCGTTGGCATGCGGACGGCTGTGCTCGCGGTGCCGACGGCGCAGGTTGATGCGTTGACGCTGGCCGAACAAAGCGGCCGGCTCGTGCTCGCTCTCCGGAATCCGCGTGATGACGACGTTGCGACGCAGACTGTGGCGGTTCGCGGGGGCGATGGCAGGAGCCCGTCGACGCTCGCGGCGGCGGGCGTGATGCTCGGAGAGTTGTCGAAGAGCACGACGGCGCCTGCTCCGCGTGCTGTTGCGCGCGTCGCAACGCGGTCCGCGAGCGGCGGCAGTATCGAAGTGATTCGGGGGGGGCGGACCGAAACGGTCGCCTATTGAGCCGGACCAAGATGGAGAAGGGGCGGTTCGATGCCTCCAACACAATGAAAAAGAAACTGATTGCATTGGTTATTGCACTGGGCGCGCTGACTATGCAGCCGCAGTCGTACGCGGCTGAAACAAGCGGGACGATCAGTCTGGCGATCGGTGCCCAACGGCAACTCGCGACCGGGCGCACGCTGCAGCGGGTTGCTGTCGGTGATCCGTCGGTCGCGGACGTGCTGATCGTGAAGGGCGGTCGCGGCGGCGTGCTGCTCGTTGCAAAGAGTGCCGGGTCGACGAACGTGATGATATGGGAGCGAGGTCGTGACGAGCCGACAATCTACAGCGTGAACGTGACGAGCGGCGCGGCGCGTGCATTGCTCGATGGCGCGTCGCCGAATGTGAATACGTATGGAGGCACAACTGTAATCGGCGGCTCGTCGGCGACGCTCGACGGACATCAGCGGGCCGTCCACGCGGCGAAGAGTCTCGGTGGCAAGGATGGGACGACGCTCGACGCGTCGACAATCGCCGGCAAGAACGTCGTCCAGGTCGATGTGCGTGTCGTCGAATTCAGCCGTTCGGTGCTGAAGCAGGCGGGCCTCAATTTCTTCAAGCAAAGCAACGGTTTTTCGTTCGGAGCATTTGCGCCGAGCGGACTGACGTCGATTACCGGTTCGCCGGGCAGTTCACTCACGTACAACACAAATGTACCGATCTCCTCGGCATTCAACCTCGTGGTGAATTCAGTATCGCACGGGCTGTTCGCCGATCTGTCGATTCTCGAAGCGAACAATCTCGCGCGCGTACTCGCGCAACCGACCCTTGTCGCACTGTCCGGCCAGAGTGCAAACTTTCTTGCAGGCGGCGAGATCCCAGTACCCGTCCCGCAGTCGCTCGGTACGATCTCGATCGAATGGAAGCCGTACGGTGTGGGACTGACTGTCGCGCCGACCGTGCTGAGTCCGCGCCGCATCGCCCTCAAGGTCGCACCGGAATCGAGTCAGCTCGACTTCGTGCATTCGATCACGATCAACGGAATCCAGGTGCCAGCATTGACGACGCGACGTGCGGACACGACGGTCGAGCTTGGCGATGGCGAGAGCTTCGTGATTGGCGGATTGATCGACCGCGAGACAACCTCCAATGTGAACAAGGTGCCATTCCTTGGCGATTTGCCGATCATCGGTGCGTTCTTCAAGAACCTGAGTTATCAGCAGAACGATAAGGAGCTCGTGATCATCGTTACGCCGCATCTCGTCGCCCCGATTGCGCAGGGCGCGCAACTGCCCGCGACGCCGGGTGAACTGTCCGAGCAACGTGATGGTCCCGTGTGGCGCTCCTATCTCGGCGGTTTGGCATCGCCGGATGCCGGCCCGGGGTTCTCGAAATGAGTGCGCCGAACTTCGAGGCAGCGCAGGCGATCATGCGCAGCGCCATACCTCGCCTCATAGGGAGTGTTCAACATGAACGCGAGAACCTTTTCGTTGGCTGAGCCTGATGTGACCGACCACTTCGTGTGCGCCTCCGCGCGCGTCGAGCATGTGCAATGGCTTGCCCAGTCATTGGTCTCGACCGGCGCGGTCGAGGCGTCACCGCTCGATGGCGCATCGCTGTCGCAGCGTATCGGCGTATTGAATCCTGCGCTGGTATTTATCGATTTCTCCGGAGATTGTGCGGCGGCGAGCGCGGCCGTCGCAGCAGTGCGCGCGGCGCATCCGGGCATACCCGTCGTTGCGCTCGGTTCGGTCTCGCAGCCGGAAAGCGCGCTTGCCGCATTGCGTGCCGGCGTGCGTGATTTCGTCGATTTTTCTGCACCGGCCGACGAGGCACTGCGAATTACCCGCGTGTTGCTCGACAATGTCGGCGAGCCGGCGAGTCGTCACGGGAAGGTGACGGCGTTGCTCGGCGCACGTGCCGGGATGGGGGTGAGCACGCTCGCCGCGAATCTTTCGGTGCTGACGCAGCGACGGCCCGCGGAACCTGCACGGGCAACGGCACTCCTTGACCTGGGGTTGCCGGCAGGCGATGGCGCGCTGTTCCTGAATACACGCTGCGAATTTCATTTCGTCGAGGCGGTACGCAACCTGCGCCGTATCGATCGCACATTCGTGACGACAGCGCTTGCGCGTCACCCGAGCGGAGTGGCGCTGACGACACTGCCGCAGAACCTTGCCGATTTGCGCGACGTGGCGACTGCGTCGTGCTCAGGGCTGCTGAATCGGCTGCGTGCGTTTTTCGACAATCAGATTGTCGATCTCGGTGGTTTCTCGAATCGCGATTTCATCGGGCAGGTGGTGAATCTCGCGGATGAAGCGTGGCTCGTCTGCGACCAGGGCGTCGCATCGGTCGTGTCGGCAGTCGAACTGCTGGACGGGCTGCGTGATGCGGGTGCAGCGACCGACCGGATCCGGCTCGTCGTCAACCAGTTCGACCCGGATCTCGGGATGCTGCCCGCGCAGATCGCCGAGCGACTGAATTTGCCGCTCATCGCGACGCTGCCGTCACGACGCGTGCCGATCGGTCATGCGGCGAATCAGGGCAAGCTGATAGCAGAAATCGCGGAACGCGATCCGTACGTACGCGCGCTCGGTCCCCTTGTCGATCGCCTGGCTGGAGAAGCGGCATCGGGTGGGGCGCCGCGTGCGGCAAGCGGCCTCGCAGCACTGAAACGAATCATTCAATCCTCTACGAAGCGGTCGTAAGCGATGGCACACGACATTCAATTTGCCGACGGCGCGGCGCCGTTCTCGCAAACACAGCAGTTCCACGATATCAAGAATGCCGCGCACGAGCATCTGCTTACGCGGATCGAGGAACTGGGCGCCGAATTCGGCCGGTGGTCGCGACAGGCGATCAATCAGTTCGTCGATCTCGAGATCGACAGTTTCGTGCGGCTGCGACGCATTCCGCTGAACGAGAGCGAGGTACGTGCGGTTGCCGAGGCGCTGACAAAAGAACTCGCCGGCTTCGGGCCGATCGAGGACCTGCTTGCGGATCCGTATGTCGAAGACATCCTGATCAACGGTTACAACGACATCTACGTGTCGCGGCACGGGATTCTGGCGAAGCTGCCGATCCGCTTTACCGACAATGCCCACCTGCTGCGGATCGTGAGGCGGATTCTCGCCCCGATCGGCCGGCGGCTAGACGAATCGAATCCGATGGTCGATGCACGGCTGCCGGACGGAGGGCGCGTCAACGTCGTCATCGAACCGCTGTCGATCGACGGCCCGGTCGTGTCGATCCGCAAGTTCCGCAAGGATCCGCTGCGGCCGGCCGATCTGCTCGGTAACGGGACGTACAACGAAGAAATCGGGCGACTGCTCGAGGCCGCAGTCGAGGCGCGCTGCAACGTTCTCGTGTCGGGCGGTACCAGTTCGGGCAAGACGTCGCTGCTGAACGCACTGGCTTTTCACATTCCCGAAGCGGAGCGGGTCGTGACGATTGAAGACACGGCCGAATTGTCGCTGAATCATCCGCACGTCGTGCGTCTCGAGAGTCGTCCAGGCGGTTTCGACGGCAGCGGCATCGTGACGATTCGCGACCTGTTGCGCAACACGCTCCGGATGCGTCCGGATCGGATCATCGTCGGCGAAGTGCGTGGCGGCGAAGTACTCGAAATGCTGCAGGCGATGAACACGGGTCACGACGGGTCGATGGGTACCGTGCACGCGAGTTCACCGCGTGAATGCCTATACCGGCTCGAGATGCTTGCCGGTTTTGCGGGTTTTCAGGGTACCGAGGCAAGTTTGCGCAGGCAGATCGCAAACGCGATCGACTTCATCGTGCAGATCGGCCGGTTGTCGAACGGTCGCCGGCGTATCCTCTCGATCACCGAGGTCACCGGGATGTCAGACAATATCGTATCGACGCAGGAACTGTATCGCTACGAGGCGCGTGTCACCCCGGAGGGCGACGAGATCGATCATTGGGAATCGCTCGGCATTCATCCGCATTCGCCGAAGCTCGCGCGTTTCCGCAGCGCGCTCGTGTCGAGCGGCGGCTTCGGGCGTAACGGGGGCTTCAATGTCTAGCGCGGCATTGCTCGCGCTGATGTTCGCGCTGATTTGCGCGGCGGCGGGGCTGCTGCTTTGGCGCGGAAGCCATGTGCGGGAAGGGCGTGTGCATACACAGCGATTCTTCGACAGCCGGATCGGGCCGGGAGGGCGCGCTGCGCAGCCGGCCGACGATGCGCGTCGCGGGCGGGGCGCGGCGGTCGCCACAACGAACGCACAGGAACCCGAAAGCGGGTTCGCTCGCTGGCGAGCGTCAATGCTCGACGCATGGGTGGCGCTGTCCGACCGGGCGGGTCTCGACGAGGTGCGCGTCGGCCTGGTACTTGTACTCGCGGTCATCGCGTTGCTTGCGCTGTGGGCATGGGTGGTTGGCAGTCTGATCGCGGCAGTGGCCGCACTCGTCGCGGGCGCGGCGCTCGTCGCACTGTGGCTCGCGTCCCGCATTGGTCGACGTCGCCTGAAGATCGTTCGGCAATTGCCATCGTTTCTCGACGGGATCGTGCGTCTTGTTACGCTCGGCAACAGCGTGCCAGCCGCGTTCCAGGCCGCTCTGCTGACGACCGAGATGCCGCTTCGTCGCTGTCTTGACGATGTTTCGCGGATGTTGCGCACGGGCGCCGAGATCGATCGTGCGATGCTGCACATCGCGCGCATATATCGTATCCGCGAATTTGAACTGGTCGGCGCGGTGCTGCGTCTGTCGGTCCGATACGGCGGGCGCGCGGACGTGATGCTCGACCGGATGTCGATCTTCATGCGCGATCTCGAGCAGGCGGAGCGCGAACTGTCGGCAATGTCGGCGGAAACACGGTTATCCGCGTGGATACTCGCGCTGCTGCCGATCGCCATCGGCAGCTTCGTCGTCGCAACGAGCCCGCGATACTTTACCGCGATGTGGAGCGACGACGCAGGGCGTCGGCTGATCTACCTTGCATTCGTACTGCAGGCGGCTGGTGGCTTCTGGCTGTACCGGCTTGCGCGGTTGAGGTGACGGGATGGAGGCAAATCGTGTGGGCGCGCTTGCGCTCGTGCTTGGAGCGATCGGCATGCTGCTGCTCGCTGCGCTTGCGATCGTTCGCGTGACGCTGCAGCAGCGTGCCGAGCGCACGCTGCTGAAGGCGCTCGATCGCCGCACGGCTGCGGTTGAAGCGGCCGCGGCGCGCGGGGGGGCGGCCGAACCCAGGCGTGAAGTCGCCGTGCCGCCTGCGACGCGTACGCGTTTTGCGAGGTTGCGAGAGTGTCTCGAGGACGCCGGGATGCGATGGCTCGACACTGGCGTCGGCCGCTATCTGTTTGCCGACGAGGATCGCCAAATGCTGGAACAGTGCGGCTTCGTCGAAGCTCGGGCGCGTGGCCTGTTTCTCAGTGCGCGAATCGCATTCGCGGTCGGGCTGCCGGTGTTCGTCGGGGGACTTCTCGTCGGTCGGGCCTCGGGATCACGCTGGCTGCTGTCGACCTGCGTCGCGTTTGTAATCGGATTTATGTTGCCGAAGATCTACGTGCGCCGACGAGCAGCGGAGCGCCGGCAAGGTGTTTCGGCCGAATTGCCGCTCCTTGTCGACATGCTGAGATTGCTGCAGGGCGTCGGCCTGTCGTTGGATCAGAGCATCCAGGTCATCACGCACGATTTTCAGACGATGCTGCCGGTACTGTCGTGGGAGCTTGGCGTCGCACAGCGGCAGTTTGCGGCCGGGCGTACCCGTGAACAGTCGTTGCAGCGGCTCACGAACAGTTTCGACAACGAGGATCTGCGCGCGGTCGTGCGCTTGCTGATTCAGGTCGACAAGCACGGTGGCGCGGTACAGGAGCCGCTGAAGCAGTTCGGCGACCGGCTACGCGAAGGGCGGCGAGCATTGTTGCGTGAGCGGATCGGTCGCCTGACGGTAAAGATGACTGGCGTGATGATCGTCACATTGCTGCCCGCGTTGCTGATCGTCACCGCGGGGCCGGGGATCATGACCGTGCTGTCCGCGCTTGCCGCGTTCCAGCGTTGACGCGGTATGAAGGGAAGGAGCAACACGAGATGAATCGATTTGGAAGGATCCGCGCGATCGCAGGTTGGGCGGCGCTTGCGCTGCTTGCCAGCGGGTGTTCGCTGTTCAAGGAGTCTGGTTACGGAATCGGGGCGCAGGCCGAACGTGGCGCGCTGATGCAGGCAGCCGCCGACAAGAATGCCCCGCCGGATACGCCGGGCATGTATCTCGGGCTGATCGAGCGGATGCAAGGTCAGGGGCTCTATTTCGCATCACTTGCGCATATCGATCAGTACGAGAAGCAATATGGCATCTCGCCGGACACGATCCTGCTTCGTGCGGATGCATTGCGAGCGACTGGTCAGTACGACGCCGGAATAGCCGCATACACGAAGCTGTTGACGACGCCGCTTGCCGCGCGCGGATATCGCGGGCTCGGCCTGATCGCAGGCGTGCAAGGAGACTTCGCGCTTGCCGCGCAGCAACTCGATCAGGCATGCGCACTTGCACCGACCGATGCGGCGACGCTGTCCGATCTCGCGTATGCGCGGATGCGCGACGGTGACCTGCAGGCCGGGCGCGTGCCGCTGCTGAAGGCGGCCGAACTCGATCAGAAGAGCCCAAAAATCCTCAGCAATCTGGCGCTGTACCTGCTTGCAAGCGGCCGTGCGAAGGACGCGCGTCGGCTGATGGATCAGCAAAAACTATCGCCCGCGGTGCGAAACGAGATTCGCGACGATGCGGCGAAAATTGCCGCTGCGGCGCGCGCGAAGCAACTTGCAGCCATGCGAGCGCCGCACGGCACATCAGCACAGCCGGTCGCAAGCAGCGACGGATTGGATCTTTCCGTGCCGCTGCTACAGCGTTTTGCGCGATAACGAAGATATTCATGGAGGCCATCATGTTTCACCTTTCATCGATTCGCATGAGCGCGGCGTGCGTAGCGCTCGCGAGTTCGCTTTGTGCGGGGGGCGTTTATGCGCAAAGCGGTGCACCGGCGTCCGAGATCGACCATTCGACGAATGCATGGTTCGATCTGCAGCGCTCGAATCGCGCGGCCGGCGCACCTCAGCCGATTGATGGTGCTGCTGGAACGTATGCGTACCAGCGCTATCTCGACACGTTCAAGACGCCGATTCCGACGTGGTTCGGTACGATGTCGACGACGAGCGGCGGCAGCGGCAGCGGTAGTGGCGGTCCGGCCGGCGGCGAACTCGCACACTGACGGAGCGGGATAGTGAATACCCGGTACCGTGGGCGTACGCGTCGCCTCGCATCAGGACAGCGCGGCGCATTCTCGGTGATGGCGATCATCGGGTTGCTCGTCGCCGTCACGACGCTCGGTGTCATCGGTGTTGGCAACTTGTTCTATCAGCGTCGCGACGTGCAGCGGATCGCCGACATGGCTGCGCTTGCAGCCGTGCAGCGGATGGACGATGCATGCTCGCAGCCGGGAGCGACTGCGAACAGCAATGCGCAGTCGAACGGGCTGAGCCCGTCGAACGGCGACACGCTCGCGATCGTCTGCGGTCGTTGGGACACGGCGCTCAACCCGGCGCCGAGCTATTTTGCGTCCGCGGGCGCCGGAACGACGCAATTGAATGCGGTCAAGGTGACGATCACACGACAGGTGCCATTCTTCTTTGTAGGACCCGATCGAACGGTGTCAGCGGTGTCGACCGCGCGCTCGACGAACATCGATACGTTCTCGGTCGGCGCAACCATTGCTGCGCTCGGTGGCGTCGGTTGCACCGGCGGCTCGGTACCGACGTCCGGCAATCCAGGCCTCGTGAACGGGCTGATCGCGGCGCTGCTCGGCGCGAGCCTGAACCTCAATATCGGCTCGTATCAGGCACTTGCGTGCACGAACGTGAAGGTAGGCGACCTTGTCGTCGCGGCGGGTGTCGGCACGGTCGATCAGTTACTTGCACTGAAGCTCACGTTGCCTCAGTTGCTCCAGTTGATGGTGGACGCGGGGACGCGGACGACCGTCGCGAACGCAAACCTGCAGGCGAGCCTTGGTGCATTGCAGGCGATCTTGGCCGCCAAGGTTCCCGGCACGTCGATCAGCCTGGGCGGGACAGGTGGTCTGCTCAACGTCGCGCTCGCGAATACGCAGGCTGCACTCGACGCACAGGTGGATCTGCTCGATCTGTTGCTCGTCGGTGCGGAGATCGCGGCGGCCGGCAAGCCGGCAGTGACAGTCAATGTGCCGTCGCTGAATCTCGGCGGACTGACGGGCACGCAACTGCAGGTTCAGATCATTAGTCCCCCGTCGATCGGCATCGGGGAAGGCGGCATCGATCCCACGACCGGCACTTGGCGGACGCAGGCATCCACCGCCGCGGTGGGGGTGTATCTCAACGTCGATCTCGGCACGACGCAGTTGCCCATCGTCGGGGCGTTGCTGGGAGCGATCAATGTGGGCGTTGACGTCAATCTTCCGATCTACCTGCAAGTCGGCACCGGCACCGCGTGGCTGAACTCGACACGATGTGGACCCACACAGGCAACGAGCGCTGTCATCATTACCGCGCAACCGGGCGTTGCCAATCTGTGTATTGGCCAGCCACCGCTCGATGCGTCCGGCAAGATCAGCTTGTCGTCAAGCTACAGTTGTTCGTCGCCTGGGCAGATCATCAACGCGAATGTGCTCGGCCTTGCACAGTTGACGGCTTCGATGTCCAACGTATCGGTCCCGGTGCAAGGCGCGTCTCAATCGCATACGTTCAATGGCGTATCCGGAACCGATGCAAACTATTGGACGGTGAATTCAAATGCACTCGGTTCGGCCCTCAGTTCCGCTCTGAGTCAACTTGCGGTCGCGAAGATCACCGCCAACATCGGCTTGGGTGGAGTGAATCTTCTGTCGCTTCCGTCAACCTTCTTGTCTACGTTGCTGACATTTCTGACAAACCTGCTCGGCCCGCTCCTTTCGAGTCTGGACGCTGTCCTCGTTCCACTGTTGAATCTGCTCGGCGTTCAGGTCGGCGCAGCGACGGTCCATCAGATCTCGCTTAGTTGCGGGGTCGCCCAAACGGTTTACTGATGAAGATGAGAAACGCCCCCGCAATCGCAGAACTCGACCTCTACGTCTGGGAAGGCAAAGCGGACATCGTCGACCGCGTCGCCCGCTGCATGGCGAGCTTCGACGTCGAAGTGATCCGTGCCGACAACGCGGAGATCTCGCCCGAACGCGCCGCGTTGCGGCCATCGCTGGCGATCATCAGCGTGTCGATGATCGAAACCGGCGCGGCGTTCCTGCGCGACTGGCAGGCCAACATCGGCATGCCGGTCGTCTGGGTCGGCGCGGCGCGCGACCACGACGCGTCGCAGTATCCGCCCGAGTATTCGCACATCCTGCCGCTCGACTTCACGTGCGCCGAACTGCGCGGCATGATCGGCAAGCTCGTCACGCAACTGCGTGCGCATGCGGCCGAAACGTTACAGCCGTCCGAACTCGTCGCGCACTCGGAATCGATGCAGGCGCTGCTGCACGAAGTCGATACGTTCGCCGACTGCGACACCAACGTGTTGCTGCACGGCGAAACCGGCGTCGGCAAGGAGCGCATCGCGCAACTGCTGCACGAAAAACATTCGCGCTACCGGCACGGCGAATTCGTACCGGTGAACTGCGGCGCGATTCCGGACGGCCTGTTCGAATCGCTGTTCTTCGGCCATGCGAAAGGCTCGTTCACAGGTGCGGTTGTTGCGCATAAAGGCTATTTCGAGCAGGCGGCGGGCGGCACGCTGTTCCTCGACGAAGTCGGCGATCTGCCGCTGTACCAGCAGGTCAAGCTGCTGCGCGTGCTCGAGGACGGCGCGGTGCTGCGCGTCGGCGCGGCGACGTCGGTCAAGGTCGATTTCCGCCTGGTCGCGGCGAGCAACAAGAAGCTGCCGCAGCTCGTGAAGGAAGGCCTGTTCCGCGCGGATCTCTACTACCGGCTCGCGGTGATCGAGCTGAGCATTCCGTCGCTGGAAGAGCGCGGCGCGGTCGACAAGATCGCGCTGTTCAAGTCGTTCGTCGCGCAGGTCGTCGGCGAGGACCGGCTCGCCGAGTTGTCGGATCTGCCGTACTGGCTGACGGATTCGGTCGCGGACAGCTATTTCCCCGGCAACGTGCGCGAATTGCGCAATCTCGCGGAGCGTGTCGGCGTGACGGTGCGGCAGACGGGCGGGTGGGATGCCGCGCGGCTGCAGCGGCTGATTGCGCACGCGCGCAGCTCGGCGCAGCCGGTGCCGGCGGAAAGTGCGGCCGAGGTCTTCGTCGATCGCAGCAAGTGGGACATGAACGAGCGCAATCGCGTCATCGCGGCGCTCGACGCAAACGGTTGGCGGCGTCAGGACACGGCGCAGCAGCTCGGCATCAGCCGCAAGGTGTTGTGGGAAAAAATGCGCAAATATCAGATCTTCGACGAAGAGCCCGAGACACGCGAAAGCGAATAATTAATGAGATAAAATCGCGCTGGATTACAACGACTCGGGCGGGGAATAAAAACTTCATGAGCCATATGACGGGGTTGGGGCGGGCGTGTGTGTTGTTCGCCATGGTGGGGGGCATGCAGGGCGCTTACGCGCAGGGGCTGGCAGGCAGCGATTCGCCGGCGGTGCAGCAGGCGTCGGCGCCGGTGGCAGCGATTCCGGTGATCGATTCGCAGGTCCAGACGTCGGTGCAGCCGCAGGCGGGCGAGACGACGGGGCCGAGCACGGTCGACGACCTGCAGCGCCAGATTCAGGCGCACACGCTGACGGAAATGCGCACGAGCTACAACGGCAGCTACGGTGCGAGCCTGCTGTTCAACGTGAAGGACGGAGCGTACTTCGTCGCGCTGTTCCAGCAGAAGGCGTTCTGGCGCGTGATCAAGACTCACGACGAAACGCGCGCGGAAGCGATCTATCGCGATTTCTCGCATCAGGCGGAGCGGCTGGCCGTCAACGAACTGCGAGCGACGAAGCTGGAGTCGCAGAAGGCGCAAATGGACAAGCAGATCGAAGTCACGCAGGACCGTGCGCGGCGTCTGCAGGCCGATATCTCGATTGCACGCCAGCAGCAGGCAGCGGTCGCGGATCGCCAGAAGAGCGTACGCAGCGAGACGGTCGCGTTGCAGGCGCAGCAGGCCGAACTCCAGTCGCAACTGCGCGCGTTGCAGCAGCAGGTGCGTTCGCTGCAGCGCGAGGCCGACGCGGGCCTGCCGAGGACGGCACGCTGAACCGAGAGTGGCGGTGCGGCGACTTGCCGCGCCGGCCGCACAAGAGAAAAGGGCAAGCCCGTTGGCTTGCCCTTTTGTTTTACTGGCCGTCCGGCACGATTCGCCGGCGGCGGGTGACGATCACCGGCCCGTTGCCGCCGCGTGCATCCGACGGCGACGTGTTGCCGGATGCGTCACCGGTGTCGCGCGGCGCGCCGTAGCTTTCGCGCGGTTCGCGGGGTTCGCGCGGTGCGCCATAGCCTTCGCGCGGTTCACGCGAGCCGTAGCCTTCGCGAGGCTCGCGGGAGCCATAGCCTTCACGCGGTTCGCGGGAACCGTAGCCGCCGCCGTCGCCACGCGATTCGCGCGGGCCGCCGTGCGAGCCGTACGGGCTGTGACCGCCGCCTTCACGGCCGCCGGGGCGCCCACCGGTGCGCGGGCCGCGGGGGCCGCCGCCGCCCGGGCGCGAGCCGCCCGTGTCGAGCTGGATCGTGGAAATCGCGCGCTTGTAGATGCCTTGCAGACCCACGGGGGTGCGCAGCATCACCAGGTACTGGTCGAACGACTCGATACATCCCGTCAGACGAATGCCGTTGACGAGATAGATTTCAACGCGCTTACGTTCCTTGCGCGCCGAATTGATGAAGTCGTTTTGCGGATGGGATTCTGCGGGATTGGCCATTGAGGTGCGGCAGGAGCCTGCGTCAGAGAATATGTTGTGCGTGTGTGGCGTGTTGGTCCACAAGGCGTTTGGCGGAATTCTACCCTGTTCGATAGGGAAGCGCGCAGTCGTGATTGTGTCGAACCGTAACCCACTATAGACGTTCCGACGCATTTTCGCGATTCGGCCGAACGGCCAAAGCCGTTTCGTTACGTCGCGTTACGACTCTCGCAGCGCCGTATCACCTCGGTGCGCGCGCTGTGCCTACATTACTCGCGCGAGCCGGATGGGCCGGCATATCAGGGATCCAGAACATGAACAAGAGGCGATGGGCAGGGTGGGTCGGCGGCGTGGCGTTGCTGGCTTCCGGCAGTGCAATGGCGGGGCATGTCGACCTGTCGGTCGGCATCGGCGTACCGGTCGCGCCGGTCTATGTCGAGCCGGCACCGGTCTATGTGGCGCCGCAGCCCGCGGTGGTCGCCTATCCGGGCTACGGATACGGCTATTACGGCGATGACGACGACGATCGCTACCGCAAGTGGCGCAAGCACTATTACAAGCATTGGCGCAAGCACCACGGCGACGACGATGACGATTGAACCCGAGGTCGGCCCCGCCGGCGCGCATCAGAACGCGTAGTCGGGGTTTTTCGGGTCGAATGCGGTGTCGTCGAGCGTCGCCGGCGCGATTTTCTCGATGATGATCCGCTCGAAGATCTTGCCGTCGTTGTCGTAGGACTCGACGGTCCGGAAATAGGGCGCGTGCAGGTCGAGCCCGAGGACTTCCTTCTTCGCGTAGAACTGCGGTCGGCCGGTCGGCGTTTCGTAGGTGAGCGCGACGACGCGCACGCCGCCGATCGTTTTGGCCTCCACCCGGGTCGGCCGCTGCACGCCGGCTTCCTGGTATTTCTTCCCTTCGGTCAGGTACAGGTTCGTGATGAACTCGGTGCCGAGATCCTTCACCTGGTGATTCGACTGGGCGCGCGCGAGCGCGCCGTCGAGCGCCGTCCACAACGGAATCTTGCCGAGCAGGCCGCCGAGATGGCCGTACATCTCGTCCTTGCGCTGCGTCGTGTCGTAGATCGTTTCCTGTCCGGCATGCGCGCCGCCCGGCAGCCATTTCGCATACACCCGCAGCGGCTCGCGGGTGGTTTTCACGAGCATGCGGTCGGGCGTGTCGGACCATTTCCCGCTGATGCGCTCCTGACGCACCATCGTGAACTGGTACGACGGATAGCCGTTGGGGCCATTACGGATATAGAGCGGCACGGCGAGCGGGTCGAGCGCCTTGAAGAGCGTCGTGAGCGTCGCGTCGTCCAGCTGCGCGAGCGTGCCGCGCTGCGCGGCCGTGCGCAGCCAGCGCGCCTGTTGCGCGACCGGGTCGCGCGTGATTTTCGCCAGGTCCGCCGGCAGCGCGACCTCCTGTGCCGCGCTCGCGGCGTCGGCCGCTTCCTGCGCATGCAGTCCCGGCCGAGCGAGCGACAGCATGCACGCGACCGCCGCGGCGGCAGCGTGCCACGCGCTGCGCTTCTTTCCTGCGTTCATCGACAGCATCTCCCGGAGCGATGGATCGTTCAGTCTTGCTTCGCGGTCTTGATCCTGGCGAGTTCCTCGTCGCGCAGCGCGCGGCGCAGGATCTTGCCGACGTTCGTCTGCGGCAGTGCGTCGCGGAACTCGACGAATTTCGGCATCTTGTAGCCGGTCAGGTTCTTGCGGCAGTGCGCGAGCACGTCGTCGACGGTGAGCGACGGGTCGCGGCGCACGACGAACACCTTGATCCGTTCGCCCTGCACCTCGTCGGGAATGCCGATCGCGGCGGCCTCGCTGATGCCCGGATGCATCACGAGCACTTCCTCGATCTCGTTCGGATACACGTTGAAGCCCGACACGAGGATCATGTCCTTCTTGCGGTCGATGAGGCGGATGAAGCCGCGTTCGTCCATCACGCCGATGTCGCCGGTGCCGAGCCAGCCGTCGGCGTCGATCGCCTTGGCCGTCTCGTCTGGGCGCTGCCAGTAGCCGCGCATCACCTGCGGACCGTGCACGCACAGCTCGCCCGGCTCGCCGATCGCGGCCCAGGTACCGTCCTCGCGGCGAAAGCGCACGACGGTGGACGGCGCGGGCAGGCCGATCGAACCGCTGAACGAGGCCATGTCGTTCAGGTCGACGGGATTCATCGTGACGATCGGCGAGCATTCGGTAAGCCCGTAGCCTTCGACCACCGGTCGGCCCGTCACCTGCTGGAAGCGCTCCGCGACCGCACGCTGCATCGCCATCCCGCCCGCCATCGCGAGCTTGAGCTTCGAGAAGTCGCGCTTGCGGAATTCCTCGTTGTCGAGGAACGCGTTGTACAGCGTGTTGATGCCGGTGATCCCCGTGAACGTTTCGTTGCGGATGATCTTCATCACCATCTTCATGTCGCGCGGGTTCGCGATCAGGATGTTGCGCCCGCCGAGCCCCATGAAGATGAACGCATTCACCGTCAGCGAATAGATGTGATAGAGCGGCAGCGGCGTGAGCACGGTTTCGACGTCGCCCGAGACCTGGTCGGCGATCCATGCCTTCGCCTGCAGCAGGTTCGCGATCAGGTTGCCGTGCGTGAGCATCGCGCCTTTCGCGACGCCGGTCGTGCCGCCCGTGTATTGCAGGAACGCGAGGTCGTCGCGCGTGATCTGCACCGGCTGCGGTTTGCCGCGCGCGCCGAGCGCAAGTGCGGAGCGCAGCCGGATCGCCTGCGGCAGGTGGTAGGCCGGCACGAGCTTCTTCACGTGCTTCAGCACGAAATTGATCAGGCGTCCTTTCGCATTGAAGCCGTCGGCGAGCAGGTCGCCGAGCGCGGTGACGACGATGTTCTTCACCTGCGTTTCCGGCAGCGCCTCCTGCAGCGTGCTCGCGAAGTTCTCGAACACGACGATCGTCTGCGCACCGCTGTCCTTCAACTGGTGCGCGAGTTCGCGCGCGGTGTAGAGCGGGTTCACGTTGACGACGATCGCGCCGGCCTTCAGCGTGCCGAACAGCGCGACCGGATACTGGAACGTATTCGGCAGCATGATCGCGACGCGGTCGCCGGGCTTCACGCCGAGGCTTTGCAGATACGACGCGAACGCGTCGACTTTCTGCGCGAGCGTGCGATAGGTCATCGATGCGCCTGCGCTCACGTAGGCGACGCGCTCGGCGAAGCGTGTCGTGCATTCGTCGAAGAACTGCACGAGCGATGCGTATTGAGTGACGTCGATTTCGTGCGGTACGCCGGGCGGGTACGACGCGTACCAGATACCGTCGGTGTTCGGCGGAACCTGGGCCGCTGCGGTTGCTGCGGAAGATGACATGACGTGTCTCCGGTCTTTGCTTTCGGCGCGGGCAGGCGCTTCGATGCCTGCCCGTGCCCCATGCTTCACGGGCGATCAACACGGGCGCCTCGATGCGCCGCATGACCCCGCGTATCAATCAAATCGTGAACAGGAAGTCGCGTGTGGCCCCGCGCGCTCAGTTCGCGGAATGCAGCGTCGCCGTATCGGCGGCTGCCGCACTCGACGGCAGCCCGAACGCTTCGCTCGCTCCCGCGTCGTCGAGTACCGCCGCGAAGATCGACAGTTGGGCACTGTCGGGCATCGGTGCCTTCAGCGCGGCGACGATCAGCGACGACAGCCGCGCGATCATCTGCACGTCGTTCATCGTGCGGCCTTGCGAGAACTCGTCGATCAGGCTTTCCGTCTCGGCACCCGCGAGCGCGCCGGACAGCGCGCCGATCGCGAAGTGCAACCGCCAGCCGAGCTCCGTGCGCGGCAGGTGCGGCAACGCGCGCTGGAAGGCGTCGAAGAAGCGGCCCGCGACGCTCGCGTAGTGCGCGGTCAGGAAGTTGCGCACGAACGGCGACGGATCGGTGTACGCGCGGCCGATCAGCCGGAGGAACCCGGGCCCGCCGCGTTCCGGGTTGCGCGACGCCTTCAGCGCGGGAATGAACATCGCGCCGAGCACGTGCTCGCAGGTGATGTGCGAGCCGAGCTGCGCATCGAAGCGGTCGAGGATGCCGAGGCGTTCCTGGTTGAGCTGATCGAGCCGGCGCGACAGCATCGCGTGGATCAACGCTTCCTTGCTGCCGAAGTGGTAGTTGACCGCCGCGAGGTTGACCGCCGCGCGCGACGTGATCTGCCGCATCGACATCGCCTCGAAGCCATGCTCGATGAACAGGTCCTCGGCCGCATCGAGGATGCGCGCCTTCGTCCCGCCGGTCTGCCGAGGGCCGGATGATCGCGCCCCGGACGGCCGTCCCGCGGATGGCCGCCCCTCCTGACTTACTGCCATGTTCCGCCTCCCATGCCGGTCGCCCGGCCGCGAACAGGTGATTTGATTGTCTGATTCAAACAGTCGTTTTTATTAAGATAAAAAAACGCGGGCGGAGCGGGCAAGCGGGGAATCTGGACAAATTCCTCTAGTTCGATGTGCAACTGCGGCAAGCGTGGCGCGCGCCCCCGAGGGGCGGGGCGCGCGCGATGGTGCGCTGCGTCAATGTGCGGGTTCAGCCGACCGTGCTACGCGTATTGACCGATTGCGTCATGTCGATGCCGCGCCGCTCGCGGCTGAACAGGATCAGCACGGCGATCGCGACGGCGACGATGCTGGCCACGAGCGCGAGCGCGAAGCTGTAATTGTTGTCGTGCGACACGGCGAGCGATGCCTGCATCGTCGCGTTGCCGGACGCGAGCAGGTTGCCGAGCTGGTAGACGACGCCGGGGAAGGTCGCGCGGATTTCGTCGGGCGAAATCTCGTTCAGGTGGACCGGAATCACGCCCCACGCGCCCTGTACCGAGATCTGCATCAGGAACGCGCCCGCGGCGAGCGCAACCGGGCCGCTCGAGAACGCCCACAGCGGCAGCACGGGCAGTGCGATCAGCGCGGCGATGAAGATCGTGCGGCGCCGGCCGATCCGTTCCGAGATCGCACCGAACGACAGTCCGCCGACGATTGCGCCGATGTTCAGCACGATCGTGATCCACGACACGGTATGCGGATCGAAGTGATGCTGTTCGCGCAGGAACGTCGGATAGAGATCCTGCGTGCCGTGCGAGAAGAAGTTGAACGCGGTCATCAGCACGATCGCGTAGATCGTGAGCTTCCAGTTCTGCTTCAGCGTGGTCCCGAGGCTCGGGCGCGGGCGTTTCTCCATCAGTTTCCACGCCGGCGATTCGGGCACGTGCGTGCGCACGTACAGCACGAGCAGCGCGGGCAGCACGCCGACCATGAACATGCCGCGCCAGCCGATGTACTGGTAGAAGAGGCCGAACACGACGGACGCGAGCAGATAGCCGCTCGGATAGCCGGCCTGCAGCAGCCCCGATACGAAGCCGCGCGCATGGGTCGGCACGGTTTCCATCGTCAGCGCGGAGCCGACGCCCCATTCGCCGCCCATCGCGATGCCGAACAGCGCGCGCAGCACCAGCAGCGCGGTCAGGCTCGGCGCGAAACCCGACGCGAGTTCGAGCAGCGAATAACACGCGATGTTGACCATCAGCGTCGGGCGGCGGCCGAAGCGGTCGGCGAGCCGGCCGAAGATCAGTGCGCCGAGCGGGCGCATCGCGAGCGTCAGCGTGAGCGCGAACGCAACGGCGGTGATCGTCGACGCGAATTCGGCGGCGATGTCCTTCAGCACGAAAACCATCAGGAAAAAATCGAACGCATCGAGCGTCCAGCCCAGGTAGGCGGCGATCGTGACGTTGCGTTGTTCGCGGGTCCAGCTCATGTCCGAGGTCTCCTCGTTGGCTTGCGCGCTCACGATGTGCATGCGGATGCCGGCCCGCTTGCGCACGGTGCGCGGGCACTGATCGAGTGTAGGCCGCGGCGCCGCGCGATGTGGGGCGCGATAACGCCGAATCGGGAATAATCCCTACGAAATGATCTGTTTCGGAAACGGAAACGAAGCCGCGCCGGACCGGCGACAGGCATCTGTATCATTCCGGAAGGCGTTTTGTATTTGTTCTGTAATGCGCTCGATGCGCATCGTCACCGAATCAGGAGTCCCGATGAACGAACGTTCCGATGCTGCGCTGCCCGTGCTCGAAACCGCCAGGCTGTGGCTGCGTCCGCGCGTGCTGGCCGATCTCGACGCGTGCATCGCGATGGATCGCGATCCCGAGGTCACACGGCATATCGCGGGCCCGTGGCACGATCCCGTCGAGCATCGCCGCTTCGTCACGCACCGGATCACGCGCGACTATCCGCCGGGACTCGGCTACTGGTCGATCTTCGAGAAGGCCGCACCCGATACGTTCATCGGCTGGGTCCTGCTGATTCCCGACTATGCGGACGGTGCACGCGACGTCGAGATCGGCTGGCGGCTCGTGCGCACGACCTGGGGCCGCGGCATCGCGAGCGAGGCCGCGGCGGCGGTCGTGCGGCATGCATTCGATACCGTGCGCCTGCCGCGCGTGATCGCCGATATCGCCGAGGCCAACAGCGGTTCGCTGAACGTCGCGCGCAAGCTCGGGATGCGTCGCGTGAGCGTCGTGCACGACGGCATTCCTTATATCCGCCATCGTCTCGAGCGCAACGATCTGCGCGCGTAGCACGGCATCGTGCGCACGCGTGCGCGGTTGTCGGAGATCGTCAATCGCCGGCGTATCGAGGTCATGACGTATTAACGGCTCGCGCGATCAGGAGTATCGTTGCCGGAAATTCGCAACATGGGGTACGACCATGACACTCGGCCGCGACGTTCATCTCATTCCCGTCAGGCTCGACGCGCTGCGTCCGACGCAGATGACGGTGGGTTATCGCGAAGTCAAGGCGAAGCGCAAGCACTGGAAGGCACTCGACAAGCGCGCGCGCAAGGCCGCGATCGAATCGCACTGGTTCCCGGCCGTCCTCGGCCCGGACGGGCTGCACTACATCACCGATCACCATCATCTCGGCCTCGCGCTGATCGAGGAGGGCGAGTCGCGCGTGAACGCGATGCTGCTGAAGGATCTGTCGTGGCTCGACGACACGATTTTCTGGCGGATGATGGAGCACAACCAGTGGGTGCATCCGTTCGGCGCGGACGGGTCGCGCCGCGACTACGCGAATTTGCCGAAGGCGCTGACGGGGCTCGTGGACGATCCGTACCGCAGCCTTGCAGGCGAACTGCGCACGGCGGGCGGCTATGCGAAGGACGCGACGCCGTTCAGCGAATTCCTGTGGGCCGATTACCTGCGCCAGCACGTGTCGCTCGACCAGATTCGCAAGAACTTCGCGAAAGCGCTCGACGTCGCGCTGCACCGCGCGCACGACCAGGATGCGCGCTATCTGCCCGGCTGGTCGGGCGTCATCGCCGTCAAACCCTGACCGGCGCACAGCGCCGACCGCCTCATGACGATCGCCCCGATCCGCCCCGATGCCGGCCCGCAGCATGCCGACCATTTTTCAGCGCTCGACGCGGCCTCGCCGCCGCCCGCGCGGCGCATCGGCCTCGATGCACTGGCCGGCCTGTCGATCGCGGGCCTGCTGATTCCCGAGGCGGTCGCGTATGCCGGGCTGGCCAACCTGCCGCCGCAGGCCGGTCTCATCGCGCTGCTGGCGGGGCTCGTCATCTATGCGCTCACGGGCAGCAGCCGCTTCGCGATCGTGTCGTCGACGTCGTCTTCGGCTGCCGTGCTCGCGGCGACCGTGCTCGCGGAATCGGGGATGGCGCTTGCCGAACAGCTCGCGCTGGCGGCGGCGCTGGTCGCGATGACGGGCGTGCTGTTCATCCTGGCGGGCGCCGCGCGGCTCGGCGGCATGTCGGACTTCGTCGCGCGGCCCGTGCTGCGCGGCTTCACGTTCGGGCTCGCACTGACGATCGTCATCAAGCAGTTGCCGAAGATTCTCGCGATTTCCGTGCAGCACAGCGATGCGCCGCATGTCACGCTCGACCTGATCACCGGCGCGCCGCATGCGAACCTCGCGAGTGCCGTGCTCGGCGCAACCGCGCTGGCGCTGCTGTTCGTGCTCGGGCGCCGCTCGCGCGTGCCCGCGACGCTCGTCGTGATCGTGCTGTCAATCGCGGTCGGCTATGCGATCGACTGGCAGCGATACGGGATCGCGATCGTCGGCCACATCGATTTCCGGCACATCGAATTCGGCCTGCCACAGCTCGACCGCAACGCGTGGATGCAGACGGTCGAGCTCGCGTTCGCGCTGATGCTGATCCTGTACGCGGAGTCGTACGGATCGATCCGAAACTTCGCGCTGAAGCATGGCGACAGCGTGTCGCCGAACCGCGACCTCGTCGCGCTCGGCTGCGCGAACCTCGTGTCGGGCCTGCTGCACGGGATGCCGGTCGGCGCCGGCTATTCGGCGACGTCGGCGAACGAAGCGGCCGGCGCGCAGTCGCGCTTCGCCGGCCTGTGGGCAGCCGGCGTGGTCGCGCTGATCGTCTGGCTGCTGCTGCCGCAACTCGCGCGCACGCCGGAGCCCGTGCTTGCGGCGATCGTGATCTTCGCGGTCAGCCACTCGCTGCATCCGACCGTATTCCGGCCATACTGGGACTGGCATCGCGACCGGCTCGTCGTGATCGCGGCGTTGCTTGCGGTGCTCGTGCTCGGCGTGCTGCACGGGCTGCTGGCGGCCATCGGCGTGAGCCTGCTGCTGACGCTGCGCAAGCTGTCCGAGCCGAACGTCAGCGTGCTCGGCCGGCTGCGCGACAGCCATGACTTCGTCGACGTCGCGAGCCATGCCGACGCGAAGCCGGTGCCGGGCGTGCTGATCGTGCGGCCCGAGGCGCAGCTGTTCTTCGCGAACGCGGACCGGATGCTGAATCGCGTGCGCGCGCTGATGAAGGCCGCGCCGGACACGCATGCCGTGATGCTGAGCCTCGAGGAAACGCCGGATGTCGACGGCACGACGATCGAATCGTTGCGCACGTTCGCGGCCGAATGCACGGCACGCGGGCTGCGGCTCGCGATCGTGAGGCTCAAGATGCATGCGCTGCATGCATTGCGCCGCGCGGCCGACGATACGCTGCATGAGGATGCGATGTCCGAACTGAGCGTCGACGAAAGTCTTCAACTGCTGCAGGCCGGTATGCCGCCGGACGACGGCGACGGAACGACCGCCGCGTGACGAGGCGGTGCGGCGGCGCGGTCTATTGCGAAAGCACGGCGTCGGCAGCGCGATCGATCATATCGGCCACTTCCGCGGCCGTCGGCGCATAGGCGCCTGCGTGAGCGCAGGCGACCGCCGCGCACGCGGCCGCGTAACGCAGATGCTCGGCGGGCGATGCATCGGGCCGTGCAAGCTGGCTCGCGAGCCAGCCGCCGATGCTGGCGTCGCCGCAGCCGACCGTGTCGGCGACGTCGGTCGGGAACGCGGGCTGGAACAGCACGGTGTCGCGATGCAGGAGCTGCATGCCGGATGCGCCGCGCGTGACGAGCGTCGTCGCGTCGGGCGACCACGCGCGCAGTTGCGCGAGTGCGGCCGTTTCGTCGAGTTCGGGAAACAGCCCGTGAAGATCCTCGTCGGACACCTTGATCCAGTCGGCGAGCGCGACCAGCCGGCGCAGCGTGTCGCGATACGACGGCGCGGCCATCGGCGCACGGTAGTTCGGATCGAACGAGATTCGCTTGCCGGCCGCGCGCGCGGCCTGCGCCACCTCGATCAGGCGTGACGCGAGCGGCTCGCGCACGACGCCGAGCGAGCCGATGTGCACGATCTCGGCCGTGTCGAGTGCGCCGGCGGGCAGGTCCGCCGGATCGAATGCGAGATCGGCGCTGTTCTCGCCGATGAAGAAATAGTGGGGCGGCTGCTTCGATACGACCATCGCGAGCAGCGGCGCGCGGTCGACCTGCCGGATGAAACGCATGTCGAGCCCCGCGTCGGCGCTCTTGCGCATCAGTTCGTCGCCGAAGATGTCGCGGCTGACCGTGCCGGCAAAGGCCGTCGGCGCGCCGAGTCGCGCGCCGACGCGCGCAACGTTCCAGCATGAGCCGCCGGCGACGCTGTGCCAGCGCTGTGCGTCGTCGCGGATGAAATCGGTCAGCGCTTCGCCGAATACGATCAGGCGGGGGAACGTCGTCGTCATGTTGATGCCCGGTGGCCGGGCCGTGCAGCGGTTGATGCGAGCGGGCGGCGCCGGCCGTCGCGCGCGGCGACGTGGCCCGGCTCCGCCCGGTTCAGTGGACGGGAGGCGCGATCAGCGCGGGGAGCTCCAGCCCTTGTAGGTCTTCACGTTGTCGCGCGTGATGAGCGTCGGCTCGATCAGGATCATCGGATTGGCCGGCTTCTGGCCGTTCATGATCCCGTAGCCGACGTTGACGGCCTGCTGCGCCATCGCCCACGGGTCCTGGCTCGACGACGCCTGCACGAGCGTGTTGGACTTGAGCGCCACCTCGATATCGGGTGCGCCGTCGACCGACGTGATCACGATGCCCGGACGGTTCAGCTGCTTCGCGGCGAGATCGCTGCCGATCGCCTGCGGGTCGTTGATCGTGAACACCGCATCGAGCTTCGGAAAGCGCGTCAGGTAGCCCTGCATCGCGTTCATCCCGCCTTCGCGCGAGCCCTTGCCGTCCTGGTCGCTCGACAGCAACTTGATGCCCGCGTTTTTCGCGAGCACGGTCTTGCAGCCGTTGACGCGATCGATCACGGCCGACACCTGCGGGCCGTTCTCGATGATCACGTTGCCCTTGCCGTTGAGTTTCTTCGCGATGTAGTCGCACGCGAGCTCGCCGGCCTTCACGTTGTTGGTCTGCACGGTCGCATTCGCGCCGGCCGCCGCGACGTCGACCGCGACGACGGTGATACCGGCCGCCTGCGCCTTCTTCACCGCCGGCTCGATCGCCTTCGGATCGGTCGCGTTGAGCAGGATCATGTCGACGTGCGCGGAGATGAAGTTGTCGATCTGCGTGAACTGCTTGTTCAGGTCGTAGTCGGCCGACACGGCCGTGACTTTCGCGTTCGGGTTGAGCTGCTTGGCGCGCGCTTCGGCGCCCTTGACGATCGTGACGAAGTACGGGTTGCCGAGCGACCCGACCGTGATGCCGATCGATTTGAGCGGCTTGTCGGCCGCGTGCGCGACGGAAGCGCCGAATGCGAGTGCGCAGGCGACGGCGGTCAGGGCGGCTTTGTGCTTGAACATGTCGTTGTGTCTCCGTGAGGTTGGTTGGTAGACGGGCGCAGGCGTGCCTGCCTGCGCCGCAAGGTTGAATGGACGGGAACGGTGTCAGGTGCGCGCCGAATCGCGCTGGCGGTAGCGATCGAGCGCGACGGCGCCGATGATCACGAGCCCCTTGATGATGTACTGCCAGATGTCGGACACGCCGAGCAGCACGAGTCCGTTCGTCAGTACCGCGATGATCAGTGCGCCGATCAGCGTGCCGACGATCGAGCCGACGCCGCCGACGAAGCTCGTGCCGCCGAGGATCACCGCGGCGATCGCGTCGAGTTCGTAGGACTGGCCGAGCTGCAGGCCGTTGGCCGCATAGAGCCGCGCGGCCGACATCACCGCGCCGAGGCCCGCGAGCAGCCCCGACGCCGCATACACGAACATCTGGATCGCCCGCACGTTGATGCCCGACAGGCGTGCGGCTTCCGGATTGCCGCCGACCGAATAGATCCGCATCCCGAGCACCGTGCGGCGCAGGATGAACCACGAGATCGCGATCACCGCGCACGCGATCACGACGAGCCACGGCACACCGAGGATCGTGCCGTTGCCGATGAACGCGAACGGCAGCTGCGGATTGAACACGGTGGTGTCGTTGCCGATCAGGCGCGCGACGCCGCGCACGGCCGTCATCGCACCGAGCGTGACGATGAACGGCGGCAGGCGCAGGAACGAGATCAGCCCGCCGTTGATCGCGCCGAACACGAGGCCGACGACGAGCGCGAAGGGCACGCCGAGCCAGCCCCAGCCGGGAATGGTCGACGCGATCAGCGCGGCGACGGCCGCGGCGGCGAGCACCGAGCCGACCGACAGGTCGATGCCGCCCGTCAGGATCACGAAGGTCATGCCGGCGGCGAGCACGATGTTGATCGACGCCTGCTGCGTGACGATCGACAGGTTCTGCAGCGTGAAGAAGCCGTCGGTCAGGAAGCCGAAGCCGACGCACAGGACCAGCAGCACCGGCAGCATGCCGGCGGTGCGTATCAGCGACTGCATGCGTGCGCGATGATCGGCGGTGCGCAACTGGGGAGTACGATCGCCCACCGGATGGGCCGTCGCGGAAGCGAGGTTCCGCTGCTTGGTCGGGTTGATCATTTCGGTAACCTGAATTGTAAGAGTCGAATGAAAGAGCGCGGCTCAGTGCGCGTCGGCGAGTTCGGCCTGGGAGCCGGTCGCGAGCGCGATGATGGCTTCCTGCGTGATGGGCGTGTGCGTGTGGCCGCCGAGTTCGCCCGCGATCTCGCCTTCGCGCATCACGAGCACGCGGTCGGCGACGCCGATGATTTCCGGCAGCTCGCTCGAGATCACGATCACGCCCACGCCGGCACGGGCCAGTTCGTTGATGATCCGGTAGATCTCGGATTTCGCGCCGATGTCGACGCCGCGCGTCGGTTCGTCGAGGATCAGTACGCGCGGTTTCGTCTCCAGCAGGCGCGACAGCAGCACCTTCTGCTGGTTGCCGCCCGACAGCGCGCCGACGTTGACGTTCGCGTGGGGTACGCGGATCGACAGCGAGGAAATCGCGTCGCGCGCGCGTTCGGCGCCGCGTGCGAGGTCGAGCGCGCCGAGCCGTGCATCGCGGTTGCAGACGGAAATGTTGATGTTGTCGCGCACGCTCATGTCGAGGAACAGGCCCTGGCGCTTGCGGTCTTCGGTCAGGTAGACGAGGCCCGCGTCGATCGCGTCGCGCGGCGAGTGCGCGCCGAACGTGCGATCGCCCAGTTTCACGTCGCCGCGCACGCGCGGTTCGGCGCCGAAGATCAGCCGCGCGAGTTCGGTGCGGCCCGCGCCGACGAGCCCGGCGATGCCGAGCACCTCGCCGGCATGCAGGTCGAGGCTGCAGCCGCGCACGCGTGCGCCGTCGGCGATGTCGCGTACCGACAGCAGCAGGTGGCCGGGGTCGTACGGCGCGTGTTCCTTCTTGTAGAAGCCGGAGATGTCGCGGCCGACCATCATCGCGACGAGACGCTCGGCCGACAGCGATTCGCGTTCGAGCGTGCCGACGTATGCGCCGTCGCGCAGCACCGACACGCGGTCGGACAGTTCGTAGATCTCCGCCATCCGGTGGCTGATGTAGATGATCGCGAGACCTTCCTCGCGCAACTGGCGGATCAGGCGGAACAGGTGCTCGGTTTCGCGCGACGACAGCGGCGTCGTCGGCTCGTCCATCACCAGGATGCGTGCGCGGGTGTGCACGGCGCGCGCGATCTCGACGAGCTGCTGTTCGGCGATCGACAGCGTGTCGACGAGCGTTTCGGGGCCGAACGATGCGCCGAGGCGCGCGAGCACGTCCTGGCAGCCGCGCGCCATCGCCGCGCGGTCGATCGTGCCCCAGCGCCGGTTGCCTCGCCGCAGTTCGCGGCCGACGTAGATGTTTTCCGCGACGGTCAGGTTCGGCGACAGGCACAGCTCCTGGTAGATCACCGCGACGCCCGCATCGCGCGCGGCGAGCGGCCCGTCGATGTCGATGCGTTCGCCGTCGATCAGGATCTCGCCGCCGGCGTCGGCGCGGTATGCGCCCGACAGGATCTTCATCAGCGTCGATTTACCGGCGCCGTTCTCGCCCATCAGCGAGTGGATCTCGCCCGGATAGACGGTCAGGCTGACATTGTCCAGCGCGCGCACGGCCGGGAACGTCTTGCTGATCCGGCGCATTTCGAGCAGCGGGCGGGGCGACTCAGACCGCGACATGGTTGACCTCCTGCGAGTCGGTGCGGGCGCCCTTGAGGATGCCGGCCCGCGGGGAAAAGTTGAAGAACATCGGTAGCGTGGCCGCGCCGATCGCGCCGGCGTCGGCGCCGAACGTGCCGCGCACGAGCGTCGGCGTGCCGCGCGCTTCGGGCGCGGTGGCAACCAGTGCCGAGCGCAGGCGCGTCGTGACCGCGTCGAGCAGGCCCGCGTCGGTATCGGCGTCGATCACGACTACCGGCGCATCGATCACGCACAGCACCGCGCGCAATGCCGGCGCGAGCGCGTCGACGCAGTCGTCGATCCATTCGTCGACGGCCGCCAGGCCGCGGGCAATGCAGGCTTCGAGGTCGGCGCGGTTCTCGACCGTCTCGCCGTGATGGCGCAGATGTCGTACAAGCGCGTGCAGCGAGGCGCGCGCGAGAAGGATGTCCCACGGGCCGCGCGGCGGTGGCGCGGATACCAGCCGGCTCGGCGGCACGGGAATTACGGCGATGTCGCCTGCATTGCCGGTCACACCGCGCAGGCAATCGCCGTCGATCGCGATGCCGCCGCCGATCGCCGGCCCGATGAACAGGTAGACGAAGTCGTCGCACTGCCGGCCGTATCCGTAGAACAGCTCGGCGATCGCGGCCGCGTTGCCGTCGTTTTCGCCGAACACGGGCAGCGACAGCGCGCGACCGAGGTCGCTCGCGAAATCGACGTCTTCCCATGCGCGGAACGTATCGGGCGCGAGGCCGAGTTCGCGCATCCAAGCGCCGAGGTTGTAAGGCTGTGCGACGCCGACGCCGGTCAGGCGGGCGCGTTCGTGGTCGGGGAGCAGGGCCTGCATCGCGTCGATGTCGTGACGCACGATCTCGAGCACGTCGGCGGGAGGAGGCAGCAGCGTGTCGTGCGAGCGGCGGCCGAGCACGTCGCCTGCGAAGTTGACGAGCGCGGTTTCGATGCGCATCCGGTCGAGATGGACGCCGATGCCGAATGCACCGCGCGGGTCGAGGCGGATCAACGACGCCGGCTGGCCGCGCTGGCCTTCGGTACGGCCCGCGAATTCGATCAGCTTCGCATCGGCGAGCGATGCGATGATGCTGCCGACCGCCGTGCCCGTCATGCTCGCGAGACGCGCAAGGTCGGCCTTCGACGCGCTGCCTGCGCGGCGCAGCGTCTTCAGCAGCAGGCGCTCGTTGTAACGGCGCACGTTGGCCGAATTACTTCCCTGGCCGATGTGCGGGCTTCTCATGGCGTCTCCTTCCATGTTGCGCCATGCGGCAGCGCATTAAATAAATCACGTTGATTTATTTAACCGCGTGAGCGCCGTCATGTCAGCCTAGGGAAATCCCGGTTTTTGCCGTGGATGAGGGGTGGCGGGGTGGGTCTCGGGTAATGGGGATGGAGCGCGGAGCCGGGGGCGAAAACTTTGGAATTCGCGTGGCAGGCGCGTGTTCACTGCGGACGCGACGACGATTTGTCCGTCCGGAGGATGGTGAGACGGGGTTTGTCACACCATGCGGATCAACGTGGCGGTGTGAATGATGCGGGTCCGGAAATGAAAAAAGGCCGGCTAGAAGCCGACCTTTTCAAAAACAGATGGTGCCCAGGAGAGGACTCGAACCTCCACGATGTTGCCACCGCTAGGACCTGAACCTAGTGCGTCTACCAATTCCGCCACCTGGGCACGTTTCGCTTGCTGCGATGCGAAAGACCGCAATTATAGCGTGCCCGAACGGCTTGTCAACAGATTTTGAGCGGCTTTTGTGCGGGACGAGAAAGAGGGGCGTGCCGGATTCGCCGTGTCCGAGTGTCGCTGCCGGATCGATCCCGGTGCGAAGATTGCCGCCGGAGAGGAACGAGCGAATTTCCTGAACGCAGGTGCCAGTTTGTCGCCGGAGAAATTATCGTTGGTGCGTGCCTGTCGTGCCGCGCTGACTCGCGAAGACAGGCAGCCGACGCCGCTCTATGCCGCTTTGTCGGCTCGCTTGGCGGCACCGCGCGCATTGTGTAGTCGGCTGCCGCAATGGGGTGCGCGACACATGCAGGTGAAGATATTTGCATTACGATCATTTCTGTTACTATCGCAGTAACGTTTTTTGCGGAATTGTCCGCGACAAGGAGCTCCTCATGCCTGAAATCGCAGTGGTTTTTCATAGCGGCTACGGCCATGCGGCCGTCATTGCGGACGCAGTCGCTCGTGGTGTCGAGAAAGTCGACGGTGCGTCGGTCAAGCTGATCCCTGTCGACGCGATCGACGAACACTGGGAGTACCTGGAGCGCGATGCCAAGGCGATCGTCTTTGGTTCGCCGACCTACATGGGCAGTGCGTCCGCGCAGTTCAAGGGCTTCATGGACGCATCGTCGAAGCATTGGGGCAAGTGGCGAGACAAGCTGGCGGCCGGCTTTACGGTGTCGGCTTCGCAAAGCGGCGACAAACTGGCGACGCTGCAGCAGCTGGCTGTCTTCGCTGCCCAGCATCAGATGCTGTGGGTCAGCCTCGGGCTGATGCCCGGCAACAACAACAGCAAGGGTTCGGTCAACGATCTGAATCGGCTCGGGTCGTTCCTCGGTGCGATGGCGCAGGCGAATGCGGACGAGGGTGGTGATGCGATTCTCGAGAGCGATCGAAAGACGGCCGAAGTGCTGGGCGAGCGCGTCGCGATTGCCGCGAAACGCTGGAACGGTGCCTGAAATCGATGGCCGGGCGGCGCTGTCTCGATGGTCGTCCGGCTGATGGATGAGTGGCGCCGATGCGGGACCTGAAATGAAAAAAGGCCGGCTGGAAGCCGACCTTTTCAAAAACAGATGGTGCCCAGGAGAGGACTCGAACCTCCACGGTGTTGCCACCGCTAGGACCTGAACCTAGTGCGTCTACCAATTCCGCCACCTGGGCACGTTTCGCTTGCTGCGATGCGAAGACCGCTATTCTAGCGTGTCTTCGAAGACTGTCAACACAATTTCATCCGAAGCGATAAAAATATTGCATCCTTGTGCGACGGCGTCTCACGCGCCGACCGGATCCGCGCGTTTCGCCGCGAAATTCCAGCGCAGCGCCTGGCCCGTATCGACGCGTGCCGGCAGCAGTCCGGCCGCGAGGAACGTGTCGGCGATCTTCTGCTGTTCGCCGAAATTTTGCGCGACCACTGCGCGAACGAGGTAGCTGCGGCGCGCGTTCGCGCGTGCGATCGTCGCCGCGTCGAGCCCCCAGATCGGCGCAAGCGTATTCGCGGCCTCCTGCGGATGGTCGCGCAACCACGTGCCGGCCTGCGACAACTGGTCGAACAGGATCTGGACGACGTCGGGCCGCGCGGCGGCGAAACTGCTCGATGCGAGGTAGTAGCGCTGGTACGACGCGAGTCCGTTGCCGTCGGCCAGAATCCGCACGTCGGGATTCCGGTCGACCGACGCGACATACGGATCCCACGTGATCCATGCGTCCACGCTGCCGCGCTCGAACGCCGCGCGGCCGTCCGCGGGCGTCAGGTAGTGGATCGCGGCGTCGGCGGGCGTGAGCTTTGCGCGTGCGAGTGCGGCGAGCAGCAGGTAGTGGCTGCCGGCCGCCTTCGTGACCGCGATGCGCTTGCCCTTGAGATCGGCGAGCGTTCGAAGTGCGCTGTCCTGCTTGACGACGATCGCCTGTGCCTTCGGCGACGGCGCTTCCTGCGCGACGTACACGAAACGCGCATGCGCGGCCTGCGCGAAGACCGGGACCGTGTCGGCGACGTCGGCGCTGAAATCGACGGCGCCGACGTTGAGCGCTTCGGTCAGCGGCAGCCCGCTCGCGAATTCATGCCACGACACGCGCAGGCCGAGCGGCGCCAGCGCCTGCTCGAGGGTGCCGCGTGTCTTGAGCAGTGTGATGAGTGTCGACGACTTCTGGAAGCCGATGCGCAATGCGGCAGGCGTGGTCTCGGCGTGCGTTCGGACGCCCGCCGCAGTGAGGCCTGCGGCCAGCATCGCGCGCGCGAACGCGCGGCGGTTCATCGACGTCATGAATCGTGCTCCTCGTTGGGTTCGTTGCAATGAAGCGGGCCGGCTAACGTACCAACGGGGAGGGCGGGCGATAACCGATAAATTCTGCTATCGATCCGACTGGCGGGCATAAGGAGGTGGGGCAGGCGGTCGCGGCGCAGATTTCGGGGATCGCGCCGAAGGCGCTCAATGAGTGCGCCTGCGGAAATTCATGAGGGCCGAGTTCGACGAGCCGTGCCGGTTGCTGCGCAGATTCATCGGCGGGCAAGTTACTCTTTTTCCCGGTCCGGAAATGAAAAAAGGCCGGCTGGAAGCCGACCTTTTTAGAAAACAAGTGGTGCCCAGGAGAGGACTCGAAACAAATTTTTAAGCTATTGAATTGTATGAGTATTATTTCGATGTCTGATGGAATATGTACTCTTTTGTGTACTCATTTCCTCCTGGCTGAAGAAGGCTTGTACTGGCGTCTAAACGTTCGATAAACGGGTCAAGAATTTCGTGTTTCTGTTGTGTGGGTACAACAGACTTGGTCGCGGTCCGCGTCGTTGGCGTCGCCCCCTTCGCTTGGAGCGGCACTGCGTGCGGCACGGGTGCCCGAACGAGTGTGAAAATATACCTCAATGACCAGGTGCTAACCGCGTCATCGGTCAATGAAGCGGAATCTGTAGAACAGCTCACCGAGCGAATAGCCAATACTGCATCCCGTTTTGCCATTTTTCACTTAGCCCGAACCGGTGCTCCGCACGTGTGTCTGAATGCACAATGTAATAAAGGTCAGACAATACAGAGCGGCGATCGCCGACATATGAATGGCCTGTGAAATCAGTGTCGACGTTGGTTACGTCGATCGTTTCGATTCCTTTGAGCAAGACCATATTCCTACCCGAGTCACCAGCACGTGGCCCGGCATGAATAATTTCCGATAGTGCAAGAGCGCGGTCACGCGATGATGCATACAAAGTGACCGGCGCCCCCAGTGCTACCAATCCTGGTGCAATTTGCCGGACGAAAACTTCACTATCGATGTCTGGTGCTGCAAGAACAATTTCCTTGATTCTTGAGGCATATGTGGGATCTTGCCGAGCGATATTCAAAAGAGCTCTCGTTAATCCGCGCGTCCCCATGCTATGAGCTACAACATATAAGCTAGCATCAGGCGTCGCTTTCAGAATGCTGCTAACGAATTGCTCAATATCAGGTTGTGCTCTTTCAATCGATTGCTCATCAGACGTATACCCGGCAAGCGTGGCGCGTGATGGCCATGAGAAGAAAATTGCCGCTCCACTAAAGTCGAGGTCATAAGCTATTTGCGCGGTTCTGCGAGCGGCATCGTCAAAACTGACGTTGTATCCATGGATGAAGAGTAAAGCACTTGGCGTTTTTGAATTAAGTGCTTTTGATCTCATCTCCGAGAAAAATTGATCGGATGATTCGATATTTACATGTAACACCGTCACATGTTTGTTGGGCTCTTGGTTGATTTCAAGTCGAAGGATGGATGGTGACTCTAATCCGCCGACCATGTGGTTGCGCGGAATGCTCACGTCCACGTTGCCGAAGGTGACTTGCTGAGCAAGTTCGTTACCGAAAAAATTGTGCTTTTGTGGTGAGTTTAACGCTTGACTTCGATCGGTTCCGAAGAATACACGGACGATGTCGTACTCTCCATTATTGCCCGCTCGAGTGGGCGCTGCCGTAGTCGGCAAAATCGATGCCGATGCAGGTTCGGATATTTCATAATCTGCAGTATTTGATGTCCATTCACTTGGTGCATTAGCACCCAATTTTTTGGCGTGATGGTATTTTTTCGAAGTATGGGGTCGAGGCGCCATCGCTGGAACTCGAGCTGCATATTCATCATACGCGGCGGTATTGTCCACGTCTCTGCCGGTGACGACTGGTTTTGTCGCAGGCGCGGGCGGCGTGTTCACGTAGCTTCCTGATCCTTGTCCTGGGAGTTCAAGTGGTATAGGAATATGGGTTATCGTTTCGGAATCGTTTCCACCAAGTATGCTGCCGGGGAGCGATGATTGAGGTGTCGCCGTACTGTTCTGCGTTGGAGGTAACTCACCAGAGGAGCTTGTCGCTCCGGCGGGCACGTCGTTATGAGCCGACACTTGGGCTGGCGGCGGAGGGGCTGCGACTTCTGCGAAATGACAGGCGCTAAGCTGGATACTTGTCCATATGGCAACCGCAACAATCCCCGAAACCGAGCTCTTATTCATGATTATTCCCATTGCTACGGTTTGTAATGTGTTTTTGTTCGCCTCAAAGATTGTGAACACTCGTGACAAATATTGAAGGCGCTCGATTCAGAATAGATTTTGCGATCGAAAAGTCAATGGGACATATCAAGAAAGCGGGTGCCGTTCTATGGCGAGACCTGTCCGATGGTTGAGTAAGTTATAAGTACGACGAATGCCAATGAAAATTGGCATTCATCGGATGATAGAGGGGCGCGCGTGAATAGGCTGCGCTGTTTCATTTCAAGTGATTTTGGGTTTCGCAAGTACGCGTAGATGGCCGTTACCAATCAGAAAATTTCGATACGACCTGATCGCTACCTCTCACACGGCGCGCATCACGCTCGGGCTTGAGTCGATGATCCGGCCTTGCATGTCGATCAGCGCGAGCGTCGCCGGCTGTCCGTCGGGTGTCGTGATGCTCAACCCCTGAAAGCTGACCGCGCTGATCGTGCTGGTGAGCGGCGCGACGACCTGGGCGTCGTCCGTACGTGCGATCTCGGTCGGCGGCTTCTTCTTCATCGCGACCTCGCTGCTATGCAAAGCTCCGCGCGGGTCCGCATCTCGCGGTCGTACCCGGTCAGCGTGGTTCTCCAGTCGTGCGCGTACTGCGGCCCTGCGATCGACGTGCCGGCGCGCTGCGCATCGAGCTGCGCGCCGCTCGGCAGTGCGTAGCGAGGGCTGATCCGCTCACCGTGCTTCCGTTACCGGCGGCCCTAACTTGCAAACACGAAGTTCGCCTTTCGGCCAGTTGCTGGAGGTTACAACCGGCGGCCCCGGCCAATTGCAGGCATTGAGATTGGGGCGGTGAACGAACTCTCGTCACGCCGACCCCGTGAAGCCTGTTCTTGACCGCTATCGCAACTGCTTAATGCGCTCTTGGAGAGCCAGGGCGGCAGGGATGTTCATGGCTGCAAGTGCGGCAGTGATCTCGATAAGCGCCTGTCGAGCCTGAGGGTGCTGCGACAGGGCATGCGCGTCGGAACTCAATGCCGCCACCACCAGCGCAACCAATGCGTCGCCCGTACCCTCGCGGTACCAGCGACTGGAATGCTCGCGTTCCTTCAGCATGGCGGTGAGCCAGCAAAGCCCATCAAGCCGAAGTGGGGCTCCGAACTTAGTCGTCAGGAAGTGGCAGAAACGGGTGACGCATTCTTCGTCGCGAGCTAGGTGCGCGGCGGCCCAGCGTTTGTAGAGATCCTTCAACTTCCAGAAAGTACGCGGACAACACATTTCTGTCGGCCTCCTCGTTGACGCCGACATCAAGAAAGTACTGGTTCGCTGCCGCAAGGACAGATTCGTTTCTCTGCTTTTTCAGCCCCATATGGACGTTCCCCCTTGAAATAACGAGTGTTTCGAGGAGGCCATAGGAAGCCCATGGTGTCCTCAGTGATGTGTTTGCTGATACGTAATCAAACGCGCTACGAAGCAGCACTGCGCGCGGGCGGTCACATTGGCATCGCCGCAACCGTAACGACTATGCGCCGCCACTCATGCTATTAGACGCAAGACTGACGCCCGGTGCGCGCCGTAAAACTCCATGTTGATGATGATGGACTCCGGTGTCTCAATGACCTGGTACGCGAAGATCTCTTGGTGCGATCCAAGCTTGGGTAGCTGCTCGAAATTCAGGGCGGTCGATGTGCGGACTTTGCTTACTGACGACGCAAGGTCGGGGGCGACTGCAGGATCGATGGGGATGAATAGCGGACACGCATACAGGTCGCCCAGGAGCTTGTGCCGACCACCGTGGTGATGGAAATAGAGCGCGCGCGCGATTTTTTGCAAGCATGCACTCAGTAACTCGAAGTTGATTTTGAATGGGTCGTCTATCACCAGCGCATTGCGATCCCACCGAAACCCATAGCGGTCCAGGACGCCGCTGCGCCGCAGCGCCAGCCGGACGACACTCCTTGCGGCACTGCTCCTGATCGCATTGGGGATGTCCGTGGCGATCGCGCCCAATAGAAACTTCAGGTATTCGTCCGCCCTGGAGTTGGCGTTGTTGTGCGTCACGCAGGAAGGCACCGTTATCAATCTCGACCAATCGGCTCCCTTTGGGAACAGGCATTTGGGCGGCACATGTTCCCGCCCGGTCCCTTCGGCGTCACAGTGGTAGCAGGTCGTCGTTTCAAAATATGCCATGGCATGCTGGTGGTCGAGTCAACTGAGCGAATGCTGACGCGTTGCGGACACGGACTCCCTGCGCAAGGAAGAGATCCGTGAAACATGGCATCGTGCTCAAGCCTCCGTGGCTAATTCCAGGTAGGGATTGTTGAGCGGCTGTTCGCTGAATAACGTCGCCCACTCGTTGAGCAGATACCCATGGAGCTTTCGCGATTTGCGTGGCCCCGTGACCGTGCACATCCAGATGTTCAACCCGCTGGGTTGCTTGCGATGCAGTTGCAGCTTCTCGAACTTCTTCTGCACCCACTGCCAATCGTGGAGTTGCTGCTCCTTGGCTAGCGCCACCACGCGCGGGTGCTCCTGGGCATAGCGCTGGAAAATGCCTGGGCTCACCAGATACACGGTATCGGCCACGGTATGCACCAGCGCCTTCGCGTCGTTGATCACCAGCTTGTGGCTCTGCACCGCATGACTCAGCCACGCGACGAAGTGTTCGCCCGAGGGCGGCGCGCTCGTAGCCGCGACGTGCAGCGGCTGCGGTTCTGCAGCAGACGGTGGAGGTGTGGGCAGTGCGGGCGGAACGGCTGGCGCAGGCAGTGGCATCGCCGTTGGCATGGTCGGCTTCGTCGCTGGGGCCTGTGTGGCCCTCGGCGGAGCTTTCGGTATCACGCACCGGGGCTGTTCCTGCTCCGGCGCAGGCGCATCCGTGTTGGCGGGCTCAGGCGCCGCGCCGAACAGGTTCAGCAAGTCGGTGATGGCGTCTGCCGGGACGGGCGCGGGCACCACGGTCGGCGTCGTAGGCGGCAGGCTCGCATCGGTGGTGCCGGCCATCGCCGTGTCCTCTTCGGTGGCCATGGCCTCCACGACCACATTTCCCGCGAACGGCGGCGGGCGCTGCGTGGCGTCGTCCCAGATCAGTGCCGGTGCCAACTGGAGGAAGGTGAAGGTGTGTGACCAACCGTTGTCCCCGGTCACCGTCGCCTTCCAGATCGCTTTGCCATCCATAGTCGGCTGCGCCATGCCGTGGTCTTGCAGGATCGTGAACAGTGCCGTGTTGTTGCTGGGAATGCCCTCGATGCCCTGCGACAGCAGGTGAGCACGGAGCTTGTCCGACACGGTCTTGCTCACGAGCCACAGCGCGTCCTGCGTGAGCCAGCCGTCCGATGCCTGCGGCTGATTCAGCTTGAACTCGTGCTTGAGCAGGTAGCGCAAACCATCCAGCAGCTTGCGCTGCAGCGCATGCTTCGGCGCGGCCAGCGCCTTGCTCGGGTCGCCGCCCAGTTCCTGCGCCACCGAGGCCTGATCGGCCTGCACGACCAGTTCGCCCAGCACGCCGGCATGCTCGTATTGGCCGGCCAACACGTAAAGCAGTGACGACCACGCCTCGTGATGGTTGCTGAGCCAGTCGAGGATGGGGTTGTCCAGAACCTGCGTATAGAGCAGTCCCGTGGCGGCGCTGTGCAGGCGATACGCACGCCCCTCGCGATAGCGAAACCGATAGGGCTGGGTCAGTGGGCCATGCCATGGATGCCAGGTAAGCCCATCGGCGAGTTCGACGTCGAGGTCCACCGCAATCTTTCCCAGGTCGTGCAGCAGCGCGGCGTAGGCCGTCGCGGCGGTCCAGACTTCGGCCTGCGCCGCTTGATCTTCAGGTGAAGTACCAACCGGCAGCAAGCGCGACTGCCGCAGCTTCAGCGCGTAGGCGACGATCTCTAGGCCGTGGTCCAACATGCCGCCGGGATACGCGTGGTGGTGGCTCTCCGACGCGGGGAGTTCTTGCACCAGCGCTGCGTAGCGCTCCAGTGGCTGCCGATACAGCAGGGCGAACTGCGTGCGGGACAACGACGTGCGTTGCCAGATGTGCTCCAGCAGCATCTGCCGACGCTGGGTACTCAGCAGCGCTGGTGCCGACGCCGGTTGCGTGAATCCGCGTGGCGCGGTATCGAGCGGCGCGGACGTGGGCGCCACCGACTTCTTCGAGAACAGTCTGAACATGCATGCTCCGGCAGCAGCAGGCCGCGGGAGGGCCTTTTCCATTTCGAAGCAGCAGATATAGATCGGCGGATACCGTGCGGCGACGGACAATCCGATGTGCTTGTTGTCCGTGTTTCGCGCAGAGCTGGGTGGTGTGCCTTGACCCGCCAGCCGGACGCGCGCGTGTATCGGCCAGACGTACTGTACGGCTGCCTGCGCGCCATGCAGTCGGTTGCCGGCGGTCGGGGGACCTTTGCAGAAGCCACGGTTCGAGAGCGGGAACGTAATCGCCACGAGAGTCGACCGTTGGCACGTCGAGCGATCGGCAGCACCTTGTTGTTGAAGGGGCTCGAAGCCGAGGTCGCAGTGATACCAAGCCCGGAAGATATGGACGCGCGACATCTCTATGTCGCCATGACGCGTGGCTCAGCGCGGTTGGTCATCTGCTCGGCTACGCCAGTCCTGGTTCCTCAGCAGTAGGGCGCGCGTCGCATGCGACGAGGCAGCAAATCAACTGGTTGATTCTCCAAACAGGTCGCGCGCCGCAGCCATGTGTGCCGCCATCGTTTCCGGGAGGCGGTCGCGGCAATCGGGGGGCCTCTTCGATATTCGGCGCTTGATCTTGCATACAGACAACCATTGTTCGTACCGCGCTTGCATTCTCCACACACACACGAATGAGGAAAGCTTGCCGTCACTGGTCAGGGCGGGATCTGTCCGGTCTGCGTGGGCACTCACCAAGCTATTTGCGGGGATTCTGGCGCAACTACGCTCGACGTAGCCGGCATCCATTGCACGCGGGAACACGATGAAGTCCTGTCGTGATCGAAACTGCAGGCTGTTCAACAGTTCAACGTCTCGCCTGTCGCTTAACACGGTGTGGCTGCTTCCCTTCTCGCCAAACTTATAGACAGACTTGTCGATCAGCGCGAGGGTGATCGATGGGGACAGCGGAAGGAATAGCTGGACACCATTCTTTGTCATCCCGGTATAACCGGGGTCGTCAGCATTCCGGAGGTACCAGTTGTACAGTACCGCAGGGTGATCGGAGATCACGAAGGGAAGGTTGGTACCGTTGCTCAGGACATGCCAGGAGAGATCCTCTAGCAGCCAGCGATTCAGGACTGAGCGCAGCAGCAATCGATTACGCACGGCCCGCTCGTCCGTTGGTCTCCACTTAAGGTTCCGAACCGATTCGATAGGATGGCCGTTGAGTTCTGCGAACTGTTCAAAGACCATGCTGCTGAAGCCGTCGACGCAATCTAGGGCTTGGCTTTGGGTGCCGGGTGTGCGGGCCATTTGAACCGCGATGAAAGTCAGAAGTGCCGGAAGACCTGGCTCAATCACTCGGCTCGGGTCGGCTACGATGGAATCGACCGCCGGCGCCGCAGGACCCTCGACTTTCGAGGCCAAGAACTTCTCCACTGCATTGTCGTCGTCGTAGAAGTTGTTCTGCGCGAGCACTTTACGGATGGAACTAGCCCGAACCTTGTTTCGAGTCGAGTCAAAAATCTGCACGTCTTCGTCGCTACTGGTGGCGAAGTGCCGAAGCAGCAACCGTGGCACAAAATGTTGATTCTTGGTGAGTCCAGCCAATTCGGGTCCTTAAAAGTCTCTCAAGCGCCAAGTTACCATTCCTCTGAAATCCACGAAGAGTTTTTCTTGTGTTTGCCGGCAATAGGCGGCTGCTTTGTGGTGACCGGGCCATTCGTGGCCCAGTCGAGCCAAAAATGGCCCGATTATTTTTCTTTCTTTTCAATGAGTTGATTTTGAGCGGGCCACGAATGACCCGATTTTCCCTCGAAAAAATCAATTTCCGCGGCTTCGCTTTCCCCGTCGCTTGCCAGAAATACCGGGCATCGCTTCTAATATGCTGATATTAAAGGATTAATTGACGGTTCATGGAAATTGGCATGGCAATTGCGTTAGCAATGCAGTCATCGCCGATGGCAACACGGTCAGAGGGCCGTGTCGGTTCCAACAACAAGGACTGCATCCATGCCGACTCCCGCTTATATCAGCATCCAGGGCAAGACCCAGGGCAACATCACGCAAGGCGCCTTCACCGCCGACTCCGTAGGTAACGTCTACCAGGAAGGTCACGAAGACCAGATTCTGGTTCAGGAAGTCGAGCACCTGATCGCCACCCCGACCGACCCGCAGAGCGGCCAGCCGTCGGGCCAGCGTGTGCACAAGCCGTTCACCTTCACCTCGCCGCTCAACAAGGCCACGCCGCTGCTGTACCAGGCCCTGGCCTCCGGTGAAATGCTGCCGGAAGTGGAAGTGAAGTGGTACCGCACTTCGACCGAGGGGAAGCAGGAGCACTTCTTCACCACCAAGCTCGAAGACGCCACCATCGTCAACATCAACACCGTGCTGCCGCATGCGCAGGACGCGACCAAGGCCGAGTACACCCAATTGGTCAAGGTCGCCATGGCCTACCGCAAGATCACCTGGACCCACGCCATCGCCGGCACCGAAGCCTCGGACGACTGGCGCAAGCCCCAGGAAGCCTGAGCCTGGGCCACCCGTGCGACCGGCGCTTAGGCCGGTCGCTCAACTCAGCATGTAGATCACCGGCCCGGTAACGGGCTGGTAAGGAATGCTCATGGTTGATCGAACCGACCTGCGCTTTACCTTCACCGCTGGCGACGAATCGTTCGAGGTGGTGGAGTTCACCCTGCACGAAGGCTTGTCCGAGACCTTCCTGTTGCAGGTGGAGCTGGCCAGTACCAACGCCGCCATCGACTTTGGTCAGGTGCTCGATCACAACGGCTTGCTCACGATCTGGCAGGGCGGCTTGCCCGTGCGCTACGTGCACGGCGCGATGTCGAGCTTCGTGCAAGGCGACACGGGCTTTCGACGCACCCGCTATTCCGCCGTGATCGAACCTCGCCTGGCGCGCCTGAAGCTCTCGTCAGACTGGCGCATCTTCCAGACGCTGAGCGTGCCCGAGATTGCAACGGCCGTGCTCAAGGCACACCATCAAACGCTGGACTACGAGCAGCGCGTGACCGCCGAGCATCTGGCCCGTGAGTACTGCGTGCAGGCGGGCGACACCGACTACGATTTCATCGAGCGCATCTTGCGTGAAGAGGGCTTCTTCTACGCCTTCCAGCACAAGGCCGATGGTCACCGGCTGATTCACTGCGACCGCCTCTTTATCTACGGCCGCCAGCAGGGCGAGCCGGTGCTGTACAACCCCACGCCCGGCGGCGACCGGCCGCAGCCCAGCCTGCGCACGTTTGCCTATACCGAGAACGTACGCACCGCGCGCCAGGTGCAGCGCGATTACACGTTCAAGAGTCCGCGTTACCCGCACGAGTACCCGCGCGAGGGCACCGATCTCGATCACCAGGGCCGCGGCTACACGCGCTACGACTACCCGGGCCGCTACAAGCATGAAGAGAGCGGCAAGGCCTTCACGCAGGATCGCTTGCGCGGTCACCGCCGCGATGCGCGCATCGCGACGGTCGGCGGCGACGATGCGCGCCTGCAACCGGGCATCGCGTTCGACCTCACCGGCCACCCGCGCGACGACATGAATCGCGGCTGGCGTCCGATCAGCCTCGTGCATCACGGCAAGCAGTACACCAGCCAAGCAGAGGAGGGCGCCGACGCGCAGCAGGGCACGCACTACCGCTACGAGGCGGTGCTGGTGCCCGACGATGCGGAATGGCGCGCCGAGCCGCTGCCGTGCCCGCGCATCGATGGCCCGCAGCCGGCGACCGTGGTGGGCCCGGAAGGCGAAGAGATCTACACCGACGAGTACGGCCGGGTGAAGGTGCAGTTCCCGTGGGATCGCGAGGGCAAGCACGACGAGCACAGCTCGTGCTGGATCCAGGTCGCGCAGAACTGGGCCGGGGCGACCTGGGGCCATATGGCGATCCCGCGTATCGGGCAGGAAGTGATCGTGGTCAACATCGATGGCGATCCGGACCAGCCGCTCATCATCGGGAGGGCGTACAACCGCCTACAGTTGCCGCCGTACGAACTGCCGCGGCACAAGACGCGGATGACGATCAAGAGCCAGACGCACAAGGGCGAGGGCTCCAACGAACTGCGCTTCGAGGACGAAGCCGGGCAGGAAGAAATCTACGTCCACGCGCAGCGCGATCAGAACATCCACGTCAACCACGACGAAACCACCTTCGTGGGCAACGACCGCAGCGAGCAGGTCGAGCACGACGAAACGATTGCTATCGGCAACGATCGTACCGAAACCGTGGGCCATGACGAGCAGGTCACCATTGGTCAGGACCGACGCCACGACATCGGGCAGGACGACTTCCTGACCATTGGTCGCAATCACACCATCCGTACGGCGAAGGATCGCACCGAGGAAGTCGGTAACCATCGTCGCGACAAGACGGCGGCCGATCACACGGTGGATATTGGCGGGCATCTGACGCAGCGGGTGGCAGGCCGTTCCGAGCTGGAGGCCGGGCAGAACATCCGTCGGCGCAGTCGCGTGATCGAACTGGCGGCCGGCGATGTGTTCCGCCTGCGCGGCCCCGGCGGCACCATCACCCTGGATGGCAGTGGCATCGCGCTGGAGGGCGTCCGCGTACACTTAAAGGGACCGCTCAAGGCCGACAAAAAGGGCTCAGGAAACGCCATCGACATGGCGGGCATACCGATCTTTGCCGGCCTGCCGCTGACCCTTCCCGAAGAGAACGGGCAAATCGAGAGCACCTTTGCCCTCGACCAGCTCACGGGCATCGCGCAGCGCTGCACCAAGGGCGAATTCACGTTGATGCTCGCTCCCATCTTCGGCTTCGACATTCCCGCGCACACCTACATCAAGTTGTACGACGGCCTGCGCCAAGGCACCATCGCCAACCCTGAGCATCGGTTGATGAAGCAGGGCAAGTCGCCTGCCGACTACGATAGCCGCGAGCGCGTGGTTCGGGTGCACGCCCTGGCCGTGGAACGCGCACGCACCGACAACGAGGCCGCCAGCCTGCTTCTGGCAGTGCTGCTGCATGAATTTGGTCACCACATCGACAACCTGCTGCGGCATGATCTGGCTGACCGCCATCCGGATGGCACCTCCACGCTGGCGGATGACAGCCCCCTCGATGAAGGCGCGCGCTACGCCTACCGCATGGCACTGTTCGATTTCGAATCGACCACCCAGGTCACCTATGCTCACTACACCGGCCCCGCCGGCAGCGGCCCGCTGACGCTCGACTACGCCGAGGCATCCCAGGCCATTCGCGCCCTGCAAGGCGGTGACGCCCACGAACACGAGGAAAAGAGCGGCACCCGCGAAGCTTTCGGCGCAGGCCGCGGCGAGCACCACGACAAGCAACCCGACAGTTCGTTCGGCCACGAATCGATCGAGGATGCCTTGAACGATGCCGGCTTCAACACGCGGGAGCGCAAGCAGATCTATTTCGGCAACTGGCTGCGTGACTACTCGCAGTTGCTCGACCCGAAAATCGTCCGTCCGCCGAGTGCAGAAAAGGACCTCTCCCGATATCTGTCGCGCGGAGTCTTGACCCGCGTGGTCGATCTGCTCGCCTTGCGCGAGTTCCACTCCATCCAGAACCTGAAGGATTCGAGTGAAGACCTCAAGGACGGCAAGAATAAGACCTACATGCTCAATCAGAAGATGCTGGGCGTCTATCGCCCCAGCGAGCATATCGACAACCCGAGCAACTTCAAGCCCAGTCCCGCCGACCCGCGCACGGTGGACCCGGCGTTCGAACCCTGGGCATTGAAGGACGACCAGCGCTTAGCTGTCGACAAAGCCAGTTCGATGAAGCGGTATATCTTCGATTCAAGGGACTACATGAGCGCCCAGTTGAACATCGCCCTTGGCGCTGGCCCAACTTCAAAAGGCTTCAGGCACTTTGGCGCGGCTCTGCATGTACTCGAAGACTATTTCGCCCATTCCAATTTCGTGGAGCTGAGCCTGCGCAAGTTCCACCCCAACGTGCTGGCTTGGACGGCGCCGCGCAGCAGCACGCAAAGCCGGCATGCCTTGCCGGTGGTCACCGGTATGTTCGGTTCGTTGGACATCATCGCCAGCCTCGCCGAACCCATGGCGCAGATGATGTTCCCCGTGGATGACGGTGAGTTCAAGCCCACCAAGCCCGGGCAGCGCTCGGATGGCGAGCGCATGATGCTCATCTTGCTGGAAGATCACAGGGACGAGACTTATTTGGCGGCCTTTGACCAGTTCTTGAAATTTCGCGACAGCCTGGCAAGTGTCCCGGGCTATGAATTAGCAGCGCGCATCGCTTGGGTTGCGAAGACACCCCTGCGCGCCGTGACCAACGCCTACAACCTGGTTTTCCAGGCCATGATTCAACTGATCGGCAACAGCGTGGACGACGTACAAACCTACTCCGGCAGCGACCCGAATGCTGACGAGAGCATGGACCCCTCGCATTCGCAGTTGGCCAAGGACCATGACGTACACCCCTTCCATGCCTTGGCTGCGACACTGGCCAAGCATGCGGTGCGCGACGTCGGCCAGGCGATGAAGGCCCGATGGGAACGTCGCTCTGGCCGGGATCCAGCGACGCTGGCCGCCAGCTACCTGGTCCATCCCAACGACTGCCAATGGCAGGACTCTATCGTCAAGGCGTGGGCACAGGCCAATCCCGACGCCATCCGCCGCGGTGCCTCCCGTACCGAGTTGGAGCATCTGAACGAGGTGCACGGCAAGCGGGCACTGGAACGCTTGCGGGAAATTGGGCGCTACGGAGTGGCGGGCCGTGACTATATCCAGAAGCACTACGAAACACTGTTCGGCGAAAAGAACCAGATATCGCGATGAAAACCGAGAAATCTCACGTCCCCGTATGGCTTCTGACCGCGATCTTGCTACTCAGCGGTTGCGGTCAAGCCCAGTCGGAGCCCGAGCCGCCTAGAGAAGAGGGTGAGATGGCGTCGCAGGTGCGGTGGCTAAAACGCGCGACGGACGCTGCCAATCAAGTAGATGACTGGCTTCATGGCTCGCCGAGACAAGCTTCTCGCGGATCCAAGCCCGAACTGATTGTGGAGAACAACCGCATCACCCTGGATGGCAAGCTGCTGGTGCTGGAAGCGCCTGTCGCTGAATGGTGGGCGGTGCTTGGTCCTCCCAGTCGGCAAGATCGTCTCGGCAGTATTCAAGTTTGGGACAACCTGGGCATCGGCCTCACAACGAATGCCGAGAGCTACGAAGAGCAACTGATTACGGACATGACCCGACAGTTCAACGCATCTGGTCCCAAGTCAGACGATGCTTATGAAAGGGAACGATACAAGTGGAAACAAACGCTAGACCAAGCCAAGAAGAGCGGCGTTTTTCAGGTCTCATCTCTCTTTGTGAACATCCGCGCTGTCCCAGGCCCGGATACCAATGAAGATGGAGAGCCCGTACTTCGCAATGCATTCAAGGGCTATCTGCAAGTCAACGACGTCGGCGTGGACGCCGATAGTACCTTGCGAGACGTGTTCCGTTGGAGTGACAAATCCAAGCATCCGCTCTCTTACCACTGCCTTCGCCTGAGCGAACTCCGTCGCTGCACGGCTAACACGGAAGTGGCTGAAAATGGACCGAGCATGGACTTTGGTTTCAGGGTGGATGAAACCGAGCAGCGCCGCATCATGTCTTTCTCGTTCTCATGTGAAGACTGTCCACGTCCCACGCCATGAGCATGCAGCAGCCTTGCCCGTCCAGCATCGGCACACCAATGGCAGCAGAAGCGATGAAGGCTCGTTGGAAGAACGGAGTCAGGTTCACTGTCTACAGGCGGCCGATCAGGAAGTGAACCTGCCACCGCTTTTACATCGTTTTGTCTCCGTTTAGGCGAACTCCGTCGCTGCAGCCTTTCGCGGCCATCGACTTCGCGAGCTCGATGGCTCGCTCGATGGCCGCTCGCGCCTGCGGACTGTTCTTCCAGCAGGTCGAGCCGACCAGTCCGGCAAGCGGTAGCGACGATGTCGCCCGCATCCGCCTCGGCCAGTTGTTCCAGCCGGGCAAAGCCCATTTGCTCCAGGCGGGCAACCACGGTTGGACCTACGCCCTTGACCGCCAGCAAGGCGGCACGCTCTTTTTCCGTAAATGACATATTGTCTATTCGTCGTCGTATTCGACAGCTGTTTTGTCGACACGAAGAACGGTGTCAGGTTCACTTCCGATATGGCGACCGAGCATGATGTGAATCTGACCTCATTCGGCATGTGCGACATGGACCGTTTCTTATGACTTCACTGACACGTAGATGTCCGCCCCCTCGGCGCCGATGATCTCGAAGTCGCACGCATAGAGCCGGTCGAGGTCTTGCCGACTCCAGATGTGCTGCCATGCGGCGCGGATGCCGTTGGAGTCTTCTACGTGAAACTTGGCGTAGCGGGCGGCGGGAAAGCTGTGTGTCTGCACGCCGTCGACGTGCGACGGCATTGCGCCCGACAGGCGGCTGCCGAGCAGCAGCGTATACGAGCCGCTGGCATCGCTTTCATAGTCGAAGTAGGCCTCGCAGATCGGTGTGCTTTCGCCGGCGCCAATCTGTTGCAGGATGCCCTGCTGAAAGAATTGCGCCCAATGCTGCTGAATCTTGGCCAGCCCAGCCTCGCTGTTGTCGGTGCGCAAGGCGATGCCGGTGATCGTCAGGGGGCCCAGGTCGACGAGTTCATAGTTCATGCGTGTTGTCTCTTACGTAGAGCGCGGGCCGCAGCGCGGCCCGCGTGTGGTCAGGCGCCGTTCTGACGCGTGTTTTGTTTCATCTGTACTTCGCTCTGTCCGCCCGTTGAGGTATCCGCTCGCCGCTCGTCCTGCAGTAGCGTGCGCGGCAGCGCGAAGCCTTTGAACAGCGGCTGGGTGAAGGGGTTGTTGGCCTTCTCGGTGCTTATGCGGTAGCGCATGCCGCCGTCCGGTGCGGCGAAACTGAGGTCGACGCTGGTGGCCGTGGCGCCGTTCAGGCGGGCCTGGCTGAGCAGGCGATAGAGCGACCACGGGCCGCGGTAGATCAATCCGCTACTGCTGCCACCGGCATGGACCAGGGTCATGCGGCTTTCGTTGCTGGGCGCCAGGGTGTTGGGCCAGATGACGGCCGTGCTGGTGGTGGGGCCGTGGTTGTAGGTGATCAGCTGGCCTTCGACGCTGAGGGAGCTGCTGCGCTTGTTGGCGGCCAAGCCGAGGGGTTCGACGAAGAACTGCACGCCGAGTTGTCCGCGGCTGTTGAAGAAGGCGTCGCGAATCCGCTCGGCGGCTTCGAGCTGGGTGAGTACGTCGTTGCGTACGAGATAGCCGCCGAGGCGTTCGGAGTACAGGGCTTCCAGGTTGTCCTGGATGAACAGGTTGAGGTACTTGTCGCGGAACTGTTGCAGGTGCCCCTGCGGCCCGAAGAAGGCGGTGAAGTCGTCTAGCGAGACTTCTTCGCGGCTGCTCGGATTGAACGGGTAGCGGTTAGCCAGGCGCTCGCGATAGAAGCGATAGACGTCGGCATCCCAGCGCTTTTCCAGCTCGCGCAGGGCTTCGACGAGGACGATGCGTGAGGACTCGTCGGCCAGCTTGCCGACCTGATGATTCAACGGCTTGGGCAGGCCACCGGCGATGCGCTGCAGGTTGGCGATGGGATCAGGGCCTTTCTGACCGAATCGTTCGAGCACCACGTTGAGCGCGGCCTTGCCGCGGTCCGGGCTGTCGTGCACGGTGCGCACTTTGTCTTGCACGGCGCCGATGGCCTGCATGGTTTCGTCGAGATACGGGGGCCGCTCGCCCTTGGCGTCGAGCAACTGGCTGATCGGTGCGAAGGCGCGGGCGATGGTGATGACCGGCAGCGGCGGTGCTTCGGACTCGGTGAGCTTGTCCACCTTGTCGGCCAGCGCGGCGGCCTTGGGTTGTGAGGCTTCGGTGCCGGCGCTGGCCGTGGCGGCGGGCAGGTTGCCGAGTTCGCTGTTGTCGCGCACGGTTTCGACCAGGCGCCGCAGCGGCGCGGCTGGGCTGGTGACGCTGCCCAGGATGGTGACGGCCTGACCGATATCCTGGAAGTCGCGCACGGCGATCTGGTTGAGGTTGCGTTGCCAGGTGTCGACGTAGTCGCGGCTGTAGAGCGAGCGGATGCGATCGGCCAGGGCGTGCTTGTCGGCGTCGGAGTAGTCGATGTTGCGCCGCTCGCCGAGAGCCCACTGGTCGATCATGGCCAGTTCGGTAACGTCCTGGCTGTGCGGTGCGAAGTAGCCGCGGTAGCCCTTGGCGGTGAGCAGGGCGTCGATGCGGCCGCTGGCGGGCGGGTTGCCGTCCTTGCCTTCTGCAGTGCGTTCGGGTTCGTACACGATGTCGTAGGCCGGGCCGATTTCGTTGCGCAGGTCCAGCGGCGCGCGCAGCGCGGCGCCGGCCTGGCGGCGCAGGGTCATGTAGACGCGCTGAGGCAGCGGGATGGTGCGCAGCTCGCGCTGCGCGGCAGCCACGCGCTCCTGGTATTGCGGGAGGCGCGTGTCGGCGTACTTCATGGCGTAGTCCAGATGGCGCATCAGCGCGCGCTGCACGCCGTCTTCACCCGGGAAGGCGGTTTGCCAGTGCGCGGCCATCCAGTTTTCGACCACGGGCGCGCGGCGGTTGGGGCGGTCTTCGATCATGCGGTAGACGCGCAGCGCGGCCAGTTGTGTATCGCTGTCGGTGCCGGCGCCATCCAGCTCGGTCATCACGCCGCTGGCCAGCGCGGGCAGGAAGCGCTGCGACAAGAGGGCGAGGTAGGCCTGGTCGACCTTCGGGCCGATAGTGCGGCCCTGATACAGGCCAAGGTCGGCCACGACTGGCCAGGCGTCGCGGTAGTTGCCGTAGACGGCGACCACGCTGCCGATCTGGTCCAGCGGTTGCAGCAGATTGCGGCCGGTGGGGTCGAGCGTACCGTCAATGGCGTGGGTGCTGAACGCGCGGCTGCGCTCGAGCACGTTCAGGGCCTTGTCGCGATTCAGCGCGTAATAGTGGTACCACGCGCCGATTACCAGCACGCTGCCCAGCGACGCTACGCCGAAGCGCAGCGCCAGCGCGTGCTTTTTCTCGGCGATGACCTTCGGGTTGTCGCCGGCAAGACCGGACTCCGGGTAGATGACGCGCTGAAACAGGTGCTGGGCGAAGTAGACCAGGGATCGCCCGCTGGGCTGCATGTAGTTGACTGGCCCACGCAACGCGTAGGTCTGCGACGCCGTGGTGAGGAAGGCGTTGTTGAGCACGCCTTGCTGGTAGACCGAGGAGAAGAACACGCCGCGCGGCAGCGCCGGGGTGACGTAGCGATCGCTGCCCAGCACGTCGGCGAGGAAGCCCAGCAGCAGGGGCCGCAGGCCGCTGAGCTGTCGGGTGAGCGAGTACAGCGCTTCACGCTGCGCCACGTCGGGCACATCGGCCAGGCTGTCGAAGACCTGTTCGTTCAGGCGGTTGAGGAAGGCGTCGTAGAGCGTGCCCAACTCGTCCAGCCAGGCGTCGTAGCGCTGAATCGCATCCAGGGTGAAGCTGAAGCCGAAGAGGTCTTCGCGCACGGACTTGGGCAGCCGCGCAAACAGTGTTTCGAAGCCTTCCAGCAGGTCGAACTTGCTGAGCACCACGTACAGCGGCGGCCGCGTGCCGAGTTGCCGGCTCAATTCGGCCAGCCGCGCGCGCAGCACCGCCGCGAGCGCCTTGCGGTCGCTCGGTGTCTGGTGTGCCAGGGTTTCCAGGCTGACCATCAGCACCACGCCGTTGAGCGGTCGGCGGCTGCGGTTGCGGCCGAGCCAGCCGACGAAGCTGTCCCACAGCCGCGCGTGGATATCTTCCGGCAGCACGCCGTGGCGGGCCAGTTGCGTGCGCAGCGCGGGTGCACTCGCGACGGGCATGTCGTCGGCTTCAGCGTCATCGGATGCACCGTACTGGGCGATTCGCGGCTGGCTGATCAACTCGCCCGGCGGGTCGATGAGAATGGCCTGGTCGCCCATCCACCAGTCAATGGCGTAGAGCTTGTCCGGATCCTCTTGCAGCCGCCGGCTGCCGGCCTTCATTTCGCCGGTGAGCGAGAAGCTTTGGCCGGAGCGGTTGATGAAGCTGGTCTTGCCGGAGTTCTCCTGGCCCAGCACTAAGTACCAGGGCAACTGGTACAGCGCATGCCGGCCCTTGAGATTGGCCTGCAGTGTTGCAAGGCTCTGATCGAGGTCGCGCTCCTGCGCCTCGACGTAACGCAGGCACGGGTCGGTCTGCTGCTCTTCCCCATGCTGCTGCTCGGCCTCCAGGTGCATGGCGCGTTTGCGCAGGCGCAGTGCCCAGACCAGCAGCGGCAGTATCAGCAGGACGACCGTCGCCAGTACCCGGGCAGTCACGCTGGCCAGGGGGCGGTGTTCGCCCCAGCTCCACTTGGGTCCCAGCCACCAGATGGCGGCCAGCGCGAGCGCCAGTAGCAGCAGTTGCAGCAGGGGCGCGCCTTGCCGCCCCCAGCGCATGATGAGTTGGCCGTAACGTTGCAGTTTTGACCAGATGTTCCACATGACGATGCTCCCTGTTTAATCCTTGTGCCCGGAGGCGTCCGGCTGATGCCGCTGGAGGAGGCTGAAGAGGTCGGGCTCCCACTCGGGCGCCGAGGCGTTTTGCATAGCCTGGTACGCGCGGACGAACAGGCCGTCGGCTAGCCAGGTGAGCCCGCGCGGCCGCAGCAGTTCGGCGGCGATGGCCATGACATGGCAGTTGTGCCGAGGATCGGTCGCTTCCCGCTGGATCGCTTCCAGTCGACGCAGCGTCGGTTCGACACCTTGCGTTTCGAGCAGGCTGTGCAGTTCGTCGCGTACGGCGGCGTAGTCATGGCCGGCGGCGCTTGTGGTGCCGCTCGCTTGCGCGCCGCTAATCCAAGCCTGGGTTTGGCCATCGACGAATGGACGTCCATCGGCGAATTCCAGCTTGCCCAGCGCCGGCAGCCGGGTGACGAAGCGTTCGGCCGCCTGACGGATGGCCTCGGCCACCAGCGGCATCTCCAGGCGTCGGGCGATGCTGGCGGCCAGGTAGCTGCCGTGCATCCAGTACGGCGAGGTGGTGACGCTGCGTTCGACACGTTGCAACAGCGTTGGGTCGACAGCGTTGGAACCGAGCGCTTCCGCATACCCTTCGGCGACGTCGGCGGGTACGGCCATCAGTTCGGTCTGGTGGTGTTTGCGTGCCGACGGTGCGTTGGTCAGATGGGCCCACAAGGCAAACCGCCGCAGCAAGTAGCCGGTGGGGTCGTAGGGGTCTTGCTGGTTGATGATCTCCGCCGCGGCCAGCAGTGATTTGCGGCCCTCGCGCTCGTTGCCGGGCGTGGGCAATACTGGCGTGAAGAAGGCATCCGATAGCACCTCGCCGCGCGCGGGCGTGTCGAGCTTGGCGTCGGCTAGTTCCGGCGCGCGCAACGCTTCGGCTTTTTGCCGCAGCAAGGCCTCCAGCCGCGAGAGGGTGGGCACGTCGAGCTGGGTGCTTTCGGCGCAGCGTTGCAGGCTATCGAGTGCGGCCTGACCGGCCTTGTAGAACTCTTCGCCGTAGCCGGTGTTTTCCAACGCGGTCAGGCTGTCGGACAGCCGCTCCAGCAGTTGCCCCACCAACCGTCGCTTGGCCAGGTAGCCGGTGGCGCCCGGTTTCGGATAGCTGGTTTCCCAGTAGCGTTCGACCATGCCGGCCAGCACGCCGGTGGCCTCCGCCCAGCCGCGCCAACTGTGCGTGCGAGCACGAGCGGTCAGCAGATGCCCGGCAATGCGCAGGTGTTTGCACTGGCTGCGCAGGTAGTGCTGTGCGGCTTCGTCGACGTAGGGCCAGTCGATGGTCGCCTCCTGCAAGCTGCCGAGTTTGATCATTTCGTGGTCGATGCCTTGGTAAGCGTCGTCTTCCTCATCGAAAACGCCAACTGGCTGGCGCGGGTCGAGCGGCGCCAGCAAGGTATCGAGGTCCAAGGGGGCGGGCAGTTTCACCAGTGGCATGCCTCGCGCTGCTGGACCAGTTGCTCATGAAGCCGGGAGACGTCGAAGACCAGTCCGTCGAAGGGGGGCTGGTCGCTCTCGATCTGCAGGCGCTGCGCCGGCTGGGCCAGGTGACGAAGCTGCTCGATCGCCACCAGGCCGCGTCCCGCGTCAGTGACTGTGCCGTCATCGAGCACCTGCCACGGCTGGCTGGCCGACACGGGCCGGCCGTCCAGCAGCAGCCGTAGATTGGCGCGGTTGAAGGGCAGTGCCTCGGCGGTCAGCAATTGCAGGCGCGAGATGTTCTGCAGGCAACTGATCGCGAGCGTGGGGCCGGGTGTCGAGCCTCCCAGCGCCGGCGCCGAGATGACCACCTTATCTTGGCCGGGAAGCTTTTCCGGCGTGCGCATCAGCAGCAAGCCGGTGTCGTCAGCGCGGCGCTTGGCCTCGTTGGCCTGGACCAGGGCGGCGATGTCCGGCCGCTTCGCGCTGGCCGGCGTGGTGGCGGGCGTTGGCGGCGGCGCGGGTGCCTTGGCTTGGAGCGCGGCCGGTGACGACGGGGCCGGTGGCGGGGTGCCCGCCTTGGCGTCGAAGCAGGCCAGCCGTTCCTGCGGCGACACGATGGTGGCGCAATCGTTGCTGGCGGCGACGGCGGGTTGCTTCCCGTCGCAACCGGCCAGTGCCACTGCAGACAGCAATGCCAGGCTGAACGATTTCATGATGGGTGATCCTCTCCATTCAAATTCCACTCCAGGCATTTGCGTGCCAGCGTGCGTTTGGGTATGCCGAGGCTGAGTGCAGCCTCGCGCCGCGACCCCTCGACCCGGCGCAGCCGTTCGCCGACCACGATGCGCTCGAAGTGCAGCAAGGCTTCCGGCAGGTTGTCGGTGTGCAAGAGCTGTTGCAGTGCCGATGCTGTTGGCGACGGCGGCTCACTCGGCGCCAGCATTTCTTCTTCCAGGTCGGCCAGCAGATCACCGCGGATGTGCTGGCCGGGCGCGGTGCGCTCGGCTGCGGCCAGCACGAGGCTGCGCAGCTCGCGCACGTTGCCGGGAAAGCTGTGTGCTTGCAGGCGTGCCAGTGCCCTCGCGGAAATGCCGGCGATGTTGCCCTGGCATTCGCGGTTGTGTTGCAGCAGCACGTGCGCGACCAGCGCAGGGATGTCTTCCGGGCGCTCGCGCAGGGGCGGGATGCGTAGCACGCGCTGGCGGATGCGGAAATACAGGTCCTCGCGGAACGCGCCGTCGCGCACGAGTTCGGGCAGAGGACGGTGGGTGGCGCAGATCAGGCGGAAGTCGGACGCCTGCTCGCGCGTTGCGCCTATCGGTCGATAGGTTTTCTCGTTCAGCAGGCGCAGCAGCGTGCCTTGCAGTTCCAGCGGCATGTCGCCGATTTCGTCGAGGAACAAGGTGCCGCCATCGGCCTCGGCGACCAGGCCGGTGCGCGCCTGCGTGGCGCCGGTGTAAGCGCCGCGTACCGCGCCGAACAACTCGGCTTCGATCAGGTCTTTCGGGATCGCCGCGCAGTTCACGGGTACGAACTTGCCCCGGCGGGACGAGGCTTGGTGAATCAGCCAGGCCGCATGATCCTTGCCCGAACCGGTTTCCCCGGTGATCAGCAAGGACAGTGACGAGTCGGCCAGCCGCAGCATGTCTTCGCGCAGTTGTCGGGCCGTCGCCCCGATACCGACAAAGTCTGCGGCTAGCAGGCGGGCGGCGCGTGTCCGATCCTGGTCGATCTCGCTTCGTCGCTGCTCCTCGATGCGGTGGGTGCCGGACGATGCCAGCAGGCGCACCATCAGCACGTGATGCAGGGTGGTCAGCTCTTGCCAGATCGGATCTGCCTGCCAGTCGCGCAGGGCCGTTTCGGTGCCAATCAACGCGAAGATACCCACCACTTCGTGCTGTGGGCCATGGATCGGCAGCACCAGGAGGGCGGCGCGGGCGGTGAGATGTTCGCGCAGGGCGTCGAAGCCGGCGCCGACCTTGACCAACGCGTCCAGCCGCGCGACATGGCAAGGCTTGGCGCTGGTCAGGCAATACACCAGCGGATTGTCCAGCTCTTCCAACGATATCGAGGTGAGCCCCGCGGCGTCAGCCACATGGGCATGGGCGATCGGCAGTAGCCTGTCGCCGGGATGCTCACGCCAGTAGCAGAGCGCCTGTTCGATACCGCTGCCATCGCAGGCGGCGCGCAGCCAGGCCCCCGCCAGCGAGGCCATGGTGCTCGCTTGCGCCAGTTCGCGTGCCAACAGGACGACGCTCACGGTCTCCATGCCGTGCTCCACTCAGTGCAGCGTGGCCAGAAAGGCGCCGTCCTGCCAGCGCAGGTCCGCGCGCTGGAAAGGCGCCCCCTTGGCCTGCTGCTGCAGGACAGCGAGCGACAGCGGCGGCAGCAGTTCGCCGTCGATGCTCGCATCGAGCATGCGCGCCCCGTTGGCGTGCCGTATGCAGCGCGAGCGCAACTCGTCGCGTGCGCTCTCGGCCACTTCCAGAGGGGCGTTGTAGCGCTGGGCGAATTGCTGCTGCAGGCGCTGCAAGCGGCTGTCCACGATATCGCCCAACACGGCCTCGTCGAGGTAGCGGTACGGTACGAGTTGCATGCGCGCCAGCAGGGCCGGCTTGAAGAAACGCATCAACTGCTGCCGCAGGCTGTCGACGTCGAGGTCGGACAACGACGGATCGTCCTGGTCGAAGCCGAGGTTCGAGGTCAGGAAGAACAGGATGTTCTGGCAGTCGATACTGCGACCCTCGCCATCGGCCAGTTCGCCCTTGTCGAAGGCCTGGTAGAACACATTCAGCACTTCCGGATGGGCTTTTTCCACCTCGTCCAGCAATACCACCGCATAGGGCTGCTTACGAATGGCCTCGGTCAGTACGCCGCCTTCGCCATAGCCCACGTAGCCGGGAGGAGCGCCCAGCAGGCGCGACACGGTGTGTTTCTCCTGGTACTCGGACATGTTGATCGTGGTCAGGAAGCGCTCGCCGCCGAACAGCGCATCGGCCACCGCCAACGCCGTCTCGGTCTTGCCGACGCCGCTGGGGCCGACCAGCAGGAACGCACCCATCGGCGTGCCCGGCCGGCGCAGGTCGGCCATCGCCGTGAGCAGGCGTCGGTGCAACGCCTCTAGTGCCGCGTCCTGTCCTTTGACGCGCACTCGCAGGGTGGTTGGCAATTGTTCGAGACGCGTCAGCTGATCGCTGTTGATGGTGGTGGCCGGTATGCCGGTCCAGTCGGCGATGACCTGGGCAATCTGCTCGGCGCCCACGTCGGCATGCAGCAGCGCGCCATCGCGTTGCAGTTCGGCCAGATGGGTCACCCAACCCGAAAGCAGCCGGACGGAGTCGTCGTCAGCCTCCTGACCGCGCAGGCTGACAATCGTATCGATGACCGATTTCTGCTGTTCCCAGGCTTGGCGCAACTCGGCGATGCGCGTTTCCACCTGTAGCCGCGCATCGCGCAGGTCGTCGAGTCGTTTCGTCGATGGCCTGCGGCCGGACCGGGCGTCACGCGTCAGGTGTTCGGTCTCGGTGTCGATCTGCCGAAGCTCGTTCTCGAGCGCGCTCAAGCGACGCGGCGGCTCGGCCAATGCGGTGGCGACGCGTGCGCAAGCGGTATCGAGCACGTCGATGGCCTTGTCCGGCAACTGCCGGCCAGACAGGTAGCGCGCTGACAACATCGCGGCGGCTTGCAGGGCATCGTCCCCGATGTAGACCTTGTGCGCTTGCTCGTAGAGGGGGCGCAGGCCGCGCAGGATATGCACGGCATCCTCCGGACTGGGCTCGTCCAGCTTTACCAGCTGGAAGCGCCGCGTCAGCGCAGGGTCCTTCTCGAAATACTTCTTGTACTCGGACCACGTGGTGGCGGCGATGGTCCGTAGCTCGCCGCGCGCCAACGCGGGTTTGAGCAGGTTGGCCGCGTCGCTGCCGCCCGCGGCGTTGCCTGCGCCGATCAGCGTATGCGCCTCATCGATGAACAGAATGATCGGATGCGGCGAAGCTTTCACTTCATCGATCACCGCCTTCAGGCGTTTCTCGAACTCGCCCTTGACCGACGCGCCGGCCTGAAGGGCGCCCAGATCCAGCCCCCAGAGTTGAACGTCGCGCAACGGCTCGGGCACACGCGCCTGCACGATGCGTTGGGCGAGTCCTTCAACGACCGCGCTCTTACCGACACCGGCGTCGCCGACTACGATGGGGTTGTTCTTGCGGCGACGCGACAGGATGTCGACCATCAGGTCGATCTCGGCATCGCGGCATAGCACCGGGTCGATCCGCCCTTCGCGAGCCTGTGTGCTGAAGTCGTGGCCGAATCGAGCCAGCGCGCTGTCGTCGCCGCCGACAGCCGCAGGGCGGTGGTCGGCGGACGCCACGCTGGCGACTTCCGTCGATCCGGCCAACAGCTCAGCAAAGCGCTTGCGAAGCGGTTCCCGACTCACGCCATCCAGCAGGCGTATCGCCGCCATCGGAAGGTAGCGTCCCGGATTGAGTAGCGCGGCGAGCAGCACGGCGCCGCTGCGGATTTCAGTTTGTCCCAGCTCCACCGAGCTGAGCAGCCATGCCTCCTGCAACAGCTCCACCAGCAACGGGGAGAAGGAAGGATATTGATTGTGCCCGCTATCCCCCTCGGGAAATGCAGTGGACAGCGCGTGTCGCACGGTGTCGACCTCAATCCCCGCGACGCGCAGCACGATACGCACATCGCACTGAGGCTGATCGAGCAGCTTGAACAGCAGGTGGGGCACTGTGACTTCGGCGCCACGCTGGCCGATGCAGAGGCTCCCCGCTTCTTCCAAGGCATGCCGACACAACACATTGAGGCGCTCGAAGAGTGCCGGGAGATCCACCGTAATCATGTAATCGAATTCCCGTTTAAAGGAAAGATTTTTATAAGAAAAATCGTCCTTGCGTTGCTAATGCAAATGAACGTTTTAGATTGACGAATTAAATAATGTGGGCGAGGACGCCTCCGACTCGCCCACAATCAGCACACGGTCAAGCCTTCGAGGGAAACACGCCGGCAACTCGCCTGTCTATGGGATTCGTCTGAAATTTAATGAGGGGAATTTTCTTAAATCGATATTCGAACGAATACGAGGTATTTGGGCGAAAAAATAAGATTGGTCTCATTCCATGGGCGGCCATTAACGTCTAGCCTCTTCGTCTGCGGGCGGAAAGCGATTCTGCGGTATGTCATGGATGGTGTTAGGTCGGAGGGGCTTGGCCCGACCGGCATACCTTCGCTTGCACTGCATACACTTTGGCGCGCAATGCGTTGGGGTTTATCGAAGCTCGCGCTGCTAAAGACTTCAATTCGAATGGGAGTGGCTCATGGCAAAGCAAGGATCGGTCGCACCGAAGGAACGCATCAACATTCGCTATGTTCCGGCAACGGGCGGTGAGCAGGAGGAAGTCGAACTGCCGTTGAAATTGTTGGTGACGGGCGACTTCAAAGGGCGCGAGGACGAGGTCGCACTCGAAGACCGTACCGCCGTCAGCATCAACAAGGACAACTTCAACAGCGTGATGTCCGAGTTCGGCCTGGGGCTGACGATGGATGCACCGGCCGTACTGGAAGAGGGGGGCGGGAACGACACCTTGCCGGTCCATCTGAAGTTCGGCGCCATCGATGACTTCAGTCCCGATGCCATCGCCCGCCAGGTGCCGGAACTGCGCAAGTTGCTCGAGCTGCGCGAGGCGCTGGTGGCGCTCAAGGGGCCGATGGGCAATATCCCGGCCTTCCGCAAGCAGTTGCAGGCTCTGCTCGGTGATGAAGCCTCCCGCGGCAAGCTGGCCAAGGAGCTGGAGCAGTTGCTGGAACCCGGCAAGGCCTGATGCCGCGCTGTTCCTCTTCCCGTTTGCAAAGGACATAACAATGACACAAGCACAAACCGCCGCTGCCCAAAAGCAGGACGCGCTGCCGCAGGAGGGCCTGCTGGCCCAGATCATGGCGCAGACCCGCCTGCAGCCTGCCCAGGAAGGTTATGCCGTCGCCGAGCGCGGCGTGGCTGCCTTCATTGCCGAGATGCTCAAGACCGATGCACGCGAACAGCCGGTCAACAAGCAACTGGTCGACCAGATGATTTCCCGGATCGACGCCAAGCTCGGCAGGCAGATGGACGTGATTCTCCATCAGCCAGCCCTGCAGGAGCTGGAGTCGGCCTGGCGCGGACTCCATCGACTGGTGGCCGGCACCGACTTCCGCGAAAACATCTTCATCGATGTGCTTCACGTCACTAAGGATGAACTGCTGGAAGACTTCGAGAGCGCCGTGGATATCACGCGCAGCAATGTCTACAAGCTCATCTACACCGCGGGTTACGGCCAGTTCGGCGGGAAGCCCATTGGCTGCATCGTCGGCAACTATACCTTCGGCCCCTCGGCGCCCGACATCAAGCTGCTCAACTACGTCGCTGCGATTGGCGCCATGGCGCACGCACCGTTCCTCGCCGCGGCCGGTCCCGAGATGCTTAATCTGGACTCCTTCCAGGACATCCCCAACCTCAAAGAGGTCAAGGACATCTTCGAAGGCCCGCGTCACGCCAAATGGCGCGGCCTGCGCGAGTCGGAAGACGCGCGCTACCTTGGCCTGACCATGCCGCGGTTCCTGCTGCGCCAGCCGTACGATCCGCTGGAGAATCCGGTTCGCAGCTTTGGCTATCGCGAAACCATCGACGGTCAGCACGACAACTACCTGTGGGGTAACACGGCCTTTCTGATGGCCAACCGCATCACGGACAGCTTTGCGAAGTACCGCTGGTGCCCGAACATCATCGGTCCGCAATCGGGCGGCACCGTGGATGACCTTCCGGTGCACCTGTACGAGTCGCTTGGCCAGCTTCAGGCGAAGATTCCGACCGAAGTGCTGATTTCCGATCGGAAGGAGTTCGAGCTGTCTGCAGAGGGCTTCATTCCGCTCGCCATGCGCAAGGACAGCGACAACGCCTCCTTCTTCTCCGCCAACTCGGTGCAGAAGCCCAAAGTCTTCCAGAACACGCCCGAAGGCCAGGCCGCGCAGACCAACTACATGCTCGGCACGCAACTGCCGTACATGTTCATCGTCAACCGTCTGGCGCACTACATCAAGGTGCTGCAGCGCGAACAAATCGGCAGTTGGAAAGAGCGCCAGGACCTGGAGCGCGAACTCAACAACTGGCTGCGCCAGTACATTGCGGATCAGGAAAGCCCCTCCGCCGACGTGCGCAGCCGCCGGCCGTTGCGTGCCGCCAAGGTCGTCGTGCAGGACGCGACGGGCAATCCCGGCTGGTACCAGATTTCCCTGTCCTTGCGCCCGCACTTCAAGTACATGGGCGCGAGCTTCGACCTGTCGCTGGTCGGTCGGCTCGACAAGGAATGACGGAGGGCATGACGCATGCCGCGCTCCCTCGGCCAGGGCAGTCTGTTCGAACGGCTTGATCCAGACCTGCCGCCGCGCCGCATGCGCTCGCGGCAGGCGCTGGCGTCCGAGCGCATAGGTGCCATCAAGGACCACCTCGAGCGCATTCTCAATAGCCGCCAGGGCAGCTCGCAAAGCTGCCCTGGCTTCGGCCTTGGGGATCTGAACGACGCCGCGGCCAGCCAGATGGACCTGCGCCATCAGGTATGCCAGGACGTGCGTACTGCGGTAGTGGCCTACGAACCTCGCGTACAGGTGCTGAACGTTCATCCCATCACCGCGCACGGCCAGACGGGCCCGCTGCATTTCCGTTTGCACTGCCTGGTGCCAGTCAACGACAGCACGGAGGACGTGGAGATCGATCTGCTCGTCCAGCACCGGGAGCGCTGGATCCACGTGATCTAGCACCCAGCCAGGAGGGCTGATGCCACTGAAGCGAAAGTTCCGCGAAGAGCTGGACTATATGCGCCGCCTCGGCCAGGTGTTCGCGCGCAACAATCCGCAGCTCGCGCGATACCTGGGGGAGGAGGCTACCGATCCCGATGTGGAACGGCTGATGGAAGGCTTTGCCTTCCTCACGGCCAAGCTGCGCCTGAAGATCGATGACGACTTCCCGGAGCTGACCCACCCGTTGCTGCAGCTATTGTGGCCGAACTACCTGCGCCCGTTGCCCAGCGCCACCATCATGCAGTTTCTGCCGATGGACCGTACCATCACGGAGCGACATGTGATCCCCAAGGGGACACGCATGCGTGCGCGCGAGGTAGACGGCATCCCCTGCGAGTTCCGCACCTGTGCGGACCTGCCCATCTATCCGTTGCGGATCGATCAGGTCAGCGATGCACACTCGCTGGAGAAATCGACTGTGCGCGTGGATCTGTCCACGCTCAGCCAAAGCCCGCCTAGTACCTACGATTGCGATCAGCTCGATTTCTACCTCAGCGGCAGCGACTACACCGCTATGACGCTTTATCTGTGGCTCGCCGAATACCTCGGCGAAATCCGCATGGAATGCGCGGGGCAGGTGCGCCACATCCCCGCCAGCCAGGTGCTGTTCCACGGCTTCGCGCCTGATCAGGCGCTGCTGCCGTACCCGAAGAACGCACTGGACGGTTACCGTATTTTGCAGGAGTACTTCCTGTTCCCGCGCCGGTTCTTCTTTTTCGGCATCCGCGGGCTGCGTTCACTCTGGCCCACTGAGCAGACCGGGCAGATCCGCCTGGAATTCGTTTTCACCCGGCCCATGCCCGAGGACGTGCGCATCCGCACGGGCGACCTGGCGCTGTACTGCACGCCGGCCGTGAATCTGTTCGAGCACGAGGCCGAGCCCGTCCGGCTGACCGGCAAAGCGGTGGATTATCGTCTGAGCCCGGCAGGGCAGCGGACCGACGCCTACGAGATCTTCAGCATCGACAGTGTCGACGGCTGGAAGGGCGAGGGCAGCGGCAAGGCTGGTGAATGGCTGCGCACCTACCAACCCTTCGAATCGCTGCGCCACCAGATCGACTACGAGCGCGGCTACACCACCCTGTACTACCGCACCCGCATCGAACCGTCGCTCACCGTCACCGGTGTCGAGCACCGCGTGTCGTTCGTGCGTGGCGACGAGCACCACTACATCGGCCGCGACGAGACGGTCTCGGTGTCGCTGACCTGCACCAACCGCGATCTGCCGCTGGCACTAGGAGCGGGGGACGTGTGCATCCCCACACCCGACGTCCCCACCTTCGTCAGCGGCCGCAACCTGACGGCGCCCACCCCGTCGTATCGGCCCGTTCTGGATGGCAACCTACAGTGGCGGCTTATCTCCAATCTGTCGCCGACCTACCTGTCGCTGCTGTCCGTCGAGCCGTTGAAGGCCGTCATCAGCGCGTACGACTTCGCCGCTCATCACGACATCCAGCGGCGCCGAGCCACGCAGAAGCGCCTGGATGCGCTGCTGGAAGTCGTTACCACGCCGGTCGACCGCATGTTTCAGGCGCTACCGATTCGCGGCATCCGCAGCGTGGTCAAGCTCGACCAGACAGGGTTTGCCTGCGAAGGCGACCTCTACCTGTTCGGCACGGTGCTGAGCCACTTTCTTGCGCTGTACAGCAGCATTTCCTCCTTCCATGTGCTGGAGGCGATTAACACCACCAATCAGGAGCACTACGCATGGCCGATGCGCAGCGGAACCCAAGCCCTGATTTGACTGAAAAGCTGCTGGAGAGCGCCAAGAACCATGACTTCTTCTTGCTGCTGGAACGGCTGCATGCGCTGCATGGCGACGACCTCGAATCGCCCGACAGCGACGATCCGGAGCGTCAGCGCATCAAGCTGAGCAACTATGCCGGCATGGGTTTCCCGGCCTCGGACGTGTCGCTGGCGCGGCGCGTGACGCACGGTGAGCCGCATCAGTACGAAGTGCAGGCTACGTTCTTTGGTATGCATGGCCCTGACTCGCCGCTGCCGTCCTACTACGTGGAGCGACTGGCCTACGAAGCCGGGCAGGGTATCGGTATTCGTCCGGCGTTCTTCGACGTCTTCCATCACCGCCTGCTGACGCTGTTGCATCAGGCTTGGCGCAAGTACCGGCACTACATCCGTTTCCGTCCCGGCGCCAGTGACCCGCTCTCGCAACGCCTGTTCGCGCTGATCGGTCTGGAGAACACCGCCATCCGCGGCGATACGCCCATCGCCTGGAGCCGTCTGCTCAGTTTCGCCGGCGCCGTGGTGCATCGCAGCCGCTCGCCCGCGATGGTCGCCGGGCTGGTCGCGCACTGCTTCGACCTCAAGGATGTCGACATCCGCGATTTCGAGTTGCGTCACGCCGACATCGACCCCGGCGATCGCGTCCAGCTCGGTTGCCTCAATGGCCAGCTTGGCGAGAGCTTCCGCGTGGGCGACAGCGTGCGCACGCGCCACGCCAAATTCACCATCGTCATCGCCAACCTCAGCCAGCAACGGTTCCGCGAGTTCCTCCCGCATGGCGAGAACTTCGAGCGTCTGCGCTTGCTGATCGCTTTTCTGCTGCGCGACCAGACCCCATGCGACCTCGAACTGGCGCTGCGCGAGAACGAGATCCCTTCCTTCAACCTTGCGGGCGATGTCGGCACCGAGCTGGGCTGGACCAGTTTTATGGAACAGCCTGCGTTGCGCCGGCCGCCTCGCGTTCAACTGACGGTACGCGCATGAATACGGTATCCACGGAGCCTCGCCTGGCCTTGGTCGTCGGCAACCCGGAGGCCCTGCAGCAAGGCACGGCACCGCGCTACAGCTTCGACGTCGCCGGCGGCACCATCGGCTCGCAGGATGCCAGTTGGCTGCTGCACGACCGCGCCGGCCGGGTGCAGCCGCAGCACTGCGAAATCCGCTTTGAAGATGGCGGCTATCTCGTCGTCGATCGCAGCGGCCATACCCGGCTGAACGAGCAGACCCGTCCCCTCGGACTGCACGCAAGCGCACGCTTGCGCGACGCGGACACCCTGCACGTCGGGCCTTACAGCCTCACCGTGCACCTGGACGAGGAGCAGCACGCGTTGCCCGATCCGTCCCGCGTGCTGGCCCAGCACGACGTCGAGGAATTGATGCAGTTGCCCGACGACTACCTGGACAGCTTGCCCGCCGCGGCGCTCGAGGGGCAGCCCTCCGTCGCGCCGAATCCCGACTGGGCCGCTTTCCAGGCCTTGAGCGAGCCGCTACGCCCGCAGGGTCAGCTCGACCCGTTGCACGCGCTGGACCTCGCTGCCAAGCGGAGCGCGGGTGCCGCCGGGCGTGCCTCGCTTGATCTGCTCGACCCCCATCACTACGGACTGTCGCCGCTGGCGGCCCAGGCCGACCTTGCCGCCACAGCTCAGGAAGCCGTTTACGGCAGGCCCATCCATGCATCAGGAGACACCATCATGTCGGAGTCCGACAGCCACAACCCCGCCGCTCGCGACTGGCTGCACGCTCAGCAAGCGAACGGCCATGACCCGGCCGGCCTGGTCAATCCGCTGATCGAAGGGCTCGGCGCATCGGTGGGGGCGCTGGACGCCCAAACAGCCTACGCGCTGCTTTTCGAGGCAGGCCGCAGCCTCAGTGCGGCCATCAGCGGCCTGAGCGCTTTGCATGGCGACGCGCCCGGACAGCGACAGCGCACCTTGCAGCCCATCGAAGACAACCCGCTGCGTCTGGGTCAAAGCTACCCGGACACCGTACGCGCCATGTTCGCCGCCGACCGCAGCCTCGTGCACTTGTCGCCCGCGGCAGCCATCGAGGAATCGCTGGCGCAGATCCAGCGTCAGCAGCGGGCCACCCACCAAGCCATCACCGCCGGTCTCAGCGCGCTGCTGCAGGCCTTCTCCCCGGAGCAGTTGCAGCGGCGCTTCAACCGCTACCGACCGCCGCAGGGCGGCCAGGCGAACAGCGATGGCTGGGCCTGGCAGATGTACGGGCATTACTACGACGAGCTGATCTCCGGCCGCCAGCAGGGTTTCGACAAGTTGTTCTGGGAGGTCTTCGAACAGGCCTACGACCAGGCCTTGCGCGCGGAGGCGCCGTGAAGCGAAGCCTCGCGCTCCTGCTCGCTGGCATGCTGCTTGCCGGCTGCAGCACCGTGGGCAACGTGTTCAAGAAGACGGGCCGGGTCTTGATGGACCCGTCCATCCCGGTGGGCGCACCGGACGACCAACCTACGCAGATCGCCCTCAGCCTATATGCCAGCGCGGACGTCAATCCCAACCCGGTCAGCGCGTCGGCTGCCGGCAGAGCCGACGCGGCCGATGAACCGGTTGAGGAGAAGCTGATGGGGGAGGGCCCGTTTGCCATCCAGTTCAACGGTGCCACCAAGGGCGAACTCATCAACGGCCTGCGCGCGTTGTTGGAACATTTGCAGGACGAGGAGGGCATCCCGCCGCTGCCGTCGCATAGCACCGGACGGCCACTGCCGAATTCCCTCACCGTCACGCCCACCAGCAAGCCGCCGTTGCCGCCAGACGGGCAGCTTCGCCGCCGCCCGCCGCTGGCGGACGCGCCCGGCGTCGAGCCAAACCTGGGCCAGTACCGCAAGGGTGGCAGTTTGGCCGCAGCGAGCGCGCTGGCGAGCGCGCCGGCGCCGGCGCCGGCGTCCAGCACCGCGGCCACGCCGGTCGCCTTCCAGGTGCTCCAGCTCAAGGACGACAGCATGCTGGAAAACGCCGACCTCGACCTCGTCAGCCAGAATCCGAAGAAGGCTTTGGGCAGCACTTTCCTTGCCGCAGACGACTATGTCCTTGCGCCCGGCCAATTCAAGTTCATCGAATTCAGCCCCATCGAGAACAAAGCCCGCTATGTCGCCGTGGTGGCTGCTTTCAACGATGTCAATGCGGCCCGCCGGTACGACGTTTTCCGGCTCGAGCCGCGCGGGCGCAAGTATGCCTTGCTGGTCACCCTGCAAGACACCCGCGTCACCATCACCAACGAGGCCTACCGCGCACCGGACCCGTTGCGCGAACCCGCCCGCGTCGCACGGGAGCCGCAGCGCGAACCGGTCCGCGGCGCGCCTGACCTGTTGCGCGAGCCGACCGATAGCGCGCCGGACTTGTTGCGCGAACCGACCGAGCGCGCGCGGGATCTGTTGCGCAAGCCGACCGACAGCGCGCCGGACCTGTTGCGCAAACCGGCTTCCCGTCCGCAGCAGTTGTTTCGCGGATTGTCCCGCGAGGCAGCCACCCAAACGAGCAAGCAACCATGACCACCCGCAATCCCGTCGCTTGGAACGAAGGGCTCTTCGTCAAGCCCCAGCATTTCCAACAAACCAGTCGCTACCTCGAGCACTACGTCAACGTCCGCCTGGGCCGTAAGTACGGCTACGGCTTCGCCGAGCTGGTGTTGAACCAGGACTTCCTCGCCATTGGCAAGATCGCCATCGTGCGAGCTCGCGGCATCATGCCCGATGGCACCGCCTTCGACGTCCCGCACGACCAGCCGCCGCCGGAGCCGCTGGACATCACCGATGCCACCGCCGCCAACCAGACCGTCTATCTCACGCTGCCGCTGCGCTCCGACGGCATGGCCGAAATCCGCTGGCCGGACACCTACGCCAATGCCCGCTACGTAGCGCGCACCGAAGACGTGCGCGACACCCACAGCCACCAAGGCAACCATGTCGCCGTGACCATGGCCGTACCCAACCTGCAATTGGCGCTGGAGCGGGACGACCGCAGCGCGTTTACCGGCCTGGCCATCGGCCGCATTCTCGACCGGCGTCCCGATGGCAGCCTGCTGATGGATAGCGGCTTCCACATCACCGGCCTGCATCTGCGAGCCATCAGCCAGCTCGCGCATTTCATGGAAGAAATCGCCGCGCTAGCGCACGAGCGCGCCAAGAGCATCGCCGAGCGCATCGGCTCACCCGGCCAGGCAGGCGTCGCCGACGTCACCGACTTCAACCTGCTGCAAGCGCTCAACCGCTGGCAGCACTTGTTTCGGCATCTGGCGCGCGACGGCGACGTACATCCACTTGATGCCTACCTCGCGTGCGGCCAGGCCTGCGGCGAACTCGTCACGTTCACCGACGAGGCGCGCGTGCCACCGGAGTTTCCGGCCTACCAGCACGACAACCCGCAGGCCACTTTCCATCTGCTGCAAGAAACCCTGCGCCGCGTGCTCAGCACCGTGCTGCAACCGCGAGCCGTGTCCCTGCCGCTGGTCAAAGAACGCCATGGCGTGCTCACCGCTCAAGTCAACGACCCCAGCCTCATGCAGAGCGCCGAATTCATTCTCGCCGTGCGCGCACGCATGCCGCTGGACCAACTGCGTCAGCTCTTTTTGCAACAGGCCAAGGTCGCCTCCCAGCAGACGCTGCTCGATCTCATCCGTCTGCAACTGCCCGGCATTCCGCTCAGCCCGCTGCCGGTGGCGCCGCGCCACCTGCCGTTCCATGCCGGTTTCACCTACTTCCAGCTCGATCGCACGCACCCGAACTGGCAGAAGTTGATGCAGAAGGGCGCCAACGGTTTCGGCTTCCACATCACCGGCGACTTCCCGGAACTGGAACTCCAGTTCTGGGCCATTCGGAGTCAATGACATGAACACCACCGTCGACATCGGCAACGACAGGATCGATCGCGAGCCGCGGCTGCGGGCACGCCAACCGGCGCCGTATCCGCCGGAGGCCACATCGAGCGACTTCCTGCGCACACCGCCTGTCTCCCCGATGGGTGACAAGGACCGCATGCTCTTTGACTCGGTGCACCACATCGACCACGACGATGACCTGCAATTCCAGCTACGCGGTCACAGCTTCAACCCGTTGGTGGATGCTGCCCAGCCGCTGCTTGGCCTGGTCATCCGCTTGCGCCGCCTCGACCGCTGCGACGACATCCCCAGGCTCTACGCCAGCGTGCGCGACCAGATCACCGCGGTGTCCGAGGAAGTGCGCCAGCTCGGCTACGACGGCGCCACCCAACTGGCCTACCGCTACGCGCTCTGCACCTTCATCGACGAAGCTGTCATGGCCACTCCCTGGGGCCACGGCTCGCTCTGGCGTGAACGCTCGCTGCTCAGCTACCACCACAACGAAACCTGGGGCGGCGAAAAATTCTTCACCGTGCTCGCGCGCATGCAGATGGAGCCGGAGCGATACCGCGACGTCCTGGAATTCAAATACCTCTGCCTCTGCCTGGGCTTCCAGGGCAAGTACGGCCAGCAGCACAACCAGCAGGACACGCTCAACGCCATCATCGTCAAGCTCCACCGCCTCCTGCGGCCGCTGCGCGGTGATGCACCCGAGCGCCTCACCGACGCGCCCACCGTCGCCACGCGTCGCTACCGCCTCAAGCGCCAGATGCCGCTCTGGACGCCCTGGGCCATCGCGTTGGTGGTGCTGGTCGGTGCCTACCTGTTCTTCGCGATCAGGCTAGGCACCACCACCGACCAGGTCCTGCAGTCGCTGGATCACATCCTCAAACCCTAACCCAGGCCACGGGAGCGACCATGCCCAGGCAATCCGACCTGCGCTTTACCTTCACCGCCGGCGACGAATCGTTCGAAGTGGTGGAGTTCACTTTGCACGAAGGCCTGTCAGAGACCTTCCTGTTGCAGGTGGAACTGGCCAGTGCCAACGCCGCCATCGACTTTGGTCAGGTGCTCGATCACAACGGCTTGCTCACGATCTGGCAGGGCGACGCGCCCGTGCGTTACGTGCACGGCGCAGTGTCGAGCTTCGTGCAAAGCGACACGGGGTTTCGACGCACCCGCTATTCGGCCGTGGTCGAGCCGCGCCTGGCGCGCCTGAAGCTGTCGTCGGATTGGCGCATCTTCCAGACGTTGAGCGTGCCTGACATAGCGACGGCCGTGCTCAAGGCGCACAACCAGACGCTGGACTACGAGCAGCGCATCACCGCCGAGCACCTTGCGCGCGAGTACTGCGTGCAGGCGGGCGACACCGATTACGACTTCATCGAGCGCATCCTGCGTGAGGAAGGTTTTTTCTACGCCTTCCAGCACAAGGCCGACGGTCACCGGCTGATCCACTGCGACCGCCTGTTTATCTACGGCCGGCAGCAGGGCGAGCCGGTGCGGTACAACCCGACGCCCGGCGGCGACCAGCCGCAGCCCAGCCTGCGCACCTTCGCCTATACCGAGAATGTACGCACCGCGCGTCAGGTGCAGCGCGACTACACGTTCAAGAGCCCACGCTTTCCGCACGAATACCCGCGTGAGGGCACGGATCTCGATCACCAAGGCCGCAGCTACGCGCGCTACGACTACCCGGGCCGCTACAAGCATGAAGCCAGCGGCAAGGCGTTCACGCAGGACCGCTTGCGCGGTCACCGCCGCGATGCGCGCATCGCGACGGTCGGCGGCGACGATGCGCGCCTGCAACCGGGCATCGCGTTCGACCTCACCGGCCACCCGCGCGACGACATGAATCGCGGCTGGCGCCCGGTCAGTCTCGTCCATCACGGCAAGCAGTACACGAGCCAGGCGGAGGAGGGGGCTGACGCTCAGCAAGGCACGCACTACCGCTACGAGGCGGTGCTGGTGCCCGACGACGCCGAATGGCGCGCCGAGCCGCTGCCGCGCCCGCGCATCGACGGCCCGCAGCCGGCGACGGTGGTAGGCCCGGAAGGCGAAGAGATCTACACCGACGAGTATGGCCGAGTAAAGGTGCAGTTCCCGTGGGATCGCGAGGGCAAGCACGACGAGCACAGCTCGTGCTGGATCCAGGTCGCGCAGAACTGGGCCGGCGCCACGTGGGGACATATGGCGATCCCGCGCATCGGCCAAGAAGTGATCGTGAGCAACCTCGATGGCGATCCGGACCAGCCGATCATCATCGGGCGGGCGTACAACCGCTTGCAATTGCCGCCGTACGAACTGCCGCGGCACAAGACGCGGATGACGATCAAGAGCCAGACCCACAAGGGCGAGGGCTACAACGAACTGCGCTTCGAGGACGAGAAGGATCAGGAGGAAATCTACGTCCACGCGCAGAAAGATCAGAACATCCACGTCAACCACGACGAAACCACCTTCGTGGGCAACGACCGCGGCGAGCAGGTGGAGCACGACGAAACGATTGCCATCGGTAACGATCGCAAAGAAACCGTGGGTCACGACGAGCAGGTCACCATTGGCCAGGACCGTCGCCACGACATCGGGCAGGACGATTTCCTGACCATTGGTCGCAATCACACCATCCGTACGGCGAAAGACCGCACGGAGGAAGTCGGCAACCATCGTCGTGACAAGACCGCCGCCAATCACACGGTCGATATTGGTGGGCATCTGGAACAGCGCGTGCAGGGGCATGCGGAGCTGGAGGCCGGTCAAGCCATCCGGCATCGCACCAAGGTCTATGAAATCCATGCTGCTGAAGTACTGGAAGTCAAAGGCCCCGGTGGCACCGTGCGCATCGATGGCGGCGGCATCACGCTGGATGCGGTGGCGATTCGCGTGAAGGGACCGATGACCCAGCAGAGCGGGGGAGCGAGCAATCCCTTTGGCATCACGGGCGCCCCGGCCTCCGGCAAGCCGCTCGATCGTCTGTGCGGCCGCCGCCCGGATGGCACTTGCCCGCTGGCAGATTGCACCTGCTTGGGGGGGCGAGCGAAATGATCGATACACCGGTGTCGCCGCTGCTCACATGGCAGCGCCAGAACCTTCCCGCGGACGCGCTACCCGACAGCCCCTTCCGCCATCTTCTGCTGATGACCGTGCCCTTGCAGAACTCGGTCTACCGCCCGCCCCCGCAGGAAGGGGAGTGGCAGCCTGCCTATGCGCCCGGTGTACTGGATCTGGTCCAGGCGTGGGACCCGTTTCCGCATCGCGCCTGGCTCTGGCAGCGCGGTCCGCTCGACGACATCTACGACCAAGGCCCCCTGTTGGTGGACGCCACCGCCCAGCCCGCGCTGATGCAGCACGCGCTTGTGGAATGGGTGCCCATTGGCTGTGCCGTCGTGATCGGCGCCGAGGTCGACCTGGACACGCTTGCCGCCCATCTCAGCAGCCTCGTGCAAATCGCCTTGCCGGACGAGAGCCGGGCCCATCTCGACATCCAGCCTCACCACCTCGTCGAGTGGCTCGATGCCCTCGACGAGGATCAGCGCAACGTATGGCTCGGTCCCATGAACAGCCTGCTATGGCGTACCCACTGGGGACCGGTCCAGGCGTGGATGCGTCTGGACCGCGCGGCCACGCCCAGCCGTGACGGCACCGTCGCGTCGTTCACTCTGCGGCCGCACGAATGGACCCGCTTCGACGCCAACACGCGCGAGCACTTCCTGCTCAGCCGTAGCTACGACGTCCAGGCGCTGCCGCAACACACGCGTCGTTCCCTCGACGACATCCGGCAGTGGGTGGCCCAACTGCTGCAGGTCGCTGCCCAGCTCTACATCAGCGACGACGACGTGGCGACACGCTACGTCGACCTGGTGGCCCGTCATCCTTGGTTGCTCCAAGACGGGCAAGCCGTCGCCATCCTCAACGACCTCACCGAATCCCCGCAGGCGCGGATGCGCCAGCTCGCCGCCTTGGCGGACACCAAGGAGTCTTCCCATGACTAAGCCCACCGCCGGCGGCTCGTCCTCGGCCCCTTCGTGCAGCTCGCGCGTGCCCATCCTGCCGATCCGCTACGCCATCGTGCCGCGCGACGACAAGGCATCGCTCTACCGCTATGCCGACGCTGGCTTCAAACTGGAAAAGAGCTTCAAGGCGCTCAAGCGCTCGGCCTACACCTTGCGTGCCCTGCGGCCGGGCTACGTCTACGTGTTCATGAAAGGGGCGAAGGGCGAACAACTGGTCATCCACGAATACGATGGCGAAGGGCGCTACAAGGAACTCAAGTACGGCAGCCTCGAGCAATACCACCGCAAGGACCGCTACAAAACCGGAAACAGCATGGGCTGGGTCTGGGCCGACACCTGCCCGGACACCGCCAAGGAAGTCTGGATCGGCTATAGCCCGCACCTGTGGACCAACGCCATGACCACCCGGATCACGTCCGACCCGGCCGTGCGCCAGCGCCACATGCGCCGGCTCGACATGGCCGAGCTGACCTCCGGTGAAAAGGCACCGTCCAGCCAGCCGCACGTGCTGCCCGCCAGCGCCCTGAGCAAGTGGGTCGAAGACTGCAAGCCCAAGGGTCAGCGCATCGCCCTGAGCTGGAGCAGCTACGCCAGCAAGGACGACCTGCCCATCAGCACCTTCCTGGCTCAAGGTCAGCACTATCGCTTCACGCAGCCGCGCGTGCCCGTGGTGGTCGTTCTCAACGACGCCGAAGGCATCAGCCTGGACCTCGGCCTGTCGGTCGCTGCCTATCAGCATCAACTGCGCGACATCCTGCCGACGCAGCAGGGCCAGGCCGCCGCGGGCGAAGGCAAGGACCAGCCCCAAGCGCCCAGTGTGCCCGCTTGCTTCCGCCTGGATGTGGAAAAACTCAGCACCCAAAGCAAGGACTACCACCACAAGAACCTGGTCGCCGCGGTGCTGGAGCAAACGCTGCGAAGCATGTACCCCGCCAACCAGCCCAAGCCGGACGACTTGGTCAAGCTGCGCAATGAGCATCAAAGCAAGCAGGTGGGGGGCAAACGCCGGGCGACGCCCTCCGAGCTGCGTTACCAAGTGCTCACTGATAAGGGGGTGTCGCCCATTGGTAACCGCCTGGGCGATCGCATCGATACCACCAAATACCACCAGTTCCTGGCCGAACGCGATCAACGCGAAGCGCTACTGCGCACCCACCTGCGCACCGCGCTCCAGGCCTGCACCGACCACGACCAATGGCTGGCCACCGCCGAATCCCGCCATCGCGACGAGCCCGCAAGTCTGGCGGCTGCCCTGGCCGCCTATGACCGCGACGAGCAGTCGTCTGCCCGGGGCCTGGAAATGACCCTGGCCCTGATGATCCATCCCATGAGCCAGGCCCTGCCAGGCACGGACGACGAGGACGCGCGCTTCCAACGGCTGAGCGCCTGGCTGGACCAGCCCGACAGTCCGCTCTATCTCGCGCTCGCCCCGTACAACCCGTTCAAGCAGAAAGCCGATGCGGTCGGCGTGCTACTGGGCGCCGCCGACGGCGTCATCGAGGGTCTGGCCGGGCGCTTCCCGGCCGCCGCCGGCATCACCGATCTCACCGCCGAAGCGGTGTCCACCGTGACGCTCAAGCGCCTGCAGGGCAAGACCCGCTGGGACGCCAGCCGCAACCTGCGTCAGCAGGTGCTCGCCGCCGCTGCCGAAGCCAATGCAGAGAAGGCCTTGGGCCTGCTAGGCGCACGCTACGGCGTTACTAACACCAAGTCGATCACCGACCCCCTCAGCCAAGAGGTGGACAAGTTCCTGAAGTCCGGCATGGCGGACTTCGAGGAGATCAAGCGCGTGCGTGTCAGCGGTAGCCGCACTGTCACCGTCGAAGCGACGTTGATCAAGCGGGTACGCCCAAATATCGCTGCGCTGGCGACCACCACCGGTGGCGGCGGGCTGAACGTCGCCATGCTCTATTTCAATGTCGTCGCCCTCAAGAGCGCTTACGCCAGCCTTTGCAGCGATCGGTCCTTCGAGAACGCGGCGGGCTTCGCCTCTGCCATCTTGGGCGTGACTGGAGCGTTGGTGGCAACGGGCGCCAGCGCGCGCTCCGCCTACAAGATCCTCGTATTGCGCTATACCGCCAACGCGCCTGGTATGGCGTTCGGTAACGGCGTGATGAGTTTTATTACCGGCAATCTGTTCAGTCGGTTGTTGGGGTATCCGACGATGTTGGCGGGGTTTGCATCTGATGTAGCTAAGGTTCAAAGGCAATCCGAGAACGGGGACGACATAGCAGCTGCCTATACTGCAGGAGGTGGATTGCTGGTCATGCTTGGCAGCGCTGCGATTTTGGAAGGCGGCTTGGCCATTGCAGGTCCGACAGCCGTGGTTCCGATAGCCGGCTGGGCTGCCGCCGCGATTGTGCTTGTGGGGGCAGGTGTTCTTGCTGGCGGGGTTTGGCTCCACTCCCAGGCAGCGGCCCGCATCCATAGCCCAATCGAACTCTGGGCGGCACGCGGCATCTTTGGCAAGCGCCAGAACGATGGCGAAAAACGCGATGGCATCAAGCTGGACACCAACGGAAAACTGCCACCGTTTCCCGGCGTCCACGAAGAAATCAAGGCCTGGTACGCCGCCTATTACGCCCCTGTGCTGCTGACCAAGAAAGACGCCGAGACCATCGGGCTCAAAGGCATCGACAGCACCTGGCACCGCAACCTGTTGGCTTGGTCGAACCCGGATTGGGGCAAGATCGTTTCAAACGAGGTATCGATGCCCTCGACCACAGTGGAATTTGCGGTCCTGCTGCGCGGCTATGTCATGGGGCAAAGCCATTGGTCCGATATGTTGGAGCAAGGCACCATCTGCGTTGTTGGTAACCCCACCTGCTATGACACACGCAGCGGCTTGGTCCTCCATTTCAAGAAGGAAGTCACGGAGGTCTACCGGATGGCTTTGCGCATCTACTACAAGCCCAATCAGGGCCTGGATGAAAGCGCGCAGGCCACCGAGTATTTTCAATTGGAGCGTTGAAAAAATGGTAATGGCATGGAGATTTTCCCGACAAACGCGAACCGGTGTGGCACCAGCCATCCGTGATCAGATGGTCAGCATTGATCGGGACGTTCTCTGCCTACGGAATCCGTGGGTGGCGGATTCGGTATTTATGGGAAAAATGTATGCATCCCTTAACATCCCAATGTTTTGGTATTTGTGCTGGGTGCTAATTGGGCGAGAAAGGTATGGAATACTTTTCTGGACACTTCTGGCTTGCGTCATCGTGTTCGGTTTATTTGCGATCGCAATCTCCGGCTATCGCATCTTCTTCATCAAGCGCCTATCCAACTTCTACTTCAACCGCAAGACGGGCAAGGTCTACTACCAGCGCAACAAGACCCTGATCGCGTTCGACTGGGCACAAACCGAAGGCGCCGAATTCGTGCGCAACGAGTTCGGTGGCCGGTCCTTCAGCACGAATTTCGCATTGGCTTTCGGACCACGGCCGACGCCCGGTGATGAGAAGGATCGCACCGTCCTATGGGTCGACAGCAATGCACCCAACGACCCCGACCCGCGCTACATCGCCCAGGTGTGGGAATACATCTGCCAGTTCATGGAGAAGGGCTCTGATCAGCTACCACCGCCGGGCGAGCCCAACTGGTGGTACGTGCCGCTGCACCGCATCTGCCTGACCCCGGCCGAAGCCTGGCGCCACTACGCGCCATGGCGCACCGGTGAACCGGGTGAGCGGCAGGGCAAGAAGAATTGGCTGTTGCCGATGTGGCTGATCCTGTTCCCGTACAACCTGTTCTCCGCCCTGTGCTGGTACGTGGTGTGCCGCGTGTTCAACGTGCGCAGCGCACCGCCGCCCGCGGAAGCCTTGGAGGGCGTGTCTTCCGCGGGCAACGCAGGCTTCAGCACGCGATTCCATTAAGAACGGGGTCAGGTTTACTTCTGACGAGGTGGTCGATGAGAGGGACGAATGCCGGCAAAGCGTTGGGTCTTGGCTTCGACCATGGCCTTGAATGCGTCGTTTCCCAAAGCATGCTGCTGTTGAAGATAGGCGCGGATGGCAAGCACGTCATCATCGGACAGGGCTTCGTGCAGGAGCGCTCGATACGCGGCGCCGCGCTCGGCTGTCGTGAAGCCCAAGGCCGCTTCGGCAGGATGCGGCGTCAGCAACGGATCGTAGTGAAGTCCTACGTGGGCGGCGGCGCTGGACCAGGAGTAAGCCGCCGCGTCGTCGGTCATGCGAGCGCGGACAGGATTGAGGTCGATGTACCGATAGCAGCGCAGGACATAGCTTTCGCTGTCGACCAGGCAGGACTTGTATCGACCTTCCCACAACGTTCCGGAACGTCGGTGCCGAGCGTTAAATTGACCGACGTACTGGCGCCCAAGTTTTTGCATCAGTCGCGCGGTCACCCCGATATCGGGTGGTGTAAGCAAGAGGTGAACGTGATTGTCCATGAGCACGTAGGCATGAAGACGGCAACCCGTGTGCAGCAACGCGTCGCGAAGCAGATGCAGATAACGCTGCCGGTCGGCGTCATCGAGAAAGCAGGGGAGGCGATTGTTACCTCGCTGCACAACGTGCTGAGGAATGCCGGGCAAATCGAGTCGAGGAAGTCGGGCCATGAAGCCAGTGTGGCGACACGGCCGGGCTACCGAGGTCGTCATAGGCGTGCGGATCGTGTCAGCCATCGCCCTGCCGTTACGTCGGAAGTGAACCTGCCCCCGTTCTTGGTGCGTTCTTGTAGTGCTGAGTTGCGTCGGACTCGCCATCACCGTCGTAACCATGAAGCTCGCCATGGCCTCGCTACCGGCCTTGGTGATCGGCATCTTCGGTGGTATTCGCCTGCTCGCTAGTAAGCGCGAGGAGATTCAGAAGTAGTCCACATCATAAGGAGCTTGATATGCGACCTGTCGTACTCGTTGGTCACCGACACAGCTGTCCCATCCACGGTGAGGGTACCGTCGTCAGCGGCGCCGAGTCCGCCACCATCAACGGCCGAGCGGTGGCGCGCGTGGGCGACCGCATCAGTTGCGGCGCGGAGATTCAAACCGGCTCGAGTGGCTCGGAGATCGAAGGCCAGCCAGTGGCGCGCCAGGGCGACACCACCAGCCATGGCGGTACCCTGGTCGAAGGCGAGGCCGGATGGCTGGTGGAGTGACAGCAGCCGGTGAGGGCGGTCGCGGCAGGCGGCTGCCGTCATCGATGTCGACCGAAGATGGCTTTCGCCTCGCGAAGTGCAGGAAGCATGTAGCCAATCTCTTATCGACCGACCAGCCCGAAGGCGAGTTCGCGATCGGCGTCGCGGCCGAGCGGGGTAAAGTCGTGCAGCCCGAACCCGGCATCGACCCGACGCGGGCCGACCTCCTTGCCCATGATCGCCGCGACCTCCGTTAGAGAAGCGCCGCTGCCGCGAAAGAGAAAGGCTCTCCTTTGCCAATCACTAAGTGGTCCACGAGCTGAACATCGACGATGGCAAGCGCGTTTCGCAGCTGGCGCGTTAGCCGCTTGTCCGTAAGGCTTGGCCGCGCATAGCCGGAGGGGTGATTGTGTGCGACGACGACGGCCACCGCGTTGTGTCGCAACGCTTGCTTCACCACCACGCGAAGGAAAACGGCGGTGGCGTTGACGGTGCCGCGAAAGAGCTGTTCGAAGGAGATGAATCGCAGTTGGGCATCGAGATACGCGGCGGCGAAGCACTCCTCTTCCTTGCCGGCGAGTTTGAGGCGAAAGAATTGGCTCTACGCTTTCGGGTGATCGAGCGAGGCGCCTCGCTGGAACAAGCGTTTTTCCAGCCGAGCGAGGGCCAACTCGACGAGCGCATCGTCGGTGAGCTGTTCGACGCGAGCGGCCGATCCATAGATACGCTTGGCGCGGATGGTTGGAACTGACATAGGCATCCTCCTAGGTATAGGAGGATGCCTCAAACCGTGCATTCGTTCCTCCTGGCCGTTTGGCCATCCACATCCGCCGACACCGGTGCCCGTGTGTCGGCCTGCGGCAAACACCCGGGTCTGCGTTGTGCCGCGATCCGGGCGGCTTGCGTGGGGCGGTGTTGTCGGTAGGGGGCGCCGCGCATCTGTACGAAAAATCACGCAACAAAATCAAACTCGTCTCATTGGAGGCGCACGCAACGTTCCCTAGCATGATGCGTTGATCTCGATGACCACGATCGGGGGGCGATCTTTTGCGCTCATGCGCGCAGTCGTTTTGCGGGGGAGTCATGACATGGATAGGTACCGGTACGTACCTGAATTGCCGACGTCTGAAGCGTTTTCGATGCGGGGGGCCCCGAGTGAGGGGCCGCGGATGGATGTCAGCGATGGCGCCAGCAAAGATACCGCCGATTTGGTGCACATAGCGCTGGAGTTGTCCTTTGGATTAGGAGGGAAGTGGATCTGCTGCTCTGGCATCGTACCGGGCGCCACGATGTGGGTGACCGCTGGCGAGCTTTGCCCCGTGGATGACGGCGAAAAATTGCAGCTCGTCGAGGATATCTGGGCGGTGGTCCGACCCAAGCTCGTCGACTGGCTACGATCGCGAGCGGTCGCTGAGCAACTCTCCCTACGTCTTACCCATGGCATGTGGTTCGAATTCTGCTGGGGTCACAAAGGACCGGACTTGCCGTACGCCATGGAGATCTGCGTCCACTACGACGCCGCCTATGTGGCGGACTATGCCGTGCGTCGCCGACGGCAGCCCCTGCGGGTGCTGCCAGCCTCACCGGGACAGGTGCGGCGGCATCAATTCCTGACCATTCGTCGCTTGTTGCTTGCCGTGTTGGATCGCAGTCGTCTTGCACTCGACGTGCGGTATAGCCGTCTACCGATACCAGTCCGCTGGCGCGTGGCGGGCGTGTTGGCAGCGTGGCAGGCACTGTGTGACGTACTGGATGCGCAGGCCACAGGCCGAACGCTCACGACATTGCTGACCAAAGCGCCGATCCTGCAAGTCCTCGATCATGTCAGCGCTTTGACTCAGACCATGTTGCCCACCGGTACCCGGGGCCTGCCTGTCGAGCAGTTGGTCGCCGATGTCCGGCAAAGCGTTCTCTGGTACGCGTTTGAACTGCGCAAGGGCGTGTTCTACGAGCCCAGCGAAGCCCTGCACCCGCTTCTGGACTCCGCCCGTATCGCCGATGATGTACCCATTGGCATGGTGTCATTGCCAGTCGATACCTTCTGTATCCTCCCCAAGGCTGGTACCGTCGGCGCGAGCACTGATCATGCGATCGCGTTTTTCCGGAACCCAACGGGCATCGGTTTCGCGACGTGGTCCGACCGGAATGCAGCAGACGGAGGCAAGGTGCTCGAGTTCCGTGTGCTCGAGTTTCCCATGGACGAACCCGAGGTGACGATACGTGAAGCGCTGCGCCGCGTCTTTGCGCAGAACGACGCCGTGACGCAAGAGCACCAGGACCTGCAGGAGCAGCAGGAACAATGGCGGGATGCCCTCGACTATGCGATCAAGATGCTGCTGTACTTGAAGGCTCGTCCTGCCCACGTGATTCCTGATCGTGCTTATACGGATGCGCCGAAGGATTTCACTGGCCTCGGCAAGCGCAGGCGGGCTGAACGACTCGAAGAGATCGCGCAGCTCTACGACCGGTTTGTCGTCGGACCGGCGCTGCTCGATGAGGAGTTGGTCAGCCGCGCCTCATCCCCCAGTGGCAACGAACTGAGCACCCATTGGCGCGGTCCCTTTTTCAAGATGCAGCATTACGGTTCGCAGAATACCCTGCGCAAATTGGTGTTCATCGGCCCGACGATCGTCAGGGCGGACCGCTTGGAAGAGTGATGCATCGACCGCTTGTGGCGATCACCATGCCGGTTGAACGGCTGGTCGACGCGGCGCGCGAGATGGTCACAGGAACGGGGTCGGGTTTGCTTCCGACGCGATGGTCGGTGAGGGGAAGCGAATGCCGGCGAAGCCGTAACGCTTCGTGTCGTAACCACAGACATCTTTTGCCAGTGTTCCTCTACGAAAAGAAGGGCGATTCGCCGCCATTATCAGACGTGTCTCATAGACATGCTGCTCGCTGGGCGCGAGCCTCTCGGGTAACGACATCACGCACGTTATCGCGCGCGCTGGCTATGGCACCGGGAAGCGATGGCGATAAAACCGGAGTCCTATATGTTCAACAGAGCGAGGCTCAGGAACGCGCTGGCAGCGCCTTTATGTGGCTGTGCAGGAACTCGCGCGAGGGCGCGTCGTCACCGCCTGCGGCACGCACGTTGATGCGTTGGACCATGCCATGGCGGTGTTCCGAAGCGTACGCGACGACGTGGCGTTACAAGCATGGTGATCCCCACGAGCGACCGCGGAAGGCGGCGCGAACGGCAGAGCCTCGAGCGCTTCGCTTCACATGCTGCGTTGAGGCCGGCGGCAAGGGGCATGGCGCTTTCGTGATGGCTTGTTGGCTGTCGTGAGTCAGCGCTGAAGATCGAGCACGTGAAAACGGCAGGATGGGAGGAGCGACAATGAACCACGACGAGCAGTCGTCGACAGGGAAACCGCAACGCCCGGCGACGGGTTCGCACGGTACCAAGGTCGATATCCCCGGCGGTAAGCGAATGGACTTTCCGGATGGCAGCTACGTGTGCGTAGGACCGAACGGCGAACGCTTCCTGGTATCGGAAGCCGGCAATATCAGTGCGAACTTGCCGTTCATCCGCCATCTGCAGATTCACGATGTGAGTCAGGTCGTGCGACACGAGATCGTACAGATCCACGAAACGATTTCGCATACCGTGCATTTCTCCGGGGGTGGGGTCTTGGGATACCTGCATTGGCGCGACGGCCGCGGTATCTCGCTCGAAGGCTACAACATCGATTGCCGGCTCTTGCCGGAGGGCATCGTTCTTGTGCTCGGCGCGGTCTCGGATCGGTCCGCACGCGGCGGGCAGGCACCATTTTCAAGCTGAGCGGATAGGCCCGTGCTGCTGGGAGAAACGCCAGAAGTCAACCCAACCTCGTTCTTGAGCGTGACCGGCTGGATCGTCAATGGCCGGTGTGTAACCTTATGCGATAGAGTTAGTAGTGCTGATTGGTGTGTACGTTCTCTTCGCCGTCAAGCTCGATCACGCTACCGATTTCGTACTGAATCGCTGAACAGCGTGCTTGCGCCGTAGCTCCTCACAGCATGGCCAGTACGGGTCGATCAGCCATACAATTTATGTGGTTCGTTTCTTCCGTTGGCATGCAATCGCCTTCGGTCATTGGATGCTGAAAGTAAGGAGCAATGTCATGAGCGGAAGTGGAAATCCCGATTCTCGAACCAGCCAAGCGGTGGCAATGCCGCCGCAGGACGAGAACGCCGGCGCTCCTTCCATCTTCGACGAGCAACTGTGGTTGCTAGGCAGCAGAAGTGGAGAGCCCGCGGCAAACGTGCCTTACAGTATTCTGCTTGGCGATGGCAGCAAGCGAATGGGTGTCACCGACGAAGAAGGGTGTACCGAGCGCATCGTGACGCAGCGTCCCACCTCTCTCTTGTCTCTCACACTCACGCCGCCACACATGGCTGGTGAGGTAGCGTGTTGTGAGTCGGCGTTCAGCGGTGACCAGGGTACGGACACGTTTTACATCAACGGTCAGGGCAACGGTATCGCGGCGACCAACGACAACCAAGTGGGGACATCCAGAGTCAAAGTTGCCGTTCCGGAAGGCAGTGAACGCCACCTTGCCGCAGAAGAAATTGCGATGGCACGCGCGGTGTTCGGCGACGGAGTGGACTACGCCAAGGTCAAGGTACACCACGGGGGCTGGTGGTTGTTCATGGGTAAGCAAGACCCCACCACGGCAGTTACGCCCAATGGAGAAATGTACTTTTCCACCGGCTTCTATCGAGAGAACTTTGCGGCGTCTGATGACCAGGGGCGTGAACTATTCATGCACGCGATGGTGCATGTCTGGCAACACCAGATGGGCTATGCCGTTAAACGCAATGCGCTGACTGTTACCAGCCGTGGAAAATCGGCCTACAGGTACAGCCTGACACCGACGAGTCGCCTGAGTGACTTCAATATGGAGCAGCAGGGCGACATCATGTCGGACTACTACATGACTTGCCTATTGAAGCGTTCGGCGCGCGGATACAGTCTGCCGCCGAGCTCGGAACTCCTACACAACGTAATGGCCCCCTTCGTGAATCCACGCGACAAGAGCCATCTTCCAAAGTAGTCCAAGGCATACCGCCAGTCGTGCGGATTGAGCTGTCGAGGAGACGTGACCAGCGCTTGGGAGCAGGAGGTTCCAGCCATGCAAGAGACGAAGACGATGACTATCGCCGAGCGCGCCGGCCGAACGGTGGGCCGGTGGCTGAAGCCTATCGCGCGCCTGGAATCCGTGATCTGGTGCAGGTTTGCTACGGCGGGTGCGCCCCAATGGTTGGTGCTCACGCTGAAGTGGGGCGTGCGTCTCGCATTGCTGTTGGGTTTGCTGTACCTCTCGGTCGTCCCCGCGCTTATCGTCCTGTTCCTCGTCCTACTGGGGAGCCTTGGCAACGGAAGGAATGACGAAGCGGTATGGAACCCGTCGTTTGAAGTTCACGACTACATGCGGAAGGAGGAGGAGGCGTTGAAGCCCCAGTGGCGCGAGGGACATTCCGGATGGGGGATGTACTCCCACGACGATCACGCGCTGGATGTCGACGATCTGGATGACGGCAGGCATTGATTTTGTCTAGCTGTCCTTTCCTTTCTGCTTGGGATTGAGCTTGGCGTTGAGACGACCGCTAAGCTGCTGCGCTCCAAACCCTCCCACGAATTGTCCTGCTTTGCCGCCCGCGGATTTGGCATCGCTGGTGGCGGCGGCGAGACCTTGCACGAAGTTCCCCGCACGCACACCCGCCCACGCGAGCGCCATCACCCAGAAACTCGGCAGCACGAGGAACATCGTGGCCGTCACGAAGTTCATGAGCAGGTCGCCGAATCCGTTGTCCAGTCCCAGGAGCGGATTGAAGTTGGTGTGTGGTCGGTCGGCGCCGAACCCCCAGCCGTACAGGGCATCCAGAATGGTGCTATCGACCCAGCGCGCCAGTTGATACCAGAAGTCGACGAAGTAGAGCGAAAACTGCACCACACTGACGGTGACCGTGGTCTTGAGATCCAGCGCGCTGAACAACAACACGAACGGAATGCAAATGACCAGCGCGGCCTTCAGGAACGACAGCGCCATCGGTAAGGCCTGGCGCATCACATCCATCGCCGGGAAGAAGCCCAGCGAGCCGACCGCCAGACCGACATCGCCAGCGATGCGTCCCGCTGCGTTTGGCAAGGTCGCGTCGATCTGACCGCCGTAATCGGTGTACGCGTGGCCGCTATTGACGTTCTGCTTCCGCGGCGCAGCGATGGCACGAATGATGGCATCGTCCGCTTGTTCCCGGGGAATGAAGCTGGCCCATTTGCCGACGCGGGTCAGCAAGTCGGAGTCGACCTGCGCCAACAGGCGTGCGCGCAATCCCTTGCCGCCATCGTTCCACCACTGCTGGCAGGTCGGGTAGCCACCACCACTGGGCACTTGGGCGAGCCCGGCGTCGCGGGTGGCGTTGTAGGGCCATGCGGTACGCGGTGTGCGCGAGTGATAGGTGTCGTAGTAGCCGGGGTTGTTCAGGAATTGGCGCGAGCCGATCCAGGTGACGTCGTACATCTGCGCGTCGTTGAGCGTCGGACGGCTCATGAATAGCTTGGCCCTCGCCGGGCCATAGCAGTCGTTGGAGAAGTCGGCGACTTCCTGCGACAGTACCGGATCGGCGATGCGCGCGCTGTCGATGTCCATGCGCATCTGCCGCAGATCGGTGCCGCAGGGAATCGCCGCGACCGCGGCGCCGGTCACGGCCTTGGACACGGTGTGCATGAAGAACCACCAGAGTGGCACCCGCGCGCTCTGTTGGTTCACGGTGGTAAACGACTGACTCCACCCCGTATCCCCTGGCTCGGCGAGCATCACCTGGCATTGCTTGGAGCGTGTCATGTCGAACTTGATGGTGTCCATGCTGACGTCGATGACCGGGAGACCGGCGAACATCAGCACCATGACGGCGACCCAGATGCGGTTCTCGACGCGGGCGGTGGAGAGCATGCCTTTGTTGCCCTCGTCGGCGCCTTCCCCCCGAGCCCGCAGCCACTCTTGGATCACGACGGCGAGGAAGGGGACGGCGATCAGGCTGGTGGCCACCAGGGTGTTCCAGATGCCGTTGTGCACCACCCAGCCAATCAGCGTCAGGTAGTACTCGAGGTAGTCGTTGGTGTAGAGGGTGGCTCCTCGCATGGCCGTCTCCGTGACTACTGGCCCAGCCATTGGCTAAGTTCGATCAGCGCGGCCAGCGGCAAGGCAAAGCGTTCCATGAACTGCACGCGCTGCCGACTCTCCGGATCGCGTTGCAACAACCGACGACGCGCCCAGACCCAGCCGGCAGCGGTGGCGGCGTACAGGCACAGCCGCCATACGAGGAAAAACAGCTTGTGCTCCTCCAGCCACCGGCTCCAGGCGATGACCCCGCCGGCCAGGTAGATACCGATCATGTTCGCGGCGAATGCCCCCAGGAGCAGCAGCGCCGTCCACAACACGACGAGGCGCAGCAGGCGGCGATGCGGGATAGCAGACCGCCTTGGCGGAATGGACATGTTGAACTCCCGGGCTTGCACGATGGGTCGTCGAACCGATTGCGCGAACGGCGCAAGGAACGACTGGAGGGAGTTCACTGCATCTGGAAAACGCTGGCGAGCGACTATGCGACGCGCTCGATACCGCATTGTTGCGAGAGGAATCGAAGTACCCGGCGTCGGTGATGGGGGGAGAAAGAGGTTCTTCTCGGCTTTTCATGGATGCCGCTGTCCGCTCCCCCCGATAGGACATTCAAGACAGCGGGATGCGGACTTCCGCGAAGTACAACGCAATGACGAGCTTGTAGCTTCGCCTATACAAAGTGCAATGCCTACGACCTCGCCTTCTCCCTCTGTCGCGGAGCACAATGTTCAAAGCCTCGATTCGGTGCATATTGAGCAATGGAATTGGATCATATGTCAATGATTTTCGAAGTGCGCTTAGTGGGTGACCTCAATAGGAATTTTGTGCGATCTTCAGCTTATTATTCAGTTGCGATATATTGGTGATGTCATTGAATCTGTCGTCGTTGATTAGTTCATTGATGGCGGCGCGCGCAAGCATGTTTATTGAGAGGTTTTCATTCGATAATTTTTTATCTCCGCCGTGAACAATGGCAGACCTCATGCTGTAAACATTTTTAAGTAACTTGCTTACAAGCAATCGAGAGTCTATATCCTTTGCGACGATGAAGGAGAATAAATCGGAGAGCTTTTCGCCGATGCTTTTCTGAAAAAGACTGCCTTCATCAAAAGATAGCAGTGTTTCGAGGGAAATGCATGTGTAGATGATTGAGTTTCTCGTATCGGTCGTCATTGATGATTCGCCGAGTGCGAGGGCGCAGTTTAAAATTCTTGATTCGATGTCCGTTAGCTTGCTTCCTTCATGCCTCCTCTCATACAGACTCCAGAGTTTTCCAAATTGCTCGTTCTTACAAAAAAAATCATTGTTTACAGGAATTTTTTCAAGGTGCTTGTTGGTAACGCTGGAAGATTCCAGGTTTCCAGCTTCGTCTAAGATCTGATACGAACTAGTATTAACGTACATTCGCTCGTGCGATAGGTCGGCGTATAAAGGTAGGCCGGTTTTTATCCGGACGCTTCGGTCGAGCTTGCCCGAGAGAAAGACAACTAAGCGAGCGAAATCTAAGAACGCGACCTCAGCCTTTGTGATCGCAATGGTGTTGTCGTAGATATCGGTGATGCCGACAGAAACGTACATTCCATCTTGATTGGCGATTGGCATGAGGAGATCGGAGATGTAGCCAAATCGAAAAATTGAGAGATCAAATTTCCGTATTTCGCCGTCTAGACGGATCCCTGAGATTGGAGCGATGACGGATACAGTTTTAGGTTATATGCAGTGGAAGGATTCAAAAAATTCTTTCGATTCTTGTTTGAATTCTTCGCCTGATAGTTTAATTTCAGCAACGCGTTTATTTACAAAAGTGTAAATCGTATCTCGGCTGAATCTCTTGGCGATCGTCTTGTCTGCGTCGTAAATCTCCTCTAGATATCGAATGTAATTTTCACCGTCAGTCACATACAGAGTGTGCTTCTCTCCAAACCACGCTTTCACGGATGTTAGTGCTTGCTCCCTGGTGCCGAAATCGACGCAACTTATTGTCGCTTTGATTAGTTCCTTGAAGTTCATTGTGTTGTATAGCAAACGTATGGTTGACGACCCGCTCGGGTAGTACCTCTACCTTCTGGGGGAGGGTGGGGCTTTTCGGTTGCTTGAGGTAGTAGTCAAGCTTCCCATCAAAGCTGTAACCATGATTGTCGACGATTCCGGGCAGGTGGTCGAGCGGCTTGATGTGGCCAGAATATCGACTGGCCGTCTTGGGTTCCCGGAAATCCGCGAGGAACCAAAAGAAAGTCCTGGTGTGTGGCACACCAGGATTAACTGTCGGTACGGTGCCTTCAGAAAGCGAGCGCGGTGATCCTTCAGTTGTGTTCGCTATTTGCTGCTGGCGGGTTTCTGAATCTCCTGCACGCGGTCACGCACGGGATCGCCTTCGTACACGCCGCGCGAGCCCGCGGCACGTGCGCCGTGGCGCTGGATGATCATCATCGGCGAATTGCCCGCCAGTTCCCGGCGTAGTTCGAGCTCGGTCTTCAGATTGACGATCTCCTGGTTCAGCGCGGTGCTTTCCTGATCGACGGCCTGCGTCGCCAGCTCGTTGGCGGCCACGTTGGGTTCTTTCTTGCCGGCGAACAGCGTGCGCTGCAGCAGCAGGGCCTTCTCGAGCACGCTGGTGAGCGCGACTTCGGAGGCGAGACGCTGGCCCAGCAGATCCTGGTCCGGCTCGTCGCGCAGCGCTTCGATGACGCCGCGGGTGACCGGAAGGGAGGCGCTGCCCGCTGTCGCCAGGTTGGCGACGGTCATCGGCTTGCCACCGGCTACCAGCTCACGCAGCGCCTTGAGCTTGGTGTCGTACTCTTCCTGGATCAGCGGCGTGAGCCCGACACCTGGTGTCGTTTGTACCTTCGAGCACGTCTCGCAGGTGCGCTGCTCGCGCTCGCCCAGCACGCGGGTGGCCCACGTGGCGGCCGCCTGTGGCGAGGACCAGGTTTGGCAGGTCAGCCGGCTACCGCAACTGTTGCTGTCGATGTTGCTGCTGGCCGTGGCGTTGCGGCCGTTGAGCAGGTTGTAGCCGGCGCGGGTGACGTCGCCGACCACGCGGATCGGCGCCTGCCCGCTGCCGCCGGCGTTGCTGCCCCCGATCCAGGGGACGCCGCTATTGCCCCGGCTTTTCTCCGCTTTCTCGACGGCGCTGACGGCGTCGTTGTTGCCCGAGCGCACCACGTCCTTGAGCGCCATCCCCTCGGCCATGCGACTCCATCCGAGCTGATTGCCAGCCATGTCGGCCATGCGGTCGGCGATGGCGCGGCACGTCGTCTTGGAGCGATCGAAGTCGAGGCGGGCCTGGAGGATGCCATTGGTCAGCAGGTTGTACAGCCCCGGATCGGCGCGCTGGATGATCAGCGCCGGCAGCGATGCCACGGCGCTGGTGGCGCTCTGGATCACGCTCGACATGATGCTCTGGAAGCCGTTGGTGAGGCCGTTGAGCTGGTTCTGCAGCGTGGTGGTGATGCTCATGTCGCCGCAAATGAGGTTGCTGTTCCAGCCGATGCCGACGCCGAGGCTCTGCATGTTGCCGGCCGGTGTCATCGAGACCGCGCGGCCACTGCCGATGCTGTACAGCACATCGTCGCCGATCACGTTGCCGGTAGCATTGACGCTACCGTTTCCGAGCGTCACCTGGGCGGAGGCGGTCATGGCCAGCAGCGTGCCGCTGAGAAGCAGGGCGGACAGGAGGGTACGGCGTGGAAGTGTGAGGATGATCGTCATGCGCGTGGCCTCCTAGAAGTCGGTACTGCCCAGAAACTTCTGCCCGCGCCGCTTGCAGCAGCTGTATGGACGCCACAGGGCCCAGGCGTAATCGCCACGTTGAGCCTGCGCGTGGAATCCGTGGCTGGGAAACACGGCGCATGAGGTCGAGAGCTTGGGTGTCAGCTCCTGCCACTTGCCGGTGGAGGCATCGCTCTCGCGCAATGCACCCGCGGGCCAGTAGCCTTCGCTGGGCGTGGCGAGCAGCGGCTGGTAGACGTGCGGCTGGCCATAGCGCGTAACGACGTCCCCGGCACGCTGCGCGATGACCGCGGCGGTCAGGTGGTCATCGACCTGATGCAGATGTCCACCGCGTGGATAGACGTTGCCCCACAAGTTGGTCGTGAGCCGGCCACCTACTTCGCGCATGCCCGGAATCAACGACTCCGGGTAGACGAGCTCGGGCACGTTGTAACGCCAAGCGAGGGTATCGAGCGTGCTCAGCAGATAGGGCATCAGTGGTTTGCCGGCCCCTGGGCAGGTGTAGCCGGATTGGCCGGCGAATTTACTGAACAGCACGCCGGCGGGATGCCCGATCACATCCGCATTCTTGAACTTGGCGAGGTTGTTCTCGCTGCGCTCGCTGGTCGTGCCGTCGCCGCCGCTAACGGCCGTGGGATTGGGCAGGCTCATCGGTCGCACTTCTACCCACGGGTTCTGACCGGTGTTGCTGTAGCTGGAGACGACCGTGTCCGGCACGTAATGGCGGACCTTGACCGAGGTGCGTACGGTGCAAGCGTTGAAGCCGCAGGACAGCCAGTAGCAGATGCCGACCACGCGCCAGGCCAGGCAATCTGGCGATAACGCCGAGGCCGCGATGGTGGCCGTGTTCAGGGCATAGGCAGTGCCCGAGGCAGCGAGAAGGACGGCGGCGAGGCCACGCCGCCAGCGGCGAGAGCGAATCATGGCCGGCGCTCCCGGTGTTGGGCAATGCGCGCTACCGCACGCGCGACGTCTGTCTCGCCGTAGACGACATAGCGCTTGTCGACCACCACGGCTGGAATCTTCTGTACGCCGAGACTCCAGGCATCCGCGACGCCCTGGTAGGCGTTGCCGAGACGTTGCTGGAGTGCGTTACCCCCTTGATTGAGTCGGCGTTGTACGAGCGCCGCCGCTTGGCTGGAATCACGGGGCAGCCCGGCGGTCAGTTCCTGTTCGATGCGGGGCGGGGCGTCGAGCTCGATCAGGCGATCGGGCTTTCCCTGTACGGGGTGCTGGCGATCGGTGATCACCCAGACCTGGGCGGACGCGAATGCCGGCGACAGCAAGAGAGCAACCGCCACCGGCGCGGCGATAGGTAAGTAGCGGGAAGTACGTCGTAGCATGACGCGGCACACCGGAGGATCGTGGTTCCTCTAGTGCAGCGCGCGGGACCTTCGTTGACGACAAGGAATAGGAAATGGCCACTGACCGGATTTTTGCTGTCGAGACTTATTCAATGCAGAACACGGGGTCGCCCTTGTCGCGGGTTCGTGTGCAAACGAGCCATGCAACTAAGGCATAGGTGAGGGCGATCAATCATCCCGGTCGGCTTGCCACGCGTGGTAGCTGCACAGTCCATTGTTGTCTTGGTCATCCGGACCGAGCGCCTCCCCGCACAATATGCAGCGGGTGAATTCCAGCTTCCCACCGCATGCGATACAACGCCCTTCCTCCACGATGAACGTTTCCTTGGTGCAATCGGGGCAGGTGCCCACCGGCTGATCACCGCCATCGGTCATGGCGATATAGCTGTCCGCGAAATAGCAGTCGTCGACCGCCGCCTCGATGACGTCGTCGAAGTCAGAGTCCTGCCCGCAGGATGCGCATCGGAAGACGAGCTGTTCGAGATATTTGACGTCAGGCTCATCCGGCTTCACGAGCTCGGACCCGCAATGGCGGCAGCGAATGTGGCCGGCAACGCGCTCACCCTCCGGCGATTGCCAGTCGACTTGATCCATCGCTGCGCGACATGCAGCGAGTTCGCGTTCGTAGACATCGTTTTCTTCGAGGAGCGTGGTCCAGGTTTGGCCGCCAAGTAGTTCGGCTGGATCTTCGTCAAGTTCGGTAGCTATGAAGTCGCGGATGACAATGAACGACTTCGCCAATACCTCGCGAATGCCTTGGGAGGTGGTGCTCGTCCGGTAGTGCTCGATGTCGTTGCGAAGGCTTATCACTTCGTCGACTCGAACAAAGTCCGCGGCCACGCCGAGTGATTTGAATCGCTCCTTGATGTCCCAAACATCAACGGTCTTCTTGCCTTTTCCCTGGAAGCCGAGGCTGCCGTCCGGTCTGTGCACGGGTCGAATAGTTTGTTTAATCAGCACTTCGTCCGAGTCCGGGGGGGAGAGACGGCGCAGTCTTTCTTTGAACAACAGCAACATGCCAGCCGTCAGATTGCGTACGGCTGAAAGGCCTCGACGCTCGTCGCCGGACAGGTAGTCCTCGACCCCAATCTGTATCGAAACAATGGCGTTCTTGAGTATCGTATCCACGGGCGTTGGCCCTCGCGGCATGGAGGCGACCCCGTACTCGGAGCCTGGTTTCCAGGGTGAACGACGCTCGATAGTGCCTGCACTGCGCGGCGTGCGGAATCGGAGCAAGTGCACAGACTACATCAGCTTGGGATGCTGGAAGCGGGCGATATTCAATAAGAATTTGTGCATCCTGGCAACCGCATCGCGTACGAAGTCCGCGGAGAGTTCGCATTGCACGCTATCGTCGTCGTGCGTCAGGGTGATTCCCGCTACCTTCGCTAGCTGAGCAATCTCGCTACTGCCTTTCTCGAAGGTGCCGTCGGCATGCGTGATCTTGTTGCGAAGCATGTTCAGCAATTTGATGCGTTGCCAGTCCGAGCCACCGGTCTCAATCGCGATGTCAGCAACCTTACGCAGATACTTCACTGCCCGTTCCACTCCTGCTCCGTGCTTATCAAAATCGCGAACGGAAATGGGTAGCGATAGCCGTTTCTGAGCGATGTCGCAGATATGATTCATGGCGTGCTCGAACGTCGCATAGACGAACAGGAACTGACTGTGCCACTGCAGTCTCGGAAGGCGGGCGATGAACTCGGATTCTTCCAGCTTGTAGTCCGCGTAGAGGGCCTTGTCTTCCTCGTCGAGATCTTTGATGGCGTCTTGGAAAGACTCATCGTAACGGCGTTGCTGATCCCGAATGTGCTCGTCCATCATGCTTGCGTGGTTGCTGAGCATCTTGAACTCTTCCAGGAACCACCGTTGGAACTCCGGAACGAGCGCTGCGCCAAGCTTGCGCAAGATGTGCCGAAGATGAGTGGGAAGGGGAGGTGCGTGATCGTCGCTCATAGAGAATCCGGTGTAATCACCACGTGTACTGGCGCGGTGGCTGGACCCGCTCAATCTTGTGATGGGCGTGCAGAAGCCTTGCCCTCGCGTACCAGGTGGCCCAGCAAAAGGCGCGCAAGGTTCTGTTCGTTCATGCCGTTGACGCCGGTCGACTTGGCGCCGCCGGCGTCGGTGTACACCGTCATCAGGCCATCGACGACGTGGTATTCGGCTGCGTAGGTTTGGTCGTCCACGACCAGTTCAACGTATCCGATCATCTGCGGTGCTCCTATGCGTAGGTAGATGTTCCGATATTGTCGACGATATCGGCTAGCAATCACGATCAGTTGCGCAGCTATCGTCTTTCGATCCTTGAATGCAGTTGCAGAAACTGCATTCAAGCTTTCCTTGTCGCTTCCACCGTCCGTCGAGCGTGGGTACATTGCGGAATCTGGCGTCGAAGATGACGTTGTGGCGAACTACCTGATTTCTTCCGGCCACTGCAAGCGGATACCAATGGCGCCGCTATTGGACGTGTCTGGTGGAAGACGCGTCGCGGTTTGAAGTGCAGGCAGGTCGCGGGCAAGGTGATGGTAGAGCGGGCAGTGCATGTGCGATCGTCGCATCAATCAGATCGACGCTCTGCGCTCCACGAGTTGCGCCGACAGCTCTTCGATGGTCTGCGGGCCGAGTACGAAGCCGTTAAACAGTGCATATAGCGGCGACAACATCGAAGTCAACAGTCCACCGATTGCTGACGGCGGTGTGCTGAGGGGAACAGACTGGTACAGCGTTATCTCGTCTTGGTACGCCTTCCTCCCCGGCGAGATATAGCGTCCAGGATAGGTCCATGAATTTAGCTCGCGATCTCGCAGCCCGGACCATCTAAAGGCGAACTCAAGCGTGCAGTTGTCCTCCGCACATCCCATCGCTTTGGCAAACGCAAGTCCGACGGCGATGGCTTCTGCGCTGTCCAGAACAGGAAGGGCGAAGTCCAATCCGGTTCCCGGCGTTGGACTCCGATCGGTCAGCGACAAGTCGTCAAATAGGGCGCGCAGGTGGTAGAAATTGCCCTTCGGATCAAATTGCACGAAGTCGGTATGCCTACCGCTGGGAAGGGCGATGAGCGCCTCCCATCCCTCATTGAATACATGTGGACGATCCGCTTCGTTCGCAAAGTTGCTGCTGACGAGCCATACGGGCCAGCCACTGTATTCTGGGTTACACGAACTCAACAGGTTAATGAATTTGCCGAAATCTTGCGGAGGAATCGGACCTTCGAGGAACATCGCCACCTCCCAATACCCGGTCTGCGGCAGGGTCAATGATCGGTTGGCAACGACTTCCGAGAATCGATGCCTGCCCTGGTCCAAAAGCTTCTGCAACCGATGAGGCTCCGGTGGGTGTTCGGGGTTGTCTTCGTCTATCGCGCCGAGGATGCGCTTCAAATTCTCCGTGGACAGGCCGGACAAGTGGCGTCGTACAAAGCGTCCGATGTCAGCTTCGCGATTGTTGAAGCAGATGTCGACGAGCGAAGGCCAGTCTTTCCAGTGCGCCTTGGCACTGCTGGGCCGTCGGTTGGCATTCAGCGTCCGAATGTACACGTCTCCCGCCGTCACGATTTTCGTATCGTCTATTAGCAGGTCGGACTTGGCGGCAACCGGCGTCCGGATCCCGGGTGGAATCACGATGACAGGGAACAGTACGTTGTCTCTCTCCACGAATTCGACCGCGACTTCGAACGGCTCCGAGGCAAATCGGGCAACGAGCGCGCAGATCTTGTCGGGGTGGAACTCCTTCTTTACGTCTAACGGGACGTTCTGCATATCCGGGAGCAATGACTTGTCGTCGAAGCCGATCAAGAAGAAGCCACCGTCAAAATTGCGCAACGCAAGCGTGGTTCGGACGAGTTTCGCCTGACCTTGCACGGAGTTCAGGTCGATCCACGTCTTGATTTCAACGGCAAGGCTTTCGCCCGGCCGCTCGACGAGTGCCTTGACCCGAGAATATTCCATATCCGACATCGCCACCCCCTCATTCGTTATGGTTGAATGCGACTGCGCTAGATTAGCCGCTGTCTTGATCGGCGCGGAACGCAGGCGTGTCATCGCGACTCCCGCACCGTGCATGCTCACTTCATAGCGGCATCGATGTGTTCTTTGAGGCGCTCAAGAAGCCAGGGCGCGGTCACCTTAGAGTCGTCACAACGGAGTTCCTCCACGCATTCCGGTTCCAATGCGACGGTGACTGCTATCGCGTTACGCACCAGTCGGTGGAAGGTTGACGCGTCGGCTGGAGTGATGGCTTTTTCGGAGTGAAAGTAATCGAGATCGATGTCGAGGATGTACGGTTCCGCTTCCACACTCGCGAGACCCATGCAGGTTGCCATCCTGTTGGCCGTGGCAAGCTCGTGATCCAAGTAGAGCGACTCGAGCACCTGGCCGGCGCGAACAACCACACATTCATCGTCGTGAGGGACATTGTCGCAACCAATGGCGCAATCGGCACTGATGGTAAACATGCCATCATCTCTACGAGCGTAATTGAACGGAGGTGTCGGGCGATCCGGCATCGGCTCAGGCGCCATTCTGGCAAGCAACTGATTGAATCGACGCGAAGTGGCTTCGCTGAAAGCGTCCTCCTCGACCGAAGGCAGCTGATCGGATAGATTGATTGCGAACGCGCAGGAGATGATGCCTGCCAAGAAAGCGGTGTGAATGTGCTCGTCATGTCGAAGCATACTCACCGCTTTGAGCAATGATTTATCGTCCTTCCAGTCAATGCTTGCAATCAATTCCGGCAGCATTGCGTTCGATCGATCACTGTCGCCCTTCGTCGCTCGATATCGATGCCCGCGGAATGCATCCACCGTGTCGGTGTGATGATCCAGGGTGATCAGGGTGGGAGCAGTTTCAAGACCGCGACGAATGTGTGCCCATGGCATCAAGACAAAGTGGTGCGCTTCGACGATGTAAACGTCCTTGCCGCCGATGGCGAGCTTTTCATAAAGCTGGTCCATGATGTCGCTGGGGTTGGTGGATGTAGAGGCCCGGCGCACAGCGAGACGTGGCCGCCAGGGGCGCGTCGAAAGTGTAGAGAATTGTACGCTCAAGCGGCTCAATAGACTTGAGCCCGAGGGCCCCTGATGATCGCGATGCAATGGCGTTGACGAAAAGTGCGCCAATATGGATCGACCAACCGACCTGCGAGCTCGCGCGCTTGCAAGCGCAGTCCCTCGGCCGTGCTGTAGTTGTCCGCGCTGGTGTGCCCGCGCGGCGTGGGGTGGAAGAAAGACAGGCGCTCGCGAGGAGCGCCCGAAGAGTTACAGCAGGCCGGCCTGGGCAAAGGAATACGGCTCGCCTTGGCCGACGATGAAGTGATCGAGCACGGGGATGCCGATCGAGCTTAGGGCACTCGTGATCTGCGCGGTGATGGTGCGATCGGCCGCACTGGGGTCGGTTCGTCCGGACGGATGGTTGTGCACCAGGATGACGGCCGCGGCGTTGTTCGCCAGCGCGCGCTGGAGGATGACGCGAGGGTAGACGGCTGCTTGGTCGATGGTGCCCTTGAACAGCGTTTCGAAGCAGATCACCCGGTGGGCGTTATCGAGACAGAGGATGGCGAAGGCTTCGTTGACGTTGGTTCCCAGCTTCAAGCGCACGTACTGTCGCACGTCGTCGACGCCGTTGAGAACGGCATCTCGTTGAAACAACCGGCTCTCCAGTACCTTGATGGCTCGTTGGATGAGGTTCTGCTCTTTCACGGTGAAGCGTGATGCGATGGGGATTGCCGGCAAGTCGGCATAGGTCTGATCCATGACTTCCTCCTGGGTGCGGAGGGCTCGCCCGTAAGGGACGAGGCCCTTTGGGCGGGGACGATCGGCATCCACCGGTTCTGTTGATCCGGCTGTTCGCCGTGGGGATGCGAAGCGAACGGGTGGGTCAGCGAGACGGAGTCGCGCCGTAGCCTTGAAGACCGTGGCTACCTAGGCATGCCGACATCGTCAGCAGGCATCTCGGTGTGTGGCGTGTCCAATGGATGTGGCGACGCGCCGGCAAGCCAGTCCAAGGCGGAGAGCAGCACGTCGCCCTCGACGGCGCCTTGCAGGAGGGTCGAGCCGCCGGTTTCGCGATCGGTCAAGTGCAGTGTTGGCGTGGCGTTGATGCCGGCGTGTACCGCGTCCTCTGCCTGGCTGCGCACCGCGGCGGCGGACGCTTCGTCGTTGACGCAGTGGCGCACGGCCGGGGTCATCCCTGGCGGTGGCGTATTGTCCGGCAGGCCCTGGCCATTGCCGCGCGTGTGCAGGTAGATCCAGGCGATGGCATTCCAGAAGGCCGCCGCACCGTTGACCTTGCCGAGGCATTCGGCGAGTCGAGCCTCCTTCGTCGCGGCCGGTTCGTGGAGTGGCAAGGGGCGGTGATGCCACTGCAACATGACGTCGGGATGCGCATCAACCCACTGCATGAGCCGGGGAAAGTAGGTGCGGCAGTGATCGCACTCCAGGTCGGCGAACAGCACCAGTGTGAAGCGCGCCTCGGCGTTTCCGTAGCGCCAGGGCGGACCGGAGGTCGTCTCCGCTGCGGGGGGCGAGGGGGGCGCGCCCGGCGGCGCGGGCGCGCGTGACGGGCGCAGCCACCAGAGAGCGAGCACCATCAGGGCGACGAGCGTCCACACGATCAGCAGCCGGAGGGGGCGGGAAAGCGGCGGGTTGCGCTTCATGGTGTCCTCGATCAGCTGGCCAGGTCGAGCGCCAGTGGCTCGATGCCGCGCGCGCGGTCGATTCGCTCGGCCACCATGAACGCCGCGTCGAGCTCACTGATGCCGTGCTGCTGCATCAGGCGGAAGCGTTCGGCTTTTTCTTCCGGTTCCGTCATCGCCATGGCCAGGTACAAGCTCGGCGGTACGGCGCGAAACAACACCTCCATGGATTTCGACAGGATGACGCCCTCGGTGAACTTGCCGGCTTCCTTGCGCGCCGATAACATCAGGGCTTTCTGCGACGCATTCAACTCACGGAACCGGGCGATCTTCTCGACTTCGTCCGGCGGCATGCTCAGGCAGATCCACCACTCGATCATGTTGAGCATGGGCTCGGCGGCCTTCGGCAGGTCGTCCAGGTTTTGCGTCGCCAGCCAGAACCACGCGCCGAGCTTGCGCCACATCTTGGTGATTTTCACGATGTAGGGCGACAGCAGCGGGTTCTTGGTGATGATGTGCCCTTCATCGGTGACGTTGATGATCGGCCGGCCGAGGAACTGGTCGCGCTCGGCAATGTTGTTCACGGTGTTGATAAGGCTGATGTAGGCGATCGAGAGCTGGGCGCCGTAGCCTTCACGCGCGAAGGTGGCGAGGTCGACAATGGTGATGTCGACCTCGGGCCACGGGGTGCCGGGCCGGTCAAACATCTCGCCGTCCACGCCCTGGGTGAACATGTCCATCGCGTCGGCCATTTCCAGCAGCCGCGTGCGCCGCGATTCGGGTAGCGAAGCGTCGTGGCCTCGCTCGCGCAGCGCATCACGCACGTCGCGCGTCAGTACGGTGCGCTTGTCGGCCACGCAGCGCTTGGCTGCGTCGAGAATGCACTGGCGAATCAGGCTGCGGTCGGCGCGTGTCATGCGCGCTTCTTCACGCTCTTCACCACCGGTGATCATCAGGCGCGCGGTGATCTCCAGTTCGCCCAGCACATCGCGTTGTTCGTCGCCTTCAGCGTCCGCAGCCGTTGCGTCGACTGCTTCGTCCAGAGCATCGGCATCCAGCGTCTGTACCTTGCCGGGCGTGTCGACGAGGCGCCTGGCGTCGGCAAATGGTGCGAGGCTGACGCCGGAGCCCGGCGACAGCTTGACCCGGTGTACGGTCAGCTTCAGGCGTGCCGCGAAATCGCCGTACAGGCCGAACGAGTTGCCGGCCTCGACGATGAATAATCGCGGCCGGTACACGGCAGTGACCTGGTTGAGAATGTTGTTGAGTGTGGCGCTCTTGCCTGAGCCGGTTGGGCCGAACAGGAACAGGTGCGCGTTCATTTGCCGGTCGAGCCGGTTCAACGGGTCGAACGTGATGACGCCACCACCGCGGTTGAACATCGTGATGCCGGGATGCCCGGTGCCCTGGCTGCGTCCCCAGACCGGAGCGAGGTTCGCTGCGTGTTGGGCGAACATCAACTGCGTGTACCACAGGCGTTTGTCTTTCGCCGGGTCGAACATGCACGGCAGCCAGCGCAGGTAGCTATTCAGCGGCGCCACCTCGTCTTCTTCGCGCACCGGTTGTAGCCCGGCATTGAGCATCACGTTTGCCAGTTGCAGGCCGCGCGCGTCGAGCTCGCTCAGGTCACGCCCGCGCAGGTAGAACGCCAGCGCGCCGCGGTAAAGCTTGTGCGAACTGCCGATGATGCTGCGTGCCTCTTGCACATCCTCGCGCGCCTGCTCCGAGGCCAGGGTGTCGCCGACGGCCTTCTTGCTCAGATGGTTCAAATGGGCTTCGAGCACGTCCTGCGGCGTGGCGACCAGGGTCAGGCACATCACCGTGTCTTCTGGCATCTGGTCGAACAGGGCATTGACGGCATCACCGCCTTTGCGTGTCTCGCCGGTCAGGTGTCCGATGCCAGGCGGCATGCGCAGCCGGTCCACGGTCATGACCCGGTGCGGCATGCCGTCGAAGCGCCACACGCCGTTCTCGACGTCGGAGTGCGGCTGGCCGAAGAACAGGCGCTGCGCGAACTCCGTGCCGCTGGCCAGTTCGATCTCACCGGGTTCGGCTTCCTCCGGGTAGGCTGCCAACGCATAGAAGCGCTCGCGGGCGGCCGCCGAGGGGCCGAGCGCCGTGGGGTGGGGGTTGAACCAGCGCAGCAACCAGTCGTGCACGTCTGCCGCTGCCAGACGCCGGCAGCGGACACCGGCATTGGACAGGCCACCCAACAGCCGTTCGCAGATGACGGTCAGGGCGTGTTCGGGTGACTGCCCACGCCGCGACGTGACAGCCGGCGCGCGGCGATAGACCACCATGCGCACGCGGCGTTGCTGGCCGCGCCAGGGCAGGCGAGTGACGGTGCTGTCTTCGAACAACCCGCCTGGCGTGGAGATAGCGTGCAGATGATGGGCGAAGAAGCGTTCGTAGAAGTCGCTGAAGGCGGTGCCCTGCGCGCGCGGTTGGATGTAGCCGTGCAGCGTGGCGAGATAACTGTCCCAGTCGGTTTCATCCTGGGCATACAGTTGGACGACCCACGGGTTCTCATCCAGTTCGTCGAAGCTGTCCTGCAAGGCGTTTTCCAAGCTGTCGCGCACCCGGGCTAGCCAGTGCAGTTCACGACCCTCGGTGCCCACGGGGGTGAGTTCGAAGAACGCGGCGACTGATACGCCATCCTCGAGCAGCAGACTGTTCGAGTCCGGCAGATACTCGACCCACGGCAACATGTCGACGAACGATGGGGCGACATCGTAGAGCGCTTGTTCGTCGGCCAGGGTGGCGCGCTTGCGCTTGTTTGTGGCCGTCGAGCCCGGCGCGGCGACGCCGCTCTCGGCCAACGTGGTTGTGTGACGCGACCAGGCGTCAGGGGCAGCCGGGGCGGGGGAGGCAGAGATCGAGTGCTTGCGAGCCAGGGGCCAGGCCATCAGTAGTCCTCCACCCGCTCTCCGGGCAAGGCGTATTGCACGCGCTGGTACAGCGGGAACACCGTGGTGTAGCCGGGCACCGGTACTGGATCGGTGCCGGCCAGATGCGGGAAGACGTACATGACCAAGTCCGGGTTCGGCAGCCGGTGGAACTGCCGGTAGATCTCGTTCTGCGCGGTGCGGGTGTAAGCGCTGCCGTCGATGGCCGCGCCCGATTCGGAAAGCGGGCGACGCAACTGTTGCCGGGCGTCAAACAACTGGCGCGCTGCCTGGCCGCCGGCGCCGCTGCCACCGCTTTCCTGGTTCCACACGTCGAGCATGCTGTTGCCGTTGTGCGGCAACAGCTTCTCCTTGGTGGTGGCGCAGCCGGCAAGCAACGCAACTGACACCAGCAGGCCAAGGCGGTTAGTCCAGATCGGGCGCATGCGTGCCTCCGGTGCGGTAGTCGACGCGCCGTCCCTTCGGGTCGTAGTCGATGTTGATGGAACGTTCGAGGTGCACGGCGACCTTCGCGCCGGGCTGGACATAGACGGCGGCGAACGCCTGCCCGTAGAGCTTGTTCACCCACTGCGACATGTCTTGCACGCCACCGGCGAGAATGCGGCCCATGGCTTCGTTGCCGGAGATGCCCACGGTGCCGAGCTGCCCGTTGTTACCGGAGACCACGGCGACGCTGCCGTTATCCGATTTGATCAGCGATGCGGCGGCCGCACCCGCCGCGGTGATCAGTGCTTGGGTGCCGAGGTATTGCTGGGCGTTGCTGCGCCGTTCTCCACTGACGCAGGGAATGCCATGCGGATCGCTGATCCAGCCCAGACTGCTGTCGGTGGCGACGCCGCTGGCGCTCTGCGTGTTTCCGCTGTCGTCTTCGTCACGGTCGTTCCTGTTGGTGCCAGGGACGGTGCGTACCGTCCCGTCCTTGAAGACGAAGGTCATCGAACGGACGTTTCCCCGCACGCACGACAGCGTCCAGTCGCCCGAGGCCGTGCCGCTGAGAACGGCGCCTGCCACATCGGGCAGGTCGATGCCATTCGCGGTGAGGTTGTCCGGGCCGATCAACACTTTGAACGGGAACGGGTCGTTGACCGTTCCGTCCACGGGGACCCGGCCAATCAATGCGGTCATGGCGATCGAACCCATGAGTGTCGAGTTCGACGGCACGGTATAGATCGGCTTGAGCCGGCGCTCCTTGTCCAGATCGCGGTCGCGGTGCCGAATGCTTTCGCCGGGTTGCTCCAGCGCCGTTTGCGCCGGTGCGAAACGGGTTGGGAAGGTCGACGCCTTGCTGCTCGAACTTTGTCCGGCCGAGCCTTCAGCGGGACGCGCATCGTTGGGTTCGACCCAGCGCATGCCGCTGCTGAAGGTTTTGCCGTCGCCGCTTTCCAGGCCCAGGCCAACCGGCAGATCCGCCTGCCCACCGCCATGCCTGGAGAGGTTTTCGAGCCGTTGTTGCATCTCCTGCAGCGCGCCTGCCGTCTGGTTCTTGTCGCTGTCGAGCGCCGAGCGCTCATCCTGTAGGCGCTGGCGTTCGTCACTGAGCGCACCCTGGATGCGTTGGTCGATCGACGCCTCGCGTTGCCGCAGGCGCTCGTTTTCTTCTTGCTGCTGCTTGGTGTCGCCCACGGCGCTCTGCAGTTCCGTGCGTAGTTGCTTGACTTGGCCCACTAGGGTGGCGACGGTGTCGCGTGGGGTGTCGCCCTCAATACCCAGGGCCTTCATTTCGTCGGGGGTCAGGCGCGGGCCGTTGTCGATCACGTTGCCGCCGCGATCGCGCCCGCCGAACAGCTTGACGCCGACGATCAGCACCAGCAGCACCACGGGCACGACCAGCCACTTCAAGAGGCGGTTACTTTTCATCGTGGCCTCCCGCCGTAGGCGTCGGCAGGTTGAGTGCCGTATCGAATGGGCTGATCGCAGGCAGTAGCGACTCGGCCAGGCCGTGGCCGCGGGTCACTAGGTACACCACTGTGGTGTCGCTGGCGTGCCCGGCGGGGCCTAGGTCGGGGTGCTGGAAAGTCGCTGCGACGAAGTCGCCTTGCAGTGCACGCGGGTCCAGCGGCAGCGTGGTTCGCGAGGCATTGCGCAGACGCACGGCGGTGACCCAGAAACCGTCCAGTTGCCAGGCCGCGAGTGCGTGCGGCTGCACGGGCAATGACGGCAGCAGCGAACCCAACGGCAAGTCACGCCGTACATGGGCGCGACCGATGCCTTCCACCGATTCGATGGTACGCAGCGGGGCAAACAGGTTTTGCGCGGCATAGCGAGTCAGCACCACCGGCACGGGAGATTCTCGCGTGCGGCGCTCGGTCGCTTCTGCGGTGTCCGCCTCTTCGCCGCCCGGCGATTTACCGGTAGCGCCATAGCGCTTGGGCGTGCTGTCGCCTTCGACAATTCGCACCGGCTCCAGCGCCGGCTGATCCTTGCGCGCTGGTGTGGCGGCAATGTCGAGCAGGATCAGCGCGCCGGTGTCGGCGTCTTGCAACTGCAGCCGCGACGGTTCGATGACGTCGTTGGCGCGCAGATAAATGGCGCCGCCTGCGCTCTGCACACGCAGCTTGCCGTCCAGTTCGGCCGGTACGCCGACGCGCACGTTGCGATCGATAAACACGACGCGCTCCTGGTTCACCCGCAGCGGCACCGCCAGTGGCATGCGCTCCCAGCGCAAGATCTCGACGGCCTGCGCGGTCAGCGGCAGGCCGATCGCGAGGAGGACGAGCAGGCGCTTCATGGCGTGGCTCCTTCAAGGGGCGTCGTCTTGGCGGAGGTCTCGTCGGTGACCGGCATCGAAATGCGCTGCGGCGGCTGGCTGTAGCAGTCGAGCGCCAGGCCGAATGGGTTGCGCTCCGGGTCCTGGTCGTAGCGCACGACTTTCAGCGAGTAGCGCACCTGCGCGCGCTTGACCGGCTCCGCGCCGTAGTACTCGTCGGCGTTGAGGTCCAGCGTGACGATCCAGTCACGGTCCGACATCACCTTGACGCGCTCGCTCGGGTCGTCGCCGTAGCCGCGGCCAGGGATTTCATAGACGCCGCGTACCCGCTGGCGCAGCTCGCCTGCCGTGCGGCGCGATTCGAAGTCCTGCTGCAGGTAGGCGCGACACGCGGGTGTCAGGTAGGCTGAAAGCGCATGGAGATTGCGGGCGTAGTCTTGTTCGCCGTCGGTCGGCCAGCGGTGCATCTGCTGGAAGATGTAGTAGGTGAAGGCGTAGACGCTCTCCGGCGGCACTTCCCACCATTTTCGCGTGCTGCCGGAGCGCAGGTCAGGCGGTACGTGGATGGTCAGGTCGCGCGGGGCGCGCCACCAGCCTGCGCTCAGCACAAGCAGCAGGACGAACAGTGCGCAGGCACCGATGCGCAGTGTCTTCACGTGGGCGCTTAGATGCGCGACTTCATTCTTGAAGCGGCTCATCGCTGACCTCGATGCGTAGTCCAGTAGCCCGAGCGGGTGATCAGGAGTCGTCCTCCCAGCCGTGCCGCCACGGCTGGGAAACGCAAGGCAAGGCGCCACTGCAACTGTCGATGCAGCCAGGTCTCGGGGCGGCCGCGCTTGAGCCGCCGCAGAAGGCCGCCGCCGATGAACACACCGGCGGCGATTCCTGCGACGATCAGTGTCGGCACCAGGGCGATGCTGGAAGCCAGCCAGGCCAGCGGTATCCCGAGCAGGAAACCTGCGCCAGCGGACAGGCCGGCGCAGATCCACAACTCGTCCGCCGTGAGGCCGCGCACGACCACCGGCTGGCGATTCAGACGGTGCGGGAGAAACACCACCGTGCCGTCCTGATCGTTAGCCATACTCATCAGAGCACGCCCGTGGCCTTGGTCAGCAGCCAGATACCGATCACCAGCAGCATGGCGCCCACCGCCACCGACAGGCCGAATTGCCCCCAGGTGGCGCGGCCGGTATGGATTTCCGAGTACCGGGTGTAGGCGTGGTAGCAGACACCGAGAAACATCGCCGCGATCACGATCAGGGCGACCAGCATCACGATGTCATAGCCATAGTTCTGCAGGGTCTGCAGGATGCCGTTGCCTTGGCCGCGCGTCGGGTCTTCCATCTTCGGCAAGCCCGGTCCAGAAAATGCGGGAAGCGGCATGCCCACCAGGGCGAGTGCGATCGCTGCCTGAGAGATGAAGATTGAGTGTTTGAACTTCATAACCACGCCCTTGTTGAACTACGACAGAAGGAAATACGTCAGCACGAGGTAGATCACGACAAAGCGCACGACCACCGCGAGGAATTGACGCTGATTGAGCTGCTGCTCGCTCCAGCCGACGTAGGCGGTACGCATCGCCCACACGCCCCAGAGCAGAAGCACGGCGAACAGAAGGCCGAGCAGCAGGGTGGAGAGATCGCCTGGATTGATCCCGCCATTGGCCTTGAACGCAGCGATTTGGTCGGCCGTCATGGCGCCACCTTGCTGGCGGTGTCCTGGCGGTAATCTCCGTGCAGCTCGATCGGGTCGCGCGGCTGGGCGCGCACCGGGGTCAGGTAGTCCTCAACCCCGCCGCGAATGCGCCGCACGTCTTCGCGCAGGCGTATGAAATCGAAGTGGTAGCGGCTGTGGTTCGAGGCGAAACTGGCCGTGGCAAGCGCAGCGCCGCGCTCGGCCTGGCGCTCCAGGCCCTCAAGCTGGCGCGTCATCACCGCCAGCTCGGCGCGCAGCTCGGCCTCGCCGGCATTCGCCAGCGGCGAGATGCAGGCCAGCACCAGTGCAGGTAGCCAAAGGTGGTGGCGGGAAAGCGGCATGTTCGCGATTCCGGGTCGATGGGAATGGCGAAAGGTTCAGGCGCAACGGCGCGCGGCGCCGCAAACAATGGGCACGCCGAGCTACCCGGTTTATGCCATCGGCGCGCTGCGCGAAGGCGAAGTGTGTCGTGGCGGAAGGGACGTGCCATACCGTCAGCGAAGGTAAGAACTCTCTGAAAATGCAGTGACGCTATGTCGCCTGCGTTCGATTCCGTGCATGGTGCAAGGGCACCTTGCCGTCGCAACGGATCAACGTGGATCGGGAAGATGCGGGCTACGGTAGATGGATGTCACGGTTCGCACATCAGCATGGAGATGACGCAATGATGGGTCGCTTGCTATTGACGCGTACGGCAGGAGAGAAGATCCGGCTATGGGCTCGATCGGAGGTCGATGCCGACGAGTTGAAGCACCAGTTGCGAACGCACGGTATCCTGCTCGAAGTGGTCGCCGTGAAGGGCGGGCAGGTGAAGCTCGGCATTCGGGCGCCGCGGTGCGTGACCATCCTGCGAACCGAACTGGACGACGACGGCGACTGACAGCGGTTCTCGACAGGGCGCTTGCAGCGCTCGAAGGGTCACAGGTATTTCTTGAAGCTCCCCGCCGCAATGTCGACCGCGAGACCGAGTACGACCGCGCAAGGTAGCAGCACGAGCAAGGGGTGCGCGCTGACCGGAAGCGCCAGGTAGACGACCCAGGGCAACACCGCGAGCGGCATCAGGCTGGCGCGGGCGCGGTGGTAGATAAAGCCCGATTCCCTCCCGGCGCTGAAACGCCGCAGGTCGCGCCTGACGAGGCCATCGACCAGGCCAACGAAGGCGGCCAGGAGGAACAGTGGCAGGCTCAGGCAAAGCACCAGCAGGCGAACGAGGAACACCAGGACGGTGTAGGCCGACGCGATCAGGTAGCTTTCCAGGTGCACGTAGACGCGGCCCATGTAGTAGCGAAAGTCATGGGTCGATCGAGTGCCGCCTGCGCGCGCTTGGGCGGAGGCGTCGCGGATACTGTCGGCCAGCCCGGTTTCGACGAACACCCACCGATATGCGAGAGAGACCAGTTTGTGGGCGGTGCGTCCCGGTTGTTCGACGAGGGCGCTGCGGACGAAGTGGTCCGATAGCTGCGCCAGCTCGTGGTTCAGCATGTCTCGCGCGTGATGCCAGCCCAGCTCCGGCCAGAACAGGGCCATGCACACGCACTCGATCACGATGCTCAGGAGCAGTGAGCCGATCAAGACACCGACGAATCGAAACGGCAGCGTGACCACGCTCGCCAGCAGACTCTGCTGCTGGGCCTGCTGTTTTTGGGCGGTTGCCGCGGGATCGCTCATGGCCGCGCTTCGTCGTCATCGGCGGCGCTTGCCGGGCGTGCGAGATCCTCAAGCAGGTCGGCGGGCAGCCGGTCGTCATGCGGCTCGGCAGGTGCGTTGTTGGACCACCAATCACCGGCTTCGGTGTAGCGCCGGCGCATGTCCGCCGCCATGGCCTGCAGGTCCTTCGGCATGACCTCATCGAGATCCGGGGTTGGCAATGGCATGCGGATCTTCCACAGATTGCCGCCTTCAATCAGCGCAAAGCACTGGCCCTTGGGCAGCGCCACGATATGGGCGGGCTCGATCAGCGGTACGCTGGCGCTGGTGATCCGGTCTTGGGTATTGCTGGTGAAAGCGGTGTGGCCGCGCGGGTCCGAACTGTCGGTGGTGCCGCTCATGATCGAGGTGGCGTGCACTTCCACTTTCGGCAGTTGTTTGGTCAACAGTTCGGCGGTGGAGGTCTCTCTAACGCGCAACATCAGCAGGTTGTTGAAGTTGCCGACGACCTGACCGGCCTTGGCGCGGTTGCCGATGCGCGCCTCGATGTCGCTCAAGGTCTGTGTATAGGCCGTGACCTGCACGCCGGCACCGCCGCCCTTGTTGACCAGTGGGATGAACTCGTCACCCATCAGCTCGTTGAATTCGTCCGCGTGCAGGTTGATCGGCACCTTGATGCCTTCGGCGATGCCGGGCAGGCCGTCGTCCACGCCGAATTTGTAGAGGTGGCCGGCCACGGACACCAGGTCGGAGAACATCGAATTGCCCACGGCCGCGGCGACCTCGGCGTCGGACAGGGCATCCAGCCCGACGTAGACGATGGCGCGCTTACGGATGATCTGCATCCAGTCGAAGATCGGCCGGGGATCGTCGAGGTCGGCGTAGTTGGGTGCCAGGAGCTGCGCCGTTTTCCCCGTGGTGAGCTTTTCCAGGAGCGGCAGGAGACTGGCGACGATCTTGTCGAAGTAGGTCCGGTCATAGCGCACCGCGCTACGCAGACCGTCGAGCACCGGGTCATACACCCGCACTTGCGTCAAATACTGCTCGAGCGCCACCACGCGCTTTTCTCGTCCCACCATGTGGCGCGGGATGTTCTTGTCGTTGAGCCGGCCTTCGAGCTGGACGATGATCTCCCACGCCTTCGGCTCATGCGCTGCAAAGAAATGCTGGGCGTACTCGATGAAGAGGGCATCGATGTTGACGACGTGGCGCTGGATCAGCAGGTAGTCGGGGCGCTGCCCCAAGGCGACCAGGGCGCGCGCGATGATGTTGACGAAGCGCCAGGCGAACTCCTTGAACGCCGCGCTGTTTCCTTCGCTGGAGAGCTGGCCGGCGATGCGCGTGGCGACCTCGGAAATGCGGCCGAAGCGACCCACCGCGTTGTAGCGCGCAGAAATGTCGGGCCAGCCGAGATGGAATACATAGAACTCGCCTTCGCGTCCCGCGCGCTTGGCTTCGACGTACATGCGCTTGAGCAGATCGGCATCGCCCTTCGGATCGAAGACGATGACCACCTCATACTGGCCGTCGACCTTGCGCCGGATATCCTGGGTGATCAGCAGCTCAGCGAGGCGCGTTTTGCCGACGCGTGTGGTTCCGAGCACGAGGGTATGGCCGACCCGCTCGCCCAGCGGCAAGGTCACGTCGGCCTCGTTGGGCTCGATGCCGTGCAGCCGCGGCAAGCCGCCGACCGGTGGCAGGGGGCGTAAGGGGTTGAGCACGCTGTCCCACGCCGTGACGCGAGCCAACTGCGATAGCGGAAACGGAGCGAACTCCAGCCGCTGTTCCAGCCGGCGGGCCAGGCGGTAGGTCGTCGTGGGCTCGACGTAGCGGCGGAACTCCGGCCGATAGGTCTGCATCAGCCGGTGCGTGTGCCGTTGCTCCCAGCGAAACCCCTTGCCCAGGAAGAGGCGCTGCTGGCTGACGGGCACCTGCCGGCTGCTCATGGTGTAGCGAGGCAGCCGGCGAATGTGGCGGCGGTAGCGCAGGATGCTCCACGCCTGATGCATGCGGACGGCACCGAAGGTGGCAAAAGCCACGGCGCTGCCGATGCCGAGCGTTGGGCTCAGCGCGAACGACCAGGGCGCAAACAGGCAAAGAGATGCCGCGACCGTACAGACCGTGACGGTGTAGAACTCGACCGCGGGGCGCAGCAGCACCTCGACTGCATACGCCTGTGCCATCTCACGGCTCGACGCCGGTCGAGGTAATCAGCACCGGGTAGTGGCGCAGGCCGAGTCGCTGGGCTAGGTCGTCACCCGATACCGGCGACAGTTGGAGGTCCGGTGCGAGGCCACGCAACACCTGCAAGGCTGCCGCGTGCTCGACATTGACGATCAGGCCCACGGCGTTGAGCTTCCGCAGTGCGGGCAATCTTTGCTTGAGCCAAGCGCGCGAACGCGCGTCGTCGCCGATCAGGAATAGTGGCTGCAGCCCGGGTGCCTCGATCGTTCGATGGGGTTCGACGCCCGGTGTCAGTCGCGTCGAGCGCACCGGCAGCATGTCCGCGTCGCTGGCACGCTGCGGCATCGTCACGTTGCCCGATGGCGTGGGCGTTGCCTCGGGTTGAGGGGCCAAGGCTTCGTAGTAGGGCAAGGCCGAGGTGCTGCCACGGTCCTCGACGACGATCAGTGGCGTTGCGGTTTGCGCGGTGACAGGGGGCAGCCCTGCGGCCAGGCCGATGGCGACGAAAGCATGGATGGGTTTCACGGGCGGTGTCCCTTCATGGAGGCGAGTGCCGGCTCAGGTGCCAGCATGCGGTTCAGGTGCCGCTGTACCTGGCGTCGGTAGCGTGCGGCGGGCGTGCCGCCCGCCGGTCGGTGATAGCGCCCAATGGCATGAATCCAGTCTTCGCCGGGTGTGTGCTGTTCGCGCAGGATGGCGGCGGCGATCGTCAGGTTGCGGTAGGGGTCCAGCAGGTCGCAGGGTGGGACGCTGCGGTGCGCCTGGTGACCGACGTTGATCTGGCCAAGGCCGACATCCACGCGCGTTGCGGATGTCTGGCGCAAGGCCTGCATCAGCCCCGTGCACGCGGCCTGACGGGTGTTGAATCGCTTCGGCTCGCCGGCAACGTTCAGCGTCCAGGGCCAGGGCCGCACGCGCCCGCGAAGGAGCGTGCCGCTTTCCTGCAGAGCGACGGCGTAAAGCACGGGTGACGGCACGCCGGCCTGATGTGCCGCGATTTGATAGGCCGGGGGCGGAAGGTCCCACGCATGGGCGCAGCCAGGCAGGACACTGGCCAGCAACAGCGGCAGCGTGGCGCGGCGCATCGCTACGGTTGCCGCTGCCATTGACCGTTCACTTTGTGCACGACCGCGGGAAGTTCGCCCGGCAATCCGATGGATAGCCAGCGTCCGCCATCGTGGTTGAGTGTGATCGTGCGTGCGCGCACCTTGGCCGGATCGAGGTTGGCGTGTCTGGCCCATGCTCGAATGTGCGCGTCGTCGGCGCGGCTGCCGACGACATAGATATCGAACCCGGCACCAGCGGACTGCAACTGCAGCACGCGTTGGTCGCAGGCGGCGCAATCGCTCTTGACGAATACCGCCATGCGATCGCTGCCCACGCCCGATGCTGCCGCTTGCGGCTGATCGCCGCCAGACAGGGAGACACGCGGCATGCCGGGGTAGAGGCGCTGCCATGCGTCGTCGTAGGCGCGCTGGTAGGTCAGCAGCCGTTCGACACGCCGCGCCTCGGCCTTGGCCTGCAGCTCGGCGTAACGGCGGCGTTCTTCGTCGCTGCGCGCTTCGATGCCCAGCGCGGTGAGCGGGTCGAGGTGAGGCGAATAGATGCCTAGGGGGCCTTGCATCAGTTCCCGGTAGCGCATCCATTCGTCGCCGCGCAGGCCCCAGTCGCGGGCCTTCTGCTCGTCCGTGCGCGCCACCGCCATCGGCTGCTCGCGGCTGGCGGCGGACGGCGTGTTGGTTGTCTCGGCCCGCTGCGGCGAGGCTGCGAGAGCGATCTCTGTCGTCAGGAGCGTGGCAAGGAGTGCGGACGCCAAGGCGCGGTAGTGCATGGACGTCTCCTACCGCGTCGGCCAGGTCAGCCGTCGAACGTCGCTGCCGAGGTGCACGACGGCGGTGTTGGCGTCGATGGCATCGAGCTGCCAGCCGTACGCGTGTTCACCGAGACCCAGCAGACGAGTCTCCGCCAGCGTCGGGCGATCGTTGGGCCGAACGGACAAGAATGGCTCGCCCGCGCGCCACTCGACGCCCGATACCTGGAACGGGAGCGGTGGTGGCGTCGGCGGGGTGGGCGAAGCTGGAACCCGTTGCCGCGGTGCGACGGCGGGTACCGGCTTGGCCGCGAGTCGTGTTTCCAACCGCTCGAGGCGTTCTTGGATGGGCGCTAGGCTGTCGGTGCCGAGGCGTTCCTCAAGCGCGTGTTCGACCGTGGTCAGGCGCTGGAGCAGTGCCTGCTGCTCGGTCTCGTAGCGTGCCCGCGGCAGGGCGGTGGGCGATTGGCGTTCCTGATCGATCTGACGGGTAAGCTCGGCCAGGCGGGATTCCAATGCGGCGATGCGTGTCGTCGGTTGGGTGGATGAGGCCTGCTGCCGTAGATGCGTCAGGGCGATGTGCCCGAGTACGACGCCGGTGCTGACCAGTACAGCCCATGCCACGACGGCGGCGCGCCGCCACGTGGTGCGCCTGGGGCGCCCGGTATCCTGGACTATGGTCATGGCGTTACCTCCTGAGCCAGTACATCGGAAACGTCGTCCATACCGTCGATACGGTCGACGGGGGCGGAGGGCGTAGCCACTGCTTCAGGGAGTGCGCCGGTGGTCGGACGGAAGCAGGCTTGGCGGGTGCTGGCATCGACAACCAGTGCCCACGCGGGGCCGGCCAAGGTTTGCAGTGCGTCTCGCAGGAGCAGCGGTCCGATGCGGTGATGCGCGGCCGGCAGCGGCAGGTCTTGCAACAACGCCGTTGTGCTGTTGTCGCAGAGGCGATAGCCCGAGCGGAGCAACACGTAGCGCAGGGCGTCGGCGACGCTGGCTTGGTCGGTTTCCGGAATGCGCACGTCGACCGTCTGCTGCATCAGGTCGCGCTGTGCGGTGGTCGGGACGAGTTCGGCGAGGGTATAGCGGCCGTAGCGAACAACGGGAATGACGTCCGATGGCTGCGCGGTCGTTGAAGCAAGCGTCGGCGTCTCGCTCGACGTGGCCGGTACCGAATACGGGGCAGTGGCGCAGCCTGTTCCCAGCAGGCTGAGAACCAGCAGGCTGCATAGCGTGGAGGGATACCAGAAGGGTCGAAGTGCGCGCATGGGACGGGTCGCTGACGTGTCGAACCGTCACCTTCGCCGCGGCGCGCCGCAGCGGCTGCAAACAAAGCGCAAGGGGAGATGCCCCGATTTGTGCCGGATGCTGGGGCGGACCGATGCCGGAATGATATTTCTTTGCTATATGGGACAAAAAATGGTACGTTACGCAAAGAATATGCAAAACTTCCTGAAAGCCTATTGGCCGGGTTATGGCTCATCACCTCTCTGATGCTCTGGATGCCTGTGAACGCTCAGGCAAGCTCAATGTGCTGGCGGCGGAGCTGCAGGCAGCACTGCCGGGCGTGAGTCCCGAGGGATTGCGCAAGGCGCTGTACCGCCAGCAGCAACGCGGCCGCCTGGTGCGGCTGTCCCGTGGCTCCGATCACTGGCTGATCGTGCCGCTGCACTATGCGCAGGCCGGTGCGCCACCGTTGGAAATGTGGCTGGATTTCTACTTCCGGAAGACCTTGAGGCTGCCTTACTACGTCGGTTTGCTCAGCGCGGCGGAGAACTATGGCGCCTCACCCTACGCCGTCATGGTGACTCAGGTGATGGTGGAAAAGCCGCGGCGCCCGATTGTCGTCGGACGGCACGAAGTGGTGTTCCATACACGGACGCGCCTCGAGGAGATGCCCGTCCGATGGCAGGAAACACTGACAGGTCGGTTTCGGGTCAGCACGCCCGAGTTGACGGTGCTGGACCTCATCCAACGCGAGACCATGTTGGGCGGCATCGCACGGGTTCGCGAGGTGCTGGCGGGGCTATGGCCGCGCTGTACGCCCGAAGGCTTCACCGAGGCACTCGATGCGGTGAATAGCCTTCCCGTGGCCCAACGCCTGGGTGCGCTCCTCGTGCTTGATCAGCAGGCCGGCTTGGTCAAACCGGTATCCTCGTGGCTGCGGGGCAAGGCACTTCGTCTTGTGCCCCTCGAGGGTGAGTTGCCGAGGGACGGGACGTCTCCCGACGACATCAATAAGGACTTCAAGGTCTGGCTACCTGCCAAGATCCAAGGAGCAAACGCATGATGCAGCAGCACCATTTGACAGCCTGGCAGATGGACGCGCCGTGGCCGCGGCGCAGCCAGATCGAGCAGGATCTACGCTTGTCTCGTGGCGTCGCTGCCATCTTCAACGACGATCTGTTGCGCGAGCATCTGGCCATGCGCGGTGGCACGGTATTACACAAAGCCCACCTGGCCCCCGCCGCGCGTTACTCCGAAGACATCGACCTAGTGCTGGTCAAACCCATGGACGGGAACCAGCTTGAGCAGCATTTGCGCCGTATCCTGTCGCCCATTCTTGGGCGCCCGACGGAGCCGCTGTTCGCCAACGCCTGGCTGGCATTGCGCAATGTGGTCCGGCCGTCGCGGATTCTGCGCGTCTCCTACAAGTTCGTCCCGCTGGGTCTGCAGCGCGAGGAGACCATCAAGGTAGAGGTCAATCTCAACGAGAACGCTTCGCTGTATCCGCTGGTCGACGTCACCATGGCGACGCTGGACGATGGGCACCGCAAACAACGCGGCACGCCACTTCACCCGTTTGCGGCAGGCGAGAGTTCAACGGCCATCGGCTTGGGGATGCTGAGGAGCCAATGGCCGTGGCAGCGGCAAGGACACCCGCAGATCCGGATGTGCAGCGGGCCAGTGGAACGCGATGGAACTCGTTGGAGTCTTGGCGCGTCGCAGATCCGCTGCGGAGGGAAGGATCGAAAGCAGCGAAGCGATCCCACCCAACGCCATCGTGGGCTATATCCAGGTATAGCTATAGTGGTGTGTGGTAGCGGCTGCACCAATGCAGCGGCTACCGCGCATGCAGGTTACTCGCCCGCCTTAGTCGGCCGGCGCGGAGTCCGATTTGGGCTTCATCGTGACCGCGTCGAGCCGATACGGCAGGATGCCGATGCTGCGAGCATTGATCTTGTACGTGTGGCGCGGCTTGTCGTCGCTGTCTTGCCAGTCATCGCGCTCTTCGCGTCCGTACACGAAAACGCGCATCCTCTGCTGATAGAGCGTGCTCCAATGTTCGGCGTCCGCGTGCCAGACCTCGACCGGAGCCCAGAAGCCGCCACGGTCTTCAAAGGTGCCATCCTTGTTCGGCACTGGATTGTCGAAGTAGACGTTCAGGCGCAGCAAGCGGCGCGGCTCTTCATTGCCGTTGGGAAACTCCCGATACTCGGGAGGCGAACCAATATTGCCTTCACCAAAAAAATGCGTGCTCATTGTGGACTCCTTGGTGGATGGAAAATCCCGCCGCTGCGAATCAGCGATGCAGGAGGTACAGGCCGAGATGCGCCCGATTCAGTGCATAGGACGTCGAGACTGGTGCGGTCATGGCGACGACCTGGCTGGCGCATGGCGTTGGGCGTCTTGCTCGATCCGACGCAGGTACACCGACTCGGCATGTGCGAATTTGCTGGCGCATTCCTGTGCTTGCCGGGCCAGGCTGTGAATCAGGCTGATCTGCATGTTTAGCAGGACGCGCTGCTGCTCCAACGTGTACAAGTCGGCGACCAGCGACGCGGGGGTGGCCGGATTGACGATCAAGGTCTCCCATAACGCCACGCCCATCTTCGATCGATCGAGATTGCGCCAGCGCAAGAAGACTGTCCCTGCGCCAGTCGTCTGCTGGGCCAGTTGAACAGGCAGCAGGTTGAAGGGGTGCGCCCGCGCCCGCGCCAGCACCCGACGCTGCGCCAGGCCGATCAAGTCGCTTCTGAGCGCCTCGCACTGGCTGGCCCAGGTCGCTAGCGCTCCCTTACCTTTAAAAGGTTGTAAAAGGCCTTTTAGGTAGGTGGCCTGTTCCAGGCGCTGGAAGTCCGCTTGTTCCAGTGCAGTGACGCGGAGCGGGGAAGCGGAAGGCCGGTTCATGCTGGCTCATCCTCGTCGTCGCCGGCTGAGGGCGCGGCATCCTCAGCGCCAGCCGTCGCGTTGGCTGCGTCGTTGCTGCTGCTATCCGGTTCGGTGTCGCGGCTACCCTCGAAGCGAAACCGGAAGTGCCAGTACTTGCGGGCATCCGTCGTAACCCACAAGAATAGGCCGTTGCCGTCAGAGAGTCCGTAGGGCTTTGTTCGCGGCTTGGCTGCCTGGACCTGTAATGCTGTCAGTGCCATCTGAGTACATCTCCTTACATCGAACTTTCAATGTACTCAAAAATGTACTCGTTTGCAGGTGGCTTTGGGCGGAACTCGGAAGGCGTCAGAAAACAAAAAAGCCCGCAGTGGCGGGCTTTTCTGAGGGTCAGAGGACTTCGTTGGAAGTCTCTGGAAGTATAAGTGGTGCCCAGGAGAGGACTCGAACCTCCACGATGTTGCCACCGCTAGGACCTGAACCTAGTGCGTCTACCAATTCCGCCACCTGGGCACGTTTTGCAGTAGCTGCTTGCTGCAAAGAAGCGAAATTATAGCGCCCCAATTATTCGTGTCAACACTTTTTTGCGATGCATCGCAAACCGGCCGCCGTCGCGCTCGCCCGCGGCATTCCCGTCATTTGGCGACACAGGCGGGTGATAGAATGACCCGCCGCCGTCAATATAGAACTGTCTGACGGACACCTCTATGTTGATGCCGTGCACCATCAGTCAACGCAACGAGAACAATCATCGACAAACCCTTGAGCAAATATCCGTACCCCATTCCGAGCCGTGAAGAAATTCTCGGCGTGCTGCGTACGAGCGATGCGCCGCTGGCTGCCAACGACATCGCCGAAGCACTGTCGATCAAGCGTCAGGAGCGCGAAGGGTTCTTCCGGCGTGTCGCCGCGATGGAGCGCGACGGCCAGATCCGCCTCGACAAGCGCGGCCACTACCAGTTGACCCATCCGTCGAACTTCGTCGCCGGGCGCGTGCAGGGGCATCGCGACGGCTACGGGTTCGTGATCCGCGACGACGGCCAGGACGACCTGTTCTTGCCGAACGGCGAAATGCAGAAGGTGATGCACAACGATCGCGTGCTCGCGCGAATCGTCGGCTACGATCGCCGCGGCCGGCCGGAAGGGCATGTCGTCGAAGTCACCGAGCGCGCGAACAAGCGCGTGATCGGCCGCCTGCTCAACGAGAACGGTGCGCTGATCGTCGCGCCGGAAGACAAGCGCATCGGCCACGACATCCTGATCACGCAGAACGTGAAGAAGGCGAAGGTCGGGCAGGTCGTCGTCGTCGAGCTGACCGATTTCCCGAGCCGTCATTCGCAGCCGCTCGGCCGTGTCGTCGAAGTGCTCGGCGACATCGACGATCCGGGCATGGAAATCGAAATCGCGGTGCGCAAGTACGGCGTGCCGCATGAATTCAGCCAGCCGGCGCTCGACGAAGCCGCCGCGCTGCCCGACAAGGTACGGCCGGCCGACCTGCGTTTCCGTGTCGACCTGCGCGACGTGCCGCTCGTGACGATCGACGGCGAGGACGCCCGCGACTTCGACGACGCCGTCTACTGCGAGCCGGTCAAGGTCGGTCGCGGCGACGGCTTCCGGCTGATCGTCGCGATCGCCGACGTGTCGTACTACGTACAGCCGGGCAATGGGCTCGACGCCGACGCGCTCGAGCGCAGCACGTCGGTCTATTTCCCGCGCCGCGTGATCCCGATGCTGCCGGAGAAGCTGTCGAACGGCCTGTGCTCGCTGAACCCGCAGGTCGACCGCTGCGTGCTCGCGTGCGACATGGTGATCACTGCGCGCGGCGAGATCAAGGCGTACCAGTTCTATCCGGCCGTGATCCATTCGGCTGCGCGCCTTACGTATACCGAAGTGGCGGCCGTGCTGTCGAACACGAAGGGGCCGGAGGCCGCACGCCGCGCGGAGCTGCTGCCGCACCTGCAGAACCTGTACGGCGTCTACAAGTCGCTGTTCGCCGCACGGCAGAAGCGCGGCGCGATCGACTTCGATACGACCGAGACCTACATCGTCTGCAACTCGCAGGGCAAGATCGAGCAAATCGTGCCGCGCCAGCGCAACGATGCGCACAAGCTGATCGAGGAATGCATGCTGGCCGCGAACGTCTGCGCGGCCGACTTCCTGAAGCGCAACAAGCATCCGGGCCTGTACCGCGTGCACGCGGGGCCGACACCCGAGAAGCTCGAGAACCTGCGCGCGTTCCTGCGCGGCATGGGCCTGTCGCTCGGCGGCGGCGACAAGCCGCATGCAAGCGACTACGCGGCGCTGATGGCGCAGATCCGCGACCGGCCCGACGCGCAGATGCTGCAGCCGATGCTGCTGCGTTCGATGCAGCAGGCCGTCTACAGCCCGGACAACATCGGCCACTTCGGTCTTGCGTACGAGGCGTATGCGCACTTCACGAGCCCGATCCGTCGTTATCCCGACCTGCTCACGCACCGTGCGATCTATTCGATCCTGTCCGGCAAGAAGTACGTGCCGAAGGCGCCGGAGGGCTTCGAGCTGAACACCGCGCTGTCGCCGCGCGCCCGCGCGATGCAGCAGGCCGACGACGAAGCGCGCAACCGCTCGCGCTCGAACACGGCGATCTGGGAAGAGCTCGGCCTGCATTGCTCGGCGAACGAGCGGCGTGCGGACGAAGCGTCGCGCGACGTCGAGGCATGGCTCAAGTGCTACTTCATGCGCGACAAGCTCGGCGAGGAGTACGGCGGGATGGTGAACGGCGTCACGTCGTTCGGCATCTTCGTGCAGCTCGACACGCTGTTCATCGAAGGGCTCGTGCACGTCACGGAACTCGGCTCGGACTACTTCCAGTACGACGAGATCAAGAACGAGCTGCGCGGCGAACGGACGGGCATCCGCTATCGCCTGTCGGACCGCGTGCGCGTGCAGGTGAGCCGCGTCGATCTCGACGCGCGCAAGATCGATTTCCGCCTCGTCCGCGATACGCCGGTGAAGGCACCGCGCCCGTCGCCCGCGCCGGCTGCCGCGGGTGCCGGTGTCGATCGCAACGGCCCGCGCGTACGCGCGCTGCCGCCGGCGGAGGAGTTCGCGCCGCGTCGCAAGAAGGCCGCGAGCGCGCCGAGCGTCGCGGTGAAGGAGGCGCAGGCCGCACGTGCCGCCGCGAAGAAGAAGGGCAGCGGCGGTGGCACTGGCGGTGCGGCGGCGAAACCGACTGCGAAGAAGCCGCGCGCCCGCAAGAAGTATTGAGCGTTCGGGGCGGCGCATGCGCACGCCCTGCAGTATCGAGAGACGCCGCGTCACCGGTCATCGGCCGGCAACGCGGCGCTTTCCTTTTCCATGGATCGCGGCTGCGCGCGTCGCGCGGCCGCACGTTTGATCGAAGGTTGTTCCAGTCATGTCACGTCTGAAGGTTCTTTACGGTTTTCATGCGGTGACCGCACGTTTGCGGCACGATGCATCGACGGTTGCGGAGGTGCTGTACGACCAGACGCGCCGCGACCGCCGCATGCAGGACTTCCTGCACACCGCGAAGGAAGCGGGCGTGCGGCTGATCGCGGCCGACGAAACGCGCCTGTGGGGCCTCGCCCATACCGAGCGTCACCAGGGCGTCGTCGCGCGTGTCGAGGACGTGCCGCTCGCGCAGAACCTGTCCGAGCTGCTCGACGGCATCCAGGGCCCCGCGCTGCTGCTCGTGCTCGACGGCGTCACCGATCCGCACAACCTCGGCGCGTGCCTGCGCGTTGCCGATTCGGCCGGCGCGCACGCGGTGATCGCGCCGCGCGACCGTGCGGTCGGCCTGAACGCGACCGCGGCCAAGGTGGCGAGCGGCGCGGCCGATACGGTGCCGTACATCACGGTGACGAACCTCGCACGCGCGCTGCGCGAGCTGAAGGAAGCCGGCGTGTGGATCATCGGCACGTCGGACGAGGCGTCGGCGACGCTCTACGATACGAAGCTCGACGGCCCCGTCGCGCTCGTGATGGGCGCGGAAGGCGAAGGCATGCGCCGGCTCACGCGCGACACCTGCGACGAGGTGATGAGCATCCCGATGGCCGGCAGCGTGGAAAGCCTGAACGTGTCGGTCGCAAGCGGCGTGTGCCTGTACGAAGCCGTGCGCCAGCGGCGCGTGAAGGGCTGACACATCCTGTCTCGCGCAATATGCGCGTGCCTGGCATGACCCGAACGACGCGTGCCGCGATGCGATGCGGCACGCGGTTCTCCGGAACTCGCGACCGATGACCCTGTTTCGCCTCGGCGCATCATGCGCCGTGCTATGCCTGCTGGCTGCCTGCACGTCGCCGTCGCTCGTCGAACGCGGCACCTACTACGCCGACACGAGCCTGGATGCGCGCGGCGCCGATTCGCGGATCCGCTTTCTCGTGATGCATTACACCGAAAGCGACGAAGCGAAGTCGCTGCGCACGCTGACGGGCGATTCGGTCAGCGTGCATTACGTCGTGCCGCCGCAGCCGCGCATCGAACACGGGATGCCCGTCGTCTACCAGCTCGTTCCGGAATCGATGCGCGCATGGCACGCGGGCGTCAGCGAGTGGCAGGGCGCGACCGAATTGAACGCGGCGTCGATCGGCATCGAAAACGTGAACCGCGGGCCGCTCGATCCGCAGAATCGCACCTGGCAGCCGTATTCGCCCGAACAGATCGATGCGTTGATCCGCCTGTCGAAGGACATCGTCGTACGCTACGCGATCCCGCCGACACGCGTGGTCGGGCACAGCGACATCGCGCCGCAACGCAAGATCGATCCGGGTCCGCTGTTCCCGTGGCATGCGCTCGCACTGGCCGGCGTCGGCGCATGGCCGGACGATGCGACCGTGGCTGCCCGGCTCGGCGGCCGCGATCCGCACGCGTTGGTCGACGTGCGCGAACTGCAGCTCAAGCTCGCGCGCTACGGCTACGACGTGCCGACCGACGGCGTGCTCGACGCGCGCACGCGGCGCGTATTCGCGGCGTTCCAGATGCATTTCCGTCCGTCCGACTATGCGGGCAATCCGGACGCCGAAAGCGACGCGATCGCCCAGGCGTTGCTCGACAAATACTTCCCCGGCACGCCGCCGGCGGACAGCGCGCCCGCGGCGGTCGCACCCTGAACGCACGGCGCATCGCGCGCCGAAAAACGCGGGCCGTCATCCGAGTCCGGTAAACTGGCGGTTTTCCGCAATCCCACAGCATTACCACGCCATGACTCAAGACGAACTCAAACGCCTCGTCGGCCAGGCCGCCGCCGATTACGTGATCCAGAACGTGCCGGAAGGCGCCGTGATCGGCGTCGGCACCGGCTCGACCGCCAACTGCTTCATCGACGCACTCGCCGTCGTCAAGTCGCGCTATCGCGGCGCCGTGTCGAGTTCCGTCGCCACGACCGAACGCCTGAAATCGCACGGCATCAAGGTGTTCGACCTGAACGAGGTCGACTCGCTGCAGGTGTACGTCGACGGCGCCGACGAGATCGACGCGAGCGGCGCGATGATCAAGGGCGGCGGCGGCGCGCTCACGCGCGAGAAGATCGTCGCGTCGGTGGCCGACACGTTCGTCTGCATCGCCGACGCCAGCAAGCGCGTGCCGGTGCTCGGTGCGTTCCCGCTGCCGATCGAGGTCGTGCCGATGGCGCGCACGGCGATCGGCCGGCGCGTGACCGCGCTCGGCGGCGTGCCCGTGCTGCGCGTGACGAAGGACGGCGCACCGTACATCACGGACAACGGCAACGAGATCATCGACGTGAAGGGGCTGCAGATCGCCGATCCGCGCGGCTTCGAAGCGCAGGTGAACGGATGGCCGGGCGTCGTGACCGTCGGGTTGTTTGCCGAGCGCGGCGCGAATCTGTGCTTGCTCGGCACGGAAAACGGCGTTGAAACGATCGTTTATTCGGCCGAATCGAGTTGAATGAGAAGCAGTCCGTAACGGTGTCAGGGACCCGTAATGGATTGCATGTTTAAATCTTGTGGAAATCGTGGCCCGGCAGGCGCAGCGCGCTTCCCGGGCCTTTTTTGTAGCCTTATAAATCACCCCGTCAAAAAGAGGGATAACCCTGTCAGGTGTTTACCAGATAGCGAAATATCCTCGAACTCATCAACTTATAGATCATAAGAACAGTAGTAACCAGGGCCGGCGGAACTGCGGAGCAGGTGTTCGCAAATCGACGCACGGGGAGGTGTCATGGAGCAGGGCAAAGACCGGTCACTGGTCGCCAAAGTGATGGATGGGCTTGTCTCGGGTATCGTCGAAGACAAGTACGGCGGCATCTTGCCGCCACAGGACGTGCTGTCGAAAGAATTCGACGTGAGTCGCACGGTGATGCGGGAAGCGTTGTCGATGTTGCTAGCGCGCGACATGCTGGACGTGCGGCCGAAAGTCGGCACGCGCGTGCGGCCGATGCGCGACTGGCGAATGATCGATGAAGACGTCGTGAGCTGGCGATTTCGGGCAAAACCCGATCCGCAGTTCATGCGCGACGTCATCGAATTTCGAATGCTGATCGAACCGCGCGCGACCGCGCAGGCGGCGGTGCGTGCGACCGCGGCCGACATCGCGGGGATCCGTGAAGCGTTCGATGCGTTCAAGGTGCTGCAGCCCGGCGATCCCGGCTACGACACGGCGGACGAGTTGCTGCACACGCGGATCGTGCAGGCGAGCGGCAACCAGTTCTTCCAGCAGATGGCGGCGATCGTGCGTGGGGCGGTGCGTCTCGTGAATCCGCGCGTCGTGCAGAAGGAAGGCGCGCACGAGATCGCGGTGAAGGCGCATGCGCGTGTCGTCGATGCGATCGAACGGCGCGATCCGCGCGAAGCCGAAGCGGCCTCGCTCGCGCTGATCGATTTCAGCGCCGACGAGATCTCGCGCGATTTCTCCGTCGACGTGCCCATGCGCGCCTGAACCTGCTCGCGTCGCTCATCCGTGTGCCGGCGAGCCGTTTATCATGACGGCCGGTCGGCAGCGTGCCGGCCACCGTCATACGACCGACACGGAAGATCAGGATGAACGACAACGACCACCGCCCGGTGCGCTTCGGCATCGTCGGCGCAGGCAGCATCGCGCGCCGCTTCGCGCAAAGCCTCGCGCACGTTCCAGGCGCTACGCTCGCCGGTGCCTGGGCCCGCCGCGCCGACGCAGCGGCAGCCTTTTGCGAGACATGCGGCGGCACGCCTGCCGCGAGCCTCGAAGCACTCCTCGCGAGCGACATCGACGCGGTCTACATCGCGACGCTCCATGACAGTCACGCACAGTACACGCTGGCCGCACTTGCCGCCGGCAAGGCCGTGCTGTGCGAAAAGCCCGCAACGCTGAATGCGACGCAACTCGATACCGTGCTGCGTGCGGCACGCGACGCCGGACGGCTCTTCATGGAAGCGATGAAACCGCCGTTCTTTCCGCTGTACCGCCAGTTGCGCGCGCACCTGCATGACGATCCGATCGGCGAGATCCGGCTCGTGCGCGCAGGGTGCGCATCGTCGTCGGTACCCGGCGACCATTCCGTCTATCGCCTCGATCGCGCGGGCGGCGCGCTGCTCGACATCGGGATCTACGAGGCGTTTCTCGCGGTCGACTGGCTCGGCGCGGCGCTCGACGTGCAGACGCTCGGCCGCGTCGGCGCGACGGGCGTCGACATGTTCGCGAGCCTGAACAGCCTGCATGCGAACGGCGGGATCGCGCAGCTCTTTTGCGGGCTCGACGTGATGGGGCGCGGCGATGCGCTGATCGCCGCGGCCGGCGGGCACGTGACGATTCACGAGAAATGGTGGAACCCTGCGCGCGCGACGATCCGTTATGCGGACGGGCGCACCGTCGAACTCGACGCACCGGCCGAAGGCGGCGGGCTGAACTACGAGACCGCGCATTTCTGCGACCTGCTGCGCACGGGCGAAACCGAAAGCCCGATCATGACGCACGACCATTCGCGACAGATGATCGCGATGACCGATGCCGCGCGTGCCGCGCTCGGCGTGCGCTATTCGGGCGAGTAGGCGGGAACGAAGGTGCCGGGCCTGCGTGCGCGGCCCGGCGGATGGCGTGCGCTCAGTGCCGCGACGGCAGCGACAGGCGCTTTTCGTACCAGCGCTGCACCCATTCGAGGATCTGGCACAGGATCCAGTACACGGCCGCGGCGGCGAGATAGAGCGGTAGCGGCTGGTAGGTCGCCGCGATCACTTCCTGCGCGCTGCGCAGCAGTTCGGTCACGGTGATCACGGACACGAGCGACGTGTCCTTGATCAGGCTGATCAGGCTGTTCGACAGGCTCGGCACCGCAATGCGCAGCGCCTGCGGGCCGATCACGTAGCGCAGCGTCTGCCCCCACGACAGCCCGAGGCTGTACGACGCGAGCCACTGGCCGCGGTGGATGCCGTTGATCGCGCCGCGCATGCTTTCGGACATGTAAGCCGCGACGTTCGCGGACAGCGCGATGACGCCGGCCGGCGTCGGTTCGAGCGAGATGCCGAGGCTCGGCAGCCCGTAATAGATGACGAAGATCTGCACCAGCAGCGGCGTGCCGCGCATCAGGCTCACGTACGCGCGCGCGAGCCACGCGAGCGCGTTGACCCAGATGCGTTCGAAGCCGTCGAGCGGCTCGCTTTGCCGGATGCCCATCATCGCGAGCACGACGGCGCCGAGCAGGCCGAACACCATCGACAGCACGGCGAACTTGACGGTCAGTACGGCGCCCTGGGCGAGCACCGGCAGCGATTGGACGAGCAGGGACGTTGTCGACATGGAATACGAATTGGATGCGTGCGCGAAAGCGCAATCATAAACCGGACGAATAAAGCAAAGGGCGGCATCGTTGCGGATGCCGCCCTGTCCGGCCCGCCGTCAGGCGGGAAATGCAGGCGTGCTTACTTGATCGGCTTCGTCACGTCGATGCCGAACCACTTGTCCGAGATCTTCGTGAACGTGCCGTCGGCCGCGAGCTGGGCCATCGCGTCGTCGATCGCCTTCTGGAACTTCGGGTTGCCCTTCTTGAACGGGATGCCCGACGGGTTCGCCGAACCGACGTTCGCGCCCGGGCGCAGCGGCAGCTGCGAATTCTTCGTCAGGTACGCGAGCATCAGGCGGTCGTTGAGCGCTGCATCGAGGCGGCCGGCCGCGAGATCGCGCAGGTACTCGGGCGCGCCCGGGTACGTCTTCACGTCGATGCCGGGCACCGACTTCGCCATGTCCATGTAGTTCGTGCCGAGCGCGACGCCGAGCTTCTTGCCCTTCAGGTCTTCCAGCGACTTGAAGTCACGCGAGTCGTCCTTGCGCTGGATCAGTTGCGCGGACGAGTACGTGTACGCCGGCGAGAAGTCGAGCGTCTCCTTGCGCTTGTCGGTGATGCCGACCTGGTTGGCGATCACGTCGAACTTGCCGGCCTGCAGGCCCGCGATGATGCCGCTCCATTCGGTCGTCACGAACTCGGCCTTCACGCCGAGCTTCGCGGCGACGGCCTTCGCGACGTCGACGTCGAAGCCGACGAGCTCACCTTGCGGGTTCTTCGAGTTGAACGGCGGGAACGTGCCCTCGAGGCCGATCCGCAGCGTGCCGCGTTGTTTCACCTGGTCGAGGAGGTCGGCCGCATGCGCGGTGGCGGCGGCGAACGACGTGCCGATCAGGCCGGCAACCAGCAGCTTCTTCAGCAGCGAAAATTTCATCGTGTGAGCTTCCTTGCCCCGGCGGGGGCTCCTGTTCTGATAGTGCGACCGATGATAGCAAAAATGCAATCGATCGATAAATATCGTTTGTTTATGCCTATATAACTTACGCGGTGCGCTCGCGGGCGATCGCCTTCACGCATTCGGCGACGAGCGCGGGGCCGCGGTAGATGAAGCCCGTATAAAGCTGGACCAGCGATGCGCCTGCCGCGAGCTTCGCCCGGGCGTCCTCGCCCGAGAAAATGCCGCCGACGCCGATGATCGGCACTGCGCTGCCGACTTCGGCGTGCAGCTTGCGGATCACTTCGTTCGACGCATCGAACACCGGGCGGCCCGACAGGCCGCCGGCTTCGTCCGCATGCGGCAGGCCCTGGACGGCCGCACGCGACAGCGTCGTGTTGGTGGCGATCACCGCTTCGATCTTGTGGCGCAGCAGCGTGTCGCCGATTTCCTTGACCTGTTCGTCGTCGAGATCGGGCGCGATCTTCAGCGCGAGCGGCACGAGCTTGCCGTGCAGGTCGGCGAGGCGCTGCTGCTTGTCCTTGAGCGCCGCGAGCAGCGCGTCGAGCTCGCCCGCGCCCTGCAGCTGGCGCAGGTTCTTCGTGTTAGGCGACGAGATGTTGATCGTCACGTAGCTCGCGAACGGGTACACGCGTTCGAGGCAGTACAGGTAGTCCTCGGCCGCGCGTTCGATCGGCGTGTCGGCGTTCTTGCCGATGTTCAGGCCGAGGATGCCGCGATAGCGGGCGGCCTGGACGTTCTTCACGAACTGGTCGACGCCGTGGTTGTTGAAGCCCATCCGGTTGATCAGCGCTTCGGCCTGCGGCAGGCGGAACATCCGCGGGCGCGGGTTGCCGGGCTGCGCGCGCGGCGTGACCGTGCCGACCTCGATGAAGCCGAAGCCGAGCGCCGCGAGGCCGTCGATGGCCGCGCCGTCCTTGTCGAGGCCGGCCGCGAGGCCGACCGGGTTGCGGAACGTGAGCCCCATCACGGTGCGCGGCGCGTCGGGCACGCGGGAGGACAGCGCGTAGGCGAGGCCGGTGCGGCCGGCCGCGCCGAGCGCGCGCAGCGTGAGGTGGTGAGCGTCTTCCGCATCCATCTTGAACAGGGATGCGCGGGCCAGCGGATAAAGGGAACTGAACACGGGAATTGGGCGGGCAGCCGGAATGAATGACAACCCGCTATTTTACCGGGAGTTGCGCGGCAGGGGCGTGCTTCGCTTCGCAGCCCCGCGGCGCGCGTCAGCCCGAGCCGGAATGCCCGCCGGGCAACGGCGCGCGGGCCAGTGCCGCATCGACGGGCGGCAGGTCGACCCGTTCCGGATCGAGTATCTTCCAGCGGCCGTCGATCAGCCCCTCGAGCGGGTGGAAGTTCGCCTTGTACGCCATCTTCGGGCTCTCGCGGATCCAGTAGCCGAGGTACACGTACGGCAGCCCGAGGCTCTTCGCCTGCTCGATCTGCCACAGGATGTTGTAGGTGCCGTAGCTCGTGTGCCGGTCGTCGGGCTCGAAGAACGTGTAGACGGACGACAGCCCGTCGCCGAGGATGTCGATCATGCTGACCATGCGCAGCTTGCCGGGCTCGCCGCCCGGCGCGTCGAGGTCGCGGAATTCGACGAGGCGCGAGTTGATCCGGCTCTGCAGCAGGAACTGCTCGTACTGGTCGCGGCTGTCTCGATCCATTCCGCCGCCCGCGTGGCGCGCGGACTGGTAGCGCATGTAGAGCGCGTAGTGTTCTTCGTCGTAGTGCAGCGGCGAAACCGTCGCGATGAGCGCGCGGTGCCGTTTCCACATCCTGCGCTGCGTGCGCGACGGCACGAACGCGTCGATGGGCACGCGCACCGGTACGCAGGCGCGGCAGCCGTCGCAGTACGGGCGATACGTGAAGACGCCCGAGCGCCGGAAGCCGGCCTTCACGAGTTCGGTGTAGATGTCCGAGTTGATCAGGTGGCTCGGCGTCGCGACTTGCGAGCGCGCGATACGGCCGTCCAGATAGCTGCACGGATAGGGCGCCGTTGCATAGAATTGCAGCGCCGAAAGCGGTGAAAGCGGCAGCTCAGTCGGGTGAGTCATGGGCAGCTCTCGATGCAGGGAAGGAGTGCCGCGCTAGCGCTCGATCCCGGAGGGCGCCGCCGTTTCGGCGGGGCCCGTCAGCGCGGCGAGCACGCGCTTGTCGAACTGCCACGGAATCGGCGGTTCGGCTACCGCGCGGCGCACGTGAGCAACAAAGGCCTTGCGTGCGATCTCGCGGCCGCCGAGCGACGCTAGATGCGACGTATTCTGCTGGCAGTCTATCATCTCCAGCCCCTGGTCGCGAAGGTGGGCGACGAGCGCGGCCAGCGCGATTTTCGATGCGTCGGTGGCATCCGCATACATCGATTCGCCGAAAAACATCCGCCCGAACGACACGCCGTACAGGCCGCCGACGCGGCGCCCGTCGTGCCATGTCTCGATGCTGTGCGCGTTGCCGGAGCGGTAGAGCGACGTATAGGCGTCGATGATCTCCGCCGTGATCCACGTGCCGCGCTGCCCGCGGCGCGGCGCCTGCGCGCAGGCGCGCATCACGCCCGGAAAATCGTGATCGACGCGCACTTCCCATGCGGGCTCGCGCAGCACGCGCTTCAGCGTCTTGCGCAGCGACGGCGACACCTTGAATTCGGCCGGCACGAGGATCATGCGCGGGTCGGGGCTCCACCACAGCACCGGCTGGCCGTCCGAGTACCACGGGAAGATGCCGCGCAGGTACGCGTCGATGAGGCGCGACGGCAGCAGGTCGGCGCTCGCGGCGAGCAGCCCGGGCGCGCCGGTCGCGGGGCCGAGCGCGCGTTCGATGGGCGGAAACGGATCGTCCGGGCCGAGCCAGGGGACCATGGGGGCGGGCTCAGCCGTTGCGCAGCGAGCGGAAGATATCGCCGGTGTGCACGCCGTAGTCGCCGGCGGCGCGATCGGCGAAGAAGAATCGCAGGGTCTGGCTGACGGTCGGGAACGCGATTTCGTCCCACGGGATGTCGGCTTCGTCGAACAGCTTCACTTCGAGGCTTTCCTCGCCGGCTTCGAAACCCGGATCGGTGAGCCGCGCGAGGTAGAACAGATGGACCTGGTGCACGTGCGGCACGTTGAGCAGCGTGAACAGGTTCTGTACCTCGACGCGCGCGCCGGCTTCCTCGAGCGTTTCGCGCGCGGCGGCTTCGGCCGTCGTTTCGCCCATTTCCATGAAGCCCGCGGGCAGCGTCCAGAATCCGTAGCGCGGTTCGATCGCGCGGCGGCACAGCAGGATCTGATCGCCCCAGACCGGGACCGTGCCGACGACGTTGCGCGGATTCTGGTAATGGATCGTGCCGCAGTGATCGCAGACGAAGCGCTCGCGGTTGTCGCCGGGAGGAATACGCGCGATGACTTCGTGGCCGCAGACGGAGCAGAATTTCATGTCGAGTGGAAGGGACGAGGTGATGCGAGTGTATCACCGGGGCGCGGCATTCTTGAACGCCTGCGCATGCCGGCGGCGTGCTGCCGCGAAGCGGCGGGCGCGCGCGAAGAGGGGGCGGGGATCGGGTGCGGAAAAACAAAAAGCCCGGTACGAGACCGGGCTTTTTGCATGAATCTGGACGGGTTGGTTGCGGGGGTAGGATTTGAACCTACGACCTTCGGGTTATGAGCCCGACGAGCTGCCAGACTGCTCCACCCCGCGTCCGTCGAAGAAATGAATTATAAGGAGTTCCCCTGACGCGTGCAAGCACTTTCTGACAATCGCGTGTCGCGTCTCGTGGGGACGGCACGGTGGGCGCGTGCGCTAGAATCGAGCGGTTTGTTTCGTCTCTTCGGCAGCGGCGCCGTGCGCAATCGCATCGGCACCGCTGCGACTCACCTTATTGCATCGACGGATTCATGGACATCGCTCACGATCTTCAATCGATCGGCGCGCAGGAACAGGCGCTCGTGTTTCCCCATTTCGACCCGGCCCGCGCGTGGGCGCTCGGCAACCGGATGCATGCGCTCGCGACGTCGCGCGGCCATGCCATCGCGATCGACATCGTCACGTTCGGCCAGCCGCTGTTCTACGCGGCGCTTGCCGGTGCGACCCCCGACAACGCCGACTGGGTCCGCCGCAAGCGCAACGTCGTCGCGCATTTCCGGCGCAGCTCGTATGCGATCGGCCTGCGCATGCAGCAGGCGGGCGCCACGCTGGCGGACAAGCACGGGCTGCCGATCGCCGAATATTCGCCGCACGGCGGTTCGTTTCCGCTGACCGTCGCGGGCGCCGGCGTGATCGGCTCGATCACCGCGTCGGGGCTGCCGCAGCGCGCGGACCACGAATTCGTCGTCGAGGCGCTGTGTGCCGAGCTCGGCCAGGACTACGCCGTGCTGGCCCTCGCAAGGAGCTGAGCGATGCAGCTTCCCGGATACGCATGGCTCGCGATCGCGATCGTCGCGGAAGTGGTCGGCACGTCCGCGCTGCGCGCGGCGGACGGCTTCACGCGCTTCTGGCCGTCGGCGCTCGTCGTCGCCGGTTACGGCATCGCGTTCTACTGCCTGTCGCTGACGCTGCGCACGATGCCCGTCGGCATCATCTATGCAGTCTGGTCGGGCGCCGGCATCGTGCTGATCACGCTCGTCGCGATGCTGCTCTATCGTCAGGTGCCGGACGTGCCGGCGGTGATCGGTCTCGGGCTGATCATCTCGGGCGTCGTGGTGCTGAACCTGTTCTCGAAGATGCAGGCGCACTGAACGTGCGACTGCCATTTGCCGGATGGCCCTCATGACCGATTCCACTTCCGTTGCCGTTTCCGCCGAATCCGCCCAGCCTGACGTGCGCGCCTATATCGCGAACCGCATCGGTTTTCTCGAACTGAACCGGCCGAAGGCATTGAACGCGCTGTCGGGCGGCATGATCCGGCTGATGCAGCAGGCGCTCGACGCGTGGCGCGACGATCCGGAGGTGGTTGCGGTCGTCGTGCACAGTCCGCATCCGCGCGCGTTCTGCGCGGGCGGCGACGTGCGCTTTTTCCACGACGCATGGCAGCGCGGCGACCGCGATGCGATCGACGCGTTCTTCATCGACGAATACACGCTGAACCATACGATTTTCACCTATCCGAAGCCCTATATCGCGCTGATGCACGGCGTCGTGATGGGCGGCGGCATGGGTATTTCGCAGGCGGCGCGGCATACGGGCGGCCTGCGCGTCGTGACTGATTCGACGAAGATGGCGATGCCCGAAACGCGCATCGGCCTGTTCCCGGATGTCGGGATGAGCTGGTTTCTCGCGCGCACGCCCGGCGCGATCGGTCGTTATCTCGCCGTGACGGGCGCGACGCTCGACGCGGCCGGTGCGCTGTACGCGCAGCTCGCCGACGTCTATCTGCCCGATGCCGCGCTGCCGGCGCTGCTCGATACGCTACGCAGCGTGCGCATCGACAGCGGTGCGCAGGCCGTCGCCTGCGTGGCGGACGCGGCTGCCGCGCACAAGGTCGTGCCGACGCCGGACACGTCGGCACTGGCCGATGCGCGTGCCGGGATCGACCGCCATTTCGCGCAGCCCGACGTCAATGCGATCCTCGCGTCGCTCGATGCCGAGCCGGATTGCGCGGCCGTCGACGGGTGGGTCGAGAAGGCGACCCATGCGATGCGCGGCCAGCTGTCGCCGCTGTCGATGGCCGTGTCGCTCGAAGTCGTCGAGCGCGCACGCGGCGCGACGATGGCCGATTGCCTGCGGCGCGATCTCGATCTCACGCGCTCGACGTTCGCGCGCGGCGACGTGATCGAAGGCGTGCGCGCACTGATCGTCGACAAGGATCACCAGCCGGCCTGGCGCTTCAAGTCGGCCGCCGACATCGATCGGGCTGAGGTGCTCGCGATGTTCGACAGCCCGTGGACGCCCGACACGCATCCGCTGCGGAACCTGAAGGATTGACCCGCGCGCGAGACAGAAACGAAAAGGCCGCCTGCATGTGCAGGCGGCCTTTTCGTTTATTGACCGTCGATCGCTTTGCGGTCGACGGGCGCGGAGACCGGGCCCGCGTTACTCGTTGCCCGCGTCGTCCGACATGAACGCGCGCATGAACACGAGCGCGCCGAAGCCCCACACCGCGTTCGCCGCGAAGCCGGCCGCAAGCACGGGCATCATGTTGCCCGACGGCCAGATGCCGCGCAGCGGATCGATCGCGAACACGCGGGCTGCAGTCAGCACGATGCCGCCGAACATCAGTGAGCCGATCCACGACGCCTCGCGTTCCGGCGACACGCGCAACAGCCATGCCATCGGGATCGCGCAGCACGCGCTGATCAGCGCGTTCGCGACAAATTCAGGAATGCCGAGCGGCGCGAACGGCTGCGTGGAGAAGCCGGCCGCGGCGATCAGGTCCGCTGTGTGAAGGAGTGCGAGCGTAGCCTCGCGGAAGAACAGGGCGGCAAGGAAGCCGGACAGGAACGGCAGGATGACTTTCTGCATCGATGAGTGCACCGCAGGCGCGCCCGGCCGGGGCCGTTCGCGCGGAGTTATTCGGATAGGTACGCCATTATAGGGCCCGGTCGCCGCGATATTCGCTCCAGCGTCGTGCTAATCACGAAAGCGGAAAACCTAAGCTCAAAAAAATCGTTCCAAAGCCCTGCACCGATCCCTAGACTGATTTCCCAGAAACAGCCGTGCAATCGCGTATTTGCCCGCTGCACGGCCTGACCCGCGAACCATCCCGATTCGAACGCACACCATGCATGCGTCGCTCGACCGCGACGCGAGCAGGGCGACGTTTTTTTCAAATTTCGGCAAGAACAGTCAAGCAGGAGCAGCAGATGAATGTGTTCTGGTTTATCCCCACTCATGGCGACAGCCGCTACCTCGGCACGGCCGAAGGCGCGCGCGCCGCGGATTACGATTATTTCAAGCAGGTCGCCGTCGCGGCGGACACGCTTGGGTACGAAGGCGTGCTGCTGCCGACCGGTCGTTCCTGCGAGGATGCGTGGGTCGTTGCGTCGAGCCTCATTCCGGCGACGCAGCGCCTGAAGTTCCTGGTTGCAATTCGTCCCGGCATCGCGTCGCCGGGGCTGTCGGCGCGCATGGCCGCGACGTTCGACCGCCTGTCGGGCGGCCGCCTGCTGATCAACGTCGTGACGGGCGGCGATGCGGCCGAACTCGAAGGCGACGGCCTGTTCGCCGATCACGATACGCGTTACGAGATCACCGACGACTTCCTGAACATCTGGCGCGGGCTGCTTGCCGCGTCGCACGACAACGGCGGCTTCGACTACATCGGCAAGCACCTGCAGTCGAAGGGCGGCAAGGCGCTTTATCCGCCCGTGCAGCGTCCGCATCCGCCGCTGTGGTTCGGTGGCTCGTCGCCGGCCGCGCACGCGATTGCCGCCGATCATATCGATACCTATCTGACCTGGGGCGAGCCGCCCGAGGCGGTCGCGAAGAAGATCGCCGACATCCGTGCCCGCGCGGAGGCGCGCGGCCGCAAGATCAAGTTCGGCATTCGCCTGCACGTGATCGTGCGCGAGACCGAGGACGAAGCATGGCGCGATGCCGAGCGCCTGATCAGCCGCCTCGACGACGACACGATCGCTCGTGCGCAGAAGGCGTTCGCGAACATGGACTCGGAAGGTCAGCGCCGGATGGCCGCGCTGCACGGCGGCAAGCGCGGCGGCCGCGAGGCGCTCGAGGTGTATCCGAACCTGTGGGCCGGCGTCGGTCTCGTGCGCGGCGGCGCGGGCACCGCGCTCGTCGGCAATCCCGAGCAGGTTGCCGAGCGCATGCGCGAATACGCGGACCTCGGCATCGAGACGTTCATCCTGTCCGGCTACCCGCACCTCGAGGAGTCGTATCGCTTTGCCGAACTCGTGTTCCCGCTGATCAAGGGCAAGGGCGCGCAGCGGCCGGCCGGCCCGCTGTCGGGGCCGTTCGGCGAGATCGTCGGCAACAACTATCTGCCGAAGGCAAGCCAGAGCTGAGCGAGGAGAGGCCTGCGATGACAACGAAAACGTCGACGACGGGTGCCGCCGTGGCCGCCCGCGCATGGCGCGGCGTCGCGCCGTGGCTCGTGCCCCTCGCGCTGCTGGTTGTGTGGGAAGTCGGCGCGCGCACCGGCTGGCTGTCGACCCGCGTGCTGCCCGAGCCGGTGGCGGTCGTGCGGGCGGCGTGGTCGCTCGTGACGTCGGGCGAAATGTGGGCGAACGTGAAAGTGAGCACGTGGCGCGCGCTGTTCGGTTTTGCGATCGGTGGCGGCGTCGGTCTCGCGCTGGGGCTTGCAACCGGCCTGTCGAAGGCCGCCGAGGTCGCGCTCGATTCGACGATCCAGATGATCCGCAACATCCCGGCGCTCGCGATGATTCCGCTCGTGATCCTGTGGTTCGGCATCGACGAGAAGGCGAAGCTGTTCCTCGTCGCGCTCGGCGTGTTCTTCCCGGTCTACATCAACACGTATCACGGGATCCGCTCGGTCGACGCGAACCTGATCGAAATGGCGAAGAGTTACGGCGTGCGCGGCTTCGCGCTGTACCGCGACGTGATCCTGCCCGGTGCGTTGCCGTCGATTCTCGTCGGCGTGCGCTTCGCGCTCGGGCTGATGTGGGTGATGCTGATCGTCGCGGAAACCATCTCCGCGCAGTCGGGCATCGGCTACATGACGATGAACGCGCGTGAATTCCTGCAAACCGATGTGGTGGTGGTCGGCATCTTGCTGTACGCGGTGCTCGGCAAGCTGGCCGATGTGCTGGCGAAATGGCTCGAACGCGTGACGCTGCGCTGGCACCCCGCTTACCAATCAGGAGCAAAGGCATGAATGCGACGACTTCGGCGGCCGCCTACGGCCCGCTCGCCGGCGCAGACCTCGAGGCCGAGCTCGCGCAGGCACGCGTCGCGGACGGCGATGCGCGCGACGCGGCAATCCTCGATCGTGACGGCAGCGCATCCGTCGTTCCGCTCGCGCGGCGGCGCGCGGGAAGCCCGGCGCCCGACGACGCGGTGACGCTGTCGGGCGTCAGCAAGCGCTTCGGCGCGCGCACCGTGCTCGACAACGTCGAACTCGGCATTGCGCGCGGCAGCTTCGTCGCGATCGTCGGTCGCAGCGGTTGCGGCAAGTCGACGCTGTTGCGTCTCGTCGCGGGACTCGAGCAGCCGAGCAGCGGCGCGCTCGTGACGCGCGGCGACGGCGGCGGTGCGCTCGATACGCGGATCATGTTCCAGGATGCGCGCCTGCTGCCGTGGAAAACCGTGCTGCAGAACGTGATGCTCGGCCTCGGGCGCGGCGCGCGCGACGACGCGCGCGCGGTGCTCGATGAAGTCGGCCTGCTGGAGCGGGCGAACGACTGGCCCGCGCAACTGTCGGGCGGTCAGCGGCAGCGTGTGTCACTGGCGCGGGCGCTCGTGCACCGGCCGCAACTGCTGCTGCTCGACGAGCCGCTCGGCGCGCTCGACGCGTTGACCCGCATCGAGATGCATGCGCTGATCGAGCGCTTGTGGCGCGAGCATCGGTTCACCGCGCTGCTCGTCACGCACGACGTGCAGGAGGCTGTCGCGCTCGGCGACCGCATCCTGCTCATCGAGCAGGGGCGCGTGGCGCTCGACCAGCCCGTCCCGCTCGACCGGCCGCGTGCTCGCGCATCGGCGGCGTTTGCGGCGCTGGAAGACCGCGTGCTGAAGCGCGTGCTTGCCGGCGGGCCTGGCACGGCCGAACCGGGCGCGGTGCATGAAGCAGACAACGTTCGACCGGTCGGGCAGATCCGCTGGGCCGTTTAAATCCGGGCGGCTCCGGCCGCCCGTTCTGAGACTTTTTCTTCGGAGCGATCAACCCGATGAGCATCACTGCAATCAACGTGCGTAACCAGTTCAAAGGCAAGGTGAAGGAGATCATTCGCGGGCCGGTGGTGTCCGAGGTCGATGTCGAGACGCCGTTCGGCATCGTCACGTCGGTGATCACGACCCGCTCGGTCGACGAGCTCGAACTGAAAGTCGGCGCGGAAGTCGTCGCGCTCGTGAAGTCGACCGAAGTATCGATCGCGCGTCTCTGAGCGCGTGCTTCCTGCGCTGGTGCGGCGCCGGCGGGCAAGCCTGCCCGTTGGCGTCGTCCGGCGTTCCCGCAGCGCGTTTGCCTCGGTATTCGGCGTCCGGACGAAGTGTTAGGATGGAACGACACCGATGCCGGAGGGCAACGCATGACCCCCATCCTTTCCCCCGAAGCCATCGAGGCGCTGAAGTGGATCGACCAGTTCGGCGAAAGCCGGCCGGTTCCTGCCGCGTTCGGCGACGTCGTCTATGCGTTGCTGAACGAGGGGCTGATCTATCAGGCGGCGGCCGACCGCGTCGACCTGACGGCCGACGGCAAATCCTTTTTGTCCGACGAATACGACTGAGCGCACGGCGCCGGCTGCACGGGCGGCCTGGCGCTGTATCGCCACGGAGCGTGCGATGGAACCGAGAGGCAGCGACCTCGGCGATTTCAGCGAGCCGTACCGCGGCTTCGAGATCGAGGTGAAGACCGAGCAGGTCTGGGACGGCGAGCATGCGCACTACCGCGTGCTGCAGGGCGACGCCGTGCGGATCGACTGGCGGCTCGTCAAGGTCGACGGGTTGCTGCTGACCGAACGGCGCGTGATCGAGCGCGTGCTCGACGAGGCGCGAAGGGCAGTCGATGCGGAGCTGGGCGAGGGCGACTAGCGCAGGCGCCGGGCAGGTACGGCCCATGTTGCGGTAAAATACTCGGTTGTTTCCGCGCCGCCTGGCTTGTTGCCCGAATTTCATGTCCGTACCGTCCTCGCTTCCTCCCCGCCGCGTATCCGTCGCGCCGATGCTCGACTGGACCGATCGCCATTGCCGGTCGTTCCACCGTACGCTGACGCGCGATACGTGGCTGTATACGGAGATGATCACGACGGGCGCGCTGCTGTTCGGCGATGCCCAGCGGCATCTCGCGTTCACGCCGAACGAATCGCCGGTCGCGCTGCAGCTTGGCGGCAGCGAACGCGACGATCTCGCGCGCGCCGCGAAGCTCGGCGAGCAGTGGGGCTACGACGAAATCAACCTGAATTGCGGATGTCCGTCCGAGCGCGTGCAGCGCGGCGCGTTCGGCGCGTGCCTGATGAACGAGCCGCAGCTCGTCGCCGACTGTGTGAAGGCGATGCGCGATGCGGTGTCGGTGCCGGTTACGGTCAAGCACCGGATCGGTGTCGACGCGGTCGAGGACTACGCGTTCGTGCGCGACTTCGTCGGCACGGTGGCCGAGGCCGGCTGCGAAACGTTCGTCGTGCATGCGCGCAACGCGATCCTGAAGGGGCTGTCGCCGAAGGAGAATCGCGAGATCCCGCCGCTGAAGTACGACTATGCGTATCAGTTGAAGCGCGATTTTCCGTCGCTGGAGATCGTCATCAACGGTGGCATCAAGACGTTGGACGAGGTTGCTCAGCATCTCGAGCATGTCGACGGCGTGATGCTCGGCCGCGAGGCGTATCACAACCCGTATGTGCTCGCGGAGGTCGATGCGCGCTTCTACGGATCGACGGGTGCGGTGCCGACGCGCGAAGAATCTGAAGCGCAACTGATCGAGTACTGCGCGGCCGAACTGAAGCGTGGGACCTATCTCGGCGCGATCGTGCGGCATGCGCTCGGGCTGTATCGCGGCGTGCCCGGCGCGCGCGGCTGGCGTCGCGTGCTGTCCGACAACAAGAAGCTCGCGCGCGGCGATCTGGCCGTGTTCGACGAGGCGCGCGCGCATCTGAACGAAGCCGAAGAATTTTTTGAAAAAAAGGCTTTGCAAGATTCAAAAGACTTCGTATAATCTTGCTTCTTCGCTGCTGAAACAAAAACAGCGAAGAGCAGAAAGCAGTATCAGTGGTGGCTGTAGCTCAGTTGGTAGAGTCCAGGATTGTGATTCCTGTCGTCGTGGGTTCGAGTCCCATCAGCCACCCCAACAAATTCAAGCAAAAAGCCCAGTTCATCGAACTGGGCTTTTTGCTTTCTAGCGTCTGTATAACCACCGTGTAACCGGTTTTCGTCAAAGCCTTTTCGACGAGGGGCTGTATAGCGTGTAAAGCACCGCTTCTTTTCGTGTCTGCGACGTCGCCGGCGCGTATCGCAAAACCGTCAACGGGCCGGGACCATATGTGCCTCGTCTTTCTTCGACGTTTCGTTGACAACACACTCACCCAATCTGCGAGCGACGCGTCGTTCTCGACTAAGGTTTGCACGCGCCGTGCCGTTATCTTTCGAGGACAGCCCTCGTGCCTCGAATGCTGATCCGTTTGCTTGCCTGCTCGCGCTGCGCGTGAGCAGGCTTTTTTCGTTTACGGCGACGGAAACCGGAAATTTGGCGGAATAGCGCAGGGATTTGGCACGAACCGACAAAGCGCAACAGTCTTGCATGCGTGTAATGTGTCGTCTTCCTCGTGCCCTCATGCCTTGCAGGGCCGTTCGATCCCGGCGACCAGTGAAGGTGTCGGGATTTTTTTTGCCTGCACGCAAATGTCCCGGCGGCGAACCGTCACGGCATGCATGTTTCAAGGAACGGTATATTTTGCGACGAGACATTCCGATCAAGAGAACAAGCAGAAGGAGTTGCCAACCGATGCCGGAAACCCGGACCACGCTTCGCGTCGCGACAGCGCACGACGCGCCCCTCATCGCTCGCCTGCACACCCTGAGTTGGCAAACCGCATACAGCCATATCCTTCCGGCGGCCTATCTGTCCGACGAGGTGCCGGCGGAACACGCGGTCCGGTGGCGGAAATATCTCGATCGCAATGAAAATGAGTGGGGCCTCGTGTTGATCGCCGAATCTGATGGCGAGCCCGTCGGCTTCGTCAGTGCCGAACGCCCGGTCGATCCGGCGCGCGGCGTGCTGCTCGACTGCCTGCACGTCCATCCTTCGCATCACGGCAGCGGTACGGGCAAACGCATGATCGAAGCCGTTCGCGCGTGGGCCCGGACGATCGGCGTGGACAAGGTCCATCTGTCGGTGCTGGAGGGCAACGTGCGCGCGATCGGCTTTTATGAGCACAACGGCTGGCAATTGGCGGGTATCGAAACGAGCCGGATCGGCCAGACGGAGGTCACCGATCGGATCTACACGATACAGGCCTAGCGGCTTGCCGCGATCCGAACGAACGGCCGCACGATATGCAGCCATTCCCGGGCGAAAACCGAACTTGCTCGTCTGTTACTCGCCGCAATATCGCACGAGCAAATCGGCCTCCGTCTCGTGCACCTCGACGGGCAGGGTCGTCGCACCTGCATAGGCAAGATAGCGTGCGCGATGCTGGCCGTTGCGGAATGACGCGACGCCGACTTTCGACAGGCCGGGGATGCCGAGCAGCGTTCGCGTTCTCGTCTCGCGAAACGTGATGAACGGCATGTCCGGAATCTTGTCCTGGTCCGGATCGAGGAATTCGCGAATACCCGCGGCTTTTCCGGGAGCCCAGTACTGGACCGACGGCAGCACATAGTCGGTGGTGTCGCGGTCGGCGCACGTCAGCAGTTTCGTCAGGTCGATCGTCACGACCTGATGTCGCGAGTCGTCGGACGGGAATACCCGCTTGAGGTGCGTATAGGCATAGGGGGCGTGCCCGGGAAGCTGGATGATCCAGACATCTACGCCATTCAGTTGTGCGCGGGCGAGCGTCATTATTTCCTCTGGTGGCGCAAGCGGTCTTCGTGGCCGGAGTTTAGCAGCGCGATTACGACAGCGGTGCAGGTCGATACCAGGAATAGGAAAACGGAACGATTCGCGGCGGAACCGGATGTACAGAAGGCGCGATTGGCAAAGCGGATGCGGTCATGTGTCGGCGGTGATATCCACAGGTCGTGGGAATATCGCGATACTTCCAGTAGAAAGCACGCGCTGCGCGCAATTCACGCATGCTTCATACGGCGTCGCGAAGCCGGACAGGCGCGGATCGTCAAAAGAACAGAGAGGACAGATTGACCGGAGAAAACCATGTCGTCGAAACTTGAAATCGAATATCTCGATTACTGTTTCACGGCGACGCTCGAAAGCAGGGAGTCCGGTCGGACGGGCGTTGTCGACCGAAAACTGGAATCCGATTCGCGAAGCAAGACACTTGCGTGGATCGTGTTCGACCGCTTTCTCGAGCGGAATGACTTCGCCGATGAAGAGGATGCGCGTGCAAATATCGTCGACTGGCTGGAGCGGCTTGCCGACCCGAGGTCCGGCGCGTCGGCCGAAATTGCGAAGGCAAACGCGGTTGCCGCCGGGGCGGCGTCAACAAGTTCATCGACTGCCGAAATCGTCGGCGAAACGGTCATTGAAATCGTCAGCGATGTCGATTGGATCGATATGGTCGCCGACTGGTTTTCCAGCAGCTCGCCGTAATGACGAAACCGGGTTTTTTCTGATGCTGGGTATTGCGTTCGTGAAACATGGTTTCACGAAAAACGGTGCGAGAAAATGAAGCCGAAATCACGGCTCTCGAAAAAATAGAATAATCCTGCTTTGACATCACTCGCGACTTACCGGAAACTGGGCCGCTTCTGAAAAACGTCCGCTTGAACTAAAACAAAATAGAACTCCAAACATGAAAAGAAGAACGCTGCCGACGGCCGGCGCGATCGTTGCCGCTGCCGGTCGCAGGTCTTGCGCTCGGACCGCGACGCCACGCGGCATGCGGACCTGCCTGACGCCGCCACCTTGTCGACAAAGGGTGAGTTGCCGCACAGACCGTCGCGCGGCCCGCGATCACAATTTGGCCGGTTGACCGTTCTTCCCCGGCCCGGTCAACTGTTTCCCCGCTCGCTCGCGCAGGAGCGGGGGCTTTTTGCCCGCCCGACGCCGGAGAGCTGCGTCGGCGGAACCGGACAGGCGTTCGGCAGGCTGCGCAATCGAACCAGGCGCCCCCCGACATCCGTTCGCCTGATCCGCACGAATCGCTTTCCTCGTGCCTGAGCGAACCCTCAGGCCCATCGCCGGTTTCGGCCAGCGATGCCTTGATCCCGGCAGCGCGCAGCAACGCTGCCGGGATGTTTTTTGCACATGACACGTAGCGTCACGTCGTACGCAGCGGGCATGTCGACCCGCTCAATCAGCCTGTTCGACGCTGGTTTCCCATCCGTCGTACTCCCCTCCGAGCGAACGCACCTCGCGATTGATCGCGATCGTGTGGCGCGTGATGTCGGCCAGCGCCATCGTGCCTTCGTGCGAAAACCGCACGGCCGACTTGCCGTCTTCCGTCGGCGCGACCGATTCGACCGGATAACCTTTCGCTTCGGCCCAGTCCGCGAACTGGTGCGCGTCGCTCGGGTCCGGGAAGTACGCCCAGTGCATCACGCGCCGGTTCACGTCGCTGGCGTCGCCTTTCTGCCGCAGCGCATCCAGCACGCGCATGTCGCGCATGATCTGCCAGTCGTCGTCGGTCGGGTAAAGGGTCTGCCAGTATGCTTCCTTGTCCGGATCGTCCTGGTGTGCGTACTGCAGCGCGTAGGTTGTCTGTTCGGCCAGCGAGTCGACGAGCTCCGCCGCCGCCTCTTCGTCGAACGGCACGTAGAAAAGGAAATCCCGGTTGCCGTCGACGGTGATGCGGCCGACCTGCACGCCGCCTTTCGCGGTGATCGTGGTGTCCAGCAGATCCTCGATCTTCGTGAGGTCGGCGAACTCGTCGCCGGTCGGCAGGCCTTCGGGCGTCGGGTGCGCGAAGGGGACGCGCACGCTGAGCAGCGACGTGCGCGGATCGCCTTCCGCGATTTCCGCAAAGCTGTGGTTGAAGCTGATGAAAGCCTGATGGTCGCCCATTCTGGCAGGGAAGGTTCCCCAGGCGTCGGTCATGTGTTTCTCCCGTACACGATTGTCTGTTGACGGTTTCAAAGCGTCCCAATGTATCATCGAAAATCGCGTTCGCCGGAGAGGCGCGCGTGATGGCAGCCTCGCGGGTAACGTATGCGAGATCCGGGGCTGCCCGTGATCCTGCGCATTTGCGTGACGGGCCGCAAAAGCGGACCGCAAAAAATTCGAAGGAGATTCCGATGTCGATGTTTGCGGTGAATGGTGTTCGAATCGATCCGCTCAGCGCGCGCGTGACGCACGTGCGCTGGGCGGCCGTGAATCCGGCCGACCGGTCGTGGGCGGCGGCACCGAGCGAGGCGCCGGTGGCGGAAGTGGCGCGCGCACTCGCGTCCGGCAACGATGTCCGCGCGATCTTCTCGGCATCGGATGCCACCGCGATCGGGCCCAGGCTGAAACGCGTGCTGTATCGCGATGCGTCTGAAGGCATCGAACTCGACATCGATGCGACGAGCGAGTCGCGCACGTTGCGGGATCTTCCGCAGATCTGACCGGAACGACGCGTGCCGGCGGTAGCGGGCGCCGTCGCATTGATTGCGGCACCCGGCCGAAAGGCCGCCCACACAACGTCGAACGCGAGGAGTAGTATCGAATAACCGTCGTACTGCATTGCCGATCGCGCCGATCGCGCCGAACGGTTTGACGAGCCGTGCGATGTGCGGCGGGCCGGTACCAAAAGCGAATGGCGCAAACGCGCACGAGACCATGTCCAGACCTGTCATCGCCCCGTTGGCATCCGCGCTTTGTCTGGCGCTCGCCGCCTGCCAGACCGCGTCCAGGCCGACGCCTGTGCAGCCGTCGCCCGAGACCGCGTCGGCGGCCGTTCCGGCGTCGTCGCCGGCAGTGCCGATCCGCGGCATCGGCCAGGCGCCTCAGCTGGCAGGGCAAAGTCACTGGGCCGTCGGTCAATGCACGACCAACGGCACCGTCAAGGTGTGCAATTGACCGGTGCCGACTGAACGGTGCCCGTTCCCTGCGAACGAAAGATTGTTGGTGCGCGGAAACGCACGACGTTCTCGACCGCAACGATTTCCCGTCGCCAATCCCTGTTTTCCGGTTCGTTCGCAGAGCCTTGATATGGCGCCCGATCTCGATGGGCCAATTGCCGTCGAAGCGAGTAAGCGAACGATGAACGACGAACGCGAAACGAACGATTCCGACCTGCACGTCGATCCCGTCGCGGGAACGGTCATCGGCCCATTGCCGGTAACGCTGGCGGTCGACAGCCGGAGCCTGAAAAGAAGGGCAATCGCGTGCGCGGTGCTGGCCGCGGCGAGCCTGTGCGGTTATGCGGCCGCCCCGACGCTCTGGCCGGTCGCGGCGCTGGCCGTGCTGCTGGCGCTGGCGGGTGTCGCCTTCTTCGTCTCGTCGCGACGCGAGATGGCGCTGCATGTCGACGAAACGGGTTTCAGGCTGATCGGCTCCGCACGCGAAAAACCCGTCACGCAATGGCGCGACGTCACCGAGTTCCGGATCATCCGCGTCGCCGGAAATCGTTACATCGGCTACCAGTTCTCGGCGCATTCGTCGCGCACCAAGATGCCGGGCGGCGTGATGCTGCCGATCGCCCGGTTTGCCGATCTTCCGCTCGACGCGGTGGCCGGGTTGCTGGAAGCATGCCGCCGGCAGTTCGGCGGGCAGGACGACCGGGCCGACCGAACGGGCTGATTGCGCCCGATGAGCGTGACCTGAGCGACCCGGCACTCAAGAAAACAAAAAAATGTCGGGCGCCGTGTCGATTTCCGCCGGGTTCGTCCGTCGTGGTATCGGAGGCGTGCGCATCGCGCGTCCGTCCCGTTTCCCGATACGACAACCGACTGAAGGAGCGACACCTATGGCCACGTCCGTCAAACCGATCCCGGAAGGGATGCGCACGCTGACGCCGCACCTGATCTGCGCCGGCGCGGTAGCAGCCATCGACTTCTACAAGCGCGCATTCGATGCGAGCGAGCAGTTTCGCCTGCCGATGCCTGACGGCAGGCTCGCGCACGCGTGCCTCGCGATTGGGGATTCGACACTGATGCTGGTGGATGAAATGCCCGAGCACGGCGCGCTCGGGCCGAAGGCGCTGAAAGGCACTGCCGTCTGCCTGCACCTGTACGTGCCGGATACCGATGCGGCGATCGCGAAGGCTGTCGCGGCCGGCGCGACGGTGACGATTCCGGCCGCCGACATGTTCTGGGGCGATCGCTATGGACAGGTCGAGGATCCGTTCGGGCATCGCTGGTCGCTCGCGACGCATCAGCGCGACCTGACGCCCGAGCAGATCGCGGAGGCGATGGCCAGCGCACCGCCGTGCGGAAGCTGACGCGGCCAGGCAACCGCGGTTGAACGACGGGGCGGCGGCAGGCGCCGCCCCGGTTCGCGCGCGGTCAGGCGCCGGCCGTCGTGCCGCGCTGCTTGTGCTCGTACATCCGGTGGTCGGCCGATGCGTGCAGGTCGGCCACCGTGCGATGGTGCGCGGGATCGCAGGCGACGTTCCCGACGCTGAACCGGATCGCGTAGCCGCGCGCGTCGGCCATATTGCGCAACGCAAGCGCTTCCGCCACGCGTTCGACCGGCTCGGCGACGTCGGCCGGTTGCATGGGTTGTCTCTTGTCCCGGCTGCAAGGCCGGTCATCGGATCGTATGCGCATGATTCGACGCGTCGCCAGGCCGCAGGTCCCGCGACGGGCGTTTTCGGCTCCGCCCGGATCGATGAAGATGCGGCGAGAAGCGTGCGCCATGGGCCAGCGTCGTATCCCGATGCGGAATCGTTTGCGCGATGCCTCAAGGTGCTCGCCGCGGTGCCGTAAACAGGACGAGTCCAATCGTTCATCGCATCCCATCGCACCATGGTTCGAATCCTGTACGCGGGGTATCTCGCGTTTGCGCTGTATCTCCTTTACCCGATGGTTCAGAACACGCTGACATTCAGCACGGATTGCGTGCGCAACGCGCTGCCCGGCGGCGCCCACGGTTTGTCGACGTCGGCGGCAAGCGGCGTGGACGGGCACGCGAACCGCTGTGTGCCGACCACGCAGGTTGGTGCCGCGACCGCGCGCTTGCCTGAAATCCATTGAGCGGGGAGGACCGTCGCGCGTATCGTTCGATGCGCGACGCGGCGTGCTGGCCATTTGGCCGAATTGATACCCGCGCCACGCTCGACGATCATCGGTAACACGGCGGATCGAATGCGACGTGTCGAGGGCCGTGCGAAAGCGCGGCGTGGTCAGTAGCTGGAGCGGTACGGCGTGCCCTGGTCGAAGCGGCTTTGCCAGTGCGTGAGGTAGCGTGACGCGAGTTGTGGATTGTTCCACACCACGACGACGTTCTCGGAATTGCGGCTGGCCGCCGACGCAGAGTAGTTGAACGAACCGGTCTCGACGTGCTCGGCGTCGATCACGAGGTACTTGTCGTGATGGATCGCATAGGCGTCGATCGTGCGCGTCGGGATGCCTGCGTTGATGAGCAGGTTCAGTGCCTGCTTGCTGCTCTTCGCGCGATTGCCCTTGTCGTCGACGACCACGGCGACATTGACGCCGCGTCGCTTGGCAGCGAGCAGCGCGCGCGTGACGGGCGGCGACGTGAACGAATACGCGGCGACGCGAATCGAGCTGCGCGCGGCGCCGATCGCTTTCAGCACGAGTGCCTCGGCGCCGCCGTCGGGCGAGAACGCCGATTCGACAACCTGTGTCGCGGGTGCTTCGTGGGTAGGCGCCGGCAGCCATCGCGACACAAGGTCGATCGCCTGCTGAAGCAGCGATTCACTTTGCGTCTTGCCGAAGGCGGCGAACGGTGTAGCGAGCAGGGAGGCGGCGAGGCAGGCAGCGGCGAGGCGATTGCGCGACAACATCTTGGACAGCGAACAATTTCGAGACAGCGGGCCGTGAGTGTAACGCAGACGCGGCGGCGCGGTCACGCGCGGATGCGGATGGATTGTCCGCGCGACGATCGCTGGCGGTGGAGGCGATGACGCAAAGTTGCGTTGCGAGGCATCTGCGTGTGCGATCAGGTCGATCGATGGATGTCGCTGACGACGGCGTGCGATTGCGCGTGCCGTTGCGGGACATCGGCGTGCAGGCAAGGCTCGCGTGCAGGTGAACGGGCTCGGTGCGGCCCGTGACGGAAGCTCGCATGCAAAGCGCGGTTCGTGCGCGTCAGGCAGTTGTGCGCATGCCGCGCGTCAATCCTCGACCGCCGGCGTCCCGGTTTCGTCGGGCGCGATCCATCCGGGCCCGGGCTCCGGCTGCACGTCGCGTGCGTCGAGCGGTTCGCCGCAGGCCGAGCACACGGTAACCGCATGTATCAACTGGCCGCAGGCACGGTGACGCAATTGCACCGGCGGCCCCTGGCCGTCGTCCTTCCAGCGGTCGCCCCACGCCATCAGCGCGAGCAGGGCCGGGTACAGGTCGAGGCCTTTTTCCGTCAGCCGGTATTCGAAGCGCGGCGGGCGCTCCTGATACGCGCGCTTGACCAGCACGCCTTCGTCGACGAGCCGCGCGAGGCGTTCGGCCAGTACATGGCGCGTGAGGCCAAGCTGTGCCTGGAATGCGTCGAAGCGGCGGCAGCCGAGGAATGCGTTGCGGAGGATCAGCATGGTCCAGCGGTCGCCGAGTACGGCGAGCGTGCGTGCGACCGAGCAGTTCAGCGTGCCGATGTCATCCCATTTCATCGTCGAGTCTCTTGCGTCTTGCGGCGGTTCAGCGAAATAGCGGGTTCGATTATAGAACCCGCCTTCGGTTGCAACGGGCGCGGCTGCGTTGACAACGGGCGGCATCGTTGTCGATAATGAGTTCCAATTTAGAACTTACTCGCGCGGCGACGCGCTTTCAACCCGGAGACAACCCGATGAATCCGCTTTCCCTGTCTGGTCTCGATCTGCTGCGTGCCGCGGTGGTGGGCGATGTGCCGCTTGCGTCGATCTCGGAGACGATCCCGATGCGTCCGCTGGACGTCGAACTCGGCTATGTGAAATTTTCGGCGCGAGCGGATGGTCGGCACCTGAATCCGCTCGGCGGCGTGCACGGCGGGTTCGCCGCGACGGTGCTCGATTCGGTCACGGGTTGCGCGGTGCATTCGATGCTCGACGCGGGTGTCGGCTACGGCACGGTCGATCTGCATGTGAAGATGCTGCGGCCCGTGCCGCGCGACGTCGACCTGATCGCGGAAGGGCGCGTGATTCACCTGTCGCGTTCGCTGGGCGTCGCGGAGGGCACGCTGAAGACGCCGGACGACAAGATCGTCGCGCATGCGTCGGCGACCTGCTTCATTCAGCGGCCTCAGTAACGAACGGCGGCAGGCGGGGCCGGCTGCGGGAGGGTGCTGCGGACGTGCGACGCAGGTTGCAAGGCCGTTGCCCGCTCATTCATGGCAGAGCCGAAGGCCGCCTGTAAGCGCACGCGGCGCACGTCTGAAGCGATCGCTTCAATGTGATAGCGTTCCTGCTTTCCACCGACGCGACAGGAACAGCATGGAATACCGCACACTCGGCGATTCGGGCATCGAGGTCAGCCTGGTCGGTCTCGGCACGATGACGTGGGGCGAACAGAATTCGGAACGCGACGCGCACGAGCAGATCGACTACGCGATCGGGCAGGGCGTGACGCTGATCGATGCCGCGGAGATGTATCCGGTGCCGCCGAAGCCCGACACGCAAGGGCGCACCGAGCAGTACATCGGCACCTGGCTCGCGCAGCATCGCGCGCAGCGCGACCGGATCGTGCTTGCCACGAAGATCGCGGGTCCGGCACGGCAGCCGCACAACCCGCGCCATATTCGTGGCGAAGGCAACCAGTTCGACCGCAAGAACCTGACCGAGGCGCTCGACGGCAGCCTCAAGCGGCTGCAGACCGACTACGTCGATCTCTACCAGCTGCACTGGCCCGATCGCAGCACGACGACGTTCGGCCGTCCCGCGTATCCGTGGGTCGACGACGCGTACACGGTGCCGATCGAGGAAACCCTCGGCGTGCTCGCGGAATTCGTGAAAGCCGGCAAGGTGCGCGCCATCGGCGTGTCGAATGAAACGCCGTGGGGTGTCGCGCAGTTCCTGCGTGCGGCCGAGAAGCTCGGGCTGCCGCGCATCGCGAGTATCCAGAATCCGTACAGCCTGCTGAACCGCACGTTCGAGAACGGGTTGTCGGAATTCACGCATCGCGACGGCGTCGGCCTGCTCGCGTATTCGCCGCTCGCATTCGGCTGGCTGTCCGGCAAGTACGAGAACGGTGCACGCCCGGCCGGCGCGCGCATCACGCTGTTCGAGCGCTTCCAGCGCTACAGCAAGCCGCAGGCCGTCGAGGCGACGTCGCGCTACGTCGCGCTCGCGAAGCGTCACGGGCTGTCGCCCGCGCAGCTCGCGCTCGCGTTCGTCAACAGCCGGCCGTTCGTGCGCAGCAACCTGGTCGGTGCGACGTCGCTCGAGCAGTTGAAGGAGAACATCGGCAGTATCGACGTGAAGCTGTCCGACGAGATCCTCGCCGAGATCGACGCACTGCACGAACAGCAGCCGAACCCGGCGCCGTAAACGGCGTGCGGCCCGCGCGGCAGCGATGCCGCGCGGGCCGCATCGGCGCGCCGTCGTCGGTTGCGTTACCGCATCTTGAGCCGCGTGCGCGCGACGAACAGCGCGGCAAGGCTCAGCAGTGCGCAGCCCATCAGGTAGAACGCCGGCGACAGCCGGTTGCCGGTCGTGCTGATCAGCCAGGTGATGACGAACGGCGCGAAGCCGCCGAACAGCGTGACGCCCGTGTTGTAGCTGACCGCGAGGCCCGTCGCGCGCGTCTGCGACGGAAACAGCTCGGCCATCAGCGCCGGCAGCGCGCCGCAGTACATCGCTTTCATCGCACCGATCCAGACCAGTGCGGCGAGCATCGTCGCGAACGACGCGTGGCGCGTGAGCCATGCGAATGTCGGCCACACGGTGACCAGCATCAGGACGGCCGCGACCGCCATCATGCGGATCCGCCCGGTGCGATCGGACAGATGGCCGACGACCGGCGTGACGAGCGTCAGCACGAAGCCGGTCGCGAGCGTCGCCGCGAAGCCCGTCGATGCGGGCAGCCCGAGCTGCTTGATCGCATAGGTCGGCATGTACAGCACCATGTAGTTGATCGCGGTCGAGATCACCAGCGCGCCGATCGACAACAGCAGCCGCAACTTCTGGTCCGCGAACAGTTCGCGCACCGGCGCTTCGGAGCGTGCCTGCGTCTTGAATTCGACGCCTTCGTCGACATAGCGGCGGATGTACAGCCCGACCGGGCCGATCGCGAGACCGAACAGGAACGGCACGCGCCAGCCCCAGCTTTCGAGTTGCGCGGTTGTCAGCGTGGACGTCAGCAGTGCGCCGAAGCCCGATGCGAGCAGCGTCGCGAGGCCCTGGCTCGCGAACTGCCAGCTCGACATGAAACCGCGCCGCTGCGGTGAGTGCTCGACGAGGAACGCGGTCGAACTCGCGAATTCGCCGCCCGCGGAAAAGCCCTGCATCAGCCGCGACAGCATGATCCCGAGCGGCGCGAGAATGCCGATCGATGCGTAGGTCGGCATCAGCGCGATCAGCAGCGTACCGGCCATCATCATCGCGATCGACAGCAGCAGCGACGCCTTGCGGCCCGCGCGGTCCGCGTACGCGCCGAGCACGAAGCCGCCGATCGGCCGGATCAGGTAGGACAGCCCGAACGTGCCGAGCGTCAGCATCAGCGACGTCGCTTCGCTCGTCGCGGGGAAGAACAGCTTGGCGATCGTCACCGCGAAGAAGCCGTAGACGATCAGGTCGAACCATTCGAGTGCGTTGCCGATCGACGCCGCGAAGATGATGCGCCGGATCTTCGCGGCGCTGGGGCGGGCGGCTTCCTGCGAGGTCAGGGTGGTCGTATTCATCGTGTGTGCAGGTCCCGAGAAAGGGGCGAAGCGCGTTACAGGGTGGCGCCGGCCGCGGCGGGCGCCGCGCGGCGAACGGGCGGCGCGTCGTCGCCGAGATCCCAGAAGAGGCCGGCCATCATCTGCAGCCCCTCGCTGACGACGCTCGCGAGCAGGTGCTCGTCGGGCGCATGCTGCGAGCACGCCGGGTACGAGTGCGGCACCCACAGCGTCGGCAGCCCGAGCGTGTCGGCGAACACTTCGTTCGGCAGCGTGCCGCCGAGATTCGGCAGGATCGCGGGCTTCTTGCCGGTGGTCCGCGCCAGCGACGCGACGGCCCAGCGGACCCACGGATCGTCCGGCGGCACGCGCGTCGCCGGTGCGCCGCGCTCGATGTCGATCTCGATGTCGCCGAAACCGTGCGCATCGAGGTGCGCGCGCAGGTGCGCATGCAGCGCTTGCCAGTCGGTGCCGACGACGAAGCGCAGCTGGCAGTGCGCATACGCGGCGGGCGGGATCGCATTGACGGGGTGCTCGGGGTTGCCGGCCTTGAACGCGAGAATCTCGAACGTGTTCCAGCCGAACACGCGCTCGGCCGCGGACAGGCCGGGCTCGCCCCAGTTGGCGTCGAGCGCCGGATCGCCGGGGCCGCCGCCGACGGAAAGGTCGGCGAGCGCGTCGCGCACGACGGCCGGGATCGGCGGCGGGCGCAGCCCCGCGACGCGAATCGCGCCGCGCGCGTCGACGAGGCTCGCGAGCGCATGCGCGAGCACGATCGCCGGATTGCGCAGCAGCCCGCCCCAGTTGCCGGAGTGGTGCGCGCCGTCGCGCGCGCGCAGGCTCAGCCTGAAGTTGACCGAGCCGCGCGAGCCGAGGAACACGGTCGGGCGCGCGGCGGCGATACGCGGGCCGTCGGACGCGATCAACACGTCGGCCGCGAGCGCGTCGTGCTCCTGGCGGCACAGCGCGTCGAGGCCCGGCGACCCCGTTTCCTCGCCCATCTCGATCAGCAGCTTCGCATTGAAGCCGAGCCGGCCGCCGCGCGCGTCGAGCACGCTCGCCAGCGCGGCCAGGTTGATCGTGTGCTGGCCCTTGTTGTCGGCGCTGCCGCGGCCGTACCAGCGGTCGCCGTCGGCCGTCAGCGTCCACGGCGACAGCGGCGCGCGCCACTGCGCGTCATAGCCGCGCACGACGTCGCCGTGACCGTAGATCAGCACGGTCGGCAGCGCGTCGTCCTCGTGGCGCGATGCGAGCAGGAACGGGCCGCCGCCGTCGACGGGATTGTCGACGATCCGCGACGTGAAGCCGAGGCGGGCGGCCTCGGGCGCGATCTCGTCGGTCAGGTACGCGCGCAGCGCGGCACCGGTGCCGCTTTCCTGGCTTTCGGTGCGCAGGCCGACGCGGCGGCTCAGGGTCGTGAAGAACGCACCGGATTCGAACTGGTTCAGCGCGTGCTGGATGGCGGCGGTACGGCTCAAGTCGGGCTCCTCTGTCGGGCTGGCGGCGTGCGCGGATCGCGCGTGCAGCGTGAAGTGCGATCGATTCTAGGAAGCCGTTTTTTTTGTCACAATGATCGAATTTCGAACCTTCATTTGCCGAAAAGGCAAAGCAGCGCGGCCGGGAACGGCGCGGAGACAGAACGATGGCGGCTTTCCTGCATGGCCTGGCGCTGCGGTATTTCGTCGAGGTGGCGCGCACCGGCTCGATCAGCGACGCATCCGCGCGGCTGCACGTGGCCGTGTCGGCGATCAGCCGCCAGATCGCGAAGCTCGAAAGCGAGCTCGGCGCGCCGCTGTTCGAGCGCCGGCCGCGCGGGATGGCGTTGTCGGAGGCCGGCGAGCGGCTGCTGGCCTTCGCGCAGCGCAGCCTGCTGGAGGCCGAGCATGTGATGAAGGACATTGGCGGGCTCGATGCGCTGCACGGCAGCCTGCTGAAGATCGCGTGTTCGGAGGGGTTCGCGATCGATTTCCTGCCCGGCGCGCTCGCGAGCTTCAAGGCGCGCCACCCGGGCGTCGATTTCTCCGTGTGGGTCGTGTCGCCGGCGGACGCGACGCGGCGTGTGCGCGACGGCGACGTGGACGTCGCGCTGACCTTCAGCCTCGCGCCGGAGAAAGGCGTGCGCGTCGAGCATACCGAGCGCGCGCCGATCTTCGCGCTGGTGCGGCATGACCATCCGCTCGCGGCGCGCGCCGCGGTGTCGCTCGCCGATGTCGCGCGGCATCCGCACGTGCTGCCCGAGGCCGGCACGACGGTGCGCCAGTTGATCGACATCGCGTGTGCGCTCGACGGGCTGCTGCTCGAGCCCGAACTGACGAGCAACAACACCGCGGCGATGTACGGCTATGCGCGGCGCACGGGTGCGGTGATGTTCACGGGGCTGCTGTCGGTGCGCGACCGCTTCGATGCGGACGGGTTCGTCGTCGTGCCCGTGACGAACCCGCAGCTTCGCGAGCGCAGCATCCAGGTGCAGACGATGGCGGGGCGCGATCTGCCCGCGTCGGTCCGGGCGTTCCGCGACCATCTGATCGACGCGATGCAGGTCGCATCGTCGCCGCCGGCCGCCGCGCGCGGCCCGAGACGCCGGCCCGTGAGATAATCGTCAATCCGCCTTCCGCGCCCATGCGGCTCACCGAGCCGCATCGCCCCTGTTCGACGCCAAATTGAAGAACCTGATTGTCACCCTCGATCGCGCCGGCGAGTTCGACGAGATCATCGACGTGCGCACACCGCTCGAGTTCGCCGAGGACCATATTCCCGGCGCGCTGAACGCGCCCGTGCTCAGCAACGAAGAGCGCGTGCTCGTCGGCACGATGTACCGTCAGGTGTCGCCGTACGAGGCGACCCGCGTCGGCGCGGCGATGGTCGCGCGCAACATTGCGCGCCATCTCGACACGACGTTCGCCGACCGTCCGCGCAACTGGCGGCCGCTGATCTATTGCTGGCGCGGCGGCAAGCGCTCCGGCTCGATGACGGCCTGGTTCAACCTGATCGGCTGGCAGGCGCGCCAGCTCGACGGCGGCTACAAGGCGTATCGCCGCTCGGTATGCGCGACGCTCGACACGCTGCCGACGCGCTTTCGCTATATCGCGCTCGTCGGCCACACGGGCTGCGGCAAGACGCGCCTTTTGAACGCGCTGCGCGACGCGGGGGCGCAGACGCTCGATCTCGAGGCGCTCGCGTGCCATCGCGGCTCGCTGCTCGGTGCACTGCCGGGCACGCCTCAGCCGGCGCAGAAGGGGTTCGATTCGGGGCTCGTCGAAACGCTCGGACGTTTCGACCCCGAATGGCCGGTGTTCGTCGAATCGGAAAGCCGCAAGATCGGGCTCGTGCAGTTGCCGATCGCGCTGATCGACGCGTTTCACGCGGGGCCGTGGGTGCAGGTCGAAGCGGCGCACGACGAGCGCATCGCGTTCCTGCTCGACGATTACGGCCACCTGTTCGACGAACCGGCCGCGTTCAAGGCGCAGCTCCATCGGCTGATCGGCCTGCACAGCCGCGAAGAGGTCGCGCACTGGAACGCGCTGATCGATGCGAACGCGCGGGCCGAACTGTTCACCTTGCTGATCGACAAGCATTACGATCCCGCTTATGCGCGCACCTACCGCACGGCATACGGCAAGCCGAACCGGGCGCTGACCTTCACTTTCCGGCCCAACGCGGCCGACGCGCGCGATCAGGCAAGCGCGCTGCTGGCCCAACTCGCGCAGGCCGGGCTGCCCGCGTCGGCCGCGCTTGCGGCAGGTGCGAAATCCGAAACCGATAAAAACCAATCGACGACTACACGATGACGACCACACGCACCCAACCCAATCCGGCCCTCGGCTGGATGACCTTCCTGCTGATCGCGGTCGCGGGACTGTTCTATGTGAAATGGTTCCCGTACTACAACAAGGCGTTCGTTGCCGCCGAGCACCATTCGATCGGCCAGTCGATCCTGATGGGCACGTCGGCGGCCGCACCCGAGCCGTCGCTGAAGGCCGCGCTCGACTACGCGTGGGCGTACGGCAAGGCAATCTGGCAGGCGATGGTACTGGGCCTGCTGCTCGGTTCGGCCGTGCAGGCGCTGCTGCCCGCGCACTGGGTCGCGCGCGTGCTCGGCCGCACGGGCTTCGGCAGCGTCGCCGCGGGCGGCCTGCTGTCGCTGCCCGGGATGATGTGCACGTGCTGTGCGGCGCCGGTCGTCGCGGGGCTGCGTGCGCGCCATGCGTCGCCGGGCGGCGCGGTCGCGTTCTGGCTCGGCAACACGGTGCTGAACCCGGCGGCGCTGGTCTTCATGGGCTTCGTGCTCGGCTGGCACTGGAGCGCGCTGCGCCTCGTGCTCGGCATTGCGATGGTGTTCGGGATCGGCTATCTGCTGAACCGCATTGCTCGCCCTGAAGACCGCAGCATCGACGATGCGCAGCTCGCCGCGCTGGCGGCCGAACAGGCGGCGGCCGGCAATCCGTTCGTCCGCTGGATGAAGCTGCTTGCCCGCATGGCCGTGCGACTCGTGCCCGAATACATCGTGCTCGTGCTGCTGCTCGGCGCCGCGCGCGCGTGGCTGTTCCCGCATATCGGCCCGGACATCGGCAATCATCTCGGCTGGATCGTCGCGTTCGCGGTCGCGGGCATGCTGTTCGTGATCCCGACGGCGGGCGAGGTGCCGATCATCCAGGCGATGCTGTCGCTCGGCATGGGCGTCGGCCCGGCCGCCGCGCTGCTGATGACGCTGCCGCCGATCAGCGTGCCGTCGCTCGCGATGCTCGCGCGTTCGTTCAAGCCCTACATGCTGGCGATCGTCGCGACTCTCGTCGTCGTGTTCGGGATCGTGAGCGGCTTGCTCGCGATCGCGTTCGGGTTCTGACGCGCGAGAGCGGCGCGCCGGGCGGGCGCGATCGTCGTATTCATCCGGCGCCGCGGCTTCACGCGTGCGGCGCCCTTTACAAGAAGCAAACAGGAAAACGCATGACCCAACCGAAGATTCATCCTCGACTCGAAAAGGCGCTGACGCGCGGCGATCTCGCGATCCGCCAGGCCAATTCCGCGCGGGCAACTGCCGTGCTGAACGCACTCGGCACGATGATCATCGAGGCCTCAGCAACGATCGGCGTCGATGCCAGCATCGACATTCCGCAGGGCGACCGCATTTACGATCCCGTCAACGGCCTGTGGCCGCAGAAGATGCTGGTGTCGTTCGACGGTCCGGTGGACGAAGCCGACAAGGAAGAACTGCGCTCGGTCTACCTGGTCGCCGACGATCCGGGCACGCAGTTCCGCGTCGAATGGCATCGCGCGGACGGCAAGCTCGGCCGCCAGGAAGGCGGCCCGCTCGCGACCGTCGCGTTCCTGACCGACGTCGAGATTCCGTGGAGTGACGACGACGAGTAACGTCGTCGCATGAAGCCGGCGCCGCGCGCGCCGGCCGTCAGCGCATCATCCGCCGCCGGAACAGCCACGCGGACAGCAGGAATCCGCCGACCGCATAGCCGGCGAGCACCGCAACGTGCAACGCGACGTCCGTCGCGGGCCGGCCGAGCATCGCGGGCCGGATCAGCTCGACCGCGTTCGCGAGCGGCAGCGCATGCGCGGCGTGCTGCGCGACCGGCGGCAGCTGCGTGATCGGGAAGAACACGCCCGACAGCAGCAGCATCGGCGTCAGCACGAGCGTCTGATAGAACATGAAGAAATCGTAGGACGGCGCGAGCGCCGTGACGATCATCGCGACGCTGGCAAACGCGAGGCCCGCGAGCGCGATCACGGGCAGCGCCGCGAGCATCGACGGAAACTGCGCATAGCCGAGCGCACCCGCGACGAGCATGATCGCGGCCCCCGACAGCATGGCCTTGCTGGCTCCCCAGACGATCTCGCCCAGCACGATGTCGCCGAGCGCGAGCGGCGTATGCATGATCGCTTCCCAGGTGCGCTGCACGTGCATTCGCGAGAAGCCCGAATACATCGATTCGAAGCTCGCGGACATCATCACGCTCGACCCGGCCGTGCCGGCCGCGAGGAACGCGATATACGACACACCGTCGACATGGCCGAGCATCAGGCCGAGCCCGAAACCGAGCCCGAACAGATAGATCATCGGATCGGCAAGATTGCCGAACATCGACGCGAGCGCGAGCTTGCGCCAGACGAGATAGTTGCGCCGCCATACGGCGACCCAGTTGGTTGCGTTCGCCGGCATCGCGATCGCGAAGCGTGACTCGCGCGGCGGCGCCGAAGGTGCGGTGGTGGAATAGTTGCGGACGTCCATGGTCGATCAGTCCTGCATTTCGCGGCCCGTGAGCCGCAGGAACACATCCTCCAGATTGGCCGGGCGATGCAGATAGCGCAACCCCGTACGACCCTTGATCCGTGCACGAAGCGGCTCCGGGTCGCTCACGTAGCAGAACAGCGTTTCGCCGCTGATCTCGGTACGCTTCGCGAACGCCGACAACTCGTCGCGCAGCGCGGCCGGGTCGGGCCCGTAGATTTCGATCACGTCGCAGCCGATCTCCGATTCGATCAGCGCGTGCGGCGCGCCTTCGGCGATCTTCCGGCCTTCCTCGATCACGCACAGGCGGTCGCACAGACGTTCGGCTTCTTCCATGAAATGCGTGGTGATCAGAATCGTCTTGCCGCGCGCGAGCAGCGAACGCAGCCGCTCCCACATCAGGTGCCGCGCCTGCGGATCGAGGCCCGTCGTCGGCTCGTCGAGCACCAGCACGTCGGGATCGTTGACGAGCGCGCGGGCGAGCGTGAGGCGGCGCTTCATGCCGCCCGACAGCTCGCCGACCTTCGCGTCGGCCTTGTTCTCGAGCTTCGCGAATTCGAGCAGCGGCTGCACGAGCGCGCGCGCAGCGTGAGCCGACATCCCGAAATAGCGGCTGAACACGAGCAGGTTCTCGCGCACGGTGAAGTCGGGGTCGAGATTGTCGAACTGCGGGACGACGCCGACGCGCCGGCGCGCATGCCGTGCTCGCGATGGAACCGGTTCGCCGCACAGCGAAATGGTGCCCGCATCGGGATACGCGAGGCCGAGCAGCATCTTCAGCGTGGTGGTCTTGCCGGCGCCGTTCGGCCCGAGCAGGCCGTAGCATTCGCCGGCCTGTACGTTGAAGGACAGGCCGTTGACGACGAGTTTGTCGCCATAGCGCTTTTCGACGTTGCGGAGATCGATCGGTGCGACGGACATGGGCATGTTGTCGTTGTAAGCGGGTGCGTTCCGCCGCCCGATGCGTGGCCGGTTGGCGAACGGATCGGACGAATGCGGGTCACAGGGGGCATGACCGAAGCGCGCGACGCCGGCACGTTATGGCCTGCTGGAATGCGAACGAGCCATTCTAGTGCATCGGCTGCGTCTCTTCAGGGCAGGCCTGCACGGCGCGATGCATGTGCGCACCGATCGTGCACTGCATCATCGCGCACGCGCCGAGCGGGGCGAATCAGCGTTTTCCATCCCTTGCGTCCTGAATTGCGGCGCACCATGATGAATGCGTAGGCTCGTTGTCGCGATAGGGAGGTTTCATGGCTAGCTACAACAAGATTTTGCTGTGTTACGACGGCTCGCTCGAAGGGCGCAAGGCACTGCGTTGCGGCGCCAATCTCGCAATGGACCTGAAGGCTGAAACGCACTTGCTGTCGGTCGTCGACATGCGTTCGAGCATTGCGCAAAGCGCGGGTCTGCTGACCGACGTCGCGTGCGGCCGCTTCGAGGAAACCGCGCGCGAAATCCTGCAGGAAGGCGTGAACTGGCTGCGCGAGCGCGGCGTGCAGGCCGAAGGCCATTTCGCGTTCGGCTATCCGATCGACGAAATCGCGAATCTCGCGTCGGAGCTGAAGGTCGACCTCGTCGTCGTCGGCCACCGGTGCCGCAGCGGGCTATCGAGATGGTGGATGGGGTCGGGCAATACGCAACTGCTCGATCGCGTGAACTGCAGCATTCTGGTTGCGTGCTCGTCGGCGGAGGAGCAGAAGGCCGAAATCGCGCGCGAGCGTGAAGCGGCCACGGCGAGCGGCAAATGATCCGATGACGCAATGACGGCCTGATCGGCGATTCGCGCCGGTCAGGCGCCGCACCGCATCCGCGGCGCGGGCGTCGCGCGCGACCGGTTACGCATGCAGGTCGATCGCGGACAACTTCCACGAAAACAGCCCGAAGCGGTGGAATACCGCCGCATAGCGCGTGCCATCGGCGCTGCGCTGGTAGGTCACGACGAATTCATCGACATTCCGGTAGCCGGCGCTGGTTTGCTGCTGATGCGGCGTGTGTGTTACATCGTTCGCGCTGGCCGGTGCGGCAGCAACTGGTGCCGGCGATGATGCTGCCGCGGCTGCGTTGCTGGCCGGAACGGCTGCGCTCGCCGGAGCCGGATTGGCCGGCGGTGCGGCCGACGTGTCGGCCGATGCATTGCCTTGCGGCAGATTCGACCATTCGGGCGGACGCTCGCCCGGATTGCCGCGTGGCGGCAATCCGCTCATCAGCGCGGCCACGCCTTCCGGGGTCGCGTACGCATCGACCAGCGGGCCGATCAGTGCGGACCCGATCAGCGCACCGATCACCGCGAACGGATTCTCCTTCTTCACCGCGTCGATCCGGCGCATCAACTCTTCCGTGACCTGCTGCTTCAGGCTGATGCGCAGCGACGGAAAATCGACATATTCACTGATGGCCTGCGCATCGCGCGAATCGATCGCCGATTTCAGGCGACCGAGCGCGACGTATGGCGATGCGTATGCATAACCGATCGCCGCAATGACGGCGACGGCCAGCACGACGATCAGCAGGGGCTTGAGCCGCCATGTGCGGCCCGAAGATCCAGTCACGTTGCCTCCGGTGCGGGAATGTTCCGCAATCAGAGACCGCCTTGCGCGGCCGATCGTTCCTCCGCGATGCAGCGATCGATCATCCGGCACACGGCATCGATCGTACCGACCATGATCAGCCGCGACCGGCCGTGATAGACGCGCACCGGCGCGCGGCGCGCGGGTTCCGCATGATTCAGGCCGGCGTTCAGCGATACCCGCGCGAAAGCGGGGAGCGCCGACGGCAGCAGGGACGCCTGCCGTTCGACTGCGACTTCTTCTTTCACAGGCGCTGCCGCGGACAGCGGTGCGCAAGGCGTGCGGCCGCGCAGATGACGCAGGCGACCGAATTGACGGAAAGGCAGCAGACGGGCAAGGCGTTCCATGATGTTCTCCTCAGCGAGACGGAATGTCAGAGTTCGCCTGATCGGATCAACCCGACGGCGATGCCTTCCAGCGCGAATTCCGCGCTGCCGGCCTTGACGAAGATGTTTTCGTAATCCGGGTTCTCCGCGATCAGCTCGAGGCCGCCCGGCCGGCGCATCAGGCGCTTGACCGTGACGTCGTCGCCGAGACGCGCGACGATGATCTGGCCGTCCTTTGCTTCCGTGCGCTTCTGCACGGCGAGGAGGTCGCCGTCGAGAATGCCGGCGTCGCGCATCGACAGGCCGCGCACCTTCAGCAGGTAGTCGGGCTTGCTGGAGAACAGTGCGGGATCGCACGCGTAATGCTGCGAGATGTGCTCCTGCGCGAGGATCGGGCTACCGGCCGCGACGCGGCCGACGAGCGGCAGCGACAATTGCATCAGGCCGGCATGCGGCAGCGTGAACTGGTGCGGCGCGTCGTCGATGCCGAGCAGGCGGATGCCGCGCGATGCGCCGGCGGCCAGCTCGATCACGCCCTTGCGCGCCAGTGCGCGCAGGTGCTCCTCGGCCGCATTCGGCGAACTGAAGCCCAGTTCGGCCGCGATCTCGGCACGGGTGGGCGGGAATCCGGAGCGCTCGATCGCGCGACGGATCAAGTCGAACACTTGCTGCTGACGGGCGGTGAGTTTGGTCATGGCTCAACTGTATGGATAGACAGTGAGCTGTATTTTTATACAGTACTTCGCGAATTTCAAGCGTTACTTGAAGTTCGACGCGATCGCGCCGGTTCCGGCGCGATTTCGCGACGTCCGGACGCCGGTTCATCTGCCGCAACCGTCCATCCCGTATGCGTTAGCACTTTTGAGTATTAAAAAATGAGGAACGATTATTTTTAATCATGTAAGCCGTTCGCTAGACTGGCCCGACATCGCAATACCGACAACACTGGAGAACCAAGGATGGCGAAGCGCAATACGGGGCTGGTGGGCGGAGCGGGCCGCCTGATCGCAACACTCGCGCTGGGCGCGGCGGCGGCGCTGGGCGTCGCGACGCACGCCCAGGCCGATACGACCTTCCTGAACGTGTCGTACGACCCGACGCGCGAGCTGTATCAGGACTTCAACCAGGCGTTCGGCAAGGAGTGGAAGGCGAAGACGGGCGAGACGGTCAACTTCAAGCAGTCGCACGGCGGCTCGGGCGCGCAGGCGCGCTCGGTGCTCGACGGCCTGCAGGCCGACGTCGTCACGCTGGCGCTCGCGTACGACATCGACGCGCTCGCGAACAAGGGGCTCGTCAACAAGGACTGGCAGAAACGCCTGCCCGACAACGCGTCGCCGTACACGTCGACGATCGTGTTCCTCGTGCGCAAGGGCAATCCGAAGGGGATCAAGGACTGGGACGACCTGACCAAGCCGGGCATCTCGATCGTCACGCCGAACCCGAAGACGTCGGGCGGCGCGCGCTGGAACTACCTGGCCGCGTGGGCGTATGCGGTGCACAAGCCGGGCGGCAACGAGCAGACGGCGAAGGAGTTCGTCACGAAGCTCTACAAGAACGCGGGCGTGCTCGATTCGGGCGCGCGCGGCGCGACCACGAGCTTCGTGCAGCGCGGAATCGGCGACGTGCTGATCGCATGGGAAAACGAGGCATTCCTGTCGGTCAAGGAATTCGGTACCGACAAGTTCGAGATCGTCGTGCCGTCGGTGAGCATCCTGGCCGAGCCGCCCGTCGCGGTGGTCGACAAGGTGGTCGACAAGAAGGGCACGCGCAAGCTGGCCGACGCGTACCTGAACTTCCTGTACAGCCCGCAGGGCCAGGAGATCGCGGCGCGCAACTATTACCGGCCGCGTTCGAAGAGCGTGCCGGCGGAACTGACGAAGCAGTTCCCGAAGCTGAAGCTGTACACGGTCGACGACACGTTCGGCGGCTGGACGAATGCGCAGAAGACGCATTTCGCGGATGGCGGCGTGTTCGACTCGATCTACAAGCCGCAGTAACGCCATAACGACAGCGGCGCGCCACGACAGCGCGCCGCATCCCCGACGGGCCGCCGGCGCAATTCATCGCGCCGGCGTTTGCGTCGGGCCCATGAGCAGCATCGACCCAGCAAGAGCATCCGATGACGACGTACACCTTTCGCAAGCCGAGCGCGCTGCCCGGTTTCGGCGTGACGCTAGGCATCACGGTGGCCTATTTGAGCCTCGTGGTGCTGATTCCGCTCGCCGCCACGTTCCTGAAGACCGCGACGCTGTCGTGGGACCAGTTCGTCACCGCCGTCACGTCGCCGCGCGTGCTCGCGTCGTACCGGCTGACGTTCTCGGCCGCGCTCGGCGGCGCGCTGATCAACGCCGTGTTCGGCTTCCTCGTCGCGTGGGTGCTCGTGCGCTACACGTTCCCGTTCAAGCGCCTCGTCGATGCGATCGTCGACCTGCCGTTCGCGCTGCCGACGTCGGTCGCCGGCATCTCGCTTGCGGCCGTTTACGCGACCAACGGCTGGGTCGGCCAGTATCTCGCGCCGCTCGGCATCAAGATCGCGTTCACGCCGGCCGGCGTGCTGGTCGCGCTGACCTTCATCGGGCTGCCGTTCGTCGTGCGCACCGTGCAGCCGGTGCTCGAGGATTTCGAGCGCGAGCAGGAAGAGGCCGCCGCGTGCCTCGGCGCGTCGCGCTGGCTGACGTTCCGCCGCGTCGTGCTGCCGGCCGTGCTGCCGGCGCTCCTGACCGGTTTCGCGCTGTCGTTCGCGCGCGCGCTCGGCGAATACGGGTCGGTGATCTTCATCGCCGGCAACGTGCCGATGAAATCCGAGATCACGTCGCTGCTCATCATCACGAAGCTCGAGCAATACGACTACGCGGGCGCGACCGCGCTCGCGGTCGTGATGCTGGTCGTGTCGTTCCTGATGCTGCTGCTGATCAACACGCTGCAATGGTATCTGCAGCGCCGCACGAGCAAGGGCGCAAGCGGCCCCGCGCCCGCGATTGTCACCGCAACCGCAGCAGGAGGCCAGCAATGAGCCAGGAGGCCACCGTCGTGCTGAAAACCTCGCCGTCGGCCGCGCAAGGGCGCGCCGCGAAACGGCTCGACCCCGTCAGCGAGTCGCGCGTCGTGCGCTGGCTGCTCACGGGCATCGCGCTGGTGTTCCTCGCGTTCTTCCTCGTCGTGCCGCTCGCCGCGGTGTTCGTCGAGGCGCTGCGAAAGGGCGTCGGCTTCTACCTCGAATCGCTGGCCGATCCCGACGCATGGGCGGCGATCAAGCTGACGCTGATCGTCGCCGCGATCGCGGTGCCGCTGAACCTCGTGTTCGGCGTGTGCGCATCGTGGGCGATCGCGAAGTTCGAATTCCGCGGCAAGGCGCTGCTGACGACGCTGATCGACCTGCCGTTCTCCGTGTCGCCGGTGATCTCGGGCCTCGTGTACGTGCTGCTGTTCGGCGCGCAGGGCTGGCTCGGGCCGTGGCTGCAGGATCACGACGTGCAGATCATCTTTGCGGTGCCGGGCATCGTGCTCGCGACGATCTTCGTCACGTTCCCGTTCGTCGCGCGCGAGCTGATTCCGCTGATGCAGGCGCAGGGCACCGACGAGGAAGAAGCCGCGCGCGTGCTCGGCGCGTCGGGCTGGCAGATCTTTCGCCGCGTGACGCTGCCGAACGTGCGGTGGGGCCTGCTGTACGGCGTGATCCTGTGCAACGCGCGCGCGATGGGCGAATTCGGCGCGGTGTCGGTCGTGTCGGGCCACATCCGCGGCGTGACCGACACGATGCCGCTGCACGTCGAGATTCTGTACAACGAATACAACTTCGCGGCGGCGTTCGCGGTGGCGTCGGTGCTGGCGCTGCTCGCGCTCGTCACGCTCGCGCTGAAGCTGCTCGCCGAGCGTCATCTCGCCGCCGAACTGGCCGGCGCGCGCGACGCCGTTCCCGCACATGCCGGCCCTGTCGCCGCCGTTTCGTCGAAATCGTAAAGAGGCAACCAGAATGGGTATCACCGTCAGTAACCTTCAGAAGCGCTTCGGCGATTTCACGGCGCTCGACAACGTATCGCTCGACTTCCCGCCCGGCGAGCTGGTCGCGCTGCTCGGGCCGTCCGGCTGCGGCAAGACCACGCTGCTGCGCGTGATCGCGGGCCTCGAGCACGCGGACGCCGGCCAGGTCGTGCTGCAGGGGCTCGACGTCGCGTCGGTGGGCGCGCGCGACCGTCAGGTCGGTTTCGTGTTCCAGCATTACGCGCTGTTCCGCCACATGACGGTGTTCGAGAACGTCGCGTTCGGGCTGCGCGTGAAGCCGCGCCGCGAGCGGCCGTCGGAAGCCGCGATTCGCGACAAGGTGCACGAGCTGCTGAAGCTCGTGCAGCTCGACTGGCTCGCGCAGCGCTATCCGTCCGAGCTGTCGGGCGGCCAGCGCCAGCGCATCGCGCTGGCCCGTGCGCTCGCGGTCGAGCCGAAGGTGCTGCTGCTCGACGAACCGTTCGGCGCGCTCGACGCGAAGGTCCGCAAGGAGCTGCGCGGCTGGCTGCGCCGTCTGCACGACGACCTGCACATCTCGACGATCTTCGTCACGCACGACCAGGAGGAGGCGCTGGAGGTGGCCGATCGAATCGTCGTGCTGAACCGCGGCCACGTCGAGCAGGTCGGCAGCCCGCAAGACGTCTACGACCATCCGCGGAGCGCGTTCGTGTACGAGTTCCTCGGCGCGGCGAACCGGCTGCCGGGCACGGTCGCCGGGCGCGGCTTCGTCGCCGAGGGCGCCGCTGCACCGATCGAGGTGGACGCCGATTTCGCGGGCCCCGCGAACGCATACGTGCGGCCGCACGACCTGCAGCTTTGGCCGGCAGGAGAAGGGCACCGGGACGGCATCGCCGTGGACGTGCGCCGCGTGATCCCGCTGGGCGGCTCGGTGCGCGTCGAGCTCGAGGCGCGCGCGGGCGGCGCACTCGAGGCGGAACTCGATCGCGATGCATGGCGTGCGCTCTCGCTGCAGGTCGGCGACGGTGCGACGGCCGTGCCGCGCGCGGTGCGCGTGTTTCCCGCGCGTTGAGGCGAGAATGCAGGGCAGGGGGCGGAATTCGCTCCGATTCGACAATCAAACAACGACAGCCTAAGAGGCATACCCATGAATTTTCAGCAATTGCGGTTCGTGCGCGAAGCGGTGCGCCAGAACATGAACCTGACGGAAGTCGCGAACGTGCTGTACACGTCGCAGTCGGGCGTGTCGAAACAGATCAAGGATCTCGAGGATGAGCTGGGCGTCGACATCTTCATTCGGCGCGGCAAGCGGCTGACGGGCCTCACGGAGCCGGGCAAGGCCGTGCACCAGTTGATCGAGCGGATGCTGCTCGACGCCGAGAACCTGCGCCGCGTCGCACGCCAGTTCGCGGACCAGGACAGCGGCCACCTCGTCGTCGCGACCACGCACACGCAGGCGCGCTACGCGCTGCCGAAGGTGATCCGGCAGTTCACCGACGTGTTCCCGAAGGTGCATCTCGCGCTGCGTCAGGGCAGCCCGCAGCAGATCGCGCAGATGATCCTGAACGGCGAGGCCGATCTCGGCATCTCGACCGAGGCGCTCGACCGCTATCCGGACATCGTCACGTTCCCGTGCTATTCGTGGCACCACACGGTCGTCGTGCCGAAGGGCCATCCGCTCGTCGGCCGCGAGAACCTGACGCTCGACGAAATCGCCGAGTACCCGATCATCACGTACGACCAGGATTTCACGGGCCGCTCGCACATCGACCAGGCGTTCGCGCAGGCAGGCGCCGTGCCCGACGTCGTGCTGACCGCGATCGACGCGGACGTGATCAAGACCTATGTCGAGCTCGGGATGGGGATCGGCGTCGTCGCGGCGATGGCTTACGATCCGCAGCGCGACACGGGCCTCGTCGCGCTCGATACGCAGCACCTGTTCGAGGCGAGCACGACGCGGGTCGGGCTGCGCAAGGGCGCGTTCCTGCGCGCGTATGCGTACCGGCTGATCGAGATGTTCGCGCCGCACCTGAACGAAGCGGAAATCGCGGGGATGTTGCGCGAAGCCGTCTGACGGCAGCGCTTCGCGCGCCGTCCGGGCGGTTGCCCCGGGCGGCGCGGCATGCGCTCGCCGGAGGCGATGCGCAGCGGCGAACGTGCCGTCACCGTGAAGCGGCTGCACGACATCGACAAGTCGTGGTGGTGGATGCTGCTCTTCGTGCCGATCGTCGGCGCGATCGCGTAGTTCGCGATGAACGGCTTCATCGCCGGCACGCCGCATGCGAACCGCTTCGGCGAGCCGCGATCGGCCGATGAAGACGAGCCGGTGCCGCAGGACCCTGCGTGACGCGCGGCGGCCTGCGCAAGTGTGGTTTTTGCGCGTCGCGACGCACGATCGCGCACTCCGAAAAAACCCTTAAATATTGATCAGACAGGTTGCGCGCCGAAGCGAATCGGTACAGCATAGCCTTCACTCCGCCGGCTTCCAGCCGGCGGCGGCGCGTAAACAACAGCACGCGCCAGGCAGTCGGCCGTCTGCCTCGCTTCCATTCCGTGGTACCGACAGCAGCATCGATGGCCATTGTCCGGGTAGTGTGGCGCAAACGTTTGCTTACATTAAAACAACAGTCCGGCCCTTCGGGCCAGTCGCCAGGAGATGTGTATGAATGTCCGCTTTCGCCGTCGCTTCCTGACCGCCGCGCTCGCCGCCGTCGCGGTCGCCGCCGCCCCGGCCGTCCACGCGCAATCTGCGGCCAAGCCGAAGGTCGCGCTCGTGATGAAGTCGCTCGCCAACGAGTTCTTCCTGACCATGGAAACCGGCGCGAAGGAATACCAGAAACACAACGCGAATCAGTTCGACCTGATCACCAATGGCATCAAGGACGAGACCGACACCGCGAACCAGATCCGCATCGTCGAGCAGATGATCGTGTCGAAGGTCGACGCGATCGTGCTCGCGCCGGCCGATTCGAAGGCGCTCGTGCCGGTCGTGAAGAAGGCCGTCGACGCGGGTGTCATCGTCGTGAACATCGACAACCGGCTCGATCCCGACGTACTGAAGTCGAAGAACCTGAACGTGCCGTTCGTCGGCCCCGACAACCGCAAGGGCGCGCGCAAGATCGGCGACTACCTCGCGAAGAAGCTGAAGGCGGGCGACCAGGTCGGCATCGTCGAAGGCGTGTCGACGACGACCAATGCGCAGCAGCGCACGGCCGGCTTCGAGGACGCGATGAAGGCGGGCGGGATGAAGGTCGTGTCGGTGCAGTCCGGCGAATGGGAGATCGACAAGGGCAATGCGGTGGCCGCCGCGATGCTCAACGAATACCCGAACCTGAAGGCGCTGCTGTGCGGCAACGACAACATGGCGATCGGCGCCGTGTCGGCCGTGCGCGCGGCCGGCAAGCAGGGCAAGGTGGCCGTAGTCGGCTACGACAACATCAACGCGATCAAGCCGATGCTGAAGGACGGCCGCGTGCTCGCGACCGCCGATCAGTACGCGGCGAAGCAGGCCGTGTTCGGCATCGACACGGCACTCAAGGCGATCGCCGAGCATCGCAAGCAGGCCGACATGTCCGGCGTGGTCGAGACGCCGGTGGATCTCGTGACGAAGTGACGCCGCGCCGGTGCGGCCGCCGCCCTCAAGAATCGGGCGCGGCGGCCGTTATCCGGTGTGAGCGCGATCACGGCCACTGCATGCCCATGCACTAGTGAGCGTCACACCCGCGCGCCGCGTGCGCGCGGCCGCAACCAGGATCGCGATGGAACCGACCTTCCAACCCTCCCGTTCAGCCGCTCCGGTGCTGTCCGTCTCCGGCATCGGCAAGACCTATGCCGAACCCGTGCTCGCCGACGTCACGCTGACGCTCGCGGCGGGCCAGGCGCTCGCGTTGACGGGCGAGAACGGCGCCGGCAAGAGCACGCTGTCGAAGATCATCGGCGGGCTCGTCGAACCGACCACCGGCACGATGCAGCTCGGCGGCCAGGCGTATGCGCCGGCGAGCCGCACGCAGGCCGAGGCGCTCGGCGTGCGCATGGTGATGCAGGAGCTGAACCTGCTGCCTACGCTGACGGTTGCCGAAAACCTGTTCCTGAACCGCCTGCCGCGGCGCTTCGGGATCATCGACCGCGCGCGGCTGCGCGACGACGCGCGCGCCGCGATGGCGCAGGTCGGGCTCGACATGGTCGATCCCGATACGCCCGTCGGCGCGCTCGGCATCGGCCATCAACAGATGGTCGAAATCGCGCGCAACCTGATCGGCGACTGCCGCGTGCTGATCCTCGACGAGCCCACCGCGATGCTGACCGCACGTGAAGTCGCGCTGCTGTTCGAGCAGATCGACCGGCTGAAGGCGCGCGGCGTCGCGATCGTCTACATCTCGCATCGGCTCGAGGAACTCGCGCGCGTCGCCGAGCGTGTCGCGGTGCTGCGCGACGGCCGGCTCGTGCATGCGGGCGACATGGCGGCGACGACGTCCGACCGGCTCGTCACGCTGATGGTCGGGCGCGAGGTCGGCGAGCACATCGATCTCGGCGAACGCCATATCGGCGCACCGCGGCTTGTCGTGTCGGGCCTCACGCGCGGGTCGGCCGTGCGGGACGTGTCGCTCGAGGTGCGCGCGGGCGAGATCTTCGGCATTTCGGGGCTGATCGGCGCGGGGCGCACCGAATTGTTGCGGCTGATCTACGGCGCCGATACGCCCGATGCCGGGATGATCGCGGTCGGCCAGCCGCTGAAACCGGCGCGGATCGGTTCGCCGGTCGACGCGGTGAAGCATGGCATCGCACTGATTACCGAGGATCGCAAGGGTGAAGGGCTGCTGCTGTCGCAGTCGGTCACCGCGAACGTGTCGCTCGGCCAGCTCGACCGGCTCGCGCGCGGCGGCATCGTCGACACCGCGCGCGAAACGGCGCTCGCCGAGCGGCAGATCGACGCGCTGCGGATCCGCACGCACGGTGCGGCGCAGGCGGTCGGCGAGCTCTCGGGCGGCAACCAGCAGAAGGTCGTGATCGGCCGCTGGCTCGCGCGCGACATGGGCGTGCTGCTGTTCGACGAGCCGACGCGCGGGATCGACGTCGGTGCCAAATTCGAGATCTACACTTTGATGGGCGCGCTCGCGCGCGAAGGCCGCGCGCTCGTCGTCGTGTCGAGCGACCTGCGCGAGCTGATGCTGATCTGCGACCGGATCGGCGTGATGTCGGCCGGGCGCATGACCGCCGTGTTCGAGCGCGGCAACTGGACCCAGGATGCGCTGCTGGCCGCGGCGTTCGCCGGCTTCGGCCGCGAAGCGCCGCCGGGCGGCGCGCAGCATCCGGACGCGGGGCCGGCGCAGGGCGCCGCTCCCGGCACTTCGACGACAGGACGACAGCAATGACCCAGCCTCCCGTATCCCCGACCGACGCAGGCGCGCAGCAGGACGTGACGGGGCGCCGCGCGCGCACGCTGTCCGGCACGCGGCTCGGCCTGTCGAACTATCTCGGGCTCGCCGGCGCGCTGGCCGCGATGATCGCGCTGTTTTCGGCGCTGAGTTCGCATTTCCTGACCTACGACACGTTCAGCACGATCGCGAACCAGATTCCCGATCTCGTCGTGATGTCGGTCGGGATGACCTTCGTGCTGATCATCGCCGGGATCGACCTGTCGGTCGGCTCGGTGCTTGCGCTCGCCGCGTCGATGGTCAGCGTCGCCGCGCTGAAATGGCAGTGGGGGCCGCTGCCGGCCGCGTTGATCGGGATCGCGGTCGCAACCGTCACGGGCGCGCTGACGGGCGCGGTCACGGTCGGCTGGCGGATCCCGTCGTTCATCGTGTCGCTCGGCGTGCTGGAGGCCGCGCGCGGCCTCGCCTATCAGCTGACGAATTCGCGCACGGCCTATATCGGCGACGCGTTCGATTTCCTGTCGAACCCGATCGCGCTCGGCATCTCGCCGGCATTCCTGATCGCGGTCGCGGTGATGATCGCAGCCCAGTTCGTGCTCACGCGCACCGTGTTCGGACGCTATCTCGTCGGGATCGGCACGAACGAGGAAGCCGTCCGACTTGCCGGGGTTAACCCGAGGCCGTATAAAATCCTCGTATTCGCATTGATGGGCGCGCTCGCGGGGCTCGCATCGCTGTTCCAGATTTCGCGGCTCGAGGCGGCCGATCCGAACGCGGGCGTGGGCCTCGAACTGCAGGTGATCGCGGCTGTCGTGATCGGCGGCACGAGCCTGATGGGCGGGCGCGGCTCGGTGATCAGCACGTTTTTCGGCGTGTTGATCATCTCCGTGCTGGCCGCGGGGCTGGCGCAGATCGGCGCGAACGAGCCGACGAAACGGATCATCACTGGCGCGGTGATCGTGGTGGCGGTCGTGCTCGATACCTATCGCAGCCGGCGTGCACGCGCGCGATAGAAAGACAGACAGAACAGACCAGAGAGAAACGGGAAATGGCGACGATCAAGGATGTGGCGGCCATGGCGGGCGTGTCGTTTACGACCGTCTCGCACGTGGTGAACAATTCGCGGCCGGTGTCCGCGGATGTGCGTGCGAAGGTCGAGGGCGCAATCCGCGAGCTGAACTACGTGCCATCGGCCGTGGCGCGCTCGCTGAAGGCGCGGGCGACGGCGACCATCGGCCTCGTCGTGCCGAACAGCACGAATCCGTACTTCGCGGAGCTTGCGCGCGGCATCGAGGATCAGTGCGCGGCCAACGGCTATTGCGTGTTCTTCTGCAACTCGGACGACGATCCCGTGAAGCAGCGCAACTACCTGCGCGTGCTGCAGGAAAAGCGCATCGACGGGCTGATCGTCGCATCGGCGGGCGAGGATGCGGTGCTGGCGCAGACGCTCGCGGACACGCATGCGCCGCTCGTCGTCGTCGACCGCAACATCGAGGGGCTCGCGGCCGATCTCGTGCAGATCGACCACGAACGCGGCGCGTACCTGGCGACGCGCCACCTGCTCGAACTCGGGCACGCGAAGATCGGCTGCATCACCGGGCCGACCGACACGGCCGTCAGCGCGATGCGCGTGCACGGCTTCATCCGCGCGATGGCCGAGCGCGGGGTCGACATCGTGCCGGGCGCGATCGCGGAAAGCGATTTCTCGTGCCTCGGCGGTTATCACGCGGCGTCGCGGCTGTTCGAATCGGTGCGGCCGAGCGCGATCTTCGCGGGCAACGACCTGATGGGCGTCGGCGCGCTGCGCGCGGCGGCCGAGCGCGGGCTGCGCGTGCCCGACGACTGCTCGATCATCGGTTTCGACGACATCGAATTTTCCCGCTACACGTATCCGGCGTTGTCGACGGTCGGCCAGTCGGTGCGCGCGCTCGGCGAAATGGCCGCACAGACGCTGATCGAGCGGATCGGCGGCGGCTCGACGGCCGTGCCGAGCCGCCGTCGCGTCGTGTCGCCGCGCCTCGTGCTGCGCGAATCGACGGCGATCTACCGCGAACCGGCCGCATCGGGCGGTCGCGCATGACGACGCACGCCGCGGGTGCCGGCCGCGTGACGGTGGTCGGCAGCCTGAACATGGATCTCGTCGTGCGTGCGCCGCGGCTGCCGCTGCCGGGCGAAACGCTCGCCGGGCACGCGTTCGCGCAGGCGGCGGGTGGCAAGGGCGGCAACCAGGCCGTTGCCGCCGCCCGGCTCGGCGCGCAGGTCGCGATGATCGGCTGCGTCGGCGCGGATGCGCACGGCGCGGCACTGCGCGCCGGCCTTGAAGCCGAGGGCATCGACTGCACGGGGCTCGCGACGAGCGCGTCGGCGTCGACCGGCGTCGCGCTGATCGTCGTCGACGATGCGAGCCAGAACGCGATCGTGATCGTCGCGGGCGGCAACGGCGAGGTCACGACCGATACGATCGCACGGCACGAAGCCGCGCTGGCGTCGGCCGACGTACTGATTTGCCAGCTCGAGACGCCGCCCGACGCGGTGTTCGCGGCGCTGTCGGCCGGGCGGCGGCTCGGCCGCACGGTGGTGCTCAATCCGGCCCCGGCCGTCGCGCCGCTGCCGGACGGCTGGCTGCCGCTGGTCGATTTCCTGATCCCGAACGAGGTCGAGGCCGCCGCGCTGACCGCGCTGCCGGTACGCGATCCGGCCGGTGCCGAAGCCGCCGCGCGTGCGCTGCAGGCCGGCGGCGCGCGCAACGTGCTGGTCACGCTCGGTGCGCGCGGCGTGCTCGCGCTGACGGCCGACGGCGTCGCGCGGCACTATCCGGCGCCGGCCGTGCAGGCCGTCGACACGACGGCGGCCGGCGATACCTTCATCGGTGGTTTTTCCGCGCGGATCGCAGCCGGCGCGGACGTCGACACGGCCGTCCGCTTCGCGCAACGCGCGGCGGCGCTGTCGGTCACGCGAGCGGGCGCGCAGCCGTCGATTCCGACGCTCGCGGAACTGGCCGAATAGGGCTGGATCACGGATTCCGCATCACGGCCGGCCCGTCGCACGAGACGGCCGGCCGTACCTCCTGCCTGCTGCCCCGGCCGGCATCGCGCAAAGCCTTCTCCGATCCAGTTTGTCGTCGCCCGGATCTCGCGCTGATTATTCGGTCGCCCGCAATAAACAGACAAATAATTCGAAAAAATACCGTCAAAACCATCAAGTTGTGCGCCATGCGGTCGTAAATGCACCGAGGGAGTGAAGCAATGCTTCGAGCCAACGGGCCCGGCCCGTTCATGACGACGCAACACAGGAAGGAAGATGGTCTTCAGGAACCTGACGATTCGTGCGCGCATCGGTTTGACGATGGCGTTTCTGGCGGTGCTGCTGGGCGTAACCGGCGTGCTCGGGCTGTACGGGATGACGCGTGCGAACGACTCGACGCGCGAGATTTTCACGAACCAGATGCCGAGTGCGGTCGACGTGGCGGTCGCGGAAATGTTCGCCGCACGCGAGCGCCTCGCACTCGACCGCGCGGCGCTGCTGTCCGGCACGCCCGACTCGGCGGCGGCCATCGAGCGCAGCCGCGCGATGCGCGCGCAGTCCGACGCGTGGTGGCAGAAATACCTCGCGCTGCCGCGCGACGCGGAGGAGGATCGCCTGGCGCAGGATGTCGCCGCGAAGCGGCAGGCGCTGCAACGCAGTTGCGACGTGTTCGCGAGCATCGTCGGGTCCGACCAGCGCGATCGCATCGGCGACGGCGCGAAGCAGCTCCAGGCGAACTACACCGAGCTCTCGGTGGCGGGCGAGGCGCTGCGCAACTTCCAGTTCACCGCCGCGAAGGCGGGCTTCGATCATGCGCAATCGGTATACGACACGATGCGGGTGCTGTCGATCGTCGCGCTCGCGGCCGGCATCGGCGCCGCGCTGCTGTCGTGGCTGACGCTGAGCCGCGCGATCGGCCGTCCGATCGCGGACGCGCTCGCGCATTTCGACGCGATTTCTGCAGGCGACCTGCGCCGGCCGATCGTCGTGCACCGGCGCGACGAGATGGGGCAGCTTCTCGAAGGCCTCGCGAAGATGCAGCGCGGGCTCGTCGACACGGTGCGCACCGTGCGCGGCGGCAGCGAGTCGATCGCGACCGCGGCCCGCCAGATCGCGGCCGGCAACATCGACCTGTCGTCGCGCACCGAGGAACAGGCCGCTGCGCTGCAGGAAACCGCATCGAGCATGGAACAGTTGACCGGCACCGTGAAACAGAACGCGGACAATGCACGCCAGGCAAGCGCGCTGGCCGCGAATGCGTCGGAGATTGCAAACAAGGGCAATACGGTGGTCGGCCAGGTGGTCGGCACGATGGGCGAGATCAACGACAGCTCGGCCAAGATCGCGGACATCATCGCGATCATCGAGGGAATCGCGTTCCAGACCAACATTCTTGCGCTGAATGCGGCCGTCGAAGCCGCACGTGCGGGCGAGGAAGGGCGCGGCTTCGCGGTCGTCGCGGGCGAGGTGCGCAGCCTCGCCCAGCGTTCGTCGACCGCGGCCAAGGAGATCAAGGCGCTGATCGACGCGTCGGTGGAGCGCATCCGGTCGGGTTCCACGCTGGTCGACGAAGCGGGGCGCACGATGAGCGACGTGATCGGTGCGGTGCAGCGCGTGACGGACATCATGGGTGAAATCGCCGCGGCGTCCGAGGAGCAGAGCGGCGGGATCGACCAGGTGGCGCGCGCCGTTGCGCAGATGGACGAGGTCACGCAGCAGAATGCGGCGCTCGTCGAGGAAGCCGCGGCCGCCGCGCAGTCGCTCGATGAACAGGCCGCGCGCCTGCGTGAAACGGCGGCGGTGTTCCAGCTCGACGACGAAGCGGCACGCACGGGCGCCGTCGCGCCGGTCGCAGCGCGTCACGCGTCGCGTGCACCCGCGGCGGCGGTTGCCGTACCGGCACCGGCGCCGGCACAACAGGCTGCTGCGCGCGACGATCGCGATGCACCGCCGAAGCGCATGGCTGCGACGCCGCCGGCGCGCAAGCCCGTGGCTGCATCCGCAGCGCCCGCAGCGGCGCCGGTCGCTGCTGGCGCCGGCGCCGACGACTGGGAGACCTTCTGATTCGCGCGTGCCGCGCATCTATCCCCATTTGGTGACGAACGACGCCCGCGACATGCGGGCGTCGTCGTTTCGGCGGCGGACAAAATATGACAGCGCGCGTGAACGGTCACGCATCGTCGCATGCATCGCGCGGCCCGCGCCGCCGGATGCGCGCAATACGCGCAACGGTGCGCGTCGTGTTCCCGCATCCGTCGTACGGGTATCTCCGTAAGGGGCACGGCAAAAAAATTGTAACGGTGCGCGCGGCGTGTCGTCGTAAACGACGGCTCGAACGTATAGGGATGAAGGGGGGCGTGACGACGTCGGAAGTGTCCAACGCACAAGACGATTCGTTGTTCGACGAGACGCGACGGATGCAGTTTCTGCGGCTCGGGAGGTCGATTGTAAAACGACGAAATACGTTGTCCAAGCGGTGTTGTCGAGAATGACGAACTTCATACGAAGAGTTCGTGAAAAAAAATTAGAAAGGGTTTAGGATGAATTCGAACGCGCTTGCTTCTGCGCAGTCGTACGAAGGCAGGCACGTCTTCAGACTCAGGCGAGGGAGGTAGCATGGATATTTACAGCAGCTTCGCGAACCGCTTCGAAAAAATGCGAGAGGAAGAGCTCTCGCTGGAGGAGTATCTCGCGCTCTGCAAGAACGATCCATCCGCGTACGCGACGGCTGGTGAACGCATGCTGGCAGCAATCGGGGAACCTGAACACATCGATACCCGCAACGAGCCGCGCCTGTCGCGGATCTTCGCGAACAAGGTCATCAAGGTCTATCCCGCATTCCGTGAGTTCTACGGAATGGAGGAAGTGATCGAGCAGGTGGTCGCGTATTTCCGCCACGCCGCGCAAGGGCTCGAAGAGAAGAAGCAGATCCTTTACCTGCTCGGTCCGGTGGGCGGCGGCAAGTCGTCGATCGCCGAGCGTCTGAAGCAACTGATGGAGCGCGTGCCGTTCTATGCGCTGAAGGGCTCGCCCGTCAACGAATCGCCGCTCGGGCTGTTCGACTACGACGAAGACGGCCCGATCCTCGAGGAACAGTACGGCATTCCGCGCCGCTACCTGAAGAGCATCCTGAGCCCGTGGGCCGTCAAGCGCCTGCACGAATACAACGGCGACATCCGCCAGTTCCGCGTCGTGCGCCGCTATCCGTCGATCCTGCGGCAGATCGGCATTGCGAAGACGGAGCCGGGTGACGAGAACAACCAGGACATCTCGTCGCTGGTCGGCAAGGTCGACATCCGCAAGCTCGAGCAGTATGCGCAGGACGACGCCGACGCATACAGCTACTCGGGCGGCCTGTGCCTCGCGAACCAGGGCCTGCTCGAATTCGTCGAAATGTTCAAGGCGCCGATCAAGGTGCTGCACCCGCTGCTGACCGCCACGCAGGAGGGCAACTTCAAGGGCACCGAGGGCTTCGGCGCGATTCCGTTCGACGGGATCATCCTCGCGCACTCGAACGAGTCGGAGTGGAAGGCGTTCCGCAACAACCGCAACAACGAGGCACTGCTCGACCGGATCTTCGTCGTGAAGGTGCCGTACTGCCTGCGCGTGTCGGAAGAGACCAAGATCTACGAGAAGCTGATCCGCAACTCGTCGCTCGCCGAGGCCGTATGCGCGCCGGGCACGCTGAAGATGATGTCGCAGTTCTCGGTGCTGTCGCGCCTGCACGAGCCGGAGAATTCGAGCCTGTTCTCGAAGATGCAGGTGTACGACGGCGAAAACCTGAAGGACACCGATCCGAAGGCGAAGTCGTACCAGGAATATCGCGACTACGCGGGCGTGGACGAAGGGATGACGGGCGTGTCGACACGCTTCGCGTTCAAGATCCTGTCGCGCGTGTTCAACTTCGATTCGAGCGAGGTCGCGGCCAACCCCGTGCACCTGATGTACGTGCTCGAACAGCAGATCGAACGCGAGCAGTTCCCGCCGGAAACCGAGCAGAAGTACCTGTCCTTCGTGAAGGACGTGCTCGCGTCGCGCTACGCGGATTTCATCGGCAAGGAGATCCAGACGGCCTACCTCGAGTCGTATTCGGAGTACGGCCAGAACATCTTCGACCGCTACGTCACGTATGCCGACTTCTGGATCCAGGATCAGGAATTCCGCGATCACGATACCGGCGAGAGCTTCGATCGCGCCGCGCTGAACGCGGAGCTGGAGAAGATCGAGAAGCCGGCCGGCATCAGCAATCCGAAGGATTACCGCAACGAGATCGTGAACTTCGTGTTGCGTGCGCGGGCGGCGAATGCCGGCAAGAACCCCGTGTGGACGAGCTACGAGAAGTTGCGCGTCGTGATCGAGAAGAAGATGTTCTCGAACACCGAGGAACTGTTGCCGGTGATTTCGTTCAACGCAAAGGGTTCGGCGGAAGAGCAGCGCAAGCATGAGGACTTTGTAAACCGGATGGTCGCGAAGGGCTATACGCCGAAGCAGGTGAGGCTGCTTTGCGACTGGTACCTGCGCGTGCGCAAGTCGTCATGACGCGCGCGGTACCGAGCCCGTGCGACGAGTCCGCACGGGCGCTTTCAGGGACGCCGCCCGCATGACGGGAGACGGCATGTGCGGCGAGCGTTCCGGCATATCGACTTTCGAGCGGGAGACCGGCAGTGCTTCATCAAATCATCGACCGCAGGCTGGCCGGCAAGAACAAGAGCATCGCCAACCGCGAACGCTTCCTGCGTCGCGTCAAGAACTACATTCGTCGTGCCGTGTCCGACGCGGTGCGCGACCGTAGCATCAAGGATATCCAGAGCACGCAGAGCATCACGATCCCGCGCAAGGACATCGCGGAGCCGAATTTCCGGCACGGGCCGGGCGGGCGGCGTGAATACGTGCATCCCGGCAACGAGGACTACGTGCGCGGCGACAAGATCCCGCGCCCGCAGGGCGGCTCGGGCGGCGGCGGCAGTCAGGCCAGCAACGAGGGCGAAGGGCAGGACGACTTCGTGTTCGAGCTGTCGCGCGACGAGTTCATGCAGTACTTCTTCGACGATCTCGAACTGCCGCGCCTCGTGAAGACGCACCTGCTGACGGTGCCGAGCTGGAAGAACGTGCGCGCGGGCTGGTCGGCGGAAGGCACGCCGAACAACATCGACGTCGTGCGCTCGCTGCGCAGCGCGCTCGGCCGGCGCATCGCGCTCGGCTCGCCGCTCGTCAACGAGCTGCGCGAACTCGAGGCCCAGCTCGAAGCGATGAAGAGCGATCCGGAAGACCGCCGCGCGGAAATCGCGACGCTCGAGGCCGAGATCCATCACCTGAAGGGGCGCATCTGGCGGATTCCGTTCATCGATCCGTTCGACCTGCGCTACATCAACCGCGTGAAGCAGCCGCAGCCGTCGAGCCAGGCCGTGATGTTCTGCCTGATGGACGTGTCGGGCTCGATGGACGAGCAGCGCAAGGATCTCGCGAAGCGCTTCTTCATCCTGCTTTACCTGTTCCTCAAGCGCAACTACGAGCGCATCGAGGTCGTGTTCATCCGTCACCATACGCGCGCCGAGGAGGTCGACGAGGACACCTTCTTCCATTCGACCGAGAGCGGCGGCACGGTCGTGTCGAGCGCGCTCGAACTGATGCGCAAGGTGCAGAACGAGCGCTACTCGCCGACCGAATGGAACATCTACGGCGCGCAGGCGTCCGACGGCGACAACTGGACCGACGATTCGCCGAAGTGTCGCAAAATCCTGGAAGAGGATATCCTCACGAAGACGCGTTACTTCGCGTATATCCAGGTCGCGCCGGAAGAGCAGAATTTGTGGCTGGAATACGCGCAACTGGCACTGTCGCAACCGCATCTCGCGATGAAAAAAGTGGAATCGGCTGCCGACATTTACCCGGTATTTCGCGAATTGTTCGAAAAGCAGGTGGAAACGTCATGACGACCCGCCATCTGCACAACGAGTCGCGCGGCTACGAGCCGCGCCCCTCCGGCGACGACACGGCCGGCCCTGCCGCATCGCAGCAACGCGCGCAGGCCGAACCTTCGCCGCCGGCCGCCGACTTGCCCGGTTCCGGGCAAAAGGAAGCGCGTATGAACGTTGCCGAACGCAAGCCGCTGCCGTGCCCGTCCGACTGGACGTTCGAACTGCTCGAGGAATACGACACGCACATCTCGCAGGTCGCCGAACAATACGAGCTCGACATCTATCCGATCCAGCTCGAACTGATCAGCGCCGAACAGATGATGGACGCGTATGCGTCGGTCGGGATGCCAGTCAACTACCGCCACTGGTCGTTCGGCAAGCACTTCCTGTCGACCGAGAAGAGCTACCGCCGCGGCCAGATGGGCCTCGCGTACGAAATCGTCATCAATTCGAACCCGTGCATCGCGTATCTGATGGAAGAGAACACGATGACGATGCAGGCGCTCGTGATCGCGCACGCGGCGTACGGGCACAACTCGTTTTTCAAGGGCAACTACCTGTTCCGGCTGTGGACCGACGCGCACGCGATCATCGACTATCTCGTGTATGCGAAGAACTACGTCGCGGAATGCGAGGAGCGCTACGGGCTCGATCGCGTCGAGGAGCTGCTCGATTCGTGCCATGCGCTGATGAACTACGGCGTCGACCGCTACAAGCGGCCGCAGAAGCCGTCGCTGTCGAAGGAAGCCGCGCTGCGGCGCGAGCGCGAGGCGTACCTGCAGTCGCAGGTGAACGAACTGTGGCGCACGCTGCCGGGCAAGAAACCCGAGCTGATGGAGGAGCAGGAAGACCGCTATCCGCCCGAGCCGCAGGAGAACCTGCTGTATTTCGCGGAGAAGAACGCGCCGCTGCTCGAGCCGTGGGAGCGGGAAGTGATCCGCATCGTGCGCAAGATCGGCCAGTATTTCTACCCGCAGCGGCAGACGCAGGTGATGAACGAAGGCTGGGCGACGTTCTGGCACTACACGCTGCTGAACACGCTGTACAACCAGGGCAAGCTGGAAGACAGCTTCATGATGGAGTTCCTGCATTCGCACAGCAACGTGGTCTACCAGCCGCCCGTCACGAAGCCGTACTACAGCGGGATCAACCCGTATGCGCTCGGTTTCTCGATGATGAGCGACATCCGGCGGATCTGCGAAGCGCCGACGGAAGAGGACTACAAGTGGTTTCCGGAGATCGCGGGCACGCCGTGGCTGCCGGCGATGCACTACGCGATGCGCAACTTCAAGGACGAAAGCTTCATCGCACAGTACCTGTCGCCGAACCTGATCCGCGAGATGCGGCTCTTCTCGGTGCTCGACGACGACATGCGCGATTCGCTCGAGGTGTCGGCGATCCACGACGATTCCGGCTACCAGTACGTGCGGCAGGCGTTGTCGCGGCAGTACGACATCCATCACCGCGAGCCGAACATCCAGGTGTGGGCCGTGAACACGCGCGGCGACCGCAGCCTCACGCTGCGTCACTTCATGACCGACAACCGCCACCTGTCGAACGACAGCGACGAAGTGCTCAAGCACATGGCGCGGCTGTGGCAGTTCGACGTGTACCTGGAAAGCGTCGACGAGGCCGGCACCGTGCGCAAGCGCTACGAGTGCCGCTACGTGCCGCCGGAGGTGCGTGTCTGAGCGCCGCTTTCGAATAGTTTGCATCGGACGCCAGCCCGCGGGCTGGCGTTTTCATATGACGAACGCGCGGCGGGAGAAAAATTTTCTACATCCGGACGAACCCGGAAAGCCTGTTACTTTACATTTCGCTAAAATCCCGTAGCGCCGTGCCGCCGGAACCGGTGCCACGTGCGACCGCACGCGGCGGCCCCCAAGCCGTCTCGCCCAGAAAGCATTAAAAGGAACAGACCAATCCATGGACGTCCAGACCGACCAAGCTGCGCTGTCCGCGCATGACACCCGGCGGCGCGTGTTCGCCATCGTCGGCGCCTCATCGGGCAACCTCGTCGAGTGGTTCGACTTCTACATCTACTCGTTCTGCGCGCTGTATTTCGCGCCGGCGTTCTTCCCGAGCGGCAACACCACGACGCAGCTGCTGAATACGGCGGGCGTGTTCGCGGCCGGCTTCCTGATGCGCCCGATCGGCGGCTGGCTGTTCGGCCGCATCGCCGACCGTCACGGCCGCCGCGCGGCGATGATGATCTCGGTGCTGATGATGTGCGGCGGTTCGCTCGTGATCGCGGTGCTGCCGACCTATGCGCAGATCGGCGCGCTCGCGCCGGCGCTGCTGCTGGTCGCGCGCCTGTTCCAGGGCCTGTCGGTGGGCGGCGAATACGGCACGAGCGCGACCTACATGAGCGAGGTCGCGCTGAAGGGCCGGCGCGGCTTCTTCGCGTCGTTCCAGTACGTGACGCTGATCGGCGGCCAGCTGTGCGCGCTGCTCGTGCTCGTGATCCTGCAGCAGACGCTGTCGACCGACGAACTGAAGGCGTGGGGCTGGCGCATCCCGTTCGTCGTCGGCGCGGCGGCCGCGCTGATCTCGCTGTACCTGCGGAAATCGCTCGACGAGACGTCGACCAGCGCGTCGCGCGACAAGAAGGACGCCGGCACGATCCGCGGCGTGTGGCGGCACAAGGGCGCGTTCCTGACGGTGGTCGGCTTCACGGCCGGCGGCTCGCTGATCTTCTACACGTTCACGACGTACATGCAGAAGTACCTCGTGAACACGGCCGGCATGCACGCGAAGACGGCCAGCAACGTGATGACCGTCGCGCTGCTCGTCTACATGCTGATTCAGCCGGTGTTCGGCGCGCTGTCCGACAAGATCGGCCGCCGCACGTCGATGATCCTGTTCGGCTCGTTCGCGGTGATCGGCACGGTGCCGCTGATGCATGCGCTGAAGGACGTGACGAGCCCGGTGGCCGCGTTCGTGCTGATCACGGTCGCGCTGGCGATCGTCAGCTTCTACACGTCGATCAGCGGCCTCATCAAGGCCGAGATGTTCCCGCCGGAAGTGCGTGCGATGGGCGTCGGCCTGTCGTACGCGGTCGCGAACGCGATCTTCGGCGGCTCGGCCGAGTATGTCGCGCTGTGGTTCAAGTCGATCGGCAGCGAGGAAACCTTTTACTGGTACGTGACGGTGCTGTGCGCGATCTCGCTGATCGTGTCGTGGCGGATGCGCGATCCGAGCAAGGAAGGGTATCTGCGCAACGAACCGTGATCGATTGCGCATCGCGCGCAGTCGCATCGTGACGAACGTCCCGCCAGCTGGCGGGACGTTTTTTTGCGGCGTGCGATTACGCGTGCGGCGGCGCGTGATCGAACACGCTCGACCAGCCATGCGAACATCTGCTCGACGCTCGGCGAGCGCGACGGGCCGTATACGGGGAGCCGGACGATCGCGCAGGTAGACATCCTCGGCATCGCGTCGGTGGGGCGCGTCATATCGATATCGAAATCGATTCGTTGTCCGTTACGCTCAATTTCCTTAATCTGAGCCCGTAGTTCGTGTGACACCTCCTTGACTGGGATTCGCGCCCGCTGTCCGCAGCGGGCGTCTTTTTTTGTGCGCGGCGTGCCGCCGCACGGCTCGCTTGCCTCATCACGAAACCCGCTGAGCAAAGCACCATTTGTTGGTTCGGATTCGCCGCATGCGCTGATACGTTAGCGGCTTCGCGACACCACACTTCGTCGCGATGTTCCTCGAACCGGCCGCCGCGCGATCCGCGGCGGCCTTCATAACAAATCAGGTCGTGCTCATGAAAATCCACACTCTCGCTACGTGGCTCGTCGGGGCTGCGCTCGTCACCGCAGGCACGGTCGCGCATGCGGACCGTCTCGACGACATCAAGAAGGCCGGCGTGCTGCGCGTTGCGACGTTCGACAGCAACCCGCCGTTCGGTTATGTCGATGCAAAGAACAACCACATCGTCGGTCTCGACGTCGACTATGCGAAGGCGCTTGCCGACAAGCTCGGCGTGAAGCTGCAACTCCAGCCGACCAACCCCGCGAACCGCATTCCGTTCCTGACATCCGGCAAGGTCGATCTCGTGCTCGCGAACTTCACGATCACCGACGAGCGCGCGAAGCAGGTCGACTTCAGCATTCCGTATTTCTCGTCGGGCCAGCAGTTTCTCGCGAAGAAGGGCGTGCTGAAATCGGCCGAACAGTTGAACGGCCTGCGCGTCGGCGCGGACAAGGGCACGACGAACGAGATCACGCTGCGCGAGAAATTCCCGAAGGCGACGATCGTCGCGTACGACGACACGCCGTTCGCGTTCGCCGCGCTGCGCGCCGGCAACGTGCAGGCGATCACGCAGGACGGCCCGAAGCTGATCGGCCTGCTCGCGAACGTACCCGACAAGCAGAACTACGAGATTCCCGCGTTCACGATCTCGAACGACTACATGGGCGTCGGCGTGCCGAAGGGCGAGACGCGCCTGCTCGGCTTCGTCAACGACACGCTGAAGGGGCTCGAGGCGAACGGCCGCGCCGTGCAGATCTACGATGCATGGTTCGGGCCGACGACGAAGACGCCGCTCACGCGCATCTTCCGCATCGGCGACAAGACCTGAGCCACGCCGCACGCGCGCCGCGATTTGCCGGAACGTCGGCAGCGCGGCGCTTTCCGATTTGTTCCGATCGCGTGCTTCGCGCACGTCCCTCAGCATGCTCGGGTTGGCTCCCAAATATCTGTCCTGGCTCTGGCAGGGTTTCCTGCTGACACTCGGCCTCGCGGCCGCGTCGGCCGTCGCCGCGACCGCCGGCGGGCTGCTGCTCGCGGTCATGCGGCATGCGCGCGGCACGGCGCTGCGCACGGCGGCCGCCGCATATATCGTCGCGTTCCGCAACACGCCGCTGCTCGTGCAGTTGCTGTTCTGGTATTTCGGCGTCGCGTCGTTGCTGCCCGACACGTGGATCGCGTGGCTGAACGCGCGTCATCAAGTGAGCGCGGGCCCGCTCACGCTCGCATGGCCGTCGTTCGAATTCGTCGCGGGCTGGGTCGGGCTGAGCGCGTATACGGCAGCGTTCGTCGCCGAGGAATGCGAAGCCGGCCTGCGCGGCGTGCGCCGCGCGCAGCATGACGCGGCGGCGGCGCTCGGCCTCACGCCGATGCAGTCGCTGCGCTACGTGGTATTGCCGCAGGCCGTGCGCATCGCGCTGCCGCCGCTGTTCGGCCAATACATGAATCTCGTGAAGAACTCGTCGCTCGCGATGGCGATCGGCGTGGCCGAGCTGTCGTATGCGTCGCGGCAGGTCGAAACGGAAACGTTCAAGACCTTCGCCGCGTTCGGCGTCGCGACCTTGCTGTACGTCGCGGCGGTGGCCGCGATCGAGGCCGGTGCGTATGCGGCCACGCAATGGCGCGACCGGCTTGGCGCGGGGCGTTGACGATGGATTTTTCGCTGCTGCTCTCCAACCTGCCGTACCTGCTCGTCGGCGCGTTCCCGGAAGGTCCGCTCGGCGGCGCCGCGCTGTCGCTGGTGCTTGCGATCGCGTCGGCCGCTGCCTCGGCCGTGCTCGGCATCGCGCTCGGCGTCGCGATGGCGCTCGCGCGCGGCCCCGTACGCGTGCTGCTGCTCACGTTCATCGGGTTCTTCCGCGCGATTCCCGTGCTGATGCTGATCTTCTGGACGTACTTCCTGATGCCCGTGCTGCTGCACATGGATGTGCCGGGGCTCGCGACGGTCGTGTGCGCGCTCGCGCTCGTCGGCGGCGCGTATCTCGCGCATGCGGTGCATGCGGGCATCGTCGCCGCGGGCGACGGCCAATGGCAGGCCGGGCTGTCGCTCGGGCTCACGCGCTGGCAGACGGTGCGCCACGTGCTGCTGCCGCAGGCGATCCGGATCATGACGCCGTCGTTCGTCAACCAGTGGGTCGCGCTCGTGAAGGACACGTCGCTCGCGTATATCGTCGGCGTGCCGGAGCTGTCGTTCGTCGCGACGCAGGTGAACAACCGGCTGATGGTGTATCCGGCGCCGATCTTCCTGTTCGTCGCGGCGATCTATCTGGTGCTGTGCACGTCGCTCGACGGCGCGGCGCGCTGGCTGTTGTCGCGCGGCACGCGTGCGCAACACGTCGAGCAGGCGACGGCCGAGCGCACGGAGCCCGCGCGGTGACGGTGTGCCACGGCCGTGGCGAACGGCCGGTGAGGACGCGCTAGTGAATATCCGCAGTTGACGGCACACCGGGCAGGTCGTGCCCGGCGTGCAGTACGGACAGCAACGGTGGATGGCCGGCCGCCTGCGCCGCCGCTTCCGGAGCGACGGCGGGCGGCACGTGCGTCACGACGCCGAGTAGTGCGTGTTGAAGACCGCGCGCAGCGTCGATTTGTCGGTTGCGAAATCGCCCCACAGCGGCCCGTCGTTCTGCGCGAACGCGAACGGCGCCGTATTGATAGACGCGAGGCGGAAGCGCCATTGCGCGGCTTCCTGGCGGAACGCGGTGAGCTGCATGTCGGACAGCGCCGTCTGCGCGCTGGCGAGCGTGACGAGCGGGTCGACCGGATCGTTCGCGACGCGCACTTCGAAATGCAGGTGCGGGCCCGTTGCGGCGCCCGTCATCCCGACCGAGCCGAGCCGCTGGCCCTGCTTCACGGTTTCGCCGGTCTTGAGCCCGTGCGCGAACGCGGACAGGTGCGCGTAGTAGGTCGAGTAGCCGTCCGCGTGATCGACGATCACGTAGCGGCCGTAGCCGCCCGGATCGGTGCCGACGAACGACACCACGCCGTCGGCCGCCGCGTCGACGGGCGTGCCGCTCGGTGCGGCGAGATCGACGCCCGTGTGGAACGCCATCGCCTGCGACAGCGGATGGACGCGCTCGCCGAAGAACGAGCTGATGCGCGTCCACTTGACCGGCATCGTGAACGCGGCGGCTTCGAGCGGCGAACCGTCGAGCGTGTAGTACGCGCCGTGCTCGGCACCCGGCGCGCGGAACCAGATCGCGCCGAACGTGCGGCCGGCGACGCGCAGTTCGAGCGCGGTGAGGCGCGGCGTGCCGTCGGTCGTGTCGAACGCGACGCGGTAATAGTCGCCGCGCTGCGCACTCGCGCGCATCGCGACCTTGCCGGTGACGAGATCGCCGAGCTGGATGCGCACCTCGGGCGGCACGTCGAGCCGGTTCAGCGTATCGGACAGCGTGAGCTCGATGTCGCCCGCGCGCATCCCGTGCTGGTTTTCGGGCGGCGCAAGCTGGAACAGGCTCGCATAGCCGAGCATGTCGTTGCGGTGTGCGCTGAGCGGCGCGAACAGGCCAGGCTGCAGGCTGCGGTCGTTGCGTTCGCCGTGTTCGTTGCGCTCGCCGAGCGTGCGGGCGAGCTCGCTCGTCACGAAATGCTGCGCGGTGGGAAACGGCGTGTCGGACAGCACGCGCTGCGGCAGCACGGCCGTGCCCGAGTCGACGGCGCCCGGCAGTTGCGACACGGCCGGCAGCGCGGCGGCAAGGCCGAGGGCGGCGAGGGCGCCGAGCACGGCGGCCGGCACGAGCGCGCGCACGACGCGCTGCGCGCGGCCGGGCGCGAAAGCATCAGGAGTTGCGGCAGGCTTGACCAAGGTGTCCACATCCAGGAAAGCGGTTCAAAGGGGTGTGGGCAGGGGCCGCCGGCGGCTCAACCGTCGAATGGCGACGGGGCGGGCGGCGGGCGTGCAACAAAACAGGCCCCGCCAGGGGCCTGTGTCGTTTCCGTTCGACCCAACGCGCGGGGCGGGCCCGCTTCGAACGGCGGCGTGTTTACCGGGTCGAACCCGGTTATCACGAAGACGCTAAAGAATGATGACAGCGTCAGTCTACCGATGTTCCGCGAAACGTTAAAAATTTTAAAGGGGGTCAGCTCATTCGTTTCGCAGTGCGGTAAATCGGGTTAAATCAGAATTTGTTACGATAATTTTCGTCAGCCCGGCAATTTTTGCGCGCGGCCGCGCAACGCGGCGGACATGCGGACGGCGTCGAAGCCGGCGTCGAGCATCGCTTCGGCGTCGTTCCACAGATTGCCGCGCAGCCGGTTGGTCCAGATCATCGACGCGAACACGCCTTCGAGCAGCGACACGAGATAGACGGCGGCCAGGTGCACGTCGAGATCGGCGGCGAGTTCGCCGGCCGCGATCGCGCGACGCAGCAGCGCCTTCGTGATTCGCAGCATCTGCAGCTCGAGCAGCATGCGGCGCCGCTGCAGCGCGCCGTTTTCCTCGCTCTGCTCGCACTTCGTATAGAGGATCACGAGCACGCGCTGCATCGGGCCCGGCTCGCCGCATTCCTGCAGATAGTGGGACGCGGCACGCCGCAGCGTGGCGAGCGGCGGCAGGCCGTCGCCTGCGTCGAAACCTTCCGACGTGCGCGCGAACGCGCGGTCGCACATCGCGAGACACACTTCCATCTTGTTGCGGTAGTGGCCGTAGACGGCGCCCCGCGACATCCCGGCGGCCTCGGCGAGGTCCGCCATCGCGGTTTGCGCGACGCCTTTCTCGAGCAGCACGAGCTCGGCGGCGTCGAGGATCCGGTGCTTGATGGCGAGCGATTCTTCCCGGGTCTTGCGGGCCATGTCGTGAGTTTCCTTACAATTCGCTGTCGTTTTATTGAGACAGTGTGGCGGTCAGGTTGAAACAGCGTTTATTTAATCAGTCGTGACTGATTATAATCGACCACCCTGAGCCGCCGCATTTTATCGGCGGCGAACGATCCGAGGTCACCATGAATAACAACAATTGCTTCCTGTCGCGCTGCCGCCGGCTGGCGCCGTTCACGCTGGCGGCCGCGCTCGTCGTGGCCGGATGCGGCAAGGGCGAGCAGGACGCGGAGAAAGAGACCGCGAAGCAGGCGACCGTCGTCACGGTGCGCCCGACGGCCGTGCCGATGACCGTCGAATTGCCGGGCCGGCTCGACGCGTACCGGCAGGCGGAAGTACGCGCGCGGGTCGCGGGCATCGTCACCGCGCGAACCTACGAGGAAGGCCAGGAAGTGAAGCAGGGCGCGGTGCTGTTCCGCATCGATCCCGCGCCGCTGAAGGCCGCGCGCGACGCCGCGCAGGGTGCGCTCGCGAAGGCGCAGGCCGCCGCGCTCGCGGCGAGCGACAAGCGCCGCCGTTACGACGACCTGGTGCGCGACCGCGCGGTCAGCGAGCGCGACCATACCGAGGCCGTCGCCGACGACACGCAGGCGAAAGCCGGGGTTGTATCCGCGAAGGCCGAGCTCGCGCGTGCGCAGTTGCAGCTCGACTATGCGACCGTCACCGCGCCGATCGCGGGCCGCGCACGGCGCGCGCTCGTGACCGAAGGCGCGCTCGTCGGCCAGGACCAGGCGACGCCGCTCACGACCGTCGAGCAGCTCGATCCGATCTACGTGAACTTCTCGCAGCCGGCCGCCGACGTCGACGCGCTGCGCCGCGCGGTGAAGAGCGGCCGCGCGACCGGCATTGCGCAGCACGACATCGAGGTGACGCTGTTGCGCGCCGACGGCAGCGCGTATCCGCTGAAGGGCAAGCTGCTGTTCAGCGATCTCGCGGTCGACCCGACCACCGACACCGTCGCGATGCGCGCGCTGTTTCCGAATCCGGAGCGCGAGCTGCTGCCGGGCGCGTATGTGCGGATCGCGCTCGACACGGCGGTCGACCAGCGGGCGATCCTCGTGCCGCGCGACGCGCTGCTGCGCACGACCGATCGCACGTCGGTGCGCGTCGTCGGCGCGAACGGCAAGGTCAAGGACGTCGAGGTCGCGGCCGACCAGATGAGCGGCCACGACTGGCGCATCACGCGCGGCCTGACGGGCGGCGAACGCGTGATCGTCGACAACGCCGCGCAGTTCGCGCCCGAGACGGCCGTCAAGCCCGTCGAGAAGGCGCCGCCGTCGAAGGCGGCGCCGGCAGCGGCCGCTTCGCACGCGGCCGCCCGTCAAACCTGACCGGTTCAAACCACCATGGCACGTTTCTTCATCGATCGCCCCGTCTTCGCGTGGGTGATCGCAATCTTCATCATGCTGGGCGGCATGTTCGCGATCCGCGCGCTGCCCGTTGCGCAATACCCGGACATCGCGCCGCCCGTCGTCAGCATCTATGCGACCTACCCGGGTGCGTCGGCGCAGGTCGTCGAGGAATCGGTGACCGCGCTGATCGAGCGCGAAATGAACGGCGCGCCGGGGCTGATGTATACGTCCGCGACGAGCAGCGCCGGGATGGCGTCGTTGTACCTGACGTTCAAGCAGGGCGTGAATGCCGATCTCGCGGCCGTCGAAGTGCAGAACCGGCTAAAGACGGTCGAGGCGCGCCTGCCCGAGCCCGTGCGCCGAGACGGCATCCAGGTCGAGAAGGCCGCCGACAACATCCAGCTCGTCGTGTCGCTCACTTCCGACGACGGCCGGATGACCGACGTGCAGCTCGGCGAATATGCGTCGGCGAACGTCGTGCAGGCGCTGCGCCGCGTCGACGGCGTCGGCAAGGTGCAGTTCTGGGGCGCCGAATATGCGATGCGGATCTGGCCCGACCCGGTGAAGATGGCCGGGCACGGCCTCACCGCGTCGGACATCGCGTCGGCGGTGCGCGCGCACAACGCGCGCGTGACGATCGGCGACATCGGCCGCAGCGCGGTGCCGGCCAGCGCGCCGATCGCGGCGACCGTGTTCGCCGACGCGCCGCTGAAGACGCCGGCCGATTTCGGCGCGATCGCGCTGCGCACGCAGGCCGACGGCTCCGCGCTGACCCTGCGTGACGTCGCACGCGTCGAGTTCGGCGGCAACGACTACAACTATCCGTCCTACGTGAACGGCAAGGTCGCGACCGGGATGGGCATCAAGCTCGCGCCGGGCTCGAATGCGGTGTCGACCGAGAAGCGCGTGCGCGCGACGATGGACGAGCTGTCCGCGTTTTTCCCGCCGGGCGTGAAGTACCAGATTCCGTACGAGACGTCGTCGTTCGTGCGCGTGTCGATGAACAAGGTCGTCACGACGCTGATCGAGGCCGGCGTGCTGGTGTTCCTCGTGATGTTCCTGTTCATGCAGAACCTGCGCGCGACGCTGATCCCGACGCTCGTCGTGCCGGTCGCGCTCGCCGGCACGTTCGGCGTGATGTATGCGGCCGGCTTCTCGATCAACGTGCTGACGATGTTCGGGATGGTGCTCGCGATCGGCATCCTCGTCGACGATGCGATCGTGGTGGTCGAGAACGTCGAGCGGCTGATGGTCGAGGAAGGGCTCGGCCCGTACGACGCGACCGTCAAGGCGATGAAGCAGATCAGCGGCGCGATCGTCGGGATCACCGTGGTGCTGACGTCGGTGTTCGTGCCGATGGCGTTCTTCGGCGGCGCGGTGGGTAACATCTACCGGCAGTTCGCGCTGTCGCTCGCGGTGTCGATCGGTTTCTCGGCATTCCTCGCGCTGTCGCTGACGCCCGCGCTGTGCGCGACGCTGCTCAAGCCGGTGTCCGGCGACCATCACGAGAAGCGCGGTTTCTTCGGCTGGTTCAACCGCTTCGTCGCGCGTGCGACGCAGCGCTATGCGACACGTGTCGGCGCGATGCTGAAGAAGCCGTTGCGCTGGCTCGTCGTGTACGGCGCACTGACCGCGGCCGCGGCACTGATGCTCACGCAGCTGCCGACCGCGTTCCTGCCCGACGAGGACCAGGGCAACTTCATGGTGATGGTGATCCGGCCGCAGGGCACGCCGCTCGCGGAAACGATGCAGAGCGTGCGCGAGGTCGAGTCGTATATCCGCACCGACGAGCCGGCCGCGTATACGTTCGCGCTCGGCGGTTTCAACCTGTACGGCGAAGGGCCGAACGGCGGGATGATCTTCGTCACGCTGAAGAACTGGAAGGAGCGCAAGGCCGCGCGCGATCATGTGCAGGCGATCGTCGCGCGCATCAACGAGCGCTTCGCGGGCACGCCGAACACGACGGTGTTCGCGATGAATTCGCCGGCGCTGCCCGATCTCGGCTCGTCGAGCGGCTTCGACTTCCGGCTGCAGAACCGCGGCGGGCTCGACTACGCGACGTTCAGCGCCGCGCGCGAGCAGCTGCTCGCGGCGGGCGGCAAGGACCGCGCGCTCACCGACCTGATGTTCGCGGGCACGCAGGACGCGCCGCAACTGAAGCTCGACATCGATCGCGCGAAGGCGTCGGCGCTCGGCGTGTCGATGGACGAGATCAACACGACGCTCGCGGTGATGTTCGGCTCGGACTATATCGGCGACTTCATGCACGGCACGCAGGTGCGGCGCGTGGTCGTGCAGGCCGACGGGCTGCACCGGCTCGATCCGGACGACGTGAAGAAGCTGCGCGTGCGCAACGCGCGCGGCGAGATGGTGCCGCTCGCGGCGTTCACGACGCTGCACTGGACGATGGGGCCGCCGCAGCTCACGCGCTACAACGGCTATCCGTCGTTCACGATCAACGGCTCGGCCGCGGCAGGCCACAGCAGCGGCGAGGCGATGACCGCGATCGAGCGGATCGCCGCGAAGCTGCCGGCCGGCATCGGCTACGCGTGGTCGGGGCAGTCGTTCGAGGAGCGGCTGTCGGGCGCGCAGGCGCCGATGCTGTTCGCGCTGTCGGTGCTGGTCGTATTCCTCGCGCTCGCGGCGCTCTACGAGAGCTGGTCGATCCCGTTCGCGGTGATGCTGGTCGTCCCGCTCGGCGTGATCGGCGCGGTGCTCGGCGTCACGCTGCGGATGATGCCGAACGACATTTATTTCAAGGTGGGGCTGATCGCGACGATCGGGCTGTCCGCAAAGAACGCGATCCTGATCGTCGAAGTCGCGAAGGATCTGGTCGCGCAGCGCATGTCGCTCGTCGACGCCGCGCTCGAGGCCGCGCGGCTGCGGCTGCGGCCGATCGTGATGACGTCGCTCGCGTTCGGCGTCGGCGTGCTGCCGCTCGCGTTCGCGTCGGGCGCGGCATCCGGCGCGCAGATGGCGATCGGCACCGGTGTGCTCGGCGGCGTGATCACGGCGACCGTGCTCGCGGTGTTCCTCGTGCCGCTGTTTTTCGTGATCGTCGGCCGCCTGTTCGACGTCGGCCCGCGCCGGCGCGGCGGCATGCAGCCGGCGACGATGGAGGGATCGCAATGATGTTTGCGCTGAATGCACGCGCCGCACTGCGGGCGCCGCTCGCGCTCGCCGCCACGCTCGCGCTCGCCGGCTGCTCGCTCGCGCCGCGCTACGAGCGGCCGGCGGCGCCGGTGCCGGCTACCTATGCGCCGGCAGACGGAAGCCGGGAGCCGGCTGCGGCGCCTGATGCGACACCTGCCGACGCCGCGCTGCTCGACGACTGGCATGCGTATTTCACCGATCCGGCGCTGCAGGCGTGGATCGACGCGGCGCTCGCGAACAACCGCGACCTGCGGATCGCAGCCGGCCGGCTCGAGGAGGCGCGTGCGCTGTACGGCGTGCAGCGCGCGGACCTGATGCCGTCGGTCGATGCGAATCTCGGCTATGAACGCACGCGCCAGTACGACCCGGTCGTGCGCGAAAGCGCGATCAGCGGGCTGTATCGCGCGGGCGTCGGCGTCAGCGCGTACGAACTCGACCTGTTCGGCCGCGTGCGCAGCCTGTCCGACGCGGCGCTCGCCGAATATTTCGCGACGGCGGACGCGCAGCGCACGGTCCGCATCGGCGTGATCGCCGAAGTGGCGGGGGCGTATGTATCGGAGCGCTCGCTGTACGAGCAGCTCGCGCTGGCGCAGCGCACGCTCGACGCGCGCGTGCACATGGCCGCGCTCACGCAGCGCCGCTACGCGGCCGGCACGAGCGACGCGATCGAGCTGCGCTCGGCCGAGATGCTGGTGGCGTCCGCGCGTGCGTCGCAGGCCGCGCTGCAGCGCGAGCATGCGCAGGCCATGCGGGCGCTGCAATTGCTCGCGGGCGATTTCGCGCGCAACGTGCCCGGCGACGCGACCGCGCTCGACACGTTGTCGATCGCGCCCGTGGCGCCCGGCGCACCGAGCGCGCTGCTCGAACGGCGGCCGGACATCCGGCAGGCCGAGGCGCGGCTCAAGGCCGCGAACGCGCAGATCGGCGCCGCACGCGCGGCGTTCTTCCCGCGCATCGCGCTGACGACCGACTACGGCTCGGTCAGCGACGCGTTCTCGAGCCTGTTCGCGGCCGGCACGAGCGTGTGGACGTTCGCGCCGCGCATCACGCTGCCGATCTTCGCGGGCGGACGCAATCGCGCGAACCTCGACGTCGCGAACGCGCGCAAGCACATCGCGGTCGCCGAATACGAGAAGACCGTGCAGACCGCGTTCCGCGAAGTGGCCGACGCGTTCGCCGCGCGCGACTGGATCGATCGCCAGCTTGCCGCGCAGCAGGACGTCTACACGGCGGACGGTGCGCGACTGAAGCTCGCGGAGCGCCGTTATGCGGGCGGCGTCGCGACGTATCTCGAACTGCTCGACGCGCAGCGCAGCACGTACGAATCGGGGCAGGAGCTGATCCGGCTCAAGCAGCTCAGGCTCGCGAACGCGATCGCGCTGTATCGCGCGCTTGGCGGCGGCTGGGCGCTGGCATCGGCGTCGGCGTCGGCGTCGGCGGAGGTCGCGGCTTCCGCATGATGCGCGTCGCCTGACGCCGCAGCGCGCCGGGCAACGAGACGGCGGCCGCACGATTCGACGTGCGGCCGCCGTTTCCCGTTTCGATCGACATCGTTGCCCGCTGCATCGCCGATCGCTATCGGCGTTAGCTTCCGCTGTCGGGCAAGTCGTCCAGACCGTTTTCATACCGCGGCAGTGCGGAAGGGCATCTTCCGGAACGGCCCGCATCCGGCGATCGATCGTGTCGCCTCCCGGCGCAAACATGTGCCGCGCATCTTCCTTTTTCATCTCGTCCATTCAGACACGCGCATCGCGTGCCGACGGCCGCGCAAATATCTGATTCTCGATCGGTAATTGACGGTCGAATTAATTCATGTATTGGAATTAATGCCGGCGGCAAAGTGTCGCGGTAAAACGTTTGCATTCGTTTCGCATTCATTTCGCAATCGTTTGCGCAATAAATCGAAGTTGCTGAAAGCCGACGTTAATTTCCTGTCAGTTGAAAATGATTTGATATTGATGTTGCCGTCCGACAACGATGGCGGCATTGGACAACGTTTTGTCTTTTTCGGATCGGGGTCGATGTGAACCAATACCAGTATGGGTGAGGGGGATTATGAGGAATGCAGGAGAAAAATATCGTTAATCTTCAATCGGTTCCGTGGAGCAAAAGAGAACTTCAGGTGAAATCGGTGAGATTAAAAATTGTCGAGAATGAATGTGATTTGTAAGATGCAAATGGAACATTGTCAGGGATATTTAACAATGATTTACAAAAAACTTTCACGACTATCTCGATAATGCCGCCTCGTGACGGACGGGAGCCACCACACGCTGCCTTTTGTATCCGCCACGTCGTCCATTCCCTTTGCAATTCTCACGGAAAACGTCATGAAAAAATCCCTCCTGACCGCTGTCGCACTCGCGGCCCTGTCGACCTCGGCCTTCGCAGCGGGCACCGGCACGATCAACTTCACGGGCGAGATCGTCGCGGGCGCGTGCGGCATCGATTCGGGCTCGGTCAACCAGACCGTGAACCTCGGCAAGGTGCCGACCAACGTGTTCAAGCAGGCTGGCGACAAGTCCACGCCGACCAATTTCGACATCAAGCTGACCGACTGCGACACGAGCATCGCGCAGAACGCGTACTTCACGTTCACGGGCACGTCGAGCGCTGGCCAGCCGAAGCTGCTCGCCACGATCGGTTCGGCAACCAACGTCGGCATCCGCCTGCAGGCCGCGTCGGGCGAATACCTCGACAACGGCGCCGAGCAGAAGGCTCCGACCGTGCTGCAAAACGGCACGAACATCGCACGCTTCGCAGCGATGTACGAAGCGACGGCAGCCGGCGTGACGCCGGGTACCGCCGACGGCGTCGCGAACTTCACGGTCCGCTACCAGTAAGCGTCCGTATCGGAGGAGGGGTGCGTGCATCCCTTCCTCCTTCTTCTTTCCTTCCTGTTTCCTTCTCCTCGGATTTCCGGTAGCACCGCGTGCGAATCAGACATTCCTTCCTTTGCGTCTCCGTGCTGGTCGTCGGCAGCCAGAGCCATGCGACGGAATTCAATGCGTCGTTTCTCGATATCGACGGAACGAGCAATGTCGACCTGTCGCAGTTCTCGCAGGCCGACTTCACGCTGCCGGGCGAGTACATGCTCGATGTGCAGGTCAACGACCTGTTCTACGGGCTGCAGTCCATCGAATTCATTGCCGTCGATGCGTCCGGCGCGGGCAAGCCGTGCCTGCGACCGGAGCTCGTCGCGCAGTTCGGGCTGAAGCCGTCGCTCGCGAAGGACCTGCCGCGCTTCCAGGGCGGACGCTGCGTCGACCTCGGTGCGATCGAGGGGGCGACCGTGCGTTACCTGAAGAGCGACGGGCGGCTCAAGATCACGATTCCGCAGGCCGCGCTCGAATTCACCGATTCGACCTACCTGCCGCCGGAGCGCTGGTCCGAAGGGATTCCCGGCGCGATGCTCGACTATCGCGTGATCGCGAACACGAACCGCAACTTCGGTGCGGGCGGCGGGCAGACGAATTCGATCCAGGCCTACGGGACGATCGGCGCGAACTGGGATGCATGGCGCTTTCGCGGCGACTACCAGGCGCAGTCGAACGTGGGCAACACGGCGTACGCGGACCGCACGTTCCGCTTCAGCCGGCTTTACGCATTTCGCGCGCTGCCGTCGATCCAGTCGACGGTGACGTTCGGCGACGACTACCTGAGCTCCGACATTTTCGACACGTTCGCGCTGACGGGCGCGTCGATCCGCAGCGACGACCGCATGCTGCCGCCTTCGCTGCGCGGTTATGCGCCGCTGATAGCGGGCGTCGCACGCACCAACGCGACAGTGACCGTGTCGCAGGCAGGCCGCGTGCTGTACGTGACGCGCGTGTCGCCGGGCGCGTTCGCACTGCAGAACATCAACACGAGCGTGCAGGGCACGCTCGACGTGGCCGTCGAGGAAGAAGACGGCAGCGTGCAGCGCTTCCAGGTGACGACGGCCGCCGTGCCGTTTCTCGCGCGTACCGGGCAGTTGCGCTACAAGGCTGCCGTCGGCAAGCCGCGCCTGTTCGGCGGCGCCGGCATCACGCCGTTCTTCGGCTTCGGCGAAATCGCATACGGCCTGCCGCTCGACGTCACGGTGTACGGCGGCTTCATCGCCGCATCGGGCTATACGTCGATCGCGCTCGGCGTCGGCCGCGATTTCGGCACGTTCGGCGCGGTGTCGGCTGATGTCACGCATGCGCGGGCGCGCTTGTGGTGGAACGGCGCGACGCGCAACGGCAACTCGTACCGCGTCAACTATTCGAAGCACTTCGACGGGCTCGATGCCGACGTGCGCTTCTTCGGCTACCGGTTTTCGGAGCGCGACTACACGAACTTCGCGCAGTTCACGGGCGACCCGACCGCGTACGGCCTCGCGAACAGCAAGCAGCGCTACTCGGCCACGATGTCGAAGCGCTTCGGCGACACGTCGACCTATTTCTCGTACGACCAGACGACCTACTGGGCGCGCTCGTCCGAGCAGCGCGTCGGCCTCACGCTGACGCGTGCGTTCTCGGTCGGCGCGCTGCGCAACCTGAACGTCAGTGTGTCGGCATTTCGCACGCAGAGCGCGGGCGCGAGCGGCAACCAGTTCTCGATCACCGCGACGCTGCCGATCGGCGGCCGCCACACCGTCACGTCGAACCTGACGACGGGCAGCGGCAGCACGAGCGTGAACGCGGGCTATATCTACGACGATCCTGATGGCCGCACCTACCAGGTCAACGCGGGCGCGACCGACGGCCGCGCATCGGCGAATGCGAGCTTCCGCCAGCGCTCGTCGGCGTACCAGCTCACGGCACAGGCGTCGACGCTCGCCAATGCGTATGCGGCCGCGTCGCTCGAAGTCGACGGTTCGTTCGTCGCGACGCAGTACGGCGTGTCCGCGCACGCGAACGGCAACGCGGGCGACACGCGGCTGCTGGTGTCGACCGACGGCGTGCCCGACGTGCCGCTGTCCGGCACGCTCACGCATACCGATTCGCGCGGCTATGCGGTGCTCGACGGCATCTCGCCGTACAACGTGTACGACGCGACCGTCAACGTCGAGAAGCTGCCGCTCGAAGTGCAGGTGACGAACCCGATCCAGCGCATGGTGCTGACCGACGGCGCGATCGGCTTCGTGAAGTTCGCCGCCGCGCGCGGCAGCAACCTGTACCTGACGCTGACCGACCCGGCCGGCAAGCCGCTGCCGTTCGGCGCGTCGGTGCAGGACGCGGCGAACGGCAAGGAGCTCGGCATCGTCGGCGAGGGCGGTGCGGCGTTCCTGACGCAGGTTCAGCCGAAGTCGTCGCTCGCGGTGCGCGCGGGCGAACGCACGCTCTGCACGGTCGACGCGCTGCCGAACCAGCTCCAACTCGAAGGCACGCCGATCCCGGTGACGTGCCAGACGCCCGGCGAGTCGCACGCAGCGGCCGCACGGGTCGAACGATGAATCCACGGATCCTGCGATGAAAAACTCTCTTTCCCTTTCCTTTCCGCGCCGCGCGTCGTGCGTGCTCGCGACCGCCGGCGCGCTGCTCGTGGGCGCCGCGCATGCGGCGATCGTGCCGGACCGCACGCGCGTGATCTTCAACGAAGGCGAGCAGGCCGCGATCGTCACGATCACCAACAAGAGCACGACGTATCCGTATCTCGTGCAGTCGTGGCTCGAGGACGCGAAGGGCAACAAGATCACGTCGCCGCTGATGGTCGTGCCGCCGCTGCAGCGCGTCGAGGCGAACGAGCGCAACGTGCTGCGGATCGCGAAGCTGCCGGGCACCGAGTTGCCGGCCGATCGCGAATCAGTGTTCTACCTGAACATCCGCGAAGTGCCGCCGAAGACCGATACGCCGAACACGCTGCAGATCGCGCTGCATACGCAGATGAAGCTGTTCTACCGGCCGAAGGCCGTGCAGCCCGCGCGCGACGAGGACTGGACGCTGCCGATGACGCTGCGCGTCGACGCGGCCGCGCACAAGCTGGTGTTCGACAACCCGACGCCGTACCACGTGACGGTGGTCGACGTGAGCTCGGGCGCGCAGAAGACGCCGGTGCCGATCGAGCCGGTGATGGTGAGCCCGATGAGCACGGCCGACGTGCCGTTCAAGGCTGCGACGCCGTCGACGCTGTTCGTCACGCATATCGACGATTACGGCGGCCAGGTGGCGGTCGAGTATGCGTGCGACGCGGGGGCTTGCAAGAGCGTGAAGAAATGAGCGGGGGAATGCGTCATCGGGAATCGCCGGCGGCATGGTTGCGCTGGGTCGTGCTCGTGCTGCTGGTCGCGGCCGTGCAGCCCGCGTGGGCACTGCGCTGCCTGACCAACAGCGGCGCGACTTCGTTGACCGAGCCGATCGGCGGTGTTGCGTCGTATCCGACCGACGCGCCGGACGGCTACGTGATCTGGGTGTCGCCGGTGCGCACGACGTCGGGGTACTGCTACAAGGACCTGGGTGACGACGGCAGCCTGAAGGTCGTCGACAACATTTACTTCTACGCGAATCCGAATCGCACGAACCCTGCGGCATGGGGGCTCGAGATCGGCATCCGCTACAAGGGCGTCGACTATTTCGACAAGACCAGCAATCGCGGCGGCGGGGTGTTTACCGGGTATTCGGTGCCGCCGTGCAGCCGGTACGACTTCGACCGCGGGCGCTGCCAGCAGACGCGCATCAGCATCGACTATCAGGTCGTCGTGCGCAAGAAGGGCAACTGGGTCCAGCCGCCGAGCGATATCTATACGGTGTTCCAGTTCGACGGCGAGTTCGGGCTGAATGCATTCGGCACGAGTTTCCAGTACCGCCTGAGCGGCCTGCGCAACCTCAAGCCGACGCCGTGCTTCGTCGACGTACTCGTGACGCCCGAACCGGGCATCGTCAATTTCGGACAGGTGCAGGCGGTCGGCAACGGCTTCCTGCCGGCGGTGCCGCGCAAGCGATTCTCGTTGTCGCTGACCAAGAAATGCAACGTCGCGGTGCGCGTCGACGGGTACTTCGAAACGAGCTATCCGGTTCGGAACGGTTTGCTGGTACCCGCGAAGGACAGCAATTTCGGCATCGGCATCGAAGACAGCCAGGGCAAGGCGATTCCGTTCAACGAACAGTTCACGCTGACGCAGTTTCCGTCCAATGTGATGAATCAGAGCGTGCTGATGGACGCGGTGCTGAAGTCGTTCGGGCCGCCGAAGATCGGGCGATTCGATGCGACGGCGACGATCCGGTTGTTCATCTATTGACGCATGCGTGCGCGGCCGGCGCCCGACAGTCGGCCGCAAGCCGTCAACCCGGCGCCGGCATTGCCCGGCGCCTTTCACGTCGAAAGCTTATGCGATGTCGCGGCCGGCATCGCACGATCGCGTTCGCTCGAACAACGATCCCGTCAATTGTTCAGACAAATCCTGACAGCCGGAAGGGGTATCTCGTAATCGGATTGAGAATGATTTGCGTTTACGTTAAATTGCGCTATCTCAGAATTTGACGGAGCAGATCGATGGCGATGGCGGAAGTGCTCGACCGACCCGCGGCAGCAACGGCAAACCCGTTCCTCGGCAGTTATCCGGACCTGCCGTTGCGCGCCGCGCCACGCGCGCGCCGTGCCGCGGAGCCCCGCGCGCAGGGCGCATTGCTCGACGTGCTGATCTCGCATCGCGCGATGCTCGTCAATGTCGCGCGCGGCTTCGTCGGCTGTGCGAGCCGTGCCGAGGACGTCGTGCACGACGTATTCGTGAAGCTCGTCGAATTCCCGAACCAGGACGCGGTGCGCCAGCCGGTCGCTTACGTGACGCGGATGGTGCGCAATGCGTCGATCGACGCGTGCCGCCGGCAGAGCCTCGAAAACGTCTATCACACGGAAGAGGACGACGGCTTCGACGTGCCGTCGCCGGAGCCGTCGCCGGAAGCCGCGCTGATGACGCGCGATACGCTGCGGCGCGTGTGGGCCGCGCTCGACGACCTGCCCGCGCGCAGCCGCGCGGCCTTCGAGATGGTGCGGCTGCGCGAGGAGACGCTGCAGACCGCGGCGCGCGCGCTGAACGTATCGCAGACGCTCGTGCATTTCATGGTGCGCGACGCGGAGCGCCACTGCGCGGAATGCCTCGACGCGTGCCATCGCGGCGTCGCGTGCCCGGTGTTCCTGGGCGGCCGTGCGCGGCGGCGGTAAAAAAACGCGCCGGCCAATCGTCTATCAGACAGGAACGGCGCAATCCGCCGCTTCGCATCCTTCAACCGCCTCCTGCTTTTTTCCGATCATGACGCAAGCCACGACGCCTTCCGCCGACACCGACGATCTCGTCTACACGGTCGTCATCAACGACGAAGAACAGTATTCGATCTGGCCGACGTTCCGGCCCGTGCCGGCCGGCTGGCGCGAGGTCGGCGTGAGCGGCCCGAAGGCCGACTGTCTCGCGCACATCGAGACCGTCTGGACCGACATGCGCCCCGCGAGCCTGCGCCGCGCAATGGACGGCGAGCGCGCGACGCGCGCCTCGTGACCCTCAGCGCCGCACCCGGCGCGCCACCTGAAGAGGACGTTGCATGACCCTGCTTTCGTTGCCGACGCTCGACGACCTGCGTATCGAGCCGGGGCTGCCCACCGTCGTGTCGCCGCGCGGCAGCGACGGGATGTCGATCGACGACGTCGCGCCGCTGGCGCGCGAGATCGCGGCCGACACGCTCGAACGGGCGGGCGGTGTGCTGTTCACGGGCTTTCACGTGCCGTCGATCGACGCGTTCCAGCAGTTCGCGGCATCGTTCGGCGATCCGCTGATCGGCTATGAATACGCGTCGACGCCGCGCAGCCAGGTCGAAGGCGCGGTCTACACGTCGACCGAATACCCGCCGCACCGCGCGATTCCGCTGCACAACGAGCAGTCGTATACGCGCGAATGGCCGCTGCGGATCTGGTTCCACTGCGCGCTCGCGGCGCCGAAGGGCGGTGCGACGCCGATCGCGGACAGCCGCGCCGTGTACCGCGCGCTCGATCCGGCGCTGATCGCGCGTTTCGAGCGGCGCGAGCTGCTGTACGTGCGCAATTTCGGGCAGGGGCTCGACCTGCCGTGGCAGCAGTCGTTCGGCACCGACGAGCCGGCCGAGGTCGAGCGGATGTGCGCGGCGCGCGGCATCGAATGCGCATGGCGCACCGACGACGACGGCGAACTGCTGCTGCGCACGCGTGAACGCTGCCAGGCCGTCGCGCGCCATCCGCGCACCGGCGACCGCGTGTGGTTCAACCAGGCGAACCTGTTCCACCTGTCCGCGCTCGACGACGACATGCAGGAAGCGCTCGTCGATGCGGTCGGGCTCGAGAACGTGCCGCGCAACGTGTACTACGGCGACGGCGAGCCGCTCGAAGCCGATGCACTTGCCGAGATCCGCGGCGTGCTCGACCAGCAGCGCATCGTATTCCCGTGGCGCACGGGCGACGTGCTGATGCTCGACAACATGCTGACCGCGCATGCGCGCGACCCGTTCGAGGGGCCGCGCAAGGTCGTCGTCGCGATGGCGCAGAGTTACACGGTCCCGCGCGCGACCGAACGGAGGACCGATGACGCGTAGTACCGCCGCGCTTGCCGCGCGCGGATTGACGGTAGGTTATCGCGACCATGTCGTGATCGACGGGCTGGACCTGTCGATCGCGGCCGGCCGCGTGACCGCGCTGTGCGGGCCGAACGGCTGCGGCAAGAGCACGCTGCTGCGCACGCTCGCGGGCCTGCAGCCCGCGCGTGCCGGCCATGTCGAAGTGAACGGCAAGCCGCTCGCGTCGTTTCGCCGTCGCGCGCTCGCGCGCGAGCTGACGATGCTCGCGCAGTTCAACCAGATTCCGTCGGGCCTCACGGTGCGCGAGCTCGTCGCGTACGGGCGCTATGCGTACGGCGGCTTCCTGCGCGGCCTGTCGCGCGCCGACCATGCGGCGATCGACGAGGCGCTCGAGACCAGCGGCCTTGCGGACGATGAGGGCCGCGACGTCGGCGCGCTGTCGGGCGGCGAACGCCAGCGTGCGTGGATCGCGATGGCGCTCGCGCAGCAGGCGCCGATCGTGCTGCTCGACGAGCCGACCACCTATCTCGACATCCATCACCAGCTCGACATCCTCGATGCGCTGCGCGCGCTGAACCGCGCGCGCGGGTTGACGATCGTGTGGGTGCTGCACGACCTGAACCAGGCGGCCGCGTACAGCGACGAGATCGTGCTGATGCGCGCGGGCCGCCTCGTCGCACAGGGCTCGCCCGACGCGATGCTCGATCCGGCGCGGCTGCGCGCGGCGTTCGGCGTCGAGATGCTGAAGCTCGCGCATCCGCAGACGGGCGCGCCGATGTGCGTGCCGGCCTACGGGCCGTCCACATCCGACACACCGCAGGCGGCAGGCGTCTTCGACCGGGATCTCGCCGTATGACGACGTTCGCGATGCGCAAGCGCCTCGCGGCGACGGGGAAGGGCGCGGCCACCGGCCGGGCCGGCACGATCGCGATCGGCCTCGTCGCGCTGATCGCGATACTCGCGGCGCTGCGCGTTGCACCCGATTTGCGCGTGTGGTGGGCGGCGGCGCCCGGCAGCGACGGTGCCGCGCTCGCGCATGTGTTCCTGTTCGACCTCAGCCTGCCGCGTGTCGCGGCCGCGCTCGTCGCGGGCGGCTGCCTCGGCATCGCGGGCGCGCTGTTCCAGTCGCTCACGCGCAATCCGCTCGCGTCGCCCGACCTGCTCGGCGTGACGGGCGGCGCGCAACTCGGCCTGCTCGCGGCGATGCTCGTGCCGGCACTGGCGGGCGTCGCATCGGTGCCGCTGCTGTTCGTGTGCGGGCTGGCCGCCGCTGCAGTCGCGATCGTCGCGGCCGGCGGCTGGCGCGCGACGCCGTTGCGGCTCGTGCTCGCGGGCAGCGTGTGCATGCTGCTGTTCGCGGCGCTGTCGACGCTCGTGCTCGCGTTCTTCGAGCAGAACATCGCGGGCGCCGCGCTGTGGACCAACGGCAGCCTGTACCAGCCGGGCGCGACGGGCCTCGCGCTCGCCGCGCGCTGGCTCGTCGTGCCGCTGATCGCGCTGCCGTTCGTGATCCGGCCGCTGAACCCGCTCACGCTCGGTGACGATGCCGCGGCCGCGGCCGGCGTGCGCGTCGATGCGACGCGGCTCGCCGCGACGCTCGTCGCGGTCGCGTTCACGAGCGTGGCCGTCAGTATCGCGGGCCCGCTGTCGTATGTCGGCCTCGTCGCGCCGAACCTGCTGCGCCAGGTGCGCGGTGCGCGCACGGCGCGGCTCGGCGTGCTGGTGCCGCTGTCGGCGCTCGCCGGCGGCGCGCTCGTGCTCGTCACCGACAGCGCGGTGCTCGCGTCGGGACTCGACGCGACACTGTCGACCGGCGTCGCGATCGCGCTGGTCGGCACGCCGCTGATGCTCGCGATGATCCGGAGCGGCGCCGCATGGTCGGGCGTGCTGCACGCGGATGCCGAACGCACGGCGGGCGGCGGCTCGACGCGGCTCGTCGGCTGGCTCGAACGGCTCGGCTGGCCGCTGCGCACCGCGCTGTTCGTCGTGGTCGGCGCGCTGGTGGTGTTGATCGGCGTGTCGGCCGGCCCCGAGTGGCTGTCGCCCGCGCGCTGGTCCGCCGCGCTGCACGGCCAGGATGCGCTCGCGCGGATGCTGATCGACCTGCGCATGCCGCGCCTGCTGTGTGCGCTGTTCGCGGGCGCGCTGCTGGCCGTGAGCGGCGTCGCGATGCAGAGCGTCGTGCGCAATCCGCTCGCGGGCCCCGAAGTGCTCGGCGTCACGCAGGGCGCGGGGCTCGTCACGCTGTTCGCATTGTCGACGTGGCCGCTGATGGGCCATGTGACGCTCGCGGCGGCCGCGCTGATCGGCGGCGGGCTGTCGCTCGCGATCACGCTCGCGCTGAATCACCGGCATCGTTATGCGCCGCTCGCGGTGGCGTTGACCGGTATCGTGATCGGCGCGCTGTGGACGACGCTCGCGCAATGGCTGATCACGCAGCAAAGCGTGCAGCCCGCGCGCTTCGTCGTGTGGCTCGTCGGCGGCACCTATGGCCGCAGCTGGGGCGAGGTGTCGATGCTGCTGCCGTGGTGCGTGCTCGCGGTACCCGTGTTCGCGTGGCTCGCGCGACCGCTCGACATGCTCGCACTCGGCGACGACCAGGCGGCCGCGCTCGGCCTGCCGGTGGCCGCGCTGCGGCCGCTCGCGCTGACGATCGCGACGCTCGCCGCGTGCGCGGCCGTCGCGGCGGTCGGGCCGGTCGGCTTCATCGGGCTGATGGCGCCGCACGTCGCGACGATGCTCGGCGCACGCCGGCATCGCACGCGGCTGTGGCTCGCGGCCGCATGCGGCGCGCTGATCCTCGGCGCCGCGGATCTCGCGGCGCGCACGGTCGTCGCGCCGCGCGAAGTGCCGGCCGGCGTGCTGACCGCGCTGATCGGCGCGCCGTACCTGCTCGGGCTGCTGATCCTCGAGGGGCGCCGCGCCCGGCGCGCGGGGCGATGACGCCGTCGCTCGACGGCGTGCGCGCCACGCGCTTCTCGGCGTTCGCGCCCGAACCGTTCGCCGACCATCTCGACGTCGTCTGGCTCGGCATGCCCGACGACACGCACGCGCCGGGCCGCATCGTCGTGCCCGTCAGCGCGTTGCCCGAGCATCGCGAGGCCGTGCTCGACGCGATGGTCCGTCATTACGGCGGCGATCCGGCGCAGCATGCGCGCGCGCTGATCTCGCAATGGAGCAAATACTATTTCGGTCGTGCGGCGCCGGCCGGTGTCGTCGCCGCGCTGACGCTCGGCCGGCCGCTCGACATGGCGCCCGAACGCACGTTCGTCGCGCTCGACGACGGGATGCCCGCCGCGCTGTATTTCGCGGCGGACGCGCTCGGCGCGCCGTGCGACGATCCCGCGCCGCGCTATGCGGGGCTCGTCGCGCATCTCGGCGCGGTGATCGATCTGCTCGCGGCGATGGGCCGCGTCACGCCGCGCGTGCTGTGGAGCAACGCGGGCAATCTGCTCGACTATCTGCTCGACACCTGTCGTTCGCTGCGTTGCGCGGCCGATCCTGTGCGCGACGCGGGCTGGCTGTTCGGCTCGTCGTGCTTCGCGTGCGAACCGAATCCGCTGCGCATGCCGGTGCGCGACGCCGTGCCGCGCTCGCCGCTGCTGCCGACACCGTTTCGCGCGCGCCGCGTGTGCTGCCTGCGCTACGAAATTCCTGGAGAAACGCAACTGTGTGGAAGCTGCCCCCTGCTATTGACGATGGACGACGCGGCGCTGGCCGGGCAGGACGCGATCCGGTGACGGATGCCGGCCGCCGGCACGCGTTGGGTGCGCTCGCCGCGCTCGGTGCCGCGTGCTGCGGCGTGTTTTCCGCGTCGGCCGGTGCGGTTGCCGTTGCCGGTGGCGGGCCCGGTACGCCGGGCGCCGTGTCGCTGGCCGGCAACCCCGTCGTGTCGCAGGCGAGCGCGAAGATGCCCGTGCGGCCGCAGCGCGTGGTCGCGCTCGACTTCATGTTCGCGGAAAGCGTGGTCGCGCTCGACCTCGTGCCGGTCGGGATGGCCGATACCGCGTTCTATCCGGGCTGGCTCGGCTACCAGAGCGACCGGCTCGCGCACGTGACCGACATCGGCTCGCGGCAGGAGCCGGGGCTCGAGGCGATCGCGGCGGTCAAGCCCGACCTGATCATCGGCGTCGGCTTCCGGCATGCACCGATCTTCGACGCGCTCGACCGGATCGCGCCGACAATCCTGTTCCAGTTCAGCCCGAATGTTTCCGACGGCGGCGTACCCGTTACGCAGCTCGACTGGATGCGGCAGATCTTCCGGACGATCGGCGCGGTGACGGGGCGCGACGCGCGCGCGCAGGCGGTCGATGCGCAGCTCGACGCGGGAATCGCGCGCAATGCGGCGCGGCTCGCGGCAGCGGGAAGAAAGGGCGAGCGCATCGCGCTGCTGCAGGATCTCGGCTTGCCCGACCGTTACTGGGCCTATACGGGCAACAGCACGTCGGCCGGCCTCGCGCGTACGCTCGGGCTCGATCCGTGGCCGAAGAAGCCGACGCGGGAAGGCACGCTGTACGTGACGTCGGCCGACCTGCTCACGCAGCGCGACCTGGCCGTACTGTTCGTGACCGCGTCGGGGATGGACGTGCCGCTGTCGGCGAAACTCGATTCGCCGGTGTGGCGCTTCGTGCCCGCGCTGCGCGACCGCCGGATCGCGCTCATTGAGCGCAACATCTGGGGGTTCGGTGGGCCGATGTCGGCGCTGAAGCTGGCCGACGTGATGACCGATACGATGCTGAAGCTGCCGGCCGTGCGTTGAGCGAGCGGCGCAGATACCGCCGTTTCGACGGGCATGACGTCGTGATCGGCTTGACGACCGATGGCCCCGGCCTTTCCTTGTCGCCAATCTCCGGCAACATTCCCTTCCGAATCGAACATCGCCGACGCGCTGCCATTGCGGCGCATCGGCGATCCATCGATGAATGGCTTACACGCTTAGCGCGTCGACACCATCCTGAGCACGCAAACGCGCGGGCATCGTGTCGCTGATGATGCGCCCGTTGTCGAGCTTCAGCAGCCGGTCGGCGAGATCGAAATAGCGGTCGTCGTGCGTAATCACGATCACGGCCTTGCCGCGTGCGCGCAGCTCGGGCAGCAGCTGCTCGTAGAACACGGCCTTGAACGACGGATCCTGGTCGGCCGCCCATTCGTCGAACAGGTAGAACGGCCGGTCTTCCAGATACGCGACGACGAGCGCGAGCCGCTTGCGCTGCCCGGTCGACAGCGCACGGGTCGAGAACGCGCCGTCGACCACTTTCACCTTGTGATCGAGCGCCAGCTTCGCAACGAGCGCGTTCGCCCGCGCATCGGCCTGCGCGCGGGCCGGATCGTCGGGATCGACGATGCCGAGCAGCGCATCGAACAGGTGGAAATCGTTGAACACCGCGCTGAAGCGCTGCCGGTACGCGGCCCGCTCGCGCCAGCCGATCGTGCGGCCGTCGGCCTCGATCGTGCCTTCCTCGGGCTCGTAGAGCCCCGTCAGCACCTTCGCGAGCGTCGTCTTGCCGCTGCCGTTGCCGCCGACGATGAACACGAGCTCGCCCGGCTTGATCGTCAGGTCGATCGGCCCGATGCTGAACATCCGTTCGTCGCGTTCGTGGAAATACGCGTGCGTGACGCCGCGCAACGTGACGGCGCCGGCCGGCGGCACGTCGGGCGCGTCGGCCGCGGGCGGCACCGTGCGCAGCGCGCCGAACTCGGCCATCACGCCTTCGATCCGCGTGAGCGACACGCGTGCCGCGTTGACGGTCGGCAGATTGTTCAGGAGGCCGTCGAGCGGCACGAGCATGAACAGAAACACGACGACATAACCGGCCGCCGTGCCCGGATCGGCATGCACGCCGAGCTGCGGCCAGAACGACGCCACGCCGAGGAATACGTAGAACAGGAAGATGATCCAGCCGACGCCGACCGCGTACGCGCTGAACGCGCGGCGGCGGTGGTCGCGCACTTCGCCGATCGCGGCGCCGAGCTGGCCGTCGACGAACTGGCGCGCGCGCGCATCGTGCAGCTTCAGTTCCTTTGCGCCGGAAAACAGCGAGCCGAGATAGCCGAACAGGCGGTCCTGCGCCTGGCCGGCCGCTTCGAGCGACGCGATCGCGCGGCGGTCGCCGGTGTGATAACCGAGCGAGCCAGCGATGATCGCGGCGAGCGCCAGCACGCACACGGGCCACGACAGCCACGCGAGGTAGCCGAGGCAGCCGAACACGATCGAGCCGTGCATGACCAGGTTCGGCAGCGCGAAGAACAGCATCGACACGTTGGTCGCGTCGTCGGTCAGTACCGACTGCACGGGCGCCGCGCCGATCCGCTCGATGTCGCGCAGTTCGGCCGCGCCGACGCGCCGCGCGAGATGCACGCGCAGCCGCGCCATCGTGTCCTGCGACAGGCGCGCGAACAGCGTGCCCGACACGATCCGCGTGACGAGCGCGATCACCGCGCACAGCGCGAAGCGCCACGCGAGCGACGCATCGGCCGCACCGGGTTGCGAGAGCGCGCGGTTCAGCGTCGCGACGAGCAGCACGCTCGCGACGCCGTTCAGCACGCACGCGGTAAGCGCCAGCGCGAGCGACGCGCGGCTTTCGCGCAGCAGCGCGAGGATCAGGCGCGCCGCGGGGCGGGCGGGCGAGGCGTCGAGGGACGGCGGGGAAGAAGGCTCGTGGGCAGCAGTCATCGGCAACGTCGGTAAAGGGAAGGCGAGCGAATACGCGGAAGCGGAAAAGTCGATGCGAAAGCGGCGGGCGGGGTGCGCCCGTTCCGGCTTTCCTTCCTGATAGACGAACGAGCCGCGCAAATATTTAGCAGCGCATGAAAAAAAATCGGCTGCACGCACTTTGAGCGCAAAACGGTAAAAAATCGGCTGCGCCGTTCGTCACACCAGTGAAGCCGCCCCAAGCGGCCCCGAGACTTGGCCTAAGCGGCCGGACCGAAGGACTTCACGCACATGACGAGTTTCCCGACTGCGCTGCATCACCGAATCCGCGAACTGGCGCGCATCGCGCCCGACGCACCTGCAATCGCGGTACCTTTCCGGAACGACTTGCGCCTGTCGCGCGGTGCGCTCGACGCGCGTGCGTCGCGGCTGGCCCGGCAACTGCGCGCGGCCGGCGTCGGCGCGGAAGTGCGGGTCGGCGTCTGCGTCGAGCGCTCGTGCGAGCTGTTCGTCGCGCTGCTGGCCGTGCTGAAGGCGGGCGGCGTGTTCGTGCCGCTCGATCCGCGTCATCCGGCCGCGCGCCTCGACTGGATCATCCAGGATGCGCAACTGCGGCACGGCATCGTCGACGAAGCCGGCCGCACGGCGCTGGGCATGCCGTTCGAATACGCGTTCGATGCGGCAGCGGAAGCGGTGGGCGAGCAGGACTTCGCTGCCGATGACGAAGACGTGCCCGTGCACCCGCGTGCGGCCGCCTACATGATCTATACGTCGGGCTCGACCGGCACGCCGAAGGCGGTCGTCGTCGAACACGGGCCGCTCGCCGCGCATTGCGACGCGCTCGCGGCCGCGCTGCCGATCGTCGCAGGCGACCGCCTGCTGCATTTCGCGTCGGTCAATTTCGACGCCGCTCATGAGTGCTGGCTCGCGCCGCTCGCGATCGGCGCCAGTATCGTCGTGGCGCCGCCGCAGCCGTTCGCGCCCGACGCAGCGCATGCGCTGATGGTGCGCGAATCGGTCAACGTCGCCGCGTTCCCGCCCGCGTACCTGCGCGAATTCGCGGCTGTCGCCGCGCGCGACGGCGTGCCGCCGGCATTGCGCGTGCTCGCGTTCGGCGGCGAAGCGCTGCCGCAGCAGGCATTCGAGTTCGTGCGCCGCACGTTCCCGTCGGTACGCCTGATCAACGGCTACGGGCCGACCGAGGCCGTGATCTCGCCGATGCTGTGGCCGGTCGAACCGGGCGAAGCGCCCGTGCTGGCCGCCGACGACGCGTATGCGTCGCTGCCGATCGGCCGCGTGATCGGCCCGCGCGTCGCGCGCATTGACGGCAATGAGGCCGCTGGCGTGGGCGAGCTGCTGCTCGGCGGCGTCTGCATCGCGCGCGGCTATCACGGCCGCCCGGCGCTGACGGCCGAACGCTTCATTCCCGATCCGGACGGCGAGCCGGGTGCGCGCGTCTACCGCACGGGCGATCTCGCCCGCCTGCGCGACGACGGCGCATTCGACTATCTCGGCCGCCTCGACGACCAGGTCCAGGTGCGCGGCGTGCGCGTGGAGCCCGCGGAAATCGCCGCGTGCCTGCGCTCGCATCCGGCCGTGGCCGACGCGGCGGTGGTCGCCGAAGCCGGCAACGGACCGACGCGGCTGATCGCATGCGTCGCGCTGCGCGCGGCGGCCGACGATGCGGCACTGAAGGCGCACGTTGCCACGCAGCTGCCGGCCGCATGGCAACCGCACCGGTTCGTACGTTGCGATGCGCTGCCGTATACGTTGAACGGCAAGATCGACCGTGCCGCGCTGCGCGAGCGGATTGCCGCCGCGCGCGACACGACGCAAGGTGCCGGCGCCGCGCCGCGCACGCCGACCGAGCAGCAGCTCGCCGGCCTCTGGCAGACGCTGCTCGGCCTCGACGCCGCGCCGTCGCGCGACGACCGTTTCTTCGCGCTGGGTGCCGATTCGCTCGCCGCGATGCAGTTGCAGGCCGCGATTCGCGCCGCATCGCGCGTGAACCTGCGGCTCGATACGCTGTTCGCCGATCCGGCGCTCGCCGAACTGGCCGAAACGGTCGATCGCGCGGAACGCGAGACAGGCGAGCCGCTGGCCGCCATTTCCGCGCGTCGCGCGCCGGCCGATACGGTCGCATCGGGCGCGCCGCACGTCGACCGTGCGGCGTCGCTCGCGCAGCAACGCTTCTGGGTGCTCGCGCAAACGCGCGATGCGAGCGCCGCGTATCACATCGCCGCGCACTGGACGCTCGACGGCACGCTCGATCGCGACGCGCTGCAGCGCGCGCTCGATCACGTGATCGGGCGTCATGAGGCGTGGCGCACGACGCTCGTCGACAACGACGACGGCATCGTGATGCAGCGGATTCATGCGCATCTGCCGGTGTCGATCGCCGACATCGACCTGCGCGACCAGCCGCCGGCCGCGCGCGACGCACAAGCCGCGCGGCTCGCCGAGCGCGATGCGGCCGAACCGTTCGATCTCGCACGCGGCCCGCTGCTGCGCGCGACGCTCGTCGCACTCGCCGACGACCGTCACCGCCTGCTGCTGACCGCGCATCACGCGATCACCGACGGCTGGAGCTCGCGCTGCGCGTTCGACGAACTGTCGGCTGCATACAGCGCGTATGCGGAAGGCCGAGAACCGTCGCTGCCTGATCTGCCGATCCAGTACGCCGACTACGCGGACTGGCAGCGCGACATGCTGGCCGGCGGCGAGGGCGAACGCCAGCTCGATTACTGGCGCGGCGCATTGCGCGACGTGCCGGGCCCGATCGCGCTGCCGGTCGACCGTCAGCCGGGCGCTGTGCGTACGCTGCAGGGTGCACGCGTGTCGGTGCGCCTGCCCGACGCGGTTGCGGCCGACGTGCGGCAACTCGCGCGCGACGCGCAGGCCACCGTCTTCACGGTGCTGCTGGCCGCGCTCGACGCATGGTTGTCGCGTCTGACCGGCGAAACGGACGTCGTCGTCGCGGTGCCGGTCGCGCATCGCCAGCGCGCTGAAACGCGCGCGTTGCTCGGGCTGTTCCTGAATACGGTCGCGCTGCGCGTGCGCGTGGCGCCGACGCTGCCGTTCCGCGCGCTCGTCGACGCGGCGCGCACGGCGGCGCTCGACGCGGTCGCGCACCAGGACGTGCCGTTCGAGCGTGTCGTCGATGCGGCGAAGCCGCCGGTCAAGCGCGGCGACGAATGGCTGCGCGTGAAATTCGCGCAGCAGTTCGACGCGCGGCACGACAGCGTGCTGCCGGGTGCGATCGCTGTTGCTACGCCGGGGCCCGATCTGGCCGCGCGTTTCGACTTCGCGCTGGATTTCACCGACGACGCGAACGGGATCGAACTGGTCGCGGCCTATGCGACCGACTGCATCGACGCCGACACCGCACGCGCGTGGCTCGACAGCTATGCGGCGCTCGTCGGCGCGGCCGCGCACGATCCGCAACGCGCGACGGCCGCGCTGCCGTGCGACGCATCGGCCGCATTGCGCCAGCCGCGCGACGGCCGCGCGCTGAGCGTCGAACATGCCGATATCGTCGCCGCGTTCGCGCGACAGGCGGCCGCGTATCCGCATCGCGTCGCGCTCGCCGATGCGTCGGCGTCGCTGACGTTCGCCGAACTCGACGATGCGTCGAACCGAATCGCGCGTGCGCTGACGCAGCGCGGTGTCGCCGCCGAAGCGTCCGTCATCGTCTGCATCGAACGTTCGGCGCGCTTCGTCGTCGGCCTGCTCGGCGCGCTGAAGGCCGGTGCGCTCGTCGTGCTGCTCGATCCCGCACAGCCGGCCGCACGACTCGCCGCGGCGGCAGCCGACTGCGGCGCGCGCTGGGCGCTCGTCGCGGATACGGCCGCGTGGCCGGCCGGCATCGACGCTCAGCCGCTCGACGTCGATACGCTCGCACAGGACGCGACGCTCGCGCATGCAACCGGCGTGCGCGTCGCACCGCATCCGGAACAGGGCGCGTACCTGATCTATACATCGGGCTCGACCGGCACGCCGAAGGGCGTCGTCGTGTCGCACGGCGCACTGGCCGACTACGTGCAGGGGATGCTCGACGAACTCGCGTTCGCGCCGGACGCATCGTTCGCGATGGTGTCGACCGTCGCGGCCGACCTCGGCCACACGACGCTGTTCGGCGCGCTGTGCGCGGGCCGCACGCTGCACCTGCTGCCGGCCGCGTGTGCGTTCGATCCCGACCTGTTCGCGGACGAGATGCGCCGCCGCGACGTCGGCGTGCTGAAGATCGTGCCGAGCCACCTGCAGGCGCTGCTCGACGCGCGCGTGCCGGCCGACGTGCTGCCGCGCCACGCGCTCGTGACGGGCGGCGAAACGCTCACGTGGGCGCTCGTTGCGCGCCTGGCCGCGCTCGCGCCGGCCTGCCGCGTGATCAACCATTACGGGCCGACCGAAGCGACGGTCGGCGCAATTGCGTGCGACACGGCGTCGATTGCCGCCGATGCGCGCGATCCCGCGAGCGGCGTGCCGCTCGGCCTGCCGCTGCCGAATGCGCGCGCGCTGGTGCTCGATGCGTTCGGCGCATGCGTGCCGGCCGGCGCGACGGGCGAGCTGTATCTGGGCGGGCCGGGCGTCGCGCGCGGCTACCTCGGGCGTCCGGCGCAGACCGCCGAACGCTTCGTACCCGATCCGTTCACGCCCGGCGCGCGGCTGTATCGCACCGGCGACCGCGTGCGATTGCGCGCGGACGGCCGTCTCGCGTTCCTCGGCCGCATCGACGACCAGGTGAAGATCCGTGGCTACCGCGTCGAACCGGGCGAGGTGAGTGCAGCCGTGCGCGCGGCCGGCCCGGTCGCGCAAGCCGAAACGCTTGCGATCGAGTACGACGGCCGCCTGCGGCTCGCGACCTTCGTCGTGATGCGCGACGGCGCGGCATTCGACGAGGCCGCGATGCGCGCGGCGCTTGCCGCGAAGCTGCCCGACTACATGGTGCCCGCGCAGCTCGTCGTGCTCGCGCGCCTGCCGGTGACCGCGAACGGCAAGATCGATCGCGCGGCGCTGCGCGAACTGGCGGCCGCGCCGGTCGCGATCGCGTCCGGCGATGCGCCGCAGGGCGCGGTCGAAACGGTGCTCGCCGAAGTCTGGCAGGCCGTGCTGAAGGCGCCGCAGGTGGGCCGCGACGACAACTTCTTCGAACTCGGCGGCGATTCGATCCTCGTGCTGCAGGTGATCGCTCGTGCGCGCAAGCGCGGCGTGCGCTTCACGCCGAAGCAACTGTTCGACAACCCGACGGTGGCCGAACTCGCACGCATCGCGAAGACCGAGGACGTGACTCCTACCGCGCAGCCTGCAATCGCAACCGCAGTGGCGACGCCGGCTGCCGCGCCAATCCTGACGCCCGCGCAGCAACGCTTCTTCGCGCTCGACGTCCCGCAGCGCGGCCACTGGAACCAGTCGGTCGCGTTCGACGTGCGCGGGCCGTTCGACGCGGACGCGTTCGCGCGCGCATTCGATGCGTTGCTGACGCATCACGACGCGTTCCGCCAGCGCTTCGCGCTTGGTGCGGACGGCACGTGGCACGCGAGCGATGCCGCTAAGCCATACGATGCGCTGCCGTTCGTCGAAGTCGCCGCACGCGACGAAGCCGACGCGCTCGCGCGCTTCGACGCATTGCAGCGCCGTCTCGACCTCGGCCGCGGGCCGCTCGCGTGCGCGTGCGCGGCACGGCTGCCGGACGGCTCGACGCAGCTTTATCTCGCGATTCACCACGCGATCGTCGACGGCGTGTCGTGGCGCATCCTGCTCGACGACCTCGACACGGCCTACCGCGCCGCATGCAACCGCACGCCGGTCCGGCTGTCGCAGCCGGGCCTGCGCGCGGATGCATGGGCCGCACGACTCGCGCGCGCCGCGACGGAACCGGCATCGCCGTTTGTAGCCGAAGCCGCGTACTGGGCCGGGATGGCGCAGGGCGGCGACCTCGTGCCCGATCATCCGGACGCAGCGGCGACGAATGCCGATGCAGCCGTCGTCGTGCAGACGATCGACGCGGCATTGACCCGCGCGGCGCTGACCGATGCGCATGCGGCCTATCGCACGCAGACGATCGAACTGCTGGGCGCGGCGCTCGCGCTGGCGCTATCCGGCGCACGCGGCGGTGGCGCATCGTGCCGCGTCGAACTGGAAGGGCACGGCCGCGAGGCGCTGTTCGACGATGCGGACGCGAGCCGCACGATCGGCTGGCTGACGAGCCACTACCCGGTGACGCTGCCGGTCGAAGCGACTGCGAGCGACACGCTGTGCGCGGTCAAGGACACGCTGCGCGCGGTGCCGCACAAGGGGCTCGGCTTCGGCGTGCTCGCGCACTACGGCGATGCGGCGACGCGCGCGGCGCTGGCCGCCGTGCCGCGCCCGCGCGTCACGTTCAACTATCTCGGCCAGTTCGACGCGCCGCGCGACGCGACGCTCGTGCCGCGTTTCGGCGGCACCGGCGTCGAGCGCGATCCGCGGGGGCCGCTGGGCAATACGCTCGCGATCCACGCGTACCTCGATACGGACCGCGACGGCGCACGCACGCTGAAAGTGCACTGGGTCTATGGCGTGCCGCAGTTCGAGCGCGCGACGATCGACGCGTTCGCCGAACGCTTCGCGGCCGCGCTGCGGGAACTCGTTGAAGCCTGCGCGTCGCGCGTCGCGCATCGCGGCGGCGGCGCGACGCCGGGCGATTTCCCGCTCGCGCAGGCCGCCGGCCTCACGCAGGCGGCGATCGAACGCACGCCGCTCGATTGGCGCACGATCGACGACGTGTATCCGCTGTCGCCGATGCAGCAGGGCATCCTGTTCCATGCGCTGTTCGCGCCCGGCCACGCGAGCTACGTGAACCAGCTCGTCGCGAACGCGACCGCGCTCGATGCCGACCGCCTCGCGGCCGCGTTCGACGCGTCCGTCGCTCGCCACGACATCCTGCGCACGAGCGTGATGCCCGACGAAGCCGCGCCGCTGCAGTGCGTGCATCGCCACGCGCAGATGCTGGTCGAGCAGCTCGACTGGCGCACGCGCGGCGACACGCTCGACGCCGATTTCGACGCATGGCTCGCGGCCGACCGCGCACGCGGTTTCGACTGGCGCGAGCCGCCGCTGATGCGGCTTGCGCTGATCCGCGTGACGGACGACGCATGGCGCGTCGTGTGGACGCGTCACCACGTGCTGCTCGACGGCTGGAGCACCGCGCGCCTGCTCTCCGACGTGCTGCGCGACTATCGCGACCCGGATGCGGTGTCGCCGTTCGCGAGCCGTCCGGCGCTGCGCTATCGCGACTTCATCGCGTGGCTCGGCACGCGCGACCGCGATGCCGACGAGCGCTTCTGGACCGAGCGCCTCGCGCGGCTCGACGCGCCGACGCTGATCGCGGAACGCGCGGCCGACCGCGCGGACGCCGAGATGGTCACGTGGCGCGCGACGATCGATGCGGACGCGATGACGCGCGTCGCGCAGACGGCGCGCGCACTGAAGCTGACGGTCAACACGCTGGTGCAGGGCGCATGGGCACTCGCGCTGCAGCGGATGACGCACCAGCCGGCCGTCGCGTTCGGCGCGACCGTCGCGGGCCGCCCCGATGCGCTCACGGACGTCGACACGGTGCTGGGTCTTTTCATCAACACGCTGCCGGTGATCACCGCACCCGCGCCGCAGCAACGCGCGGCCGACTGGCTGCAAACGCTGCAGCGCGACAACGCGGCGGCCGCCGAGCATGCACATACGCCGCTCGCCGACATCCAGCGTTGGGCGCGCGGCGCGGGTGGTGCACTGTTCGACACGCTGGTCGTGTTCGAGAATTACCCGGTGGACGACACGGCGCGCGACGCCGATCCGCGCGCGCTTGCGCTGAGCGGCGTACGCAGCATCGAAGCGACCGATTTTGCGCTGACGCTCGTGATCGAGAGCGGTGTCGAGTTGACGATCGACTACGGCTACGACACCGCGCGCGTCGATGCGCGGCAGGTCGAGACCTGGCACCGTGCGTTCGCGTGCGCGCTCGATGCGCTGGCCCGCACGCCGGACGCGCTGCTCGGCACGCTGTCGATCGCCGACGACGCAACCCGCGACGCGCTGGCGCTTGCGCGGGACACCGCGCATGCGTGGCCGGCTTCGCAACGGCAGCCGCTGCACCTGCAATTCGCCGATGCGGCACAAGCGACGCCCGACGCGATCGCGCTTGAATACGCGGACGTTCATGGCGGCGTGCATCGTGCGACCTATCGGGAACTCGATATCAGCACGTCGCGTATCGCGGCCGCGCTGCGCCGGCGAGGTGTGCAGCCCGACACGCCGGTCGCGCTGTGCGTCGAGCGTTCGTTCGACATGGTGATGGCGCTCGTCGGCGTGCTGAAGGCCGGCGCCGCCTACTTGCCGGTCGATCCCGACTATCCGGCCGAGCGCATCGCGTACCTGCTGCGCGACGCGCGGCCGGCCGTCACGATTACGCAGGCGCACCTGCGCGAGCAGGTCGAAGCCGCGCTTGGCGACGGTGCCGCGACGCAGTTGCTGACGGTTGCGGACCTGCTCGCCGATGAAGCGGACGAAGATGAAGAAGCGCCTGCGGGCATCGCCATCGACGACGCCCGACTCGCGTACCTGATCTACACATCGGGCTCGACCGGCAAGCCGAAGGGCGCCGGCAACACGCACGGCGCACTCGCGAACCGGATCGCGTGGATGCAGTACGCATACCGTCTGACGCGCGACGACGTCGTGCTGCACAAGACGCCGTTCGGTTTCGACGTGTCGGTCTGGGAATTCGTGTGGCCGCTGGCGATCGGCGCGAAGCTCGCGATCGCCGCGCCCGGCGACCATCGCGATCCGGCGCGTCTCGCGGCCGCGATTCATGCGCATGGCGTGACGGTGCTGCATTTCGTGCCGTCGATGCTCGCCGCGTTCGCCGCGTATCTCGACGATTTCTCGGCCGCCGCGCAATGCGACAGCGTGCGCCTGATCGTCGCGAGCGGCGAGGCGCTTGCGCCCGAACTCGTCGCGAAGATCGCACGGCTGCTGCCGAGCGCGACGCTCGTGAACCTGTACGGGCCGACCGAAGCCGCGATCGACGTGTCGCACTGGACCTGCAGCCCCGACGACGCGAACGCGGCCGCGGTGCCGATCGGCCATCCGATCGCGAACCTGCAACTGCACGTGCTCGATGCCGCATGGCAGCCGGTGCCGGCCGGCGCGACCGGCGAACTGTATCTCGCGGGCGCGGGGCTGGCGCGCGGTTATCTCGGCCGCCCGGCGCTGACTGCCGAGCGTTTCGTGCCCGATCCGTTCGTGCCGGGCGCACGCATGTACCGCACGGGCGACCTCGCACGCCGGCGCGCCGACGGCGCGCTCGACTATCTCGGCCGCGTCGATACGCAGGTGAAGCTGCGCGGCCAGCGGATCGAGCCGGGCGAGATCGAGGCGCTGCTGCGCGCGGCGCCCGGCGTGAACGATGCAGTCGTGATCGTGCGCGACGAGCAATTGATCGGCTATGTCGCGCGCGGCGACGCCGGCTCGCTCGACCGTGCGGCGCTGCTCGACACGTTGCGTGCGCAACTGCCGGCCTACATGGTGCCGTCGCAACTGATCGAGCTCGACGCATTGCCCGTCACGCCGAACGGCAAGTGCGACCGTCATGCGTTGCCCGCGCCGGTGCGCGAAGCGGCCGAAGCCGTCGAACTCGCGACCGATACCGAACGTGCGCTCGCGGATATCTGGCAACGCGTGCTGCATGTCGATGCGATCGGCCGCGACGGCGATTTCTTCCTGCTCGGCGGCCACTCGCTGCTCGCGACGCAGGCCCACGCGCAGGCGAACCTGCACTGGGGGCTCGCGCTGCCGCTGCGCACGCTGTTCGACACACGCACGCTCGCGCGCTGCGCGGAAGCGATCGACGCGGCCTGCGCGGCCCGCGGCGCGACCGATGCGGCGAGCGCGATCGATGCGCTGCTCGGCGAACTGGAAACCCAATAAGGACGACGGATGACGAAGGTTCAACCCGACTGGCTCGCGCTCGCGACGCGTTTCGCGCAACTGCCCGACGCGCAGCGCGCGGTGTTCATCGACAAGCTCGGCGCGGCCGGCATCGACTTCCGCGTGCTGCCGATCCCGCCGCGCACGCCGCGCAGCGACCGCGTGCCGGCGTCGTTCGCACAGACGCGGCTGTGGCTGCATGCACGGCTGATCGATGCGCCCGATGCGTATCACATCACCGAGCGCCTGGCGCTGACGGGCCCGCTCGACGCGCATGCGCTGCGTCTTGCCTGCGATGCACTGATCGCCCGCCATGAAGCGTTGCGTACGACCTTCGACGAGGCGCAGGACGGTGTTGCGCAAACGATCCACGCGCCGCTGCGCTGCCCGTGGCGCGAAACCGATCTCGAAGCGTTGCCGGATGCGCAGCGCACCGCGCGCGCGGAGGCCGTCGCGACGGCCGACGAAGCCGAACCGTTCGATCTCGGCACGCCGCCGCTCGTGCGTGCGCATCTGGTCCGCTTCGACGCGACGCATCACTGGCTCGCGCTGACGGTGCATCACATCGTGTCGGACGGCTGGTCTTCGGGCGTGATGCTGGAAGAACTCGCGGCGTTCTACCGCGCGTATGCATCCGACCAGCCGGTGCCGCTCGCGCCGCTGCCGATCCAGTACGCCGACTACGCGCTGTGGCAGCGCCGCTGGCTCGACGCCGGGGAACGCGATCGCCAGCTTGCGTTCTGGCGCGAACGGCTCGATCCGCAGCGCGGCGTGCTGACGCTGCCGGGTGCAGCCGCACGACCGGCGCGCCGCAGTGCGCGCGGCGCTCGCCATGTGTTTTCGCTCGATGCGCGCATCGGCGCGCAACTGCGTGCGTTCGCGGCCGCGTCGGGTGCGACGCCGTTCGCGGTGCTGCTCGCCGCGCTCGATGCGCTGCTCGCGCGCGCGACCGGCGATGCGCGGATCTGCGTCGGCGTGCCGGCCGCGAACCGCGAACGTGCGGAAGTCGCCGGCCTGATCGGCTTCTTCGTCAACACGCTGGCGATCGACGTGGACGTGCCCGCGCGCGGCGATTTCTCGTCGCTGGTTGCGCGCACGCAGCGCGCGCTCGTCGACGCACAGATGCACCAGGACGTGCCGTTCGAGCAGGTGGTCGATGCGCTCGGCGTGCCGCGCAGCGCGAGCCACCATCCGCTGTTCCAGGTGATGGCAGCGTACGGCGAGCGCCGCGCGCTGCCGGCGCTCGGCGCGGCAGCCGCCGCGTTGCTGCCGTCCGGCACGCCGTCCGCGAAATTCGATCTCACGCTCTCCGTCGAGGCAACGCCCGACGGTACGTTCGACGCCGCGTTCATCTACGCGCTCGACCTGTTCGACGCCGACGCGATCGCGCGGCTGGCCGCGCGCTTCGTCACGCTGCTCGCCGATGCGCTCGCGCGGCCTGACCTGCCGACCGGCGATCTCGACTGGCTGCCCGCCGACGAGCGCGCGCAGCTCTTTGCGTGGAACGCGCCGGCGGGCGCGACCGAAGCCGAACCGTTCGTGCCCGTGCATGCGCGCATTGCCGCACATGCGCACGCGCGGCCCGACGCACGCGGCGTCGCCGATATCGATCGTGCACTGACGCGCGGCGAGGTCGATGCACGCGCGGCACGCCTCGCGCGTCATCTGGTGGCGGCAGGCGTGCGGCCCGAGATGCGCGTCGGCGTCGCGCTGCAGCGCTCGGTCGACCTGCTCGTCGCGCTGATCGCGGTGCTGAAGTCCGGCGCCGCGTTCGTGCCGCTCGATCCGGCCCATCCGCGCGAACGGCTCGCGCAGATCGTCGGCGACGCGAGCATCGCGCACGTGCTGACCGATGGCTCAAGCGCCGCATCGTTGCCCGAGCTGCCGGAACTGCGCGTGTGGCGCGCCGACGAAATCGATGCGCTCGACGAAGCCGCCGGCGTCGCGCTGCCCGACGTGCTGCCGGGCCATGCCGCCTACGCGATCTACACGTCGGGCTCGACCGGCAAGCCGAAGGGCGTGATCGTCGACCACGCGTCGTTCGCGCTGCACTGCGCGGCGATTGCCGAGCGCTACGGCGCGGGCGAGAACGACGTGTTCCTGCTGTTCCAGTCGGTCAACTTCGACGGCGCGCACGAAGGCTGGTTTTCGCAATACATGTCGGGCGCCGCCGTGTCGGTGACGGCCGACGTGCTGTGGCCGCCCGCACAGACCTGCGCGATGATGGTCCGCGACGGCGTCACGATGACCTACGTGCCGCCCGGCTGCGCCGCGCAGCTCGCCGAATGGGCGCTCGCGCACGGCGCACCGCCGACGCTGCGTTCGCTGACCGTCGGCGGCGAGGCGACGTCGCGCGAGGCGTTCGCGATGCTGCGCCGTGCGCTGCCGAACGTGCGTGTGGTCAACGGCTACGGCCCGACCGAGACGGTCATCACGCCGACGCTGTGGATGTTCCGGCCCGGCGACGATCTCGCGACGCTCAGCGACGCCGCGTATCTGCCGATCGGCACGCTGGTCGGCGCGCGCACCGCACACGTGCTCGACGAGCGGCTGCATCCGCTGCCGGTCGGCGTGATCGGCGAACTGTATCTGGGCGGCGAGGGGATCGGCGTCGCACGCGGCTATCTCGACCGCCCGGCGCTGACGGCCGAGCGCTTCGTGCCCGATCCGTACGGTGCGCCGGGCGCGCGCCTGTACCGCACCGGCGACCTCGTGCGGCGCCGCGCGGACGGCGTGTTCGACTTCATCGGCCGCGTCGATCACCAGGTGAAGCTGCGCGGATTGCGCATCGAGCTCGGCGAAATCGAGGCGCAACTGGCCGCGCACGATGCGGTGCGCGAAGCGTGCGCAGTCGTGCACGGGCAGGGCGCGCTTGCGCAGCTCGTCGCATATGTGGAACTGACCGCCGATGCACGGGCGGCCGCGCAGCCCGTCGAAGCCGCGACGCTCGATGCGCACCTGCGCCGCACGCTGCCCGACTACATGGTGCCCGCGCAACTGATCGTGCTCGATGCGCTGCCGCGCAACGCGAACAGCAAGGTCGACCGCGCGCGGCTGCCGGCACCGGTGCGCGTCGAACGTGCGTACGAGGCGCCGCGCGACGGCGACGAAACCGCGCTCGTGGCGATCTGGTGCGACGTGCTGAATCTCGAGCGCGTCGGCCGTGGCGATCACTTCTTCGATCTCGGCGGCCATTCGCTCGCCGCCGTGCGCGTCGCGACGCGCGTGGCCGAACGGCTCGGCCGCGACGTGCCGGTGCGCGCGCTGTTCGAGGCGCCCGTGCTCGCGCAGTACGCGCTGCAGGTGGCCGACGCGCCGCGCGCCGCGCATGCCGGCGCTGCAGCGCCGGGCGTCGCGGTGGCCAAACCCGATGCGAACGGCGTGTGGCCGCTGTCGCCCGCGCAGCTCGGCCTGTGGTTCCTGTGGCGCGCGCAGCCGGACAGCGCCGCGTACAACATCCCGGTCGCGCTGCGCATGCGCGGCCCGCTCGACATCGATGCGCTGCGCGCCGCGTTCTCGGATGCGGCGGCCGTGCATCCGGCGCTGCGCGCGCGGCTCGTCGCTCGCGACGGCGCGCTGCCGGGCCAGTGGATCGACGTGGCGGCGCCGGTCGAATTGCCGGTCGTCGACCTGTCGGCGCAACCCGATGCGCTTGCCCGCGCGGCGGCGTTGACCGCTGACGATGCACTCACGCCGTTCGATCTCGCAGCCGATGCGCCGCTATGGCGCGCATGCGTGCTGCGGCTCGGCGCGGATGACCACGTGTTGTCGGTGACGATCCATCACATCGTGTCGGACGGCGAATCGATCGAGCTGTGGCTCGATGCCGTTCGTGCGCGCTATGTCGCTCGCGTAGGCGGCGACGCCGTGCCGGCAGAAGAGGCCGTCCAACCGGCCCCGCTCGTGCTGCCCGCACCGTGCCATCCGGCTCGCGTCGCGTACTGGCGTGACGCGCTGGCCGATTTGCCGTCGCGCGTGCTGCCGCAGCGCGCGGACGCGCCGGCCGTGCCGCAATGGCGCGCGGCACGCATCGCGTTCGAATTCGACGCGTCGCTGATTCGCGCCGCACGCGACGCCGCATCGGCCGCGCACGCGACGCTGCCGATGCTGCTGCACGCGGCACTCAACACCGCGTTGTTCCGCGCGACGGGCGCGGCCGACCAGCCGGTCGGCGTGCTCGCGTCGACCCGCGAACTGACCGGCGATGCGGCACGCGCTGCGCTCGGCCTGTTCATCAATTCGGTCGTCGTGCGTACGCGGATCGACCCGGCTGCGCGCCGTGCGGACGTGCTCGCCCACGTGCGCGATACGGCGCTGGCCGCGTATGCGCATGCCGACGTGCCGTTCGCCGACGTCGTCGCGGCGCTGCGCGCGCCGCGTGCCGCGCAGGCCAATCCGCTGTTCCAGGTGATGTTCAACTACCTGCGCCCGACGGGTGCGGCCGCGCGCGACTGGGCCGGCCTGTTGCTTGCCGAATTCGACGACGTGCGCCATCGCGTCGTGTTCACGCTGGAGCTGGACGTCGTCGAGCATCCGGACGGCCGCGTGAGCGCCGCGTTCTCGTATGCGGACGAACTGCTCGACGGCGGTTTCGTCGATGCGCTGGTCGATGTCTATCACGACGAAGTCGCGCGCTTTGCCGGTGCATCGGAGGCGGCGCTTGGTGCACCCGATACGCGTGCCGTCGCGCACGCGAACTTCATTGCACAGACGAACGCAGAAGCACCGCCCAACGCGCCGTCGCACACGGCCGCCGTGCTCGCGGCGCTGTGGTCGGACACATTCTCGACGGCCGCGCCCGAACCTGGCGCCGACCTGTTCGAAGCCGGCGCGACGTCGTTCGACGTCGTGCGCTTCATCGACGCGGCAGGCCGTGCCGGTCACGCGCTGACGGTCGCCGACGTGTTCGCGTCGCCGACGCTCGCGGCACTCGGCACACGGCTCGATGCACGCGCGGAAACAGGACAGGAGGAGCGCCATGCTGGCTGAAGTGCGTCCCGACGGATTCACGATGCCCGATACGTGCCGCCTCGCATTCGCGGACGGCCTGTTCGCCGCGCGCGACGGCACGGAGATCCGCGTCGCGCAGGGCCACGGCATCGGCGCGCAGTTGCTGCGCGCACAACTCGCCGACGACGGCACGCTGCGCCTCGTCGCATACAACCATCGTGCGGCGCCTGCCGACCAGCGGCGCGCGCTGCTGGCCGCGTTGTCCGCGGCGTTTTCGGACGGTGCGCATCACGCGGCGATCCGGCTCGACCCGGCCGCGTGGCCGGCGGTCGCGCTCGATGCGCTGCGCGCGAGCGGCGTGCTCGCCGACGGCGGCCGCTGCATGCGCGACGGCTGGGCGCAGCAGGCCGATCTGTGGCTCGTCGGCACGCACCTGCCGTGCGCGACGCTGCCGATGCTTACCGACGGCCGGCGTCATCCGCGCCGGCCGCCGGCGCCGCGCGGCGACGTCTACGCGCGCGACCTGCCGGCGCTCGGCGTGCGCTTCACGCTGCGCGGCTGGCAGCCGGCGGAGGACACCGTGCGGCTCGCGCGCTGGTTCGACGAGCCGCGCGTGCGCGACGGCTGGCCGGGCGCGCAGCCCGGCGCGGACGGCCCGCAAGGGGCCGCACCCGACGCCGATCCGCACGTGACGCCGCTCGTCGGCTGTTTCGACGGCGAGCCGTTCGCGTACTTCGAGGCGGTCTGGCTGAAGGAAGACGCGCTTGCGCCGCACGTCGCGGCGCGCGACTACGACCGCGGGCTGCGGATGCTGGTCGGCGAATCGCGCTGGCGCGGCCCGCATTGCGTGGCGGGCTGGCTGCCGTCCGTCGTTCATTACCTGTTTCTCGACGACCCGCGTACCGAAGCGGTCGGCTGTGCCGTTCCGGCCGGCCACGCGCGGGTTGCCGACCATCTCGCGCGGCATGGCTTCGCGCGGCAGCGCCGTCTCGCGCTGGCCGACGCGCAGCCGCTGTGGATGCGCACGCTGCGCGAGACGTTCTTCTCCGGTCGTCACGTCTGACGGGCCGGAATCACCGACAAGGGAGCTGAGACATGCAGAGAGAAACCGTATTCGACCTGATCGGCGTCGGCTTCGGGCCGTCGAATCTGGCGCTGGCCATTCGCCTCGCGGAGCGCGCCGGCGCACGCACGTTCGCCCATTGCTTCGTCGAGCGCCAGCCGGAATTCGGCTGGCATCGCGGGATGCTGCTCGACGACTGCCGGATGCAGATCTCGTTTCTGAAGGATCTCGTGACGATGCGCGATCCGAAAAGCCGCTACACGTTCATCAACTACCTGTTCGAACGCGGCCGCCTGAACGAATTCGTCAACCTGAAGAACTTCTATCCGACCCGCGTCGAATTCCACGACTACCTGAGCTGGGTCGCCGATGCGTTCGACGATCGCGTCCATTACAGCGAGACCGTGCTGGCGATCGAACCGGTGCGCGGCGACGGTGCGCGGATCGACGCGCTGCGCGTGCTGTCGCGCGATGCCGCGGGCCACGAGCGCCAGCGCGTCACGCGCGCGCTGTCGGTCGGCGTCGGCGGCACGCCGGCGATTCCGGATGCGTTCGCCGCGCTCGGCCGCGACCGCGTGATCCATTCGTCATCCTATCTGACCGACATCGACCGGCTCGTCGCGTCGCCGGACGGCGAACGCCGTCGCGTCGCGGTGATCGGCGCGGGGCAGAGCGCGGCCGAGGTGTTCATCGACCTCGCGCGCCGCTTCCCGCATGTCGACGCGAACCTCGTGATGCGCGCAGGTGCGCTGAAGCCGGCCGACGACAGCCCGTTCGTCAACGAGATCTTCAGTCCCGAGTTCACCGATGTCGTCTATGCGCAGCCGCACGACGCGCGCCGCGCGTTGCTCGAACGCTATCGCGACACCAACTACGCAGTAGTCGACCGGCCGCTGATCGAGCAGATCTACGAAATGCTGTACCTGCAGCGCATCGACGGCACGCTGCGTCATGCGCTGCTCGCGAACAGCGCGATCGAGGCCGCGGTGCGCACCGGCGACGGCCGCATCGAGCTGACGCTGCGCGACCGGATGAGCGGCGCCACGCGGGTCGAGCGCTTCGACGCGCTCGTGCTTGCGACCGGCTATCGCCGCGACACGCATTCCGCACTGCTCGAAGGGCTCGCGCCGCACCTGGGCGATGCGCTCACGCGCGGCGACGTGACGCGCGACTACCTGCTCGCGACGCCCGAGCACTTCGCGCCGCGCATCTACCTGCAAGGCTGCTGCGAAGACAGCCACGGCTTGTCCGACACGCTGCTGTCGGTACTGGCACGCCGCGCGGACGAGATCTGCGCGTCGCTCGAAGACGGGCTCGCGCCCGCCCATGACGATGGCGCGGCTCGGGAGTCGCACGAAAAACGACAGGAAAACGGGGTGAGCGCGGGCCGGATGGCTTTCGCTCTTTGACAAAGGCGCGGTCGGAGACCGCATGAAAAAAGTGGAGCAGAGAAAGATGGAGTGGGCAACAGGCACGCGTTTGCGTGCGATCGCAGCCGCGGCGAGCGTGGCGTTCGGTGCGGCTGCGGCGGGGCAGGCTTACGCCCAGACGGCGCCGGCCGTGAACGCAGGCGCCGCGGCGTCGGCCAGCAGTGCGCAGAACGGCACGACGAACGGCGCGCCGAACGGCACGCTGCCGGCGATCACCGTCAACGCGGCCTCGGAAGGCGACGGCACCGTCGGGCTCGTCGCGAAGCGCAGCAGGACCGGCACGAAGACCGACACGCCGATCAACGAGATTCCGCAGACGATCAACGTCGTCACCGCGCAGCAGATCGAGATGACCGGCGCGACCGACGTGAACGCGGCGCTGCGCTACGTGCCGGGCTTCTCGTCGTACGGTTCGGACAACCGTTCGGACTGGTACGCGGCGCTGCGCGGCTTCACGCCGACCGCCTACGTGAACGGGCTGCAGGTGCCGAACACGATCAACCTCGCGAGCTGGCGCGTCGATCCGTACATGATCGACAGCATCACCGTGCTGCGCGGACCGACTTCGGTGCTGTACGGCGCGGGCGATCCCGGCGCGATCATCGACGTGCAGACCAAGCTCGCCGACGGCGAGCGCGTGCGCGAAGCCGGGGTGCAGATCGGCAACTATGCGCGCAAGCAGTTCATGATCGACGTCGGCGACAAGCTCGACGCGGACGGCAAGTACGCGTACCGGTTCGTCGGCGTCGCGCGCGACGGCAATGCGCTGACCGGCCCGAACAACGACCAGCGCGTCGCGCTCGCGCCGTCGTTCCGCTGGCGCCCGAACGCGGATACGTCGCTGACGCTGTCCGCGACGTACCTGCAGGACTGGGGCGACATCTCGTCGAACTTCCTGCCGGCGCAGGGCACGGTGCTGCCGAACCCGAACGGCCAGATCAACAAGGATGTGTACGAAGGCGACCCGAACTTCAACTACTACCGCAAGAAGCAGTGGTCGGTCGGTTACCAGTTCGAGCAGAACCTGACTTCGGCGTGGAAGTTCCGGCAGAACGTGCGCCTGATGCACCTGTCGCTCGACAACGGCTCGGTGTTCGGCAACGGCTTCGTCGACGGCAGCACGACCGACGTGTCGCGCTGGGCCGGCGTGTTCCAGATGAACTACAGCCGCTTCGACATCGACAACAACGTGGAAGGCCGTTTCGCGACGGGCCCGCTCCAGCACACGCTGCTGCTCGGCTTCCAGTACAACCGCCAGACCGCGACCGACAGCGAATGGCTGGCCGCGGCGCCGCCGCTGAACATCTACAACCCGGTGTACACGCCGGTGACGACGGCGGTGTTCGATCCGGCGTCGACGTTCCGCACCAACACGTACACGACGATGAACACGTTCGGCCTGTACGCGCAGGACCAGATCAAGTGGAACCGCTGGACGCTGACGCTCGGCGGCCGCGAGGACTGGGTCAACATGCGGATGGACGACCGCGCGGGCGGTACGCAGACGAAGGCGGACGTCACGGCGTTCACCGGCCGCGTCGGCCTCACGTACCAGGGCGACTACGGGCTGTCGCCGTACGTCAGCTACGCGACGTCGTTCAACCCGCTGATCGGCGTGAACCTGCTCGGCGGCGGGCTGCCGCAGCCGACCCGCGGCAAGCAGATCGAGGCCGGCCTGCGCTGGCAGCCGCCCGGCAAGAACCTGATGCTGAATGCTGCGATCTACCAGATCAACCAGACCAACGGGATCACGCCGGCGCTGCCGAGTCAGGACGATACCGGCACGAAGTCGGTGCAGACCGGTGAAGTGCGTTCGCGCGGGATCGAGCTGAGCGCGACCGGCAAGGTCACGCGGAACCTGTCGCTGATCGCGTCGTACGTGTACCAGGACGTGAAGAACGTGAAGGCGAACGACGTGTCGCTGAACAACTGGCCGGTCGACATTCCGCGTCCGCGCCAGATGGCGTCGATGTGGGCCGACTGGACGTGGCACACGGGGCCGCTCGCGGGCTTCGGCCTCGGCGGCGGCGTTCGCTACCAGAGCGCGTCGGCCGGTGCGGCCGACAACTCGCTGACGGTGTCGAGCGTCACGCTGTTCGACGCGGGCGTGCATTACGACACGCGTAACTGGCGCTTCGCCGTGAACGGGACCAACCTGGCCAACCGCCACTACATCAGCGGTTGCCAGTCGGCCAACGTCTGCGTTTTCGGCACCGACCGCACGGTGATCGCGACCGCGAAATACAACTGGTGACGTTGCGCGCCGCGGCCCGCCGGCCGGCCTTCGTGGCCGGCGCGGGACGGCCGCGGCGCCTTCGTCCGCTTTTCCACGACGCATCCATGCCGAAGAAAAATCTCGTCTACATCCAGTCGCTGCGCAACGGCGCGGCCGATCGCGCCGGCCAGCCGGTCGCTTATCAGGGCGGCACGCGCTACATGAAGGCGCCGCTCGAATTCCTCGTCGAGCGCCTGAACGACTCGTCGCTCGGCGAGCGCTACACGCTCAAGGGCGTGATCGTCGACGACGACGACGGTTCGCCGGCCGATCGCGCGAAGGTGGCCGACTACGGCTTCGCACGCACGCCGGGCCGGCCGTGGATCCTGCCGGACGGGTTGACGGTGCAGGGCCGGCCGGTCGACGAACTGTTCTGCACGATTGCGTCGACGTACCGGCGGCTGCCGCGCGACGCGCGCGAACGGGTGGCAGGCAAACAGGCGTTCGAGCGTCGCCTGCTCGAGCGCCTGCTCGAACTCGACGCCGACGTCGTCGTGCTCGACGGGCTGCTCGTGATCCTCGACGAACTCGTGCGGCCCGGTGCGCGCTTTCACCGGCGCATCGCGAACATCCACCCGGGCATCACGGCCGACGGTTCGCCGTACCAGCGGCGCGGCGCGTGGGCGACGCTCGACGCGCTGCACGGCGCACGCGGCGAACGGGTCGACTGGGCGAGCGGCGCGACGTCGTCGGTCGAGCCCGTGACGATGACGGGGGCGTCGTTCCACTACGTCGACAACGGCATCGATTCCGGCGAGGTGATCTGCGACGTGCTCGACACGCCGATCGCGCCGGACGACACGATTCTCGAACTGCGCTGGAACAACTTCCAGCGCAGCCTGTTTCCGGCGCTCGAGCGGGGGCTTCACGTGCTCGCCGACCGCCACGACGCGGGAGCACTGTGATGGAAGACACGCTGACGAAACCGGCCGGCGCCGCGGATGCCGTCGAAGGCGAGGTGGCCGCCGCGCTCGACGGTGCCGCGCATGGCCAGGCGACGCAGGTCGCCGAGCACACGCTCGACGCCTGGCATCCCGACGACTCGCCGGACTGGCTGCTTGCGGCGTTCGTCCCGTTGTTCAACACCGACACGCGGTACGACTCGGCAACGATCTCGGTGCCGCTCGGCGGCGCCAGTGCGGCGGCCGTCGCGTCGTACGTGGCGCGCGCGGTGCGCGAGGGCGTGATCGACGGCGCGCAGGTCGCCGGCGACACGCTGCGCCTGAACGTGTCGCGCACGACGTTCTGGCAGAACCCGCGGCCGTGGCTGAGGGCGCCCGCGTCGAGCGGGATGCCGCTGCGCTACGCGATCACGAACGGCCACCGGCACCCGGTGCGGCCGCCGTCGCCGGCCGGCGAGATCTATGCGCGCACCATGCCGCAGGTCGGGATGACGTTCAGCCTGCGCACCGTCGACATCGACGCGCACGCGGACCTGTTCAGCGGCTGGATGAACCTCGATCGCGTCGCGCAGTTCTGGGACCAGCGCGGCACGCGCGACGAGCATGCGGCGTATCTCGCCGAGCGGCTCGCCGATCCGCACATGCACCCGATGATCGGCTATTTCGACGACACGCCGTTCGGCTATTTCGAGTTCTACTGGGCGAAGGAGGACCGCCTCGCGCCGTTCTACGACGCGCACGACTACGATCGCGGGCTGCACCTGCTGATCGGCGACTCGCGCTTCCAGAGCGCGGGCAAGCTGCATGCGTGGTGGAGCGGGGTGCTGCACTACATGTTCGTCGACGAACCGCGCACGCAGCGGCTCGTCGGCGAGCCGCGCGTCGATCACGTGCGGCACATCGCGTACATGCACCGGCTCGGGTTCTATACGCTGAAGGAATTCGACTTCCCGCACAAGCGCGCGGCGCTCACCGTGATCGAGCGCGATACATTCTTCGACACTTTCCGGTTGCCGTGACGGGGCGGGCGTGCAGCGTCGGCGCGACGCTGCGCGCGGCCGTGCATCGCGCCAGCATCGGCCGTCCGGAATATGGACCGCACGGCCTGCGTCGTGAAGAATGAATCACTCTTCTCATCGACGACAGGCTGGCAGCATGGCAAAAACACCCGTGACAACGTGGGGCGCGACGTCCGATTCGCGCTACCTCAAATTGACATATGCCGACATATGTCTAAAATGGGCGCATCGTACTCCCATGGAGTGGCTCATGCGCACCGTTTCCATTTTCAAGAACGCCCGTAATCAGGCAATTCGCATCCCGAAGGACATGGAGTTCGAGGGGGTGACGGAACTCGAGATCCGCCGCGAGGGCGACACGCTGCTGCTGCGCCCCGTGCGCCCCACGTGGCTGTCGTTCGCGAACGAACCGCTGGCCGACGCCGATTTCCTCGCCGACCGCCCGGCCGTCATCGAATCCGGCCGCTTCGACCTGTCCGGTGACGCCGGCGCGCCGACGGAGTCCGGCCGGTGACCACGCTCTACATGCTCGATACGAACATCTGTTCGTTCATCATGCGCGAGCGGCCGCCCGTGGTGCTGTCGCGGTTGCAGTCGTGCGTCAACGCTCAGCACCGGATCGTCGTGTCGGCAATCACCTATGCCGAAATGCGGTTCGGCGCGGTCGGCAGGAAAGCGTCGCCGAAGCATGCGGAACTCGTGACGGCGTTTGTTTCGCGGCTGGATGGCGTGCTGTCGTGGGATACGGCGGCCGTCGACGCAACGGCCGCGATTCGCGCGGATCTCGCCGTGCGCGGCACGCCGATCGGCGCGAACGATGCGTCGATCGCCGGGCACGCGATCGCGGCCGGCGCGGTGCTCGTCACGAACAACGGCCGCGAATTCGGCCGTGTTGCCGGGTTGTCGCTCGAAGACTGGGCGGCCTGAGCGCAGTGCGGCGAAAGCGCGATGACGTTGCTGTTTCGCAGCGGCGCGTCACGCGTGCGGTGCGGGAGGATCGACGAGGAACGCGTTGCGGAACGCGTCGAGATACCGGTCGGCATCATCGATGAATTCGCCCGACAACTGCGCGAACGCGCGTGCCAGCAGATCCTGGCCGAGCGCCGCGTAAGTCGCTGCGTCGGACAACAGCGCGCGAATGGCGTCGCGCGTGTGCGGCGAAGCAATCCGCTTCGCATCCCGCGCGAGCAGCGCGGCGGCGGCGAGGCCCGGCTGGAACGCATGCGCCTCGAGCAGGTCCGGCGCGGCCTCCCAGATGCGCTCGCGATTGCCGGCGTCGTGATAATTGCGCAGCAGGAACAGCAGGTCGTACGCGTCGCTGTTCTGGCGCGCGCGCCGGTCCTTCCATGCGAGCAACTTCAACAGCGCGAGCGCCGGCAGGCTGGCCACCGGCACTACGGTGCGTGCGTCGATCGACACCGGCTGCGCCGTGTCGACCGCTTCCTGGAACCCGAGCACGGTCAGCACGAATTCGCCGCCCGGCGGCCACGCGATCTCTCCCGGCGGCGTTTCGAGCGGCCCGAACGGCACGAGATCGAGTTCGGTGCGAAAACCGTGCGTTCCGCTTTCGAACAGCAGTTTCTGCTGCTGCTTCGGCGCGCGCGTGAATTGCCCGGTCGCGACGAGCGTATCGACGAGCCGCTCGTGGAACGGCCAGCTCACCGCGCACACCGCGACGTCGACGTCCCGCGTCGCACGCACCGGCCGGATGCCATGTACATGCCACATCAGGATGTCGCGCGCGGTTGCGCCGGCGACGACGAACGCCGCGTCGAGACGCGCGCAGGCGCTGCCGACCGCTTGCAGCAGCGCGACCGCCGCCGGCTCGAGCGGCCGGCGCGCATCGACTTCAAGCGGGCGGATGGGCGAGGTATCGGTCATGGATCCGTTCGGCGGCGGCAAGATTGCGGCTGTCCCCGGACGAGACGAGATCCGCGTAGACCAGGAGCGGCGGCACGAGCGGCACATCCTGCTTGCGCCAGTCGAGCGCAGGCGTGCGCGGCCAGAACGCTTCGAGGATTTCGACGTCGCCGCGCTCGTCCGGACGCAGGCGGGCCTGGAGCAGCAGGCGGTTCGACACCGCGCCGTGCGTATAGACGGTGATCGCGGCCGGTTTCAGGTCGTGCGTCAGCAGGTCGGCCGCCGGCTCGCCGCCGAGCTGCGCATCGAACGACGCGAAATCGAAGCCGCGCCACCAGTCGGGGGCGAGGCCGGCAAACCGTCGGCTCGACAGTTTCGCGCGCAAGCGGCTCGGGTACAGCGCGACCCATTCCTGCACGAAGCGCGGCCAGTCGGGAATCAGGCGCTCGCCGTTGCGGCGCTGCCCGACGAGGCTGCGCGCGATCAGATCGTCCATCGCGAGATTGACCGTGCCGAGCGCGACGCCCGACGCGGCGGCAATCCCCCGATACGGCTGCGCGACGAGGCCCGGCTGCGTCGCGAGTGCGAACATCACGGCCAGTCCCTTCGGCGTCGTCGCGCGCGACGCCTGCCGGCGCGGGGTGCGTGCGGGCTTCGGCCGGCCCGCGATCATCACGGTCGCCTCCGGTTGAATCAGGCATGCGTTGCCGGCGGTGTCGAGAAACGGGGTGCCCTGGTCGGTCAGGCCGGCGGCCAGTTCGGCCGAAAGATACGGCGCGACCAGCATCAGCGGCCGTTCGCCGGGCATCGCGGTAGCACCGCCGCGGCGGCGCAATTCCGCGAGCGCGCCCGGCAGCGATTCGACGCGCAGGCTCACGGCGACCGGCATCTCGAATGCCTGCCCGGCAATGTCGAAGCGGATCATCGCGTCGGCATGCGCGTTGTATGCGGCCGGCACGCGCACGGGCCGCGCGCTGAAGCGCCGGGTCGCGCGTTCGAACGCGGCGCAGGCTTCGTCGAGCACATGCTGTTCCGACAGCGGGAGGAGAGCGTTCTCGGGCATCAGAGGCGATCGCTTGTTCACTTCTTTGTCAGCGTACACAAAAAATGTACAAACGTCAAAAAGTGAACAAATATCCGCAAGTCTTTGATGTGTAGGTTGTATTTCAGATGTCTGAGTAGCCATCGCCGGATCCTCATGCACGGAAAATCGATGCGGAATGCACAGTTTCACGTGTCCGGATCGTGTGCGGCAGTCGTCCGCATGGCCAGCTCGCACTTATCGCGCACCGTGCCCTGGTATGGCAACCATCGGTTGCTGCCGTGACGACTTTCCGTCTGCACGGTTGCCGGTGAACCGTCTATCCTTGCCTGCACATTCCCCACGGCACACAGGAGACGACACCGTGACGCACAGCGTGATTCCCGCAGGCCTCGCCGACGAAATGATCGAGATCCGGCACCGCATCCATGCTCACCCCGAACTGGGCTTCGAGGAATTCGCGACGAGCGACCTCGTCGCGGAGCAACTGCAGTCGTGGGGCTACACGGTGCATCGCGGGCTCGGCGGCACGGGCGTCGTCGCGCAGTTGAAGCTGGGCAACGGCATGCAGCGCCTCGGCCTGCGCGCCGACATGGATGCGCTGCCGATCCACGAGGCGACGGGCCTGCCGTACCAGAGCACGATCGCCGGCAAGATGCACGCATGCGGCCACGACGGCCACACGGCGATGCTGCTCGCGGCCGCGAAGCATCTCGCACGCGAGCGCCGCTTCTCGGGCACGCTGAACCTGATTTTCCAGCCGGCCGAGGAAGGGCTCGGCGGCGCGAAGAAGATGCTAGACGAAGGGCTGTTCGAGCAGTTCCCGTGCGACGCGATCTTCGCGATGCACAACATGCCGGGCTTCCCGACGGGCAAGTTCGGTTTCCTGCCGGGGCCGTTCATGGCGTCGTCGGATACCGTGGTCATCGACGTGCAGGGCCGCGGCGGCCACGGCGCGGTGCCGCACAAGGCGATCGATCCCGTCGTCGTGTGCGCGCAGATCGTGCTGGCGTTGCAGACGATCGTGTCGCGCAACGTGTCGCCGCTCGACATGGCGATCGTCACGGTCGGCGCGATCCACGCGGGCGACGCGCCGAACGTGATTCCCGATCGCGCGCAGATGCGCCTGTCCGTGCGCGCGCTGAAACCGGAGGTGCGCGACCTGCTCGAGACGCGCATCAAGGAGGTCGTGCATGCGCAGGCGGCCGTGTTCGGCGCGACCGCGACGATCGACTACCAGCGCCGCTACCCGGTGCTCGTCAACGATGCGGAAATGACCGCGTTTGCGCGCAACGTCGCGCGCGAGTGGGTGGGCGATGCAAACCTGATCGACGGGATGGTGCCGCTTACCGGCAGCGAGGATTTCGCGTTCCTGCTCGAGAAGCGGCCTGGCTGCTACCTGATCATCGGCAACGGTGACGGTGAGGGCGGCTGCATGGTGCACAACCCCGGTTACGACTTCAACGATGCGGCGTTGCCGACGGGCGCGTCGTACTGGGTCAAGCTGGCCGAGGCGTTCCTGGTTTGACGGGCGACGCGGCGGTCGCCGCACGGTGTGCGCATGCGCGTCCGTGTCCACGAAACCGGACGCGCGCAGGCTGCACTTCGATTTGACGCTCCTTGACATCGGCGGGACAGGCCGCGTGCTACGCTGCGCGCGACGCCGAATCGGCTCGATGAATACAGGTGTGGACGAAATGCGAAAACAGCTTCTGACCGTGCTGACGGCCTGTGCGGTCGGCGTTCTGGCGGCCGGGTGCGACGACCAGAAGGTGGCCGACGCGGTGAACGCGATCAAGCCCGATCCGATGGCGTTCGGCAAGCTGCAGCCGGGCGTCTCGACGACCGAGGACGTGCTCCGTCAGGCTGGCAAGCCCGAGATGGTCAGGCAGGGTGACGACGGCTCGCAGCGGTTCGAGTATCCGCGCGGCCCGTACGGCACGAGCACCTACATGCTCGATTTCGGGCCCGACGGCCGGCTCGTGTCGATCACGCAGGCGCTGACGGCGGCGAACATCGCGAAGGTCGTGCCCGGGATGTCGAAGGACGACGTGCGGCAACTGCTCGGCAAGCCGACCGAGGTCGCGCAATACGCGTTGAGCCATGAAGAGGTGTGGAGCTGGCACTGGGCCGAGGGCGGCGTATCGGGCGACGCGATGTTCAATGCGCATTTCTCGCCCGAGGGGTCCGTGATCCGGACTTCGCGTTCGGAAGCGCCGGGCCGCGAAAAAAACTGACCTGACGAAGGACGCAACGCATGTGACGCAGGCCGGACATCGGCAAGGCTGCCACTGCAGCTGAATGCCAAATGCTAAATGTACCGAACGTTGGTATATGGTGCTCGCATTCAAGAGGAGGTGACTCATGTCGCGAAACATATCCGTTTCCCTGGGCGACCACTTTGCCGAATTCGTCGACGCTCAAGTGCAATCGGGGCGATACAGTTCCGCAAGCGACGTCGTCCGAGCCGGTTTGCGGCTCCTCGAGTCACACGAAACGCAAATCCGTGCGTTGCAGGAAGCGCTGAAGGCCGGCGAGGCATCGGGGGAGCCCCATGCCTTTGCCAGCGAGGCCTTCCTGGTCCGCATGCGGACAACGCATGGCGGTTAAAGGCAGACAGCTTCGGCTGACTCCGCTGGCCGAGCTGGATCTCGAATCAGCTGTGCCGTCTCGATCCGGGCGCGGCATCGAGCAATCTAGAACGCTTCTCCGCTGAACAACGCCACGACCGCATCCGGATTCGACGGCCAGTACATATGCATGTACGTCGCGACGATCGCGCCGCGGCGATAGACGGCTTCGCCGCTGCCCGGCGCGCCGTCGGGGCGCACCGCGTTCGCGACCGGTTCCAGCGGCGTCGCGAGCCGCGAATAATGAAACGTATGGCCGCGCATCGGCCCGATGCGCGTATCGAGCTGCTGCATGCCGAGCGCCGCGAACCGGCGCTGCATCGTCGCGTGGCCCGGCAGCAGGCCCAGCATCGGCGTCGTTGCGCCGTCCACGTCGGTCAGAGATTCACACAGATACACCATCCCGCCGCATTCCGCGACGATCGGCTTGCCCGTAGCCGCATGCGCACGAATCGTCCGCGCGGTTTCGGCATTCGCCGCGAGCGTCGCCGCATGCAGTTCCGGATAGCCGCCCGGCAGGAACAGAGCATCGCAATCGTCCGGCACCGGCTCGTCGGCGAGCGGCGAGAAGAACCGCAGCTGCGCACCGAGCGCATCGAGCAGCGCGAGATTCGCCGGATAGATGAACGAGAACGCCGCATCGCGCGCGACCGTGATCCGCTTGCCGGCGAGCGCGCGCGGCAGCGGCGCTGCCACGTCCGGTTCCGCGAACGCGATGGCAGGCGGCAATTCGGCGAGCGCCGTCTGCGCGAGCACGTCGGCCGCGCGTTCGAGCCGCGCGTCGAGATCGTCGATGTCGGCCGGCTGGTGCAGGCCGAGATGCCGCTCCGGCAGCGCGATGCCCGCATCGGCCGGCACGTGGCCGAGCCAGCGCAGGTCGACGGGTAGCGCCTGTTGCAGCAATTCCGCGTGCCGGGCCGAGCCGACGCGGTTCGCCAGCACGCCGTGAAACGGCAGCCCCGGCCGGAACCGCGCGAGCCCGAATGCGATTGCCGCGAAGGTCTGCGCCATCGACTTCGCGGAAATCACCGCGACGACCGGCACGCCGAACGCGGCCGCGAGGTCGGCACTGCTCGGCGTGCCGTCGAACAGCCCCATCACGCCCTCGATCAGGATCAGGTCCGCATCGCGCGCGGCCTCGGCCAGTAGCGCCCGGCAGCCGGCCTCGCCGACCATCCCGAGGTCGAGCGCATGCACGCTCGCGCCGCTCGCGCGTTCGAGCAGCATCGGATCGAGAAAATCGGGCCCGGTCTTGAACACGCGCACGCGGCGGCCGAGCCGGCGGTGCAGCCGCGCGAGGCCGGCCGTCACCGACGTCTTGCCCTGGCCGGACGCGGGCGCGCTGACGAACAGCGCGGGGCAGGCCGGCACGCTCAGAACTCCACGCCGCGCTGCGCCTTCACGCCTTGCTCCTTGTACGGATGCTTGACGAGCCGCATTTCGGTGACGAGATCGGCCGCGTCGATCAGCGCATCGGGCGCATGCCGCCCGGTAACGACGACATGCACCGACTCCGGACGCGCGACGAGCGTCGCGAGCACTTCGTCGAGCGGCAGGTATTCGTACTTCAGCACGGTGTTCAATTCGTCGAGGATCACCATCCGGTAGTCGCCGCTTTCGATCATCCGGCGCGCCTCGTCCCAGCCCTTGCGCGCGGTCGCGATGTCGGCGTCGCGGTTCTGCGTGTTCCACGTATAGCCGTCGCCCATCGTCACGAAGTCGCATTCCGCGACCGCGCCAAGGAAGTCGCGTTCCGACGTGTGCAGCGCGCCCTTGATGAACTGCACGACGCCGAGCCGCATGCCGTGGCCGAGCACGCGCACGGCCATGCCGAACGCGGCCGTGCTCTTGCCCTTGCCGTTGCCGGTGTGGACGATCAGCAGGCCTTTTTCATGAGTGGCGGCGGCCTGCTTCTTCTCGTGGCCGGCACGGCGGCGCTCGGCCATCCGCTGATGGGATTCGGAATCGGTCTTCATCGGGAATCGTCCTGTCGAAAGCGAAACAAAGGGTTCAGAGCGGGCCGGCGAGTGCGACCGTCACGCCGTCCCGGATGGATTTGGGGCCGAGCAGCCGGCCGTGCGGCGCCGCGAGCTGCGCGCACGGCTCGGCCACGCCCGCGACGCCGAAGCGTGCAAGCGCGGCGTCCGACGGGCCGCTCGCGGCCAGTTCGGGACGGCTCGCGAGTTGCGCCGCGTCGAACGCGACGAGCGGCCAGCCGCGTCGCGCGCACAGCGTGCGCAGCGCGCGGGCACGCGCCTTGTCGGCGAGCGTCGCGACGAGCACCGGTTCGGCAGCAGGGTAGAGCACCAGCGCTGCGCGAATCGCGGCATCGAGTTGCGCGGCCGTCACGCCCGCGCGGAAACCGACGCCGAGCGCGACGCGCATCATGCGCCGCCGCCGAGCGCCGCACGCACCGACGGATCGTCGGCAAGCGCCGCGACGCGGCCGATCACGACGATCGCCGGCGAACCGATGCCGGTCGCGCCGACGCGTTCGACGACGGTGTCGAGCGTCGCGAGCACGTGCCGCTGTTCGGGGCGCGTCGCGTTCTCGATCGCCGCGCACGGCGTATCGCCCGGCAGGCCGCCGTCGCGCAGCGCCGCCGCGATCGCGTCGAGCCGGCGGATGCCCATGTAGATCACGATCGTCATGCGCGTGGCCGCCAGCGCGCGCCAGTCGGGCTCGTCGGCGCCTGCACTGTGGCCCGTGACGAAGATCACGCCCTGCGCGTCGCCGCGCTGCGTGACCGGAATGCCGAGCGCGGCCGGCGCGGCGATGCCCGCGGTGATGCCGTTCACGACCTCGACCGGAAAACCCGCCGCACCGAGCGCGGCCAGTTCCTCGCCGCCGCGGCCGAACACGAACGGATCGCCGCCCTTGAGCCGCGCGACGCTGCGGCCGGCGCGCAGGTGCGCGAGCATCGCGGCGACGATCGCTTCCTGCGGCGTCGACGCATGGCCGCCGCGCTTGCCGACATGCTCGATGTGCGCGTCGGCGCGCGCATGGCGCAGCACGTCGGGGTTCACGAGATCGTCGACGAGCAGCACGTCCGCCGCGCCGATCGCGCGCACGGCCTTGAGCGTCAGCAGGTCGGCGTCGCCGGGGCCGGCGCCGATGAGCCAGGCGCGGCTCATCGCGCGCGGCACGGCGCGCACCGTGTCGAAACAGTGGAAAGGGGCAGGCGGGCGGCACATCGGCGGCCGGCGGACAGGCAATGCATGACGGATCGGGCGAAGCCCGCGCGAACGCGGGTGGAATGCGCACCCCATCCGTCCCCCGCGGATCGGGCGTTCGGCGAGCGTCGGGCTCGCCCCTTGCGTCGGCCGGTATCCGGGCTGGCCGCTTGCCAGGCCGCGGCCTTCCCGCCCGGCTGAAGGGCAGTGGCATCGTGGGCGGCATGGGCGCGTGCGCGGGGAAGCGCGTCGCGCGGGCGGCGTACCGTTGCGGGGACAGCACAGGCCGGGCGGTGGTCCGCCTCCTGTTTCCCGTTTAACTGCATGCGCGGAATGCGCGTGCGAGCACCGAACGCGGCGCTACGATAGCACAGCGCGCCGCCCGCGCTAACCCGCTTCGCCGATGCCGGAAGCCGCCTCCGGCATGGCGCGGCGGCCATGCAAGGCGCCGTTCGGCGGCCCGTGCCGCCTTGACGCTCCCGCCCGCTCCACCTACACTCGCACGCGTTTTGGTGCTCGCGCGCGCCCTCCGGCGCGTGCAGTTAAACGGGAAACAGGGAGCCTGCCTGCGTCGCAGTCGAGCCAACCTGTGCTGCCCCCGCAACGGTAAGCGAACGCATCGTGCCCGCCTCGATGCAGCGCCGCTTCGCCGCATGCCGCGCGCATGCGGACGACCGCCACTGGATGCCCTGCGCATCCGGGAAGGCGAAGCGGCGTGTTCGTCAGCCCGGATACCGGCCTAAACGTTGGGGTTCAGCGCCGCGGGGAGGCGGCGCATCGTCCACGGCCGCAGCGTGCCCGACACCCGAGCGTTTCCCGATTCCCGTCGTCCGACCGCCTGCGCGAGTGCGCATGATCCGGCGCGATGAAGGGCCGGACCGCACGGGGCGAGCAGCGACGGCCGTGTTGGCATTCTTCATGTCGACCGTTCGCAAAGGAGCGTCATGCTCGATTCGCTGTTTCGCCTGTTCAACGACAGTCCGTCCGGGCTGCGCGGCAAGATCGTCGCGATCTATGCGCTGCTGATCGCGTTCAACGCAGGCGCGTGGATCTGGGCGTTCGCCGCCTTCCACGGCCAGCCCGTGCTGCTCGGCACCGCGCTGCTCGCGTACGTGTTCGGGCTGCGCCATGCGGTCGACGCCGACCACATCGCGGCCATCGACAACGTCACGCGCAAGCTGATGCAGGAGGGCCGCAGCCCGCTCGGCGCGGGCCTGTTCTTCTCGCTCGGCCACTCGACGGTCGTGATCGTGATGTCGGTCGTGGTCGCGCTCACGGCCGCGTCGCTCGCGCGCTTCGAGAGCATGAAAGCGTGGGGCGGCGTGATCAGCACGAGCGTGTCGGCGTTCTTCCTGCTGGTGCTCGCGATCGCGAACCTGCTGATCCTGATTTCCGTCTACCGGACGTTTCGCGCCGCGCGGCGCGGCGAGCCGATCGTCGACGCCGATCTCGACCTGCTGCTGAACCAGCGCGGCGTGCTCGCGCGCCTGTTCCGTCCGCTGTTCCGGCTCGTGTCGCGCAGCTGGCACCTGTATCCGGTCGGGTTCCTGTTCGGCTTCGGCTTCGATACGGCGACCGAGATCGCGCTGTTCGGCATCTCGGCGGCGCAGGTGCAGGGCGGCCTGTCGTTCTGGTCGGTGATGGCGCTGCCGATGCTGTTCACCGCCGGCATGACGCTGGTCGACACGACCGACGGCATCCTGATGATGGGCGCGTATCGCTGGGCGTACGTGCGGCCGATCCGCAAGATCTACTACAACATGACGATCACCTTCGTGTCGGTGCTGGTCGCCGCGCTGATCGGCGGCATCGAGGTGCTTGCGCTGCTCGCGGACAAGCTGTCGCTGCAGGGCCCGGTATGGGGCTTCGCGTCGATGGTGGCGTCGCACTTCGGCATGCTCGGCTACGTCGTGATCGGCCTGTTCCTCGCATGCTGGCTCGTGTCGGCCCTGATCTACCGGTTAAAGCGCTACGACGAGATCGACGTGACGATCTCGGCCTGACTCCCCCTTACGACCCTGGATATTCCATGACCCTACGCAAGCTGCCCGTCACGATCGTCACGGGCTTTCTCGGCAGCGGCAAGACCACGCTGATGCGCCACATCCTGCAGCACGCCGAAGGCCGCCGCATCGCGGTGATCGTCAACGAATTCGGCGAGCTCGGCATCGACGGCGAAATCCTCAAGGGCTGCGGCATCGGCTGCGAGGAGACAGAAGGCGCGCAGGACGAAGCGTCGGGCCAGCTCTACGAGCTCGCGAACGGCTGCCTGTGCTGCACCGTGCAGGAAGAGTTCTATCCGGTGATGGAAGCGCTCGTCGAGCGCCGCGCGGACATCGACCATGTGCTGATCGAGACGTCGGGGCTCGCGCTGCCGAAGCCGCTCGTGCAGGCGTTCAACTGGCCGACGATCCGCAACAGCTTCACGGTCGACGCGGTCGTGACCGTCGTCGACGGGCCGGCCGCCGCGAGCGGCCAGTTCGCGGAAAACCCGCAGGCCGTCGACGCGCAGCGCCGTGCGGACCCGAACCTCGACCACGAATCGCCGCTGCACGAGCTGTTCGCCGACCAGCTGTCGTCCGCCGATCTCGTGATCGTGAACAAGGCCGATCTCGTCGGCGACGCGCAGTTCGCGCAGATCGAAACCGCGATCCGCGAAGAGATCCCGCCGCAGGTGAAGATCGTGCGCGCGACGCGCGGCGAACTCGATCTTGCAATGCTGCTCGGGCTCGAATCGGCGTCGGAGGAAACGATTCACCTGCGCCACGACCATCACGGCTCGGCCGGCGACGGCGATCACGATCACCATCACGACGATTTCGACTCGGTGGTCGTGTCGGGCGACGCGGGCTCGCGCGAAGCGACGATCGCCGCGCTGCAGCGCGTCGTCGAAGCGCACACGATCTACCGCGCGAAGGGCTTCGCCGCGCTGCCCGGCGCGCCGATGCGGCTCGTGATCCAGGGCGTCGGCCGCCGCTTCGACAGCTATTTCGACCGCCGCTGGCAGGACGGCGAAACGCGCGCGAGCCGTTTCGTGCTGATCGGCGAGGATCTCGACGCGGCCGCGCTGCAACGCGCGTTCGACGCCGCGTGCGCGGCCGAGCCGCAACAGGCGTAACGCACGATGCATCTGCTGCGCACCACGCCGGGCGGCTTCGTCGACGATACGCAGGGCGTCGTCCGGATCGACCAGCAACCGGCCGACATCGTGATCCTGAGTTCGGCCGACACGACGCTGTCGCTGCTCGCGAGCGTCGTGCCGCAATTGCCGGCCGGCTTCCCGAGCGTGCGGCTCGCGAACGTGACGTTCCTGCGGCAGCCGGCGTCCGTCGACTTCTATGTCGACGACGTGCTGCGCCACGCGAAGACGGTCGTGATCGATCATCTCGGCGGCGAAGCGTACTGGCCGTACGGGATCGAGCAGGCCGTGTCGCTCGCGTCGAAGCGTGCCCAGCAGCTCGCGATGTTCTCGGGCGACCTGCAGGAAGACCCGAACCTCGTCGCGAAAAGCACGGTCGCGCCCGACCTGTGCCGGCTGTGGTGGCGCTACCTGCGCGAAGGCGGCGTGCACAACGCCGAAGCGCTGCTGCGCAGCATCGCGTTCCATACGCTCGGCTTCGGCGACGAACCCGAGCCGCCGCGCCCGTTGCCGGCGGCCGCGCTGTATCACCCGGCGCGCGACCGCGCGAGCGTCGACGACTGGCGGCCGCGCTGGACGCCGGGTGCGCCGGTCGTCGCGATCCTGTTCTATCGCGCGCACTGGCAGGCCGCGAACACGGCCGTGTTCGATGCGCTGGCCGATGCGCTCGTTCAGGAAGGGCTGAATCCGCTGCCGATCGCGGTGACGTCGCTGAAGGACGCGGTGAGCCGCGAGGTCATCACGCAGCTCTGCGACACGCACGGCGTCGCGCTCGTGCTGAACACGACCGCGTTCGCGGCCGGCGCGATCGATGCCGCCGAACCGGACGTGCTCGCCGGCGACGCGCCGGTGCTGCAGGTGATCCTGTCCGGCGGCAATCGTGACGCGTGGGTGGCCGACAACCAGGGCCTGCATGCGCGCGATATCGCGATGCATATCGCGCTACCCGAGGTCGACGGGCGCATCGTCACGCGCGCGGTGAGCTTCAAGGGGCTCGCGTATCGCTGCCCGCACACCGAGGTCGACGTCGTGCGCTACCAGCCGGATGCGGAGCGGATCGCGTTCGTCGCGGCGCTTGCGCGCGGCTGGTGCCGGCTGCGCACGCTCGACAACGCGAGCAAGCGCGTCGCGCTGATCCTCGCGAACTATCCGCAAAGCGAAGGGCGGATCGGCAACGGCGTCGGGCTCGACACGCCGGCGTCCGCGCTGCGCGTGCTCGCGGCGCTGCGCGATGCGGGCTACGCGGTGGCCGACCTGCCGCCCGACGGCGACGCGCTGATCGCGCGGCTCACCGAAGGCGTGACCAACGACGCGGCCGTGCATGCGCTGCGTCCGGCGTTCCAGAGTTTCGCGCTGGCCGACTACGTCGCGCATTTCGCGCGGCTGCCGGTAGCCGTGCGCGATGCGCTGAATGAGCGCTGGGGCCCGCCCGAAGCCGACCCGACGCTGCGCCACGGGCGTTTCACGATCGCGGGCTGGCGCGCGGGCAACGTGTTCGTCGGCATCCAGCCGTCGCGCTCGCGCGGCGACAACGACTACGCGAGCTACCACGACGCGGATCTGGTGCCGCCGCACGCGTATCTCGCGTTTTATTTCTGGCTGCGCGATGCGTATCGCATCGACGCGGTCATCCATCTCGGCAAGCACGGCAACCTCGAATGGCTGCCGGGCAAGAGCGTCGCGCTGTCCGACGCATGCTGGCCCGACCTGACGCTCGGGCCGCTGCCGCACCTGTATCCGTTCATCGTCAACGATCCGGGCGAGGGCAGCCAGGCGAAGCGCCGCGCGCAGGCGGTGATCGTCGATCACCTGATGCCGCCGCTCACGCGCGCGGAAAACTACGGCCCGCTGCAGGATCTCGAGCGGCAGGTCGACGAATACTACGAAGCGCTGATGGTCGATGCGCGGCGCGCGAAGCTGCTGAGGAAGACGATCCTCGCGACGATCGCCGAACACCGGCTGCACGACGAACTGAGCGTATCGCCGCCGCGCGACGCGGGCGACGAGGATGCGCTGCTGACGCGCGTCGACGCGTGGCTGTGCGAATTGAAGGAAGCGCAGATTCGCGACGGGCTGCATGTGTTCGGCGCGTCGCCGGCCGATCGCCAGCGGCGCGACACGCTGCTCGCGCTCGCACGCTTTCCGGTCGGCGACGGCAAGGAAGAGCGCGCGGGGCTGATCGGCGCGCTCGCGCGCGACCTGATGCTCGGCGACGATTTCGATCCGCTGTCAGCCGACTGGGCCGCACCGTGGGCGGGCCCGCGACCGGCGATCCTGCAGGCGCTCGATGCATCGCCGTGGCGCCATGCGGGCGATACGCGCGAGCGGCTCGAACGGCTCGCGCAGCAATGGCTGGACGGGCTGTGCGCGGCCGTGTCGGGCGACACTCGTACCGATGCGACGCCGCCCGGCGAATGGCCGCATACGCTCGCGGTGATCGAACGCGTCCGCTCGACGCTGATGCCTGCGCTCGACGCATGCGGCGGCGAGGAAATGCGCCAGTTGCTGCGCGGGCTCGACGGCCGTTTCGTGCCGCCGGGGCCGAGCGGCTCGCCGTCGCGCGGCCGCCCCGACGTGCTGCCGACCGGCCGCAACTTCTACTCGGTCGACACGCGCGCGGTGCCGACGCAGGCGGCGTGGTCGCTCGGCCTGAAATCCGCGCAGCAGCTGATCGAGCGCCATCTGCAGGATCACGGCGATTATCCGCGCGCGATCGGCCTGTCCGTATGGGGCACGGCGACGATGCGCACGGGCGGCGACGACATCGCGCAGGCGTTCGCGCTGCTCGGCGTGCGGCCGAAATGGGCGCATGGCAGCCATCGCGTGACCGATTTCGAGATCCTGCCGATCGAGATCTTCGACCGGCCGCGCATCGACGTGACGCTGCGCGTCTCGGGCTTCTTCCGCGACGCGTTCCCGAACCTGATGCACCTGTTCGACGCGGCCGTGCAGGCCGTCGCCGAACTCGACGAGCCCGAGGAACTGAACCCGGTCCGCGCGCGCATCGAGCGCGAACGCGCGAAATGGATCGCGCAGGGCGTGGCGCCCGACGAAGCGCGGCGCCGCGCCGGCTGGCGCGTGTTCGGCGCGCGGCCGGGCAGCTACGGCGCGGGCCTGCAGGACCTGATCGACCAGCGCCGCTGGCAGACCGACGCCGATCTCGCCGATGCGTATCGCCAGTGGGGCGGGCATGCGTACGCGCAGAACAGCGCGGGCGACGCCGCACCCGACGTGTTCGGCGAGCGGCTGGCGACGATCGACGTCGTCGTGCAGAACCAGGACAGCCGCGAGCACGACATCCTCGATTCGAACGACTACTACCAGTTCCAGGGCGGGATGACGGCGGCCGTGCGGCACCTGTCCGGGCAGCAGCCGAGCATCTACCACGGCGACCACGCGAACCCGGTCGCGCCGAAGATGCGCACGCTGCGCGAGGAGATCGCGCGCGTGATCCGCTCGCGCGTCGTCAACCCGAAATGGCTCGACGGTGTGAAGCGCCACGGCTACAAGGGCGCGGCGGAAATGGCCGCGACCGTCGACTACCTGTACGGCTATGACGCGACCGCGCGCGTGCTGTCCGACCACCAGTACGCACTCGTCGCCGACGCATACTTGTTCGACGACGACACGCGCGCGTTCCTCGAACGGCACAACCCGAAGGCGCTGCACGGCATCTGCGAACGCTTCGTCGAGGCGATGCAGCGCGGCCTGTGGCAGCAGCCGGACGATTATCGCGAGCGGATCGAAGCGGTCTGGCTCGAAAGCGAACAACTCCAGGAAGGAGGACGGCGATGACCGATCCGACGCTGCACCGCGCGCGCGCGGTCTTTCCGTTTGCGGCGCTCGTCGCGCAGGATGCATTGCAGCAGGCGCTGCTGCTCGCCGCGATCGATCCGTCGCTCGGCGGCGTGCTGGTGAGCGGGCCGCGCGGCACCGCGAAATCGACCGCCGCGCGCGGCCTCGCGGAGCTGCTGCCCGAAGGGCAGTTCGTCACGCTGCCGCTGTCGGCGAGCGACGAACAGGTGACCGGCACGCTCGATCTCGCACATGCGCTGGCCGAAAACGGCGTGCGCTTCAGGCCGGGCCTGCTGGCGCGCGCGCATCTCGGCGTGCTGTATGTCGACGAAGTGAACCTGCTCGCCGACGGGCTCGTCGATACGCTGCTCGACGTCGCCGCGAGCGGCGTGAACATCGTCGAGCGCGATGGCGTATCGCACGCGCATGACGCGCGCTTCGTGCTGGTCGGCACGATGAATCCCGAGGAAGGCGAACTGCGTCCGCAGTTGCTCGACCGCTTCGGGCTGATGGTCGAGATCGAGAACTGCTTCGATGCCGCGCAGCGCGAGCGGATCGTGAAGGCGCGGCTTGCATTCGATCTCGATCCGGATGCGTTCCGTGCTCGTCATGCAGCCGCGCAGCGCGAACTCGGCGACCGGATTCATGCGGCGCGAGCGCGGCTGGCGAGGCTCGATTTCGACGATGCGGTACATGCGCGCGTCAGTGCGCTGTGCATCGACGCGGCCGTCGACGGGCTGCGCGCCGATCTCGTGATGCTGCGCGCCGCGCGCGCACTCGCCGCGCTGGAACGGGCCGATGCGGTGACGGTGTCGCATGTGGAGCGTGTGGCCGAAGCGGTGCTGCGGCACCGGCGCCACGCGGGTGCGCCGTCATCTTCCGGCGCGTCGCAGCCGGACCGCGAACGTGACGAACGTGACGATCGCTCGCCGCCGGATGCGCGCCAGCGGCCGGAGAACCAATCGGGAGCGACGAAGAACGACACCGCAGCATCGCAGGGCGACTGGGGCTATCTGCCGCCCGAACCCGCCGGGCTGCGCGACGTGAAAAGCGTCGTGCCGCTGCCGCTAAAAAAACGCTGAGCCATCGAGTCGGCGCCGCCGCGAACGCCGTTCGCGGTCCTCGATGGCAATCAGGCGCAGCCGCGCGCGTGCCGGGCACGGCGCGCGCCGGCACGGCCGTTGCGTGGCCGGCGACGCTCGCCGCGAAACGCGGCGATGCGCTGCACCTCGGCCATCTGCGCTTCCGGAAACGGGCCGGCACGCCGCACGCGCTGCATTGCTTCGTGCTCGACTGTTCGGCGTCGATGCTGTCGCACGACCGGCTCGCGCTGGCGAAGGGGCTGATCGTCGCGTATTTCGATCGCGCGGCGCGCGACCGTGTCGAGACCGCGCTGATTTGCTTCGGCGGCAACGGCGCCGCGCGGCGCTTCGGCCCGGCCGTGCCGCGCTGGTGGAACGCGCGCTGGCTCGAACCGGTCGACGGCGGCGGCGGCACGCCGCTCGCGGACGGCATCGCGGCCGCCGCGCAGTTGCTCGCGCGCGATGCGCGGCGCGAGCCCGGCAAGCAGCGCTGGCTGTGGGTGCTGTCCGACGGCCGCACGCGCGAAGCGCCGGCGAAACCCGCGGCGGCCGATCATGTCGTGTTCGTCGACTTCGACGACGCGGCCGTGCGGATCGGGCAGGGCGTGCGGCTCGCTGCTGCGTGGGGCGCGCAGTGGGTGACGGTCGATGCGCTTTGTACGGACCTTGCGGGTTGAGCGGGCCTCGCGGACCTTGCAGCTCTCACGGACCTAGCTGATCTAGCGGGCCGAGTGACGGCCGCAAGGCCACGGCCGACGGTGCGATATGATCGCCGCTTCTGCTTCTCCCCATTGGAAAACCCGCCATGCAAGTACTGGTCGATGCCGACGCGTGTCCCGCCGTCATCAAGGACATGCTGTTTCGCGCCGCGCGTCGTGCCGAAATCCGCGTGACGCTGGTCGCGAACCAGTTTCTGCGCACGCCGCCGTCGCCGTTCATCAAGGCGGTGCAGGTGCCGGCCGGCTTCGACGTGGCTGACGCGCGCATCGTCGAGCTGGCCGAGGCCGGCGACCTCGTGATCACCGCCGACATCCCGCTGGCCGCCGCCGTGCTCGACAAGGGCGCGCATGCGCTCGACCCGCGCGGCAACTGGTTCAGCCGCGAGAACATCGAGGAACGCCTGTCGACGCGCGCGATGATGGAGCAGTTGCGCAGCACGGGCATCGACACGGGCGGGCCCGCGCCGTTCAGCGCGCGTGACGGCAAGACGTTCGCATCGCAGCTCGACCGGTTCCTGGCGCGATACGGCAAGCCGTAAGGCCGCGTTTCGGCGGCCACGCGCGATCGATCGTTCCGCATACGGAAACGCTCGTACGCGCCATGCGGCAATGCGTCGAATCCGCATCGGCTCGTGTGCGCCGCCCAGGCCGGAATGCAGGTTTGCGCTGACGCTGCTATCGTGGCGCGAACCACTACACAGGAGCTCGCACGTGTCGCCGACCCAACTTCTCGTTCCGACGTTTACCCAGATGCTGCGCGCGCAGTCCGCGTGGCTCGACAAGGCTGTCGCACACCGGCAGGCCGCGGGCGACGAGCCCGACGCGGCGATGACGCTGAAGCTGGCAGCCGACATGTATCCGCTCGCCGCACAGGTGCGCTTCTCATGCTTCCAGGCGATGGAGCCGGTCTACCGGCTGCGCGGCGAGCCGCTGCCGGCCGCGCTGCTGGCATTGCGCGAAGCCGGATGGAATGCGGATGCGCAGCCCGGCTCGCTGAGCGACGCGCAGGCGATCATCGCGGGCACGCTCGCGTTTCTCGGCGAACTCGCGCCGGATGCGCTCGATGGCGGCGCCGCGCTGCCGATCGCGCTCGAGCTGCCCAACGGCGTCGCGTTCGACATGACGGGCGAACAATACGCGCGCGACTGGGCGCTGCCGCAGTTCTACTTCCATGCGATCGCCGCGTACGCGATCCTGCGCCGTCACGGCGTCGAACTCGGCAAGGCCGACTACGTGCCGCACATGCTCGCGTACGTGCGGCCCGGCACGATTCCGCAAGGGTGAGTGGTGAGCGGGCAAGCAGGCTCGTCGCGCTGCTCGAACGCAAGGCCGGCCCGTTCCTGCGCGCGTGACCGGCGCAGGCGGCATCGATATCAGCGCAGCGGGCCGTTCGCGATTGCCGAGAAGCAGTCGAGGCGCAGCAGTTCGACGATCTTGCGCGTCGGCACGCTCGCATGGAGCGTGTCGAGCCGGTCGACGGTGAACCACTTGCAGCGGGCGATCTCGTTGCTCGCGCGCGGCGTCAGGTGCGCGGGCACGTCGGCCACGAACACGTGATGCAGCTTCGTCAGCCCGCCGAACTGCACCGCGTAGTCGAGCGCAAGCCCCTCCAGCCGCGTTTCCTCGGCGAGCTCCCGCTGCGCAGCTTCGAGCGGCGTCTCGCCGCGCCGGATCGTGCCGCCCGGCAGCGACCAGCGCGACGCGGTGCGGGCGACCAGCAGCACGCTGCTGCGCTGGCGGCACACGATCGTGGCTCTTTCCTTGATGACGGCGAGAATGTCCGGCCCGGTACTCATGTTCGGCAAAACAGGTGCTGAATCGTGGAGAAAATGCGCGTCGGCGGTTCGTTGTCCGGCCGCGGGCCGCGACGGCATGCAGGCAGCCGCAGCGATCTTACCGGCCGTTCGTGACAGTTCCGTGCATGGCGTCGCGCCGCTGAGCCGTGTCATGCGTGCGTGTAGATCCCGCTGCGCGTCGGCTTCACGTGGCGCGAACGGCGGCGCTGGTGAACGGCGCGCCGGTGATGGGGCGGCACCGTCACGTGCCGGCGCGCGGGCGCGGGCCGTGCGGTCGGCGCGGCGGCCTGCGGTGCCGCGGCCGGCATCTGCGTCTGTCCTTCGCCGAAATTGAATGTCCGGGTTTGCGCGTGTCCGACGCCCAGCGTCGACGCCAGCATGAAGGCCGCCAGCAGGATCCGTTTCATGAATATTCCGCCTTGCTTTTTGAGATGAAGGTTGCCCGCCAGCTTAACGAAGGGCGGGGTGGTGCCGCAACCGGCGCGGCTTCGGTGTCGTCTCCAGTTGCGCCCGGCGGCGTTGTCCGCGCTTCCGCCGAGTGCATCCGGGCTTGACAACATAATTCCTGAGTGTGAATATAAATTCACATACAAGAATTATTTGCCGAATCCGGAAAGTCGCGCCGCAGGCGCCGGCCGCCGGAACCGGCAGTCCGATCAACCGGAACCAGGAGCGAGACGCATGGCGGAACGGGAGCAGCAGGGCGCGCTGGCGGGATTGCGCATCGTCGATCTGTCGCGGGTGCTGGGCGGCCCTTACGCGACGCAGATCCTCGCCGACCACGGCGCGGAGGTGATCAAGGTCGAACCGCCGTCCGGCGACGAGACGCGCACGTGGGGCCCGCCGTTCGACGGCGACACCGCGTCGTATTTCCTCGGCGTGAACCGCAACAAGCTCGGCGTCGCGCTCGACCTGACGCAACCGGACGACCGCGAGCGCCTGCTCGGCCTGCTCGAACATGCCGATGCAGTCATCGAGAACTTCAAGATCGGCACGATGGAGCGCTGGGGGCTCGGTTTCGATACGCTGCATGCGCGGTTTCCGCGGCTCGTTTATTGCCGCGTATCGGGCTTCGGCGCGCACGGCCCGCTCGGCGGGCTGCCTGGCTACGACGCAGCCGTGCAGGCGCTCGCGGGGCTGATGAGCGTGAACGGAGAAGCCGGCGGCGCGCCGTTGCGCGTCGGCGTGCCGATCGTCGATCTCGTGACCGGGCTGAACGCGGCGCTCGGCGTGCTGATGGCGCTGCGCGAGCGCGACGCGAGCGGCCGCGGCCAGTTCGTCGAATCGACGCTGTTCGACTGCGCGCTGTCGATCCTGCATCCGCATACGCCGAACTTCTTCCATTCGGGCAACGCGCCCGTGCGCACCGGCAACGCGCATCCGAACATCACGCCGTACGACAGCTTCCCGACGGCCTCCGTCGACATCTTTCTCGCGGTCGGCAACAACGGGCAGTTCGCGGCGCTGTGCGACGTGCTCGGCACGCGCGACTGGCCCGACGATCCGCGTTTCGCGGACAACCGCGCGCGCAGCGCGAACCGCGCCGCGCTGCGCGCGCTGCTCGAAACGGCATTGGCCGGACACGACGGCGCGGCGCTCGCCGAGCAACTGATGCGCCGCGGCGTGCCATGCGCACCCGTGCTCGGGCTCGATGCGGCGCTCGACCATCCGCATGTCGCGCATCGGCAGATGAAGGTCGAGCTGGGCCGGCATCGCGGCATCGCGTCGCCGATCAAGCTCGGCCGCACGCCGGCCACGTACCGGCGGCCGCCGCCAGCGCTGAATGAGCATGCGGCGCAGGTTTTTGCCGACGTCGACACCGAGAACGATCGCGACAACCGCCGGGACTGACCGGCATCCCGGCCGCCGGCCATGCCGCGCGCCCGACGGCGGCGCACGGACGCGCGGGCCGTACACCCCGTTCGGACACCACGCCGGCCCGCGCACGGACGCACCGGCTGAAGAGGAGACGCATCATGCTTGCATGGATCGGCGCGATCACCATCGTCGCGCTGTTCGGCCTGATCATCACGAAGCGGCTGTCGCCGCTCGTCGCGCTGATCGTCGTGCCGGTGGCCGCATCGCTCGCGGCCGGTTTCGGGCTGACGACCGGCAAGTTCATCGTGCACGGCGTACAGAACATCGGCCCGATCGCCGGGATGTTCGTTTTTGCGATTCTATTTTTCGGAATCCTCACCGACGCGGGGATGCTCGACCCGATCATCGCGGGCGTGCTGCGCGTGATCGGCTGCCATCCGCCGCGCATCGTGATGGGCTCGGCGCTGCTCGCGCTGCTGATCCATCTCGACGGCTCGGGCGCCGTCACGTTTCTCGTCACGCTGCCCGCGATGATGCCGCTCTATACGCGGCTCGGGATGGATCGCCGCATCCTCGCGTGCGTCGCGTCGATGGCGGCCGGCGTCAATTTCCTGCCGTGGGTCGGGCCGATGCTGCGCGCGTCGGCGGCGCTGCACATTCCCGGCTCGGCGATCTTCATGCCGATGATCCCGGTGCAGATCGTCGGGCTCGCGTTCGTGTTCGGCACCGCGTACGTGCTCGGCGTGCGCGAGGCGAAACGGCTCGGGCTCGATCGCGCCGGTGCGGCGTCGCTCGCGATCGCGCCGCGCGAGCTGACCGACGCCGAGCGCGCGCTGCGCCGGCCCGGCCGCTTCCGGATCAACCTCGCGCTGACGCTCGTCGTGCTCGTCACGCTGGTGTCGGGCATCGTCGACCCGATGGTGATGTTCATGCTCGGCACGGTCGCCGCGCTCGTGATCAACTACCCGGACGTGCAAGCCCAGCGCGAGCGGATCGACGCGCATGCGAAGGCCGCGCTGATGATGGCGAGCGTGCTGCTCGCGGCCGGCGCGTTCACCGGCATCATGTCCGGCACCGGGATGCTGAAGGCGATGGCGGAAGTCGTCGTCGCGCACGTGCCGGTCGAGCATGCGCGCCACATGCCGTTCGTGCTCGGGCTGCTGTCGATGCCGCTCAGCCTGCTGTTCGATCCCGATTCGTTTTATTTCGGCGTGCTGCCGGTGCTCGCGGAAAGCGGCAAGCTGCTCGGCGTGCCGCCGATCCAGATGGCGCAGGCCGCGCTGCTCGGCCAGATGACGACGGGCTTTCCGGTGAGCCCGCTCACGCCCGCGACGTTCCTGATCGTCGGGCTGACCGGCGTCGAGCTCGCCGAGCACCAGAAATTCACGATTCCGTTCCTGTTCGCCGCCACCGTGCTGATGGTCTTCGCCGCGGTCGCGACGGGCGTGTTTCCACTATGAGCGCCCGCAGACCTGTTGCTTCGCGCCAGGCTCCCGAGGGAACTTCCTTCGAGGCGGCTCGGCGTTTTCTTGCGTACGGCGCGGCCGTTCACGTTTTCCGGGAGAGCAATCCATGCAGTTCGACCTGACCGACGACCAGCGCGCGATCGACAGCGCGATCGAGAAAATCTGCGCGCGCTTCGGCGACGACTACTGGCTCGAACGCGACCGCGCGGGCGGGTTTCCGGCCGATTTCCATGCGGCGCTCGCCGAGGCCGGCTGGCTCGGCATCGCGATGGACCCGGCTTACGGCGGCGCCGGGCTCGGGATGACCGAGGCCGCGCTGATGATGCGCACGATCAGTGCATCGGGCGCCGGCCTGTCCGGCGCATCGGCCGTCCACATGAACATCTTCGGGCTGAATCCGGTGCAGGTATTCGGCAACGACGCGCAGAAGGCGCGCTTCCTGCCGCCGCTGATCGCCGGGCGCGACAAGGCGTGCTTCGCGGTGACGGAACCCGACGCGGGCCTCGACACCACGCACCTGGCCACGCAGGCGCGTCGCGACGGCGATCACTACGTGCTGAGCGGGCGCAAGATCTGGATCTCGACCGCGCAGGTCGCGAACAAGATGCTGATCATCGCGCGCACGACGCCGCTCGACCAGGTCGCGAAGCCGACCGACGGGCTGAGCCTGTTCTACACCGACCTCGATCGCTCGCGCGTCGAGGTGCGCGAGATCGAGAAGATGGGTCGCAAGGCCGTCGATTCGAACATGCTGTTCATCGACAACCTGCGCGTGTCGCGCGACGACCTGATCGGCAACGAAGGCGACGGCTTCCGCTATCTGCTGCACGGGCTGAATCCCGAGCGGATCCTGATCGCCGCGGAGGCGATCGGGCTCGGGCAGGCCGCGCTGCGCCGCGCGACGCATTATGCATGCGAGCGCGTCGTGTTCGGCCGGCCGATCGGGCAGAACCAGTCGATCCAGCATCCGCTTGCGCTGGCGTGGATGCAGCTCGAGGCCGCGTGGCTGATGGTGATGAAGGCCGCGACGCGCTACGACGCGGGGCAGTCGTGCGGCGCGGAGGCGAACGCGGCGAAATACCTCGGCGCGGAAGCCGCGTTCCAGGCATGCCAGACGGCGATCGCGACGCATGGCGGGATGGGGTACGCGAAGGAATACCATGTCGAGCGCTACCTGCGCGAGTGTATGATTCCGAGGCTCGCGCCCGTGAGTCCGCAACTGATCCTGTGCTACATCGCGGAGAAGGTGCTCGGGCTGCCGAAGTCTTACTGACGCGCGGCGGCCCGCCCGGCGCGCGGTTTCCCGTTCCGAATCAAGCGCTCGTCATGGACGTCAAACTCGTTGCCCGCACGCTCGACCTGTTCGAGCTGTTCGCCGCCGAACGGCGGCCGCTGCCGCTGACCGAACTCGCGCGCCTGCTCAATGTGCCGGCGTCGAGCTGCCTCGCGATGGCGCGCACGCTCGTGAGCCGCGGCTACCTGTACGAAGTGCGCAAGCGCGGCGGCTACTACCCGACGCGGCGCTTGCAGACGATCGCCGCCGCGATCGACGCGACCGATCCCGTCGTCGACATCGTGCATCCGCATCTCGTCGCGCTGCGCGACGCGAGCCGCGAGACCGCCGTGCTCGGCAAGATCCAGGGCCTGTCGGTCACGTACCTCGACGTCGTCGAATCGGAGCAGGCGATCCGCTATACGCGCCAGCCGGGCGAGCTGCGCCCGCTGCACGCGAACTCGATCGGCAAGGCGATCTTCGCGGAACTCGCCGGCGATGCGCAGCAGGCGCTCGGCGCGCAGTTGCCGTTCGAGCGCTTCACCGACGCGACGATCGCGGACCTGCCGGCGCTCGTCGCGCAAACCGCGCGGTTTCGCGAACTCGGCTGGGCCGAGAACTTCGGCGAAAGCGCGCCCGAGCTGTCGGCGATCGCGGTCGCGCTGACGCTCGACGGCGACTGGTACGGGCTGTCGGTCGTCGGGCCGACCGAGCGGATCCGCCAGCATCGCGACACGCATGCGGCGCTGCTCGTCGACGCGAAGGCGCGGCTGCTGGCCGAACACGCGCGCGGGTAGGGTAGCGGCACGCGAGGGCCAGTAGCGGGCCGTCGTCTGGACTACACCGCAAAAGTCGGGCACCGATCCAAGCGTTTGGGGGTTTTTCATGAACCGCCTGGATTTCTTGGACAGTGCCGAGTGTTAGTGCTCGGCCTTTCACGAGCCTTTGGCCGTAGGCCGTAGGCGAAGCATGACGAGCCGTTCCGGCATTTGATCCTGCCGCGCAGGAAACGGCTCGCCGCGCATCATGCGCCGGCGCGTTGCGCCATCACGACTTCACCCATACGCCGCCGGCACTCGGGTTGTCGCCCTGGGTCCACCATTTCGCGCAGTATTTCGCGCCCTGGTACATCACGCACGTGCCGCCCTGGTAGGCGGTCGTGGCCGACCATACCGGCGAGCCGCCGCCGACCGGCTTCCACACGGCCGCCTGGCCGGGCACGTCACCCTGCGTCCACCATTGCGCCTGATACGTGGTGCCCTGGTAGGTGACCGTCGCGCCTGCCGTATAGACCTGGCCGGCCGCCCAGGGCGCGCCCGGCTGCGGCGTGCCGCCGCCCGAGCCGCCGCCGTAGTTCGGGTCCTGTGTGACGCCCGCGCCCCACTTGCCGTCGAGCTTGCGGAAAATCGCCGCGAACGCGTACGGCTGCTGCGCGACGCCCGAGCAGGTCGGCGACGCATACGCGCCGTTGTTCGGGCACGGCTGGTCGCGGCCGACCGACCAGTTGCCGAAGAACCCGTAGCTGTTGTTGACCGCCGCGTTCAGCACGCTTTGCGCGTTCGCGAGCGTGAAGGTCTCGCCCTGCACGTCGTTCACGCCGATCATCGGCGTGACACCCACCATCTGCCACAGTTGCGCGCCGGTCTTCGGCTGGCCGGCGGACTTGAACGCCGTGTCGAGCTGCGAATACAGCGCCTGCGCGGCGCTGATCGCGGCCGCGCCCATGTCGATGTTCGCGGGGCCGTAGTCCATCGTCATCAGGTTCACGGCATCGAACGTCGTCTTGTTCGCGATCGCCGCGTTGACGACGTTCACGCCGTCCTGCGTGAGCCCGGTCGGCATCGTCGGCAGCGTCAGCGTGACGTGCAGCGGCTTGCCCTTCGCCGCATAGTCGGCTTGCAGTTGCGCGACGGCCTGGAAGTTGCGCGCGACCGCAGCCGTGTCCTGCTGCGATGCGCCTTCGATATCGAAGTCGATATGCGTGAGGCCGTATGTGTCGATCACCGTCTGGTAGGCGGTCTTCAGCGCGGGAACCGTCGAGCAGGCCTGCATCAGCGGCGTGCCGTTCGCGCCGCCGAACGACACGGCGACCTCGCCGCCTTTCGCGCGGTAGCTCGCGATCGACGTCGACAGCGCGGTGAGCAGGCCGCCGCTCGCGCCGTTGCCGATCGGCTGCACGCCGCCCCACGACGGCGCGCAGCCGCTGCCCGCGACCACGAACGCGAGCGTGAATTGCTGGATGCCTTGCCGGACGCCGATCTGGTCGACGAGCGGCGTCGGATAGAGCGTCACGTCGACAAACGGCGCGTAGACGCCGGCGCCGTGGGACACGCTCGCGGCGGCGAGCAGACAACCCGCGGCAATCGCACGCGGGATGAAACGCTGCAACACGTTGTTGTTCATTCTGTTCTCCAAGTGGAAGAGGGATACGCTGGCCCGCGTATCGCCGCCGGACGGACGACCGGGCATGCCCGGCCGGCGGCGTGCCCATCTTGGAGGATTCGCGCCGAATAGTGAATGGTCAGGAGTTCTTTTTGTTATTTGATTTCCGATACATAACGATCTTGCCGATTCGACACCGTTCCGTAATGCATCGGGCGGGCGATTTTCCCGATCGTTCGTGCTGATTGCATGAAGCCCGATGCGCGTCGCTAACGTCGCTTATATCGCTCACGTTGCGTTACGCCGATACAGGCTGCACCAGTGAGCGGGCCTGCGCGACGAAGCGTTCGACGCACGCCGACGCAAACAGCTCGCTCCGCGACACGATTTGCTCGGCCGAACGCGCACCGGCGAGCGGTACATTGACGACGCCCGCGCATGCCGACGTGCGCGGCGCCCGGTTCACACGTTGACCGCGTTCAGCGATACCAGCGCGGCGTATAGACCCACTCGCGTCCGCCGTCGATCGCGAAACGCCGTGTGGTCGACGAGCCGACGATCACCATCGTGCGCATGTCGACCTGGTCGCTGCGCAGCGCGCCGAGCGTCGTCGTCGCGAGCGTCGCGCCCGGCCGGCCGATGTCGCGCCCGAGCACGACCACCGTATCGGCCGCACGATGCGCGCGCACGACATCGAGCGCGCGGTCGAGCTGCCACGGCCGCGCACGCGAGATCGGGTTGTAGAACGCCATCACGAGATCGGCTTGCGCTGCGTGCCGCAGGCGCGTCTCGATCACGCCCCACGGTTTCAGGTTGTCCGACAGCGAGATCGCGCAGAAGTCGTGGCCGAGCGGCGCGCCGGCCTGTGCGGCGGTCGCGAGCGACGCCGATACGCCGGGTTCCACGCGCAGGTCGACCGCGGCCCATTGCGGGTCACGAGATTCGTCGAGCGCTTCGAGCACGGCCGCGGCCATCGCGAACACGCCGGGGTCGCCCGACGACACGACCGCGACGCGCCGGCCTTCGGCCGCAAGTTCGAACGCGTGGCGCGCGCGCTGCATTTCCTCGCGATTGTCGGTGCCGTGCACGCGCTGGTCCGCACGGAACGGGCCGGCCATGTTCACGTAGGTCGTGTAGCCGAGGATATCGGTCGCGTCCGCGAGCGCGGCGCGCGCGGCCGGCGTGAGCCACGCGGCGCCGCCCGGGCCGAGGCCGAGCACCGTCAGGCGGCCGCGCGCACGGCCGAGCGTGGCGGGATCGACCGGATGCGACGCGACCGCGCAAGCGAGCCCGTTCGACGCTGCGCGCAGCGTATGCGCGACACGCAATGCGCGGCCGAGCAGCGTGGACGCATCGGTTTGCGCTTCGTTGTCGACATCAACAAAGCGCAGCGGCACGCCGAGCGTTTGCGCTGCTTCCTCCAGCACGGTGCCGCCGATCGCCGACGCCGGTGCGACGATGGCCGCGAGCGCCAGCCGCGCGAGGCCTTGTGCGTCGAGCGCGGCTTCGATGCGCGCGGCGAGCGCTTCGTCCGCGTGTACGGTTTGCGCATCGACGCCGACCACCACGCTGCGCGGATGGATCACGAGTTCGTCTTGCGTGCCGCGCCATGCATCGGGCGTCACGCGGATCGCATGCGCGGCCGTGTCGTCGCGCGGCAGCGCGACATCGTCGAGCCACGGCGCCGCGCCGTCGATGCGCGTCGACGCGCCCGCGAGCAGGTCGGACACGAAGCGCTTGCCCTGCGCGAGATCGGCGAGCGCATAACCTTCGGGCGGATTGAGCACGCATGCGCCGAAGCGCAGTTCGCCGCTCGTCGTGATCGCCGGCGCGACGCCGAGCCATTCGGCGATTTCGCGCGCGATCACATTCACTCCTGTCAGCCCGCCGAGCAGCGGCACGACGGCCGAGCCGTCCTCCGCGACCGCGAGCACCGGCGGCTCGACGCCCTTGTCGGCCAGCGCGGGCGCGAGGCAGCGAATCACAATGCCGGCCGCGCACAGCGCGACGATCGGCAGGCCGCGTGCATAGAGTTCGCGCAGGTGCGCGCCGAGTTCGTCGAATGGCTCGTCGGCATCGACGCGCGATGCGAGCCCATGCACGCGGGCGCCCGGGTAGCGTGCCTGGATGCGTCGCGCAGTGTCGAGCGCGCCGGCGCCGAGTATCACGATCGCGGGCGGAGTCGTCATCCTTGCCATTTTTCCCCCGGCACGACGAGCAGCGAGAAATACGGCGACGCCATCGGATCGACTTCGTCGAGCGGCACGATGCGCTGGCTCGCCATCGTCGCGCGTTCGACATATAGCGCGCGCTTCGCGAGACCGAGTTCGTCGAGCACGCGCCGCACCTTGTCGAAATTGCGGCCGAGCTTCATCACGACGGCCGCGTCGGCCTGCGCGAGCCGCGCGCGCAGTTCGTGCTCGGGCAGCACGCCCGACAGCACCGACAGGCTCTGGTTGCGATAGACGAGCGGCTGGCCGAGCACGGCCGTGCCGCCGAGCATCGCGCATACGCCCGGGATGACCTCGGTGTCGTAACGCGGTGCGAGGCGGTCGTGCAGGTACATGTACGAGCCGTAGAAGAACGGATCGCCTTCGCAGATCACCGCGACGTCGCGGCCCGCGTCGAGGTGCGCCGCGACGATTTCGGCGGCCGTATCGTAGAAGTCGGCGATCACCGTCTCGTAGCAGAGCGGCGGCGGCAGCGCTTCGGTCGTCACCGGATAGACGAGCGGCAGCTGCGTCTGCGTGTCGAGCAAGTGCGCTTCGACGATGCCGTAGGCATTGCCTTTCTTGCCCTTCGCGACGAAATACGCGACCACGGGCGCGGCCTGCAGCACGCGCAGCGCCTTGATCGTCATCAGTTCGGGGTCGCCGGGGCCGACGCCGACCCCGAACAGGCGTCCGCGCGCGGTCGTCATTCGACCTCCGTCGCGAGCGCGTTGACCGCGGCGGCCGCCATCGCGCTGCCGCCGCGCCGGCCGAGCAGCGCGACGTACGGCACGCCGCGGCTGTCGGCGTCGAGCATCGCCTTCGATTCGGCCGCACCGATGAAGCCGACCGGGAACCCGAGGATCAGCGCGGGGCGCGGCGCGCCGGCGTCGATCATGTCGAGCAGGTGGAACAGCGCGGTCGGTGCATTGCCGATCACGACGACGCTGCCCGCCAGATGCGGGCGCCACAGTTCGAGCGCGGCGGCCGAGCGTGTGTTGCCGAGATGGCGCGCGAGATCGGGCACCTCCGGCTCGCCGAGCGTGCAGATCACGGGATTGCCGGCCGGCAGCCGTGCGCGCGTGATGCCTTCGGCAACCATTTTCGCGTCGCACAGGATCGGCGCGCCGGCCGCGAGCGCCGTGCGGCCCGCGGTGCCGGCGCCGGCCGAGAAGCGCAGGTCGTAGACGACGTCGACCATCCCGCACGCGTGAATCACGCGCACCGCGAGTTTCTCGAGGTCGGGCGGAACGTGCGACAGGTCGGCCTCGGCGCGGATCGTCGCGAACGACTGGCGGTAGATTTCCTGCCCGTCGCGAATGTAGTCAAGCATCGGTGGTGGTGTCCTGGCTATGCCGTGCGCCCGTCAGTCGGGCCGCGGCCTGGTCAATCGTCAGATGGCGCGCGAGCGGGGCGCCGAGGCCCGCGGCGGCGTCGCGCCGGTAAAGGTCGTAGTGCGCGGGCGCGACCGCGACCAGCGTGTGCGCAGCGGGATGCGGCAGCGCGCAGTGGCGCTCGCAGCCGGTCAGGTGCACGTCGACTGGACGGCCGATGCGTGCGGCGAGCGCGAGCGCATCGCGTTTCGTGTCGGCGTGCGCTTTCGCGCAGCCCGCGCTGCCGGTGCACGCGACGAGCGTCGCGAGCGGGTCGGTCGACGCGCAGACGAGGCCGAGCGACGCGAGCGCATCGAGCGTGGCCGGTGCGCGTGCGTGCGACACGCCGTGGATGAACACGCCTTGCCACGGCGTCATCGACAGCGTGCCGTCGCCTTCGGCTTCGGCCAATGCGGCGAGCCGTTCCAGCTGCGTCGCGTCGAGCCGCCCGAGCACGAATTGCGCGCCGACGCTGCAGCGCGCTGCGTCGAGCGACGGACGCGCGCCGAAACGCAGTGCGGAATCGGAACGCATGCGCCGCCAGCCGGCGAGCGCGGGATCGGCCGCGAGCGGGAAGGGCAGGTAGTGCCGCGCGCGGTCGAGCAACGCGCGGTCGCTGCGCGTCGCGAGCAGTGCACGCATCCGCGTGACGTCGGCCGGCGCGAGATCGAGGAACGCGAGCAGCAGGGCGCGCACGAGCGCGACGCTCTGGTCGGGCGACACATCGACCGACGCAGGCGTGTCATCGAATGTGATCGGCGGGCAGCCGGCCAGCCCGGCCGCGATGCGCACCGCGCCATCGGCGCGGCGCCATGCGGCGAGCCAGATGTCGTGCGGATGATCGAGCGCCGCGACCGATTCGCCGCCGTCGAGCTGGATCGAGAATTTCGGCGACAGCTCGCCGCGGCGCGGCTCGCTTGCCAGCATGTCGAGCAGCGGAACGACGAGCGCGCGGCTGTCGACGAGTGCGGCGGGGTCATGCCCGGCGAGCGGGCTGAGCATCACGTTGCGGACGTCGTCGCTCGCGGCGAGCGCGGCCGCATCGGCGGTTGCGTCTGCGATCGATTTTGCGGTGGCATCGGCGTGAGGGCCGAGCCCCGCGTCGAGCAATGCGCGCGTCAGCGCGTCGGCCGCGCCGTCGCGAATGCCGCGTAGCTGGAGATTCGCGCGATTGGTCGCGTCGATCGCGCCGGAGCCGTATGCGCGCGCGGCGGCGGCGATCGCGCGCGCCTGGCGCGCATCGAGCCGGCCGCCCGGCAGCTTGATCCGGCACAGCCCGCCATCGGCGGCCGCAACGACGCGCACGAGCCCCGGGCAGGCCGACGGGCGCACGACGGGCGACGCAGGAATCGAATCGGGGGCGGAACTCAACGGGGTATCGGGGCAGTGTCGCGCCGCGGGCCAACGCATCGGTACACCCCGCCCGACGCCGACTGGCACGCACGCACTTTCTGGCCGGCAGGTCTCCTGGCTGACAGGTCGGCGCCGGCTCCCGGCCTTCCCGGTCGAACCAGTGGCGTGAGGGGGGAGATCGGCTCGCTGTCTACAGTTGCGGGGCAGCCACAGCGGCGCGCGGCGCGCCCTGTGTTCCCTCTTCGGCCCCGAAGGGCACCGGCGAACGAACGGCCGTAGGATACCCGATTTCGACCGCGGTTCGCGACCGGAAAGCCGTTCACGCCAGGCGAAGCGGGTGGCGATCCGGCACCGGTGGGCCGGCAGGTGAAACGCGGGATGGAACACGGTACCATGCCGTCTTTCGCAATGCGGACGGCTGCGCCGGCCCTTTTACGGCCGAGCGGCGACACGATGGAATCGAACGATGGGGAAGGGTGCATGACGGCGTGGCTGACGGTAGTGGGCATCGGCGACGACGGTTACGCGGGGCTCGGCCGCAGCGCGCGGCGCGCGCTGCTCGACGCGACGCTCGTCGTCGGCGCGCAGCGGCATCTCGACATGCTGCCCGCGCGGCTGCCGGCCGCGCGCGAAACGTGGCCGTCGCCGTTCGACGTCGCGGGCGTGCTCGCGCGCCGCCCGTCGCCCGTCTGTGTGCTCGCGAGCGGCGACCCGATGCTGTTCGGCGTCGGCGCCACGCTCGCGCGCCGGTTTTCCCCCGACGAATGGCGCGTGCTGCCCGCGCCGTCGTCGCTGTCGCTCGCGGCCGCGCGCCTCGGCTGGGCGCTGCAGGATATCGGCGCGGTATCGCTCGTCGGGCGTCCGCTCGCGACGCTCGCGCGCCATCTGCTGCCGGGCCGGCGCTTGTTCGTGCTGAGCGCCGACGGCCGCACGCCGGCCGCCGTCGCGGCCGAACTCACCGCACGCGGCTTCGGGCCGACGCGCATCAGCGTGTTCGAACATCTGGGCGGCCCGCTCGAGCGGCGTGTCGACGGCCTCGCGCAGGACTGGAACGTCGACGAAACGGCCGCGCTCAATCTCGTCGCGCTCGACTGCCAGGCCGGCCCCGACGCGCCGCGCCGCGCGCTCACGCCCGGCCTGCCCGACGATGCGTACCGCCACGACGGCCAGCTCACCAAGCGTGACCTGCGCGCGATGACGCTCGCGCGCCTCGCGCCCGCGCCCGGCGAGCTGCTGTGGGACGTCGGCGCCGGCAGCGGCTCGATCGGCATCGAATGGATGCGCGCGCATCCGTCGTGCCAGGCGATCGCGATCGAAGCGCATGCGGAGCGGCAGCGCTTCATCGAACACAACCGCGACGCGCTCGGCGTGCCGGGCCTGCAACTCGTCGCGGGGCGCGCGCCCGACGCGCTCGCCGGGCTCGCCGCGCCCGACGCGATCTTCATCGGTGGCGGTGCGACGGCGCCCGGCGTGCTCGACGCGTGCTGGTCGTCGCTGAAGCCCGGCGGCCGGCTGGTCGCGAACGCGGTCACGCTGCAGGGCGAGATGGCGCTCGCCGCATGGCGCGATGCGCACGGCGGCACGCTCACGCGCGTGTCGCTCGCGCATGCGGAGTCGCTCGGCCGCTTCGACACATGGCGGCAGCCGTTGCCGGTCACGCTGTACGACGTGCGCAAGCCCGACGCGGCCACCACGGCCGGGCCGACGAACTCGTCGAACCCGGTGGACGCGTGATGCGCGACGAAACCCCCGAACGGCACGCGCCGCTGCGCTTCGGTTATACGACCGGCAGCTGCGCGACCGCGACGTCGCTCGCCGCCGCGCGCCTGCTGCTCGCGGGCCAGGTGGACGATGCGGTCGCGATCGTGCTGCCGAAGGGGCAGCGCGTGATGATGCGGCTCGAGTTCTGCCGGATCACGGCCGACGGCGCCGAAGCCGGCACGATCAAGGATGCCGGCGACGATCCGGACGTCACGCACGGCGCGCTGATCTTCGCGCGCGTCGCACTCGCGACGGCGCCCGGCGTACGGTTTCACGCGGGGCCGGGCGTCGGCACGGTCACGCGTGCGGGGCTGACGCTGCCGGTCGGCGAACCGGCGATCAACCCGGTGCCGCGCCAGATGATGACGACGCACCTCGACGCGCTGGCAGCCGAATATGGCTACGCGGGCGGCTTCGACGTGACGATCGGCGTGGAAGGCGGCGAAGCGCTCGCGCTGAAGACGATGAACCCGCGCCTCGGTATCGTCGGCGGGCTGTCGATCCTCGGCACGACCGGCATCGTGCGGCCGTTCTCGTGCTCGGCCTATATCGCGTCGATCCACCAGGGCATCGACGTCGCGCGCGCAAACGGCATCCAGCATATCGCCGCGTGCACGGGCAATACGAGCGAGGACGCGATGCGCGCGCACTACCACCTGCCCGACATGGCGCTGGTCGAGATGGGCGATTTCGCGGGCGCGGTGCTCAAGCATCTGCGGCGCGCGCCGGTCGCGCGGCTGTCGATGTGCGGCGGCTTCGGCAAGCTCAGCAAGCTCGCGGCCGGCCACCTCGACCTGCACAGCCGCCATTCGAGTATCGACCTGCCGCTACTCGCGCAGTGGGCGGCCGAGGCCGGCGCGAGCGATGCGCTGCAGGCCGCGATGCGTGCCGCGAACACGAGCCAGGAAGCGTTGAAGCTCGCGCTGGCCGCGGGCGTGCCGCTCGGCGATCTCGTCTGCGCGCAGGCGCTGCGCGTCGCGCGCGATATCGTGCCGCCATCGGTCGCCGTCGAGATGTTCGCGATCGACCGGCAGGGCCGCTTCGTCGGGCAGGCGCGATGAGCGCGCGCATCCTGCTGCTCGGCGGCACCGGCGATGCGCTGAAAATCGCGCGCGCACTCGGCCCGCACCACGTGTATAGCCTGGCCGGTCTCGGCAAGGTACCCGACGACCTGCGCTGCGACGTGCGCGTCGGCGGTTTCGGCGGCGCCGCCGGCTTGGCCGCGTATCTGCGCAGTGCCGGTATCGGCCTCGTGATCGACGCGACGCATCCGTATGCCGCGCAAATCAGCGCGAATGCCGCTGCCGCGACGCGCGACGCGGGCGTGCCGCTGTGGGCGCTGCGCCGCGCGCCATGGACGCCGCAACCGGGCGACGACTGGCGGATGGTCGACGACTGGGCCGGCATCGAGGCCGCGCTCGCGCCGTTCAAGCGGCCGCTGTTCACGCTCGGCCGCGAGCCTCTCGCGCATCTCGACGCGATCCCGCCACACCAGTTCTGGCTCGTGCGTTGCCTCGACGCGCATCCCGGCAACGCGCGCGCGCAGATCGTCGCCGCGCGCGGGCCGTTCACGCTCGACGGCGAGCGCGCGCTGTTCGCGCTGATGGGGATCGACGTCGTCGTCAGCAAGAACAGCGGTGGTGCGGCCACCGAGGCCAAGCTCGACGTCGCGCGCGAACGCAGGCTGCCGGTCGTGATGCTGCGCCGGCCGCCGCTGCCCGACGCCGACCGCACGTTCGACTCGGCCGCCGCGCTGCTCGACGCACTCGATCCGGCCGCGCGCGCGTGACGCCGCGCGGCCGATCATCCAACGAATTGACGGAGATTTTTCGATGACGGTGTATTTCATCGGCGCGGGCCCCGGCGACCCGGAGCTGATCACGGTGAAGGGCCAGCGCCTCGTGCGCACCTGCCCGGTGATCCTGTATGCAGGCTCGCTGGTGCCGCCGGCCGTGCTCGACGGCCATCGCGCGGAGCAGGTCGTCAATACGGCCGAGCTCGACCTCGACGCGATCGTCGCGCTGCTCGCCGCCGCGCATGCGAAGGGGCAGGACGTCGCGCGCGTGCATTCGGGCGATCCGTCGCTGTACGGCGCGATCGGCGAGCAGATCCGCCGGCTGAAGACGCTCGGGATTCCGTACGAAATCGTGCCGGGCGTGACGGCCACGGCCGCGTGCGCGGCGACGCTCGGCGTCGAGCTGACGCTGCCCGGCGTTGCGCAGACGGTGATCCTCACGCGCTTCGCGGGCAAGACGACGATGCCGGAAGGCGAGGCGCTCGGCGCGCTCGCCGCGCATCGCGCGACGCTCGCGATCCATCTCGGCGTGCGCCATCTCGCGCGCATCGTCGACGAAGTGCTGCCGCATTACGGCGCCGATTGCCCGGTCGCGGTGATCTATCGCGCGAGCTGGCCCGACGAGGAACGCGTGACCGGCACGCTCGCCGACATCGTCGGCAAGGTGCAGGGCACGCAGATCGAGCGCACCGCGCTGATCCTGATCGGGCGCGTGCTCGATGCCGAAGGGTTCGCGGATTCGACGTTGTACGCGAGCGCGGGCTGATCACGCGTGCGCCGGCCGGCGTTCGGCACGACGTTCGCGCAGGTGCGCGTCGCACGCGGATCGGCGATCGCGGACATCACGCGCATGGTGATGGCCGAACCGTGTTCGCAACCCATCCCTCATGCCGATCTGCGAGCAATTGATCGGCGCACTGGCCGACGACGTGCAGCCCGCGATCCGGGTGTGCCGGCTGTGCGACGAAGACGCGTGCGATTTGCGGCGATGCGTGCCTATCGACAGTTGCCGTCGGAGCGGGAAACGAGCGGCTGACGCGCGGCCGACCGCCTAGGCACTCGCAACACGCCGCGCGAGCCGCGGCGCAAAACCCGCCGCCAGCGCGAACAGCACGACGCACAGGCACGCCATCGCCACCCACGCGGGCGTCAGGTCCGCGAGATGCTGGCGCACGACGCCGGCCGCGAACGGGAACAACCCGGCGATCAGGTAGCCGACACCCTGCACGAACCCCGTCAGCGATGCGGCGTCCGCCGGCGTCGCCGCATGGTCGACCGTGACGATCAGCGACAGCGGAAACAGCGCGCCGATCCCCGCGCCGAGCAGCAGCGCGGCCGGCAAGGCGAGCGCTTCGGGCGCGGCCAGCATCGCCAGCAACCCGACGAACAGCGACGCGATCGCCGCATGCAGCGCGGGACGGCGATCGGGCAGGCGGTCGATCGTCGCCGAGATCGTCAGCCCCGCGACGACTTCCGCGAGCGTCACGCCGCCGAGCAGGCTGCCGGCCGCCGTCGGCGACCAGCCGAGCCGCATGTAGTACGGAGGCAGCCACGCGAGCACCAGCGTGTACGCGCCCGTCGCGATCCCGAAGAACAGCGCGAGCCGCCACGCGCGCGGCGAACGCGACGGCTGCGCAGCCGATGCCGCAGCCGGCCCGGCCGCGAGCGCATCGCCGCCGCGACCGGCCAGCGGCCACGCGAGCGCGGCCACCGCGGCCGGCAGCGCCCAGCCCGCGAGCGCGGCGAGCCAGCCCCAGCGCGCCGCGGCAAACGGCGCGACGACGCTCGCGAGCACCGCACCGCCCATGATCGACGTCGAATAGACGCCCATCGCGCCGCCGACGCGCGTCGCGAAATGCGCCTTCACGAAACCGGGCAGCAGCGCCTGCACCATCGCGATCCCGACGCCCGCGCAGCAGGCGCTCGCGAGCAGCAGCCATGCGTGCTGCGCGCCGATGCGCGACACGCAGGCGAGCCCGATCAGCGCGACGCCGAGCCATACGCCGCCCGCGATGCCCGTCACGCGCTGCAGGCGCCGCGCACTCAGCGCGCCGAGCCCCATCAGCAGGATCGGGATCGTCGTCAGCAGGCTGGCCGCGCCGTCGCCGATGCCGGTCGCGCGCTGGATCATGTCGAGCAGCGGGCCGACGGCGGCTAGCGCCGGCCGCAGGTTCAGCCCGACGAGCACGATGGCGGCGAGCCGCCATCCGGGGGAAATGAAGCGATTCATCGACAGGCCCTCGGTATCGGTGCACGACGTCCGTCCGGGCGCTGTGCGTTTTTCATGTAAAGTATCTCGACATCAAGATAAACGCCGATTTATCTCGACGTCAAGATAACTGGTGAACCGAGGAGGGTTAATGGATCGAGCCGCGCATGCGCTCGCGCAATGGCGCGTCGAGCGCCCGGATCTCGACGCGTCGTCGATGGTCGTGATGGGGCGGCTGCAGGAAGCCGCGCTGGTGATCGCGCGCGACCGTCTCAATCCGCTGTTTGCGCGCTACGGGATGCAGCCGGGCGAATTCGACGTGCTCGCGACGCTGCGGCGCTGCGGCGCGCCGTTCGCGCTGACGCCGACGGCGCTGTACGACGCGCTGATGATGTCGTCGGGCGGGATGACCGCGCGCATCGACCGGCTGCAGAAGGCCGGCTGGGTCGAGCGCCGGCCGAACCCGGCCGACGGGCGCGGCACGCTCGTCGCGCTGACGGAAACCGGCCGCGCGCTGATCGACGAAGCGGTCGTCGCGCATATCGACAACCAGTGCGAGTTGCTGGCCGTGCTGTCGGACGACGAGCAGGCGCAGTTGTCGCGACTGCTGGAGAAGCTGCTGGCAGGGCTGGGAGACGGGGCGGCGAAGGGGCCGGACGGCAAGTAGCGCTACCGAATGCGTCACGCAAACGCACGCCGCGGGCAAAAACAAAGTTCTTCGTGAATTTTCGTGGACGTCGCTTGCCGACCCCAAGCGGTAGTTGGCAGCTCGGGAAAGCGGACGTTCAACGTAAAAATACCGGACGGAAAAACGCAGATTTTTTCGGCCCCGTTAATTGCAGAGCTAGATATTTTTCAGAACCTGTAAATATCGATGTTCAGTTTTCCTGCGTGATACTTCTTGTGGCATTCATCGCACAGAGTGACAAAATTTATGATGTTATCGCCCCCATCCTCCGAGAACGGAATCAAATGATGGCCTCGGGCTTCTTTCTTCTCGTCCTTCCAACAAACAATACATAGGTCATCCTGTATTTCTTTGATTTTATTTTGCTGTTTATAGTGAGAGTACGGTCGCCTATTCATTTTCACTATTCCCAATGAGAGCGCGAATTTTGCTGGGCAATTCTCTGCTATTTCCCTCAATCAATGTAGCTTTTGCTTCGTCGGCTGTGATGCGCTTCTTTAACTTCACAATCTCGATATGCATTTTATCCTGCTCGCTTCGTGTCATTCCGTCGATGCGAAGAATTAAAGCCCTGTCCCTGATTCCTGGGCTCGTGTTATTTGCACTCGGGCATGTCCTGCGGTTGTGACCTTCAAGTCCGCATGCTCCACACTTCATTTTGTGGGCCTCTAGAATGTAGAAACTTGCATATCACCGTCTCGAATTTCGATTTCATTGTCGCCCTCGCCAATAGACCACGTTGACGATATTTCCGGTAAGCCATCAGAATTCTTTGAAATCAATACAATTTCTACATGCCCTAGTTTTCTCTTGACTGCAATGGCAACATTTCCTTCATAGGGCAACACGCTAATCACGGCGTCCCCCTTTTTTAAAATCTTGATGTTGAGGTTCATAAATGCTCCGTCATAAAAAAGTGAGTGTCTACGTTTGACGTGCGGGACCGCCGTAGCGGCGAAGCCGAGAAGGGAAGCCACAAGCGCAGCTTATGGGCCGCTCCTCTCGGCGGAATTCTTAGAGCGAAATAGTTTCTCCTGGCAGTGCGGCGGCCTTTGTCTTGAGAGTGTCGAGATTTTCACGTTTAGCAGAAAACAGTTGCTCCACTACTGCCGCCCCTTGACCCATGTCGCGAAAATAGTGCGCAAGAGGCATCTCGAAAATCGTGGTGAGCTGCGTGAGAACTTGATTAAGTCTTTTCTTCTTCATCATCGTGTCGTCCCACGCGTACATCATGTAGTAGAACGCTGACCAAAAGGAAACAGACTGATGAAAATAAACTTTCTTTGTCGGGGCTGTAATCGAGTACATGCCGCCGTTGGTTTCGAATACCTCGTTCGCAAAATTCGTGTTGCCAAGATTGCAGCCTGAAACAAAGAGCCGGCGGTTATGTAGTTTTTTTTCAAATATTTTCGCAAAGTCTTTGTAGTTAGAGTTTCCGAAGGTGTACTGAACGATGTCATCGCCTCCATGACAGGACAAATGAAGGTATCGATAACCGGACTCTCTAAAAATCCTGGCAAACTCAATTAACTCTCGTTGGGTGCGAAAGTAGTAGTAGAGCGGCTTTTTTCCATGAAGTTTCAAAACCTCGTAGAGAATCTTTCCATCAAGGCGTGCTTCTTTTTCGTCCTCGTGCTCAAGGGACTCAAGGATGAAAGTCTCTGGCTTTGTGACGTTTGCCGGGGGTATTTTCGCTACAGACATGAAGAATTTTCCTGTGTGCTCTAACGTGAGGCGGACGTCAATTTTTCAGGGTTTCTCGGATTCGTGACGTATACCTTGGTGACGTTCATCAGCTCACCCCATTGTTTTTAAATTACGTCCGTGGACGCTCTTTGCCGGCACGTACTACTCAACATTCCGCCAAACCCTGCAAACGATTAAAAACTTTCAATGGCATTGTACGGCAGGTTCGGGCGATTCAGCCACAGTCCGCTCCTGGCCGAACGCCGCCGGCCGCCGCCCTGTGACGCGCGACCGGCGCAGATCGACCCACAAGCGACGGTCAATCCGCTCCGATGCGGTCGTACAGATGGCTGACGTCGCGGCGCGGAAGGAATCATGAGAATCGTAAATCTCGCCGTGTCCGGATTCTTCTGTATGGCATTGAACTCACCGTGTGAGCACACACGTGCTCGCGCGTTACGGCTTGGAGAGCAGTCGGCCGACCATGGCGTTAACCGCAGTAAGCTGGGAACCCGATTTCACCGCGTAATCGGGACCCGTATAACCGAACCAGTCCCAGCAACCTTGCGGATTGAACGGGATCGTGGACGCATTCACCTGCGGATACAGAACGAGGATGTTGTTCGTGTCGGCCCAGTAGTTGTAGTTGGTCTTTTCATAGAAATCGTCGCCAACCACCGCTGCCGACTGCTTGCATCCATGGAATGCGACGTGAACCTTGCACGCCGCTCCCTGATCGCACGACTTAGGCACGTAGACGAATCCCGTGTCCGCCATGCCGGTCGCAGATGCTGCGAATTCGCGCTGACTGAACGGCACGATTCTCCCGGTCAGGCTCTTCGCTGGCGGCTTTAAAGGGCCGTAGATGTACTGCAGCAACGCGCCGGCCTGGTCGTACCTCTGCTTGCCGACCTCGCAGTGGCTGATGTATGGAGGCGCATTGTCAGCACACATGTTGCCGAACGACGGTGTAATGAATGCGTGACCAGCCGGCACGTTATTCACGTACTTCAGGTTCGACGCAGGGACGCCGGCCTCCTTGAAGAACGACACTGTCGAGTCGACTGCCTGTTGGTAGACAACTGTGTCTTTCGTTCCGCTGAACACGTAGATCCGCGCCTTCTGAAGGTTCGATAGTGGGTCAATCTGATTCAGCGAAGCAAAGCCTGCGGCGGCGGTTACCATCAGCGTCGAGTTCGGCGGAACGAACGGTACCTGTCCCATGCAGATCGAGGCGTTAAACAAGTTCCCTGCCGCGCAGTAGTACGGACCGCCGGCGACCACGCCAGCCCCGACTACGGAACCGGAGTACGCGACCTGGTACTGGACCGCCATGAAGGCACCCGACGACAGGCCGGACACCGACGTCTGCGACGGGTCACCGTGGTACGACGGCAGCGCATCAGCGGCCAGCGCGGCATGGGTTAGGGCAGCAGCGAGCGCAAGAGCGGTAATGGCGAGGCGAGGATGCAATTTCATCGTGATACCTCCTGTGGCATAGCGAATGAAACGGACGTCGAGCGAAAGGACGACTTGCTGAGAAACCTTGCCGTTCGTCGCGGCTGTGCAATGCGCTCGGCCCAGTACGTTGCGTACGCGGTCACGCATCCCGCACGAAGGACCGCAACCTCGATCGGACCGACAACAGCCGCCGCGGCGACCACGATATAGGCGACACATCGATGGCCGATTTCCGCGGCTCCGTCACCGTCATGCCGCCACTGTGCCGATCTGGCGCGTTTGAGGGCTTGAGTGGGGTGCGAAATTCGTATGATGAAGCATCATCGACGTAAAAAAACCGTCAACCCCGTATTCTTTTTTGTGTGTGAGATTTGCAACCTCGTCGTATTACTGTCATCCGGGGCATCTTGGCGTCTTCGATTGCGGCGCAACGCAATCGACAGTTTTGTACCGTTTTGTATGCAAACTCGACCGGCTCTTGTTGGCCAAACACCGACGGTCTTCCCAGCGTTCCCTGGAAATTCGCAATGCCCCCCAAAGCCCGCCGCACAATGCGGCGGGCGGTTCAAGTCCGCAGACTGCGGGCGGCACACGGTGCGCCCGCGCCGCCGGTCAGCCTCGTGCCGGGATATTGAGCCCGCGCGCGACGGCCGGACGCGCGACGAACGCGTCGAGCGCCCGCGCGACGTGCCGGAATTCGCTGAAGCCGACCAGATCGCCCGCTTCGTAGAAGCCGACGAGGTTGCGCACCCACGGGAAGATCGCGATGTCGGCGATCGTGTACGTGTCGCCCATCATCCATTTGCGGTTCGCGAGATGCGCGTCGAGCACGGCGAGCAGGCGCTTCGACTCGTCGACGTAGCGGTCGCGCGGGCGCTTGTCCTCGTAGTCGCGGCCGGCGAACTTGTGGAAGAAGCCGACCTGGCCGAACATCGGGCCGATGCCGCCCATCTGGAACATCACCCACTGGATCGTCTCGTAGCGGCCGGCGAGATCCTTCGGGATCAACTGGCCGGTCTTGTCCGCGAGATAGATCAGGATCGCGCCCGATTCGAACAGCGGCAGCGGCTTGCCGTCGGGGCCGTTCGGATCGATGATCGCCGGGATCTTGTTGTTCGGGTTCAGCGACAGGAACGCGGGCGACAACTGGTCGTTCGTGTCGAAGCGCACGAGGTGCGGCTCGTACGGCAGGCCGGTTTCCTCGAGCATGATCGACACCTTGACGCCGTTCGGCGTCGGCAGCGAGTAGAGCTGGAGACGGTCGGGATGCTGGGCCGGCCACTTTTGCGTGATCGGGAAGGCGGACAGGTCGGGCATGGAAGTTCGCTCGTCGACGAGGTGGGTGATCCGCGCTCCGCCTTGCCGCCGCGCTCGCGCGCGATCCGCGGCGCGGCGACGGCGCCGGAGCGCGCCGAAAAACGCCCACTGTAGCCGATCCCCGGAATCGATGCAGGCGGTGGCCGGGATTCGCACCCGGGCGCCGCCTGGCCCATTCCGCGCCAGGTCGTCAGGTCGTCACGTCGTCAGAAGTTGTGCCGCAGCCCGATCATCGCGGCTGTCGTGCCGACACCCGGCGCGACCGGCTGCCCGTACACGAGCATCTGGCCCATCGTGCCGCGGTTGTTCACGCGGCCGACCTGCGCATACACCATCGACCGCTTCGACAGGCTGTAGTCGGCCGCGAGCACGACCGCCGTCGAGCGGTTCTCGGAACGGTTGCGGTCCTTCAGGTAGTACACGGCGGAAGTCACCTGCAGCGCCGGCGTGAAGCGATAGCCGACGCCCGCCGACAGCATGTCGAGGTTCACCTTGTCGGCATGCGCAGGATTCCTGCCGTTGCCGTACGACGCCGACACCGAGAAATCGCGGATCGTGTATTTCGCGCCGAAGTACATGAAGCGGTTGTTGTCGACGCCGGTCGGCGCGATGCCCGGCGCCGGGTTCGTGTCGTGGCCGTTGTAATAGAGCGCGGACGCGTTCAGCCCGTAGTTCGAGTACTTGAGCACGACGGATTCGCGCGTGCCGCCCTGGAACTGCCCGGCGACGCCGCCCGGCGCGTATTCGAGCGCGATCGACGCGCCCGCGAACGTCGGCGACTGGTAGACGAGCGCATTGCTGTCGTACAGCGCGCCGATCGCGCCGTTGGTGCTGGTCCCCGGCCAGCCGGCCGCGGTGTTCAGGCCGAGCCACGCGGTCAGCACGCTGCCGAAGAACTGCGCGTTGCGCACGTCGGTGTCGGCCATCGCGTAGATCATCGGCACGATCTGGCGGCCGGCCGTGAACGTGCCGAACGGGCCCGACACGCCGAGCGACGCGACCTGGTTGAAGATCGCGACAGCCCCCGGCGTGTCGCTCAGTTGCAGCTTGCCGGTGCCGCTGTCGAACGAACCCTGCAGCTTGAAGTTGATCTTGTAGCCGCCGCCGATGTCCTCGCTGCCCTTGATGCCCCAGAAGCTCGAATAGATGCCGCCGTCCTTCATCCGGAACACCTTGCCGGTATTCGGCGCGGTCGGGCTGAACGACGCGGCCGACGTGCTCTGGTACAGCAGGCCCGTGTCGACCACGCCGTACAGCGTGACGGAGGATTGCGCGTGAGCGAGCGCCGAACAGCCGGCAAGCGCCGCGAGCGCGGCCAGTTTCGTCTTCATGAAGTCTCCAGGGTCGTATTGGACCGGACGGGATCGAGCCCGGCCGGGTGAAGCGGGGAAGCATCGGGGCAGGCGGGAAGGCGACACATGCGACGCCGGCGCGAGCCGTGCGGAAAGACTACGCAACGGCGGGCGGCCGCTCCCCCCCATGCACGGGGGGCAGGGTTGCGGAGAATCGAACGGGGTTAGGGCCCGTTCACGCCAATAACGGGCTTGCGAACGTGCGTTTCAGCCCGTCCCCGAAGGGGACTTCCTTTGGGCGCGAGCAAGGAGAGAGGAAGCGCAATGGCCGCAGCTATTGCAGCGACGAACGACGCCGCAATGCGGGCGGAGCAGGCCGTTTCAGGCCCGCGTCATGGCGCGTTTTCGAGCAGCCCGAGCACCAGTGCGCGGCGCACCGCATGCTTGCGCGAGCTGGCGTCGAGCTTGCCGAACAGGTTCTTCAGGTGCCACTTCACGGTTTCCTCGCCGACGGCGAGCGCGACCGCGATTTCCTTGTTCGACAGGTTGCGCGCGAGCAGTTCGAGAATCGCACGCTCCTTCGGCGTCAGCACGACGCTCGGCACCGCGCGCGGGCTGGCCGCGCCGCGCGGCGCGGGCGGCACGATGCGCGGCTGCGGCAGCGCGTGCCGCGCGGGGCCGTCGCCGGCGGTCGCCTCGTCGCCGACGCGGCGCGCCCAGTCGGCGACGGCCGGATGCGCGTCGGCGAGCGTGCGCGTGAGCCCGAACATGTCCGCGAGGTTCATCGCCTCGTCGAGCAGCGCGCGGCCGCCGCCACCCGACTGCTCGAGCGCGAACGCGCTGAGTGCCATGATCTCGATGCGCTCGCGCCCCATGCTCATTTCGCGGGCCAGCACGGCCGCTTCGTCGAGCGCCGCGCACGCGTCGTCCCAGCGGCGCGCGGCGAGCGCCGCGCCCGCATGTGCGGTCGCCTGCAGCAGCACGACGGGGCGCCGCCACAGCGCCCCGTGCGACGGAAACTCGGCCGCGGCGATCGCGTCGATCCGCTCGACGAGCGCATGGCAGGTCGCCTCGCGATAGCGCGCCGCATGAATCCGCACCTGCTCGGCGAGACTGGCGACCGACAGGCGCGGCAGCCGGCGCGCGACGCCCATCGCGTCGAGCGCCTCGAGCAGGTCGATCGCGCGGTGCTCGACGCCGCGCAGCAGCGCGATGCGCGCGGCGGTGCGATAGCCGAGCAGCACGGTGTCGGGCGTGCCCGCGTGTTCGAGCACGTCGAGCCGGTTCGCGAGCAGCGCGGCGGCCTGGTCGACGCGGTCGGCCTCGTAGGCGATCGCCGCGCACATCGCCGCGAGCATGCAGGTCAGCGGATGGCGGCGGCCGAGATCGGCTTCCGCGCGTGCCAGCGCCGGCGACAGCGCGTCGTCGGCGAGCCGGATCTGGCCTTCTCGCAGGTAGCTCAGGCCCGTGATCAGCTCGCCCCAGCGCGCGACGTAGCCGAACCCGGCCGCCGTCTCGCCGCGCGGCGCGGCCTGCTGGAAGCGGCGCGCCTGCGCCGGTTCGCCGACGATGATCGCGCGTGCCGCCAGCCGGTTCGCGTGCATCTGCGCGAGCCACGTCGCCGCCGGCGGCGTGAAGTCGGCCCAAGGTTCGAACAGTTCGACGAAGCGATCGATTTCATCGGCGTAATACGCGGCCGCGCTGAGGATCAGCGCGCATTCGTAGCGCATCGCGGCCGGCGTGCCGGAGTCGGCCAGGATGCCCGCGATCTGCCGCTGCGCCTCGACATGGCGCTCGCCGAGCGCCAGCGCCCATGCGACCGCGATCCGCAGCGTCGGGCGCTTGTCGAGCTCCGCGTCGGGCAGCAGCGCGAGCCAGTCGAGCACGTCGTTGATGCGGCCCTGCTTGATCGCATCCTCGAGGCAGCGCTGCGCGAGCGCATACGCGGTCTCGACCTGGCCGGCCGCATACGCGTGGCGCGCGGCTTCCTCGGTCATCCCGTGCGCGTCGAGCCACGCGGCCGCGCGCGCATGCAGCACGCTGCGCTCTGCTTCCGGGCCCGCGGCCAGGCGGTCGCGCAGCGTGTCGCGCACGAGCGGATGCAGCCGGCACCAGTCCGAATCGTCCGATGCAATGAACAGCGGCGTGTCGCGCGTGAGCCGCGCGAGCCGGTCGGGCGCGCCCGCGTCGTCGAGCAGCGCGGCGCACAGCGACGGATGCAGGCGATCGGCGACGCTCGTGCGCGTCAGGAACGCGGTGTCGTCGGCCGACAGGTTCGCGAGCAGCAGCTCGACGAGCCGGTCGCGCGTGCCGTCCACGCGCGCGGCGAGCGCGTCGACGGCCTGGCGCGGATCGGCCGAGCGCGCCATCGCGGCCATCGCGAGCTGCAGCCCGAGCGGCCAGCCGTCGACGCGTTCGAACAGCCGCGCGCACGCGTCGGCGTCGACGCGCTGCGCGAAGCGCGCACCGACCAGCTCGATCGTCTCGTCGAGCGTGAAGCGCAGCCAGTCGGCGCCCGCGAGCGTGCATTGCCCGCCGGCGAGCAGGTCGCCGGCCGCGTGATCGAGCCCGCGCCGCGCCGCGACGACCACATGCAGGTTTTGCGGCGCGTTGTGCAGCACGTAGGTCAGCGCGTCGAGGCCGGCGGCCGGCAGCCGCTCCGCGTCGTCGACGATCAGCAGCGCGTCGATCGACAGTTGCGCGACTTCGGCCAGCCACGCGGTCAGGCCGTCCAGCGCGCGTGCCGCGCCGCCCGGGATCAGGCGTCCGAAGCCGGGCCGCGCGCAGCCGGTGCGCACCGCCTGCACGAGCCCCTGCAGCAGCCGCGGCGCGTCGTCGCGCTCGTCGGCCGACAGCCACACGACCGCGCGGCCGAGCGCGAGGGTTTCGCGGCGCCATTGCGCGAGCAGCGACGTCTTGCCGTAGCCGGCCGGCGCCTGCACGAGCGTGACCGGACGGCCGTCGAAAGCCGGCGCGGCGAGGCTCAGCCGCGCACGCGCGAGCAACTGCGCCGGCACGCGCGGCGCGGTCGTCTTCAGGACCAGTTCGGTGGGGGGCGCGTCGGCGCGATCGGGTGGGTGGGCCATCGGGGCAGCAGTCGGAATCCGGCGGTGCCGTGCGGGCCAGCGTCCGGGGTGGGCGTGGGGGCAAGGATCGTTCGAACCGCGTTCGCGCGTCAATCCCCCCCGCGACGAGTGGGGCCGCACCGGCGCCGCGCCGATAGCATGGGTTCCAATGCATGACGAATGACGAACGCCACGAGGAGGGCACCCATGAAGATCGTATCGACCGGCGCGCGGCGCAGCGCGCCGACCGCCGGATAAGCGGAGCGGCGCGATGTACCGCCATCTGCTCGTGACGGTCGACGGCGCGCCCGGCGGCATCGACGCGATCGGCCATGCGCTCGAACTGGCCCGTGCGGTCGGCGCGCGGGTCACGTTCGTGCTGCCCGGCACCGCGCCGGACTCGCGTTTATCCGGAGCGCGGCTGCCGGAACACGGTGCGAAAGTGGAAGCCGCCGCACGGGCGCAGGGTCTGTCCCATGCGATCGCGGGGGCCGGCCATCCGGGGGCCGGCCACCCGGCGGCCGGCGACGCATCGCCCGGCTCGCTTGCCGTCGAGCTCGGCTGCGACCTGATCTGCGTCGCGGCGCTGCCGCACGATGCCGATGCGGCAACCTGCGCGCGGCGCCAGCACCTGCTGGCGACGAGCGGCGTGCCGGTACTCGTATGCACGTCGCAGCGTTCGCCGGCCGAGGCGCGCGTGATGGCGCGCTGCCTCGATGCGCATCGCGCGGTCGGCGTGCTGCTGCAAGCGCTGATGGCGTGCGGCGAAGCCGCGAACGAGCCGCGGCGGCAAGCAGTCGACGCGCAGGGTGTGCTGGCGTCGCTCGCCGCGCTGCAGAACGCACGTTTCGGCACGGCTGCCGAAGCGCGCCTCTTCGCGGTATTGCGTGCCCGTGCGGAGTGCGTCGCGGCCGAACTGGACGAACTCGACCGCCAGCGGCAGCGCGACGCGCAAGCGCTCGACGCACTGGCGCGGACCGCCGAGGACGGGCTGCCGTCGGCCGCATTCGACACGGCGCTCGCGCGCTATGCACACGGCGCGTTCGAGCAGATGGGGCGGATGGAAGGCGTGATTTTCCCGGCTGCGCGGCGCTACCTGGGCGACGCCGACTGGGCCGAACTGGATGAACCGCCGGCGGCCGGCGCAGCCGCGACGCCGCCGGGCGCGAACGAACCCGACGATGCGCGACGCGCATCCGACTGACACCATACGGAGAACAAGATGGCACATGCAGTGCGATTCCACGAAACCGGCGGCCCCGACGTGCTGCGCTGGGAAGCAGTCGACGTCGGCGACCCGGGCCCCGGCCAGGTGCGCCTGCGGCACGAGGCGGTCGGCCTGAACTTCGCCGATACCTATTTCCGCAGCGGCCTGTATCCGGTGCCGCTGCCGTCCGGCATCGGCGTCGAGGCGGCCGGCGTGGTCGAGGCCGTCGGCCCCGGCGTGACGAACGTCGCCGCCGGCGATCGCGTGACCTACACGGGCTTCATCAACACGCTCGGCGCGTACAGCACCGAACGGCTGATCCCGGCCGCGCCGCTGATCCGGCTGCCGGACGGCATCGCGTGCGACACCGCCGCGGCGATGACGATGCGCGGGCTGACCTCCGCCTACCTGCTGCGCCGCATCCATGCGTTCGCGCCGGGCGACACGCTGCTGCTGCACGCGGCCGCCGGCGGTGTCGGGCTGATCGTGTCGCAATGGGCGAAGCTGCTCGGGCTCAAGGTGATCGGCACCGTGTCCAGCGAACACAAGGCCGACATCGCCCGCGCGCACGGCTGCGACCATACGATCGACTACAGCCGCGAGGATGTCGCGAAACGCGTGCGTGAACTGACGGACGGCGCCGGTGTCGACGTCGTGTTCGACAGCGTCGGCCGGGACACCTTCGAAGGCTCGCTCGATTCGCTGAAGCGGCGCGGACTGATGGTATGCGTCGGCACCGCGTCGGGCCCGATCCCGCCGTTCGATCCGCAACGCCTCGCGATGAAGGGCTCGCTGTACCTGACGCGCCCGGCGCTGGCCGACTATATCGCAGACCCGGCCGAGAAGAACGACCTGGCCGGCGAACTGTTCGCGCATGTCGCGGCCGGCCGCATCCGCATCGAGATCAACCAGCGTTATGCGTTGCAGGACGCCGCGCAAGCCCACCGCGATCTCGAATCTCGCAAGACGACCGGTTCGTCTGTGCTCATCGTCTGAGGAGACGCGCATGCGAGTCGAACCCCTGACCTGCGCGATCGGCGCGGAACTGCTGGATGTGAGCCTCGCCGACGCCGTGCATGACGACGGCCTGTTCGCCGAGATCCGCGCGCAGCTGCTCCGGCATCGCGTGCTGTTCCTGCGCGACCAGGACATCACGCGCGCCGAGCACGTCGCGTTCGCGCGGCGCTTCGGCGAACTCGAGGATCACCCGGTCGCCGGCAGCGATCCCGAGCATCCGGGGCTCGTGCGGATCTACAAGTCGCCCGACCAGCCGAACGACCGCTACGAGAATGCGTGGCACAGCGATGCGAGCTGGCGCGTGGCGCCGCCGTTCGGCTGCGTGCTGCGCTGCATCGAGGGTCCGCCGGTCGGCGGCGACACGATGTGGGCGAACATGGTGCTCGCGTACGAGCGCCTGCCGGAACACGTGAAGCAGCAGATCGGCGACTTGCGCGCGCGCCACAGCATCGAGGCCAGCTTCGGCGCGGCGATGCCGATCGACAAGCGCCTCGCGCTGAAGGCGCAGTATCCGGACGCCGAGCATCCGGTCGTGCGCACGCATCCCGAAACCGGCGAGAAGGTGCTGTACGTGAATGCGTTCGCGACGCATTTCACGAACTTCCACACGCCGCAGCGCGTGCGCTTCGGACAGGACGCGAACCCCGGCGCCGGCCAGTTGCTGCAATACCTGATCAGCCAGGCTTACATCCCCGAATACCAGGTGCGCTGGCGCTGGAAGAAAAACAGCGTCGCGATCTGGGACAACCGCAGCACCCAGCATTACGCGGTGATGGACTACCCGCCGTGCGTGCGCAAGATGGAGCGCGCGGGCATCGTCGGCGACGTGCCGTTCTGAGCGCGCCCGCACCGTAATCGATTCGCAACCCCACACAACGCGCCGGGCCCGCCGCCCGGCGCGGCGGGATACGCACGCCCGTACGCCCGAATACAACGATTTCCACTGGAGGACGACATGCAATTTCTCGACGATTCGCTGCACCCGGAAAACCAGGACAGGGTAGTCATCACGGTCGCGCCGTACGGCCCCGAATGGATGCCCGCCGATTTTCCGGAAGACATTCCGGTGACGATGGACGAGCACGTGCAGAAGGCCGTCGACTGCTACAACGCGGGCGCGACGGTGCTGCACCTGCACGTGCGCGAGCTCGACGGCAAGGGCAGCAAGCGGCTGTCGAAGTTCAACGAGCTGCTCGGCCGGCTGCGCGACGCGGTGCCCGACATGATCCTGCAGGTGGGCGGCTCGATCTCGTTCGCGCCGGAAGGCGACGGCGCGGAAGCGAAATGGCTGTCCGACGACACGCGCCACATGCTCGCCGAGCTGAGCCCGAAGCCCGACCAGGTGACGGTCGCGATCAACACCGTGCAGATGAACATCACCGAGCTGATGAACCGCAAGGACATCGCCGGCACGTCGCTGAACGAAGCCGCGTTGTGGGACGCGTACCGCGAGATGACCGTGCCGGCCGGCCCCGGCTGGGTCGACGAACACCTGCGCCGGCTGCAGGCGGCCGGCATCCAGCCGCATTTCCAGCTCACCGGCATGCACGCGCTCGAAACGCTCGAACGGATCATCCGCCGCGGCGTCTATCGCGGCCCGCTGAACGTCACGTGGGTCGGCATCGGCGGCGGCTTCGACGGCCCGAATCCGTACAACTTCATGGAATTCGTGCGGCGCTGCCCGGACGGCGCGTGCATCACGCTCGAATCGCTGATGAAGAACGTGCTGCCGATCAACACGGTCGCGATGGCGCTGGGCCTGCATCCGCGCTGCGGGATCGAGGACACGATCATCGACCAGAAGGGCAACCGGATGACGTCGGTGCAGCAGGTCGAGCAGTGTGCGCGCATCGCACGCGAACTCGGCCGCGACATCGCGACCGGCAAGGAGGCGAAGGCGATCTACCGGATCGGCGTGCAGTACGACGGTATCGACGAAACGCTCGCGCAGCTCGGGATGGCGCCGAACCGCCGGCCGGGCCAGGTGAGCGTGCCGCTGCGCGCGGCCTGACGCGCCGCGCACCCGGGCGGCCCGCGAGCGCCGCCCGCCGATCGATGTGGTGCGGCACCCACCCTCGCGCAGCGCGCGAGGCAAGCTCCGACGAACGGAGCGGGGCCGCGCAAGCCGCGCCGGCGCGTTGCCGCACCGGTGCCGGAGGAGACACGCATGTTGATTCATCATGTCGAGCCGTCGCTGCAGGATCTGGCGGCCACCGAGCGGCGCGCGCCTGCGTACGCGTGGCTCGTGTTCGGGCTGACCGTCGGCCTGCTGCTGTCGGATTACATGTCGCGGCAGGTGCTCAACGCGGTGTTTCCGCTGCTCAAGCACGCGTGGAACCTGTCGGACACGCAGCTCGGTTCGTTGAGCGGCGTCGTCGCGCTGCTGGTCGGCCTGCTGACGTTTCCGCTGTCGGTGCTCGCCGACCGCTTCGGGCGCGTGCGCAGCATCGTGCTGATGGCCGCGCTGTGGAGCGTCGCGACGCTCGGCTGCGCGCTGTCGACCAACTACGCCGAAATGCTGGTGGCGCGCGGCCTCGTCGGGCTCGGCGAAGCAGCGTACGGCAGCGTCGGCGTCGCGCTGATCCTCAGCATCTTTCCGGCCCGCCTGCGCGCGACGCTGACCGGCGCGTTCATGGCCGGCGGCGCGTTCGGCTCCGTGTTCGGGATGGCGCTCGGCGGGCTGGTCGGCGCGCATCTCGGCTGGCGCTGGTCGTTCGGCGTGATGGCCGCGCTCGGCATCGTTTTGCTCGTCGCGTATCGCTGCGTGGTGACCGAACGGCGGCTCGCCGCGTGCCGCGTCGAGCCGTGCCGGCGCGATGCCGGGCCGCGCGACCTGCGCGGCAGCGTGCGTGCGCTGATGTCCGGGCTGTTCGCGTCGCGCTCGGTGATCTGCGCGTATCTCGGCAGCGGGCTGCACCTGTTCGTGCCGGGCGCGCTGTTCGCATGGCTGCCGAGCTACCTGAACCGCTACTACGCGATGGCACCCGACCGTGCCGCCGTGCTCGCGGCCGGCTTCGTGCTGCTCGCGGGCGTCGGGATGGTCGGCTGCGGCATCGTCACCGATCGCGTCGGCCGCACCGACGGTTCGCGCAAATGGCTGACCGCGATCGCGTACTGCGTGCTGACGGGCGCCTGCCTCGCAGTCGCGTTCCGGCTGCCGCCCGGGCCGCTGCAACTCGCGCTGATCTGCGCGGGCATGCTGGTCGGCGCGGGCGCGTCCGGCGCATCGGGCGCGATGGTCGCGAACCTGACGCCGGCCGCGATCCACGCATCGGCATTCGCGACGCTCACGCTCGCCAACAACCTGCTCGGCATGGCCCCGGGCCCGCTGCTGACGGGGTGGGTGGCCGATCGCGCCGGGCTCGTCGGCGCACTGCAATGGATTCCCGTCGTGCCGCTCGCGGCCGCCGTGCTGTTCGCGATCGGACGCGCGAGCTACGCGGCCGATCTCGTGCGCGTCGAACGCGAACGGCGCGCGACACACCTTTCCTGAACCCTCCCGGAGGCTGCATGACCCTGGCGACCACGCCCACCATCCTGATCGTGCCCGGCTTGCGCGATCACGTCGAAGACCACTGGCAGACGCACCTCGAACGGCGCATGCCGAACGCACGCTCGGTCGCGCCGCTGGAAGCCGACAAGCTGAGCCGCGCCGCGCGCGTCGCGGCGCTCGACGCAGCGCTGGCCGAGATCGACGGCCCGGTGATTCTCGTCGCGCACAGCGCGGGCGTGATGATCACCGTGCACTGGGCACGGCAGGCCACGCGTGCGATCCACGGCGCGCTGCTCGCGGCGCCGGCCGATCTCGATACGCCGATGCCGGCCGGCTATCCGGCGCCCGATGCGATCGATGCGCACGGCTGGACGCCCGTGCCGACCGCACGGCTGCCGTTCCCGAGCCTCGTCGCCGCAAGCCGCAACGATCCGCTCGCGCGCTTCGAACGCGTCGAGGCGCTGGCGGCCGGGTGGGGCAGCAGGCTCGTCGATCTTGGCGAGGTCGGGCACCTGAACCCGGCGTCGGGGTATGGGGAGTGGCGTGACGCGGAACGGCTGATCGGAGAAGTCGTGGCGCTTGGCGAAAGCGCTCTGAAGTGACGGATTGACACGTCGGCATCGTTTGCCGGTGCAGACATCCTGAGGCGGCTCGTTGGATGTTATGATTATTAATAGTGTGGCCGCAGATAAGTGGCTGATTACTATTACTTTTTATCGGAAATCTGTCATGGCTCCCAAAAGGAAAACGCTGTACGGAGTCGAGCTGAAACCTCGCACGATCATTCGCCCGACGGCGGAGGTCAAGGTCTCGACCGAAACCGAGAAAGGCGACGTGCTGCGTGCAGCGCGAAAAGTCATTACCGAACACCGGGACGTGCTGATCGCGCTGAAGGATCGCTGATTTGCTGGATCTCGATTACGTCATCACCATTCATGACGAGATCATCCGGGATCTCGGCGGCCTCAGCGGTTTCGCTCATGCCGGCCGAGGCGGCGTCGAGGCCGCCTTGCATCGCGTTGAAAATCATGTTCATTACGCGGGCCTTGATGACGTGTTCGGTATTGCCTCGACCTATGCAGTCGCAATCGCGCGCGGCCATGTGTTCAACGATGCAAACAAGCGGACCGGCCTCACTTGCGCGTTGACGTATATGGAGCGGCAAGGTGTCTCGATTCCTCGCCTTGCCGATCTCGAAGACCTCATGGTCGATGTCGCCGACGGCAGCGTAACGAGCGAGGAACTGGCCGAGTATTTCAGTGCGGTCTGGGAATTGTCCCTGTCTCGTTGAAACCACGCCTCGCGCAGCCATGCTCTGCGGCATCGTCCTGGTGACCGCGCGCCGATAACCTGACGGACGAACGGGCTCGATACGTCTTCCGGGTATCCAGTCGACCTTTCATCCTTCCCGCGAAACACGCCGGCCGGGCGTTCCCGGCACACCAGCCCGATTCAGCTCTCGCGCCGACATACGATGTCTTAACACACTTCACACAACCCGCCGCAGCGCACCCTATATCCGTTCGGCCTGTCGAATCACGTCATCGCAGAAGGGTTTTTGTCAGGGAAAGTCCCGCCCCGCGCGTCATGGTTTTTTGTTGACCGACATCGTATAACGCCGTCATGATTTCCCGAAAGAAAGGTCCCATCCACCGACCGAAGCGAGGAGACATGAACACAACCACGATCGCGCGCCGTGCCCGCCGGATTGCCGTCGCGCTGGGCTTCACGCTGACGGCGGCAGGGGCCGCGACGGCCGTTGCCGCGCCCGTGTCGCTGAACATCGTCGACGTCGCGGGCAACCTGCAGCTCACGCAGAAGGCCATCGAAGCGTTCAGGGAAAAGAACCCGAACCTCGTATCGAACGTCACGTTCACGAATGCGCCGGCGCCGCAGTTGCCGGGCAAGATCAAGGCGATGCAGGCGGCCGGGCGCTCCGACATCGACCTCGTGCTGACGGGCACCGACGCGCTGGCCGCCGGCATCGAGCAGAACCTGTGGCAGAAACTCCTGCCCGACAACGCGGCCGCGTTCCCCGGCGTGCTCGACCGATACGCGCCCGGCCCGCGCAAGATGCAGGATCTCGCGCAGGGCTTCGGCCTCGCCGTCACCTACATGCCGGCCGGCCCGCTGCTCGAATACAACCCGGCGAAGGTGAGCGACCCGCCGAAGACGCCCGACCAGCTGCTCGCATGGTGCAAGGCGCACCCGAACAAGCTGATCTACGCGCGCCCGGCGAATTCGGGCCCCGGCCGCACGTTCCTGATGGGGCTGCCGTACGTGCTCGGCGACAAGAACCCGCAGGACCCGATCAACGGCTGGGACAAGACCTGGGCGTTCCTGAAGGCGCTGAACGACTGCGTCCCGTACTACCCGGGCGGCACGTCGGCCGTGATGAAGGAGCTCGGCGAGGGCACCCGCGACATGACCGTGACCGTCACCGGCTGGGACCTCAATCCGCGCGCGCTCGGCATCGTGCCGGCCGAGTTCCGGGTCCAGGCGTTCGACAACATGACGTGGGTCAACGACGCGCACTACATGGTGATCCCGAAGGGCGTGCCGAAGGAAAAGCTCGACGTGCTGTTCAAGCTGATGAACTTCCTGCTCGAACCGGCGCAGCAGGCGATGACCTACGACGACGGCTATTTCTATCCGGGCCCGGCGGTGAAGGGCGTGACGCTCGAGATGGCGCCCGCGCACAGCCAGGAGGTGATCCGCAAGTTCGGCCGCCCCGAATACGTGAAGCTGCTCGCCGATCGCCCGCACGTGCAGCCGCTCAGCGCGCAGGCGATGGTCGCCGCGTTCCAGAAGTGGGATCGCGAGATCGGTTCGCAGAAGTCGAAGTGACGCTTGAACCGGCGGGCGCCGCGGCGCCCGCGTGCATGGAGTTCGCGTAATGAAGCACAGTTTCGAACGCTTGCGGCTCGACGGCGTGTGCCGCAGCTTCACCAATGCGGAGGGCGCGCAGGTCGCCGCGCTGAACGGGCTCGACCTCGAGATCCGGCGCGGCGAGTTCATCGCGCTGCTCGGCCCGTCGGGCTGCGGCAAGTCGACCGCGCTGAACTGCATCGCGGGGCTGCAGCCGCTCACGAGCGGCGGCATCTGGCTCGACGACACGCGCATCGACGTGCTGCCGCCCGAACGCCGAGGCTTCGGCATGGTGTTCCAGAACTACGCGCTGTTTCCGCACATGTCGGTGCTCGACAACGTCGGCTTCGGCCTCAAGATGCGCGGCATGGCGAAGCAGGAAACGCGGCGGCGCGCGCAGCAGGCGCTCGAACTCGTGCAGCTCGTCGGCCATGAGGGCAAGCTGCCCGGGCAGCTGTCGGGCGGGCAGCAGCAGCGCGTCGCGATCGCGCGCGCGATCGTCATCGAGCCGCCGCTCGTGCTGATGGACGAGCCGCTGTCGAACCTCGACACGAAGCTGCGCATCGAGATGCGCGCGGAGATCCGCCGTATCCACACGCAGCTCGAACGCGCGACGATCTACGTGACGCACGACCAGGACGAGGCGCTGTCGATGGCCGACCGCATCGTCGTGATGAAGGAGGGCGTCGTGCAACAGGTCGCGTCGCCGAAGGATGTCTACACGCGCCCGCACAACCTGCATGTCGCGCGCTTCATGGGCTATCGCAACGTGCTGCCGTTCACGCTCGAAGGGATGGCCGGCGACTGCGTGAACGTCACGGCCGGCGGCGTGCGCCTGACGGGCGTGCCGATGGCCGGCTTCGACGCGAAGGACGTCGTGGTCGCGCTGCGCCCCGACGACATCGAGCGCGCGGACGACGCCGGCGACAACGCATTCGATGCGACGGTCGAAACGGTCGAGTACGGCGGCCGCGATTCGCTGATCCGCGCGGTCGCGCCGTTCGGTTCGATCTGGGCGCGCGTCGCCGGCGAATTCGCGGAAGGCGAACGGTTGCGGCTGCGCGTCGCGCCGTCGCGCACGCTCGTCTATGCGGGAGACGCGACATGAGCGGCCCGACCGCAGCGCTGTCCCGCCGGGAGGCCGCATGAGCACGCTAGCGGTCGGCACGCGGCGCGACGCGAAGGCCTGGCTCGTCACGCCCGCGCTCGGATTCATCGTCGCGCTGTTCATCTATCCGTTCGCGTACGGCCTCGTGCTGTCGTTCCAGCCGACGAACGGCGGCGGCGCGCTCGCGAACTACGTGCAGTTCTTCACCGATACCGCGATGTGGCCGACCGTGCTCGTCACGCTGAAGCTCGCGGTGCCGGCCACGCTGCTCAACGTCGGCGTGTCGGTGCCCGTCGCGTTCGCGCTGCGTCGTCATTCGCCGTACCAGAAGTTCGTCACGACGCTGCTCGTGATTCCCGTCACGCTCGGCACGGTGCTCGTCGCCGACGGGATGCTCACGTACTTCGGACCGAACGGCTGGTTCCCGCAGGCGCTCCAGGGGCTGCACCTGTACACGGACGAAGTGCGCCTCACGCACAACTACTGGGGCGTGCTGCTGTCGCTGATCGTGTCGGGCTTTCCGTTCGCATTCCTGCTGATGCTGTCGTACATCAGCGGCATCGATCCGACGCTCGCGCGCGCGGCGGCGACGCTCGGCGCGAACCCGTGGCAGCAGTTCCGGCAGATCTACCTGCCGCTGCTCGTGCCGGGGCTCACGATGGCCGCGTGCCTGTCGTTCGTGCAGGCGTTCTCGGTGTTCCCGTCGGCCGTGCTGCTCGGCGCGCCGGCCGGGCCGACGCGCGTGATCTCGATCGCGGCGGCCGAGGCCGCGTTCGAGAGCTACGACTATTCGCTCGCGTCGGCGATCGCGATCGTGATGGGCTTCGTGCAGTTGCTGGTGGTCGCATCGATGCTCGGCGCGCGCCGTTTCTTCTATACGGGGCCGGTGACGGGGGGCAAGGGCTGATGGCGACCGACAATCGTGCCGCGCCGGCCTGGCCGCCGAAGCAGGGTTCGCCCGACGCACGGCCCGTCAATGCGAGGCAACCGCAAAAGATGAGAAGCAACCTCGCCGGCCGTGCGTGGAAGGCGCTCGTCTGGGGGCTGATGGCGTTCTTCCTGCTGAACGTGATGCTGCTGATCGCGACCGTCGCGGTGAACTCGGTCGCGACCCGCTGGTTCGGCACGCCGCTGCCGCAGGGCTTCACGCTGCGCTGGTATGCGAAGGCGTGGCAGGACTTCCAGCTCGCGAGCGTGCTGTGGGTGACCGTCGAGGTCGTCGGCGCGGTCGTGCTGTTGTCGATCGCGCTCGGCGTGCCGGCCGCCTATGCGCTTGCGCGCGTGCAGTTTCGCGGCAAGCGCTTCGCACTGCTGGTGTTCCTGCTGCCGCTGATGGTGCCGCCCGTCACGTACGGGATCCCGATGGCGACCGTGATGTACAAGGTCGGGCTCGCGGGCACGCTGCCGGGCGTGATCCTCGCGAACCTCGTGCCGGCGCTGCCGTTCGTGATCCTCGTGATGACGCCTTTCATCGAACAGATCGACCCGAATCTCGAAGCCGCCGCACGCATCTTCGGCGCGAATACGTGGCGCTATTTCCGCTACGTGCTGCTGCCGCTGCTCGTGCCGGGCATGCTCGCGGCGGCGCTGCTCGTGCTGGTGCGCACGATCGGGATGTTCGAGCTGACGTTCTTCACCGCGGGCCCGAGCACGCAGACGCTCGTCGTCGCGCTGTATTACGCGGTGTTCTCGACCGGCGTGCGTGCGCCGCAGTCGATCGACGCGATGGCGATGATCTACATGGCCATCACGCTCGTGTGGGTCGTGATCGCGCTGCAGCTCGTGAGCCCGACGCAACTCGTCAGCCGCGTGAAGCAGGAGCGGCAGTAGGCACGGGCGCAGCAGCGGGGCGATCGCGTCCGTGCAATTGGTTACAAATGGATACCGCGAACGACACGCGGACGTTGCAGACTACGCGGCATACCGGCCCGGCGAACGTGTTCCCGCTCGCCCCCCGACATTTGCTCGACGACGGATCTCCATGAAGTTTCAAACGCTGCTGACTCTCGGCTGTGCCTCGACGCTGCTGGCCGCCTGCAACCTGCTCCACGACGGTCCCGGATCGAACGACGTCGACGCCGCGGTGCGCCGCGCACTCGAAGCGGAAAACCACGGCGGCCTGAACGCGCTGTTCGGCCAGCCGCTGCCGGTGTCGGCCGATGTCGTGTCGGCGAAGCCGGACGGCGACTGCAAGAAGCTCGGCGATCGCACGTATTCGTGCGACGTCGTCGTCACGTGGCGCAATGCCGATTACTCGCCGTCGCGCGCGAACCTGACCTTCGTGAAGGCCGCCGACGGCTCGTGGCAGACGTCGGGCGTCGACGCGGCGCTCGCGACCGGCACCGCGAAGTCGCTGATCGACCAGATCGGCAAGGCCTGGCATGGCGACGCGGCCAGCGGCGCGTCTGCGCCGAAGTGACGCCGCCGCGGCGTCGTTCACCGTCTGTTCCGGCGCGCCGCGGATTCCGGTTTTACCATCCGACGATCAGGACATCCGCGCCGTGCAGGCGAGCTTCTTCGACGTATTGCTGGTCGGGGAGGCCGGTTCCGTTTTCGAATCGGGACCGGATCGCGCCACCGCCGCGCACATTCATCGCGATTCGAATAATCGAATTCAAGAAAAAGAATGGCGAATTAAAAATCGAATCGAAATTCTGAAAGCAAAACACAATGCAGCCTCCGTGCGATAGCGTTCCCGCGCGTGAAGCGCAATGCCGTCGATAATCCGCGTTTAATCGCCCTCCGGCTTGCAGTCGCATTTGATGCAACCTATATATATGACTAATCGCCTCGTGCCGCGTCGGTAATCCGGCATGCGGCGGGCATGACCAGATCAAGAAACCGGGGGCGGAGGGGAACCAAGCATGGGCAATAGCGTGTCTGTCGCACGAATGTGTTCGGCTACCCGGTTTCCGCATGTATTGCGCGCGCTTGCTTGTGCCGATTGCCGGCCGTTTGCGCCGATCGTTCGATCCCCGAGCCGGTGCGGCCCGGGATGGATCGCGCCTGCCGTCGGTCTTGAGCACAACTGCGCGGCCCGTCCCCACGTGCGACGCGCGACGTTGCGCCGGACCCTGACGCTGATGGCTTGCGTTGCCGCGATGATCGACGCCGGCGCCTGCTTCGCGGCGGAGCCCGGCGTGACCGACGGCGCGATCCGTCTCGGCATGGTCAACGCGCAATCGGGCAATTCGGCAGGCCTCGGGCGCGGGCTGCTGACGGGCGCGCAGGCGGTGTTCGACGACGTGAACGCGCGCGGCGGCGTGCATGGCAGGAAGATCGATCTCGTGGTCGGCGACGATCGCTACGAACCCGACAGGACCGTCGACAGCACGCTGGAGATGATCGAACGGGGCAACGTGTTCGCGCTGTTCGGCTATGTCGGCACGCCGACCACCACCGCGGTGCTGCCGATCATCCGGGAAGCCGGCATTCCGCTCGTCGGCCCGTTCACCGGTGCGATGGCGCTGCGCAAGCCGGTCGTGCCGGAGGTATTCAACATCCGCGCCAGCTATGAAGACGAGACCCGCGCGCTGGTCGACCATTTCATCACGCACGACGGCGCGAAACGGTTCGCGGTGTTCTATCAGGACGACGGCTTCGGGCTCGCGGTGCTGGCGGGCACGCGGCTGGCGCTGCAGCGCCATGGCCTGGACGTCGTCGCGACCGGCACGTTCCGCCGCGGGACCACGGCGGTCGACACGGGCCTCGCATCGCTGCTGGACGGCCAGCCGGACGTCGTCGTCATGGCCGGCCCCTATACGCCGATTGCCGCGTTCATTCGCGCGGCACGTCGCGAAGGCCTGAAGGCCCGGCTCGCATCGGTATCGTTCGTCGGCACCGACGACCTGCTGCGCCTGGTCGGCGACGAAGGGGACGGCACGCTGATCTCGCAGGTCGTGCCGCTTCCCCAGAACGACCGGGACGTGATCCGCGACTGCGCACGGCTGATCGAGCGGCGCTTTCCGGGAGAACACGCGGGCGTGGTGCACATCGAGGGCTGCATCGACGCGAAGATCATGCTGATCGGCCTCGAGCGCGCCGGCCCGTCGCCGACCCGGGCGGCGCTGAAGCAGGCGCTCGAGTCGATCCGGCATCTCGACCTGGGCGGCTTGGTCGCCGATCTGGGCGCGGACAATCACCAGGCGCTGAATGCGGTGTTCCTGTCGAAAATCGCGCACGGCCGCATCACGCCCGTGGACGCACCGGCCAGATAACCCGCCGGATGGCCGCGCGCGGGCCGTCCCGATCCCGGAGGCTGCATGGACATCAAGGCCAAGCTTGTCACCGGCACCAGCCTGATGCTGCTGGGTGCGCTGGCGATTTCCGCGACCAGCCTGATCGCGGTGCACGGCATTGCGTCCGGCGTGAGCACGCTGACGACGGAATCGCTGCCGCTGCAGGTGCGCAGCAACGAACTCCAGCGCGCGTATGCGGAGCTTGCGGTGGATTTCGGCCGGCTCGAACAGGCGCTGGACGCGTCCGAGCAGGAGCGCTCGACGGCGGAGATCGAAACGCAATTGCAGCGGATTGCCGCCATCACGGCCGCCGTGCGCGCGATCGACGGGCACGGCGTCGACGCGCCGTCCGCCGACCTGCGCACGATGCTGCGCTCGATGAGCGAAGGCGTCGGCCAGCGTCTGCGCGACGATGCACGGCTGGGTGACGAAAGCCGTCTGATCGAGCGCGTCCAGGCACGGGGCGACGCATTTCTGAGTACGATCCGTGCCGAAACCGAACGGCTGGACAGCCAGGCCAGCGCGGCGGTGAGCGACGCGCTGGCGGCCAACACCGCCTACAACCGGACGATTCATGCGCTCGACCAGGTTCGCATGAACGTCAAGGACATCGTCAGCGTTGCCGATCACGTCGACGCCGCGCCGAGCCGATACCGGCTCGCTCCGCTGCGGGAGCGCATGCAGGCGGCCATCGGCGGGGCGCGCAATGCGCTGGCGATCGCGGCGCCGAACCTCGAGGCCGCCACGACGCAGGACGTCGCGAATGCGCTCGGGCGCGTCGCGGCCGACATCCTCGACGGCAACGACAGCCTGATCGCGCTGCGCGGCAGGATGTTCACGGAGCCGTCCGTCGCGACGCGCTACCACGCGAGGGAGGACAAGGTCCTGCAGTCCCTCGATGCGCTCGACACGAAGCTGGCGGAAATCGCCGACCCGTTTGCGCTGCGGATCGTCAAGGCGCGACAGCGTCTCGACGAAACGATCGCGTTCCAGCGGCAAGCGACCCGGATCAGGTACCTGTCGACCGTCGTCAACGGCGGCATCAAGGAACTGGCGGCCGACCTTCGCATGGTCGCGCAAAGCAAAAGCACGGAACATCTGAAGCGTGCCGACGCCGACGCACGGGAGAATATCGGCAAGCTCGCCGCCGCCGCGGGCGCGCTGCGCGATGCGCTCGTCGCGAGCGGGCAGCGCGAGTCGAGCCGCGCGCAGGATGCGGTTCCGCTGGCCGCGGAACTGGCCGGATCCGCACGCCGCATCTTCGCGGTGCGGTCGAACATGTTGTCCAACGACGCGAGCATGCAGCGCATCATCGCGGACGTGGAGACGACCGCGAATCGCCTCGCGGCCTATACGGAACAGGAGGCCGTGCGCGTCGATCTGCAGCAGCGCAGCATCGTGTCGCAGGTCAACCGCGCGGTGACGAGCGCCATCGCGATGATCGTCGCCGTGTCGTATTTGCTCGCGATCGGCAGCCTCGTGATCAGTCATCGCCTGGGCACGTCGATCTCCCGCCCGCTGGGGAATCTGACGCGCACCATGGCCCGCATCCGCAGCGGCAGCGACCTGTCGCTGCGCATGTCCCACAAGGGCCGCGACGAAGTCGCGACGCTGATCGCCGGCTTCAATACGATGCTCGACGAAATCGAACGTCGCGACATCGACCTGCAGGCGGCAATCGCCGCGGCCGAAACCGCGAATTCGGCGAAATCGGAATTTCTCGCGAGGATGAGTCACGAGATCCGCACGCCGATGAACGGCGTGCTGGGCATGACCGAACTGCTGCAACGCACGCGCCTGACGTCGAAGCAGCGCAAGTTCGTCGACACCGTGTATCGATCCGGTCAGACGCTGCTGATCATCATCGACGACATACTCGATTTTTCGAAGATCGAGGCCGGCAAGCTGACGCTGGAGCGCATCGATTTCAACCTGCATCAATTGCTCGACGACGTCGTCGCGCTGCTGGAACCCAATGCGCGGCGCAAGGAGCTTGCGCTGGTGTTCCGCAAGGCGGATACCGTGCCGCAATGGATGCGCGGCGACCCGGTCCGGCTGCGCCAGATCCTGACGAACCTGATCGGCAATGCGATCAAGTTCACCGAGCACGGGCAGGTCGAGCTGGCCGTGTCGTATACGGACGACGGCCACGTCGTGTTCGCGATCGCCGACAGCGGCATCGGCATCGCGCCTGACGTGGCCGAACAGTTGTTCCGACCGTTCCAGCAGGCCGACAGCTCGACCGCGCGCAAATACGGCGGAACCGGGCTGGGGCTCGTGATTTCCCGCCAGCTGGCCGAGATGATGGGCGGCACGCTCACGCTCGAATCGACGCCCGGCAAGGGCTCGGTGTTCACCGTGACCGCGCGGCTCGAGCCGGTGTCGGGCGTGGTCGACGTCGCGGCGGGCGCAAGGTCGTCGCTGGCCGGATTGAAGGTGCTGATCGTGGACGACAGCGAGACCGATCGCAGCGTGCTCGTCGAACATGCGATCGAATGGCAGCTGTGCGTCGCAACGGCCATCGGCGGCGACGATGCGCTGTCGCAGTTGCGGGCGGCCGTCGCCGACGGGGCGCCGTTCGATCTGGCCATCGTCGACGTGCGGATGCCGGGCATGGACGGCATCTCGCTCGTGCAGCACATCCGCCACGACGCGTCGCTGCGTGCGCTCAGGATCGTCACGCTGACCGCGTTCGAGATGATGGACAGCATCCAGGTCGCGCGCGAACTCGACATCGACGCCCGGCTGACGAAGCCGCTCCATGGCGCGGAGCTTTATACGGCCATCGCGTCGGCGATGCGTATGAGGCCACCGCCGCTGCCGTTGGCCGCGCCGGTGGCCGACGAAGCCGGGCCGGACGCGGCGCCGCCGCCCGACGCCGGATCGGCGCGCGTGCTGCTGGTCGAGGACAACGTGGTCAACCAGCAGATCGCGCTGGCGATGCTGGAGGACACCGGCTATCGGGTGGCCGTGGCCGAAGACGGCCGGCGGGCGCTGAAGATGCTGGCCGACGACGCGTTCGACGTGGTCCTGATGGATTGCCAGATGCCGGTGCTGGACGGCTTCGAAGCGACGCGGCTGCTGCGCCGGCACGAAGCGGAAGCCGGCGCACCGCGTCTGCCGGTCATTGCGTTGACGGCCAATGCGCTCAGCGGCGACCGCGAGCGCTGCCTGGCCGCCGGCATGGACGACTACCTGGGAAAACCGTTCCGTCGCGATGCGCTGCTGCAGATGCTCGCGCGCCATGCCCGCGGCGCGGCGTCCGGGCCGGCCATCGCGAGCGGCGACGCGGGAACCCGGGCGGGTGTCGAAGCGGGCACCGAAGCGGGCGCGGCAGCCATCGCCGATCCGGACGGCGACGCGAACGTGATCGACCGCAAGGCGCTCGACGCATTGCGCGCGCTCCAGCGGCCGGGCCGCCCCGATATCCTGACCCGCATCATCGATCAGTTCACGCTGGATGCGCCGCGGCTGATCCGCGACATGCGCGCGGCCGTCGAAACGGGCGATGCCGATGCGCTGAGGCTGGCCGCCCATACGCTGAAATCGAGCAGTGCGAACGTCGGCGCGCACGTGCTGTCGGCCCGCTGCAAGGCGATCGAGCAGCTGGCGCGCGCCGCCGACGTCGCCGCGGCAGCCGGCCTCGTCGCCGGCACGGACGCCGAATTCGGGCACGCGCAGGCCGCATTGACGGCGGAACGCATGGTGGAGGATTGAGCGGCCGCCGGACGATCGCGGTGGCGATCGCGGCCGGCCGAAAAACAGGAGAACGGACGTGAACGAGGAAAATGCCGATGCGCCGGTGATTCTGATCGTCGATGACGATGCGATGACGCGCCTGCTGGTCGTGGAGACCCTCGAACCGGAGGGTTTTCGCGTCGAGGAAGCGACCGGGCCGCAGGAGGGCATCGACGCGTTCCTGCGTCATCGTCCCGCCGTGGTGCTGCTCGACGTCGAGATGCCCGGCGGCGACGGCTTCGCGTGCTGCCGCCGGCTGCGCGCGCTGCCGGAAGGCCGCCGCGTGCCGATCGTGATGCTCACGGGCAACGACGACGATGCATCGATCGCCAGTGCCTTCGACGCCGGCGCGACCGATTTCGTCTCCAAGCCGATGCGCTGGAAACTGCTCGGCTACCGGATCCGCTACCTGCTGCGCGCCGCCGCGACGCTCGAAAAGCTCGCGACCACCGAGATCAGCCTGACGCATGCACAGGCGCTCGCGCATCTGGGCAACTGGGAGTATCAGGCCGGCCGGACCGACGGCAGCTGGTCGCCGGAGCTGTTCCGGATCCTCGGGCTCGACCCCGAACGCACGCCGCCGACCTTCGATCGGCTGCTGCAAGCCGTTCCGGTCGACGAGCAGCCGCTTTTGATCCAGTCGTTCACGAGCCTGCGCACCGAGGGCGCCCCGTTCTCGCTCGAGCACCGGCTGATTCACCCGGACGGCAGCGAGCGCCACGTGCTGCACCAGGCGGAGGCGGGGCGCGACCTGAACCACGCGATCATCCTGCGCGGCATCGTGCAGGACATCACCGAGCGCAAGATGCAGCAGGGGCGCATCGAATACCTCGCCAACCACGATGCGCTGACCGGCCTGCCCAATCGCAACCTGCTGAGCGACCGCATGGAGCAGGCGATGTCGCATGCGCGGCGCACCGGACACCTGATCGCGGTGATGGTGCTCGACCTGGACCGCTTCAAGCACATCAACGACACCTTCGGCCATTCGGTCGGCGACGGCCTGCTGCGAGCCGTCTCGGCCCGGCTCAAGGCGTCCGTGCGCGACGGCGACACGGTCGCGCGGCTCGGCGGCGACGAGTTCGTCGTGATGCTGGTCAACCTGTCGAGCGCAACGGATGCGGACGCGGTCGCACGCAAGGTCCTGAACACCTTCGGCGCGCCGTTCATGCTCGACGGACACGACCTGCACGTGACGACGAGCATCGGCGTCAGCGTCTGCCCGACCGACGGCGCCGACGCGGAGACGCTGCTGAAGACGGCCGACGCCGCGCTGTATTGCGCGAAGGAGCGCGGGCGAAACGGCTACAGCTTCTACACGCATGAGCTGGGCGCCCGCGTGGAAGAACAGGCCGAACTCGAAAACGCGCTGCACGAGGCCGTCGCGAACGGCGAACTGGAGCTGTACTACCAGCCGAAGGTCGATCTGAAGACCGGCCAGATCAGCGGCGTCGAGGCGCTGATTCGCTGGCGCCGCCCCGGCATCGGCGTGATTCCGCCCGACCGCTTCATCCCGATCGCCGAGGAAACCGGGCTGATTCTGCCGATCGGCGAATGGGTGTTGCGCACGGCCTGCGCGCAGGCCGTTGCGTGGTGTCAGGACGGGCATCCGCCGCTACGGATCGCCGTCAACCTGTCGGCGCGCCAGTTCCGGCAGCAGAACATGGCCGACGTGGTGCACAGGGCGCTGCGGGATACCGGCCTGGAACCGGCCTGGCTCGAACTCGAACTGACCGAAAGCGTGCTGATGCAGGACCGCAATGCGATCGCGCACACGCTGCGCGAACTGAAGGCGCTCGGCGTCGTGCTGTCGCTGGACGACTTCGGCACCGGCTATTCCAGCCTGTCCTACCTGAAGGACCTGCCCATCGATGTCGTGAAGATCGACAAGTCGTTCCTGAGCGACGTCACCACGAGCGCGGAAGGCGCGTCGCTGACGCGCTCGATCATCGCGATGGCGGAGTCGCTGCACATGGAGACGGTGGCCGAGGGCGTGGAGACGGAAGCGCAGCTTTCGTTCCTGAACCGGCACCGCTGCCATGCGATGCAGGGCTATTACTTCAGCCATCCGGTCACCGGTGCGGAAATCGCCGACATGCTCTCCGCCGGCTCGGAGCTTCCCGAGCATTGCCGGCAGCGCGAGCTGCTGCACCGGACGCTGCTGCTGGTCGACCACGACCCGGCCGTCCTGCAGACGCTCAGGCAGGCGCTGGGCCGCGACGGCTACGAGGTGCTCGGCACGACCGATCCCGCCGAAGCGCTCGACCTGCTCGCGCAACATCGCGTCGGCGTGATCGTGTCGGACTTCCGCATGCCGAGCCTGTCCGGGATCGACCTGTTGCAGCGCGTCAAGGCGCTTTATCCGGACATCGTGCGGATCCTGCTGTCAGGCTATGGCGAAGGGCAGTCGATCGCCGCCACGCCCGGCGACGGATCGGTCCAGAAGCTGCTGATCAAACCGTGGGACGTCGCGCTGCTGCGCCAGCACATCGCCGAGTCGTTCAAGCGATTCGAGCGCAGCACGTTGCACAACCGGATCGGCGTCGACGCCGCCCGCATCGGCATGCGTCCGTCCTCCGTCAGGCCCGTCGAAGCGGCCGACCCTCGCGATCGCGCGTGAGCGACGCTGCGACGGTCGCGCGTCCGGCCGGGTGCCCGGGCGCGAACGGGCGGGCGAAACGACGACAAAAAGGGGAAGGATTGCGGCGATCCCCGGCATGCGGCTGGCGATATAGGGAAAACCCTTATCTCAAGGTATAATCGCTGGCTGAGAGAAAGGTCGAACCATGCCAGAACGTTTCCAAACCCTTGAAAAGTTTGTGTTTTCCCTCGTCGTAATGTCCGCGGTCGTGTGCTCGGCATTCCTCGCGTACGAGCGTCACCCCGAGATCAAGATCGCGCTGCACGAAGGCGAAGCGCTGATGCGCGAGAGCGCCAAGTATTCGGTCATCTGCTCGCCGTCCAAGGTCGACCCTTGCGTCGAGATGTCCGCTTACTGAAATTTGCGTCGGGCGGTGCGCGGCAGCCGGACCGGACGTTTTTCATGACTCGCCCCGTTCAGTTTCAGACTGGCCCTACAGCGTTGGCGGTCTGGATTCCTTGAAGTAGCACCCGTCAGGAATTCAGAAACCGGCCGCAAGACAGGGCGGATGCACGACCCGTCACGTGCCGAGTCGCTGGCGTAAGCAGCCCCTCATTCAGTCGGCCCCGCTTCGAGCAATCGAGCGGGGCCGTTCTGTTTGCGCGCGTGAATCGATGTGCCGCTGCGGCACGAATCACACGACATGCCGCGGCTCGCCGCCCGCAAACGCGGCGACGTTGTCGACGAGCTGATCGGCGAGCGCCTGCATCGCCTCGTCGCTCGCCCATGCGACGTGCGGTGTCAGGATGAACGCCGGATGCGACAGGATCGCGTGGAACGGATGCACGGCCGGCAGCGGCTCCTGCGTGACTACATCGAACCCTGCGCCCGCGATCTGCCCCGACTGCAATGCATCGACGAGCGCGTTTTCGTCCACGAGGCCGCCGCGTGCGGTATTGATCAGCAGCGGCCGGCGCGCCATCCGCGCGAACGCGGCCGCATCGATCAGGTGCCGCGTCGCGGGCGTGAGCGGGCAGTGCAGCGTGATCACGTCGCTGTCGCGCAGCAGCGTGTCGAGCGGCGCGTAGCCGTCGCCGGCAGCATCGCCGTGCGCCGCGAACAGCACGCGCATGTCGAGCGCACGCGCGATACCGGCCACCGCGCGCCCGAGCACGCCGTCGCCGACGATCCCGAGCGTCGAGCCGGCCAGGTCGCGGATCGGATGATCGAAGAAGCAGAACTGCCCGCTGTCGAGCCAACGCCCGGCGCGCACCGCGTCGCGGTAAGCCACGAGGCTGCGGCGCAGCGCGAAGATCAGCGCGAACGTATGCTCGGGCACCGTACGGACCGCATACCCGCGTATGTTGCTCACGACGATCCCGCGTGACGCGCACGCGTCGAGATCGACGATGTCGGTACCGGTCGCGGCGATCGCGATCATTCGCACGCGCCGCGCACCGGCGAGTGTCGCCGCGTCGAGCCGCACCTTGTTGGTCACGACGATGTCCGCGTCGGCAATGCGCGGCGCGATTTCGTGCGCGCTCGTCTGGTCGAACGCATGCAACACGTGCGGAAACGGGAACGGCTTCAGCACGGTTTGCGGCGACAGCGTCGCGCGGTCGAGAAACACGATCTTCGCGGGTGAGGAAACGGAAAACATGGCGGGTCTCGCTGACGGTGACGGGGTGACAGGCGCCCGGCGGGCGCGCAACGGCTTCGATTCTGCCGGCGGCGCGCGCGGCGTCGTTTGACCGTTGTGCGAGCGTGCTTTCCTGCACGGAAAGGCCGGCGCACCGCGCATGAGGTCGGACCCGGCCATCGCCCCGGCGAGCGCCTTTCCGTTTCGGAAAGGCTGGTTGAGCATCGATCGATTTTCGCGGTGCGCGAACGCCGTCATGATCGCCGTCATCGACAACACGATTTCATCGGAGACAGCCATGACGCGCCCCCTGGACGGCATCCGCGTGCTGGAACTCGGCCAACTGATCGCCGGGCCGTTCGCGGGCCGGATGCTCGCCGAATTCGGCGCGGACGTGATCAAGATCGAGCCGCCCGGCCTCGGCGACCCGCTGCGCAAATGGCGGCTGCTGCACGACGGCACGTCGGTCTGGTGGGCCGCGCAGTCGCGCAACAAGACCTCGCTCACGCTCGACCTGCGCACGCCCGAAGGGCAGGACGTCGTGCGCAGGCTCGTCGCCGAGACCGACGTGCTGATCGAGAACTTCCGGCCCGGCACGCTCGAAGGCTGGGGGCTCGGCTGGGACGCGCTGTCCGCGATCAATCCGGGGCTCGTGATGCTGCGCGTGTCGGGCTTCGGGCAAACGGGCCCGTACCGCGACCGCCCCGGCTTCGGCGTGATCGCCGAAGCGATGGGCGGCCTGCGGCACCTGACCGGCGAGCCCGGCCGCACGCCGGTGCGCGTCGGCATCTCGCTCGGCGATTCGCTGTCGGCGCTGCATGGCGTGATCGGCGTGCTGCTCGCGCTGCGGCATCGCGAACAGCAGGGCGGCAACGGGCAGGTCGTCGACGTCGCGCTGTACGAATCGGTGTTCAACATGATGGAAAGCCTGCTGCCCGAATACTCGGCGTTCGGCGCGGTGCGCGAGGCGGCCGGCAGCAGCCTGCCCGGCATCGCGCCGACCAACGCATACCGCTGCCGCGACGGCCGGTACGCGCTGATCGCCGGCAACGGCGACAGCATCTTCCGTCGGCTGATGGAGCTGATCGGGCGGCCCGATCTCGGCAACGATCCCGCGCTCGCGCACAACGACGGCCGCGTCGTGCAGGTCGAACGCATCGACGCGGCGATCGGCGCGTGGAGCGCGCGCCACGACCTCGACGACGTGCTGGCCGCGCTGAACGACGCGCGTATCCCGTCCGGGCGCATCTACGACGTCGCCGACATCGCGGCCGATCCGCATTACCGCGCGCGCGACATGATCGTCGACGCCGCGCTGCCCGACGGCACGCCCGTGCAGGTGCCGGGCATCGTGCCGAAACTCGGCGCGACGCCCGGGCGCATCGAACGCGCGGCGCCCGCGCTCGGCGCGGATACCGATGCGGTACTCGAATCGATCGGCATCGATGCCGCGACGCGCGGCGACTGGCGCACGCGCGGCGTGATCTGAACCGTCAACGGGAGACAAGAGGCGACATCATGAGCACTCGACACAAACGGCTCTACATCCACGAAGTCGCGACGCGCGACGGTTTCCAGAACGAAGCGGCATTCGTCGATACCGACGACAAGATCGCGCTCGTCGATGCATTGAGCGCATGCGGCTACGCGAAGATCGAAGTCACGTCGTTCACGTCGCCGAAGGCGATCCCCGCATTGCGCGACGCGGAGGCCGTGATGCACGGCATCGCGCGCGCGCCGGGCGTCGTCTATACGGTGCTCGTGCCGAACGTGCGCGGCGCCGAGCGCGCGCTGTCGTGCGGCGTCGACGAAGTGAACCTCGTGATGTCGATCAGCGAGAGCCACAACCGCGCGAACCTGCGGATGACGCGCGAGCAGTCGTTCGCGCAGCTGCGCGACGTGATCGACGCGGTGCGCGGCTCGGGTGTCGCGATCAACGTGTCGCTGTCGACCGCGATGGGCTGCCCGATGGAAGGCGACGTGCCGGCCGAAGTCGTGCTCGCATGGATGCAGCGCTTCGCGGATCTCGGCACGCACGGCTTCACGCTGTGCGACACGACGGGCATGGCGTTTCCGTCGCAGGTGCGCGATTTGTCCGGGCGCGCACGCGAGCGCTTCGGCGCGCTGCAGCTCACGCTGCATTTCCACAACACGCGCGGGATGGCGCTCGCGAATACGCTCGCGGCGCTCGACGCGGGCATCGACCGCTTCGACGCGTCGCTCGGCGGGCTCGGCGGCTGCCCGTACGCGCCGGGCGCGACCGGCAACGCGTGCACCGAGGAACTCGTGCACATGCTCGAACTGGACGGCTACGATACGGGCATCGACCTCGCGGCCGTCCTCGCTGCGTCGGCACGGCTGCCCGCGTTGATCGGGCATGACGTGCCGAGCCAGATCCTGAAGGCCGGGCGCCGCTCGGATCTTCATCCGCCACCGCACGCCGACGCCGGCGACATGCCTGCGCAGCGCGCATTCTCATGAACAGGAAAAACAGGAGCGAATCCCATGGCGCTGATCGATCACCTCGACCATCTCGTGCTGACCTGCGTCGATCCCGACAGGACGAAGCATTTCTACACGGAGGTACTGCAGATGCAGCTCGAAACCTTCGGTGCCGGCCGGCTCGCGTTCCGCTTCGGCAACCAGAAGATCAACCTGCACGTGCGCGGCGCGGAGTTCGAACCGAAAGCGCATGTGCCGGTGCCCGGCGCGCTCGACCTGTGCTTCATCGCGGCGGTGCCGCTCGACGACGTGATCGCGCACCTGAAGCGCGTCGAATGGCCGATCGTCGAAGGGCCCGTCGAACGCACGGGTGCGACGCAGAAGATTCGTTCGGTCTACGTGCGCGACCCCGACCTGAACCTGATCGAGATATCCGAGTTGATCTGACCGGCAGCGGCCGGCCTGACGCGCCGCTTCGGCGCATCGATCAGTCCGGTCGCGAAAGCACCGGCACGATGCGCGCGGCGTCGCAGTCTTTCGCCGAAAGCGGACAGGCCCGCGCCGCACCCGCCGATTCCGGATAGCCGCACCCGGCCGCGCTGCGGATAATGGTAAGAACGCGTCGGTCCGGCCGACGCCTTCGCAGCGGGCATGACGAACCTGCCCCGCACCTCCGCAACCTGCCCCGGACACTCCCCGAATGACGATTCTCTATCGCGGCATGGACCGCGCGGCGCTCGACGCCGCCTACCTGAACACGAAGGCTGTTCCCGATTTCCCGGCATTGCTCGCGTCGTGCCAGGCGCGTAGCGCGGCGCTGTACGACGCGACACCCGGCCGCCGCGACCTGCGTTACGGCGCGCAACCGGCGCAGCGCTTCGACTGGCTGCCGTGCGGGCAGCCCGACGCGCCGCTGTTCGTGTTCATTCATGGCGGCTACTGGCAACACTGCACGAAAGAGGATTTCGCATACGCGGCGAGCGGCCCGCTCGCACGCGGCTTCGACGTCGTGCTCGCCGAATACACGCTCGCGCCGGTCGCGACGATGACCGACATCGTCGGCGAGATCGGCGCGCTGCTCGATCATCTTGCGAACGATCCCGACGGCCTCGGCACCGCGCGGCGGCCGATCCACCTGAGCGGCCATTCTGCGGGCGGCCACCTGACTGCCGTGCATCGCGCGCATCGGGCCGTTGTTTCAGCGCTCGCGATCAGCCCGCTCGTCGATCTCGAACCGATCTCGCTGTGCTGCCTGAACGACAAGCTGCAGCTCACCGCGCAAGAGGTCGACGCGTACAGCCCGCTGCGTCACATCGGGCCCGGCGCGCCGACGGTCGTCGCGGTCGGCGACGCCGAACTGCCCGAACTCATCCGGCAAGCGCATGAATACGCGTCGGCGTGCGAAGCGGCCGGCGAACGGATCGCGCGCACCTGGTTGCCCGGCATGCAGCACTTCGCGGTGCTCGACGATCTCGCGAAGCCGAACGGTGCAATGCTCGCCGCGTTGCAGGCGCTCGCGCCGCGCTAGCCGAGCGATATCGCGCGCGCACGGCCGGGCGTATGATCGGCGTCAGGCCGCCGCGACGATGGCGCGCGCCGTACGGCCTTCCCAGGATCCACGACATGGTGAACCCGCTTCATTTCGATCTGCAGTCGCTGCGCGTGTTCGCGCTCGTCGCCGAACACGGCAGCCTGACGAAGGCGGCCGAACACGGCCAGCTCACGCTGTCCGCGGTCAGCAAGCGCATCGCCGAACTCGAAAGCGTGACCGGCAGCGCACTGTTCGTCCGGCATGCGCGCGGCGTCGAGTTGACGCCCGCGGGCCGTGCGCTGCTCGACCATGCGGCGAAGGTGATCGAGCAGGTCAACCGGATGGCGCACGAGATGAGCGACTACGTTGCCGGCGTGCGCGGCCATATCCACGTGTGGACCAATACGTCCGCGATCGTCCAGTTCCTGCCCGCGGATCTTGCCGCGTTCCTCACCGACAACCCGGGCATCAAGGTGAGTCTCGAGGAGCGGCTGAGCCACGAGATCGTCGATGCGCTCGGGTCCGGCAAGGCCGATCTCGGCGTGTTCGCCGACAACGTGCCGGCGCCCGGCATCGAACGGCGGCTGTACCGGCGCGACGAGCTCGTGCTGCTCGTGCCGCGCGCGCATCGCTTCGCCGCACGCGACAGCATCCGCTTCGCGGATACGCTCGACGAGGATTACGTCGGCCTGAGCGACGGCAGTTCGCTGCTCGCGCGCATGACCGATGCCGCGTTCGCGGCCGAGCGCTCGCTGAAAGTGCGGATCCAGGTATCGAATTTCGACGGCGTGAGCCGGATGATCGAGGCCGGGCTCGGCATCGGCGTGCTGCCGCGCGATGCGGTGACCGGCGAGCGCGCCGCGCGGCTCGGGGTCGTGAAGCTCGACGACGCGTGGGCGACGCGCACGCTGTGGGTCGGCGTGAAGGCCGGCACCGTGCTGACCACCGACATCGCGAAGCTGTTCGATTTCATGTCGGCGCGCTGACTGCGTCGAAACGGCGACGCACGGGGCACGCGTGCGTGCGCCCCGTGCCGGTCGCCGCATTACACCACTCGATTACACCGGATTGATTTCGTCCTGGCTGCGCCGCGTGGTCAGCGGCCCGAGCACGCGCAGCGTGATGGCGACGATGCCGAGCGCGACCGAGATCACGCCGAACATCGCGCCCGCGCCGTAGCTGCCGAGCACCGGCAGCAGCACGAACGGCAGCGCGCCGCTGACGATGCGCGACAGCGAGTATGTGCTGCCGATTGCCGTCGAGCGCACGCGTGCCGGGAAAATCTCGGCCTGGTACACGTGATACGCGTTGCTGAACACGTTCGACGCGCAGGTCGTCAGCAATCCGAAGCCGACGATCAGCGCGGTATTGCCCGAGTACGCGAAGCACAGCCCGAATACGGCGATCGACAGGATCGACGCGATCACGAGCGTGCGGCGTTCGATCCAGTTGAGCAGCGGGATCGACAGCAGCGAGCCGATCGGATAACCGACGAACGACAGCGCGATGAACAGCGTGCTGTCCGTCACGTCGAAGCCGCGGCTTTTCACGACCGTGCCGGCCAGCGTGCCGAAGCCGTAATAGCCGAAGCCCTGGAACAGGTGAAAGATCGCGAGCATCAGGTAGCGCGCGCCGTAGGGCTCGCGACGCAGCAGCGCGATGCGCTCGCCGAGCCCGAGCGGCCGTTGCGGCTCGGCCGATTCCGCGAAGTGCTCGGGCACGCGCACGCCGGTGCCTTCCGCAAAGCGCCGCAGCGCCGCGTGCGCGTCGGCGGTGCGGCCTTGCGCGAGCAGCCAGCGCGGGCTCTCCGGCAGACGGTGCTGGACGAGCAGCACGTACACGGCGCCGAGGCTGCCGATCGCGAGGATGATGCGCCAGCCGGCGACGCCGGCCACATGCAGCGGGTTCAGCCACAGCGCGAGGAAGCCGACGAGCGGCACCGCGACATAGGAAGTCGTATAGGCCCACGCGGCGAGCCGCCCGCGCTTTTCCTTCGGCAGGATTTCGGACAGGAAGCTGTCGGCGACCGGATAGATCGCGCCGACGCCGATGCCGGTCAGGAAGCGGCACGCGACGAGCATGTCGGCATTCACCGAGAACGCGCCGACCAGCGAGAACGCGCTGTACCACACGAGCGTCAGCAGGAACGCCTTGCGCCGGCCGATGCGGTCGGCGAGGCTGCCGAGGCACATCGCGCCGACGAACATCCCGATGAATGCCGATGCCAGCAGCAGCTTGAAATCGGTGCTCTGCCGGCTCAACCCGTATTCGTTCTGCAACGCCGAGCCGATCGTGCTGACGAGGAAGATCTCGTACATGTCGAAGAACAGTCCGATGCCGATCACCCACACGACGAACCGGTGCAATGCACCGACCGGCAGGTCGTCCATGAAATCGCCGAGCGTGACGCGGCGCGCGGGGAGGGCCGCCGCATCGGCGCCGACGCCGGCGGAAGCGGCCGGCGGCCGTGCGGACGCGGGGCCGCCCGCGTTGCCGCCCAGATCGAGGGATTGGCTGTTCATCGTGTCTCCTGATTATCGATATGCCGTGGCGCGCGGCCCGGCCGTTCGCGGCCGGCATGATGCGTCCGGCCGCACGATAGGGCGGCACGCACCGCAACGCCCATGAAAGGGCCGGCTGCGCGGGCCGCACCGATCGTCCGACACATGGTGGGCGAATCGGCGGCACGCGATAATTGCGGATGTTTCAAGCGTCCTTTCCCGCTCAGAAAGGGTACGTACGCGCGGCGGGCGTCATTCGCGAGGGAAGGCCGGTGCGGCCTGCGCGGCGCGCGGTTGCGCACCGGATCCGGGCCGCTCCCTTGCAACCGGGCGGGCCGGGAAAACCATGAGGCGCGTTACGTGTTGCTAACGGACGATTCCGGCCGCTGCGGCGGTTCAAGGCGGAGACGCCGCAAAAACGCGTATGACGCCACTTCGTCAAGAACATCCGATAGCGCCATCCTGACGCATCTTCGCCATGGGCTCTGTAAAGGCGAGTACAGTTCGGAGAAATTTTTCCCTGTCCGGTCCCGGCTGGAGATTGGCATAATGGGAGGCTCCGGCGAGCTCGATAAATTGAGCTGACGCCGCATTGATCAGATATGCCAATAATGTTTGGGCATCGGCAGATCGCGACCAAAAATCATTTCCTGATCGCAGAATCAAGACATGAGAGCGAATAAATGAAGCGTCGAAAATCTGTCGGCCGTTAACCATCAACAAGGTATCGGCAAATGGTCCGGTGGGATACCTAAAGCTCGCGGGTGTACGCGTATCTGCAGTTGGATCCCCTTCCATGGCCAGTGCAACATAGCGCGTGAGAAAAGCTGGATCGATCCCATCGTTGCGCCAGCGGCCGGCGAGTGCATCGGCGGTCGACAACTGGTATGCGCCGTAGTGCTTGCGATTCAGCTCCGCCGGATGCTGTGGATCGCCAAATTCCGCCTGCAGGCTCCATCCACCCGGCGGACCGCCGTATGCACCGTTGTAATAAACCAGGTACGTGATGCTGTCGGGATAAAGGGATGCATAGTGTCCAAGCCATTGAGACCCGGTCGCCCAGCCCATCGCTGCCAGGCGCGTCTCGCCCGGATTTCGGCGTTTGATGTCCTTTACCACAGCGGCAATATCGCGCACCGCTTCGTTGGACCGGACTGCAGGCGGGGCGGCGAACTGTCCGCCTTTCAATTCCGCAGGAAAATCTGATCTCCCGAACCCGCGTACATCCATCAGATACAGGCGATGTCCCGCTTTTGCGAGTTCCTCCGCCGTTGACGAGCTGGGCGCATTGACGTCCCAACTCGCTAATACGCCCGGCCGGCCGCCGTTGACCAGGAGCATCGGGCCGCGATCCGAACATGCCCGAGTATCACGAATTTCTCGTACGAAAATGTGTAGGCCATCTTCGCCCGGAATCGTGTAGTCCCGACGAATGATCTCCGCATACGTCTGGTGTGACGACAGGGCAGACAGACTGAGCAGCGTAGCGAAGGCAATTTGAGAGTGGCGCACGGACGTTTCCAGGTAAAGGGAGTCAGCTCCATTGTCTGGCCAGATTAGTAACGCATCCATGCTGCTGGTGAGGTTTTTTGATATCGTGGTGATATGGAACTTCGTCATCTGCGCCACTTTCTTGCTGTCGCGGCAGAGTTGCACATGGGGCGTGCCGCCCAGAGCCTCGGAATGGCACAACCACCGCTCAGCCAATCGATCGCGCGCCTCGAAAAGGAGCTCGGAGTTCCGCTCTTCGTCCGGGCTCATCGGCGTTTGAGCCTGACCGCGGCCGGTATGGCTTTTCGTGAGGAAGCCCAAGCGTCTGTCCATCATGCAGAATGCGCAGCCGCCTTCGCGCGATCGGCATCGCTCGGAGAAGCTGGGGTGATCCGGATCGGCTTCGATTCGGCCGCGCTCTATCAGCACTTACCGCAGCGATTGCTGGCCTTGAAGGCACAATATCCAGCGATCCACCCTGATCTGAAGGAACTCTCGACTAATGATCAGCTCGAGGCCTTGGCAGGCGGGGTTATTGATATCGGATTCGCCCATCCGCCATTCAGCACCAGGAACGCTCTGGTAGTTCACGATTTCCCCGCTGAAATCAGCATGGCCGTTCTGTTCGACGACGGCGCGACCGGCGATATCACGTTAACGGAAATTGCCGAACAGGGGTTGATTCTCTTTCCCGCTCGACAGGGCCCCGTACTTCACGCTCAGATTCTGGAAGTATTTGCCACGGCGGGACTCGAAGTCAGAATCGCTGCCGAAGCCAACCGTGCTTTAACCATGTTGTCGCTCGTCTCGGCGAAACTCGGCGCGACAATTCTGCCGGCTTCGACAAAGCGACTTCAGTTCACTGGTGTGCGGTTTGCGCATATTTGCGATGCAGCGATGCCGAAATGGCCGCTGTCCATGGTGACGAGACGCGACCAGACTTCTCGTCTGGTCAGAAAAGTATGGCAACTGTTCGTGGAAGCACAAGGTAAATAGGATTGGACCATCGGCGAATGGCAGAACGATCCCTTAACGTACGTAAAAATCCGCTTCTTGAGCGCACCCCTGACCGACATGAATCACCCGACCGATAACCGGACGCTGTTGCGCACGCTCGGCATTCGCACACCGATCGTCCAGGCGCCGATGGCCGGCGTCAGCACGCCGGCGCTGGCCGCCGCCGTGTCGAACGCGGGCGGGCTCGGCTCGCTCGGCGTCGGCGCGACGAACGCCGACGGCGCGCGCAAGATGATCCGCGACACGCGCGCGCTCACCGACCGGCCGTTCAACATCAACGTGTTCTGCCATCGTCCGGCCCGCGCCGACGCGGCCGTCGAACGCGCGTGGCTCGACTGGCTCGCGCCGGCGTTCCGCGCATACGGTGCAACGCCGCCCGCATCGCTGTCGGAGATCTATACGAGCTTCGTCGCGGACGACGCAATGCAGGCGATGCTCGCCGAAGAAAAGCCGGCCGTCGTCAGCTTCCATTTCGGGCTGCCGTCCGCGGACGTGATCGCCGCGCTGAAGCGCGCGGGCATCACGCTGTTCGCGACCGCGACGAATCTCGACGAAGCGCGGCAGATCGCCGCCGCCGGCATCGACGCGATCGTCGCGCAGGGCATTGAAGCCGGCGGGCACCGCGGCGTGTTCGATTCGACCGCCCACGACGACCGCCTCGGCACGTTCGCGCTGACGCGCCTGATCGTGCGCGAATGCGCGCTGCCCGTGATCGCTGCCGGCGGCATCATGGACGGCGAAGGCATCGCCGCCGCGCTGGCGCTCGGCGCGCAGGCCGCGCAGCTCGGCACCGCGTTCGTCGCCTGCCCGGAGACGTCGATCGACGACGGTTATCGCCGCGCGATCCTCGGCGACGCGGCGCGCCGCACGACGTTTACGTCCGCGATCTCGGGCCGGCTCGCGCGCGGTATCGCGAACCGGCTGACCGCGCTCGGCGACGACCCGCACGCGCCGGCCACGCCCGCGTATCCGATCGCGTACGACGCGGGCAAGGCGCTGCATGCGGCCGCGAAGGCGCAGGGCGAATTCGGCTACGGCGCGCAGTGGGCCGGGCAGGCGGCGCCGCTCGTCCGCTCGCTGCCGGCCGCCGAGCTGTTCGCGACGCTCGAGCGCGAAACGCGGGCCGCGATCGAGCGCCTGCAGCACGCGCTGGACTGATCGCGTTCGGCCGGCAAGCCGCCCGCACGTGCCGGCGATCCGTGCTTCAGATCGCCGCGCCGAACGTGTTCCGTCTGCCATCGATTTGCAATGCTCTGTATCTGCGCGAACCGCGGATACAGAGCGATACAAAGCAGGTTCGGGCGTCCGCTATAAAGCAGGCATGACTTCTTAGAGAGCACATCATGTCTGCAACCTGGTTCAAAGGGTCCTGCCATTGCGGGGCCGTCAAATTCGAAGTGAAAGCGGCCATTGCGCCGGCGGTTCGCTGCAACTGCAGCCTGTGCCGTCGCCGCGGCGCGCTGATGAGCCCGATGTTTCCCGCTGACCACCTGAAGATCGTCGAAGGCGAGGGCGCACTGACGTGCTACAGCTTCAACACGCACACGGCCCGCCACTATTTCTGCAGCCGTTGCGGCGTCTATCCGTTCCATCAGACACGCATGGACCCCGCATGCTGGCGCGTCAATCTCGGCTGCCTCGACGGCGTCGATCCGTATGCGCTCGACGCAACCGTCGCAAACGGCGCGAGCCTGTCGGTCGTGGAGGACGCATGAAACGCTGGCTGATGATCCTGCTGTTTGCCGCAGGCGGGCTCGCGACCGAAATCGCGCATCCGGTGCAATGCTCGCTGCTGTCGGAAAGCCGGTTGCAATCCGGCAAGCGCCGCAGGCAGGACTGACGGCGGCGATCCGGCCGCGTTGCACCATCCCGTCGCTTCATCGACACCGATTTATCATGCTTCCGATAAGATCGCACGCGATATATAATGCGTCTATCTGCGGCCGTTCGCGTCGCTGGAGGAAGTTCATGAAACCGACCGAAGCACCATCGCCCGCCGCGCCGAAGCTGTCCGAGTTCCTGTGTTTTGCGATCTACTCGGCGAACCTCGCGTTCGGCAAGGCGTACAAGCCGATCCTCGACGAGCTCGGCCTCACCTATACGCAATACATCACGATCATTGCGCTGTGGGAGCAGGACAACCAGACGGTCGGCCAGCTCGGCGAGAAGCTGTTCCTCGAATCCAATACGCTGACGCCGATCCTGAAGAAGCTCGAGGCGATGGGTTACCTGGAGCGGCACCGCGATCCGTCGGACGAGCGCCAGGTGCTCGTCAGCCTGACGAAGAGCGGCCGGCGCGTGCGCGAGAAGGGGCTCGACATGAACCTGGTCGAAGCCACCGGGTTGAAGCCGGACGAATTCGCGAAGGTGCAGAAGGCGATCGTCACGCTGCGCGGCAACCTGATCCGGTCGACCGAAGACTAAACACACTGGCAACAAGCGGCCGACGCGCGTATCGCGTCGGCCGCTTCGTCATGCGTGTTCGTCGCCCAGCACCAGCAGGTTCATTTCGCGACGGACGACAAAACCAAGCGCGAGATAGCGTTCGATCGCGACCTCGTTTGACGTGAGGACGTGCAGGAACGGTGTTTCCGCGCGCGCACCGATCGCCGCAATCAACGACCGGATCAACCGTGCCGCAAGCCCTTGCCGCCGAAACGCGGCATCCACGCAGACGGCGCTGATCTCGGTATACCCGTCGACCTGCATCCGCTCGCCGGCCATCGCCGCCAGCCGGCCTTCGCTGCGTACGCCGATATAGTCGCCAAGCTCGATCGTGCGCGGGCCGAACGGGCCGGGCTGCGCGGCCGTGGTCAGCGCGAGCATGTCCGGCACGTCGGCTTCGGCGAGCGCGACATGCTCCGATGCATGCGCCGGATCGGGTGTCCGTTGCCAGATCATTTGAAGCAACGTCGCGCGCCGGAGCACCGACAATCCCGCCGGCGGCCGGATCTCGTCCGGCGTGACCAGCGCCGCCGGCCCGTGCGCGGCGATCAGTTCGCGCAACGCGTCGAACGATGTCGGGCTCGCGTCGGCGATCGCGGCGAACGGCGCAATGGCCGCGGGAAACCGCCGCGCGCGGTCGCTGCCGAGCGCAAAGCGGCGCTGTTTTCCCGTGAGCGCGTTCCAGACGACATGGTCGAGCGGGTGTGCGCCGCCTGTCGTGTTTCCGGTCGTGGCTTCCGGCATCGGCTGCTCCTCGATTGAAGATTTCGTGCCGCACAGAATAGACCGGATCGGCCGGGCAGGTAGCCCCGCAACGACATGGATCGCGTCATTGGCCTGACGCGCGTGCGCTGGCCTTCTTCGTTCTCGACGAATCCATAACCGGAAGACGTCGATGCAAATCAGGGCGCCCCAAATAGAAAAGCGCACGCGATTAAATCGCATGCGCCTTATGTGGCGGACGTGGACGGCCGATTCCGTCGTGCAATGCTCAATGACCGAAATAAATCGAGCGCTCGGCCGTGCGAACCGCGCTGCGGCTGCCGGACTGCGTTGTCGCGCCATCCGCGTCGTTGCCGTAACCGGACGCCATCGTATCGGCTGCGGCTACGCCGTTATCGCGAATCCGGCTCAGCGCCGCCTGGAGATTGTCCGGGTAGTTCGGATCGTTGGGGCGGTTCGGCAGGTAGCCGGCCTGCTGCAACGCGGCCAGTTCCGCACGCACCTGCGCACGCGTCACGGTACTTTCGCTGGCATTCGCCGGCGCGACGACGGCGGCCGACACGGCAACGAGGAGGGCGGCAATCAGTTGGGTTTTCATCATTCACCTCGACAAGAAAAAAGGAATTCAGCGGTTGCGCGCCGCACGCCGGCAACCGGCGCCGTTCGCGGTTTCGTTCAATGACCGAAGTAGATCGAGCGCTCGGCGATGCGCGTCGCGGGCCGGCTGCCCGACTGCGTGGCGGCGACGGCTTCGCGGCCGTAACCGGATGCCGATGCATCGGCCGTCACGGCGTCGTTTGCGTGAACGCGTGTCAGTGCGGCCTGCAGGTCGTCCGGATAGTGCGGATCGTTCGCGCGTCCCGGCCGATAGCCGGCTTGTTCGAGCTGCACGAGTTCGGCACGCACCTGCGCGCGGGACACGACGGCTTCATCGGCAAACGCCGGGACGGCAACGGCGGCCGAAACGGCCACGAGAACGGCAGCGATCAGTTGGGTTTTCATCATTCACCTCGGAACAGGAATAAAAAGAATTCAGGGGTCACGTACTGGCGCACGACGCTCAATGACCGAAATACACCGAGCGTTCGGCCACGCTGACCGCATGCCGGCGGCCCGATTGCGCCGCGGCATCGCCGTTGCTGCCGTAGCTGGATGCCTGCTCGTTGGCCGCGACGGCATCGGCCGCATGGATCTGCGCCAGCGCAGCCTGCAGATCGTTCGGATAGGTTGCGTCGGTGGCGCGATTCAGCGGATAACCGGCCGTTTGAAGCTGCGCGAGTTCGGCGCGCACCTGCGCACGCGTCACGGCGGTTTCGTTTGCAAACGCCGGTGCGGCAACAGCGGCCGAAACGGCGACGAGAAGGGCGGAGATCAATCGGGTATTCATCATTTGCCTCTATGGGAAAAGAGTCGGGAGTTCGGCAGGGCGGCGCTCGGCCGCCCGATGCCGCATTCACGCAATACGGATTTCGACGTCGATGTTGCCGCGCGTCGCCTTCGAATACGGGCAGGTCTGGTGCGCGACATCGACGATGCGCTGCGCGACCTCGCGGTCGAGCCCCGGCACGCTCACGTTCAGCCGGGCCTGCAGGAAGTACGCGTTGCCGGCCGTGCCGAGATCCACTTCGGCGTCGACGGCGAGATCGGCCGGCAGCGTCACCTTCGAGGCGCGCGCCGCAAGCTGCATCGCACCGATGAAGCAGGCCGACCAGCCGGCCGCGAACAGTTGTTCCGGGTTGGTGCCGGTGCCGGCGCTGCCCGGCGACGACAACTGGATGTCGAGGCGGCCGTCGGAACTGCGTGCCGAGCCGTCGCGGCCGCCCGAAGTCGTATGCGTCTTGCCCGTGTACAGCACTTTTTCGATCTTGCTCATCATTTGCTCCGTCAGTTGGCAGGTTTTTCTCTGATGCGATTCGATCGCATGCGATGGAGTTTCGTCGAGGCGACCACCCATGTCAAGCGCATTCGATTAAATCGCACACGATATTTTGTATTTCAATGTATCCGGAACGTGTCGGGCTTTGCGGGACAAGGCTTTCGGCCGATCGAGCCCCGATATGCAAGCTAACGGGGCGGGTGACGAACGCCGGGCAGGGCGGGCGGAAACGCCCTTGGAAATGGATTGCCGCCCCGCGAGACGGCCGATACGTCACGCCGGCTCGATCTCGGCGATCACGACGAGGATGACGGCCGCGTCGGCCGGCAACTGGCGCTGGGAGAACGCCGAGCGCGCGTGTCCCGCCTTGCCGCCCAGCGCGGCGGCGAACAGGTCGGACGCGCCGTCGATCACGGCCGGCTGCCCGTAAAAACCGTCGGCCGAGCTCACATGCCCCTCGACGCGCACGATCTTGCGCAGGCGGTCGAACCCGCGCAAATGCCTGCGGATCTGCGCGAGCACGTTCAGCGCCGCAAGCCGCGCGGCATCGCGGCCTTCGTCGACGCTCAACTGCTCGCCGACGCGGCCGGTATAGGCGATCCTGCCGTCGACGAGCGGCAGTTGTCCCGATACGAACAGCAGGTTGCCGGCTTCGCTTGCTGCCGTATAGCTGCCGAGCGGGTTCGGCGGTTCGGGTAATGCAAGGCCGAGTTCGGCCAGCTTCTGTTCGACGGTCATGTCGTTCTCCTTGCGGGAAAATGGATCGGGCGATCGGTGTTGCCTGTCGGTCACTCTAGTCATGCGGCCGAAGCCGGTAAATGTCAGCGGCGCAATTGATTCGGGACACGATGTAACGAATCGCGCCACGCGCGCTCGCTGGTTTCCCGCGCGATCTTCATGCACACTCGTTGCTTCATCGCGCGCCCCACACCGGAGACGGCAGGAACCGCACCATGCAACGCAAATTCGACGACTTGCTGCTGGGCAGCATCGAGCTGTTCTGTCTCGCCGCCGAACTCGGCAGCTTCACGCTGGCGGCAACCGCGGCGAGCGTCACGCCGGCCGCGGTCAGCCGGTCGGTGGCGCGGCTCGAGGAGCGTCTCGGCGTGCGGCTGTTCGTGCGCACGACACGACAGATCCGCCTGACCGATTCCGGCCGGCGCTATTTCGAGCAATGCCGCGATGCGCTGTCGCAGCTCGTCGACGCGGAACGCGAAGCGACCGGCCAGCAAGCAACGCCGGCCGGCGTGCTCCGGATCAGCATGCCGACGCCGTACGGGCACTACCGCGTGCTGCCGCTGCTGCCCGCGTTTCGCGAGCGCTATCCGGACGTGCGCGTCGAAACCCACCTGAGCAACCGCAACATCGACTTCGCCGAAGAGGGCTTCGATCTCGCGATCCGCGGCCGCGCGCCGGCCGATTCGAACCTGGTCGCGCGCAAGCTGGAGGATGCCGAACTCGTGATCGTCGCGGCGCCCGGCTATCTGAAGCGCGCGGGCACGCCGACCGCCATCGACGATCTGCATGCGCACGAATGCATCCAGTTCGAGCTGCCGAGCAGCGGGCGGCCGATTCCCTGGCTGTTCGACGACGGATCGGACGAGATCGATATCGCGACGACCGGCAGCTACAGTACGTCGGGCGACGTCCTCGCCGGCGTGACGCTCGCGCGCAGCGGTGCGGGCCTGTTCCAGACCTACCGCTTCATCGTCGAACAGGATCTGCGCGCCGGTACGCTCGTGGAGGTACTGCCCGGCCTTGGCGGCCGGTCGCGGCCGTTCATGCTGCTGTACCCGCATGCGCGCTTTCTGTCGTCGCGCGTGCGTGTGTTCGTCGACTTTCTCGTCGAGCATCTGGAGCGCGCGCCCGCCGGGCAGGCGCGCGGTACACGCACCAAACGAGCCGCCGCATCGCGCTAGGCACGCCGGCTCGTTCTTTCGATGCCGATGCTCAGTGCCCGGCGCTCTGGCCGCCGTCGACGTGCAGGATCTCGCCGGTGACGAATGGCGCCGAGTCGAGATACAGGATCGCGTCGACGATGTCGCTCATCTCGCCCATGCGGCCGACCGGGTGCAGCGACGCGAGCGTCGCATGCGTTTCGGGCGCATGCATCGGCGACTTGATGATGCCCGGCGACACCGCATTGACGCGGATGCCGGCCTTTGCGTACTCGATCGCGAGCGATTTCGTCGCCGCATTCAATCCGCCTTTCGTCAACGACGCGAGCACCGACGGCACGTTGCTGTTCGCGTGATCGACCAGGCTCGTCGTGATGCTGACCACGTGCCCGATGCCGTGCTGCTGCATCGCAGCGATCGCGCGCTGCGTGACGTAAAAGAAGCCGTTCAGGTTGACGCTCGTGACCTGCGCGTAGTCGTCCGCGGTGTACTGCGTGAACGGCTTCGCGATGAACACGCCGGCGTTGTTGACGAGCGTGTCGACGCGGCCGAAGCGTTCGATTGCCGCGTCGACCACGCGACGCGCGACGGCCGGATCGCCGATGTCTCCCGCGACGGTGACGAGATCGGGATCGTTCGACGGCCCGATCGAACGGGAAGTCGCGACGACGCGATGGCCGCGTGCGCGGAACGCGTTGACCGTTTCCGCGCCGATGCCTTGCGATGCGCCGGTGACGATGATGACTCTGGATGTGCTCATGACATGCCTCGACAGGTGAATGGTGTTCGGCTTCAGTGCCGACCGGATCGATGAATCCGATGGGCGAACTGTAGGCGCGCCGATCGCGATTTCGAACACCCACCGTGGAGCAACAGTCTTGCGTCGCGGGAACAAATGCGGGGAGGGCCGGTTTTCTCGGGTCGGAGCGGCCGATCGACATGCGGATGCAGGCGACGCAAAGCGGCGCCCGACGTCGCGCGCAAGCGCGTCGATGCGTTGCATACGAGTTTTGAAGCGTGGCGCGATCTCACCTGGGGCCGACTTTCCCGCGGCTTGACGAGCCGATTTGTCGGTCACGGCACACGCAGTTGGATAAATCTATGCATCCATCCGGATAACTTTTCTTATCACAACAGCACTATTGCGAATAAAAACTCGCTGTTTCAGAAACGTGCCTGACGTCACCGTCCAGACCATTCCGATGCGACGCTCCATCGATTCGACGGCGGGGAAGCGGTCGTCAAGGCGCGGCTGTCCCGGCCGGCGACGGTCTTGAAACGAATGCACGCATTCAACCCGGTGCGCGCATCCGCGCCTGCAACACCGTCAACACTTCGGCCGTCGCACGCGCGACACCCTGCGCGGTCGTATCGACGAACGCATGCGCGCATTCGCGATACAGCGGGTCGCGCATGCGGTACAGCGCAGCGAGCGTTTGCCGCAGCTCGGCCACCCGCAGCAGCGGCCGCCGCGCGTCGTCGCGCGTACGGCGCCACAGCGTGTCCGGCTCCGCATGCAGATAGATCACGCAGCCGCGCTCGCTCAATCGCGCGCGGGTGCGCGGATCCAGCACCGCGCCCCCGCCGGTCGCCACGATGACGTTCGGGCGCTGTGTCAGCTCGTCGACGATATGCGTTTCGAGCAGCCGGAAGCCGCCTTCGCCGACCATGTCGAACAGCACGGCGACCGAACGGCCGGTACGCCGCTCGATCTCGTCGTCGCTGTCGGCGAACGTCCAGCCGAGCGATGCGGCGAGCGCGCGGCCGAGCGTCGATTTGCCCGCGCCCATCATGCCGACCAGAAAGGCGCGCGCGGGCAGCGCCCGCACCTCGGCCGCCGCGACGACGGCGCTCATAGCCGCCGGGCGAGCGGCCAGCCGGCCCGCGTCGCCAGGCAGATCCGCCGCGCGCGCACCGCGTCCGACAGCGTGTCGAGCGCCGCGCCGGTCGACACGTCGTCGGCGTCGAGCAGCGCGCCGAGCACCTGCCCGTCCGGATCGCCGGTCGCGATGTGCTCGGCCGCATCCGCCGCGATGCTCCGCGGCGTACGCTCGGGCGTCCCGTCGCGTTCGGGCCGCCGCGCTCCGTTGCGCAGGTCGAGCCAGCGCACGACGAGGCCGCAGAACAGCGTGCCGCTCGGCACGGCTGCGTCGGCGCGCGGCTCCGCCATGTCGCCGGGTGCCGCGCACCGCGTGATCCAGCTCGCGAACTCGAGCAGCGACGCATCGTGCGCGAGCGTCGCCGCGTCGAGCGCGACGGTCACGCCGGCGTCCCGCAACCGGCCGAGCAGCGGTCGCACGCCGTCGTGTGCGCCACCGCACGGCTGCAGCAACACTTCCAGTTCGTCCTCATGGCGGCTTGCGAGCGCACGGTGCCGGTCGAGCGCGGCCGGTTCGAGCAATGCATGCGCGGCATGCCGGACGATGACGATCGCGCGATCGTCGCGCCGCTCGACGATCGCGCCGATCCGGCGCCGCGCGCGCGCCACCGCGCAGCTCACGTGTCGCTCCCGACATGGCGCACGCGCATCACAGCGAACCCTGGAATTCGAGCACGCGCGTCTTGAATTCGTCGGGCACGGCCAGCGTCGTGTTGTTCGCGTAATCGAACATCACGTGCGTCGACATGCCGCGCGCGACGATCGTCTGGTCGTCGCGCTCCATCAGGTGCTCGAGATCGAAGCTCTTGCTGCCGAAGCGCACGATGCTCGACCGGATCGTCAGGTTGTCGCCGAACTGCGCCGGTGCGAGGTACTCGCACTGCGTCTTCACCATGATGTGCGGCAGCTTCTCGCTCCGCGGCAAGCCGAGGAGGTCGAACATGTAGCAGAGGTACGAATGCTGCAGGTAGTCGTAATAGACGGGACTGCTAACATGCCCCATCGAATCCGTATCGCGATACTTGACGTGAATCGGTGTTTCGTAATGACGCTTCGACATGGTGACTCTCCGGGATAACTTGGTTGATTTATATATTCGAACCTGACTGGCCTGTCAGGCACCAGAAAATTAATCGAATGCCTATCTGGCCGCCACTATCAGAACGAATAGCAATCTGCCGCCAAAGGCCGTGAAATCCGGCTCTCCGATTCCGCCAAAGCGCTCCCTTATTTCCATGTAAAACCGAATGTCCGACCCGACCCGCATTGCGAAAACAGCCGCGACTCATGTCGGAAAATATCGAATAACGCCCTTATTTCCTTCATTCATAAGGTTATGAATTAGAAACTGATAACTATGTTAGTTGCGCCACGAAAGAACCATTCAATAAAGTCGCGTTGTAGTAAAAAATCCCCCGAATTATCGACAGGAGGGCAGTCCCCATGCATGCAAACGCCTGGACGACCGACCGTGACGCCGTGCTGCGCTTGCCGACCCCCGCGGATCTGGCAGGCACGCTGCAGCCGGCGTTGCGCGCGGCGCGCACCGTCCATACGACCCGCCGCGCGATCGCCGACGTGCTGAACGGTGCGGACGACCGTCTCGTGGTCATCGCCGGCCCGTGCTCGGTGCACGACCCGGCCGCCGCGCGCGACTATGCGGCGCGGCTCGCGCTGCAACGCGCGCGGTTTGCGGACGAGCTGGAAATCGTGATGCGCGTGTACTTCGAGAAGCCGCGCACGACGGTCGGCTGGAAAGGGCTCATCAACGATCCGCTGCTGGACGGCAGCGAGCGGATCGACGCCGGGCTGCATGCCGCCCGCGCGCTGCTGTGCGACATCAACGGCGCGGAGATGCCGGCGGCGACCGAATTCCTCGATCCGCTGTCGCCGCGCTACCTGGCCGATCTGGTCGCATGGGGCGCGATCGGCGCGCGCACGGTGGAGTCGCAGGTGCATCGCGAGCTCGCGTCGTCGCTGCCGATCCCGATCGGCTTCAAGAACGGGACCGACGGCAACGTCCAGGTGGCCGTCGATGCGATGTGCGCGGCCGCGCGCGCGCACCGTTTCCTGTCGGTCGATGCCTGCGGCCGGCTGTGCGCGACGGCGTCGTCCGGCAATCCGCATACGCATGTCGTGCTGCGCGGCGGACGCGAACCGAATTTCGACGCGGCCGCCGTGAATGCCGCATGCGAGCGCATGGCGGCCGCGCAATTCGCGCCGCGCGTGATGATCGACGTCAGTCACGGCAACAGCCGCCGCCAGTTCCGGAACCAGTTGGGCGTCGGCGCGGACGTTGCCGCGCAGGTCGCGGCCGGCGATACGCGCATCGTCGGCGTGCTGATCGAGTCGAACCTGATCGAAGGGCGGCAGGACCTGGTGCCCGGCGTTCCGCTGCGCTACGGGCAGAGCATCACCGACGCGTGCCTGTCGTTCGCCGACACCGCCGGGCTCTTCGAAACGCTCGCGCACGCGGTCCGGGCACGGCGGCGGGGCCATGCGCCGATGCCCGGCATCGAGTTCGCGCACGAGCCGCTACTTGCGTGCTGCGCATGAGCGGCCCGGCGCGACGTCATCAGATTTCGGCTTCGTCGTAGATCCGCGTCGCGTCGCCGGCCCACGCGTCGCGGTAGCGGGCGAGCCAGTGTTCGGCCTGGGTCGGCGCGCCGGCGACGATCTCGTCGAGCGGCGCAAGATACACGGATTCGTCGCGGCCGGCCGCATCCAGGCGCGCCCGCGCGCGCAGGCCGCGATGCGCGATTGCGAGCGCATCGGCCGCGAACGCACGCAGCGGGCGGCCGTCGACCGGTGTATCGAGCCCGAGACGCGGCACGTCGCGACGCAATGCCAGCAGCGCGCCGCGATCGATCGCGGCGGCCAGCGTCTCGGCGTCCGACAGCGCGGCCGGATCGTACAGCAGGCCGGTCCAGAATGCGGACAGCGCGATCATCATCTCGGGCGAGCCGGCATCGGCGCCGCGCATCTCGAGATAGCGCTTCAGCCGCACCTCGGTGAATACCGTCGTCAGGTGGTCCGCGAAATCGCCGAGCGTCGGCGTGTCGCCTTCGAGATGCGGAATGCGCCGCCGCATGAAATCGCGGAACGTCCGCCCGGTCGCATCCGCGTAGCGGTCGCCGCGCCGCACGAAATACATCGGCACGTTGTCGAGCAGCCAGCTCACGTAGCGCTCGAAGCCGAAGCTGCGCGACAGGAACAATGCCGGCGCGCCGCAGCGATCCTCGTCGGTATCGAGCCACGTATGTGCGCGCGTCGACAGCAGGCCGGACGGGCGGCCTTCGCAGAACGGCGAATTCGCGAACAGCGCGGTCGCGACCGGCTGCAACGCGAGCGACACGCGCATCTTGCGCGCCATGTCGCTTTCCGATGCGAAATCGAGATTGACCTGCACGGTGCAGGTGCGCTGCATCATGTCGAGCCCGCGCGTGCCGACGCGCGGCATATAGCGGCGCATGATCCCGTAGCGCTGCTTCGGCATCCACGGCAGCGCCGCGCGCGACAGGTGAGGGTGAAAGCCGAGCGGCGCACAGCGCAGGCCGAGCGGCTCGCATGCCGCGCGAGCCGCGGCGAGGTGCGCATGCAATTCGGCATGCGTGTCGTGCAGCGTGTCGAGCGGCGCGCCCGACAGTTCGAGCTGGCCGGCCGGTTCGAGCGAGATCGCCGCGCCGTCGCGCTGGATCACGCCGACGATCCGCCCGGCATCGACGATCGGCGTCCCGTCGCCGCGCAGCCGCTCGAGCACCGCGGCGATGCCGGACGGCCCGTCGTAGGGCGCGGCCGCGTGCGTCGCGCGAGCGACGACGAACTTCTCGTGCTCGGTGCCGATCCGGAATTGCGCGGCCGGCTTGCAGCCGGCGGCCAGATGATCGGCGAGTTGCTGCTCTGAGACGATCGGCGTGTTGTCCGATCCGACGGCATTCGACATCGACACCCTCCACATGGCGTATTGGGCGACCGACCGGCCGGTCGCACGGCGACTATAGCGGCGTCGATGCAGGCGCAGTACTGGCAGGGGTGATAGGGGGCGGTGCGCAGCCGTGCCGTGCTACGGCTGTTTGCGCTTCGCGAAGTAATGCGCGGGCGAATCGCCGAACGCGCGGCGAAACATCGCGATGAAATTGCTCGGCGTCGCGTAGCCGAGCGCGTCCGCGATGTTGGCGACGCTGTCGCCGCTCGCGAGACGTTCGAGCGCATGCGTGAGACGCGCCTGCTGCCGCCATTGCGCGAAGCTCGTGCCGGTTTCTGCGACGAACAGCCGGCTCAATGTGCGTGCGGACAAGCCGGCCCATTCCGCCCACGCTTCGAGCGTGCGGCTGTCGTGCGGCTGCCCGAGGATCGCGTTGGCGATCCGCAGCAGCCGCCGGTCGTGCGGCATCGGCAAGTGCAGCGGTTCGTGCGGCGCGCGGCGCATCTCGTCGAGCAGCACGACGCTGATGCGCGCCTGCTCGATGTCGAGCCGGTCCTGGTCGGCCCACGACACCGCGCGCCGCACGAGCGCGCGCATCAGGTCGGTAATCGCGATCACGCAGGGCTGGCCCGGCATCCGCCGGCTCGCGGCCGGTGCGATCACGACGCTCCAGCCGCTCAACGCACCGCTGATGCTGACCTTGTGCTGCTCGCCCGGCGGAATCCAGCCCGCGCGATGCGGCGGCAGCAGCCACGAACCGTGCGGCGTGCGCACGTGCGCGAAGCCGCTTTCCACGCAGAACACCTGGCCGCGCAGATGACTGTGCCAGTCGACCTCGCGGGTGCCGAGCTGATACGCGTTGCTGCCGTCGTCCTCGCCCCAGACGGCGATCAGCGACGGGCCGTCCGCACGTTCGCTCGGATCGATGTCGGCGCGCTGTATGGCGCGCGGCGGAGAAGCATCTCGGATGGGCATGGCCGGAATTCATTATTTTTTGTCTAAACAACATTATCAGCTTTGTCAGGGTGCGTCCAACAATGCATGTCGTGTTCAAACCGATACGAAGCAGAGGAATGCGATGCATGCAGCACTTGCTCCCTGGACACGCGATGCCGGCGCGCTGCGCGTCGTGTCGCGGATGGCCGTCGCCGCGGCGCTCGCCGTGCTCGGCGCGTGCGCGAGCCGCGACGGGCTCGCGCCCGCCGGCACGCTGCGCGGCGCCGATACGCTTGCCGCGTCGCGCAGCCTCGCGCATGCGCCGGCCGCCGACTGGCCGGCCGCCGACTGGTGGCGCACGCTGAACGACGCGCAACTGAATGCGCTGATCGACGAAGCGCTCGCCGGCAATCCCGATCTCGCGACCGCCGATGCGCGCGCACGCGAAGCGCAGGCGCTGGTGATCGAGGCGCAGGCCGCGCGCGTGCCGCACGTCGTCGGCCGCGCGAGCGCGAAGGGCGAACGGATGTCCGGCACGCAGTTCTCGGCGGGCGAAGGCGGCGGCTTCTTCAGCCACACGCGCGAGATGAATCTCGGCTTCAGTTGGGATCTCGATCTGTGGGGCGGCCGCCGCGCCGCATGGGAAGCCGCGCTCGGCGAAGCGCGTGCCGCGCGGATCGACGCGCAGGCCGCGCGCGTGTTGCTGTCCGTCAACGTCGCTCGCGCATACGTGAACCTCGCGTACGCGTTCGATCAGCAGGACGTCGCGCGTGCCGAATACGAGCGCGCCGACGAGGCGCTCACGCTGACGCGCCAGCGCGTATCGAAAGGCATCGACAACGTCGCGCAACAGCGCCAGGCGGAAAGCGAGGTCGCGGCCGCGACGCGCGAGCAGGCGCGCGCGGCGCAGACGATCGACAGCGCGCGCATCGCACTCGCGATCCTGCTCGGCGCGGGCCCCGATCGCGGGCTCGAACTCGTGCGTCCCGCGCCGCTGCCGGCCGCCGCGCTGGCGGTGCCGGCCGATCTGCCGGCCGCGCTGCTCGGCCGGCGCGCCGACCTCGTCGCCGCGCGCTGGCGGGTCGAGGCGGCGAGCCGCAACGTCGCGGCCGCCCGCGCGGAATTCCTGCCGAACGTGAGTCTCACCGCGCTGATCGGGCTCGCGACACGCGGCGGCGCATCGCTGTTCCAGGCCGCGTCGCGCACCTACAACGTCAGTCCGGCCGTGAGCCTGCCGATCTTCGACGGCGGCGAGCGGCGCGGCGTGCTGCGCAGGCGCGACGCGCAATACGACCTCGCGGTCGCCGGCTACAACAAGACGCTGATCGGTGCGATCGGCGAGGTGGCCGACGATTTGCACCGCCTGCGCTCGCTCGCCGTGCAGGCCGATGCGCAGCAGCTTGCGTTCGACTCCGCCACCGATGCGTGGCGGCTCGCTGACGCGCGTTACCGGGCCGGCGTCGGCAGCTACCTCGACGCGCTCGTCGTGCGCCAGCAACTGCTGATCGCGAGCCGCGAGGTCGCCGCGCTGCGCGCGCAGCGCGCGGACCAGTCGCTGCAGCTCGTCGCCGCGCTCGGCGGCGGCTTCCGCGCCGAGCCGGACGACGCCGCGCTCGCCGCCACTCCTTCCCACCGTCCTTGACATCGAACCATGAGCAGCGACAACACCCTGCAGACTCCCGCGCGGCCCGCAGCCGCCGACCCCGCCAGCGCCCGCCAGAACCCGGCGGCCGACCACACCGGTGCGCCGCGCGCGCCGGGCGGCCCGGACGCGCGCACGCAACCGGCACCGGGCGGCGCCGCGCCCGCGACACCGCCGCCGCCCGCGCGACGCAAGCACCTCGTGCGCGCGCTCGTCGCCGTGTTCGCGCTCGGCATCGTCGGCTGGGGCATCTGGTACGTGCTCGTCGGCCGCTGGTACGAAGCCACCGACAACGCATACGCGCAAGGCAACGTCGTAGAGCTGACGCCGCAGGTGACGGGCACCGTCGTGTCGATCGACGCGGACGACGGCAATCTGGTGCGCGCCGGCACGCCGCTCGTCCGTCTCGACGCGAGCGACGCGCAGATCGCGCTCGCGGCCGCGCAGGCCGACCTCGCGGCAACGGTACGCAAGGTGCGCGGCCTGTACAGCAACGAGCGCGGGCTCGCGAACAGCATCGACGGCGCGCGCGCCGAACTCGACGCGCGACGCACCGCGCTCGACAAGGCGAAGGCCGACTACAGCCGCCGCGAGGATCTCGGCCGCTCCGGCGCGATCTCGCGCGAGGAACTCGCTCACGCACGCGATACGCTGACGTCCGCGCAAAGCGCGTACGCTGCCGCGCAAAGCGCGCTCGCGACGTTGAGCGAGCAGCATCAGACGAGCAAGGCGCTCGTCGACGACACCGCGGTCGCGTCGCATCCCGACGTGCAGGCCGCGGCCGCACGGCTGCGCGCCGCATACCTCGCACGCGCGCGCACCGACATCGTCGCGCCCGTCACCGGCTATGTCGCGAAGCGCACGGTGCAGGTCGGGCAGCGCGTGTCGCCCGGCGTGCCGCTGCTCGCGGTCGTGCCGCTGCGCGAGCTGTGGGTCGACGCGAACTTCACCGAGAAGCAGCTCGAGCACATGCGCATCGGGCAGCCGGTCGAACTGAGCGCCGACCTGTACGGCGACGCGGTGCGCTACAGCGGCCGCGTGCAGAGCCTCGGCGTCGGCACCGGCAGCGCGTTCTCGCTGCTGCCCGCGCAGAACGCGACCGGCAACTGGATCAAGATCGTGCAGCGGCTGCCGGTGCGCATCGAACTGACGGATCCGGCCCAGCTGGACGCGCATCCGCTGCGGATCGGCCTGTCGATGCACGCACGCGTCGACCAGCACGACCGCAGCGGTGCGATGCTGTCGCATCGCGAGCAACGCGCGCCCGTGTTCCGCACCGACGTGTACCGCGACGAGCTCGCGCGCGCCGACAGCCTGATCGCCGACGTCTTGCATGCGAACCAGCCCGCGGCGGTGCGCGCGGAGCGTGTGCGATGAGCGGCCCGATGGCGGCCGCCGATGCCGGCTTTCGTCCGTCGAGCGTTGCGCTGACGACCTTCGGCCTCGCGCTCGCGGTCTTCATGCAGGTGCTCGACGGCACCGTCGCGAACGTGTCGCTGCCGACGATCGCCGGCAACTTCGGCGTGAGCACGACGCAGAGCGCGTGGGTCGTCACGACGTTCTCGGTCAGCAATGCGATCGCGCTGCCGCTGACCGGGTTTCTCGTCAAGCGCATCGGGCAGGTCAGGCTGTTCGTGTGGGCGACGCTCGCGTTCACGTTCGCGTCGCTGCTGTGCGGCCTCGCGCAAAACCTGCCGCAGCTCGTCGCGTTCCGCGCGCTGCAGGGCCTGGTGGCCGGGCCGATGATCCCGACCACGCAGGCGCTGATGCTGTCGATCTACCCGCCGCAGCGGCGCGGCTTCGCGCTGTCGATGATTGCAATGGTCACCGTCGTCGCGCCGATCGCGGGCCCCGTGTTCGGCGGCTGGGTCACCGAGCATTACTCGTGGCGCTGGGCGTTCCTGATCAATTTGCCGATCGGCGTGTTCGCCGCGATGTGCGTATTCGCGCAGATGCGCGCGCGCGTCGAGACGACCGTCGCCGCGCGCGTCGACTACGTTGGCCTCGCCGCGCTCGTGGTCGGCGTCGGCGCGCTGCAGATCGTGCTCGACAAGGGCAACGAAGCCGACTGGTTCAACTCGACGTTCATCGTCGTGATGTCGGTGGTCGCCGCGTTCGGCATCGCGCTGTTCCTGATCTGGGAGCTCAACGAACCGAATCCGATCGTGAACCTGCGGCTGTTCGCGCATCGCAACTTCGCGGCCGGCACGCTGACGCTCGTGCTCGCGTATTCGGCATTCTTCGCGGTCAACGTGATCGTGCCGCAATGGCTGCAGCGCACGCTCGGCTACACCGCGTTCTGGGCGGGGCTCGCGGTCGCGCCGATGGGCGTGATCCCCGTGCTGATGACGCCGTTCATGGGCAAGTACGCACCGCGCTTCAACATGCGCGTGCTCGTGTGCTGCGCGTTCGCGATCCTCGGCACGTCGTCGTTCCTGCGCGCGGGCTTCGTGCCGGACATCGACTTCACGCACATCGCGCTGATCCAGCTGCTGCAGGGCCTCGGCCTCGCGCTGTTCATCATGCCGATCAACAGCATCCTGCTGTCCGACCTGAAGCCGGACGAGATCGCCGCCGGCTCCGGCCTGTCGACGTTCCTGCGCACGCTCGGCGCGAGCTTCGCCGTGTCGATCACGTCGTTCCTGTGGGACCGGCGCGCGATCCTGCATCACGCGCAGCTCAGCGAACACGTGAGCGCGTTAGATCCGGCCGTGCGGGCCGAAGTCGCGCGGCTCGGCGGCGGCGATCCGCAGCGCGCGGCGACGCTGCTGGGCAACCTGGTCGATGCACAGGCCTACCAGATTTCGTTCAACGACATTTCGTTCGCGCTCGGCTGCGTGTATCTCGCCGTGATCGCGGTGGTGTGGCTCGCGCGCCCGCCGTTCGGCCCCGGCGCCGCCGCGAAACGATGAAGCGGGTGCTGCGCGGCCCGTTCCGACCCATGCTGTTCAATTCGATGGAGGTTGACCCGATGCATACCCACCACGCTGGAGAAACGCCGTCCGACCTGGCGACGCTTGCCGTGTTCGACGTCACGGAGTTTCCGCTCGTCGTCGTGCGCAACGATGCGATCGCGGCCGGCTACGCACAGCGCTGGCTCGACGACATGCACACGCTGATGCGGCACGGCGAGCCGTTTGTCATGATCTTTCCGCCGGCCCGCCCGGACGAACCGCACGACGACCGCAAGGAGCGCGGCATGTGGCTCAAGCAGAACCGCGCCGCGCTCGCCGAGGTCTGCCGCGCGCTCGTCACGATCGAACCGGACCCGAAGGAACGCGACGCGGCCATCGCGAACGCGGCCGGCATCGAAAAGGCGTTCGGGATTCCGCTCGACGTGACGGCCTCGCTCGAAGACGCGAAGCAGGCGGGCCGGCGACGCCTGACTGAGGCGGTCTAGCGCGGTCCGTTCGCGCGCAACGCCTCGAACCGGTTGCGCAAGTCCGCCTGAATGCAGATTCCAACTAGATAAACGGGGTGGCTTGTATGAATGGACTGGATTGTCTGAAATGGTTGGTACCCGGCGACACGGATGCGTCATGGCAGCGGATGACCGACGCGGCCGCCGGGATGGGGTTCGACAAGGTCGTGCTGATCGTATTGCCGTTTACCGGCGCGTCGTTCGATCTCGCGCGCAAGTGGAGCAGCGGCGTACCCGGATGGACGGCGCTGTATCGGCAGCGCCAGTTCGACCGCGTCGACCCGATGCTGCGGCATTGCTTCCGCTCGGCGCTGCCGCTCGTCTGGGACGACGCGCTGTTCGCGCTGCCCGAGCAGCGGCCGTGCTACGAAGCGGCGTCCGCGTACGGCATGCGCAGCGGCGTCGTGCTGCCGGTGCGCGGCGCGAAAGGGGAGGTCGGCATGCTGTCGTGCGCGAGCGCGGACGACCTCGGCCGTACGCGCGAGCGCTGCGACCGCCATCTCGCGGCGCTGACGCTGCTGCGCGACATCGCGTGCGAAGCGATCGCCGGCACGCGTTGCCATGCACCGCCCGACAGTGTGCCGCGGCTCAGCCGGCGGGAAGTCGAATGCCTGCGCTGGCATGCGGCGGGCAAGACGTCGTGGGAAATCGGCCACATCCTGAACGTGACCGAGTCGTGCATCAATTTCCACTTCATGAACATCCGCCGCAAGTTCAACGTGTCACGTCGGCACGAAGCCGTGCTGCGCGCGGTCGAGTGGGGGCTGATCAACATCTCCGACGTGACGGTGCCCACCTGATGCGGGCATGCCCGCGAGCCAGCGATCGAGAAACGCGCTGAGCCACGCCGCCGTCGCGCGGTCGTGCCGCCGGCCTTCGTGCGCCTGCGTAGCGAGATCCTGCGCGCCGGGCGCCGACAGCTTGTGCGCGGCGGCCGTGCTCCAGCGCCGCATCATCGGATAGCTCACTTCCGGATGAAACTGGACGCCGTAAGCGTGCGGCCCGTAACGAACGGCCTGGTTCTCGAAATGCTCGCCGGTCGCGAGGATCTCGAGCCCGGCGACGCGCTCGAAGCCCTCGCGATGCCACTGGTAGACATGCGACGGCCATGAACCGAACCGTCGGCCGGCGGGCGTCGCGGCGATCGGCCAATAGCCGATTTCCGCGCGCCCGTCCCGATGCGCGCTCACGCGGCCGCCCAGATGGCGGATCATCATCTGCGCGCCGAGGCAGACGCCGAGAAAGGGCGCGGCCTCGCGCAGCGGCACGCCGATCCAGTCGATCTCGTCGCGAATCCAGCGATCGCCGTCGTTGGCGCTCATCGGGCCGCCGAACACCACGGCGCCCGCATGATCGGCCAGCGTCGCCGGCAACGGATCGCCGAGCGGCGGGCGTCGAATGTCGAGCGGATGGCCGCGGGCCGCGAGCAGCCGCCCGATCCGGCCGGGGCTCGACTGTTCGCGATGCAGGACGATCAGGATCGGACGAAGTGCAGAGTGCGTCATGTCGTGTGATTGAGTAGGAAGTCAGCCCGGCTGGCCGCGCAGCGCGTCGAACGACACCATCACCTGTTCGCGGTAGGCGGGCCGTCGGCACAGGCGGGCATACCAGGCCTCGACGTGCGGCAACGGCGGCCGCTCGACGTCGAGCGAGAAATAGCGGAACAGCGTCGCGCCGGCCGGAATGTCGGCCAGGCCCGGCGTCGCGCCGCCCAGAAAAGGTTGCGTCGACAACAGCCGGTCGAGCAGCCGGTAGTGCGTGGCGCTGCGCGCGGCCTTGTCGCGCACGATCGCGTCATCGCGCCGCTCCGGCGGCGTTCGTACCAGCGCCCAGAACAATCCGGTCATCACGTCGGGCTCGAGCGAGGTCTGCGACCAGTCCATCCAGCGCTCCGCGCGCGAACGGGCGAACGTGTCGCGGCACCAGAACGGATTGTTCGGCACGCGCGCGGCGAGATAGCGCAGGATCGTGTGCGACTCCCAGACGACGTCGCCGTCCCAGTCGATCACCGGGATCCGGCAGGTCGGGTTCAGCGCCGCGAACGCGGGCGTCTGTAGCGAGCCGTGCTCGCCGCCGGCCGGGATGTGCCGGTACGGCAGTCCCAGCTCGCCGATGAGCCATAACACCTTCTGCACGTTGAACGACGTGCGGCGGCCCCAGACGGTCAGCATCGCGCGGCATCCCCGCAGGCACCGGCATCCGCGCACGCCGCGTAGCGGTCGAGACCGGCGGCGAGATCGGCGATCAGGTCGTCGGCATCCTCGAGCCCGATGTGCAGGCGCACGCCGCGGCTGCCGGGCGGCCAGCGCTCCGCAAGGCCGTGCGCGTCCAGCTCGAACGGCAGCGCGAGGCTCTCGTAGCCGCCCCACGAATAACCGAGCCCGAACAGCGTCAGGTGGTCGAGAAACGCTTCGATCGCGTGCCGAGGCGCAGGCCGCAGCACGACCGAGAACAGCCCCGATGCGCCACGAAAATCGCGGCGCCACAGCGTGTGGCCGTCGTCGCCGGGCAGTGCCGGATACAGCACGCGCTGCACCTCGGCGCGCGACGCGAGCCAGCTCGCGACCGCGAGCGCGTTGCGCTGGTGCTGCCGCAGCCGCACGCCGAGCGTGCGCAACCCGCGCAGCGCGAGGTAGACGTCGTCGGGGCCCGCGCACAGTCCGAGATCGCCGTGCAGCTGCTTCAGCGCGGGCCACGCGCGCTCGTTGGCCGATACCGTGCCGAGCATCGCATCCGAATGCCCGACCAGGTACTTGGTGCCGGCCTGGATCGACAGGTCGATGCCGAATGCATGCGGCCGGAAGAAGAGCGGCGTGGCCCAGCTGTTGTCCGCGATCACCAGCGCGCCGTGCGCATGCGCGAGCCGTACCAGCGCGGGGATATCGTGCATGTCGAACGTATAGGACCCCGGAACTTCGACGTACAGTGCCCGCGTGTTCGCGCGGAATGCGGCTGCGACGGGCGTGCCGGCGTCGTACCAGGTCGTCTCGACGCCGAGCCGCGCGAGCACGCCTTCGCACGCATGACGCACCGGGCCGTAGACCGATGCGGTCATCAGCAGGTGATCGCCGGGTTTCAGGCAGGACAGCAGCGCAAGCGTGCACGCGGACAACCCCGACGGACACAGCACCGCGCCGGCGCCGCCCTCGAGGCTCGTCACCGCGCGCTCGAGCGCGTCCGTCGTCGGCGTGCCGCGGCGGCCGTAGATATACGGCTGCGTGCGGTTCAGCAGATCCGACACCGTCGGGCTGAGCACGGTCGACGCATGGTAGACGGGTGGATTGACGAAACCATGCCACGCAGCGCTGTCGCGGCCCGCGTGCGCGAGCCGCGTGTCTTCGTGCAGTCGGTCATGCATGCCGTCGCGCGGCTGCGGCGCGTGTGCGGCGGACTTCACGGCCATAGCGCGCACCGTTCCCAGCGCTGACCGGCGCGACGGTAGGCCTGCCGCGCGAAGCGCCGCGCGCTGTCCGCACGCCAGAATTCGGCTTCGTCCGGCGCCAGTGCGTACAGGTGCCAGTCGTCCGACGCGAGGGCCGGGTCGGCGGCCAGCCGCGCGAGTTGCGCGTCGATCGCGCGCGTCAGGTCGGCGGGATCGTCGAGCCGTTCGCTTTGCCGTCCGGCCAGGATGCTCGCGCGCGACCGCTCGGGGCGGCCCGCGAAATCGGCGCGGCCTTCGGCGGCCGGCAGCCGTTCGACCGGGCCGCTCAGCCGGATCTGGCTCGCGATCGCCGGCCAATAGAACGTCAGCGCGGCGTACGGCCGATTTTCGAGCTGGCGCCCCTTGGGGCTGCGCGTGCTCGCCGCGAAATGCCAGCCGCGCGCGTCGACGTTCAGCAGCACGACGGAGCGCGCATCGGGCCGGCCGTCCGGGCGGACCGTCGACAGCGTCATTACCTGCGGTTCGACAGCGCCTGCGTTAACCGCCTCGTCGAGCCAGCGCGCGAACTGCGCGTGCGGCGTGTCGGGCCAGTCCTGGGCAGGCACGTGCGGCGCCGCGTGCGCGAGTGTTTTCAGCGCCTTCAGGCGCGTTGCGATCGTATTCATGGCGTGACTCATGCGATGCCGAATCGGGTCGCGCGGGCGATCAGCCGATGCGCGGCGAGATAGTCGGGGACTTCCGCGAGGAAACCGTCGACGACGGCCGCGGCCACGCGGCGGCCGCCGGATTCGCGTCGCGCCGTGTCGAACGCGTCGATCACGCGGCGGGCGAGGGCGACTTCGTCGGCCGTCGGCGTGAGCACGCGATTGACGACCGGCACGAACTGCGCGTTGACGATCGCTTTCGCCTGATAACCCAGGCCGCGCGACACGCGCATGTCGAGCTCCGCGCCTTCGTTGTCGGCATAGCTGTACGGGCAGTCGATCGCCGTGACGCCGACCGCCGCGCATTCGACGCGAAAACGCGAGCGCACATAGTCGAGCTCGCGGCCCGCGCGTGTGCGCTCGGCACCCATGTCGGCCACCATGTCCTCGGTCGCGACGAGCACGGCCGTCACGCGCGGGCTCGAACGCGCGATCGCCATCGTGTTCACCAGGCCGAGTGTCGTCTCGACGTTCGGCACCAGTTCCGTCGAACCGGGCGCGATATCGTATTCGCGCTCGAAACGCGTTACGGCTTCGTCGAGCGCGACGACCTGCTCGGGCGTCGCGACATACGACATCATCACGATGTCCGGGCGGCCGCGCATCGCGGCGCGCAGGTCGTCGGTCCCGCCCGCGTCGAGCGGGTTCACGCGCACGGACGCCAGTATGCCGGCGTCGCGCCAGCCCGCGAGCACGCGCTCGCTGAGCTCGCGCGCGGCCGGACGCCGATCGGGCGGCGTAAAGGTTTCGAGTTCCTGGATCAGGACGTCAGCGCCGCTCGCGGCGCCGTCAACGAGCGCGTCGTGATCGGCGCCGGCGAGAAACAGCCAGGAGCGGCGCAGGCGGGAAGGGCGTCGGTTCGTCGGTGTCATGCGTGGTTTCCTGTAGGGCACGTGTTGCGCGTATCGATGGCGCGGGCGTTCAGCCGGCGCGCATCATCTGGTTGAAGATGTTCTTGCGATGCATTTCCTCGGTCCCGCCGACGCTCATGAAGCCGAGCGCATCCGACGCGAACGCGGCCACCGGCCCGGCTTGATAGCCGAGGCTGCCGTACAGCCGCACGAGGCCGAGCGCGCCGTCGACGAGATCCTGCGCGCCGACCAGCTTCGCGATCGAGCAGGTCATCAACGCGTGCGGGTGATCCGTCAGCAGCTGCGCGAGCGCGCCGCGCGCGAGCCACGTGCCGCGCTCGATGCCGATCTGCAGGTCCACGAGACGGCCCTGCACGTACTGATGCGCGTCGATCGTGCTGTCGAAGCTGCGCCGGTTGCGGCAATAGCCGATCGCGTCGCGCAGATACGGCGCCGTCACTTGCGCGGCGACGAGGCCGTAGTAGAGGCGGCCGAGCGAAATGATGTCGATCAGGTTGCCGAGCCCGGCACCGGGCTCGCCCAGCAACTGGCTGCGCGCGATCGGGCAGTCGTCGAAATGCAGCGCGCCGGTGGGCAGGTCGTCGAGGCCGAGCTTGCGGTCGGGCGCGGCGACGGTCATGCCCGGCTGGTCGCGATCGACGATCACGAGCGCGGTATTGCGCCGGCCGGGCGTGTCGATGCGCGTGACGACGAGGATGAAGCGCGCGAGCGGTGCATGCGCGATATTGAATTTGCTGCCGGTCAGCCGATAGCCGTCGCCGTGCTCGACCAGCTTCGTCGCGATGCTGCGCACGTCGGTGCCGGTGCCCGGTTCGGCAATCGCGGTCGCGCTCAGCTCGCCGCGCAGGATCGCGCCGAAATAGCGGTCCTGCTGCGACGCCGTGCCGTATCGTTCGAGCGCGCGCACCATGCCGGCCTGCGCGATCACCGACAGCAGCAGCGCCGGGCGGCGGATCGCCGACGCGAGCCCCTCGAGCGCCGCGGAAAAGTGCCACCAGCCGTGACCGTCGCCGCCGTACGTCTCCGGCACGATCATGTCCCACAATCCTTCCTGCCCGAGCCGCGCCCAGCCGGCTGCGTCGAAGCCGACAGGCGCGCTGTCGTCGTGCTCCGCGGCAGCGGCGATCTCCGCGCCGATCCCGCGAAAACGCGCGAGCGTCGCATGCTGTTCCTGCGTCCAGTCAAATGGCATCTGTCGTGTCTCCGGTCGAAGCGGCGCGGCCTTCGACGGCGCGCCAGCGATGTCGACAAGATTACGGGGGCACGGACAGCGGGGGTACTGGCAGTAGTGGTAGTTGCCGGGCGCTTGCATCGCGCGGGTGCGTGCTCTGCACGCCGTCGAAGATCGACGGCGGTGTCGCGGATCCGGCCCCGTGGTTTCCTGAGCGCGTATTTCGCAAACCGGCGTCATGGCCGTCATCGCGTTTCGGATTGCCGCGGTGGTCATGCCGCAAGCGATCAACAGCGCTGCATCGATCGGCAGGCCTCGGCGCTGGTCTGCAAGAACAGCGGGGCATGGCAGCCGCTGCCGCCTGATTTACCGCCCCGGTCGTAGGGCAGAGAGAAGTCGGCCCGTTATGGCGCGACAAATATCATTCAAATTCGCATCTGTGCGTGAGCGCCGGGTTTTGCCGCTCATGCCATGCCGCAGTCAATAGACCCCTGGCTCGCCTGCCGGACGATGCTTGAACCGTCGGTGCACCCAGTAGTACTGCTCGGGAAATCGAAGGATCTGCTCCTCGAGAAAGGAATTCATCGTGCGCGCGTCGAACGACTCGCTAGCGGTCGGATAGCTGTCGAGCGGTTCAAAGATGGTCAGCTTGTAGCCGCGGAATGCCGGCAGCACTTCGGTCACGAACGGTACGACCCGCGCACCGCTCAGCTTCGCCAGCCGCGATACCGACGTCAACGTGCAGGCCTGCACGCCGAACAGCGGCGCAAACACCGAACCCGTCGTGCCGTGATCCATGTCCGCGGCGAGCATCACCGGGGTGCCCGCGCGCAGCAGTCTGACGAGGTGTTTCGCGCTCGCACTGCGTTCGATCATCTCGGCGCCGAAGCGCCCGCGCTGACGTTTGGCGAGATCGCACACGCGACGGTTCGACATGCGCGTGTAGAGCGCCGCCACGGGCAGCGACGACGAATAGAGCATGCAGCCCACCTCGATGCCGACGAAGTGAAAACCCATGAAGATCGTCGGCGGTGCATCCGGATCGTGGAGATCGATGCGGCTGTCCAGCTCGACCAGCCGACCGAGCGACCGCGCGCTGCCGAACCACTGGAACCCGCGCTCCAGGTAGCTTCGGACGACGTGTTCGAAATGGGCACGCGCGAGCACATCGCGTTCCTCGGCGGTCTTCAGCGGAAAGCAGAGTTGCAGGTTGACATGCACCACGTGCTTGCGTCGGCTCGGTATCCGGTAGAGCGCAGCGCCGATGCCGCTGCCGGTTCTCGCGACCAGCGAGTACGGAAGAATGGCCAGGAACCGTAGGAGGCCGAACAGCAGCCAATACCCGAGAGCGTTCATGATGATGATGGACTTCCGTCTGATGACTGCCCGGCGCCGCTCGAGTCGAGTGATGGGGTACGGGGAAATCGGGTTGGGTCGAGACCACGCAAGGCAGGTGCTTCCGCGACCACCTGTGACGGCGGCCGCGCGCCAGGCCGATGATGGCCGACCGCTTCGATCCGACGTTCGAAGCGATACATGATGGCGGGCGGAAAATTCATCCACGCGATGCCGGCTCGGACGGCGCGGATGCGCATGGCCTCCAGATAGCGCGCCGGGTTCGGGCCGCGCGGCACATACGTGAATCGATGGAACACGCCACCGGCAGCCAGGTGGCGCGCGAAGGCGCAGGGAACGATCGCGGCGGCCGGTTCGACCGGCATCGCGACGATGTGGCAATCGGCTCACGATAACACGTGCGCGCGCCCCGCCGAAGAAGTCGCCCGTCATGCCGAGTCGGGCCGCATTCATACGCACGATCCGCGACACGGGAAACCGATGCCGAAGGGCGTTCGCGAAAGCGGGTCGGCTCCTCCTGAAACTCACGGCCTCGCCAATCTGCCTTCATCAAGGCCGGTCCCCGCAGGGTGCCGCATCTCGTTCGGCAGCCCTGCATCGTTTCGTGATCCTCAATCCATTTTGTCGATTTTCGCACCGTTGATTTCGGTCAACGTCCGATCCCGTCGCGCGCCGATGATGGAGGCAAGTCCAAACGTCGCATGTACGCCAGTCCATCCCGCGAGGTCCGTATGTACACGAATATCATGGTCGCCGTAGACGGTAGCGTTTCGTCCAGACAAGCCCTCGACGAAGGCCTGAAGATGGCCCGCCTGCACCAGGCCCGCCTGTTCGCCGTTTTCGTCGTCGACAAATCCATTTTGCTCAGCTACGCCGGGCGACTCGACCCGAATGCGTTGATCGAGGAGGTCAGACACGACGGTGTAGCGGTGCTGCGAGATGCCGAGCGGACGATTGCGCGCGCGGGGGTGAACGGCGATACGGAAATCGTCGAAACGGAGCTCGGTCAGGATATTGCGGAACGCCTGCAGCGCTATGCAGCCGAACATGCGATCGATCTGGCCGTACTCGGTACGCATGGTCGGCGCGGCATCCGCCGCGCGATGCTCGGCAGTGTCGCGGAACGCTTCCTGCGCACGTCGAGTTGCCCGGTACTGCTCGTGCGCGGCGACGACGCGACGCGTGCAGCCGTTGCGGCCGCATAGCGCAACTGCGCAAGCACCGTTCGGTGCGCGATCCCGTCAGGAGACCGTCATGGAAATCTCGTTTCCCGTCGAACCACCGGCGTATTCCGGGCAGGAGCCCGCGCTGGCCTTTCCGGCACTGGTAGAAGGCCGGCGCGTGCAATGCGCGATCACGGCCGCGGCACTGGAAGATCATTTCCTCGCCGCGTCACCTCGGGAGCCGGATCTCGTGGCCGCGTTCTCGTGCAATCGCCCCGCCATCGAATGCGCGGCGCGCCGCATGCTCGAGGAGGTCGGCGGCCGGCCGATCCTGCTCCACAGTGGATTTTTCCGGTTCTGTACGTAACCGGCTCGCGCCGTTGACGCGTATCAAACCGCAGCCGGCTCGCCCGTCTACGCTGGATTCCTGACAGGACGGTTCGTTCCCCGCGCGACAGGCGCATGTCACAGCGACGCGTCCCGCATTCCGGTTCGGCACCGTCAGGACGAACGCGCCGGGCCGACTCAACTCAACCGTTCGAGGAGTGCACATCATGAGCAATCTGACTCGCTACGATCCGTTTTCGATGGACCCCGTCTCCGACCTGTTTCAGGGGCTGTTCAGGCCGTTGCGAGGCATGACGCTGACGGACGAACCCGATCTCGCGTCCGTGAAGATCGACGTCACGGAAAGCGACGACGCCTATAAGGTCAACGCGGAACTGCCGGGCGTCGCAAAGGACGACATCGACGTCCAGGTGACGGGCCGGACCGTATCGATCAACGCGAAGATCGAGCGCAACGCCGAGCAGAAGGAAGGCGAGCGCGTGATTCGGCGCGAGCGCTACAGCGGCGCGATCAGCCGCTCGTTCTCGCTGCCCGGCGAGATCGACGACGCGAACGCGACGGCAGCGTATCAGGACGGCGTGCTGTCGCTGACGCTGCCGAAGAAGACGCCGGCCGGGCAGAAGAAACTGACGATCAGCTGAGCGGACGGCAGGCGCCGGGCGATGCTTGCATCGCCCGAAGCGGGAAACCGGCGCGCGGGCAATCCGCGCGCCGTTTCATCGTGAAGCGGCCGCAGGTCCGCTCACGCATCCGACACCGTGCCGCCAGCGCGGTAACCGACGGTCTGCGCGAGGATCGGGAGTTCGTCCTCGTTCAGGCGCAGCGCGTCGGCGAGCGCGCGATGGTTGATCCAGCCGCGCACGACCGTCCCGAGGCCGGTCGCCGCACAGTAGAGCGAAACGTTCTGCGCGATGGCCCCGGCCGCGACCGCCGAAAATACGTCGCGTTGCTGCGGCGGCATGTCGAGTATCGCTGAGGTCCGGACGACGTAGACGAGATCCAGCGGCGCGCGTCCGACGAAGTCCTGGTAACCCGTCAGGTTGCGGGCATCGACCGCGTGTTTCAGCACGAGTCGATGCGCGGGCGCGTCGTAGCGATAGACGCCATGCGGCAGCGCGACATAGATGTCGATTTCATTGGATGCATGCGCGGACGGCGCCGTACGACCGCCGCTAGCCGGCCGGTTGACGCCGTTCGCGGCCCACAGCATCGTGCCGAGCATCCTGGGCGGGAGCGGCGTGGCGGCGAATTCGCGGGAACTTATTCTCGTCGCGAGTGCGATCGTCAACGGCATGCCGTCGTCGAGGTTCGGGCGCGGCAGATCGACGATGGCCGGCGACTTTCCTTGTGGCGACGCCGGCAGTGCCGGGGGCGCCGGCGAATAGGTCAACAGTTGCTGGTCCGACAATTGAGTCTCCTTCGAGCATCGTTGCGCGTGCCTGGAACGTCACGCATCGGCGATCACACGATAAGGCGGCCGGGCCGCCCCGGCTTGACCTTCGTCAAGCGACGCATGCGCAGCCTGCGACGTGCGGCGCGAGATATCCGTTGACCTGCATCAGCGATCCGGCGCCGCGCGTGTGCAAATCTGGCTGCATGCGGCGGACAGGCACGCCGCGGCTCACAGGAGTGCACGCGATGAAAACCGACAAGCAGTTGAAGCAGGACGTTCAGGATGAACTGGAGTCGGACCCGGCGATCGACGCGACACGCATCGGTGTCGAGGTGGCCGACCGGATCGTGACGATATCGGGTCACCCGCCAAGCTACGCGGAGAAACTGGCGATCGAGCGCGCGGCGAACCGCGTGGCCGGCGTCAAGGCGCTCGTCGTCGACATGACTGTGCATCTGCCGAACGACGACGTCCGCACCGACGAGGACATCGCCAACGCCGTGCGTTCGGTGCTGCACTGGACGGTCGGTCTGAACGACGATGCGGTCAAGGTGCAGGTCGAGCACGGCTGGATCACGCTGTCCGGCAAGGTCGACTGGGCATACCAGAGCCATGCGGCCATGCGTGCGATCTCGCAGATGCGCAGCGTGACCGGCGTGACCGACCACATCAGCGTGCAGGGGGCGGTCGGATCGGCCGACATCAGCGGCGACATCAAGCGCGCGATCATGCGTCACGCGGAGCGCGAGGCGAAGCACATCGCGATCGAGGTGCGCGACGGCACCGTGCGGCTTTCCGGCAAGGTCGGCTCGTTCTCCGAGCGCAAGGCCGTGCGCGGTGCCGCGTGGTCCGCACGAGGCGTGCGTGCCGTCGTCGACGACCTGGTCGTCGAGTGAACCCGAGCAGCGGCGGCCGGATACGCAGTCGGCACGGATGAAGGAGGGAAGTCAGATGACAGTGTCGGGCGAGGTACATGACGCGGACTGATCGGTGGCGATCGAGACGATCGCCGTCGAAACGGGCGGCTATCGTTGCAGGATCCATGTGACGCTCACGTCGCCGGATGGCGCTTGCGAACACACGTTCGCGCATAACAGGACCCACGCCACCGAGCGCGAGGCCGCGGTCGAAGGGCTGCGAGCCGGGATGACGTGGGTCGAGATGAGGAAATCGAACACCTTCACGGTCTGAATCGCCGGCCGTCGCGGGCGTGTCGCTTCGATGCCGACTTCCCGGGTCATTCGATGCGGCACGCGCCATCGCACGCATTCATGTGGCTAGTCGTCCGCTGGATCTCGTGCGGGACCCGGTGACGACGGACGCGCGACGGGTTCGCCTTGCCGCTGGACATGATGCGCGACCGCGTCGGTCACGGTCGGAAAGAAGCTGGCCGATCCGAATACGTCGAACAAGCCGTAAGCGCGCAGGCGATCCTTCACCGGGCCCTTCATTTCCGCGAAATTCAGCGCGATACCTTGCTCGCCGAGCTCCTCGCGAAGCGCCACGAGCCGGTCCGCCGCGCTGACGTCGATATCGGTGACGGGTTCTGCCGCGACGACGATTCGATCGACCGGGCCCGCCGCTTGCGTGAGCGCAGCGTGCAGGTGCTCGCAGAAAATCTCGACATTGGCATAGAAGAGCGGGGCATCCCAGCGGAACAGCACGAGCCCGGGTGTTTGCACGGCGTCCGGATGCCGCGCAATGTCGTGATAACCGCGAACGCCCGCCAGCCGGCCAAGCACCGCATCGTACGGATGCCAGGCCCGCCAGACGAACGACAGCAGCGACAGCGCGCTCGCGAGCAGGACACCCGGTACGACCCCCATGCCGACGACGCCCGCAAGGCACAGCACCGAAATCAGGCATTCGCCGCGGCGCATTCGATAAAGTCGTACCACGCCGCGGACGTCGGCGATGCCGAATGCGGCGTAGATCACCACGGCAGCCAGCGCCGCACGCGGGACGAGCGTCAGCAGCGCCGGCGCGACTATGAGCAGCAACACGATGCAGGCCGCCGCGACGAGATTCGTGACCTGGCTTTGCGCGCCCGCGGCAATCGCGACGGGCGTGCGCGACGCGCTGCTGCTGACCGCGCAGCCCTGCATCACGCCGGCCAGCAGATTGGCCGCCCCCAATGCGACCAGTTCCTGGTTGCGGTCCGGCGCATCGCCCGCACGAGCGGAAAGGGCGCGCGACAACATGCTGATGTCGGCGAACGACACCAGTGCCACGGCGACCGCGCCGGACGCGAGCGCGGTCACGTCGGCGAGCGACACGACCGGAAGATGGGGCGTGGGCGCGCCGGCGGGCAACGCGCCGACCGTCGCGACCCCGTGCAACGGCAATACGCGTGCGGCCAGGGTCGCCGCCAGCACGGCGATCAATACGCCGGGCCAACGCGGCGTCACGCGCTTCATGGCCGCAATCGCCGCAAGAACGCCAACACCCAGCACACACGCATCGATCGAAAACCGGTGCTCGAAGAGGGCCCGCACGATGTGCGACAGGCCGGAGAACACGTCGTTGCCGGGCACGGACATGCCGAACAGCTCCGGCAGCCGGCCGACTGCAAGGGCGATGGCGATGCCGTTCAGGTAACCGTACTGGATCGGGCGCGACAGCAGATCGGTGACGAACCCGAGGCGGAGCGTACCGAGCAGGATGCAGATCGTTCCGGCCGACAGTGCCAGCGCGCCGGACAGCGCGACGGCCCGCTGCGGATCATGACCGGCGAGCGGTGCGATGGCCGCTGCGATCAACGCGGCCAGCGCGGAATCCGGGCCCAGCACGAGGATCCGGCTCGGGCCGAGCACCGCATAGGCGAGCAACGCGGCGATCGATGCGTAGAGCCCGGTGACGGCGGGCAGGCCGGCCGCCTGCGCGTAGCTCATGCCGACCGGAACCAGCACCGCGGAGAGCGCCAGGCCCGCATACAGGTCGCGCGCGAGCCACGCCCGCCGGTAGTTCGCGAGCAGCGCGATTCCCGGGAGCATGCGTGCGATGTGTCCGGAAAGAGGCCGGATCATCGCGGTTTCGTCAGGGAAAAGCCGGGGCGACGGACATGGCTTGCTCCGGCAAGCGTGCATTCGACGGGATGCCGCCGGACCGTAACAGGCGCGCGAAACGCAAGAGCGGGAAGCGCCATTGCGCCGGATGACGGGACCGCTGTCGCCTGACCGGATACCGGCGTCGCGACACGACGGCGCTCGACATCACGCAGCCTGGAGCGCCGAAAGCTGCAGCGCCTGGGCAAAACGGGCCAGCGACGCAAGCGATCCCGTCACGCTTTCGTAGCGTTCGCGCCCGATCTGCGCATCGAGCATGACCATCATGCCGGCTTCGCGCGCAAGTGCGAGGAGCGCCTGCGTATCGGGTACCGCGCATCCCTGCGCAGCGGACCTGGAGGTGCCGGTGCGGCCGGCTGCCCGGCTTCCCGGTTCGAAACAAGACATCGCATGTGGCATGACGGCTCTCCTGAGCGAACGGCCGGGAATCGATGTGCGGTACAAGCGGTCGTCGTGCATTCAGTATCGTTTCCGCTCCCGCGGGATTCAATCAGGCAGCCCCGAACCGCGTGTAGGAAATGGGCAAATGAAATCGGCCGATTCCTACATCGCGCGGCTCGCCCGTGAAGTCACGCGCCGTGGCGGCCGCGATCGCCGCTGCGCATACCAGCAGCCGATTGCGTGCCAGATGTCCTGCGCGGATTCGCAATAGACGAACAAGTCGAGATCGCTGCGATCGATCATCCCGTCGTCCGCGAGAAAGGCGAAATCGACGACGCGGCGCCAGTATGCCTCGCCGACGAGTATGACCGGCAGCGGCGCGATCTTCCGGGTTTGCAGGAGTGTCAGCACCTCGAACAACTCGTCGCAAGTGCCGTACCCGCCCGGGAAGAACACGGCGGCTTTCGCGCGCTCGAGCAGATGCAGCTTGCGGATCGCGAAATAGTGAAAGCGGAAGCACAGGGCCGGCGTGAGGTAGGGATTGGGCGCCTGTTCGCGCGGAAGTTCGATGTTCAAGCCGATGCTCGGTGCACCGTTTTCGTAGGCGCCTCGATTGGCGGCCTCCATGATGCCCGGGCCGCCGCCGGTGATCACGGCGAGCCTTGCCGTGCGGGTGCGCCGGTCGGCACGGCCGACGATGCGCCCGAATTCGCGCGCGACGCGATAGTAGGCGCTGTATTTGACCAGACGGCTCGCGACCGCGACGGCGCGGCGCCGGCGAGCGTCGTGCGGCCGCTCCGCCAGCGCACGGCTCGCTTCGCGCAGCCGCGCATTGGCTTCGGCGGGCGCGACGATGCGCGTGCTGCCGTAGATCACGATCGTGTGACCGATGCGTTCCTGTTGCAGGCGCTCCTCGGCTTTCCAGTAGTCGAGTTGCAGCCGGATGCCTCGCATGCCGGGGCGCTTCAGGAGCGTCGTGTCTTCATCGGCCTGTATGCAGTTCGCGGTCTCGGCCCGGCGCCGCATCGGCCGCGAAAGGGCGCGCGAGGGCCGCGCGCGACGTTGCCGGGCCCTGACGGCGGTCGGTTTGACTACGCTCATGGTGGAGAGGGGGGCTGACAAGGCCGGTTACTGACTCAGGACCCATTGCACCAGTTGGCGGGCGTCGTCACGCGATAGCGGCCCGCCTCGCTCGGCGGCGGAAGGCATCGGCGTATCGCCCCAATGCGCGCGGCCGCCGTGGCGCAGCTTGATTTCGAGTTTCTCCTGCGCGTGCGGCACGCCCCGGTAGCGTTCCGCGATCTGGTGGAACGATGGCGCGAGAAACGGCATGTCGGATGTATGACAAAACATGCAGTGCTGGGCATCGACGAGCGCGGTCGGTTCGGGCACCACCGTCTGGGCGGCCGCGATGCCGGCCGTCGCGGCGAGCATGCAGGCGGCGAGTAGGCGCGTGACGTTCATGGTTTTTTTCCTCGTCAGGACGAAAGCGGGCGCGGCGCGCGATCAGGAAATCACTTCGTCGAGCGGTCGGCGCGGCGAATGCGGCACATGCGGGCCGCGCCCGATGCGCAGCAGCAGTTGCGGATGCCCGCGAAGCGCGAGCATGTCGCGCAGCTGCGCGCGCAGTCCGGCCGTCTCGATCGGCTGGTTCAGGTACGACGCCGTGTAGCCCGCACGCGTCGCGACCAGCAGCATGCGCTCGAGCGCTTGCCCGGCGGCGAGCCAGGCCTCGCGATCGTCGCGAGCCGTCGCGATGCAGACGATCAGCGGCGACGCACCGACGAGCTGGTGGTGCAGCGCGGCCAGGCCGTTGCCGAGATCGAACGTGCGCACCGCGGTCGTCACGATCGGCGCCGCGAAATCCAGCAGTGCCGGCACGCCGGCCGCGAACGCGGGCATGCCGTCGACGTGCCGGCGCGGATCGATCCAGCTCGCCAGTTCGCGCCGGAACCGCGGGTCGGCAAACTGCTGGCGATCCGCGTCGGCGATCACCTCGGCCACCCGCGCGCGCCGCGCGATCGAGTCGGCACAGGCCACGTCGGCGCCTTCCGCGGCGCCCGCCGCGATCAGCGCGTGCTGGAGCGCGTCCGGAACGGGTTCGGATTCGAACGGGGCGCGCGTCGTGACGCGCTCGGGGATCGCGGCGAACAGCGTACCCAGCTCCGCATCGGTGTAGCCGTCGTCGCACACGCGCACGAGCGCCAGGACGTCGGGATCGATGTCGGACGGGAACGCGCTGATCGTATGCGCGATTCCGGCGTGATCGAGCGCGACGCGGAGGTTGAGCAGCGCCGCGCCGCAACTGATGATCAGTTCGCGATCGTACGGATCGACCACGGGCAGCGCGCGAACCCGGTCCGCGCAGACCGCGATCGTCGTGCCGTCGACGATGAACCGCCACGGCTGGGAATTGTGGCTCGACGGCGCCAGCACCGCGTAGCCCAGCAGCGACCGCAGTCGATCGTCGAGACGGGGGCTTGCAGCAACGGGGGTAACGGATGTCATTCGGCAATCTCCAGGGAGCCGGCCAGCGGCGGTACGCCATTTCATCCTGTCAGTAACCGGCCGGCGGCCGTTGACCCACGTCAAGCCCGCGTCAGCGAGTCGTACGGACACGGTTCCATGCGTCTACGCTTGGAACAGGCGAAGCGCGCGACGCCGATCGCGCGGGGGAGATCCAGATGCTGGCAATGATGTTCGACGGGACGACACCGGAGTTGCGCGAGGCACACGTGCCGGACCCGCGGCCCGCGGCGGGCCAGCTGCTGATCGACGTGCATGCATGCGGCGTATGCCGTACCGATCTCCACGTCGTCGACGGCGATCTCGCGCATCCGAAGCTGCCGCTGATTCCGGGGCATGAAATCGTCGGGACGGTGCGCTCGCTGGGCGCGGGTGTGACGGGTTTCGCGGTCGGCGACCGGGTTGGCGTGCCGTGGCTCGGCCGGACCTGCGGGCATTGCGCGTATTGCGCCGCCGGGCGGGAGAATCTGTGCGACAGCCCCGGATTCACCGGCTATACGATCGACGGCGGTTATGCCGAGCGCACCGTCGCGGACCACCGTTATTGCGTGCATCTGCCGCAGCGCTACGCCGACCAGGAGGCCGCACCGCTGCTTTGCGCGGGCCTGATCGGCTACCGTACGTTGCGCATGGCCGGCGACGCACGGCGAATCGGGATCTACGGGTTCGGCGCGGCGGCACATCTCGTCGCGCAGATCGCACATCACGAAGGACGCCGGGTGTTCGCGCTGACGAAACCCGGCGATACCGCTGCGCAGCAGCTTGCGCTGTCGCTGGGGGCGGCATGGGCGGGCGGCAGCGACGAAGCGCCGCCCGAGACGCTCGACGCCGCGCTGATTTTCGCGCCGGTCGGCGCACTGGTGCCGGCGGCGCTGCGGGCGGTCGACAAGGGCGGGATCGTCGTGTGCGGCGGCATTCACATGAGCGACATCCCGGCTTTTCCGTACGCGTGGCTGTGGGGCGAGCGCCGCATCGCATCGGTGGCCAACCTGACGCGCGCGGATGCCGTCGCGTTCATGCGGATCGCCGACGCGACGCCGCTGCGGGTCGAGGCAACGCGCTATGCGCTGACCGACGCGAACCGCGCGCTGTCGGACCTGCGCACGGGGCATCTGTCGGGCGCCGCCGTGCTCGACACGCGCGGCTGAACCGCGCGATGCGCGAGCCGGGAAATCCGCGGCGTCAGATGCGCGCGAGCTCTTCCGAATCGACGATGCGGATCTGCTTGCCCTGCGCCGCGACGAGCCCTTTCTGCTGGAACTTCGACAGCATGCGGCTGACCGTCTCGAGTTTCATGCCGAGATACTCGCCGATCTCGTCGCGGGTCATCCGCAGCACGAACTCCGCGGCCGAGTAGCCGCGCGCCTTGAAACGCGTGGAGAGATTCAGCAGGAACGCGGCCACGCGCTGTTCCGCGCTCATCGTACCGAGCAGCAGCATCAACGCGGACTCGCGGACGATCTCGCCGCTCATCATCTGGTAGACGTGGTGCTGCATCGTCCGTACTTCGCGGCAGACCTGTTCGAGCTGGCCGAACGGAATGATGCAGACGGTGCTGTCTTCGAGCGCGATCGCATCGCCGTTGTGATGGCCGGTGTGCACGCCGTCCAGTCCGAGCGATTCGCCGACGATCTGGAAGCCGGTCACCTGCTCGTCGCCGTCGCGATGCATGACGACGGTCTTGAACGATCCGGTTCTCACCGCGTAGATGCTGTTGAACGTATCGCCGGCCCGATACAGGGTGTCGCCGCGCTTGACGTGACGCGTCGTGCAGATCATCGCGTCGACCCGCGCGAAATCGTCGGGTGTCAGTTCCTGGGGCAGGCAAACGGCGCGCAGCGCGCATGAAGAACAGCGGGACGACGCGCGCTTCGGCTGGTCCGACCGCTCGACGGGGTGCAGCGGAATAAAGGGGCGCGACTGCGGTGTCATCGATACTTCGGCATGGCTCTGCATGATCTGCTCCGGTTTGTTGGGGCGGCGGCGAATCGCATGGGCACGGTCGCGCTGGCCGCTACGGGCGGCGTGAATCTTCGCCGCCTTCATCGAGGACGTGCCGCATCGGGGTACGGGACGACGATGCAGTCGATGCAGGACTGCGCCGCCGGCCGCGCCGGGAGGCACGCGTGTTTGTTTTTCTTGACCGGGAGTATGGACAGCCGGGCGCGCGAATGAAATCAGCGAAAATTGAAGATTAAGTAGGTGATGAAGAAGGGCTGTAGGGAAATTCCTACAAGCGTGCGGCGTCTTGCCGCGCTCAGAGGTCGTCCGGATCGTAGAACAGCTTGTGGCGTACCGCGTAACGCACGAGCGCCGCATCGTTCGGCATCTGCATTTTCTCGAGGATGCGCGTCTTGTAGGTGCTCACGGTCTTGACGCTGACGCACAGCGCCTGCGCGATGTCGGAGATCGATTCGCCGGAAGTCATGCGCCGGAACACGTCGAACTCGCGATCGGACAAGCGCTGGTGCGGCTGCAGTTCCGCCGGCTCGTTGAGGCTTTGCGCGAACTGCTCCGCCATCGCGAGGCTCACGTAGACGCCGCCGGATGCAATCTTGGTCAGCGCGGCCACCAGCTCCGCGCTCGCGCTTTCCTTGGTCATGTAGCCGGACGCGCCGGCGCGAAACGCACGCACCGCATATTGCTGTTCGGCATGCATCGTCAGCACGAGGATATGCAGGGCCGGCTTTTCGTCCTTGATCTGCCGGATCAGTTCGATGCCGTTGCGGCCGGGCATCGACAGATCGAGCACCAGCACCTGTGCCGGGGTGCCGCGGATCAGCGCAACGGTCGAAGCGCTGTCGCACGCCTCGCCCGCGACCTCGAAATCGTTGGCGTTCTGCAGGATGTACCGGAGGCCGTCCCGGACGAGCGCGTGGTCGTCGGCGATGAGTACCCTGATCATGCGACATGCCCCTTGCCGGATCGCGTGGAACGGCTGCGCGGCGGCGATCGTTGATCCTGCCCCGATTCGAACATCCCGATCGTCCGGCGTCCGGCTGCGGTCATGACGACCGCCTTCGATGCCCGGACGCCGTTCCGGCACATGCGCTTGCATGCGCCGATCCGCCGTTGCGGACGTTGAATGGAATTGTGCGCGTTTTGCAGGGGTTCGCCAATCGGCGCACGTGCACCGTGCCGCCGTGCCTGGCGCGAGGCCTGCTTGATCGGTGTCAACCGGCCGGGCGGCGGCGGGCCCAGACTGAAGATCCCGATCCGGCCGGAACGGGATGCAGAAACCGGGAGGCGCCATGTATGAACGGATCTTCGCCGCGCTCGACGACAGTCGCGGCGCGCGGCTCGCGCTCGACGAGGCGATCACGCTCGCCCGCGCGTCGGGCGGCCTCGTGGTCGCCGTGTGCGTCGTGACGGATACGCCGCCGCTGACGAATATCGGCAGCGCTTATGTCGATCGGATCGCCCCGGGCGGGGTAGATGCAAACCGCGCAGCGGTGGCGGTCGCCGATGCCGAAACCGCATTCCGGCTGTGCGGGGTGCGCGGCACCGCGCAAACGATCGATGCGTGCGGCGAGAACGTGTCGTCGGTGCTGGCGCGCGCGGCCACCGACTGCGATGCCGACCTGATCGTGATGGGGACGCACGGCCGGCGGGGTGTTCGCCGGGCGTTGCTCGGCAGCGTCGCCGAGTCGCTGCTGCGCACCGCGGACCTGCCCGTGCTGCTGGTCCGCGACGATTCGGGCGCGCCGTGATCCGCCAGGACGACGGGGCGGCCGACCGAGGCCGCCCCGTTCGCGTTCATGCTCAGTGCGACAGCAGCACCGGCACCGTCATGGTTTCGAGGATCGTGCGCGTCGCGCCGCCGAGTACGCGCTCGTGCATCCGGGTATGGCTGTACAGGCCCATCACGATCAGGTCCGCGTGAAGGTCGGTGGCCCGGTTCAGCAGCGTCGCGCCAACGCCGACCGTGCTTGCGCGTGTCGTCGTCGAGAACGATGCGCGGATGCCGTGGCGCTCCAGGTATGCGGCGACGTCCACGCCTGCCGGCGTCTTGTCCGGATCGGGTTGCCCGTGGCTGACCGTCTCGACGTTGACGAAGCGCGCACGCGCGAGCAGCGGCAGCGCGTCGGCCATTGCGCGCGCGGCTTCGCGCCCGCCGTCCCAGCCGATCAGCACGTTCTCGCCGATCTTGCGCACGTCGCCCGCGTACGGCACGACGAGCGCCGGACGGCCGCTGCCCATCACGACGTCCTCGATGAAATGGCGCGCGACGTACGTCAGGCGGTCGTCCGGATCCTCCTGGCCGAGCACGAGCAGGTCGGCATGACGCGCATGCAGGATCGCGGCGTCGGTCGCGGCGCCGGCGGGCGCCTGCCATTCGACGCTGCGCCCCGCGCGCTCGGCGGTTGCGAGGAATTTCTCCTCCGCGTCCTTGCGCCGCTGTTCGCACAGGCGCTCGTACACCGCGAGCTTGAGCGGCTCGTCGGGCCGCCGCAACGGTTCGAAGAGATCCTGGCAGACCACGTACAGGCCGACCAGGTGCGCGTTCCAGCGTCCTGCGAGTTCGAGCGCCAGTTCGACGCGCGTCGCGCAGCGATCGCTGTCGTCGAGATGGACGAGCAAGGTCTTGTAGCTCATGACGGCTCCTTTTCGGTAGACGCAGCGCCGGGCGCCGCGGCAGGCACCGGCGCACAACTCGCCGGAATCATCAGCACGGGGCACGCGGCGCGCCGCAGCAAGCGCTCGGCGACGCTGCCCAGGACGAGGCGGCTGAAGCCGCGCCGGCCGTGGGTGCCCATCACGATCAGGTCGGCGCCGGCTTCCTTCGCAACGATCAGGAGCCGCTGCGCGACGTCTTCGCCGCCCGGCTCGACATTGGCGATCCGCGGCGTGCCGGTGACGCCGCGCGCAGCCATGCGCTTGGCCGCGTCGTCGGTGACGCGCAGCCCTTCCTCGCGGAACGCGTCGATCAGGATCGACGGATCGTAGCCGTACATGTCGTAGGCCGGCACCAGGAAATCGACGACGTAGACCGGCGTGAGCCGCGCGCCCGATTCCGACGCCAGCGCCAGTGCGGCGTCGAGCGCGCGGGACGACGGTTCGCTGCCGTCGAGCGCGACCAGAATGTTCGAGTACATGGCGGTTCCCTCTGAACGCGTGTCAACGATTTCATCATCGGCGCACGCGCGCCGATCGCGCTGATCTGGATCAAGCGGCGCCGTCGCGTCGCAGTAGCCGCACCGCATCGCGTGCCGCAATCCACGCTTCGTCGGCCGGCTCGACGACGAGCAGCGCGAGCGTACGCAGCGGCGCGCTCAGTGCGACATCCTCAGTGCGACATCAGTACCGGCAGCGTCATCGACGCCAGCACCGTGCGCGTGGCGCCGCCCATCAGCAGTTCGTGCCAGCGCGGATGGCCGTACGCGCCCATCACGAGCAGATCGCTGCCCGTTTCGTACGCGCGCGACAGCAGCGTGTCGCCGACGGACGTGCCGGCGCCGCTATCGATGTCGAGCACGTTGACGTCCGGCGCGTGGCGCGCAAGCATCAGCGCGGCATCCGCGGCCGGAATGCGGGTGGTCGCCGCTTCGGAATCGCCGTCGACCACCGCGGCGACCGTCGTGCGTTTCGCGTGCTCGAGAAAGGGCAGCGCATCGTGCGCGGCGCGCGTGGCCTCGCGGCTGCCGTCCCACGCCACCAGCGCGCGTTCGCCGATCGACGGGAATTCCCCGGCATACGGCACGAACAGCACCGGACGCCCCGCGGACATCACGAGCGTTTCCGGAAACTGGTCGTCGATATAGGTTTCGGGATCGTTCGGGTCGCTCTGGCCCGCGATCACGAGATCCGCGAGACGCGCGAGACGCGGCACCGCGACGTTGGCGCGCTCGTCGGCGCGAATCCAGGCCGCCGATACGCCGGCCCGTGCCGTTTCGGCATGAAACAGGCGCTCGAGTGCGGCGAGACGTTCGTCGCGCTGGTCGCGCTGCTCGCGAAAGTAATCGGCGGAACCGGCCATCACGTAGAACGAAGTCGGCTCCGGTGTGTAGATCGCGAACACCCCGGTCAGGTGCGCCTTGAAGCGCCGCGCGAGACGCAACGCGAGCTCGAGGCGCGAATGCGCGCGAACGCTCGTATCGAGATGCACGACCATGCTCTTGTAGCTCATCTGGATCGCTCCATCGACGGTGTATCCGCCATTGCAATCCAGTCTACGAAGCGGGCTTCCCGCGCGCTTGACGCAGATCAACGGCCGCCGTGCCGCACAGCCGCACAGTGAGGCGGTCGCGGCCGGTACCGGGCAGGCGGCGCAAGACGGGTGCCGCCCGGGGTGCAGCCGGGGGCCGACCCTTCGACCGAATCGACAGAGGGAAGACGATGACCACCGACGCTTTGACGACACCGAACGGCGCGTGCCGGGCAGCCTGCGACATCGCGCTGCGCCTGTTCGCGCTGAATCGCGACTGGCAGCACGAATGGCATGCGCTGACGGGACGGCGCATCGAGCGGGATCGCGACGCGGCGCGGCAGTTGCAGCAGGCGCTCGCGGACACGCGGGAATGGACCGAGTTCGGCGCGGCGGCACAGCGCGTGATGCGCGATTACGCGATCGCGAGCGCGGCGATCTGGCAGGACGCCGTCGAATGGGGCATGCGCACGCAATACGAGGAGGCGGGCGTCTGGCGCACCTGGCTGCGCGAGTATGGCGCGGACATGCTGTCGCGCTACCAGACCGACTGGCTGCCCGACGTGAGCCGGCTGGCGGTGGTCAACGAAGCGAGCATGCCATGGCACGAATGGATGGCGGCGTTCGGACGCGGCATGACGGACATGGCCGGCGCGAATGCGACGCGGGAGCACGATCATGTGCGCTGACCGTGTCGCATTCGTGACGGGCGGCACGGGCGGCCTGGGCGCCGCGATCAGTCGCCGTCTGCATGCCGCGGGCATGACCGTCGCCGTGTCGCACACGGAGCACAACGACCATATCGCGACCTGGCTGGCGCACGAGCGCGAAGCAGGGCGCACCTTCCATGCGTTCGAGGTCGACGTCGCCGACTACGACTCGTGCCAGCACTGCGCGGCGCGCGTGCTCGCGCAGTTCGGTCGTGTCGACGTGCTCGTCAACAACGCCGGCATCACGCGCGACGCCAGCTTCGTGAAGATGACCAAGAGCATGTGGGACGCGGTGCTGCGCACCAATCTCGACAGCATGTTCAACATGACGAAGCCGTTCGTGCCCGCCATGATCGAAGCCGGCTTCGGCCGCATCGTCAACGTCGGCTCCGTGAACGGCTCGAGAGGCGCGTACGGGCAGGCCAACTATGCGGCCGCCAAGGCGGGCATTCACGGTTTCACGAAAGCGCTCGCGCTCGAACTCGCGCGACACGGCGTGACGGTCAACACGGTGTCGCCCGGCTATCTCGCGACCGCGATGGTCGAGTCGGTGCCGAAGGACGTGCTCGACACGAAGATCCTGCCGCAGATTCCGGTGGGCCGCCTCGGCAACCCCGACGAAATCGCGGCGCTCGTCGCGTGGCTGTGCTCGGACACGGGCGCATTCGCGACCGGCGCGGAATTCGACGTCAACGGCGGCATGCACATGCGATGAATGATTCCGTCATCCGCGTGCCGGTCACGCGCCGTCCGGCTGCCGCCGCCGGTGAACTCGCGCAGGCCCCGCGTCCGTGCGCGGGCGCACGGCCCGACGTGTCGCCGGCCGAACAATGGGATCGCGCGGCGCGCGCGAGCCTGGCCACGATGACACTCGGCTTGTCGCCGGTGTCGCTGGCGCTGGCCATGATCGACTGGGGCGCGCATCTCGCCGTGTCGCCCGGGAAGTGCTTCGAACTGGCGTGGCAGGCATGGCTCGCGGCCGGTCCGTTGCCGGCGGCGAACGGCGCGGCCGACGCCCAGGACGAGGCCGGGCTGGCGGTGCATGCCGGGCAGGCCGATCCGCGCTTCGCCGCACCGGCGTGGTCGAACTGGCCGTTTTGCGCATATCGCGACGGCTTCCTGTCGATCCAGCGCTGGTGGCGCGATGCGACGCACGGCGTGCGGGGCGTCGAGCGGCATCACGAAGCACTCGTCGGGTTCGCCGCGCGGCAATGGCTCGACGCCTGCTCGCCGGGCAATTTCATCGCGACCAATCCGGTCGTGCTCGACGCGACGATACGCAGCGGCGGCGCCAATTTCGCGGCCGGTGCGCGGCACTGGCTGGACGATCTCGGCGCGCAGATCGATCGCGCCGGCGGCGCCCGTCCGCGCGATGCGCAGGCCTATCTGCCCGGGCACGACGTCGCGATCACGCCGGGCCGGGTCGTATGGCGCAACGCACTGTGCGAATTGCTGCAGTACGAACCGACGACGGCCGGCGTCGCACGCGAGCCGATCCTGATCGTGCCGTCGTGGATCATGAAGTACTACATCCTCGACCTGCAGCCGCACAATTCGCTGATCCGCTTCCTGGTCGACGCGGGCTACACCGTGTTCGCGATCTCGTGGCGCAATCCGGGCGCGGGGTCGCGCGATCTCGGGCTCGACGACTACCTGCGCGACGGCTGCCTCGCCGCGCTCGACGTCGTTCGCGAGCAGTGCGGCGAAGCCGTCCACGCCGTGGGCTACTGCCTCGGCGGCACGCTGCTGGCCATCGGCGCGGCGGCGCTCGCGCGCGACGGGCGGCAGCACGACACGTTGCGTTCCGTCACGCTGCTGGCGGCCCAGACCGATTTCAGCGAACCCGGCGAACTCGGCCTGTTCGTCGACGCGAGCGAGCTGTCCGCGCTCGACGCGCTGATGTGGCGTCAAGGCTACCTGGACGGCTCGCAGATGTCCGCCACGTTCGAGCTGCTGAATGCGCGCGACCTGATCTGGTCGCGCATGATGAGCGAGTATCTGCTCGGCAAGCGCACGAAGCCTAACGACCTGATGTCGTGGAATGCGGACGTCACGCGCATGCCGTACCGCATGCACACGGAATACCTGACGCGGCTGTTCCTCGACAACGACCTCGCGGCAGGCCGCTATTGCGTCGACGGCCGGCCGGTCGCGCTGTCGGATATCGACGTGCCGATGTTCGTGGTCGGAACCGAGCGCGATCACGTGTCGCCGTGGCACTCCGTCTACAAGCTCCACCTGCTCACGCACAACGCGCTGACTTTCGTGCTGACCTCGGGCGGCCATAACGCCGGCATCGTGTCGGAACCCGGCCATCCGGGCCGCCACTATCGCCGCGCCACCCGCGAACCGGGCGCGCCTTACCGCAGCCAGCACGACTTCGTGAACGAAACGCGCGCCGTCGACGGGTCGTGGTGGACGTGCTGGCGCGACTGGTTGCGCGCGCACGCGTCGGGCGACGTGCCGGCACGCACGCCGGATGCCGGCCTGGGGGCGGCGCCCGGCACTTACGTGCTCGAAACTTGAAGAACCTGACCGGCGGCGTGCTCGATCGCGCCGCTCATCTTCGCGGCGGGATCGGGCCTGCGCATCGGCAGCGCTGCCGGCGCATGCGACGCCTGCCTGCAACGTGCACGCCGGGCCCGATCAACGAACGAACCTCCCTTTCGATGGAGACAACGCAATGAAAGCACTCGTATACCAGGGGCCGCGGCGCAAGGCGCTCGAACGGCGGCCGATGCCGGAGCTGCAGGCGCCGACCGACGCGATCGTCCGCGTGACGCGCACGACGATCTGCGGCACCGACCTGCACATCCTGAAGGGCGACGTGCCGTCGTGCGAACCCGGCCGCGTCCTCGGCCACGAGGGCGTCGGGATCGTCGAGCAGGTCGGCGCGGCGGTCGACACGCTGCAGCCGGGCGATCACGTGCTGATCTCGTGCATCACGTCGTGCGGCCGGTGCGAATACTGCCGGCGCGGCCTGTACTCGCATTGCACGACGGGCGGCTGGATCCTCGGCAACCGGATCGACGGCACGCAGGCCGAGTACGTGCGCATTCCGCACGCGCAGACCAGCCTGTACCGGCTTCCGCCCGGCGCGGACGAGGATGCGCTCGTGATGCTGTCCGACATCCTGCCGACCGGGTTCGAATGCGGCGTGCTGAACGGCAAGGTGCAGCCGGGCTGTACGGTCGCGATCGTCGGCGCGGGGCCGATCGGGCTCGCGGCGTTGCTGACCGCGCAGTTTTACTCGCCCGCGCAGATCATCATGATCGACCCGGACCGCAACCGGCTCGACGTCGCGCGGCGCTTCGGCGCGACCGACTGCTTCGACGGCGCCAGTGGCGACCCTGTCGCGGATGTGATGAAGCTGACCGACGGCGTCGGCGTCGATTGCGCGATCGAGGCGGTCGGGATTCCGGCGACGTTCGAGATGTGCACGTCGCTCGTCGCGCCGGGCGGCGTCGTCGCGAACGTCGGCGTGCATGGCGTGAAGGCCGACCTGCATCTCGAGAAGCTGTGGGATCGCAACATCGCGATCACGACCCGGCTCGTCGATACGGTCAGCACGCCGATGCTGCTGAAGACCGTGCGCGCGGGGCGGCTCGATCCGAAGCGTCTGATCACGCACCGGTTTTCGCTCGACGACGTCGAGCGCGCGTACGACACGTTCGGCCGGGCCGCGGAAACGCATGCACTGAAGGTCATCATCGAAGTGGCGTGATGGCGGCGCGCGGCGGGAGCGGGTGCCCGCCGCGTCGGATGACGCGATGCGCGCGGCATTCGTGCGCCGCGCGTCGTCGTCAGGATAACGGCGTTGCCGGTTCGCGCGTGTCGTCGCGCTCGGCTTCGTCGAGATCGACGGTCTGCCCGTAGGTCGGCACCTCGCACGGCCAGTGCAGGGTCTCGGCGATGCGCCGCCGCAACGCATCGGCCGCCGCCGGCTCGCCGTGCGTGACGAAGGTCCGGAACGGCGCGCGCTGCATCGTGCCGAGCCATCGCAGGATTTCCTCGTAGTCGGCATGCGCGGACAGCGACGCGATCGACTCGACCCGGGCGCGCACGCGCACGTACTCCCCGTGAATCTTCAGCGTCGGCTCATGCGCTGCCAGCGCCGCGCCGCGCGTGCCCGCGGCCTGGTAGCCCACCAGCGCGATCGTGTTGCGCGGATCGGGCGCATAGCGGCTCAGGTGATGCAGCACGCGTCCGCCCGTCGCCATGCCGCTTCCCGCAATGATGACCATCGGCCCCTGGTGGTCGGCGATCGCCTTCGACTGGTCGACCGTTCGGATCATCGTCGCCGCGTGGCCGAGCGCGTTCGCTTCCGACAGGGTCAGCCGGTGCTCGAGGATGTGGTGGCGATAGATCTCCGTCACGTCCGTCGCCATCGGGCTGTCGAGAAACACCGGCACGCGCGCCATGCGGCCGGCCACCTTCAGGCGCGCGACGTAGTGCAGGATCTCCTGCGCGCGGCCGACGGTGAAGCAGGGGATCACGACCACGCCGCCGCGCGAGAAGGTGTTTTCGAACAGCGTTGCCAGCTCGGCCTCGGGGTCCGATGCCGGATGCAGCCGGTCGCCGTACGTCGATTCGACGACCAGGTAATCCGCATGCGCCGGCGGCGTCGGCGGCTGCATGATCGGGTCGTGATAGCGGCCGAGATCGCCGGAGAACGCCAGTACCTTGTGATCCCAGTGCATCACGACGCTGGCCGCGCCGAGGATGTGACCGGCCGGCAGCAGCCAGAACGACAGGCTGCCGCCCAATGCGACGCATTCGTCGAATGCGACGGGTTTCATCAGGTGCAGCGCGCGTTGCGCATCGTCGGTCGTGTAGAGCGGCTGAGCCGGGTGGTGCTTCGAATAACCGTGCCGGTTCGCGAAATCGGCTTCTTCCTCCTGCAGCCGCGCGCTGTCGCGCAGCATGATGTCGCAGAGTTCGGCCGTGGCCTGCGTGCAGTACACCGGGCCGCGAAACCCGTCGCGCGCGAGCACCGGCAGGTAGCCGGTGTGATCGAGATGCGCATGCGTGAGGACCACCGCATCCAGGGTGTCGGGCGCGACCGGCAGCGGGTTCCAGTTGCGCAGCCGCAGGTTCTTCGTGCCCTGGAACAGGCCGCAATCGACCAGGATGCGCCGGTCGCGATGTTCGACCAGATACTTCGATCCGGTCACGGTTTCGGTCGCACCGAGAAAAGTCAGCTTCATGGCTTGCCTCGCCGGGAGTTGGAGAGTTCGATGTTCCGATTACATCGCGTGTGCGCGCAATCGCGTTGACTGAAGTCAGGGATTGCCGTATCCGCGTGCGAAGGAAGGCGCTGAACAGTGGCGATTCGACAGGAGAATGGCGGCGAGCTGCCGGCCGGCATGCGGGGCGCTCCGTTTCATGGGGTTGTGATGTGTGTCAACCGCGCCCGTCGGCATCCCCATACAGTCGACACCAAGGCTTGCGCGCGTGGTGCGCAGAGTCGACCAGCGCGGCACGTTCGGCAGCCGGATGATCCAGCCGATGCCGCGCATTTGCGTATGGAACTCACGGCGGTGCGAGGCGTTGGCGATGAAACAGCGATGGTTGGCGGTTGGCGTGGCGCTCGCGTTGAGTGCTTGTGCGGGAGATGAGCGTACCGCCGCATTCAGGAAGAAGGAAACGCAACTGCTCGAGACGCGCCAGACGGCATTGCTGCGGTGTGCGACGCAATCCGAATGCGACCGTGCGTGGAACCGCACGCGGGACTTCATCGAAAGACGTTCGTCGACCCGGATCACGCGATTCGGCCCGGACCTGATCGAAACCGCGCAGTCGCATCTGGCCGGAAACGTCTATCTGTGGGCGTCCCGCGCAGCGTCGGCAGACGGGAGCGCGACGATCCGGCTCAAGGCGATGTGCAAAGGCATGTACGACAGCAATGGCGGCCCGGGCTGGCAATACGACGGTTGCGCGGCGAAGATCCTCGAGATACAGGAAGGCTTCCGCTCGCTCCAGGATCCGTCGTCTGCACAGGGAACGCCTCCACGATAGTGCGACAGCGCGCGCGGCGCAGCGCCGCGCGCCGGGTCGGTCACGCCATTTGGCCGATCGTCTTGCGGAACCGCATCAGCGACAGCAGGAACAGCGCGCATCCGATCGCGAACAGCACCGCGAACTGTACCCAGACCGCATCGAAGCCGGCGCCGCGATACAGGATGCGCTGCGCCAGCTCGACGAAATGGGTGGTCGGCGCGGCCAGCATGATGTCCTGCACGGCCAGCGGCATGCTTTCGCGCGGCGTCAGCCCGCCCGACAGCAACTGCAGCGGCAGCAACACGAGCACGAGCAGCATCCCGAACTGCGGCATGCTGCGCACGAGCGTCGCGAGAAAGATCCCCATCGACGTCGTCGCGAACAGGTGCAGCGCCATCCCGGCGACGAACAGCGGCACGGAGCCCGGAATCGGCACGTGCAATGCGCCGCCCACCACGAACGTCAGCGATGCGACGGCCGCAACCGTGACGACGAGCCCCATCGACCAGACCTTCGCGAGCATGATTTCCGCCGCGGTCACCGGCATGACCAGCAGATGTTCGATCGTGCCGTGCTCGCGCTCGCGGATCAGCGCCGCCCCGGTCAGGATCATCGACAGCATCGTCACGTTGTTGATCAGTTCCATCAGCGCGCCGAACCATACCTCGTCGAGATTCGGGTTGAAGCGCATCCGCATCGCGAGATCGACGGGCGGCAGCGGCGCGCCGCGATAGCGCCGCACGAACGCGTCGATCTCGCCGGACACGATCTGCTGGACGTAGCCGCCGCCGGTGAATGCCTGGGTCATGCGCGTCGCATCGACGTTGAGCTGAATCGTCGCATGGCGGCCGGCCAGCACGTCGCGCTGGAAGTCCGGCGGAATGTCGAGCGAGAACGTGTAGTCGCCGTTGTCGAGACCGCGATCGGCCGCGACGGCGTCGATGATCGGCGGCGCCGCGAACTGCGGCGGGAAGAACGCCGCGACGATGCGCGCCGACAGCGGCGACGCGTCCTCGTCGACGATCGCGATCGGCACTTTGTGCAGCGTTTCCGGGCGAGCGGTGGCGGCGACGTAGATCGACGCGCTGAACGTGTAGACGATCAGCGCGAGCAGGATCGGGTCGCGGGCGAGGCTCCAGAGTTCCTTGATGCCGAGCCGGTAAATGGCGAGCAGGCGCGACATGGTCAGCGCTCCTGTTTGCGCAGCAGCAGACCGGTCATGATCAGGATGACCGGTGCCGCCGCGAGCAGCGGCCAGAACTGGGACGACAGGTCGGCCAGCCCGAGCGCCTTGTTGTAAACGCCGCGGCTGATCGCGAGCATGTAGGTGGCCGGGTAGATCGTACCGATCCACTTGCCGCTGCCTTCGAGCGACGACAGCGGCGTGAGCAGGCCCGAGAACTGCACGACGGGGATCAGCGTGCCGATGATCGTCATGAAGATCGCGGCGATCTGGCTGCGGGTGAAGGTCGACGCGAACAGCCCGATGCCCGTGGCCACGACGTTGAATATCAGCACCGCGACCGTCAGCGTCGCAAAACTTCCCTTGATCCGCACGCCGAACACGACGTCGGCCAGCACGACCATCAGCAGGAAATTCAGCATCGCCAGCATCACGTAGGGCGCCTGCTTGCCGAGCAGGAACTCGGCCCGCGTGACCGGCGTCACGTACAGGTTGACGATCGAACCGAGCTCCCGTTCCCGCACGACCGCGAGCGCCGTGAGCATCGCGGGCAGCATCAGCAGCAGCATCGGCATGATCGCCGGAATCATCGCCGGCAGGCTCTTGACGTCCGGGTTGTAGCGATAACGAACGGCGACGTCGACCGCGGGGACGAGCGACGCGCCGAGCCGGCGCTTCGCCTGGTCGCGCAGCCAGTTCTCGTGCATGCCGGCGACATAGCCGCGGATCGTCTCCGCGCGCATCGGCATCGCACCGTCGACCCATGCGCCGATCTCGACGCGCCGGCCGCGCGCGACATCGCGTGCGAACCCGGGCGGGATCTCGATCGCGAGCGACAGGTGGCCGCCGCGCATGCGGCGATCGATGTCGCGATCGTCCGCGAGCGGCGCGCGCGGCACGAAATAGCGCGAGCCGGCGAGGTTCTGCGCATAGTCCTGGCTCAGGATCGACTGGTCGCGGTCGAGCACCGCGAACGTCAGGTTGTCGACGTCGAGACTGATGCCGATGCTGATCACGCACATCAGCACGAGCGAACCGAACAGCGCCAGCGTCGCGCGCAGCGGGTCGCGGCGCAGCTCCAGCACCTCACGCCACAGATAACTGCCGGCGCGCGCCGGGCTGAACCACGCGGCCCCGTGGCTTGTGCCTGCCGCCTCGGGCGGCGCGGCAAGCCAGCCGGCGTCGGACGGTGCCTCCGTCAACGCGCCGTCCGCTTGCTGCGCATCGGTCAGGTATCCGATGAACGCCTCTTCGAGCGTGCCGACGCCGCGCATGCGAACCAGTTCCGCGGGCGCGGCGCTCGCGAGCACGCGGCCCGCGTGCATCAGCGAGATGCGATCGCAGCGCTCGGCCTCGTTCATGAAGTGCGTCGAAATGAAGATCGTCACGCGATCGTGCCGCGCGAGCTCGATCATCAGTCGCCAGAAATCATCCCGTGCGACGGGATCCACGCCGGACGTCGGCTCGTCGAGGATCAGCAGTTCGGGCTTGTGCACCATCGCCACCGCGAGGGACAGCCGCTGCCGCATGCCGAGCGGCAGCTGCTCGGGCAGTGAGTCGAGCGCGTCGGCGAGCCCGAAGCGCTCGACCATTTCGGCGACCCGCCCGGATACCTCCGGCTCCGGTACGCCGAACAGGCGGGCATGCAGCACGAGGTTCTGCCGGACGGTCAGTTCGCCGTACAGCGAAAACCCTTGCGACATGTAGCCGACTCGCCGGCGGGTGTCGATGTCGTCCGCGGCGACCGGTCGGCCGAACAGCGTCGCGGTGCCTTCGGATGCGGGCAGCAGCCCCGTGAGCATCTTCATGGTCGTCGATTTGCCGCAGCCGTTCGAGCCGAGAAAACCGAAGATTTCGCCGCGGCGGATCTGCAGGCTCACGTGATCGACCGCGACGAAATCGCCGAACCGCATCGTCAGCGCCTCGGCCTCGATCGCATAACCGGCGGAAGCATCGGGCTGAAAAGGCTCGATCCGGATCGGCTGGTGCCCGCGCCGGCGCGCGTCCGGGAGCAACGCGACGAACGCGGCTTCCAGCGTGTCGCAACCGGTATGCGCGAGCAGTTCGCCGGGGCTGCCCGTCGCCAGCACGCGGCCGGCGTCCATCGCGATCAGCCAGTCGAAACGCCGGGCCTCGTCCATGTACGCGGTGGCGACCAGTACGCTCATCGCCGGGCGAGCGGCGCGAATGCGTCCGATCAGTTCCCAGAACTGCGCGCGCGAGAGCGGATCCACGCCGGTCGTCGGCTCGTCGAGGATCAGCAGGTCGGGATCGTGAATCAATGCGCAGCACAGCCCGAGCTTCTGCTTCATGCCGCCGGACAGTTTGCCGGCGGGACGGTCGAGGAACGGGTGGAGGCCGGTGCTGCGCGTGAGCGCGTCGATCCGGCGGCGGCGCTCCGCCGCATCGTGGCCGAACAGTCTCGCGAAGAACTGCAGGTTTTCCTCGACCGACAGCGTCGCATACAGGTTCCGGCCCAGGCCTTGCGGCATGTACGCGATCCGCCGGCAGACGCGTTCGCGGTGGCGTCGCGACGACAGATCCCCGTCGAGGGTCCAGACCTGACCCTGCTGGACCTCGCGCGCGCCGGAAGCGAGCGCGAGCAGGCTCGACTTGCCGACCCCGTCCGGCCCGATCAGCCCGACCATGCGGCCGGCCGGAATCTCGAGCGTCGCGTCGTCGAGCGCGTACTTGCCGCCGTATCGCAACGAGACGCCCGACAGCCGTACGACCGCGCCGGGCGCACCCGCAACAGGCGGGCCTTCGGTCGATCCGGCGTCGGCGCCGGCCGGCGACATCGATTTCATTGCGGCACCCTGATCGCGAGGCGCTCGGGCCACGCCATGTTCGGATCGGCCTTCAGCCACGCGACACCCGGCAGCCCGGTCTTGACGAGCTTCAGATGGCGCTGCAGCAGATCGCGGTCGATGCGCGCCTTCACGCGGAACATCAGCTTCTGCCGCTCGGTGGCCGTCTCGACCGTCTTCGGCGTGAACTGCGCGGTGCTCGACACGTACGACACACGTGCCGGAATCACGTATTCCGGCGCGGCGTCGAGCACGATCCGCACGTCGGCGCCGAGCGGCACTCGACCGACGACCGTTTCGGGCAGGAAGAACGTCATGTAGACGTCCGACAGGTCGACGACGTTGAGCACCTTGCCGCCTGCCGGCAGCACCTCGCCCGATTCGGCCACGCGATACTGGACGCGCCCGTCGCGCGGCGACGTCAGATCGCTGTCCGAGATGTCGGCCTGCACGCGCGCGACGGTCGCCTGCGCGGCCGTCACGGCGGAGCGCGCCGCAACCAGCTGGGCCTTCGTGGCGTCGATCGCGGCCTGCGCGGCTTCCGCCTGCGCACGCGCGGCGCTCACGGTTGCCCGCAGGCTGCCGGCGCGCGCGCGATCGTCGTCGAGCTCCTGCAGCGACGACGCACCGTCGCGCGACAGGGTTTCGGAACGCGCGAGCCGCCGCGTCGCCGCGTCGAGTTCGCTTTCCCGCTGCACGACCACGGCCGCCGCGGCAGCCTTGTCGCTGCGCCGCTGCGCGACCTGCGCGTCGACGCTCGCCGCGGTGTTCACCGCCTGCTGCTCCCTGGCGCGCGCTTCGTCGAGCTGCGCCTGCAGCACGACGACGTCCATGTGCGCGAGTGGCTGCCCGGCCTTCACGAAGTCGCCTTCGTCGACGAGCATCGCGGCGACGCGCCCCGGCAGCTTGGTCGCGACGTCGATCTCGGTCGCCTCGATCCGGCCGTTGCCGCTCACCAGGCCGGCATCCGCGTGTCCGTCGCGCCAGCGTGTCCACCCGTAGTAGATCAGGCCGATCGCGAGCACGGCGGCGCCGGCACCGATCAGAAGAGGGCGCTTGATGGTTTTCATCGTGTGGAATCCGGATCGGTCGAAGTGTTGATCGGCGACGCGGCGGCCTCGTCGTCCTCGTGCGTCGCGCCGCCGAGCGCGCCGTACAGCGCGACGCGGCTCGACAGCAGCGCACGGCGCGCCATCACCCATTGCTGCTCCGCGTTCATCAGGTCCCGTTGCGCGTCGAGCACTTCGAGGAACCGTGTGGCGCCGCTGTCGTAGCGCAGCTTCGCCAGGCGCGCCCGTTCGGTTTGGGAGGCCAGCGTGGCGCGCTCGATGCGTACCTGGTCCGCCAGCCAGTAGCGGGACGCGAGCGCGTCGGACACGTCGCGGAAGGCGCCTTGCAGCGTCTTTTCGTACTTCGCGAGCGCCTCGTCGCGCTGCGCATGCGCAAGGGCGAGATTCGAGCGGTTTCGGCCGCCGTCGAAAAGCGGCAGCGTCACGGTGGGGACGATCGACCATACGCCGGCGCCGGACGACAGCAGATCATGCAGCGCGCTGCTGCCCGAGCCGATCGAGCTCGTCAATGCGATGCGGGGAAAGAATGCGGCGCGCGCTGCGCCGATGTTCGCGCGCGTCGCCTGCAACTCGTGCTCGGCCGCAATCACGTCCGGACGGTTGGCGAGCAGCGACGAAGGCAGGCCGGGGGCGAGCGACGGCGTCACCGCGCCGTCGTCGAGCGCGAGCGGCGCGTCGGGCAGATCCGGCGGCCCGCCGACGAGCAACGCCAGCGCATCGGCAGCCGACGCGCGTGCCTGCTGCAACTGGACCCCAAGGGATTCCGCCTGCTGCAGTAGGATCTCCGATTGCGTCAGGTCGAGTCGCGAAATCGCGCCGGCCGCCTGGCGAAGCCGGAAAATCCGCAGCGATTCGCGCCGCGTGTCGATCGTCGCGCGGGTCAGCGCGATGCGTTCGTCGAGCTCGCACAGGGTCAGGTACGCGTCCGCGACCGCGGTGATCACGCTCAGCGTCGCGGCTCGCCGGGCCGCATCGCTCGCCAGGTAGCGCTGGAGCGCCGCGTCTTTCAGGTTGCGCACACGGCCCCAGAAATCGATCTCCCATTGCGTCTCGGCCAGCCGAACCTCGTAGACCTGGCCGATCATGGGCGTCGGGGACAGGAAGCCGCCCGGTGTACGAAACCGCGCGTAGGCGGCGCCCGCATCGATCGACGGCCACTGGTCCGCGCGGCGGATGCCATAGACGGCGCGTGCCTGCTCGACGCGCGCGACGGCCGCGCGCAGATCGCGATTGTCGGTCAGCGCCTGTGCGATCAACGCGCGAAGACGCGCATCGACGAAGTATTGCTGCCACGCCGGCACCTGCGCCGCGACCGGGGCGTTGGCGTTGACGCTGACGGATGGATCCGGAAATGCGGCAGGGATCGGCGCGGCGGGACGCTCGTCGGGCGGCGCAAGCGACAGGCATCCCGAAAGCAGTCCCGCGCCCGTTGTCATCGCAACGAAACGCACGCACCGCGCAACGGCGATGTGGAAGTCAGCGGGAAGCGCGATGGCGCGCATGGAATGCCTCGGCGAATACGGGAACACGGGATGGCGCCGCCTCGTGGCGTCGCCGCTTCGGGTTCACTTATATCCGACGATAGCGGTCCCCGCCCTTGATCTGTATCACTTCGGCGGGGATGCGTTTCGAGCGGTGCTTCGCTTGACATCTGCGCCGGAAATGTATCAACCCTACGGGTAGCGTCGTACGCCGGACTCGAGCAAACCGCTGGGGGAAGAAGTGCAAAGAGTCGACGCATCCGCCAATCCACCGCCGACCGCTTGCAGGCTCCCCGCGCATCTCCGTTGCCGCCCCCGGGTTCCCCCTTGACATGAGTCAACCGACATCGGCGATTCGGTACCTACTATCGTCATTGGAATCGGCGGGCGCCACGGCGTTGCACTTGCACCGGCATACCCCGCTTGCCTGTCGAGTGATGCCGTCGATATCCGGTTTGCTTCGATCCCGGTCGCATCGATCGATATAAGTAGGACTCCAATTCTTCCTGATTGGACCACGGTTTGTTACCGACGCGTTTCCCGTTCGTTTCGACGAAAACGCATCGGCCGGTTGCGCTGCCCGCAGCCGGGAAGAGCGCCCGTTACGGTGCGACGTCGCAGCATCCAGTCGCATGCCGTGGCCAGGCCAAGTCAACGCATTCGGAGAACTGGTATGAGCCAACCTGTAGTCGAAAAACCGCCGGTCGACGGCCAGCAGCCGTCGAAGCCGGCGGCCGGCGGCCCGGAAACGCGCAAGCTCGGCCTGCTGCTGTTGAGCGGCATCGTCGTCGGCTCGATGATCGGCGGCGGTGCCTTCAACCTGCCGCAGAACATGGCCGCGGGCGCCGGCCTGGGCGCCATTGCGATCGCATGGGCCATCACGCTCGTCGGCATGTTCTTCATGGCCAACGCGTTCCGCACGCTGGCGGACCAGCGTCCCGACCTGACTGCCGGCATCTATTCCTATGCACGAGAAGGTTTCGGCAAGTTCGCCGGCTTCGAGATGGCGTGGGGGTATTGGCTCAGTTCCGCATTCGGCAACGTCGCGTTCGCGGTGCTCATCATGCAGACGCTGGGATATTTCTTTCCGGTGCTCGACGGCAAGAACTGGCAGTCGATCGTGGGCGGTTCCCTGTTGATCTGGGTCTTGCACTTCATGGTGCTCTCCGGCGTGAAGCGGGTGGCGATCCTCAACACGATGGCGAGCATCGTCAACATCGTCACGCTGTCGATCGCGATCGTCGTGATCGCGCTGTTCTTCCAGAAAGGGCACTTCACGTTCGACGTCTGGGGGCAGCAGCAACACCTGGGCAGCACGCTCGCGCAGATCAAGAGCACGATGCTGGTCACGCTGTGGGTGTTCATCGGCATCGAGGGCGCCGTGGTCGTGTCCGATCGGGCGCGCAACCAGCACGAAGTGGGTACCGCGACGTTCATCGGGCTCGCGGTCTGCACGACGCTCTACTTCCTGCTTTCGGCGCTGCCGTTCAGCGTCATGTCCCAGCACCAGCTGGCCGGCCTGCAGAACCCGTCCTCCGCGTATGTGCTGGAGCAGCTCGTCGGGCACTGGGGCGCGATCTTCATCGTCGTCGCGTTGCTGTTTTCGGTACTGAGCTGCTGGCTCGCGTGGACGGTGCTCGTCGCCGAACTGCCCTTTGCGGCTGCCAAGGACAACATTTTCCCGCGCTTCCTGTCCCGCGAGAACCGGCATCACGCGGCCGCGCCGTCGTTATGGCTGTCGAGCGCGGTGATGCAGGTGATGATGTTCGTCGTGCTGTTCGCGCATGACGCATGGATCTGGCTCATCAGTGTGGCCGGGGTCATGATCCTGCCGCCGTATCTCGCGAGCACCGGCTTTCTGTGGAAGTGCGCCACGCAAAAGGGCTTTCACGAGCGGGCGGGCGAGGGCAAGCGCGCGTCGATCTGGACCGGCGTGCTGGGAACCGTTTATGCGGCCTGGCTGCTCTATGCGGCCGGCCCGACCTATCTGCTGATGTCCACCATTTTCTTCGTCGTCGGCATCCCGGTGTTCTGGTATGCGCAGCGCGAGAAGGATCCGCAGTCGAACGTCTTCACCGCTCGCGAACGCGTGGCGGCCGTCGTGCTGCTTGCGGTCGCGGTAAGCGCGGTCGTGCTGTTCGCGAAGGGCATCGTGTCGGTCGGCTGATGCGCGCGCCCGCCGGCTTCCGGGTTTCGACAGCGTGACCCGGAATCTCGACGGCGGGCATGGACGCGACGGCCGCATGCGACTCCCGACCGCCGTCGCGATCTAACCACTACTTCAGGATCAAGGACCATCAAACCATGACATTGGGCGTTCACTCCGAAGCCGGCAAGCTGCGCACCGTGATGGTGTGCGCGCCGGGCCTCGCTCATCGGCGGCTCACGCCGGCCAACTGCGGCTCCTTGCTGTTCGACGACGTGCTGTGGGTCGACAAGGCGATCGAGGATCACCAGACCTTCGTGCGTGTGCTGCGCGAACGGGACGTGGAAGTGCTGGAATTCCAGCACCTGCTGGCCGAAGTCTGTCTCGATACCAACGCGCGAGACTGGATCCTCGATCGCCGCATCACCGAGGAGGAAGTCGGCACCGGCATGTTGCGGGAACTGAGGTTATGGCTCGAATCGATGCCGGCGCAGCGGCTTGCCGACGCACTGATCGGCGGCGTCGCCAAATCGGAGCTGCCGTTCGACGCGCGCGGCCTGTTCGGCGGTTATCTGGAGCGGTCCGACTTCGTGATTCCGCCGCTCGTGAACCTGATTTTTCAGCGCGATCCGAGCGCGTGGATCTACGGCGGCGTGACGTTGCATCCGATGTTCTGGCCGGCGCGGCGCAAGGAAACGCTGCTGCTCGCCGCGGTCTATGCTTTCCATCCGCGTTTTGCCGGCCAGGTTCGCACCTGGTGGGGCAATCCCGACGTCGACCACGGCACACAGACGCTCGAAGGCGGCGACGTGATGGCGATCGGTAACGGCGTGGTGCTGATCGGCATGGGCGAGCGTTCGAGCCCGCAAGCCGTGACGCAGGTGGCGCGCGCACTGTTTGCCGGACACGGCGCGAAGCGCGTGATCGCCTGCCAGTTGCCGAAGTCGCGCGCGTCGATGCATCTGGACACGGTGTTCTCGTTCCTCGACGCGGACTTCGTCAGCATTTATCCGGACGTGGCCGACGAGATCCGCTGCACGAGCCTGTACCCCGGCGACGCGCTCGGGCAGGTGCGCTACGAGCGCCATGACGGCCGGTTCCTGGAAGTCGTCGCCAACGCGCTCGGCGTCGGCTCGCTGCGCGTGCTGACGACGGGGGGCGACCGCTACGAGAGCGAACGCGAGCAATGGGACGACGGCAACAACGTGCTCGCGCTGGATCGCCGCGTCGTGCTCGCGTACGACCGCAACACCTACACGAATCGCAAGATGCGCCAGGCCGGCGTCGAAGTCATCGAGCTGCCGGGCGGCGAACTCGGCCGCGGGCGCGGCGGCAGCCATTGCCTCAGCTGCCCGGTGGCGCGCGATCCGATCGCGCTCTGACCGCACATTCGACCGCGCATTTTGCGCCGATATCGACAGACGGAATCTCACCATGTTCAACGTACACAACCGCAGCTACCTGACGCTGATCGACTATACGCCGCGCCAGATCCGCTATCTCCTCGACCTGTCCCGCGACCTGAAGCGGGCGAAATATGCGGGAACCGAGCAGCCGCGCCTGACCGGCAAGAACATCGCGCTGATCTTCGAGAAGACCTCCACGCGCACGCGCTGCGCGTTCGAGGTTGCCGCGCACGACCAGGGCGCGCACGTCACCTATATCGACCCGACCGGCTCGCAGATCGGCCACAAGGAATCGATGAAGGACACGGCGCGCGTGCTGGGCCGCATGTACGATGCGATCGAGTATCGCGGCTTCGGCCAGGCCATCGTCGAGGAACTCGCGCAGTATGCGGGCGTGCCGGTCTACAACGGGCTGACCGACGAATTCCATCCGACCCAGATGCTGGCCGACGTGCTGACCATGCACGAACACAGCGACAAGCCGCTGCACGAGATCGCGTATTGCTACATCGGCGACGCGCACAACAATACCGGCAATTCGCTGATGATCGTCGGCGCGAAGCTCGGCATGGACGTGCGCCTGTGCGCGCCGCGGCATCTGTGGCCGCATGACGAACTGATCGCGCAATGCCGCGAGATCGCCGCGAAAACCGGCGCGCGGCTCACGCTGACCGAGCAGCCTGCGGAGGCCGTGAAAGGCGCGGACTTCATTTATACGGACGTGTGGGTGTCGATGGGCGAGCCCGAGGAGGCCTGGGTCGAACGCATCCGCACGCTGCTGCCGTACCAGGTGAACGCCGCGCTCCTGGCGGCAGCCGGCAACCCGCGCGTGAAGTTCATGCATTGCCTGCCGGCGTTTCACGACGCTCATACGGTAGTGGGCAAGCAGCTCGCGGATCGCTTCGGCTTGACCGACGGCGTGGAGGTGACCGACGAGGTATTCGAGTCGGACGCGTCCATCGTCTTCGAGCAGGCCGAGAACCGGCTGCATACGATCAAGGCCGTGCTGGTCGCGACGCTGGCGAGCTAGGGGAGGGGAACCGATGCGTATCGTGGTCGCCCTGGGTGGCAACGCGCTGCTGCGCCGCGGCGAGGCGATGACCGCCGCCGCTCAGCAGGAAAACGTGAGACTGGCCGCCGCCCAGCTCGCGGGCATCGCGCACGGCAACGAACTCGTGATCGTGCACGGCAACGGCCCGCAGGTCGGCATGCTCGCGGCATTGTCCGGGCAGGCGCCGGTTGCCGAACGTTTCCCGCTCGACGTGCTCGACGCCGAGACCGAAGGCATGATCGGCTACCTGATCGAACTCGAATTGCGCAACCGGCTGTCTGCATCGCGCCCATGCGCGACGCTGCTGACGATGGTCGAGGTCAGTGCGTCCGATGCCGCCTTCGACCGGCCCGACAAGCCGGTCGGCCCGGTGCTGACGCAGGCGGCTGCGACCGAAGCGGCACGTTCGAATGGATGGACGATCGTCGCCGACGGCAGCGGCTATCGTCGTGCCGTGCCGAGCCCTCGACCGCTGCGCTTTCTGGAGATCGAACCGGTGCGCGCGCTGCTCGCGACCCGGACTATCGTGATCTGTGCGGGTGGAGGCGGCATTCCCGTCGTGAAAGCGAACGACGGTCGGCACCGGGGAATCGAGGCGGTGATCGACAAGGACCGCAGTGCGGCGCTCCTCGCGCGCGAGCTCGACGCAGACCTGTTCGTGATCGCAACCGACGTGGCGGGCGTTTACCTCGACTGGGGCACGCCCGACGCACGCATGGTCCGGCGCACGTCGCCGGAAGCGCTCGCGGCGCTGCAGTTCGCGGCCGGATCGATGGGGCCGAAGGTCGAAGCAGTCTGCGACTTTGCGCGGACAACCGGGCGACGCGCGGCAATCGGCGCGCTCTCGGATATCGCGCGGCTCGTCGACGACACGGCGGGCACGTCGGTTCTGGTCAGTCAGGCAAGCATGTTCGTGGAGCGTTGAGGCCACTCGCGACGCTGGTTGCCAACGTGCGGATTCGAGCAATGCCGATGACGGAGTGACGAATTGGCTCCGCGATTCCGTCAGGCGCGCATCGTGAAGATCTGACGCCCTGAACCGACTTCGAGCCGAATCACAATCGCGGCGTGATCGTCAGCATCGCGAAGGTCGCGATCGGCGCGCTGTTCGGCACGCCGTCGGGCCAGCTGCGGGTGCGCTGCCATGTCGACAGGCTCCTGATCAGCCGGCTGCCGGCCTCGCATCCGGCGCAGGCGCGCATGCCGGTGCGCGGCCTCCCGTCGAAGCCGACCCGACGTTCGTGCGGGTCCATCCCTGCGTGTCGCCGAAGATTCAGTTGTCCGCCCCGCATACCGAGCGGGCCGGCGTGCGCTCGAGCGCCCCGGCCCCGCCTGATGCCGGCGGCCCGGGGCGATAGCGACGCAGCGATCGGTGCGGGTTTCTTCGTCGCGGTTCCTGCGGCGCTCCGGCCTGTCCGGTTTCACGGTGAAAGCGTGCGATCCGTTGCTTGACCACGGTCGGCGCGAGCCGCCGGTTCGTTGCGCGACCGGCGCCGGTTGTCGGGCAGCGTGCGGTGATGTCCGTCGGTTGACGCACATCAACAAGGCAGTGCCGTGGCCATGGAAGATTGACGTACGAGTACGAAATCAAGTATTGCGAGCGCACCACACTGATGAACCGGCTCTCGCCATCAATCGGCGCAATCAACAGGAGCTGAACATGGGAATCTGGATGCAAATCGCTTACTTCGGCTTCGCCGGGTCGACTCAGTTGGAAGCGGAAGCGAGCATCCAGCTGATGCGCCTCGAGCAGTTCAGTCCGCAACTGGCCGGCTGCCATCTCGCGATCGAGGCCATGGGCGCGTCGACTCGCCAGCCGAGGTATGACGTACGACTCGATCTGATCACGCGCAACGGGGAACTCCGTCCCGTTCCGCATATGACGGGCACGGATCCCATGAACGCGTTGGAGCGGGCATTCGACCTCGCCGAGCGGCAACTCGGCACGAGCGCGGCCACTGGAACCCACGAAAACTCTCGCTGACACGTCCCGCGCATCGGGCGTGCTTCGCCATGGCCCGATGCACCGGCCCGCGGCGGTTTGCGGCGACTCGCCAGGCGTGTGTTGATCCGCCGCGTCGACGGAGCCGGCGCAGTCGGCAGCCTTGGTCCGATTAACTTTCCTCGTCGCCCGTGAATACCTCGTGTTCCGGCGTCTCCGCCGTATCGTCGACCCACTGCACCCGCCATGTGCCTGTCACTGGCGCCTGCATGGCGTCGCGCAGCCAGCGCGCGCAGCCGGCCTGGCCTTCGAACGGCCCGGACGATGCGTCGAGATCGAGATCGTCGAGCCAGCAGAGGGTGCCGGCGTTGTCGGGCCCCGTCATCAGGGTGGCGCTGCCTTCGCGGACGAGTGTCCCCCACGCGGGCAGGTCCATTCCGGCATGACCCTCGCGCGACCAGCGTCGCGTGGCCGTGTCGATCCAGAGAATGGCATAGGCCGACGGGTTGTCGCAGGCGAAAGTATCGAGATGCAGCGTGATCCGCACAATGGGCTCCGAATCGATGAAGGAGGGCGGTCGCCGTCACCGGCGGTCGCGGCTTTTACTGGCTCATGACCCGGCGAATCAGCGTATGCGCGTCCTCGGAGGACAGCGGGCCGCCGTGCTCGGCGGGCGGCGGCATCGCGGCGTCGCCCCGGTGCGCACGGCCGCCCGGTCTCGGTGTGTCATTGGAGCGGTAGTCGTCGCGCGCGTGTCCGGCAAGTAGTCCGACTCAGTCTATGCGTGGCCCCGAGCCGGCGCTTGATGCAGGTCAAATGCGGGAACGCGCTCGCCGACCGGTTCTTCGCGATCTGGCGCGCGGCCGGACTGGAATCGCCCGGGATGGAAAGTCAGGCAGGGTTTGGAGAACAGCCGCCGGGGAAGAATGCCGACTGCGGCTACGGCCGGTGAAAACCCTCGCGGACGGCGCTCGGGTACGCCAGCAGCCGCAAGCGCCAACCGCCGGCTGTCCGACTCGAAAGGGGCACGCATCCCGCCCGGATAGCGCGGCACGACATGCGCCGGCCGCTGTGCGGCCGTCATCGCATCGATACGCGCCGATGCCGGCCGGCGGGCGATTCGTTCGTGCACGCGTCGGCGGGGTAACGACGGGGCGTGCGGCCGCGGTTCGCGATCGGCCCGAGACCGTGGCCGCCTCCCGGCGAATACGCGCGGCTCACGGCATCGGGCTCCGGCTTCCCGGCGTCGCGGGCCAGCGCCAGTCGCGGATTTCCGGCAGGTCGTCGCCGTACCGGTCCACATGGCGGCGATGCTCGACCAGCCTGTCGCGCAGGTACTGCCTGAAAAGCGCGCCCGACTGCACGTGTTCGCCCGCATGATCGAGCACGGCCTCGCACAGATGGAACCGGTCGACCCGGTTGAGGACCGTCATGTCGAACGGCGTCGTGGTCGTTCCTTCCTCGATGAAACCGTGCACGTGGAAATTCGCGTGATTCGTGCGGCGATAGGTCAGCCGGTGAATCAGGGTGGGGTAGCTGTGATGCGCGAATATCACCGGCCGGTCGGTCGTGAACATCGCGTCGAAATCCGCGTCGCTCAGCCCGTGCGGATGAACGTCGGCGGGCTCCAGCGTCATCAGGTCGACGACGTTGACGACCCGGACGCGCAACGCCGGCAGATGGGTGCGCAGCAGGTCGACGGCCGCGAGCGTCTCGAGCGTCGGCACGTCGCCCGCGCAGGCCATCACGACATCCGGCTCGCCGTCGCTGCTCGCCCATTCCCAGATGCCCGCGCCGGTGCTGCAATGCCGGATCGCGGCATCCAGATCGAGCCATTGCGGCGCCGGCTGCTTGCCGGCGACGATCACGTTGATCCGGTTCCAGGTGCGCAGCGCGTGATCCGTGACGACCAGCAGCGTGTTCGCGTCGGGCGGCAGATAGACGCGCACCGTGTCGGCCTTCTTGTTGACCGCGAAATCGATGAAGCCCGGGTCCTGGTGGCTGAAGCCGTTGTGGTCCTGCCGCCAGACGTGCGATGTCAGCAGGTAGTTGAGCGACGGCAGCGGCCGCCGCCAGCGGATTTCCCGGCAGGCCTTCAGCCATTTCGCATGCTGGTTGAACATCGAATCGACGATATGAATGAACGCCTCGTAGCACGACATCAGCCCGTGTCGCCCGGTCAGCAGATAACCTTCGAGCCAGCCCTGGCAGGTGTGCTCGCTGAGCATCTCCATGACCCGGCCGTCGGGCGCGAGCTGGACGTCGTCCGGATCGGTCTCGGCCATCCAGGTGCGCGCGGTGACGTCGAACAGCGCCGACAAGCGGTTGGATTCCGTTTCGTCGGGGCCGAACACGCGAAACGTCCGGTCGGCCAGATTCGCGGACATCACGTCGCGCAGGAAGCCGCCCATCACGCGCGTGGCCTGCGCATCGACCTGCCCGGGCGCGGGCACCGCCACCGCGTGGCGGGTGAAATCCGGCATCCGCAACTCGCGCGCTTCGCCGCCGCCGTTCGCCACCGGATTCGCGCTCATCCTGCGCGATCCGGCCGGCGACAGTGACCGGATCGCCTCGCACGGACGCCCGTCCGCGTCGAACAGTTCGTCGGGGCGATAGCTGCTCAGCCAGGCTTCCAGCAATTGCAGGTGTCCCGGTTGTTTCAGGTCGGCGATCGGCACCTGATGCGACCGGAAGTGCCCCTCCGTTTTCAGGCCGTCGACGCGCTTCGGGCCGGTCCAGCCCTTGGGCGTGCGCAGCACGATCATCGGCCAGCGAGGGCGGTCGAGCTCGCGTCCGCCGCGCGCCCGGTTCTGGATGCCGCGAATGTCGTCCAGCGCGTCGTCGAGCGCGGCCGCCATGCGCTGGTGCATGGCCATCGGCTCGTCGCCCGAGACGAACAGCGGCCGATAGCCATAACCGGTCAGCAGGCTCTCCAGTTCGTCCTGTCCGATGCGGCTGAGGATCGACGGGCTGGCGATCTTGTAGCCGTTCAAATGCAGGATGGGCAGCACCGCGCCGTCCGATGCCGGATTGAGGAATTTGTTCGAGTGCCAGGCGGTGGCGAGCGGCCCGGTTTCCGCCTCGCCGTCGCCCACGACGCAGGCGACGATCAGCCCGGGATGATCGAACGCCGCGCCGAACGCATGCGACAGCGAGTAGCCCAGTTCGCCGCCTTCATGAATGGAGCCCGGCGTCTGCGGTGCGACGTGGCTCGGTACGCCGCCGGGGAAGCTGAACTGGCGGAACAGCGCCGCCATGCCCTCGGCGTTTTGCGGCACGTTCGGATAGGTGTCGCTGTACACCCCTTCGAGCCATGCGTTGGCAAGCACGCCGGGGCCGCCGTGGCCCGGCCCGGCGATGAACAGCATGTCCAGGTCGCGTGCGTTGATCACCCGGTTCAGATGCGCGTAGATGAAGTTCAGCCCCGGCGTCGTGCCCCAGTGACCGAGCAGACGAGGCTTGACGTGCGCGATCTGCAGCGGCTCGCGAAGGAGCGGATTGTCGAGCAGATAGATCTGCCCGACCGACAGATAGTTGGCGGCCCGCCACCACGCGTTCATGCGATGCAGCAGTGCGTCGGAAAGCGGGGCGGGGGAGGCCAGGTCGGCTTGGGTCATGCAACGCTCCTGAAAGCGGCCGTGCCGCATGGAAGACAGTGCGATTCGCGACGAATCGATCAGCATCCACCGTACGGTGAGTCGCGGCGCGGCGCTTGATCGTCATCAAGCCGGTGCAACGGCCGGCAGGCGAATTCGTCATACGGCTTGCCGATCTTGCCGATTTGGCAGGGCCCACGCCGGACATGTCCGCCGCTGCCCGACCGCGGCCGGCGGCGGGATCGTCGGTAACGCGAATAGCGGCTCCGCAACGTGGAAAACGATGCGCGCCGCCTTCGGCGCACGTAGCACAGTTGCGCAGTTGCGCAGTTCTCGAATCAACCGGGGAAGGCCGGCACCGTCCCCGGCAACGAACCGACGCACGAGCGCTTCGCCGCTTCTGCGGCGGCGCGCACCCGCTCCGCGTGCAACGCGGCCATTAGCGGCCGCCAGTATCCCGCTGACAGGAATCGATCGATCGGCACCTCCGCGTCGAAGGAAAGCGAGATCGCCGCTTCGTGCGCCGTCAACGGCTCGGCGTCGCGCCATTGCGCGTCCAGCACCGCCGGCCCCGCATCGGACGCGTCGCTTCCGGCCAGCCAGCGCCGCTTGACGCGTTCGGCCATGCAGGCCCGGCCGGCGCGGAAATCGAGGATGAACACCGGTACGCCAAGCGCCTCGGCAAGCGCGACGAAGCGCGCCCGGCGGGCGTGGGCCAGGAAGGTGGCGTCGACGATCGTCGGGTAGCCGGCCCGCAGTGTGGTCTCCGCGATCGCGCGCAGCCGATCGTATTGGGCGTCGATCGCGCGCGCCGCATAGGCGCCGTCGGACAATGCGCCGCGCTCGACGGGAGCGAGCGGATGCGTGCGTTTGCGCTCGCTGTCGCTCGACACGCGGACCGCGCCGATCAGATCGGCCAGCGCGCGGCTTGCGACGGATTTGCCGGAGCCGGACACGCCGTGGCATAGCAGCAGATACGGCGGCGGCCGGTCTGCGACGCGCGCGGCGAGCGCAATGTAACGTCCGGCCACGCGCAGGTCGTCGTCTTGTGCCGATGTGAGTCGCGGGCCGCCCGAACCGGCGCGCAGCACGGCCACCTGCGCGCGCACCAGCGCGCGATAGCCGACGTACAGCGACAGCGCCGCGAGGCCGGCGAAATCGCCGGTCGCCTCCAGCCAGCGATTGAGCAGGCGACGGGCGAGATCGGCGCGGCCGTGCGCGCACAGATCCATCACCAGGAACGCCAGGTCGTTGACGACGTCGATCCAGCGGAGTGCATCGCTGAATTCGATGCAGTCGAACATCAGCACGTCGGTGCCCCGGCGGACCAGATTGTCGAGATGCAGGTCGCCATGGCAGGCGCGCACGAAGCCGTCCGCGCGGCGCGCGTCGAGATGACGGGCGAGTGCCCTGCAGCTGTGTCGATAGCTGTCCCGCAGCGCGGCCGGCAGGGCCATCGGCCCGACCGCGAGCGACGCGAGCACGGCGTCGAGTTGCGCGTGCAGCAAGGCCGCGCTGCCGAACGCGGCGGACGGCACGTCCTTGCTGGCGCGCGCATGAAAGCTCGCGAGCCGGGCCGCGACGCGGTCGATATCAGCGTTCGTGAGCGCTCCCGCCGCAAGCAGGCGGGAAAACAGCGCTGCCTGGTCGAAACGGCGCATCTTCACCAGATAGTCGATGGCCGCCACCGCACGCGTATCGCAGCCGGCAAGCCGGCAACCGCGCCGCGTGCGTTCGAGCGGCATGACGCCCAGATAGAGTTCGCGCGCCAGCGGCCGGTTCAGGACCAGCTCGGCGGCGCAGCTGCGGCGCCGGGCGGCGAGGGGTCTGAAGTCGGCAAAGCCCAGGTCGAGCGGCTTGAGCCGCTTGTAGGCGAAACGTCCGGCCAGGTAGACCACCGACAGATGCGTCTCGATTCGTTCGATCCGGCCGGCAGGGTGCGGGTAGAAGGACGCGCGCCGCAGCGCCGCGTCGAGCCGCCGCGCATGACGGCGGGCGGCCCGCAACCGGTTCTGCTTTCGCAGCGGGCCCAAACGGCGGGGGAGCACGGCAAGCGACATGATTTCCGTGGGATTCGACAATGAATCGCGCATGAAGGGCGTCCGGCCGCCGGATGCGGCTGCCGCCCCGGTCCGGGCTCGCCGCCGTGTCCGCACGAGTCCGCGGACGGGCGCGCCGGCGCGGTTCCGGCGGGTTTCGCGCCTAGTCATCGCCGGCTCCGAACATGCGGGTCGCGTCGTCGTAGGTGTAGAGCCCCGACGCGCGGCCCCAGTCGATGACGGTTCGCAGCGTATCCGCGGCGTCCTGCCGGTTCAGGTGATCTTCCAGTTCGAGCTCGAAACGCTCGCGCGGCGCCCGGTGCCCGTCACGCTCGTCGAGGATTGCCCGGATGTGGCTGGCAAGCGGGACGAAATGCTCGAGATGCTCGCGCAACAGCCGCTTGCGGTCGGCCGCATGTCCCTGCGCATAGACCCGGCCGGCGGCGGTCAGCCGTATCGCTCCGTCGTGCAGTTCCGCGAACGCCAGCAGATGCAGCGCGGCGGCGGCGGGCAGCAGTTCGTTCACCTTGAGCAGCGGCCCGGCGATCTTCGACAGTTCGGTGTAGCCGTTGGTCGAGCCGGCGGCGAGCGTCTCGATGAAGCCGTCGATGCGGTGGCTCGACACCATCGGCAGCCGCTGCGTGAAATCGGGCAGCCCCTTGCGCTGCGCATCGAGCGATTCGACGAGCCGCGCGGTCAGGATCGCGTAGATTTCGTTGGCGAGCGCCTGGAACTGGCTGTCGAGACGCTGGCGCGGATGCGGCAGCGGAATCTCGAGCTCGGCGACGATCTGGCCGGGATGCGCGCCCAACACGAGCACGCGGTCGCACATCTGCACCGCTTCCTCGATGTTGTGCGTGACGAGCAATACCGCTTTGGTCGGCAACTGCCGCGCGGCCCAGAGATCCAGGAAATCCAGGCGCAGCGTGTCGGCGGTCAGCACGTCGAGCGCCGAGAACGGCTCGTCCATCAACAGCAGCGCCGGTTCGCCGACCAGCGCGCGCGCAAACCCGACGCGTTGCCGCATGCCGCCCGAGAGTTCGCGTGGAAATGCGGATTCGAAGCCGTCGAGACCGATCAGCTCGATGACCGACAACGCGCGCCGGCGAACGACGTCGCGCGGCAAGCCGCTCGCGTCCAGTCCCAGCTCGACGTTGTCCAGCACGGTCAGCCACGGGTAGAGCGCGAACGTCTGGAACACGACCCCGATCCCTTCCGCGGGGCCCGCGAGCGGCGCGCCGCGATAACGGACCTGGCCGGACGAGGGCTTGATGAGGCCGCCCGCGATGCGCAGCAGCGTGGATTTGCCGGACCCCGACCGCCCCAGCAAGCCAAGAATCTCGCCTTCGCGCAGCGTCAGGTCGACGCCGGCCAGTACCGGCAGCGGTGCGCCCGAGGGTTTGGCGAACGACATGCAGATATCGTGCAGTTCGATCACGGGCGGCGCTTCGCGAATTGCCGGCGCGGCGTCGGGCTGGATGGAAGCAGGCGTAAGTTCGGACATGGGCGGACTCAATCCAGTCGGGCGCGGCGTTCCGCATACACATAGAGCGGACGCCACAGCAGGCGGTTGGTGGCGATCACCAGGATCGACATCATCGTGATGCCGAGTGCGATGCGCAGGTAGTCGCCCGCAACGGTCATGTGTGCGATATAGGCGCCGAGCCCGCCTCCGTCGAGCGCGGTCGGCCCCCAGCTGACCGCTTCGGACACGATGCTGGCGTTCCACGCGCCACCCGATGCCGTGATCGCACCCGTGACGTAATACGGAAAAATGCCGGGGAGCACCACCTTGCGCCACCACGCATGCGGCCGCAGGCGCAGGCTCGCGGCGGCTTCCCGCAGATCGTTCGGCAGCGCGGTCGTGCCCGCGATCACGTTGAACAGGATGTACCACTGCGTGCCCAGGATCATGAGCGGGCTCAACCAGATCTTCGGCGCGAGGCCGAAGCGCACGATCAGGAACACCGCCATCGGAAACAGCAGGTTGGCGGGAAATGCCGCGAGAAACTGCGCAATCGGCTGCACGCGCTCCGTCAACCTTGGCCGCAGTCCGATCAGCACGCCGAGCGGCACCCAGACGATCGACGCGATCGCAATCAGCACGACGACCCGCGCCAAGGTCAGCATGCCGTCGTGCGCGACGACGGCGACATCGCTCCACATCAGGCGCGGCACGGCGACGCGCAGCAGGACCGAGACCAGCCAAGCGAGGCCGGCGGCGCACGAGGCCAGCCAGATCGCGTCGCCCGCGCGCCGGGACAAGGGCAGACGCGGCGTGAGCGCATGCCGCGGCAACGCGAGGCGCGCGTGCGCGGCCCGCTGCAGGATCGAGCCGAGCGGCGCGCTGGCCTGCCGAATCAGGCTGGAGCGCCGCAGCAGATCGAGCACCCAGCTGTGCGGCGCGCTTCGGCTGGCCGTCTGCTCGAAGCGGAACTTGTCGGCCCAGGCGACCATCGGCCGAAACAGCAACTGGTCGTAGAGCACGATGGCGACGGTCATCGCGAGAATCGCATAGCCGACCGCGTGGAGATCGCGCTGCTCGATCGCCCGCGCGACATACGAACCGACGCCCGGCAGCGCGATCTGCAGGTTGCCGACCGAAATCGCTTCGGAGGCAACCACGAAGAACCATCCGCCCGACATCGACATCATCGTGTTCCAGATCAGGCCGGGCATCGCGAACGGCACCTCGAGCCGCCAGAATCGTTGCCATGCCGACAGCCGCAGGCTGCGGCTCGCTTCGTCCAGATCGTGCGGCACCATCCGCAGCGACTGGTAGAAACTGAAAGCCATGTTCCATGCCTGGCTCGTGAAGATCGCGAAAATCGCCGCCAGTTCGGCGCCGAGCAGATTGCCGGGAAACAGCGACACGAAAAACACCACCGTAAACGACAGGTAACCGAGAATCGGCACCGATTGCAGGACGTCGAGCAGCGGAATCAGCACCATCTCCGCGCGGCGGCTCTTCGCGGCGAGCGTCGCGTAGGTGAAGGTGAAACACAGCGACGCGAACAGCGCGGCCAGCATGCGCATCACCGTGCGCAGCGTGTATCCCGGCAATGCGTCGGGCGCGAGCGTGACGCTCGCGTGCTGCGCGATCGCGAGAGGGCCGACCATCTGCCGCGCGCCGGCGCCGACGAGCACCACCAGGCCGAGCACCAGCAGCACGGCAAGCGGGTCGCGCCAGTCGGGCGCGCGCGGGTGCCAGTGTCCGCCGTGCAGGATGTCCGCATGGTGCTCCAAAGTGGGTCCCCCCGTTCGGTTTCGTCACATCGTCGGCCACGCTGGCCGGCGGGCCGTTGACATGGGTCAAGCATGGCCTGAGCCGCTCGGGACGGGCGACGGCGCGGGGGGCCGGATCGGGTTCATGCGAGTGGGTCAGGTATCGCCCGGGCGGGCGCGATCCGGCCGGTTGAACGCGCAGCGCCCGGGCCATGCGCCGCTGCGGCGAATCCGCCCGGTCCGGGACCAGGTGCACTCGACACTCGGCGCCCGGCGCCCGGGAAGCTTCGTCCACGCGCGCCGCGGGTCCGTCGCGACATCGGCGTGCGCGTTGAGATGGATCAATCCCCGTTGCAGGATCGCTGAATACGCTGCGAAGGAGGGTGCGTGAACGCGCGTGGACGATACGTTCGCACCGCCGTGCCGCGCCATGCCGGAATTCGCGGCACGGAGCGCCGTCTCGGCCAGGCTGCAGCGACGCATGCGCCGACCGGTCCATCGCTCTTACCGCCAGATCTTTCTCATGGAATACAAAGACTATTACGAAGTGCTGGGCCTGGCGCGCGACGCGACTCAGGACGACATCAAGCGGGCGTATCGCAAGCTCGCGCGCAAATATCACCCCGACGTCAGCAAGCATCAGGATGCCGAAGCGAATTTCAAGGAAGTGGGGCAGGCCTACGAGGTGTTGAAGGACCCCGAGAAGCGGGCTGCCTACGACAGACTCGGCGCCGGCTGGCATGGCGGCGACGCATTTCACCCGCAGCCGAACTGGGACGAAGGGTTCGAATTCAGCGGAGCCGGTGCGCCGCCCGACTTCGACGACTATCTGGCGTCGATCTTCGCCGCCGGGCGGGCCAGGCAGGATCGGCCGCTCAACGCCGGGCGCGATCACCATGCGAAGCTCGTCGTCGATCTGGAAGACGCGTATCGCGGCGCGCAGCGCGTCATTTCGCTGAGCGTGCCGGTCGTCGACCCACAGGGTCACGTGCGGCTGCAACCGCGGACGCTGAACGTCGCCATCCCGAAAGGCATCCGGGCCGGACAGTTCATCCGGTTGGCGGGACAGGGCGGTGCAGCGCATGGCGGCGGCGCGCCCGGCGACCTGTATCTCGAGATCGTGTTTCGCGACCATCCGCGGTTTCAGGTGGACGACCGGGATGTGACGGTCGATCTCCCGGTCGCGCCGTGGGAAGCGGCACTCGGCGCAACGGTCACGACGCCGACGCCCGACGGCGAGGTCGCGGTGACCGTGCCCGGGAATTCGCCATCCGGAAGACGGCTGCGATTGAAAGGCAAGGGGATTCCCGGCGATCCGCCCGGCAACCTGTACGTGAAGCTGAATATCGTGCTGCCGCCCGCCGACAGCGAGCGAAGCAAGGCCGCCTACGACACCATGCGCCAGTCGTTCGATTTCGACCCGCGCGCGCATTTTTACGGGTGATGCATGATGAAAGAATCCGAAACCGCCTGTCTGCAAGGACAGGTCATCGACGAGTGCGTCGAACTGACGTTCGTCGAGCTGTGCCGGATGAGCGGCGCGTCCGAGGAAGAAGTGACGCTGTGGGTCGCGGAGGGCGCGCTCGATCCGATCGGCGCCGGTCCGCGAGAGTGGCGTTTCAGCGGCGCGGTGCTGCGCCGCGTCGCGATCGCGCAGCGCCTGTCCCGGGACCTGATGATCAACCCGCCAGGCATCGCGCTCGCGCTCGATCTGCTCGACGAGATCGATGCGCTGCGCGCTCGCACCCGGGCGGCCCCGACCGCGCATCGGGAATCGGGGCCGCCCGCGGGCCCCGCCTGATTCGACTGCCCGACGGGCGAGATTGATCACGGGGGCGGCCATGACGAAGCGCGGCCGCCACGATTGCGATCCGAGGAGACTTGATCATGGGAAACGACTTTCGCAAGGCAGCACGAGCGGAAGAATCGCAGCGCGTATGGGAGGGCGACGACGTCGGCCTTCGACAGTATGTGCGGCGCGTCTACAACTATATGGCCGGAGGCCTGGCGCTGACGGGCGCCATTGCCTACATCGGCGCGTCGACGGGGTTTTACCGCTCGATCGTCGGAACGCCCCTGTTCTGGGTCGTGCTGCTCGCACCGCTGGCGCTGGTCATGTTCCTGAGCTTCCGCATCGAGCACATCAGTTTCGGCGCGGCGCAGATCAGTTTCTGGGCCTACGCAGCGCTGGTCGGGCTCTCCCTTTCCGGCATCTTCCTCGTGTATACGGGCGAGAGCATTGCACGCGTATTCTTCATCAGCGCGGCCACCTTCGGCGCAACGAGCCTCTATGGCTACTCGACACGGGCCGATCTCTCACGCTTCGGCTCCTTTCTGTTCATGGGGCTGATCGGCATCATCATCGCGGGGGTCGTGAATCTCTTCCTGGCTTCCTCGGCGCTGCAGTTCGTCGTTTCAGTGATCGGCGTGCTCGTGTTCACGGGGCTCACCGCATACGACACGCAACGCATCAAGCGCCTCTACATAGCGGGCGAAGAGGGCGAGATCGTCGGCAAGAAGGCGATCCTGGGGGCGCTTGCGCTCTATCTCGACTTTCTCAACCTTTTCCTGATGCTGATGCGGCTCCTCGGCAACCGCCGCAGCTAGGCGAACAACGGTTTCGGATCGGGACCGGAAGCGCCGCGGAAAGCCGGCGGGATCACCTCCGGTGCAAGCAGGGGCAGATTCCTGTCCAACCCGCGCGCTTGTGACAGGAATTTACGTCGACCTTGTTCGCCCCCGACAAACGCAACCTCAATAGCGGCTCGGATCTTTCACCAGCAGCCCGTCGGGCTTCCATCGTCCGGAGTCAAGCGTCCCCAAAAGCATCGTGCGTGCGGGAGGCCCCTCCGGATCGTTGTAGTGAACGACGCTATGCTGGATGCCGGTAATGACGATCACATGACCCGGTTCATCCAGAAAATGACCCGCAGCCCAGATCGGACCGGAGTCCGTCAGTACCGCAGCGAGCCACTCCGGGGTGATCTTGTCGGGCTGATCAAGCGGCACGAGTCCTTCAGCGGCGCATAACTCAAGGATTCTTGCCTCGGGGAGCCCCCGGTCCGCCTGCCATAGCTTCGGAATGCCCCGGCGCGGTCCAGGGCGGAAGTAGTACGAAACCATGCACGCCGCGGCATACCAGCACGCGTTTTTCACCTCTTTGGAACCTGACTTGGTCATCTTCACGCCGCTCTGATCGACCAGCCCAACGTTTAGTCTGACGTCTACCATTTCGGGTCTCGAAGCATGATGAATCTATAAGAGTAGGAAGAGTCGGGCTCGGCGACAACCATCCCGGCAGATCATGGCGATCCGTTCCATTGCAGCCATCGAAGTCTCCGGCGCTGGGTTGCCGGCGACCGGTCAGCTTACGCGGCCCGAAAGCGGACATTTCTATGTAGCCAAAAGCGGACATTTCAATCTAGCCACTACAACCAGTCAATTCGATAATCGATCATCAGCATTATGTAAAATATGATATTCACGTCCCCAAACCCCTGACTCCGCCGCCAACAACCCTCCGCGACCATCAATCCACCTCCGGATCCCCAACCGTCTCCGCCCGCCTTGCCTCGCGCCTCGTCATCGCAACGTGCCGGCCACGCCGGCCCACGGACGCGACAACCCGAAACGCCACCGGCGCGAACACGAGCCCGAACATCGTCGCGGCAAGCACACCCCCGAACGCACCCGTGCCGATCGAACGCCGGCTTTCCGCACCAGCGCCCGTCGCCAGCACGAGCGGCACGACCCCGAGCAAAAACGCCATCGACGTCATTACGATCGGCCGGAATCGCGCGGCGGCCGCGTCGATCACCGCCTGCCGCAGCGGCACGCCGCGCCCGGCCAGATCGCGCGCGTACTGCACGATCAGGATCGCGTTCTTCGCCGCCAGCCCGACCACGGTGATCATCCCGACCTTGAAGTACACGTCGTTCGGCATGCCGCGCGCGAGCGCCGCCGCAATCGCGCCGATCATGCCGAGCGGCACGATCGTCAGCACGGACAGCGGAATCGACCAGCTTTCGTACAGTGCGGCAAGCGCCATGAACACCGCGAGCACCGACAACCCGACGAGCAGCGGCGTTTGCCGCGCGGCAACCTGCTCCTCGCGCGCCGCATCGACCCAGTCGAAACCGATCCCGGCCGGCAGCGCGCCGGCGAGCCGCTCCATCTCAGCCATCGCCGCGCCCGAACTCGTGCCGGCCGCCGCCCGGCCGCTGATGTCGAGCGACGGATAACCGTTGTAACGATTCAGCATCACCGGGCCGATCGTCCAGTGCGGCGCGGCGATGGCCGATAGCGGAACCATGTCGCCGGTGCGGTTCGGCACCGTCAGCGCCATCAGTTGCGCATCGGTCGCGCGTGCGACCGGGTCGGCCTCGATGATCACCCGCCGCATCCTGCCCGACGCCGGAAAATCGTTGATGTAGTTCGAGCCGAACGTGCCGCCCAGGAGCCCCGCGATCCGCTCGAACGGTACGCCGAGCGCATACGCCTTCGCGCGATCGACATCGAGTTCGATACGCGGCGCGTCCGGCAGGTCCTCGAAATGCACGGCGGCGAGCAACGGATCCGCCTTCGCACGCTCGGACAGTTGCTCGCGAGCCGCTTTCAACGCGTCGAGCCCGACGCCGCCCCGATCCTCGAGCCGGAACGTGAATCCGTCGGAATGCCCGATGCCGCGCACCGACGGCGGCAGCGACGCCTCGACGTCGCCGTCGAGGATCGTGCCGAAACGCCCGTTGAGCCGGTCGCGCAGCGCCATCGCGTCGATGTCGCGCTGCGCCCAGTCCTTCAGCTCCACAAACGCCATCCCGACGTTCTGCCCGCTGCCCGCGAAACTCCAGCCGATCACGCTCGTCACGTTCGCGATCGCCGGCTCCGCGCGCAGGATCGCCTCGACACGCTCGACGACCGCGAGCGTGCGCGCCTGCGTAGCGCCCGCCGGCAACTGGATCATCACCTGCAGTTGCCCCTGGTCCTCGGTCGGCAGGAAGCCGCCCGGCATCATCCAGTACAGCAGCCCGCATGCGATCACGAGCGCCGCGTAGACCGCCACGACCAGGCCGATGCGGCGCACGGCGAACGCGGCGATGCGGCGATAACCGGTCTCGACGCGTGCGAAGGCCGCACCGAACCGGTCGGCCAGACGCGCTCCGATGCCGCGTCGCCGCGCGCGGCCGGTTCCGCCATCGTGTCGCGCGACCGGCTTCAGCAGGTTCGCGCACAGCGCGGGCGTGAGCGACAGCGCCATGAACGACGACACCAGCATCGACGCGATCATCGCCACCGCGAACTGCCGGTAGATGCCGCCGACAGTGCCGGGAAAAAACGCCATCGGCACGAATACGGCGGTCAGCACCGCGGTCACGCCGACGATCGCACCGCCGATCCGCTTCATTGCCCGGCGCGTGGCGTCGCGCGGCGACACGCCCTCCTCCATCACGCGGTGCACGCTCTCGACGACGACGATCGCGTCGTCGACGAGGATGCCGATCGCCAGCACGAGACCGAACATCGTGAACACGTTGATCGACAGTCCGAACGCCCACATCGCGACGAACGCGCCCATCAGCGTGACGGGAATCACGACGGTCGGCACCAGCGTGTAACGCAGGTCGCGCAGGAACAGCCACATCACGCAGAACACCAGCACGACCGCCTCGACGAGCGTCAGCACGACCTCCCGGATCGCGATCGTCACGAAATGCGCACCGTCGAACGGAATCTCGATCGCCACGCCCGGCGGTAGCACCCTCGACAGCTCGGCGAGCCGCGCGCGGATCGCGTTCGACGTTTCGAGCGCGTTGCCGCGCGGGCCGAGCTGGATGCCGACGGTGGCCGCCGGTCGGCCGTTCAGCCGCGAATAGAACGAGTAGTCGTCGCGGCCGATTTCGACCCGCGCGACGTCGGCAACGCGCACCGCCGAACCGTCCGTCTTCGACTTCAGCACGATCCGGCCGAACTCGTCCGGCGACGCGAGCTGGCCCTTGACGACAATCGACGCGGTGAGCTGCTGGCCGCCCGGGAACGGCGCATCGCCGATCGCGCCGGCCGTCACCGTCGCGTTCTGCGTGCCGATCGCCGCGATCACGTCGTCGGCGCCGACACCGTATTCGCGCAGCTTGTGCGGATCGAGCCAGACCCGCAGCGCCTCGTCGGCGTCCCACAGCTCGGCCGCGCCGACGCCCGGCGCACGCTTCAGTTCGCGCAGCACGTAGCGGTTCAGGTAATCGCCGAGCTGAGCGGAATCGCGCGTGCCGTCGGTCGACGTCAGCGTGACGAGCATCAGGAACGTGTTCGCCGCCTTGAACACGCCGATCCCCTGCTGGACGACCTGCTGCGGCAACCGCGATTCGACCTGCTTCAGCCGGTTGTTCACGTCGACGAGCGCGATGTCCGGATCGGTGCCGGGCGAAAACGTCACGTCGATCTCGAGGTTGCCGTGACCGTCGCTGCTCGTCTCGTAGTACAGGAGCCCGTCGGCGCCGTCGAGGCTTTCCTCGATGATGCTGCCGACGTCGCCGTCGACCGTCTCGGTCGACGCGCCCGGATACGCGGCCGTGATCACGACCCGCGGCGGTGCGAGGCGCGGATATTGCGCGATCGGAAGCTGCGGAATCGCGAGCACGCCCGCGACGACGATTGCGAGCGCAACGATCCACGCGAAAACGGGACGATCGATGAAGAATGACGGCATCGGCATGCGTCAGCGAACCGACGGCGTTCCGGCACAGGGCCGCAGGACGACATCGCCGTCGGCACCGCCGCACGGCACGCGGGCGGCCTGGGCGCGCTTCGCCCGGTTCACGTCAATCATCGGTTCTCTCTTGCGGGCCGCGCACCGGAGCCAGCATCGACGACGCCAGCAGCGCGCGTGTATACGGATGGGACGGCGCATGCAGCACGTCGAGCGTATCGCCCTCCTCGACCACGCGCCCCGCCTTCATCACGACGACCCGGTGGGCCATCGCACGCATCACCGCGAGATCGTGCGTGATGAACAGGTAGCTCAGCTTGTACTTCCTTTGCAGATTCGTCAGCAGATTCAGCACCTGCTTCTGGATCGACACGTCGAGCGCGCTCGTCGGTTCGTCCAGCACCAGCAGTTCCGGCTCCACCGCCAGTGCGCGCGCGATCGCGATCCGCTGCCGCTGGCCGCCGGAGAATTCGTGCGGATAACGCAGCATCGATTCGGCCGGCAGGCCGACCTCCTGAAGCAGCGCGGCGATCCGCGCGCGCCGCGCGCCTGCGGCCACCTGCGGCCGGTGCACGGCGAGCCCCTCGCCGACGATCTGCTCGACCGTCATCCGCGGCGACAACGAGCCGAACGGGTCCTGGAACACGACCTGCATCCTGCCGTACAGCGCGCGCCTGCCGCCCGTGGTCTGCAGCGCATCGAGCGGCATGCCGTCGATCTCGATCGAGCCGGCCGCCGGCCGCTGCAGGCCGAGCACGGCTGCCGCCAGCGTCGATTTCCCCGAGCCCGACTCGCCGACGATCCCGAGCGTTTCGCCGCGCCTCAGGTTCAGCTTCACGTCGTGCACGGCCCGGAACGTCGTCTTGCCGAGCGCCGCCCGCCAGCCTTTCGCCGCGATGCGGTAATCGACGGCGAGATCCCGCACGTCGAGGATCGTCGGCGCGCCGGCCGCGACCGGCTCGACGTCCCGCTGCGGCGCGCTGTCGAGCAGCCGGCGCGTATAGGCGTGCTGCGGCGCGGCGAACAGCGCGCCGGTCGTGTTCGTCTCCACGAGCACGCCCTGCTCCATCACGGCCACGCGCTGGGCGAAGCGCCGCACGAGATTCAGGTCGTGCGTGATCAGCAGCACGGCCATCCCGCGCGCGGCCGCCTCCTGCTCCTGCAACTCGATCAGCAGATCGACGATCTGCTGGCGCACCGTCACGTCGAGCGCCGTCGTCGGCTCGTCCGCCAGCAACAGCCGCGGCCGGCACGCCAGCGCCATCGCGATCATCGCGCGCTGCCGCTGCCCGCCCGACAACTGATGCGGAAAACTGTCGATGCGCCGCTCCGGCTCCGGGATACCGGTGCGCCGCAGCAGCGCGATCCCGCGCTCGCGCGCGTCGCCCGGCCGCAGCCCCTCGTGCAGCCGCAGGCTCTCGGCGATCTGCTTGCCGATCGTATACAGCGGATTCAGCGCGGTCATCGGCTCCTGGAACACCATCGCGATATCGGCGCCGCGAATCCCGCGCATCTGCTGTTCGGTCTTCGCGAGCAGGTCCTCGCCGTCGAACAGCATCCGTCCCGACAGCGTCGCCTGCTGCGCGAGGCGCAGTATCGACAGCGCTGTCACGCTCTTGCCCGACCCCGATTCGCCGACGAGCGCCACGCGCTCGCCGCGGCCGATCGACAAACTCAGGTCCTGCACGGCCGCCTTCGCACCGAAGCGCGCCGAAAACCCGTCGATCTGCAGCAACGCGTTCGTCATCATCGCCCCCCGCCGAACGCCGAGCCGCGCGAGCGCGTGTCGAGCGCGTTGCGCAGCGCGTCGCCCATGAAAGTCAGCAGCAGCAGCGTCACCACCAGCGCCGCGAACGCGGAGATCGAGATCCACCATGCGTCGAGGTTGTTCTTGCCCTCCTGAAGCAGCTCGCCCAGGCTCGGCGTCGGCGGCTGCACGCCGAGGCCCAGGAAATCGAGGCTCGTCAGCGACAGGATCGCGGCGCTCATCCGGAACGGCAGGAACGTGATCACCGGCGTGAGGCTGTTCGGCAGCACATGGCGCCAGATGATCTGCGCATTCGTCAGCCCCATCGTGCGCGCCGCTTTGACGTAATCGAGCATGCGGTTGCGCAAGAATTCGGCGCGCACGTAATCGGACAGCACGAGCCAGCCGAACATCGACAGCAGGATGAACAGCAGCCATAGCGACGGCGTGAAGATCGACGCGAAGATGATCAGCAGGTACAGGTCCGGCAGCGCGCTCCAGATCTCGATCAGGCGCTGCCCGACCAGGTCGGTGCGGCCGCCGTAGAAGCCCTGCAGCGCGCCCGTCAGCACGCCGACCAGCACCCCCGACACGGTCAGCGCGAACGCCATCAGCACCGACAGCCTGAACCCGTACAGCAGCCGCGCGAGCACGTCGCGCCCGAACTGGTCGGTGCCGAGCCAGTTGCTCGACGACGGCGGTGCCGGATACGGCCGCGATGCGAAGTAGTCGATCGTGTCGTAGCGGTAGCGGTTCGGCGGATAGATCGCGAAATTGCCGTGCGACTCGAGCTTCGCGCGCATGTACGGATCGAGATAGTTCGTCCTGGCGGGAAAGTCGCCGCCGAACGCGGTCTCCGGATAGTCCTTCGCGATCGGAAAATAATAGTGCCCGTCGTAGCGCACGAGCAGCGGCCGGTCGTTCGACAGGCCGTCCGCACACAGGCTGAGCGCGAACAGCGCCGCGAAGATCACGAGGCTTGCATAGCCGAGCGGCTGCGCGCGAAAGCGCTGCCACGTGCGCCGCCACGGCGACGGCGACGGCGCGCACGCGGGGTCAGTGGTCCAGGCGGCCGAACTGGATACGGGGGTCGACGACGACATAGCAGATATCCGCGATAAGCTTGGTCAGCAGACCGATCAGGGTGAACAGGAACAGCGAGCCGAGCACGACCGGATAGTCGCGGCGGATCACCGAGTCGTACGACAGTTGCCCCATCCCGTCGAGCGAGAACAGCGTCTCGATCAGCAGGTTGCCGTTCAGGAATGCGCCGACGAATGCTGCCGGCAGCCCGGTGAGCAGCGGGATCGCCGCATTGCGCAGCACGTGCTTCCACAGCACGTCGCGCTCCGGCGCGCCCTTCGCGCGCGCGGTCAGCACGTATTGCCGGCCGATTTCCTCGAGGAACGTGTTCTTCGTCAGGATCGTGACGATCGCGAAATTGCCGATCACCGACGCGGTCACCGGCATCACGATGTGCCACAGATAGTCGAGCGTCTTGCCGATCAGCGTCAGGTCGTCGAAGTTGTCCGACGTGAGCCCGCGCATCGGAAACACCTGCCAGAACGTGCCGCCGCCGAACAGCATCAGCAGCAGCACGCCGAGCACGAAACCCGGCACCGCGTAGCCGGTCAGCACCAGCACGCTCGTCACGGTGTCGAACCGCGAGCCGTTGCGCACCGCCTTCGCGATGCCGAGCGGTACCGACACGAGATACGTGAGGATCACCGTCCACAGCCCGAGCGTGATCGACACCGGCAGCTTCGACCGGATCACCGCCCACACGCTGCGGTGCGCGAAGTAGGACTGGCCGAGGTCGAACGTCGCATAGCTTTTCAGCATCAGCAGATAGCGCTCGAGCGGCGGCTTGTCGAAGCCGAACTGCTTGCGGATCTGCTCGATCTGCTGCGGATCGACGCCCTGGCTGCCGTGGTAGCCGCCCCCGCCTCCGCCCGCCTCGCCTCCACGCGTGCTTCCGTGACGCAACTGCGCGAGCACCTGCTCCACCGGACCGCCTGGCACGAACTGCGTGACCGCGAACGTGATCGTCACCACCCCGACCAGCGTCGGGATCATCAGCAGCAGCCGCCTGAATATGTATGCCAGCATCGTTGTTCCCCGTCAGGCCGCCGGAGCGGGTTGCGCCGTCGGCTTCTTCACGTACCAGTAGTCGATGATCCAGTCCTCGTATTGATAGGAGTCCGGCACAATTGCCGGATGGCCGAGCGTCGCCTTGTACGCGATCCGCGCGTTCGGCAGGTAATACTGCGGGATCAGTGCGTACAGGTTGATCAGCACGCGGTCGAGCGCGTGCGTGGCCGTCTCGAGATCGTCGAGCGTGTCGGCCGCGAGCGCCGCGCGGATCAACGCATCGACGGCCTTCGACTTCACGCCCGGATAGTTCTCGGAGCCCGGCTGCGATGCGGCCGCGCTGCCGAAACGGCGCGTCAGCTCCGCGCCCGGGATCGTCACGGGCAGATAGATGTACGTCGTCATGTCGTACTCGAAATTGTCGAGTCGCTTCAGGTAGACCGCGCTGTCGATCTCGTGCAGGTACGCGTGGATGCCGAGCGTCGCGAGCGCCTGCGTGTACGGCAGGATCAGGCGGTCCATACCGGGCTGGTCGTCGATGATCTCGATCGTCATCGGCGTGCCGTTCGCGTCGCGCAGCGCACCGTCGCGGTAGTGCCAGCCGGCCTGCGCGAGCAGGTCGCGCGCTTCCTTCAGATTCGCGCGCAGCGAGCCGGGCGGCAGCGTCGACGGCTGGCCGATCATCGGGCCGAACACCGCCGGCGGCAGCGTCGACCGGTAGGGTTCGAGCAGCGCGAGCTCCTTGGCGCTCGGCACGCCGGACGCCGCGAACGGGCTCGCCTCCCAGAAACTGCTGGTGCGACGGTACTGCCCGTAGAACATCATCCGGCTCATCCAGTCGAAGTCGAACGCCAGCGCGAGCGCATGCCGCACGCGCACGTCCTGGAACATCGGCTTGCGCATGTTCATCAGGAAACCCTGCATCTGCGCGGGGCCGTCCCGGAATTCCCCCTTCTTCAGCATGCCGTTGCGAAAATTCTTGCCGACGTACTTGCGCGCCCACTGCGTCGAGCTGTATTCCATGCGCGCGTCGACATCGCCGGCCTTGAACGCCTCCAGCGACGTGTACTGGTCCAGGTACAGCTTGAACGACACGCGGGCGAAGCGAAACATCCCGCGCCGCGACGGCAGGTTCGCGGCCCAGTAGTGCGGGTTGCGCACATAGCTGATCTGCTTGTCGTTCTTGCGCTGCTCGATCAGGTAAGGCCCGCTCGCGATCGGCGGCACGGTTGCGATCTGGTCGAACGGCGGCCGAGTGCCGTCCGCGCGTTGCCCCCATTTCGGCGAGAACACCGGCAGATCGCCCGCGATCAGCGCCGCGTCGCGCTCCGCGTGCTTGAATTCGAAGCGGATCGTCCGCGCGTCGACCACCACCGCGCGCTTGATGATCGAGAACTGCGCGTTGTAGATCGGCGACGCCTGCGGGCTCGTCAGCGTGTCGAACGAATACTTGACGTCAGCTGCGTTGATCGCGTCGCCGTTCGAGAAGCGTGCGGCCGGGTTGAGGTGGAACGTTGCCGACAGCCGGTCCGGCGCGACCTCGACGTCGTCGGCGATCAGCGCGTATTCGGACGCGAGCTCGTCCCAGCTGCGCTGCATCAGCGTGTCGAACATCAGGTTCTTGATGTCCGGCGCGGGCGAGCCGCGCACGAGGAACGGGTTCAGCGAATCGTAGCTTTGCGCTTCGTCGTAGTTTTCGAAATCGAGCGTGCCGTTGTCGGGCGCATCGACGTCCGCATACGCGAAATGCGTGAAATCCGGCGGATATTTCGGCTGGTCGTATTGCGCGATCGCCGACACCGCGAGCGCCGCACGCGGCATGGCGCTACCCGACACGAGCAGCACGGCGCACGCGAACAGCGCTGCGCGCGGCACGCCTGCCCATCGCCATTTCAACAGTTTCATGGTCGGTCTGTCCGAAAGCGTGCGGGCGCGATGCCTGCGCGCGGTCGATGCCTGTGCAGGATGCCGCGTGCCGCCCGCATCCCGCTGGTTGTTCGTGCTGCAAACGATCCTGCAAGCTGCATCGCCGCGCGTCCCGGTTGCGGGCCGTCGTGGCGCCAGGCGAAAAAGGGCCGCTCCAAAAAAAGGGGAGGTGGACGTGGAGCGGCCGGTCCAAAGCCTGTCAGTGCATCGCGATCGCCGTCAGAACTTGTACGTCGCGCCGATCTGCGCGAACCGGCCGACGTACGAATACACCGACGTGTCGTACCCGTTCTGGCTCAGCGTGCCGTTCGCGAAGATCGGGTCGTACGGCGGCGTGCGGTTGAAGATGTTGTCGATGCCGCCGTAGATCGTCCAGTTCTTGAAGCCCGTGTACGTCAGCATCAAGTTGAACTGGCTGTACGAACCGACCTTCGACGGCTCCGGCAGCAGATTCTGCGCGTACGGGCCCGTGAACTGCCACGTCAGCGCCGCGTCGAATTTCCGATAGTTCCAGTCCAGCGTCGTGTTGCCGCGCCAACGCGGGAAGCTGCCGCCGAAAGGCTGCGTGATCGTGAAGTTGTTGCCCGCGCCGTTCACCGGTGCGCCGCCCGGGAAGCCGATCTTGTAGCTGTTGATGTACGCCCAGTCGCCAGACAGCGTGAGCATGCCCCAGCCCTTGAGCGGCAGCCCCTGGCGGAACGTGCCTTCGAAGCCGTTCGTGTCGAGGTAGCCGAGGTTCTGGTACGGAATCACCTTGTACAGCAACTGGCCGGTCGTCGGATCGGTCACGACCTGCGACGGCTTGCCCTGGCCGATCACGTTGTCGATGCGGATCTTGTACCAGTCGAAGCCGATGTCCGTGTAGCGGCTCGGCGAGACCTGGAACCCGATGTTGAAGTTGCGCGTGCGTTCCGGCGCGAGGTTCGGGTTGCCGACCGTGATCGACGTGTAGTTCTGGCCGGTGGCCGGGTCGACCTGGATGCCGAGCGTCTGCGACTTGCTGTCCTCGACGAAGGTCGGCGCGCGGAAGCCGCGGTTGTACGACGTATACAGCGTGAGCGCCTTGATCGGCTGGTAGCGCAACGCAAAGCGCGGCGAGAAGGCGCCGCCCACGTCCGTGTAGTGGTCGTAGCGGCCCGCCTGGCTGAACGTCAGGTTCTCCAGGATCGGCACGTTGATCTGGTAATAGACGGCCGCGACGTTGCGCGCGCCGTTCACTGTCTCCAGATCGGGCGAGATCACCGCGCCGCTCAGGTATTCGGAGCCCGGCGTCAGCGTTTCGCTCTGGTGCGTGAACTGCGCGCCGAAGCCGATGCCGACGTCGCCGGTCGGCAGGTGGAACAGGTTCGGCGTCGACAGCGTCGCGTCGATCGTGTCGAGCTTCGAAATGCCGAGGTTGTTCGCTTCCTGGAACAGCCCGTTGAACGCGTTCGGCGTCGCCGCCGGGTTCGCGAAATTCAGCGTGCCGTTCTGATAGATGTTGTTCAGTGCGTTGACGTTGAGCTGGTTCGTGAACACGTTCGACACCGTGCTCTGCGAATGGCTGACCGAGGTGGCCCAGTCCCAGTCGCCGTACGGTAGCGTAAACGAACCCTTGATGCCGGTTGACGCGCGCCAGTAGTTGGCCCAGGTCTTCTGCGCGACCGCGTTCGGAAACGCGTACGTGAGTGGCGTGGCCGCGCCCGTCGTGTTGTACGGGTTGCTCACCGGCACGACCGTGTTGAACGGCGACAGCAGCTGCGTCTGCGGATTCCACACCAGCGCCGGGTTCTGCGGATTGCCGATCACGTTGCCCCACAGGCCGTTGTTGGTCGTGGTCGTGTTGTAGCTCTCGAGGAAGTCCGCGAATGCCGCCGTCTTGTCGTCGATCTTGAAGTCAGCATGGAGCTTCGCGTTCAGGCGCTCGGTCATCGGCAGGATCGATGTGCTTTCGGCCGTGTTGTACGAGCAGATCGTGCCCGGCAGGCCGGCCGACAGCGAGTTCGGCGCGGCCGGGCGGACCGCACCGCCGAACGGGCAGCCGTTCAGCGCCTGCGCACTGCCGTCGGGCATGTTCCAGTAGGACGGCGCGAGCAGCGAAAAGCCCCCCGGCTTGCCCGTGAAGTCCTGATTGCGGGTCGAATCGCGGTCGGCGAGCGTGAAGCCGTTCGACTTGTAGTAGCTGAGCGCCGCGGTCACGTTGAAGCGGTCGGCGTTCAGGTCGCCGAAGCCGCCGAGCACGCCGAACTTCATCGTCCCGTCGCCGTTGCCGGCATTGATCGCGCTGCCGAGGCTGCCGTCGAGCTGCAGGCCGCGGAAATTGTGTTTCGTGATGATGTTGACGACACCGCCGATCGCGTCCGAACCGTATTGCGAGACGGCGCCCGTCTTCACGATTTCGATGCGCTCGATGTCGTTGAGCGGCAGCGTATTGAGGTCGAAGAACGAATCGACGCTGTTCGAGAAGAATGCGTACGGCGCCACGCGCTGGCCGTCGATCAACACGAGCGTGTATTTTTCGGACAGGCCGCGCAGCGCAATGCCGGCGGCGCCGGCCGCGAAGTTGCCCGACTGCCCCTCGCCCCAGCTGTTCGCGGAGTTGGCCGCCGCATTGCGCAGGAAGTCGGCGACGGTCACCGCACCGCTGCTCTGAATTTCCTTCGGCGTGATCGTCTGCACCTGCTGGAAACCGGTCTTGTCCGCCTGCCGGATCAGCGAGCCCGTCACTTCGAACCGCTTGATCTGCGCGACCTTGCCCTGCCCGTTCGCGCCGGGTGCGGCGGGCATCGCGTCGGCTGTCGCACCGGATGCCGCCACGGGCGCCGCGGCGCCCGCCTGTGCGACGGTCACGGGCGCACCGTTCGCGACCGCATCCGCGATCGCGACGGCGCCCGGCGCCGGCTGGCTCTGGGCGAACGCCGGCGGCACCAGTGCGGCCGTCAGCGCCAGTTCCGCCCAGACTATCCTCTTGATGGCCAACGCCAAAACTCTCTGCTTCATCTTGTTCCCTCTCGCTCGTAGTAAGACCCCACCTGCTGTGCGCCGGAACCTTGTGAATTCCTTGCGCGTCCTGGGTGCCCGTGTTGCGGAACCCGCGATTGCCACTCTTCCGACTGCCATGATTCGAACGGATCGGCCTCGGGGCACCCGTGCCAGTCAGCATCACCGTCTTTCTTTATTTTTATTCGCCATGCTAATTACCTACGTTGAGCGCACTTCCCTGCCAGATCCTGATCCGATGGATGGCGAGTCCTGCAGGCGACGAGAACATCTCGCGCGCCGTGCCGCGTACCATCCGCTGTCGATCGGGTACTTCTCCTTCATCGCGGCGCGCAGCGCCGGCCGCCCCGCTAGAACAGCCTCGGCGTGCCGACCCAGACGATCACCGCCTCTTCGTCGGCCGTGTTGTGCCACGCATGCGGCATCGTCGATTCGTAATGCGCGGTATCGCCCTGGCTCAGCGTGAAGGTGCAATCCTCGAGTGTCAGCGCGACCTGTCCGCGCATCACATAGACGAACTCCTCGCCCGCGTGCGTCGTCACCTCGGACGGCGGCTGCCCCGCCGGCATCCTGACGAGAATCGCGTCGAGCTTGCGGCCACCCGCCGGATTCGTCAGCCTGGCGAACAGGCTGGCCGAGTTCGCGAACTGGAAATACTGCAGCGCGTTCCCGCGGCACACCGAGCGCGCTTCCGTCGGCGTGTCGATGAAGTACTGCATCGTCACGCCCAGTGCCTTTGCGATCCGGACCAGCGACGTGATCGACGGCGTTGCCCGCCCGCGCTCGACCTGCGACAGGAACGGCTTCGAAATGCCGGCGATCGTGGCCGTTTCGTCCAGCGTGAGTTTCAGGCGATGGCGCAGCGCCCGGATCTTGTTGCCGAGCGACACGGCGACGAGCACCGACTCATCAGGGGGCAAAACCATGGAAAGTCGGAGCCTCGCAGTCGAAATCGGTTTGATGTCGGCAACCCTTGACCGATGCGGTGACGCAACCGGCCCGGCGCGATACGCGGCTGCGCGCTGCCGCTGCGTGCAAGCGGTGCGCGGCGCAGCGCGGCATCGTCGCTGCATCGCCGTGCAGCCTTCGTATATTTCATTCGGTTTACTAACTAACAAGGCTGCCCCTTTTCCTCGTCGAACCTGATCGTCAAGCACTAGTACCGTCGCGGCGGCACGCCGCTTGTCGACCGCGCCCGCGCCGCGCGCCGTCGCGCCTTTCCGTTGCCGTTACCGGGATGCCACCGCCGTCCAGAGCTTTGCCAGGTCGCCTGAACCGTCTGATCCCTTGACCGTGCGCAGCACCTGGACCGCATGCGCCTTCTGGCCGGCCACGTAATACGCCTCGCCGAGCCGCAGTCGCGCCGCGTCGGGATGCTCGAGCCCGCCCTTCGCGATCGCCTGCTCCATCATCGGCAAACCCTGCTGCGCATGACCCGCGAAGACGAGGTTCATGCCCGCGTCGATCGGCGCCGCCGGCGTCGCGGCGTCCCCGCCCGGTTGCGCGCGCTTGGCGGCGAGCGCCTGCAGCCGCTTCTCGCGGTCCGCCTGTGCGTCCTTGCCGAGTACGCCGGACGCGAACCCCTGGTCGATTACCTGCTTGCCTTCGGCCGACGATCCCGCAACCAGTGCGAGCTGCGTCATCTCCATGTATGCGTCTGCCGTCGCAAGCGACCCCGTCGCCCGGCGCAGCCGGTAGATGTCGAGGTCGAGCGACGACAGATATCCGGGGTTGCCGCGAATGGCCGTGACCATTTCGTCCCAGTACGCTGGGCTCGGGTGGTACGCCACCAGCAGCCCGAGCGCACTGCGGTATGCGTTGCCGCCCTTCACTTTCTGCGCGCACGTCGCGAGCATCTGCAACTGCCCTTCGTCCGGTGCGTGTCCACCGTTCGCCTGCGCGTCCGTGCTCGCCTTCAACTGGCTCACGACCGGCGCGCAATCGTTCGACAGGTAATACGACTGCGTGAGCAGCGTGCGCATTTCCGGATCCGTTCCCCCTACCTTCAGGTAGCGCTGCGCGGTCCGGATCGCCAGCGGATAGTTCTTCTGCTGGAAGTAGATGCCGGCGAGCGCCGCCGCGGTCCGCTGCTCGTCCTCGCCCGACAGCCGCCCCGAGTTCAGTACGGTTTCGTACGCCTGCGCGGCCGTGCCCGAGTCGCCGGCCGCCATCGCCGCCGCACCGCGCATCTCTTCCACCATGTACGTTTCGTACGGCGTCCGGTTAGGGACGGCGGCCGCCTGCGCGATCTTGCCGAGCGCGTCGCGATACTTGTGCGCCCGGTACAGTTCCTGCGCCGCCGCCAACGGTTTCGCCACGTCCGGCCGAAGCGCGTCCGCCGGCAACGCCGGCCGGCCGAGCATGCATGCCGCGCCGAGTGCCGTCACCGCCATCATCCGTTTCCATCGTCGCTGGTTCATCGGCTCGTCCGTTTCGTCATTGCATGAATTGTTCGTTACCGATCAGGCCGATCTTGGTCGCGCCCACGCGTTGCGCGGACGCCAGCACGGTCGCAACGTCCTTGTACGGCACCAGCTTGTTGGGCCGCAGATGGATCTCCGCCTGCACGGGTTCCGCCGCCACCTGGGTCAGCTTCGCCTCGAGCGCCGCACGGTCCGGCACCGGCGCGCCGTTCCACGTCGTCGTGCCGTCGAAATCGATGTCGATCTGCACGACTTCCGGCGGCGTTGCCGGCGGCGGCGGATTGCCCACCGGCAAGTCCATCTTCACCGAATGCATCTGAATCGGGATCGTGATGATCAGCATGATCAGCAACACCAGCATCACGTCGATCAGCGGCGTGGTGTTGATGTCGACCATCACGTCCGGTTCTGCGTTGCCCCCGCCCGAAGGCACGTTCATACCCATCGTCGACTCCTGTCGATCAGCGTTGGTGCTTTAGCGCTTATGCTGGTCCCATGCTTTGCGGTCGAGCAGCGTTCGCACTATCGCGCTCGTGTCGGCCGGAGCACTTACTCCAGCCCCATGCTTCACAGCCATTCCCGTGCGCGGCTATCCGCCACGTGCGGGTGGCTCCGTAATGAACGACAGCTTCGCGATCCCCGCGCGCTCGCACATCGTGACCACCCGGCCAATGAACTCGTAGCGCGTGTTCTGGTCGCCCCGCACGTGGACGCTCGGCTGCGGCTGCTGCTGCGACACGTCCTTCAGCTTCGCGAGCAGCGTCGGCGCGTCCACCAGTTGCTCGCCCCAGAAGAAATCGCCGTCGCGGTTCACTGCGATCTCGATGCTTTTCGGCGTCGTCTGCAGCGGCTGCACCGTCTCCTTCGGAAGCTGAAGCTGGATCGTGTGCGTCACGACCGGAATCGTGATCAGGAAGATGATCAGCAACACCAGCATCACGTCGACGAGCGGCGTCGTGTTGATGTTGGCGATCACCTCGTCGCTATCGTCCTGCCCGACGTTCATGGCCATCGCGCTTCTCCGTCAGCCGATCAGTTCGCGAGCGATGCCGCCGGCGCCGGCGCGCGCACCGGGCGCCGGTTGCCGGCCAGCAGCACCGTGTGTAATTGCGCGCCGAAGTTGCGGACCCGTTCCATCACCGACTTGTTCCGCCGGACCAGGAAGTTGTAGCCGAGCACCGCCGGCACCGCGACGGCAAGACCGATCGCGGTCATGATGAGCGCCTCGCCCACCGGGCCCGCGACCTTGTCGATCGACGCCTGGCCGGCGATGCCGATCGCCGTCAGCGCGTGATAAATCCCCCAGACCGTGCCGAACAGCCCCACGAACGGGGCCGTCGAGCCCACCGTGGCCAGGAATGCGAGCCCGTCCTGCATGCGGTTCGATACGTTCGTGATCGAGCGTTCGACCGACACGTCGATCCACGTGTTGCGGTCCACCGCTTCCAGCAGTGCGTCTTCGTGATGCTCGCCGGCCTCGATCGCCGTTTCGGCGATGAACCGGAACGGCGACGCCTCGTCGAGCAGCCTGGCGCCCTCGGCCAGCGACGGCGCGGACCAGAGCTGTGCGTCCGCCAGCTTCGCGCGACGATTCGCGCGCAACTGTTCCAGGAACTTGGTGATCATGATGTACCAGCTCCCCATCGACATGATCACCAGCAGGATCAGCACGAAACGTGCGACGAAATCGCCGTTCTTCCATAGCGCACCGAGCCCGTACGGGTTCTCGACCGCTTCCGTCGTGGCCGGCGCGGGCGGCGGCGCCGGCTCGGCGGCGGCCGGCGCCGGCGTGGCCGACGGTGCCGCGGCCTGTGCCGACGTGCCGGCCGCCCCGCTTGCCTGCGCTTGGGCGAGCTGCGGCGCAACGAACCCGTCGACTGCGGCGACGGACATCAACATGCTTGCCGCCAGCGCGGCCAGTGAACGCTTCGTCATACCCCACTCCAGTTCTTTCGGTGAACTTAATACTTCAGTTCGAGACGGTTTTCCCCGGCCCGGCGCGAGCCGGGCCGCCCACTGCATCAATTCAGATTGAACGAGAACGGCACCTGGACCCGCACCGACTGGCCCTGCGCGACGCACTTGAACCGTTTCACGGTGTTGTAGGCGGCGCGATCGAGGATCGGATCGGCGGACTGCGCCACGCGCTCGTTCGTGATGTTCCCTTCCGCATCCACGATGAATTCGATCGTCACGTCGCCCGTGATGTTGTTTTCCTGCGCTTCCTTCGGGTACTGGATCGACGCGCGAAGCGTGTCCGAATTCGGGCAGACGACGCCCACGTCATGGCTGACCGGCTTGGCCGGTGCCGGAGCGGGCGCCACGACCGGCGCCTGCACGGCCGGCGCGGAGGGTACCGGCGCCGACTGGTGCGTGATCGTCGCCTGCGGCGGCGCCTGCACCGGCACTTCCGGCGGCGGGACGAACGGCGGTGGCGGCGGCGCGAATTTCGGCGGCGGGAGCTTGACCACGGGCATCGGCGGTGGCGGCGGCGGCTTGACCGGCTCGATGATGCGGGTTTCGATCGGATGCTGGATCACCTGCACGACTTTCGTCGCGAGGCCGTTGAGCAATGCGTAGATCAGCACTGCGTGCAGCACCAGGACGATTCCGATGCCGCCGAACCGGCGCACCGGATTCTGCTGCTTCCTGCCGAACTCTCGCGGACGCCCCAGCATAGCCAGTCCGCTGTTCGAAGTAGCCAGACGTTCTTCGACTTTCATGCCCACCATCCATCCCCCAAGCGATTCGCCCAGTTTCGGGTTGCGGCCGGTTGCGAAGCCAGGTCGGCATCGCCTCCGCTTCAACCCGAAGATTTCATTTCAAATTCAATTTTCAATCCGAATTGAAAGAATCAAATTCGAATTCCAATTAATTCGTTTTCAAGGAATCGTTCCGGCCGGCGCGGCCCGGTGCGTCACACCGGAAATCCACGCGCCTGCACGTTCAGGCAATTGTCAGCTGAGCTGGCGCGATCTCGCGTTTCGTTTTCGCATGACGGTCACCGTTCGTTACACGGTGATGTCAATAGCGCCGTTCACTTGGGTGCAGAAGATAGCAAGGAAAAAATTTTGCCGTCAAACTTTATTTGATGCCCAAATACAAAGTTTGGAGGGTTTGTTCAAATAATATTCCGGTAAGCATAAATCCAGCTTCCATTATTGAAATAGTAATTGATTTGTATGCGTATATTCGAAATCGAATACTCAACCCTTTCGACATAAATATCCCCGTATTTCCCACGCCGCACCAAAATGGTTCGTCCCGGAAAAACGGGCGAGGCGCGCCCCTTCGCGTCACCAATGCCGGCATCGGTCGTCCAATACCCCCGCCCACCCGCCTCCAGCCGGCCGGCACGGCTCGATACGCACGTCGAGTGCACGAATAGCCAGCAGCACAATTGATCTGCAATCCGATGCAAATAGGAGGCGAACCTTCATCACGATAAAGTCCGCCAAACAGTTTCGGATATCGAATCAACTGTCACAGATGACACCACGCGCCCGTGCACGACCAAGCCGCCTACGCATCGGCACGCACACCTGCGCATCGCCCCGCGACTCGCCGCGTGCGTCGCGTGCGTCGCGCTATCAGGACTGCATCCCCTGCATCTTGTGCGAGAAATGCGCGCGCTCGGCCGTCTCCATCAGCGCCAGGAATTCGTCCTGCGTCATGTGGATCAGCGCTTCGTGGTCGCCGGCCTCGAAATAGACTTCCGGCTGCTGCGCGAGGCGCTCCTCGAGGAACGTTTTCATCCCGTACGCCATGCAGACCGGCGGCAGCGCGCCCATGTCGCAATCCTTGAACAGTTCGCGCAATTCGACCTCCCGGGCGAGCACGAGATGGCGGCCCGTCTTCACCCAGAGATCCGACAGGCGCACGGCGTGCGTCGTCGGCAACACGGCGGCGACGTAGCCCTCGTCGTCCTCGAGGAGCACGGTTTTCGCGAGGCGATCGCCGGGAATATGCGCGGCGGCGGCCGTCTCCATGCTCGTATGGCTATAAGGGTGGTACACGACTTCGTACCGCGATGACTTCTGGCGCAGGCAATCCTGCAGGGTGGCTGACACGGACATGGCACACCTCGTCTGACGAATCGAGCGAACGGCGTTCGCACCGGATTCGTTCAGCATAGTTCGCATTCGGGCCGATGGAAATCGCCGCCTCGCCCCTTCGTCATTCGGGCTCCAACCCAGGTTCCAACCCCTTTTCGCGCAGCCATTCGCGGTTGAAAAGCCGCGCGCGATAGATGTCGCCGCGATCGCACAGCAAGGTCACGATCGTGTGTCCCGGGCCCATCCGGCGGGCCAGCCAGACCGCCGCCGCGACGTTGATGCCGCTCGATCCGCCGACGTACAGCCCTTCTTCGCGCAGCAGCCGGTAGACCATCTTCACGCACTGCGTATCGTCGATCCGCACGGCGTCATCGATCGGCGCGCCGGCGAGATTCGCGGTGACGCGCGTCGAGCCGATGCCTTCGGTGATGGAGTTGCCTTCGGCGCCGAGATCGCCCGTTTTCACGTAACCGTAGAGCCCGCTGCCGTGGGGATCGGCCAGTACGATCCGGACCTCCGGATTCTGCTCCTTCAGGTAGCGGCTCACGCCCGCCAGCGTGCCGCCCGTGCCGGTCGCGCAGACGAATGCATCGACCGTGCCCGCCGTGTCGCGCCAGATTTCCGGCCCCGTCGTCTCGTAGTGCGCCTGCCGGTTGACGACGTTGTCGAACTGGTTGGCCCATACCGCGTTGTCGAGTTCGTCCGCGAGCCGCCCGGCAATCTTCTGATAGTTGTTCGGGTCACGGTACGGCGCCGCCGGCACCGGGCGCACGTCGGCGCCGAGTGTGCGCAGGATCGCCATCTTGTCCGGCGATTGCGTGTCGGGAATCACGATCACGCAGCGATAACCGCGTGCCGCGCAGATATGCGCAAGGCCGATGCCCGTGTTGCCCGCGGTGCCCTCGACGACGGTGCCGCCCGGCTTCAGCGCGCCGCGCTGCTCGGCGTCGCGGATGATGTAGAGCGCCGCGCGATCCTTCACCGAGCCGCCCGGATTCATGAATTCCGCCTTGCCGAGGATCTCGCAGCCCGTTTCCGCGCTGAGCTTCGCCAGCCGGATCAACGGTGTGCGCCCCACGCAGTCGACGAAGCCTTGTCGCACGTCCATTTCGCCCTCCTCTGCATTCGCGCTCGCGCGCCATACACAACGAAGGATAGGACGCGCCCGCCGCTTTCGGCGCCGGCCGCCGCGTACTAAGCTTGGAGAGCCCATTGCGGCGCGCGCGCCGCATCGCCAGACGAGGTCCGCCATGCCGCAATTGCACACCGTCGCCGTCGACAAGCCCGAGGCCATGAATTTCATCCTCGGCCAGTCGCATTTCATCAAGTCCGTCGAGGACATCCACGAGACGCTGGTCGGCACCGTGCCCGGCATCCGTTTCGGGCTCGCGTTCTGCGAGGCATCGGGCAAGCGGCTCGTGCGCCGTTCCGGCACCGATGCGGAGCTCGTCGAACTCGCGTGCCGCAACGCCCTCGCAATCGGCGCCGGTCACGCTTTCATCGTGTTCCTCGGCGACGGTTTCTATCCGGTCAACGTGCTCAATGCGATCAAGGCCGTGCCGGAGGTCTGCCGGATCTACTGCGCGACCGCGAACCCGACCGACGTGATCGTCGCGGAAACCGCGCAAGGACGCGGGATCGTCGGCGTCGTCGACGGCTTTCCGCCGCTCGGCATCGAGAACGACGACGATGTGCGCTGGCGCAAGGATCTGCTGCGCACGATCGGATACAAGGCGTAGCGTGGGCCGCCGGGGCGGATGGGTCATGATCGCGCCTTCCCTGCCGGGGCCCGTCCTGCAGACTCCGCTGCATGAAAGGCGCGGTCGCGGTCGGGATTTCGGGGCGCAGGAAAACCGGACCGTTAGTTGCATTTTTGAAGACGAAGGTACGCTTCCGCTTGCGTCGCGCCACTGCCGCCCGGCTGTCCTATACTGGCCGCAGCAGACCGACCGACGGCCGCGCCGACACACCGGCCACAGCCGCCGATTCTTCCCGGAGCAACGCATGCATTACCAGCTGATTTACGAACTCGTCGACGATTACCTGTCCCGTCGCGAACCGTTCCGCGCCCAGCATCTCGCGCTCGCGCAGGCCGCGACCGAGCGAGGCGAACTCGTGCTCGCCGGCGCGCTGTCGGACCCGGCCGATCAGGCCGTGCTCGTGTTCGAAGGCGATTCGCCGGAAGCGGCCGAGTCGTTCGCGCGCGCCGATCCGTACGTGCAGAACGGCCTCGTGAAATCCTGGCGCGTGCGCCCGTGGCGCGTCGTGGTCGGCAAGCACGCGCCGCGCTAGACGCGCGAGGCTACAGCCACCCTGCCCGCTTGAAGCGCCACCACAGCGCGAGATCGGCCGCGACCATCACCGCAATGCAGCCGTAGAAGCCGTATTTCAGGTGCAACTCGGGCATGTTCGCGAAGTTCATCCCGTAGATGCCGGCAATCATCGTCGGAATCGCGAACAACGCCGCGAACGAGCCGAGCCGCTTGGTCACCTCGTTCTCGGCGAGCGAGATCATTCCGAGGTTGACCTGGATCGCCGTCACGACCATCTCGCGCCGCCCTTCGATCGTCTTCACGATCCGCTGCAGATGGTCGTACACGTCGCGGAAGTAATGCTCCATCCCGCTGCATATCTGCGGGATGCGTCCGCCCGTGAGCTTCGCGAGCGGCTCGATCAGCGGCGCCGTGTGCTGATGCAGCATCACGAGGCGGCGCTTCAGCGAATAGAGATCCTCGATGATCGCGCGCGACGACGCGGGCGTGGCCTTCGTGAAGATGCGGTCCTCGAGTTCCTCGAGTTCGGCGCCGAGCGTTTCGAGGATCGGGAAATAGCGGTCGACGACCTGGTCCATCAGCGCATAGAACACGAACGCCGAGCCTTCCTGCAGCAGATGCGGCTCGCGCTCGCAGCGCTTGCGCACGTCGCGGAAGTCCTGCTCGGTGTGGTTGCGGATCGACAGCACATAGTTCGGGCCGACGAACACGTTCAGCTCGCCGACCTTGAGTTCGCCGTCGCCGTCGAGCTCGACCATATGCAGCACCGCGAACAGCGAATCGCCGTACTCCTCGATCTTCGGCCGCTGATGCCCCTTGCGGGCATCCTCGAGCGCGAGTTCGTGCAGCCCGAACTCCTCGCCCATCAGGTCGATTTCGTCGGGCGTCGGATCCTTCAGCGCGACCCACACGAAGCACTCGGGCTTCGACACGTAGTCGCTGATGGCGTCGATATCGATGTCGGCCAGCTTGCGGCCGTCCTGGTATGCAGCACAGTTGATCAGCATGTTGTCGGTGATGTTGCGGTTTACGCATCAGTTTACCGGTTTGCTACGCGGTCGGCCCGGCTTGCGCGGCACACCGATATTGGTCATGATCGGGCTGCGTGCACCGCAGCACGCGCACCAACGCACTTCGGCACGTACGCCGCACGGCCGTGCGGCCCAACCGTCAAGGAGACAGACCCATGTGGTATTTCTCGTGGATACTCGGCATCGGCGTGGCACTCGGCTTCGGCATCATCAACGCGATGTGGCTGGAAGCGGAAGTGTTCTCGCGCGGCGACAAGCGCAGCGACACGTCGAGCCAGGGGTCGGGGAGCAAATATTCGTGACGCACCTGGTGTTCTTCTGCGGTCACGCCGGCACCGGCAAGACCACGCTCGCGAAGCGGCTCATCGGGCCGCTGATGCGCGCGACCGGCGAAGCTTTCTGCCTGCTCGACAAGGACACGCTGTACGGCCGCTACAGCTCGGCCGCGATGGGCGCGCTCACCGACGATCCGAACGACCGCGACAGCCCGCTCTATCTGAAGCATCTGCGCGATCCCGAATACCACGGCCTGCTCGACACGGCCCGTGAAAATCTTGCGCTCGGCATCAGCGCGATCGTCGTCGGCCCGCTGTCGCGCGAAGTGCGCGACCGGCGCATCCTCGACCGCGCGTGGCTCGGCATCGCGCCCGACGTCACGCTGACGGTCGTCTGGGTCCACACGTCGGAAGACGTCGCGCACGCGCGGATCGTCGCGCGTGGCAACCCGAACGACGCGTACAAGCTCGCGCACTGGGACGAATACCGGCAGCGCCGCTTCGTACCGACCGGCCACGAATGCGACGGCATCGTGATGTTCGATAACACCGCACCGTCCGACGCGGACGTCGACGCATTGCTGTACCGCATCGTGCCGCCCGCGCCCGCCGCGACGATCGTGCCACCGCTGCCGGCCTGACCGGCACCGGCGCCCTTCTCTCTCCCCCCAAAAAAACAACGCCGGAAGCGCTGCTGCGCTCCCGGCGTCGTACGGCCCTCGTGCCTGAGACTGGCGGGTGGTCAGGCCACCGCGTGCACGCGCTCCATCGTGCCGCCTTCGTACAGCTTGCCGAAGCGGTTCGACAGGAACGCCTTCAGCGACACCTTTTCCTGCGGGATGAAACCGCTCTGCGGCAGCTTCTTCTCGCGGAACAGATCCAGCACCGCGCACATCGCGCCGGCCGTCGTGATCTGGATCGCGCTCATGTGCATCCCGCACACGTCCTTCGCGAAGATCTTGCGCGTGAACACGTCCTGCACGAGCTGGCCGTCCTTCACGCCCGTCACCGTGACGAACACGAGCACAACGTCCTGCTTCGTCGACGGCACCGCGCGGCGCATGATCGACTTCAGCGTGTCGCGGTCGGTCGACAGGCGCAGGTCCTCGAGCAGGAACTGGACGAGCTCGCGGTGGCCCGGGTAGCGCACCGACTTGTAGTCGAGCGTCTCGACCTTGCCCGACAGCGTCTCGCACAGCGTGCCCAGGCCGCCCGACGTGTTGAACGCTTCGTATTCGGTGCCGTCGAGCGAGAAGTGCTCGAGGCCTTCGAGCGGCTGCACCCACTGCTTGCGGCCGTCGCGGATCGCTTCGCACGGCTGGCAGTATTCGTTGATCAGGCCGTCGACGCTCCACGTCAGGTTGTACTTCAACGCGTTGGTCGGATACTCGGGCAGCGCGCCGACGCGCATCTTCACGTCGCGCACTTCGCTGAAGCCGTTCACGAGTTCATGCGCGGCGATGCCGATGAAGCCCGGCGCGAGGCCGCATTGCGGCATGAACGCACGGTCCGAACCGTCGGCCAGTTCGCGGATCGCGTGGGTCGCACGCACGTCTTCGGTCAGGTCGAAGTAATGGACGCCCGCAGCCTTCGCGGCGGCGGCGACGTTGACCGCGAGGTAATAAGGCAGCGCGTTGACGAGCGCATCGAAGCCCTTCACTGCTTCGCGAATCGCGTTCGCGTCGGCCGAATCGACCCGTTGCGTCGCAATGCCTTCGCGCGACAGCTTTGCGAGCGCATCCGCATCGCGGTCGAACGCGACGACTTCGTAGTCGCCCGTTTCACGCAGCATGTGAGCAATGGTGTGGCCGATCAGACCTGCGCCGACGATGGCGATTTTCATGCGCTTATCTCCTGATGATGGGTTGCTGTTGTGGACGGCGTTGAGCCATGAACACAGTTTAGGGACGCGCAAAATCAGTTCCAAGACGAAGAATGATGCGAAACGACCGATAATTTCGACGAAATGACGATTCGTTTCGTCCAAACGACCAAACCATCTAAAAATCGCGTATAGCTCGTGCCGCAAGCGGACCGTTACGGCCTGCGTTCTCGAAGGCGGAAAGAAGGAGGAACGACGCGCACTCGTCATGTGCGGAAATGCGCAAGAGAATGCGGCATGGATGCGTCGAACGACGCGTGGAAACGGCCGTCTGGGCCGTCTGCGCCCCTGCGGAACATCGGGCACGGCGGTGTCGAATACGTGGAGTCGCGTGCACTCGGCGCGCACGAATATGCTCGCCGATCACGCAGATATCTGTGCGGAATACTCGACTGCGACATCGAATGCGATGTCGCGAGGTGCGCATCAGCCGCCGATCGTCCCGCGATCGATCTTGCGCGAAAGAATGATCGACGTCGTCGTGCGTTCGACGCCTTCGAGCGTGCCGATCTGGTCGAGCAGGTCGTTGAGCCGTTCGGGCGAATCGGCGCGCAGCCACGCGACGTAGTCGTACTCGCCGCTCACCGCACACAGCAACTGCACTTCGGGCATCCGGTCGAGCTTGCGCAACACGTCCTTGCCGAACTTCGGCGTGAGGATGATGCCGACATACGCGTAAATGCTCGCGTCGAGCACGTCCTGCCCGAGCCGGACGCTGTAGCCGGCGATCACGTTGGTGCGTTCGAGCCGCGCGATGCGTGCGACGACCGTCGTGCGCGCGACGTCGAGCTGGCGCGCGAGATCCGCGACGCTTGCACGCGCATCGGCTTGCAGCAGCGCGACGAGTTGCCGGTCGAGATCGTCGAGTTGGTCGAGGCGGGGTGGACGCATGAGGCCGGGCCGGCACGCGCCGGCTAAGTGGAAGGTGACGCGATGATAGCGCCGAACGCCGGTACGCCCAAACGGCATCGCACGACTGCTCAATCGCGCGCCGTCATGCGGTCGCGCTGCCTTGTCGGTGCGCAACGACCGCACCCGAATCGCGCTCTCGCTTGCCGAGCCCGTCGCCGGTACGTGCCGGACCATCGCCAGCCCCGCGCCGATCCGCCATGTCCCTTTCAATTTCGATTCGTATCGGATGTAAGCAAGTGTCGCATTCACTACCGCGCTGCACGCAACGTGCTACTAATAATGTGCGACGCGAGATGCGTGCTTGCGGCAATTGCCGCCGCGCCCGCTCGCAAGACACCACCCCGGAGAGCCAACCATGAAGAAAATCTCGCTCACCCTCGCTACGCTCGCCGTTGCAGCCAGCGCGTTCGCGCAAACCCCGGCGCAGCCGCAAGCGCCCGCTCCGGCCACGACGGCTGCGGCCGCAGCATCGGCCCCGAGCGCCGAGCAGCGCGCGGCACGCCACGAAGCGCGCGTCGAGCAGCGCATCAAGTACCTGCACGACCAGTTGAAGATCACGTCGGCGCAGGAACCGCAATGGAAGACGTTCGCCGACACGATGCGCGACAACGGCGAAACGATGGGCCGCCTCTATCGCGACCGGATGGCCAAGCACGACGTCTCCGCGCTCGACGACATGAAGCAGTATGCGGAACTGTCGCAGGCGAACGCCGACGGCGCGAAAAAGCTCTCCGACGCATTCGCGCCGCTCTACGCGAGCTTCCCGGCCGAGCAGAAGGCGCTGGCCGACACGACGTTCCGCAGCTGGCTGAACCATGGCGGCGAGCACCGCGGCAAGGGCAAGACGAAGGCCAAGGAAGGCAAGGCGGCAGCCGCGCCGGCCGCAAGCGCACCCGCGCAACCCTGACGCCCTCCCCGCCGGCGCCGAGCTGCCCGTTACGGGCCGAACGGCGCCGCGCGTCCTGCCGGCGATCGGCGCGTCACACGGCGCGCCGAATTCGGGATAAGCTCCCGGCTTTTCCCGCACTTCCTCGCCATGCTCGAACTCAAGCACATCGATCTGCGTACCGACCCGCAGGCCCGTCGCGTCGTCAAGGACGAAACCGTCGCCGTTTCATTCGCGGACGCAGACGGCGAACTGATGAGCCTCGAAGGCCCGAACCGCTATGTCGCGGGCGACGCGCTGATCACGGGCTCGACCGGCGACCGCTGGGTCGTGTCGCGCGCGCGCTTCGACGCCAAATACCTGCCCGCCGATCCGGCACTCGCGCACGGCGCACCGGGCGCCTACCGGAACCGGCCGGCCGTCGTGCTCGCACGCCGGATGGACGAGCCGTTTACGATCGCCCGCTCGGAAAACGGCGACACGCTGCGTGGTGTCGCCGGCGACTGGGTAATGCAGTACGCACCCGGCGATTACGGCGTCGTGCAGGCGCAGCGCTTCGCGCAGGTCTACCGCGACGCGTAATCCGCCGCGCCGGCATGAAGCCGGCGCGCATGCTCACGCAAAGTCTTCGTCGAGTTCGAGTTCCGCGCTGCGCTCGACGGCCTCGCCGGCCGCGTGGCGCTCCTCGAGCGACCCGAGCATCGCTTCCGTATACGCATGCAGCACCGCATGGCTGCGCGCGCGATGCATCGGCTTGAGCGCGAGATAACGCGCGAGCGCGGCCGGCACGATGCGGATATCGAGCGTCATCCGCTTCGGCGTCGCGCCGAAACGCATCGCGAGCCAGTGCACGGACAGGAACCGCCCGCGCTCGTCGCTGCTTTCGGCGAAGCGCGTCTGCTCCGGAAAGAGATCGCAGATCACGCGCGCGAGCGCGTCGAATTCGGCGCTCCGGCATTCGATCAGATAGTCGTCCATCCCGTCTCTCCCGTCAGGCAGCCGTACGCGGCGGCCGGCACGTCTTCACCATCACGACGACCAGGATCGCGGCCAGCACGAAATACGCGGCCTCGACCCATGCGGCCGGCAGCACGCGCACCTGGTACAGCAGCGCCGGCGCCGCCGCGAGCGCATGCAGCACGATCGCGAGCGGCAGCACGCCCGCGCGGCCGGCACGCACACCGCGCCAGACCAGCACCGACAGCGCAAGCTGCAGCACGAACGCCCCGCAGCGTTCGAGCAGCAACAGCAGGATCGACTGCACCGACAGCGTCGCAAGCATCACGTGCAGCCGCACGACGGTGTCGCCCGGCAGGTCGGAAAGCTGCGTCTCGAGCTGGCCGCGGCTTGCCAGCCACGCGAGATACGACCACTGGCCCCATACGAGCACGCCGACGAACCACGCTTCGGCGCCGCCGTGGCCGATCCCGTAGCCGATCGCGCGACCGTCGCCGGCCGACGCGCCGTAGCGCCGGTTCAGGAAACGCATCCCGAGATAACGGCCGACTTCCTCGAATACGGCGGTCGCGAGCGCGCTGTATGCGACGAACGCGAGCGGCTGCGTCAGCCAGCCATCCGCCGGCGTCTGGCTCAGCACGAGCCCGTGGAACGCGCGTTCGACGATCATCGCAAACAGCGTGAAGACGGCGACGCCGACGATCGTGTCGCGGCGGTTGAGCGCGAGCGGCTTGCGCAGGATACGGAAGAGGACAAGCGGCAGCAGCGCGATGATCAGCGTGGCGGCGATCAGCACCGCCAGCGTGACGGGAGCGACAGTCATGTATTTCCTTGTTCGGGGCAGCGCACCTGGCGCGCTGCGTGCCCCGCATGATACTCAGCTTGCGGTCGACGCGCGCGCGATCAGCTCGCCCGGCAGCATCGCGACGCGCACGTCGCCCGCTGCGCCGTCGATCCGCTCGTGCACGAATTCGACGGCCTTGTAGCCGATTTCGTAGGTCGGCTGACGGATCGTCGTGATGCCGATCAGCTCGGCCCATTCCGGATCGTCGATCGACAGCAGCGCGGCCTTCTGCTGCCACGCGGCGCCGAAACGCGCGCGCAGGTGGCGCGCGATCGCGAGCGCGACCGGCGCGTTCGCGGCGAACAGCGCCGCGCGCACGCCGCGCCGCGTCGCATCGTCGATGCGCGTATCGAGGTCGGCGAGTGCCGCCGCGGCCGCGTCCGGCTCGTTCAGGTCGAGCACGACCGTCGCCGGCACCGGCAGCCCGCGCGCGCCCAGCGCCGCGCGGAACGCGGCCTCGCGCAAGCGCCGCGAGCTGACGTGCTCGAACGGCTGCACGACGAAATGGATCGCGTCGAAGCCGTGCTCGATCAGGTGCGCGACCGCCGTCTCGATCGCATCGGCATTGTCGAGGCCGATCAGGTCGGCCTCGAAGCCCTCGACCGTCCGGTCGACGAGCACGGCCGGGATGCCGGCGCCGCGCAGCGGGCGCAGCACGTCCTCTTCGGCGCCGAGCGCGTTGACGATCAGCCCTTCGACACGGTAGGTCGTGAGCAGCTGCAGGAAGCGGCGCTCCATCTCGACCTCGTTCGCCGCGTGACAGATGAGCGGCATGTAGCCGAGCGCGTGGCACGCGGCCTCGACGCCCTGCAGCACTTCGACGGTGTAAGGATTGGTCAGGTCGGCCGCGAGCATGCCGAGCAGCCGGTTGCGGCCGCGCTTGAGCCCGCGCGCCATCTGGTTCGGCCGGTAGTTGAGGCGCGCGATCGCCGCCTCGATCCGCTGGCGCAGATCGACGGACAGCACATGCGTTTCGCCGTTCAGGTAGCGCGAAACGCTGGTCTTGCCCGTGCCGGCCTCGCGTGCGACATCGCTGATCGTCGCCGGACGCGGCGTGGAAGGATGCGAATCGGTCACTGTCGTGCCTCGCGACGTACGATCCGTGCCGCTTCGTGAGCGGACGGACCTTTGTTGTTGGAAACGTAAGCCACCCGGCGGACTCCTCTGTCGACCAGCGTTAGCGCTTTAGCGCTTACGCTGGTCCCATGCTTCGCGGTCGATCGGCGTCAGCCCTTCAACGCTCACGCTGATCCCATGCTTCGCGGTCGATCAGCGTCAGCCCTTCAGCGCTTACGCTGATCCCATGCGTCGCGGTCGATCGGCGCCGGCGCATCGGCGCCCGCTCCAGTCACGTGCAAAAGCAGTCGGCCGCACCGGACCTGGCGCGGATGCCCGTCGCCGGACGCCGCCGGCAGCATTGCCGGGCCGTCGATGCGACAAGCGGGCGATCATAACGCAGCCAGCCCTCCGGCACCAAGACCATCGCCTCTAACGGCGCCGGCGCCCCGCCGGCCGGCTGTCTTCCCGTTACCCGGCGCGGCTCAGGCCCGCGCGAGCGCATCCGGATTGACGAGATTCGCGCGCAGCGTGCCGGCCAGCGCGCCGACCAGGTTTTCCGCGGCGCAGCGCGCCATCGCGTGGCGCGTCTCGTGCGTCGCCGAGCCGATATGCGGCAGCGCGACGACATTCTTCATTTGCAACAGCGGCGAATCCGCCGGCAGCGGCTCCTTCTCGAACACGTCGAGCCCCGCGCCATGGATCGTGCCCGCGCGCAGCGCGTCGACCAGCGCGGCTTCGTCGACGACGGGCCCGCGCGACGCATTGATCAGGATCGCGCCGCGCTTCATCTTCGCGAATTCGGCCGCGCCGATCAGGTGGTGCGTTTCCGGCGACAGCGGCACCTGCAGGCACACGAAATCCGACTGCGCGAGCAGTTCGTCGAGCGTCACGCGCCGCGCGCCGTACTGCGTCTCGGCTTCGGCATGCGCGGACCGGTTCGCGTACAGCACCTGCATCCGGAAGCCGAGCGCCGCGCGGCGCGCAACCGCGCCGCCGATCCGCCCGAGCCCGACGATGCCGAGCGTCTTGCCCTGCACGTCGGTGCCGTACAGGTCCGGGCCGATGCTGCGATGCCAGTGGCCGGCCTTCACCCACTCGGCCAGCTCGACCACGCGCCGCGCGGACGCCAGGATCAGCGAAAACACCGTATCGGCGGTCGACTCGGTCAGCACGTCCGGCGTATGCGCGAGCACGATCCCGCGCCGCGTGAGATCCGCGACGTCGAAGTTGTCGTAGCCGACCGAGATCGTCGACCAGGCCTTCAGCCGCGGTGCGCGGTCGAGCATCTGCGGCGTGACCTTCAGGCTCGCGCCGATCGCGCCGTCCGCGTTGCCGAGCGCATCGGCGAGCGCGTCGGCGCCGTCGGCCTGCTCGACGTCCGCATGCTCGCGCAGGTACGCGAGAACGTCATCGGGCAGCGGCTTGTACGCGACGATACGAGGCTTCATCAGTTTCATTTTCCTTGCAGCGGCGCGGCGAGCGGATGCGCATCGCGCGCCTGGGGTTTGACGGACAGCGTGAGGATCACCGCGGCGACGAGCGCGGCGCTCATGAACGCGTACGAAGCGACGGGCGACCCGGTCGCGCCGTTCAGGTAGCCGACGAAGTACGAGCCGACGAACGAGCCGAGCGCGCCCATGCTGTTGATCAGCGCCATCGCGCCGCCGGCGACGTTCTTCGGCAGCAGTTCCGGCACGATCGCGAAGAACGGGCCGTACGGCGCGTACATCGCCGCGCCCGCGACCACCAGCAGCGCATACGAGATCCAGAAATGCGACGAGCCGAGCGCATACGACGCGGCGAACGCAGCCGCGCCGATCAGCAGGAACGGCCATACGAAGCCGCGGCGCGAGCCGACCTTGTCGGACGCCCACGATGCGGCGAGCATCGCGATCGTCGCCGCGAGATACGGCAGCGCGGACAGCCAGCCGGTCGCGACCATCCCGAGGTCGGAGCCGTTCTTGACGATCGACGGCAGCCACAGCACGAAGCCGTACACGCCGATGCTCCAGCAGAAATACTGCGCGCACAGCTTGATCACGGCCGGCGAGCGGAACGCCTCGCCATAGTTGCGTACGGGCTTGATCGCCGCCTGCTCGGCCGCGAGCGCGGCGTCGAGGTCGCGCTTTTCCTGCGCGGTGAGCCACGGCGAATCGGCCGGCTTGTCCTGCACGAGGAACCACCAGCACACGGCCCAGAGGATGGCCGGCACGCCTTCGGCGATGAACATGTGGCGCCAGCCGAATTCATGCACGAGATAGCCCGACACGATCGACATCCACAGCACGGTGACCGGGTTGCCGAGGATCAGGAACGTGTTCGCGCGCGAGCGCTCGCTCTTCGTGAACCAGTTGCTGATGTAGATCAGCATCGCCGGCATCACGGCCGCCTCGACGACGCCGAGCACGAAGCGGATCGCCATCAGCGACGGGATGTTGCTGACCACGCCGGTGAGCGCCGCGCAAGCGCCCCACAGCACGAGGCTGACGAACACGAGCTTCTTCACGCTGCGGCGTTCCGCATAGATCGCGCCGGGAATCTGGAAGAAGAAATAGCCGAGGAAGAACAGCGCGCCGATCAGCGACGACAGGCCCTTGCCGATCCCGAGATCCTGGTTGATGCCGGCCGCGGCCGCGAACCCGTAGTTTGCGCGGTCGAGGTAAGCGAGGCTGTACGTGATGAACACGATCGGCATGATCGTCCACCAGCGTCGGGCTGCGAGATTGGTTGCCATCAGAATGTCTCCTTTGTTGACCGGGCTGGCGCTTCAGCGCTTCGCGGCCGGAACCGGTGCTTCCGCACCGCTCCGGTCGCCTGCTTTGCCGTCCGGTCTCACGCAAAGCGGTGCTTGATGCACGAAATGAATCCGCGGATTGTGCCGTGTTCGGCCTCTCATTGCGCGGTGACGGTTTCCTCTAAGCGATCGGCGCGATTGCTGACATTTTCGAGCCGGTCGAGTGCTTCGCGCGTCGGCAAGCCTTCCGAATCGCCGATCACCTGGATCGCAAGCGCGCCGATCCGGTTGCCGCGCGCGACGGCCTGTTCGACGCTGCGGCCTTCCAGCAGCGCGCTGACCACGCCGACCGCGAAGCCGTCGCCGGCGCCGACCGTGTCGACGACGCGTTCGACACGCTCGCCCGCGACCGTGCCCTCGCGGCCGTCGGCCGTCCGGAAGTACGCGCCTTGCTCGCCGAGCTTGATCACGACGCCGCGCGCGCCTTGCGCGAGATAGAAGCCCGCGATGTCGGCCGGCGTGTCGTGCCCGGTGAGCTGCCGCCCCTCGGCGAGGCCCGGCAGCACCCAGTCGGCGAGCGTCGCGAGCGCGTTCAGCGTCTTCGCCATCACGTCGGCGGACGGCCACAGCGTCGGGCGCAGGTTCGGGTCGAACGAGATCGTCTTGCCGGCCGCGCGCATCTCGCGCGCAAGCTGGAACGCGAGTTCGCACGACGTCGCGGAGATCGCCGGCGCGACACCCGTCAGGTGCAGGTGGCGCGCGCCGAGCACGTAGTCGGCCACGTAGTCGTCGCACGACAGGTGGCTTGCGGCGGAGCCCTTGCGGAAATATTCGACGGTCGGATCGCTGCCGTCGTCGGTGCGCGACTTCAGCTGGAAACCGGTCGGGTAACGCGGATCGACGGTCACGCACGACGCGTCGATGCCTTCGCGTGCGAGCGTGTCGAGCACGTAGCCGCCGAACGAATCGCGGCCGACGCGGCTCATCCAGCCGACCCTGTAGCCGAGCCGCGACAGGCCGATCGCGACGTTTAGGTCGGCGCCCGCGATCCGCTTCGTGAATTGCGCCGCATGCGCGAGATGGCCGGGCTCGGTCGCGACGAACATCGCCATCGCCTCGCCGTAGGTCACGACATCGAGTGCTGCTTTCATGAGTGAACTCCTCAGGATCCTTCTGCCGTCACGCCGTTGCAAGCCACGCGACGCGCCGGCATGCATCGCCCGCCAGGTCGGCCGCGTCGAACGGAAACTCGATGCCGCGCGGCGCATGCAGCGGCAGCGCCGCGAGCACGCCGGTCACGAGCGGGTCGTTCGGCGCCGGCGCGGCCGCGAAACGGCGCGCGCCCTCGCCTGCGACCGCCTTGCAATGAATGTATTCCACATGCGGCGCGAGCATCTGCGCGCAGTCGAGCGGTGCTTCGCCCGGCCACTGCCAGTTGCCGATGTCGAACGTCATCCCGAGCGCATCGGGCATGCCCGCCGCGGCCAGTGCGTCGAACAGCCCGCGGAATTGCGCGAGCGCGCCGCCGACCGGAAGCTGGCCGTTCTCGACCACCACGCGGGCACGCGCGCCGCGCGACAGCGCGACGATGTCGGCAGCGTGCGCGTCGCCTGCAAAACCGCCGAGCTGGAATTTCACGAAACGCGCGCCGAGCGCGTCGGCTTCCGCGAGCGCGTCGCGCAATGCGTCGGCATCGAGCGCGCCCGTTTCCGTGTACAGCGTGGCCGGCGTCGAATAGACCGACCACAGCCCGTGGCCGGCCAGTTGCGCGCCGAGCGCGGCCAGCGCACCGGGCGTCGTGTCGTCGTCCGACGCGAACAGCTCGCGCCTCACCTCGAAACCGGTCGCACCGGATGCCGCCGCGGTCGCGACGAATGCGCTGTGGCCCTCCTGACGCACGCGGTCCATCCCGAATGCGCTCGCCACGATCACGATGTCTGCCATTTTGCCCTTTTTTACCGGAATGGAACCGGTTCCATTTGCTTGAGACGGATGGTGCGCTTCGCTTCGAACGCACGCCATAGAGGAAATCCCTAGGGCCGGGCGCCACGCGAACGCGCGTCCGCCGGCGCGCATCGCACGTTTCCGGGCGGGCTTCGTCCGCTCAGGCGAGGTCCTGCGCGAGACTCATTTCAAGGAACTGCGAGGCAACCCGCGACGGCGCGCCGCCATGCGGCACGAGGATGGAGAAATGACGCGTGAGCGGCGCGGGCGCCAGCGAGCGCAGCACGAGCGCCGCATCCTGGTGACGCAGCGACATCGCGGACACGAACCCGACGCCCATCCCGGCACGCACGGCCTCCTTCACGGCCTCGACGCCCGCGATCTCGAACGCGACGCGCATCGGCGCGCCGCCATGCGCGAACGCCCGCTCGACGAGCTGCCGCACACCGGAGCCCTCCTCGCGCAGCACGAGCGGATGGGCGGCGAGCGCGGCCAGCGTCACGCCCGCATCGTAGTCGGGCGCGGCCAGCGGATGGTCGGCCGGCACGATCGCGACGATCTCGTCCTCGTGCCACGCATGCACGGCCGTGCCGGGCGGCAGCGCCTCGCCGGGCGGCCCTTCGATCATCGCGATGTCGAGCGACGGCAGCGCGGCGACCACGTCGGCCGTATTGCCGCTCATCGTCTGGATCGCCACGCGCGGCGCGCGCGGCTGGAACGCCGCGATCAGGTACGGCAGCAGGTAGCTCGCCGGCGTCGTGCTCGCGCCGATCCGCAGCGTGCCGGCCTCGAGGCCGCGCACCGCGTCGCGAAACGCGCGCGCCTGCGCAAACGTGTCGCGCTGCGCCTTCGCGTACTGCGCGAGCTGTTCGCCGACCGGCGTCAGCCGGATGCCGCGGCCGTCGCGCTGGTACAGCGGCTCGCCGAATTCGTCCTGCAGCAGCCGCAACTGGCCCGACACGGCAGGCTGCGACAGATGCAGCGCCACGGCGGCACGGCTGATGTTCAGGTGCTCGGCGACGGCCGCGAACGTTATCAGTTGATCCGGGGTCATGGGGTTGAATTATCGGCTTTCCGGATAGTTTACGTCACAAATCACAATTTTTCATATCGATATAACAAAATTAGGATTACAGCATCGCAACACGCTCAACTACGGTGCTCCATGTCCACTGCCCCGACTCCCCATCTCAGCCACGCCGCGCCGTCGATGCGCGGCCAGTTGAACGGCGTTCTGTTCGTCGCGCTGTTCGCCGCCGCCGTCACGAGCCTGTCCGAGCTCCCCGCAATCGCCGGGCTCGGCCTGTCGCCGCTGATCGTCGGCATCGTCGCCGGTGCGCTGTACGGCAATGCGCTGCGCGACGGCATGCCGGCCAGTTGGGCGGCCGGCGTCAATTTCTCCGCGCGCAAGCTGCTGCGCATTGCGGTCGCGTTCTTCGGGTTGCGCGTGAGCCTGCAGGAAATCGCGCAGGTCGGCCTGCCGGGCCTGACGGTCTCGGTGCTGGTCGTCGTCAGCACGCTCGTGATCGGCACCTGGGCCGGCATGAAGCTGATGAAGCTCGACCGCGACGCGGCGCTGCTGACCGCCGCCGGCAGCGCGATCTGCGGCGCGGCCGCCGTGCTCGCGTTCGAGTCGACGCTGCAGTCGAAGCCGCACCAGAGCGCGATGGCCGTGGGTAGCGTCGTGCTGTTCGGCACGCTGTCGATGTTCCTGTACCCGATCGCGTATCACGCCGGGCTGCTGAACCTCGATCCGGCCGGCCTCGGCCTGTTCTTCGGCGGCACGATCCACGAGGTCGCGCAGGTGGTCGGCGCAGCCAGCGACATCAGCCCGCAGGTCGCGCACATCGCGACGATCGTCAAGATGACGCGCGTGATGCTGCTGGTCCCGGTGCTGCTGGTGCTTGGCTGGTGGCTCGCCCGCTCGGCCCGCGCCACGGCCGGCGGTGCGCAAGGCAAGCGCAAGGTGGCGGTGCCCTGGTTCGCGCTCGGCTTCCTCGGCTTCGTGATCGTCAATTCGCTGAACGTGCTGCCCACCGACGTCACGCATACGCTGAACGTGCTCGACACCTTCGCGCTGACGATGGCGATGACCGCGCTCGGCATCGAGACGCGCGTGTCGCAGATCCGCGCAGCCGGCCCCCGCGCACTGGTGACCGGCCTGATCCTGTACGTGTGGCTGATCGCCGGCGGCTACGGGATCACCTGGGCCGTGCAGCACTGGCTTGGCTGAGCCGCCTGTCCGCAGCACTTCGCGCGCCGCGCCCGACGGGATGGTCCCGCGGGCGCGGCGCGGTGCTATGCTTCGCGTCGTTTTCCATCGCCCCCTTTCAGCCGTGCTCTCGTTCCTGCTGAAGCTGCGCACTCGCGCCGAAACGCTGTTCCGCCTGTCGGACGCCCATACGATGCTGATCTGGTCGGCCATCGTCGGCGTCGGCGGCGCCTTCGCCACCATGGCGTTCCGCGAAGGCATCGACCTGATGCAGCGCCTGATCTCCGGGCACAGCGGCAGTTTCGTCCAGATGGCGAAGAGCCTGCCGTGGTACGTGCGGTTCTGGATGCCGGCCGCGGGCGGCTTCCTCGCCGGCTGCGTGCTGCTGCTCGCGACACGCGGCGACAAGCCGTCCGGCAAGACCGACTACATGGAATCCGTCGCGCTCGGCAACGGCATCGTGCCCGTGCGGCAGAGCCTGTGGCGCAGCGTGTCGTCGCTGCTGACGATCGGCAGCGGCGGCTCGATCGGCCGCGAAGGCCCGATGGTGCAGCTCGCGGCGCTCGCCGCGTCGCTCGTCGGCCGCTTCGTGCACTTCGACCCGCCGCGCCTGCGCCTGCTGGTCGCGTGCGGGGCAGCTGCCGGCATCACGTCCGCGTACAACGCGCCGATCGCCGGCGCGTTCTTCGTGTCGGAGATCGTGCTCGGCACGATCGCGATGGAGAGCTTCGGGCCGATGGTCGTCGCGTCGGTCGTCGCGAACATCGTGATGCGCGAATTCGCCGGCTACCGGCCGCCGTACGAAATGCCGGTGTTTCCGGCCGTCACCGGCCCCGAGGTGCTGCTGTTCGTCGTGCTCGGCGCGCTGTGCGGCGTGCTCGCGCCGCAGTTCCTGCACCTGCTCGACGCGTCGAAGAACCAGTTCAAGCGGCTGCCCGTGCCGCTGCCCGTGCGGCTCGCGCTCGGCGGCCTCGTCGTCGGCGTGATCTCGGTGTGGATTCCGGACGTGTGGGGCAACGGCTACAGCGTCGTGAACCACATCCTTCATTCGCCGTGGACCTGGCAGGCGCTCGTCGCGGTACTCGTGTTCAAGGTGATCGCGACCGCCGCGACCGCCGGCTCGGGCGCGATCGGCGGCGTCTTCACGCCGACGCTGTTCGTCGGCGCGGTGTTCGGTTCGCTGTTCGGGCTCGCGATGGAAGCGCTGTGGCCCGGCCATACGTCGGCATATTTCGCGTATGCGATCGTCGGGATGGGCGCGTTCATGGCGGGCGCCACGCAGGCGCCGCTGATGGCGATCCTGATGATCTTCGAGATGACGCTGAGCTATCAGGTCGTGCTGCCGTTGCTGGTGTCGTGCGTGTTCGCGTATTTCGTCGCGCGCGCGACGGGCACGACGTCGATGTACGAGATCACGCTGCACCACTACCAGGACGCGCAGGAACGGCTGCGGCTGCGCACCACGCAGATGCGCGAGCTGATCCAGCCCGCGCAGACGGTCGTGCCGCTCACCGCGAGCGTCGCCGACATGACGCGCGTGTTTCTCGAATATCCGGTGAAGTACCTGTACGTGACCGACGACGCCGGGCGCTTCCGCGGCGCGGTCGCGCTGAAGGACATCACGTCCGACCTGCTCGACAAGCGCGACACGTCCGACAAGACCGCCGCGCACTACGCGCATACGCCGTTTCCGCTCCTCACGCCCGACATGCCGCTCGCGACGGCGCTCGAACGCTTCATGGCGTTCCAGGGCGAACGGCTGCCGGTGATCGAAAGCGAAGCCGAGCCGACGCTCGCGGGCGTCGTCTACAAGACGTCGCTGCTCGACGCGTACCGGCGGATGACCGGCGAGCGCTGACGCGCACGGTGCGGCTCGCGTCGCACCGCACCGTACCGCTTCATCGCATGCAGCCTGCCGCGGGCGAACACGATGCCCGCGAACCCGCTTCCCCGCTCAGTCCGGCGCGCGCCCCAGCACGACCCGTGCGAAGAACCCCGCGAGCACCGATTCGGCCACGTCGGCCGGCACGTGCTGCGGATCGGCCGTGTAGTACGACTGCACGCCATCGCACAGGCACATCAGCCCGAACGCGAGCGTCTCGGCCGGCAGCAGCAGCGGCGTGCCCGAGCGCTCGGCGAAGCGCTGGATGAATTCGGCCATCTGCAGGCGCTTGCCGTGCAGGAACTGGTTGAAGCGCACGCGGAATTTCGCGTCGCGCGCGGCCTGCAGCTTCGCCTCGCCCCACAGCAGCGAGAACTCGTCGTCGCGGAACAGCGTCCGGTAATGCGCGAGCGTCATCGACTCCATCTGTTCGCGCGTCCCGCCCTCGTCGAAAATCGCCTCGAAATCGGCCCGCACCGCCTCATGGTTGCGCTCCAGCAACTCCAGCAGCAGGTCCGACTTGCTGCGGAAATTCGAGTAGAACGCGCCGCGCGTATAGCCGGCCGCGGCCGCGATGTCCTCGACGCTCGCAGCCACATAGCCTTTCTTCAGAAAAATACGATGCGCAGCTTTCAGCAGACGTTCGCGCGTCTGGTCCCTGCTCTGCTCGCGAGTTAAGCGCTGTGGTTTCATGGCGCGCAGTCTAGCACCATTACCCCTTCGGATTCACCTTTGCATTCAGATACAGGTGTGTATTAGAATCCGCCACAGTTTCTGAAATTGTTGTCCGCGCGCCGCTACCGGCGCCGCTTGGGGCAAGCGCCCGTCGCGCTTGCCGGCTTCGTTCCGCTCCATCTCCCCTGGGGGTTTCGTGAATCGCTCCGGTTCCCGCGCCGCGCTGCTGATCGGCGTCGCGCTCTTCGTCGCCGCCTGTCATCCGAAAGAATCCGCGCCGCCCGCGCCGCGCCCCGTCGTCGCGCTGCCCGCGCATGCCGATGGCGCCGCGGTCGCGCGCACGCTGCCCGGCGAAATCCAGCCGCGCTACGCGACGCCGCTGTCGTTCCGCATCGCCGGCAAGATCGTCGAGCGCAAGGTGCGGCTCGGCGATACGGTCAAGGTCGGCCAGGTCGTCGCGCTGCTCGATCCGTCCGACGTCGAGAAAAACGCCGCGAGCGCGCAGGCGCAGCTCGATGCCGCGACGCACACCCTCGCATTCGCGAAGCAGCAGCTCGACCGCGACCGCGCGCAGGCGCATGAAAACCTGATCGCGACCGCACAGCTCGAGCAGACCCAGAACAGCTACACGTCGGCGCTCGCGCAGCGCGACCAGGCACAGCAGCAGCTCGCGCTCGCGAAGAACCAGCTCCGCTATGCGACGCTCGTCGCCGATCATGCGGGCTACATCACCGCCGAACAGGCCGACACCGGCCAGAACGTGTCGGCCGGCCAGGCCGTCTACCAGCTCGCGTGGTCCGGCGACGTCGACGTCGTCAGCGACGTGCCCGAGGCCGCGCTCGCGTCGCTCGCACCCGGCCATGCAGCGACCGTCATGCTGCCGTCGCTGCCGGGCCGCCAGTTCGCCGCAAAGGTGCGCGAAGTTGCGCCGGCCGCCGATCCGCAAAGCCGCACCTATCGCGTGAAGCTCACGCTCGCCGCGCCCGATCCGGCGATCCGCCTCGGCATGACCGCGAACGTCGCATTCGACGGCGCGCCGGCCGCCGGCGACGCGCAGCCGATCACGCTGCCCGCGACCGCGCTGTTCCACGACGGCGCGCAACCAGCCGTGTGGGTCGTGCGCACCAAGGACGACACGCTCGAATTGCGCCGCGTCGACGTCGCGCGCTTCAACGAGCGCACCGTCACCGTGTCGCACGGGCTGCAGCCGGGCGAGCGCGTCGTGCTGCAGGGCGTGCATACGGTCAGCGCGGGCGAGAAGGTGCGCCCGATCGCGCCGCTGCATCCGGAGGACTTCGCATCGTGAGCACCCCCCGCGAAGAAGGCCGGTTCAACCTGTCGGCATGGGCGCTGCGCCACCAGGCGCTCGTCGTCTACCTGATCGCGCTCGCGACGCTCGCGGGCATCCTCGCGTACACGCGGCTCGCGCAGTCCGAAGACCCGCCGTTCACGTTCCGCGTGATGGTGATCCGCACGTTCTGGCCCGGCGCGACCGCGCGGCAGGTGCAGGAACAGGTCACCGACCGGATCGGCCGCAAGCTGCAGGAAACGCCGGCCATCGACTTCCTGCGCAGCTATTCGCGCCCCGGCGAATCGCTGATCTTCTTCACGATGAAGGATTCGGCGCCCGTGAAGGACGTGCCCGAGACCTGGTACCAGATCCGCAAGAAGGTCGGCGACATCGGCTATACGCTGCCGCCCGGCGTGCAGGGCCCGTTCTTCAACGACGAATTCGGCGACGTCTACACCAACATCTGGACGCTCGAAGGCGACGGCTTCTCGCCCGCGCAGCTGCACGACTACGCGGACCAGTTGCGCACCGTGCTGCTGCGCGTGCCGGGCGTCGGCAAGGTCGACTATTTCGGCGACCCCGACCAGCGGATCTTCATCGAGGTGAACAACGCGCAGCTCACGCGCCTCGGCATCTCGCCGCAGCAGCTCGGGCAGGCGATCAACGCGCAGAACGACATCTCGTCGGCCGGCGTGCTGACGACCGCCGACGATCGCGTGTTCGTGCGGCCGAGCGGCCAGTTCGACAATGTCAATGCGATCGCCGATACGCTGATCCGCATCAACGGCCGCACGTTCCGGCTCGGCGATCTCGCGACGGTCAAGCGCGGCTACGACGATCCGGTCGTCACCCAGATGCGCGCGGCCGGCTCAGGTGCGGCCGGCAAGGCCGTGCTCGGCATCGGCGTGACGATGCAGCCGGGCGGCGACGTGATCCGGCTCGGCAAGGCGCTCGACGCCGAATCTAAGGACCTGCAGGCGCGGTTGCCGGCCGGCCTCAAGCTGGTCGAGGTATCGAGCATGCCGCATGCGGTCGCGCATTCGGTCGACGATTTCCTCGAGGCGGTCGCCGAAGCCATCGCGATCGTGCTGGTCGTGAGCCTCGTATCGCTCGGCCTGCGCACCGGGATGGTCGTCGTGATCTCGATTCCGGTCGTGCTCGCGGTCACGGCCCTGTTCATGTACCTGTTCGACATCGGGCTGCACAAGGTGTCGCTCGGCACGCTCGTGCTCGCGCTCGGGCTGCTCGTCGACGACGCGATCATCGCGGTCGAGATGATGGCCGTGAAGCTCGAACAGGGCTACAGCCGCGCGCGCGCCGCCGCGTTCGCGTACACCAGCACCGCGTTCCCGATGCTGACGGGCACGCTCGTCACGGTGTCGGGCTTCCTGCCGATCGCGCTCGCGAAATCGAGCACCGGCGAATACACGCGCTCGATCTTCGAGGTGTCGGCGATCGCGCTGATCGCGTCGTGGTTCGCGGCCGTCGTGCTGATCCCGCTGCTCGGCTACCACATGCTGCCCGAGCGCAAGCGGCAGGCGCACGAAGCGCACCTGCCCGACGACCACGAGCACGACATCTACGACACGCGCTTCTACCGGCGGCTGCGCGGCTGGGTCGACTGGTGCATCGAGCGGCGCTTCGTCGTGCTGCTGATCACGGGCGCCCTGTTCGTCGTGTCGCTGATGGGCTTCTCGCTGGTGCCGCAGCAGTTCTTCCCGAGCTCCGACCGGCCCGAGCTGCTGGTCGACCTGCGGCTGCCCGAGGGCGCGTCGTTCGCGGCGACGCTGCGCGAAACCGAACGCCTCGAGAAGGCGATCGACAAGCGCCCCGAGATCGATCATTCGGTGAACTTCGTCGGCAGCGGCGCGCCGCGCTTCTACCTGCCGCTCGACCAGCAGCTGCAACTGCCGAACTTCGCGCAGTTCGTGATCACCGCGAAATCGGTCAAGGATCGCGAGAAGCTCGCGACCTGGCTCGAAACCACGCTGCGCGACAAGTTCCCGGCCGTGCGCTGGCGGCTGTCGCGGCTCGAGAACGGCCCGCCGGTCGGCTATCCGGTGCAGTTCCGCGTGAGCGGCGACAGCATCGCGACGGTCCGCTCGATCGCCGAGAAGGTCGCGGCGACGATGCGCGGCGATGCGCGCACGGTCAACGTGCAGTACGACTGGGACGAGCCGGCCGAGCGCTCGGTGCGCTTCGAGATCGATCAGAAGAAGGCGCGCGAGCTGAACGTGACGTCGCAGGACGTGTCGAGCTTCCTCGCGATGACGCTGTCCGGCGCGACCGTCACGCAGTACCGCGAGCGCGACAAGCTGATCGCGGTCGACCTGCGCGCGCCGCAGGCCGACCGCGTCGATCCGGCGAAGCTCGCGGGCCTCGCGCTGCCGACGCCGAACGGCCCGGTGCCGCTCGGCTCGCTCGGCCGCTTCGAGCCGACGCTCGAATACGGCGTCGTGTGGGAACGCGACCGCCAGCCGACCATCACCGTGCAGTCGGACGTGCGCGCCGGCGCACAGGGCATCGACGTCACGCACGCGGTCGACGCGAAGCTGAACGCGCTGCGCGCGCAGCTGCCGGTCGGCTATCAGATCAACATCGGCGGCTCGGTCGAGGAAAGCGCGAAGGCGCAGAACTCGATCAACGCGCAGATGCCGCTGATGGCGATCGCCGTGTTCACGCTGCTGATGATCCAGCTGCAGAGCTTCTCGCGCGTGCTGATGGTCGTGCTGACCGCGCCGCTCGGGCTGATCGGCGTGGTCGCCACGCTGCTGCTGTTCGGGCAGCCGTTCGGCTTCGTCGCGATGCTCGGCGTGATCGCGATGTTCGGGATCATCATGCGCAACTCGGTGATCCTGGTCGACCAGATCGAGCAGGACATCGCGGTCGGCCACGGCCGCGTCGACGCGATCATCGGCGCGACGGTGCGGCGCTTCCGCCCGATCACGCTGACGGCCGCGGCCGCCGTGCTCGCGCTGATCCCGCTGCTGCGCTCGAACTTCTTCGGGCCGATGGCGACCGCGCTGATGGGCGGCATCACGAGCGCGACCGTGCTGACGCTGTTCTACCTGCCCGCGCTGTACGCGACGTGGTTCCGCGTGAAGCGCGACGAACGCGACCCGCAGGACGGCCCGCCGCATGACGGCAGCACGCCGGCCGCGCCGACGGGAGCATGACCATGGATGTGTCGATGAACCTGAAAACCCAAGCCGTGCGCGCGCTCGCAGCCGCGAGCCTCGCCGGGCCCCTGGCCGGCTGCGCGTGGTTCGCGCCGAGCGGCGAGCCGCCCGCGATGCCGTCTCCGGCGCATTACGGCGCGGTGCCGCAAGTCCAGCAGACCGTGTCCGCGCAAGGCGTCGCGCAGCAGTTCGAAGTCGGCGCGCAACCGGTGCCCGACTGGTGGAAGCAGTACCGTTCCGATGCGCTGAACGCGCTCGTCGACGAAGGGCTGCGCAACAGCCCGACGCTCAGTGCGGCGTCGCATTCGCTGGATGCCGCGCGCGAGCAGTTGCGCGGGCAGATCGGCAGCTCGATGCTGCCGTCGATCGACGCGGTCGGCCAGGCCACGCGCCAGCGTGCGCTCGGCGTGCCGATTCCGGCGCTCGGCGCACCGACGCTGCTGTACGACACGTTCGTCGGGCAACTGCAGGCGAGCTACACGGTCGACCTGTTCGGCGCCTCCCGCTTCGCGAACCGCGCGCTCGCGAAACGCGTCGACGTCAGTGCGTTCCAGCTCGAATCGGCGCGGCGCGCGCTGGCCGCGAACATCGTCACCGCGTCGATCACGGTGTCGGTGCTCAACGCGCAGATCGACACGACCGAGCGGCTCGTCGCGCTCGCGAACGACCAGGCGCACGACGCCGAACGCCGCTACGCGCTCGGCTCGGCGTCGCGCAGCGACGCACTGAACGCGCGGCAAAGCGCCGACACGTTCGCGGCAAGCCTGCCCGCGCTGCGCCAGCAGCGCGACTCGGCGCGCCATGCGCTCGCGGTGCTGGTCGGCCGCACGCCCGACCGGCCGCCGGCCGATCTCACGCTCGCCGATCTGCATCTGCCCGAGCAGGTGCCCGTCGTCGTGCCGTCGGACCTGCTGCAAAGCCGCCCGGACATCCAGGCGGCCGACGCGGGGCTGAAGGCGGCCGCTGCGGAAGTGGGCGTCGCGACCGCGCAGCTGTTCCCGCAACTGTCGCTGTCGGCGGCGATGGGCAAAGGCGGCTTCAGCTGGCCGGCCATGCTGTCGGGCGCCGGCGCGATCTGGAACGTCGGCGCGTCGCTGAGCCAGCCGATCTTCCACGGCGGCGCGCTGCTCGCGCAGCGCCGCGCGGCGAAGGCCGCCTACGAGGCCGCGGTCGACCAGTACAAGCAGGCCGTGCTCGGCGCGTTCCAGAACGTCGCCGATTCGCTCGCGGCGCTCGAACACGATGCGGAGGCACTCGACGCATCGTCCCGCGCCGCGCTGTCCGCACGCGGCGCATACGACGACGCGGCCGCCCGCGTGCGGCTCGGCGCGCTGCCGCCGTCGGCCGCGCGCGCCAGCGAGCTGCAGTACCGCAACGCACGGCTCGACGAGATCCGCGCGACCGGCGCGCGGTTCGCGGATACCGCGCGGCTCTATCAGGCGATGGGCACGCCGCCGGCCGATAAGGCCGACAAGGCCGATCAGTCCGGCAAAACCGGCAACACGGCCGGCGACACCGCAACCGGCCAGGAAGCGCGCGCCGCCACGCCCCCCGACACCGCGCCTTCGCCGCAATAAGCCGGCCCTTCGATCGGGCGCGCGGTCAACCCGTCGCGCGCCCGATTTTCGATCTTCCGCTTGACCCTCACGTAGCGTAACGTTCGAGACTCCAGTGTGCGTACCGAACGGAGGAACGAATGCAGCTGAAAGTGGGAGAACTGGCGAAACGCAGCGGGCTGACCGTCCGCACGCTTCATCACTATCACGCGATCGGTCTGCTGACGCCTTCGGCACGTGCCGACAACGGCTACCGGCTGTACGACCGCCACGACATCGCCCGGCTCCACCAGATCCAGGCGCTGCGTCGCTTCGGACTGTCGCTCACCGAAATCGGCAACTACCTGAACCAGCCCGGCACCCCGCTCGTCGATCTCGTCGCGAAGCAGATCGCGCTGCTCGACCGCCAGCTCGCGCAAACCGCGCAGCTGCGCGAGCGGCTCGTGAGCCTGCACGCGCAGCTGGCCGCGGGCACGGAGCCGGAGCTGGCCGATTGGCTCACCACACTGGAGTTGATGACCGTGTACGACAAATATTTTTCCGAGGAAGAACTCGCGCGCATGCCGATGTACCGAAAGAGCCAGGCGGGCGACGCGGAATGGATCGCGCTCGTCGGCGAGGTCCGTGCGCTGCACGACGCGGGCGTGCCGCCCGAGGACGAGCGCGTGCGCGCGCTCGCCGGCCGCTGGATGGCACTGCTCGTGCGCGACACGAACAACGACCCGCGTCTGCTGGCGAAGCTGAACCTGATGCACGAGCGTGAACCGGCGATGCAGTCGAAGATCGGCATTTCGACCGCGTTGCGCGACTACGTGCTGCGCGCGACCGCCGAAACGAAGATGCGGATCTTCGAGAAATATCTCGCGCCGGACGAAATCCGCTTCATGCGGGCGCACTACGGCAAACGCGCGATGGAATGGCCGCAACTGATGGGCGACGTGCGCGACGCGATCGACGCGGGCGCGAAGCCCGATTCGCCGGAAGGCCGCGCGCTCGCGCAGCGCTGGCTCGACCTGTTCTGCAGCTATGCGGGCCACGATCCGGCCACGCACGCGAAATTCCGTCACGCGATGATGAACGAGCCGGCGCTGACGAAGGACGCGTGGGTCGACGATACGCTGCTCGGTTTCATCCGCGAGGCGATGGCGCAGTTGGTGCCGGCGCGCTGATCAGCGACGTGGCGGCGGTACGCAGGTCGCCTGCGCGCCGCCGCCAGGCCCGTGAGGCAGGCCGCCCGCGTCACCACTTGCAGCCGGTATCGCGAACCGCATCCAGTGCGAGCATCGGCAACGCAAGGAGGCCGGCGCCCGAGTACGCGCTCCGGCAGTCGACGCGGTGCGCGCGTGACATCCCCCCGGCCAACCTGGCGTCGACGGTATCGCGACGCGGCGCCGCGTGACCGGACGACGCGCCCAATGCGTCGATCGCCGCGTCGGCAGTGCTGCGCCCTGAAGCGCGCCGCACACCGATCGACGCCAGATCGCGCCCCCAGTCGACATCGGGCATCGACGCGTTAGCCGGCCGGTTGTCGCGTCCATCCGGCGCGACACCGGCAGGCGCGTCCGTTCGTGCATGCAGCGTCCCGAATGCATCCGGAAGCGAACGCGCCGGCATGCGCGCGTTCGCGGCGGCGCCGGAACGTTCCGGCGCTCGACCATTGCCGCCCACCTTCCCGTTCCGTCCGGTGCGTCCGGCCATGCCGGTTGCCGGCGGTTGGACCGGCCGCGCCGGAATCAACACGACGCTCAGCGCGGGCCGGGCCGGCGCCCCGACCTCGGGCCTCGCCGCACCGACCGTCGGCGACGCCCAGCGCAGCACGAACCATCCGAGCACGTGGATCGACGCCGCGATTGCGAATGCCACCGCGACGACGCCCAGCCGCCGCCGTCGCGCCGCCGCGCCGGCCGCACGCCACGGCGATGCGTCAGTCGGGCTCGCCGCCGCCGTCATCGCTGAACGCGAGCAGGTCGCCGGGTTGGCAATCGAGATAGCGGCAGATGGCTTCGAGCGTAGCGAAACGGATGCCCTTGACCTTCCCCTGCTTGAGCAACGACAGGTTCTGTTCGGTGATGCCGACCGCCGCCGCGAGATCCTTCGAGCGGACCTTCCGGGTCGCGAGCATCACGTCGAGCTTGACCACGATCGTCATGGCGGGCCTCAGACGAACTGCCGATGTTCGGCGTCGAGCTCGCTCGCCTGCCGGAGAATATGCGCGATCACCGCAATACAGGCTGCCGTAAACAGCGCGACAACGTAAGGCATGCTGAAGCCGATGCTGACCACGCGATGGCCGACCGGCTCGCGCATCGTCGCCCACACGCTCAGGAGCGGTTCGCACAACAGGCTCAGCAGCACCCACAGGCCGATCGCACGGCCCGTCTTGCCGAGATGGCCTGCCGCCTGCGCGGAGAAATAGTCACGGCGCGCGTAAGTCCGGAACAGCGCGCGCAGATGGCGCAGGCCGTTCGCGAGCGCGACGAGCGGCACGCTCGACAGCAGGATGCCGACCGCCTTTTGCCACCACGGGAAAGCAGCGACATCCACGTGCAGGTTCGACATTACCGAGTCCGTGAGGCCGAATACGAAACCGGGCCCGGAGTCGGCCGCGCTCAGCGACGGAAACGCCCGGCAAGCGGCGTTGAGCACCAGCATGGCGACGATGAACCACAACGTGACGGCAGCCATGCGCTGGCTGATGCGGGCAATACGATCGGAATGCATGCGACATCCTCTTCGATGGTGGTGAACACGCATCGATTGTACGTCGACACTTATCGTAAAACGATAATTATTTTTCGCATGACATGAATTTATGATTGCCGGGCATGTTCGTCACCGATACGCCGGAACACCCGCTCACCCGCCGCGCGTGCCCAGCCCGAGCGCCTTCAACCGCCGGTACAGCGTGCGCTCGCTCATCCCCGTGCGCTCGGCCAGCGCCTTGCGTGTGCCGGTGAATTCGCCGGCGATCCGCACCAGTTCGGCATCCGTCAGCGCGCCCGCCGCGCCCGCGCCATCCTGCTGCGCCGCCGATGCCGCCACGAGTTCGGCCGGCAGATGCTCGACGCGGATCGTCCCGTCGTCCGCGAACAGGCATGCGCGTTCGAGCACGTTGCGCAGTTCGCGGATATTGCCCGGCCACGCATACGCGTCGAGGCACGCGTGCGCGCGCTCGGTCAGCACGAACGGCCGGGCCGCGAACGGCCGCGCGCCCGCGTCGCCCGCATTCGCGCGCGCGTTCGCGATCCGCCGCAGGATCGATTCGGCCAGCAGCGCGACGTCGCCCTGCCGTTCGCGCAGCGCCGGCAGCGGAATCGGAAACGCGTTGATCCGGTAGTAGAGGTCCTGCCGGAACCGGCCGTCGTCGATCATCTCGCGCAGCGGCTTGTGCGTGGCCGCAACGAGCCGGAAATCCGCGCGCAGCGCCTCGACGCCGCCGACGCGCCGGAACGTGCCCGACTCGATCAGCCGCAGCAGCTTCACCTGCATCGGCAGCGGCACGTCGCCGATCTCGTCGAGAAACAGCGTGCCGCCCTGCGCGGTCTCGACGAGGCCCGGCTTGCGCTGGTTCGCGCCCGTGAACGCGCCCTTCTCATAGCCGAACAGTTCGCTCTCGAACAGCGTCTCGGCGATCCCCGAGCAATCGACGACGACGAACGGCCCCATCGCGCGATCGCTCGCCTCGTGCAGCGCGCGCGCGAACAGCTCCTTGCCGGTACCCGACTCGCCGAGCAGCAGCACCGGCAACATCGACGGCGCGACGCGCTGCAGTGCGCCGAGCGCCGCGTTGAACGCGTCGGCGCCGCCGACGAGCCCTTCCGCGCTCGGCTGCGCGGACGCGCTGCGCACCGTCGTCAGCCGCTCGACATACGCGATCACGTTGCCGTCCGCATCGAAGATCGGCCGCAGCTCGACGTCGACGTGCTCGGGGCCGCGCGGCGTGTGGTGGATGTGCAGCACGCGGTTCAGCCCGCGCGATTCGAGCGCCTGCTTCATCGGGCAATGCTCGCCGGCCTGGTCGCACGGCACGTCGTAGTGATGCGAGACCTGGAAGCAGTGGCGGCCCACGTGCTCGACGCCCGCCACGCCGAACTGGCGCCGGTACGCATCGTTCGCCGCGAGGATGCGGTAGTCGGGATCGACGACGATCATCGGCTGCGGGTCCTGCTCCAGATAGGCGACGAGCGCGCGGACGTCGGGCGTGACATCGCGGCGCGGCGCGGGAACGATCGGGATGGTGTCGTGCGGATTCATGCGGACGCTCGGTGACGGTTCTGCCGGACGGACTGCCAGGCTGACTGCCAATTCTGCCACGACACTGCCAGATATGGCAGTCAACATGTTCTACCGGCTGGCGCCAACGCCCGCGCAGCGCCTCGGCCGCGCCGAAAACCCGAACCAAATCAAGTCTCTGGCCTATCGGCCGGCACCGCTGTGCCGCTTGGCATGCTTCTTGAGTCAGAGATCCCGATTGCAAATGCAGAACCCGATCGAGGACACCCCGTGAGCAACGCCCCCACGCTGTCGGTCGAAGGCTTTTTCGACCCGGCGACCCACACCGTCAGCTATCTCCTGCTCGATACGGCGAGCCGCGCGTGCGCGCTGATCGACAGCGTGCTCGACTACGACCCGAAATCCGGCCGCACGCGCACCGCCAGCGCCGACCGGCTGATCGCCCGCGTCGCCGAACTCGGCGCGACCGTGCACTGGCTGCTGGAGACGCACGTGCATGCCGACCACCTGTCGGCCGCGCCGTACCTGAAGGCACGGGTCGGCGGCCGGATCGCGATCGGTTCGCACGTGCGCCGCGTGCAGCACGTCTTCGGCACGCTGTTCAATGCAGGCCCCGGCTTCGCGGAAGACGGCCGCCAGTTCGACCGGCTCGTCGACGACGGCGACACGCTCGCGCTCGGCACGCTGACGATCCGCGCGCTGCACACGCCGGGCCACACGCCCGCGTGCATGACCTACTGCGTCGACAACGCGACGCAGCGCGCGGCGTTCGTCGGCGACACGCTGTTCATGCCCGACTACGGCACGGCCCGCTGCGACTTCCCCGGCGGCGACGCGCGCACGCTGTACCGCTCGATCTCCCGCGTGCTCGCGCTGCCGCCCGACACGCGCCTGTACCTGTGCCACGACTACCAGCCGGGCGGCCGCGACGTGCAGTTCGTGACGACCGTCGCCGAGCAGCGCCGCGCGAACGTGCACGTGAAGGACGGCGTGACCGAGGACGATTTCGTCGCGATGCGCACCGCGCGCGATGCGACGCTCGACATGCCGGTGCTGATGCTGCCGTCCGTGCAGGTCAACATGCGCGCCGGCCACCTGCCGGAGCCCGAAAACAATGGCGTGCGCTACCTGAAGATCCCGCTCGACGCGATCTGAGCGCCGCCGCCCCCAACCGAGAACCCCGACATGACCACCATCCGCAAGCTGACCGACGCGCTGTCGGTCTCGCCGCAGATCGCGGCGGCCGACCTGCCCGCGCTGCACGCGGCGGGCATCCGCGCGATCGTCTGCAACCGGCCCGACGGCGAAGGCCCCGACCAGCCGACCGTCACCGAGATCCGCACGGCCGCCGCGCCGCTCGGCATCGACGTGCATTACCTGCCGGTCGATACGGGCAAGGTGACCGACGACCAGGCCGCGCAGTTCGGCGCGCTCGTCGCGTCGCTCGACGGCCCGGTGCTCGCATACTGCCGCAGCGGCATGCGCTCGGCCACGCTGTGGGCGCTGTCGCAAGCGGGCCTGCGCCCGCTGGACGACATCGTCGCGACGGCCGATGCAGCCGGTTACGACCTGCGCGCGCTCGCGTCGCGCGTCATGCAAGGCGGCCGCCAGGCGGCGCCGACTGTCGACGCGCGGCACGACATCGTGATCGTCGGAGCGGGCGCGGCCGGCATCGCGGTCGCATCGAGCCTGCTCGCGCGCGACGCGTCGCTCGACATCGCAGTGATCGATCCGGCCGACGTCCACTACTACCAGCCGGGCTGGACGATGGTCGGCGCGGGCGTGTTCCAGCCCGAGACCACCGCGCGCCAGATGACCGACTTGCTGCCGCGCGGCGTGCACCGGATCCAGGCTGCCGTCGCCGGCTTCGAGCCCGACACGCACACGGTCGTGCTCGACGGCTGCCGGCGCATCGGCTACCGCAAGCTCGTCGTGTGCCCGGGGCTCAAGCTCGACTGGCACGCGATCGAAGGCCTCGCCGACACGCTCGGCCGCAACGGCGTCACGTCGAACTACCGCTACGATCTCGCGCCGTACACGTGGGAGCTCGTCCGTACGTTCCGCGGCGGCAACGCACTCTTCACGCAGCCGCCGATGCCGATCAAGTGCGCGGGCGCGCCGCAGAAGGCGATGTACCTGTCGTGCGACCACTGGCGGCGCGCGGGGCGCCTCGAGGCCGCGAACGTCGAATTCCTGAATGCGGGCGGCGCGCTGTTCGGCGTGGCCGACTACGTGCCCGCGCTGATGGAGTACGTGAAAAGCTATGACATCGCGCTGTCGTTCGGCCATAACCTCGTCGCGATCGACGGGCCCGCGCGCCGCGCGACGTTCGCGCGTGCGCTGCCGGACGGCGGCAAGGAAACCGTCGTGCGTTCGTTCGACATGATCCACGTCGTGCCGCCGCAGAAGGCGCCCGACTTCGTGCGTTCGAGCCCGCTCGCCGACGCGGCCGGCTGGATCGACGTCGATCCGGCGACGCTGCGGCACAAGCACTTTCCGGACATCTACGCGCTCGGCGACGCCACCAACACGACCAATGCGAAGACGGCCGCGGCCGCCCGCAAGCAGGCGCCAGTCGTCGCGCACAACCTGCTCGCATCGCTCGGCCGCGCGCACGGCGACGCCGCGTACGACGGCTACGGCTCGTGCCCGCTCACCGTCGAGCGCGGCAAGATCGTGCTCGCCGAATTCCTGTACGGCGGCAAGGTCGCGCCGACCTTCCCTGCATGGCTGATCGACGGCAAGCGCCCGTCGCGGCTCGCATGGCTGCTCAAGGAACGCGTGCTGCCGCCGCTCTACTGGAAGGCGATGCTCAAGGGCCGCGAATGGCTCGCGAAGCCCGCGATCGCACGTTGACCGGAGCCCGATGACGTCATGCTGATTTCCCTCGTACTCGGCGGCTTCGTCGGCGCCGTGCTCGGCCTGACCGGCGCCGGCGGCGGCATTCTCGCGGTGCCCGCGCTCGTCGTCGGCATGAGCTGGCCGATGCAGCAGGCCACGCCCGTCGCGCTCGTCGCGGTGGCCGGCAGTGCCGCGCTCGGCGCGCTCGAAGGCTTCCGCCGCGGGCTCGTGCGCTATCGCGCCGCGCTGCTGATGGCCGTGGCCGGCGTGCCGCTGACCACGCTCGGCGTGCGGCTCGCGCACGTGCTGCCGCAGCGCCTGCTGCTCGCGCTGTTCGCGCTGACGATGCTGATCGTCGCCGGCCGCCTGCTGCGGCAGGCGCTGCGACACGCACCCGTCGACGCGGACGCGTCGCCGCTGTGCATCGGCCGCGTGAATCCCGATACGGGCCGTCTCGTGTGGTCCTGGCCGGTCGGCTTCGCGCTCGCGTCGACCGGCGCGATGACTGGCCTGATGACGGGGCTGCTCGGCGTCGGCGGCGGCTTCGTGATCGTGCCGATGCTGCGCAAGTTCACGAACGTGTCGATGCACGGCATCGTCGCGACGTCGCTGATGGTGATCGCGCTGGTCGGCGCCGGCGGCGTGTTCGCGACGCTCGTATCGGGCACGCGCGCGCCGCTCGACGTGACGCTGTGGTTCACCGTCGCGACCGCGCTCGGCATGGCCGCCGGCCGCGGTGCATCGCGGCACCTTGCCGCGCGACACGTGCAGGCCGGCTTCGCGGCCGTGCTCGTGTGCGTTGCGCTCGGAATGCTGGCGAAGGCGGTGTTCGGCGCATAAGCCGGCTCAGCATCCGGGTGCGGAACCGATCCCGCGCCCGGCTCGCGACGCGCCCCATCCGTCGCGAATTTGTCAGGACCGCATGCTAGACTCGCCGCCGCGCGCCCGTCCGTCGCGCGTCGAAAACGAATAACTATTCAGGAGTCCGGCCATGCTCGTCCCGTCCGTCAGCCGCGCGGCAATCGCTGCGCTGATGCTCGCTCCGCTCACTGCGCTCGCCGCGCCCGCCTACACGGCGACATTGACGCTCGCCAGCCTGTCGCCGTCCGTCGGCGGCACCGACAAGGCGACGCTGAAACTCGCCAACACCGGCACCGAACCGGCTGCCGCCGGCCTCTCCATCGGCATGCCCGCCGGTTTCACCGCGAACGGTTTCACGAGCGCGTGCGGTGGGACGCTGGCCAGCGACGGCACCGCGCAGCTCGCGCTGACCGGCGCGACGGTGCCGGCAGGCGGCGCATGCACGTTCACCTTCACGCTCGGCGTACCGCCCGTCGCGTCCCTGCCGCCACCGGGCGCGCGCAGTTTCAGCATCGCGGCCAGCACGGCGCCTGGCCTCGCGACACTGTCGGCCAGCACCGCACCGACGCTCAACGGCTTCCTCGGCGCGACGCCGGGGCTTTACAGCAACACGTGGTTTCCGTCGACGCTGCGCAGCGTCGCGATCCTCGACCTGTTCATCACGCCGCGGACCGACCCGGGCCCGAACTCCAACGTGTTCTGGTCGAACCAGGTCAACTCGCTGCACGGCTACACGGGTTTGCAGTCGACCGAACTGGTGTCTGCCAGCGAAGGCACGGGCAAGCAATTCCTGTTCAGCCTGTGGGGCGCCACCGCCGCGAAACCCGGCACACCCGCGAGCGCCGGCATCGGCGCCGGCAGCTACTGCACGGTCAGCGGCTCGGCGACGGATGGCAGCGCCGGCGCGCAATGCCGCTATCGCTACGAGTGGCAGGCCGGCCACACGTACCGCTTCCGCATCACGCCGGACACGAGCCAGGGGCCCGGCTGGTTCAAGAGCAACGTGACCGACGTGACGGGCGGCGCGACCGGCGACAGCTTCGACATCGGCAGCATCTACGTCGGCACGACGCAAACGCAGGTTCCAGTCTCGTCGATCAGCCAGTGGGTCGAGTACTTCGACTGGAATTCGAGTCGCACGAGCTGCGCGTCGGTTGCATATACGAACGCGCAATTCAGCGTGGCTGCTTACGATGGGCTCGGCAATCCGGTGACGGTGCCTGTCCCGTCGGTCACGGTCAACAAGACGTGTCCCACCGCCTACGCCAATGCATCCGAATCGAACGGCGTCGCGACGCTGATCGGCGGCCCGCAGCAGTCGGCCGCAGGCCTCGTCAAGGCGAATGGCGCTTGCCTGACCGCATCGGGCGGCCTGCGCGACGGCAATGCCGCGGTGCTCGGCGCCTGCCCGACGCTCGCGTCGGTGCGCGCCTCCGGCGGCACGCACTTCAATCCGCAATTGTGGGTCGCCGCGGGCGACGGCACGCTGCAGACCAAGTACAGCTACTGCCTCACCGCGCAGGCACCGAGCGCGGGCAACGGCACGCTGCTGCGCACCTGCGTCGCCGGCGAGGCCGATCAGCAATGGCTCGTCAAGGCCGGCACGGCGCCCGGTTCGGCACAGCTCGTGTCGCAGCCGACGGGCCGCTGCCTCGCGCCCGCCGCCGGCGGCACGCTGAGCCTCCAACCGTGCTCGGCCGCCACTGCGGTCTGGACGACGCCCGGCAAGAGCTTCGCGTACTGACCGGCGACGACCTGCGCCGAGCGGCACGCAGGCCGCCCAAACAAAACGCCCGGCCCGACTCGTCGTCGGCACCGGGCGTTTTTCGTTGCGGAAGCAACCTGCGCGTCAGGTCGCGAACCCCGCCATCCGCTTGCGCTCTTGCCGCAGCATCACGAAGTTCGCGATCACGACGCCGGCCGTCACCGCGACGATGAACAGCGTCGCGAGCGCGTTCATCTCCGGATTCAGCCCGAGGCGCACGCGCGAGAACACGACGAGCGGCAGCGTCGTCGAGCCGGGGCCCGACAGGAACGCCGACAGCACGAGGTCGTCGATCGACAGCGTGAACGACAGCAGCCAGCCCGCGATCAGCGCCTGCGAGATCAGCGGCAGCGTGATCGTGAAGAACACCTTCAACGGCGTCGCGCCGAGATCGAGCGCGGCTTCTTCCAGCGACGGATTCAGCTCGCGCACACGCGACTGCACGATGATCGCGACATACGAGATGCACAGCATCACGTGGCCGAGCCAGATCGTGAAGATGCCGCGCTCGGCCGGCCAGCCGATCCACTTCGCGAGCTCGATGAACAGCAGCAGCAGCGAGATCCCCTGGATCACCTCGGGAATCACGAGCGGCGCGTTGATCATCCCGCTGAACAGCGCGAAGCCGCGAAAGCGCCCCATCCGCGCGAGCACGAAGCCGGCCCACGTGCCGATGAACACCGACGCGAACGCGGTCAGCACGCCGATCTTCAGCGACAGCCACGCGGCCGTCAGCAGTTCGTCGTCCTCGACGAGCGCCGAGTACCAGCGGAACGAAAAGCCCGACCACACGGTGACGAGCTTCGACTCGTTGAACGAATAGACGATCAGGCTGATGATCGGGATGTACAGGAACGCGAAGCCGGCAAACAGCGCCGCGAACTGCAGGTAACGATTCGGCTTCATCGGCGGCCCCCCTGCTCCTTCGCCTGGAAGTGCTGGAACATCGCCATCGGCACGAGCAGCAGCAGCACCATCGCGCAGGTCACCGCCGACGCCATCGGCCAGTCTGCGTTGTTGAAGAACTCATTCCACATCACGCGACCGATCATCAGCGTGTTCGCACCGCCGAGCAGTTCCGGAATCACGTACTCGCCGACCGCCGGGATGAACACGAGCAGGCAGCCCGCGATGATCCCGTTCTTCGACAGCGGCAGCGTGATCTGCACGAACGCCTTCCACGGTTTCGCGCCGAGATCGTATGCGGCTTCGAGCAGGCGCAGGTCCATCTTCACGAGGTGCGCGTAGAGCGGCATCACGAGGAACGGCAGGTACGAATACACCATCCCGATGTACACCGCGTAGTTCGTGCGGTACAACTCGATCGGCGTATGGGTCAGGCCGATCCACATCAGGAAGTTGTTCAGCAGCCCGTTGTTCTTCAGGATGCCGATCCATGCATACACGCGGATCAGGAACGACGTCCAGAACGGCAGCATCACGCCCATCATCAGCAGGTTGCGGGTCGCCGGGTTCGAGCGCGCGATGTAGTACGCCATCGGATAGCCGATCAGCAGACACAGCAGCGTCGTGACCGCGGCCACCCACACCGAGTTCACGTAGGTCGCGAAATACAGGCTGTCGGTGAACAGGAACGCGTAGTGCGACAGGTTCAGCGCGACGTGCACGACGCCGTCCGCGTACGACGCGAGCTCGGTGTACGGCGGGATGCCGAGCTGCAGCTCCGCGAAGCTGATCTTGACGACCAGCACGAACGGCACGAGGAAGAACAGCACGAGCCACGTGAACGGCCCGGCGACGACCGCCGACGCGCCCGTCAGGTTGAAGCGCCGCACCGGCCACTCGAGCAGGGACTTGAACGCGCTCATGACGTCAGCACCACGCCTGCGGTCGCGCTCCAGCGCACGTAGATCTCGTCGCCGAGCGACGGCGTGTCGAGCTCCGAAATCGCGAGGCTCGACACGTTCGCGATCACCGTCTTGCCCGCGTCGAGCTTCACGTGATATAGCGAATAGCCGCCCATGTACGCGACGTTGCTGATCCTGCCGCGCGCCCAGTTGAACGCGCCTTCGGGCGGCTTGCGCGTGAGCGCGATCCGCTCGGGGCGCACCGATACCGTGACCGGCATCCCGAGCGGGCCCGAGATCCCGTGGCTCACGTACAGCCGGCTCGGCAGCTCCGGCGATTCGATGTACACGTGGTCGGGTTCGTCCTCGACGGTCACGCCGTCGAACAGGTTCGTCGAGCCGATGAACTCGGCCGAGAAGCGGCTGTTCGGATATTCGTAGACCTCGTTCGGCGAGCCGATCTGCACGATCTGCCCTTCGCTCATCACCGCGAGGCGGTTCGCCATCGTCATCGCTTCTTCCTGGTCGTGCGTGACCATGATGCAGGTGACGCCGACCTTGTTCAGGATGTTGACGAGCTCGATCTGCGTGCGCTGGCGGATCTGCTTGTCGAGCGCGGACATCGGCTCGTCGAGCAGCAGCAGCTTCGGGCGCTTGACCAGCGAACGCGCGAGCGCGACGCGCTGCTGCTGGCCGCCGGAGAGCTGATGCGGCTTGCGCTTCGCGTACTTGCTCATCTGCACGAGTTCGAGCGCCGCATGCACGCGCTCCTTCAGCTCGGCCTTCGGCACGCCTTCCTGCTTCAAGCCGAACGCGACGTTCGACTCGACCGACATGTGCGGGAACAGCGCATACGACTGGAACATCATGTTCACGGGCCGCTTGTACGGCGGCATCTGCGCAAGGTCCTCGCCGTCGATCAGGATCTTGCCCGACGTGACCGTCTCGAGGCCCGCGAGCATCCGCAGCAACGTCGACTTGCCGCAGCCCGAGCTGCCGAGCAGCGCGAACAGCTCGCCCTGGCGCACGGTCAGGTTGACGCTGCGCACGGCTTCGGTGTCGCCGAATTTCTTCACGACGTCGACGATCTGGACAAAGTTCTCGGCGCGCGCATTGGCGCCGGAGGAGGAAACGGAGGACGGTGCGCCCGCGACCGGCGCACCCGACTGGCTATTCATGATGTGCTGCTTCTCTCCTGCGTTTAACGAACAAAGCCCCCGGGGGCACCAGGGGCTTCATGACTGCTGGGGGAACGCCGGCTCGCGTCAGCGGCCCGACTTCAGCTCGGTCCACAGACGCGTCTGCAGGCGCTGGATTTCAGGCGGCAGCGGCTTGAGCAGGAACAGCGTCTTCACGACGTCGGCCGGCGGGTAGACGGCCGGATCGTTCGCGACGTCAGGCCGCACGTACTTGCGTGCCTCGGCATTGGCGCTCGGGTAGTACACCGCGTTCGTGATCGCCGCGTGCACCTTCGGATCCTCGATGTAGTTGATCCACTGCAGCGCGGCATCCTTGTTCTTCGCGTCCTTCGGGATCGCCATCACGTCGAACCACACCGGCGCGCCGCCCTTCGGAATGTAGTACTCGACCTTGTACGGCTTCTTCGCCTCGATCGCGCGATGCTTCGCGATCACGACGTCGCCCGACCAGCCGAACGCGAAGCAGATGTCGCCGCCGACCAGGTCGTTGATGTAGCCCGACGAGTTGAATTGCGTGATGTACGGGCGGATCTTCTTCAGCACTTCCATCGCGGCCTTGTAGTCGGCCGGGTTCGTGCTCATCGGATCCTTGCCGATGTAGTGCAGCGTCGCCGCGAACATCTGGTCGGGCGCGTCGAGCACCGACACGCCGCAGGTCTTCAGCTTCGAGAGGTTTTCAGGCTTGAACAGGATGTCCCAGTTGTCGAGCGGCACCTTGCCGAGCGCCTGCTGCGCCTTGGTCAGGTTGTACGCGAGACCGGTCGTGCCGTACGCCCAGGGCACCGAGTACTTGTTGCCCGGATCCGCGCCCGCGACGAGCGCCATCAGTTGCGGATCGAGGTACTTGAGGTTCGGCAGCTTCGACTTGTCGAGCGGCGCGAAGATGCCGGCGGCGATCTGCTTGCCCGCGTAGTTGCTGGTCGGCACGACGATGTCGTAGCCCGAGCTGCCCGTCAGCAGCTTCGCCTGCAGCGTGTCGTCGCTGTCGTAGTTGTCGTAGCGGACCTTGACGCCCGCCTGCTTCTCGAAGTTCGGGATCGTGTCCTTCGCAATGTAGTCCGACCAGTTATAGACATTGAGCTGCGTATCCTTCGCCGCTGCCGCCGATGCACCCACGCACAGCGCGAGCGCTGCGAACCGGCCCACTACTTTTGCTTTCATCCCGTTCTCCCTCCGGCCGAACCGTTTGTCCGGCTGCCGTCTGCCTCGTCACGGCGGCGCATTCTGGTGCTCCGCCCCTCGAAAACCCCGAAAACTACCACCATTCGCGCTCCGTCACAAAAAAATCATGCCGGTGTCGCGCAAACGGAACAGATTACCGCCGCCGACCAGTCAGGCCGCCCGTGCGGTCGGGCATTCCGAGGGGAATTCTATCGGGTAATCCGCGGCTGTCCACCGGGAAAAACGGGCAGCAGCGCAACCGTGTTCGCCGGCTGCTCGGGTCGCGCGCCCGACGGCCGGGCACGCCGGCGTTTCACCGGTGAAATCGCGGCGCGCTTCGCGCACCGACGCGTGGCTGGCCGCCCCGTGGGCCAGGCGTTGCCGTGCGGCTGCGCCGGACCGGCCAGCCGCACGTTACGACGATGCGCCGGTACCGCATGCCGGCCGCACCCGCCGGGCCGATCGGCCACGATGCATTAAAATGGCGGCTGACGATTCAACTGCGCGAACCCTCCGATGGCCTCCAATCTCCACGACCTGCCCGACAGCCCCTGCATCGGCGTGTGCTCGACCCTCTTCGACGAAGTCTGCAAGGGCTGCGGCCGCACGGCCGCCGAAGTGTCGAACTGGGTGTTCCTGAGCGACGACGAAAAGCGCGCGGTGTGGGAGCGCATCACGCGCGAAGGCACTGCGATGCGCTTCCAGTACGACAAGCTGTAAATCCATCGCGCATAAAAAAAGCGGCATGACGACCGCCATGCCGCGAACCCCAACTCTGTTCTAACTCTGTTCTTTTCCCGCCGCGTCTAGAACTTCATCCCGACGCCCACGCCGACGATCAACGGATCGATGTGCAGCGTGCCGATACCCTTGTCGCCGAGCGTCGCATCGGTGCTCATCCAGATCTTCTTCACGTCGACGTTCATGAACACCTTCTTCGTCAACTGCACGTCGACGCCGAACTGCAGCGCCGGCCCGAAGCTGCTCTTGTTGATCGACACGCCTTCCCCGCCGACGTTGAGCCCGTTGTTGTAGAAGTACGTGTAGTTCAACCCGGCGCCGACGTACGGACGCACCTTGCCGGCATGGTTGAAGTGATACTGCAGCAGCAGCGTCGGCGGCAGCACGCCCACGCCGCCGAGGTTGCCGAGGCTCGACGTCACCTGGTGCCGCGACGTGCCGAGGATCAGCTCGACACCGAGGTAGTCGCGGATCATGTACGTGAAGTCGAGCTCGGGCACGATCGCGTTGTTCACGCCGACGTTGAGCGCGCCGAGCGTGTCGCTCGCGCGCTCGTTCGGCTGGATGCTGATCGCGCGCAGCCGGACCAGGACGTCACCCTGGTTGATGCCGTCGCCCGGCGACGCCGCGTGCGACACCGACGGCATCGCGACGAAGCTTGCCGCGACGGCGGCAGCGGTGACAAAAGTTCGAATCGTTTTATGCATGGTACGGACCCCCAAAGAATGGTTTCCATTCTCCCCGTAGGGTCTTTTCCTTATCTTGATATTCGTCAAGCCAGCGTAAACGTGGGGCGGTTTGCCGCAGGCTCGGTCGCACGGCCCGTCAGCAGCAGGTCGAGCAAATCGCGCACGCTGCGGATCGCGCGGCCGAACGGCAGCGCTTCGCGGCCGCGGAAGAACAAGCCGTTCGCGACGTCGCCGCGCAGCGCGGCCGCCAGCCGCGTGTCGATGCAGAAATGGCCGAACTTCTCGATGCCGTCGCGCAAGCCGCATACGCTCAGGCATTCGAGCGCGGTTGGACAGCGCTGCTTGAATGCGCCTAGCTTGTTGCGAATACGCGTCTCGTTGCGCAGGTAACGATCGAGCCATGGCGTCTTCACCGCGCGCGCGGGCAGCCCCGTCACGCTGACGAATTCGACGATGTCGTCGGGCGTCGCATCGGCGAGCACGCGCTTGAAGTCCGGATGCGCGTCACCCTCTTCCGTCACCGCGAACGGCGTCCCGACCTGCACGCCGTTCGCACCGGCCGCCAGCGCCTCACGCACCATGTCGTGACTGTTGATCCCGCCCGCAACGATCAGCGGGATCGTGTCGCGCGCGAGGCCGAGCGACGCCATCACCTGCGCGGTCTCGTCGAGCACGCGCGCGAAATCGAAGCGCGCGTCGTGCATGTCGTCGATCTGCGTGACGCCGAGGTGGCCGCCCGCGTGCGCCGGATGCTCGATCACGATCGCATCGGGCAGGCGCCCCTTCTTCATCCACTTCTTCAGCACGAGCGCGATCCCGCGGCTGTCCGACAGGATCGGGATCAGCGCGATGTCGTGTCCTTGCGTGAGATCGGGCAGGTCGAGCGGCAGGCCCGCGCCCATCACGACCGCATCGGCGCCCTCGTCGCACGCGACTCGCACGTAGTCCGCATGCGCGCTCACCGCCTTCATCACGTTGACCGCAATCATCCCGCGCCCTTCGCCGTAGGTCTTCGCGAGACGGATCTCGCGCGCCAGTGCGTCGAGGTTCGCGGCCTCTAGCGTCGCGCGATCGGGCTGCGCACGGCAACGCGCGAGCAGGTCCGCATGATGGTGGCGCAGGTCGATGCTCGCGATCGTGCCGACCGCGCCTTCGCGCGCGACGCTGCCCGCCAGCCGGTGCGCGGAGATGCCGACGCCCATGCCACCCTGCACGACAGGCAGCAAGGTACGGCCGCGTATCGTCAGCGGCGGAAAGGAAGTGCGTACGGTCATCGGATACCTCGTCGGAACATCGGAACCGCGATGATCGGCGATTCACTGCAGCGCACCTTGACGGCCGTCAATAAAAAACGGCACGCGAGCGTGCCGTTTCCGGTTCATGCAGTGCGAAACGCTCAGGCCGGCTTCGCTGGCTTCAACTGCATCGACTTGTACTCGAGATACTCTTCGAGCCCGTACACGCCGTTCTCGCGGCCGTGCCCCGACTGCTTGTAGCCGCCGAACGGCGCGGCGCCGTTCCACGTGCCGCCGTTGATGTCGACCTGCCCCGTGCGGATGCGCCGCGCGATGCCCATCGCACGTTCGTCGCTGCCGGCCCATACCGCGCCGCCGAGCCCGTACGGCGAATCGTTCGCGATCCGCACGGCTTCGTCTTCGTCGCGATACGTGATGATCGACAGCACCGGCCCGAAGATCTCTTCCTGCGCGATCGTCGATTTCGGATCGACCCGGCCGAACACGGTCGGCTTCACGAAGAAACCTTTCGCGAGCCCTTCCGGCAGGCCCGTGCCGCCCGTCACGAGTTCCGCGCCTTCATCGATCCCGCGCTGGATGTACGCCTGCACCCGCTGCTGCTGCACGGCCGACGCGAGCGCACCGAGGCGCGTCGCGTCCTGCCGCGGATCGCCCGCCACGTATGTTTCGGCCACGGCCTTCGCAATCTCGCGCGCCTCTTCGTAGCGCGCTTCCGGCACCAGCATCCGCGTGTGCGCCGAGCAGGTCTGCCCCGCGTTCAGGTAGCACGCGTTGACCGTGCCCTTCACCGCCGTCGCGAAATCGGCATCGTCGAGGATCACCGACGCCGACTTGCCGCCCAGTTCGAGCGCGACGCGCTTGACGCCTGCGGCCGCCAGCTCGGCCACGCGCTTGCCGGCGCGCGTCGAGCCCGTGAACGACACCATGTCGACGTCCGGGTCGGTGGCCAGCACTTCGCCGACGACCGGGCCGTAGCCGCACACGAGGTTGAACACGCCGGCCGGCAGGCCGGCTTCGTGAATCGCTTCGGCGAGCATGAATGCGTTGAGCGGCGCGACTTCGGACGGCTTCAGGACCACCGTGCAACCGGCCGCGAGCGCCGGCGCGACCTTCAGCGTGACCTGGTTGAGCGGGTAGTTCCACGGCGTGATCGCCGCGACCACGCCGACCGGCTCGCGCACCACGAGCGAGTTGCCGACCTGTGCCTCGAATTCGAACGACTCGGCGAGCTTCGCATACGCCTTCCAGTTGTAGATCGGGCCGCCGACCTGGATCGCGCGCGACAGCTTGATCGGCATCCCGACTTCGCCGGTGATCGACTGCGCGAGTTCCTCGCTGCGCGCCTGCAGACGCTCGACGATCTTGCGCAGATAGCCCGCGCGCGTCGCGGCCGGCGTGGCCGCCCACGCGTCGAAGGCCGCGCGCGCCGCGCGGATCGCGTCCTGCGCGTCGGAGGCGATGCCCTCCGGAATCCGGCCGATCACGGCCTCGGTGCCCGAGTCGATCACGTCGATCGTGCCCGTTCCGGCCGGTTTGCGCCATGCGCCGTCGATATAGAACTGGTCGTAGATTTTCATCGTGTTCCGTCTCCTGTCGGGCAGAGTTGGCGCTTTAGCGCTTATGGCGGCTGGAGCAGGTACTCCAGCCCCATGCTTCGCGGGAAAGCCGACATTCTAGCGAGCGTTGCGGTCGACTGGCGTGACGATTGACAGCCGTTCGAAAGGACTCCGGCCTCTGCCGCACCCTCGCTGCGCCGTCGGCGTGAACGCCGGCCCGACGTCCGCGATACCGCCGTCGTGTCCGCATCCGCCCGGGTGCGCGGCCGGGCCCGCATCGTGCTATGTTTTTATTATCGGCACCGGCCCATTGCGACCGGCGCCGCCCGGAATCGACGCATTTCGTGAGCGCTGCCATGTCCGACGCATCCCATACCCTCGGCTCGCAAGACCGCCTGGAGCTGCTTTGCTGGCTCACCTGCGGCAATCTCGGCGCGTTTTACCTCAACGAATCGTGGCCGGACGCCACGTTCCAGGTCCAGGCCGCGCACCGCTGGCTCGATCGCCATCACCGTCAGGCCGACTGGCTCGCGATCGCCAAGCTCGCGGCGCTCGCGCAGGACATCGCGAAGCGGCACGCCGGGTTCGTGGACGCGCCGTGGGCACGCGACGCGGTCGAGGAAATCGTCGATACCGACGATCTCGACTATCGGGCAAAACTCGTGCAATGGGTGTACGACGATTGCTGCAAGGCGCTCGCGGACAAGCGGCTGGCCGATTGAGCTGCGTTTCGAGCCGCACGCGTGCGGGCCGCGGCACCGCTCTGCGCGACGGTCTTTTCGTCGATGCGGAAGTAGCGGCCTGACTGACAGCGTAGGTACGCCAGCACCGCCCCCTGCGCGGACACACGCGAAGCGTCATGGAATCGTCGTCGCCTGTCGTTCGGACCATCCGGCCCAATCCCACCTCGAACCCGAAGGATGCTCGCGTGGCGCTCGCCTATCGATTTCTGCTGATCGCCGGCGTATCGGCCGCGCTGATTGCCGGTTCCGGAACTGCCCATGCGGCGCCCGCGCCCGCGGCAACGGCTGCCGCGGCATGCCCGTCGCCGTCGTTCGACCGCTATCCGGCACCCGCCGCAAGCGCACCGCGCAAGCCGGCGGCGTCGCCCAGGCTGACCGCCAGGGAAGCGCGCCTGTACCGCACCGTCATTCGCGACGCATTCACGCAACCGGCCAATTTTGCCGGCTACTATCGCGTCGCGACCTGGGGTTGCGGAACGGATTGCCGAAATTTCGCGATCGTCGACAAGTACACGGGCAAGACGTACACGATGCCCGGCGTGCAGGCCATCGCGGGCGTGATGGGCAACGACGACGAACGCGTCGCTTTCCGCGCCGGCAGCAGGCTGCTGATCGTCGCGGGCTGCTTCAACGACGATTGCGGCGACGGCAATGCGAAGGCTGCCCGGTTCTTCTACGAATGGACCGGCACGCGGCTGCGGCAGGTCGGCACTTGTCCGCTGGTCGTTGCGCCAGTCGAATAACAGTCAAATAACCGGCAACCGATCCGCGCAGCACTCACGAAAACCGTCACGCCGCCGGCGCGCGTGCCCCGTCGCCGCATGCCGCGACGAACACGACCGCGAGCACCACGCCGATCGACACGAACGGCGCCGCCGGATGCAGTTCGTACAGCATCGTACCGGCCAGCGGCGCGACGACCATGCTGAGCCCTTGCGCCATCGACATCGCGCCCGCGCACGCAGCCTGCTCGTGCGCTTCGACGCGCGTGCTCGCGAGCGCCGCGACTGCGGGAAACGCGGCGCCCAACCCGCACGCCGCCACGAAGTAGCTCGCGCACAGCAGCAGCGGGTACGCGGCCTCCGCGGCCAGCGCCGACACGAACCCCGCGCCCCCCGCCAGCGCGCCCCAGCGCAGGCACTGGAGCGGCGCGACCGCACGCAGGCGGCCGACCAGCGACTGCGTCGCGATCAGCCCGATGCCGGCGCTGCCGAGCGCGTAGCCGACCACCATCGACGCGTCGCCCGTCCGCACGTGCAGCCGGTCGATCGCGTAAAAGCCGAGCACGCTGTTCGCGATCATCACCGCGCTGTACAGCGCGAACGCGCTGCACCACGGCAGGCGCAGGCGCGGATCGGTCGGCTTCAGCCGGGGCGGCGCCTGCCGCGCCGCATGCGCGCCGTCGTCGCGCAGCCGTCGCAGCCCCGCCAGTCCGGCGAGCGGCAGCAGCGCGAAAACGGCGAGCGCGAGCGTCATGTCGATCCCGGCCAGCCAGCCCGCGAGCGGCGGCGCGAGCACCATTCCGATCGCGCCCGCCGCGCCGAATCGTGCGACCGCGGCCGCGCGCCCCGTGGCCAGGGTCCGGTCCGCGATCCACGCCATGGCCGCGACTGGCAGCCCCGCATAGCAGCCGCCCATCGCCGCGCGCGTAACGAGCAGCGCGACAAAGCCCGCCCATACCGGCGGCACGGCGCTGCCGCCGTCGCGCAGCGCCCAGCCGACGTAGCCGGCCAGCAGCAGCGAACTCGCGACGAAGCCGCCGATCGCCGCGCGCATCGCCGGCAGCCGCCCGCGGGTGTCCGCCGCGCGCCCCCAGCGCGGCGCGGCGATCATCCACACGAGCCCGACGATGCCGATGATCGCGCCGACATGTAGCGGCTCGAGATGCATGCGCCGCGCCATCGGCCCGGCGATCGTGACGAATGCGTAGGTGCCGGCCACCATCGCGAAATTCACGAACAGCAGCGGCAGGAAAGATACGCCGGCATCGGCCGGCGTGGGCACGGAGTCAGCGGAAGTCGTCGACATAAGGTGTTCCGATGAAAGAAGGCAAGCGTCGTGCGTCAGCACGAATGGACGCCGGCATCGCGTGACGCAGCGCATCGGGCACGGGCAGCCGCGCGCCGACGCGCAGCCGTTCCTCGTAACGCAGCAACGCGAACGCGCCTGCCGCGCCTCGTTCGACACAGGCCGGAATGTGTTTCATGACGATGCGCCGGAAACGGACGAAGGCCGTGCCGTCACACACCGAGCGTCGCGCCGCCGTCGACGCACAGCGTGTGCAGCGTCACGTGGCGCGCGGCATCGGACAGCAGGAACAGCACGGTGCCGGCGACGTCGTCCGGCGTGGCGATGCGGCCGAGCGGGATGCCCGTGCGATAGGTTTCGAGCGAACCCGCGATGACGCCCGCCGGGCCTTCCGGGCCGCGCCACAGTTGGCGCTGCATCGGCGTGTCGGTCGAACCCGGCGCGACGATGTTGCAGCGAATGCCGTGGCCGGCCAGTTCCAGGCCGAGGCAGCGCGTGAACTGATGCGCGGCGGCCTTGGACGCGGCGTAGGCGGCCATCTGCGTGCGCGGCACGAGCGCCGCGTTCGACCCGACGGTCACGATGCTGCCCGCGCGTCGCACGATCATGCGCTGTGCGACCGCGCGCGACAGGTGGAACACGCCGTGCGCGTTCACCGCGAAGCAATGCGCCCAGTCGTCGTCGCTCAGCGACGTCGCGGTCGCGAGCCGCAGCACGCCGGCGACGTTCGCGAGCATGCCGATCGGGCCGACCGCCGCCTCCACGTGCTCGATTGCCGCGCGCACGGCGTGCGCGTCGGCCACGTCGACCGTGAACGGATGGACGCGGCCCGGCGCCGGCGGCCGATCCCCGGTCGCGCGCGCCAGCGCGTCGCCGTCGGCGTCGAACGCGGCGACGTCGGCTCCGCGCGCGGCGAGCGCGCGAACCACGGCGGCGCCGATCCCGCGCGCCGCGCCGGTCACGACGGCCACGCCCGCCGGAAATGTCATTTCGGGTTCCCTGCTCATCGCTTCAAGTTCCTCGTATCGGTTTCCATGTCGGCCCATGCGGCGAGCCGTTCGGTCAGTGCGGCGCCGATCGCCGCCATCGGTTCGGGATCGGACATCCCGTCGTGCGAGCAGTCGAGCGCCACGCAGGTCGGCAACGCCGCCGGCCGGTGCACGGCCCAGCTGTCGGGCGCCGGTGTACCGGGCCGCTTGCGGGTCGCGTTGAACAGCAGCAGTTCGCCGCCGTAATGCGGGGTCGGCGCCGCACGGAACTGACGCATCTGCCGCAGCGTCGCGTCGACCAGCACGTCGAGCCCTGCGCCGCCGAGCGCTGCGAACGGGCTGTTCGCGCGCAGCAGGCGCTGCCGCAGCAGCGCGTCGGACAACGCCGCCGTGTCGAAATCGCCGTTCACCGTCAGCAGGATCCGCAGCGCGTCGCCCGTCTCCGGCTGCGGCTGTGCCGTCCATGCGGACGACGGATAGCTGTCCATCAGCGCGAGCACGCCGACCGGTGCGCCTGCGCGTTCGAGGGCCGCCGCGACCGCGTACGCGAGCGCGCCGCCCAGCGACCAGCCGAGCAGGTGGTATGGACCGTTCGGCTGCAGCGCACGCACGCGCTGCACATAGGTGTCGACGAGCGCGTCGAAATCGGCCGCGCCGTTCGTGTCATCGACCGACAGCTGCAGCCCGTCGATCGTCGTGTCGGGCAGGTACGCGGCGAGCCGCAGGTAGCTCCACGCGAGGCCATCGGCCGGATGGATGCAGATCAGCCGCTGCGCGGGTCCGCCCGCCGCCTGAATCGCGAGATGCGGCGCGAACGCGTCGCGCGCCGCCCGCGGCCGGTATGGCAGCGGCGTGCGCAGCGCAGCCGTCAGCGCCGCGACCGTCGCGTGGCGGAACAGCATCGACACCGGCACGTCGCGGCCGAGCGCGGTCGCCAGCCGCGCGCTCGCCTGGATCGCCTGCAACGACTTGCCGCCAATGTCGAAGAAATTCGAATCCGGCGTCAGCGCGACGCCGCCGAGCACGCTGCGCCACGCGTGCATCACCTGCCGTTCGAGCGCGTCGGCGCGCGGATCGTCGTCCACGCCGATGCGACCCGCCATCGCGAGCTGATGCAACGCGTTGCGATCGGTCTTGCCGTTGACGTTGCGCGGCAGCCGTTCGAGCACGTGCCACGCGTCGGGAATCGCCGCGGCCGGCAGCGCGTCGGCGAGCTGCGCGCGCAGCGCGGCCGTGTCGTCGACCCCGGCGACGAACGCCGCGAGCGTCGTCACGTCGGCGTCGCCGCGCAGCGCGACGACCGCTGCCTCGCGCACGTCCGGCGTGCGCAGCAGCCAGTCCTCGATCTCGCGCGGATCGATGCGCACGCCGCTGATCTTCACCTCGTGGTCGATCCGGCCGTCGAACACCAGCCGGCCATCGCGCACGGTGGCGAGATCGCCGGTCCGGTAGGCACGCGCGCCGCTCCCCGGCAGCGTGACGAAACGCGCGGACGTCAGCGCCGCATTGCCCGGATAGCCGAGCGCCAGCGCGTCGCCGCACAGCACCAGTTCGCCCGTGCGGCCCTCGGCCACCGGATACAGCCGCTCGTCGACGACCTGCGCGTCGACGCCCGCGCGCGGCGTGCCGATCGGCACCGGCTCGCCGTCGCGCCAGACCGCGCCGGGGCCGCTCACGCACGCGGCCGTCGCGATGATCGTGGTTTCGGTCGGCCCGTAGGTGTTCAGCAGCACCTGGTTCGGCAGGTGCGCATGCCAGCGCCGGATCCGCTCCGGCAACGCGGCCTCGCCGCCGATGATCGTCAGGCGCACGCCGGCGAGGCGTTGCGCATGGCGTACGTCCAGTGCGTGGGCGAGCACGTGCCAGTACGCGGTCGGCAGGTCGAGCACCGTGATGCGGCGGCGCTCGACCTCGGCCGTGAACGCGTCGACCGAGTCGAGCATCGCGTCGTCGCGCAGCACGAGCGTCGCGCCATTGCAAAGCGTCGCGAAGATCTCCTCGAAGCTCGCATCGAAATGCAGCGGCGCGAACTGCAGCACCCGGTCGCCCGGACCGATGCGATACAGGTCGCGCGTGCTCGCGACGAAATGCGCGAGCGCGCCGCGCCCGACCAGCACGCCGTTAGGCCGGCCGGTCGATCCCGACGTGTACAGCAGGTACGCGGGCTGTGCCGCGTCGGGCGCCACGCACGCCACGTCATGCGGCGACGGCACACGCGCCGCGTCCAGATCGAGCACCGGCCGGCCGCCTGCGCATTCGCGATACGCATCGCGCGTGATCACCAGCGCAGGCGCTGCATCCGCCAGCATCGCCGCGACGCGCTGCGGCGGCCCGTCCGGATCGATCGGCATGATCGTCGCGCCGACCTTCAGCACGGCCAGCATCGCCGCGATCACGTCGGGCGCGCGCGGTGCCGCGATCGCGACGCGTGCGTCGCGCGCCACACCCCGTCGTCCGAGTTCCGCCGCAAGCGCATCGGCATCGGCGAGCAGCGCGCGATAGTCGATGCGCCGGTCGCCGGCCTCGATCGCCGGTTGCGCCGGCATGTCGAGCGCGATGCGTTCGATCCGCGCGAGCACGTCGTCGCACGGTCCGGCGAGCGGCGCACCGCGCACGATCGACGGCGCGGGCATCCCGTCGAGCAACGCACCGACGGGTTCGTCCGGCGCCTGTCCGGCGAACGCGTCGAGCCACGCGGAAAGATCGTGCGCCTGCGCGGCGAGCACGGCCTCGTCGTATGCGTTCGGGTTTGCTTCCAGCGCCAGATGCCACGCGCCGCCGCGCACGGCGAGCGTCACGTTCAGATCCTTCACCGGGCCGCCGCTTACCGCGCGCGTATCGCTCGCGAGCCCGTGGAACGCGACCTGCCGTTCGAACGGCATCACGTTGACGGCCTGGTTGAACAGGAACGCGTTGCGTTCCAGCAACCCGAGATCGCCGCGAATCCAGCCATACCGGTAATACAGGTGCGGCCGGATCGCGCACAGGCGCTCCGCGCATTCGCGCGCGAGCGCACGCGGCGAGCGCCCTGCGCCGACATGCATGCGCAGCGGCACGATGTTCATCGCCATGCACGGCACGCCGAGTGCCGGCGTGCCGAGCCGGTTCATCACCGGCAGCCCGAGCGTCAGGTCGCACCGGCCGCCCTGCTTCGCGAGCCAGATGCCGACCGCGCACAGCAGCCACGCATTCCAGTCGACGTCGACGCGCTCGGCGGCCGCGCGGAGCGCGTGCACGCGCTCCGCGTCGAGCACGTGCGTCGCGCGCAGCGCGCACGGGGCAATATCCTGCTTCGGCGCGAGCACGAGCGGCGCGGGCACGTCGCGCAGATGTTCGCGCCAGAACGCGCGATCGGCATCGAAGCCGCCGGCGCCGCGATAACGCGCCTCGGCCTCCACCACGCGATCGATCCGCCAGTCGGGCAGCGCCGGCAGCGGCCCGCCGCCGACGCGCGCGTTGTAGCGGGCGGCCACGGCCTGCTGCAGCAGCCCGTAGCCGAAGCCGTCGAGCGCGATGTGATGCACCTGCAGATACCACCAGTGCCGGGTCGGCGACAGCCGCAGCAGCGCGGTGCGGTATAGCGGATCGGCCGTCACGTCGCAGCAGATCGCGAGCGACGCCTTCATCCATGCGTGCGCCGCCTGCACGGGATCGGCTTGCGTCGACAGGTCGACGAGCGGCAGCCGCGTGCGCGGCGGCCGGCGCCCCTGCCACAGCGCATCGTCTTGCCACGCGAACCGCATGTGCAGCGCGTCGGCGTGATCGAGCACGGCCTCGACGCTGTCGGTCAGCGCGGCGACGTCGAGCGCGCCGTCGAGCTCGACGGTCTCGGCCGTCAGATAGCCTGGATCGTCGGGGTCGACCTGTTGCGCGACCCAGATTCCGTATTGCGCGGACGTCGCGCGGATCGGCAAGGATTCGTTTTTCATGAGCGGGCTTGCTCCGAGGTTCGTTGAGCCGGAGACGGGCCGCATCACGCGCCCCGCTCCCATGCGACCACCAGCGCCCGGTTGCGCGCCATCAGCCCCAGGTGCTCGTCCATCACGTACTGGATCTGCTCGAGCTGCTCCGAGGAATCGGCTTCGCAGCGAAGCTGCAGCACGTCGTCGGTGCGCAGCATCCGGCAAACGCCGTACGGGAAATCGACGGTCGCGCGATGTTCGTCGAACACGACGGGCACCTTGATCGCGTAGTGCTTGCACAGCTTGAACAGCACGCGGTCGGCCTGCGGCACCGACACCTCCGCCGTGCTGACGAACGGCGCCGGACGGGCATCGGACATCGCCGGACGCGCCGTCATGCGCTCACCTGCGCCGCGCGCTGCAGCACCCGCGTCCATGCGCCAAGCGTCGGCTGCTCTGCGAGCTGGACGAACGTGACGTCGTAGCCTTGCGCGCGCCACTGCTCGACGAGCGTCATCATCCGGATCGAATCGAGCCCGCAATCGACCAGGTTGTCGTGCTCGCGCAGGTCGGCGGCAGGCATCCGCAGGCTGCGGGCGACCTGCGCCGCGATCGCGGCGAGCGTCGGTGCCGCGTCGTCCGCTGACGCGACGCCGACGAGCGCGCTCGTGGTCACCGCCATCCCGCAGCGGCCGGCCACGTAGTCGATCGCCATGCGGTGCTCGCGCTCGGAGAAATCCGCGAGCGCGTCGGCGACGAAGAACGGCTGCACGTCGCGCATGAACGCGTCGCAGGCGGTCATCAGACAGCCGATGTGCGCATAGATCCCGCAGATCGCGAGCTGGTCGCGTCCCAGCTCGCGCAGGCGCGTCTCGAGCGGCGAGCGCCGGAACGCGCTGTAGCGCCACTTGTCGAGCACCGTGTCGCCGGGCGCCGGCGCGAGTGCGTCGCAGATCGCCGCACGCGACGGCTGCGCGGTGAGGCCCGGCCCCCACATGTCGGTCAGGAGCGCCCGGTCGGCCGCGGCCTGCGTCGCCGGCTGCGCGGTGTAGTAGACCGGCATCCCGGCCGCATGCGCAAAATCGATCAGGCGGCGCACATGCAAGACGAGCGTCGGCACGGGCGCGGCCGCACGGTCGTAGAAGTCGAGGAAGTAGTCCTGCATGTCGTGCACGAGCAGCGCCGCGCGGTGCGGGTCGAACCGCCAGTTCACGCGGTTCGCCGGCAGCTCGGCCGGCATCGGATAGGAAGCGATTTTCGGAATGGCCATGATGGATTGCATTGGAATGGAGGAATCGACGGGGCGCCGCCGCGCCCGTCAAGCGGCGGCGGCGAGCCGATCCGCGATGTGCTGCCGAAGCGCGCGCTTGTCGATCTTGCCGACCGGCGTTTTCGGGAATGCATCGACGAATTCGATCCGGTCGGGCACCTTGTACGCGGCCACGCCCTGTCCGCGCACGAATCGGACGAGGTCCGCTGCGGCCGGCGCGGGCGCGCCGCGAATCACGTATGCGCAACTGCGTTCGCCGAGATACGGGTCAGGCATCGCGACCAGCGCCGCGTCGACGACGCCCGGATGCGCGAGCAGCAGGTGTTCGATCTCCTCGGCCGGGATCTTCTCGCCGCCGCGGTTGATCTGGTCTTTCGCGCGCCCCTCGACGACGAGCTGGCCGCCCGCCGTCAGGCGGACGCGATCGCCGGTGCGATAGAAGCCGTCCGCCGTGAACGCGCGCGCGTTGTGCGCGGCTGCGTCGTAGTAGCCGCGGATCGTGTACGGGCCGCGCGTCAGCAGATGGCCGACCTCACCGGGTTCGACCGGGCAGTCGTCGTCGTCGACGATGCGGATCTCGTCGTCCGGCGAGATCGGGCGCCCCTGCGTGGCGATCACCACGTCGCGCGGGTCGTCGAGCCGCGTGTAGTTGACGAGCCCTTCGGCCATCCCGAACACCTGCTGCAATTGCGCGCCGAAGCCGTCGGCCGCGCGCGCCGCGAGCGCCGGATCGAAGCGCGCGCCGCCGACCTGCACGAGTTCGAGGCTCGCGAGCGCGCCGCGCCGCTGCCCGGCCGCGGCCAGCCACACTGGCACGAGCGGCGGCACCAGCGCCGCCACCGTCACGCGCTCGCGCTCGATCAGCGGGAACGTGACGTCGGGGCTCGCGTTGTCGCTCAGCACCACGGTGCCGCCGGCATCGAAGACGCCGAGCGAGCCCGGCGAACTCAGCGCATAGTTGTGCGCGGCCGGCAGCGCCGCGAGATAGACGCTGCGCTCGGTCAGCCCGCAGATGCGCGCGCTCTCGCGCACGCTGTACAGGTAGTCGTCATGCGTGCGCGGGATCAGCTTCGGCGTACCCGTGCTGCCGCCCGACAATTGCAGGAACGCGATCTCGTGCGCGCCGGGCCCCGGCGGGAGCGTGATGTCGGGCGTCGCCTCCGGCAGCGCGACGCGCGTATTGCCGGGCGCCGTGAACAGCACGTGACGCAGTGTCGGCGCATCGGCACGGATCTCGCTCGCGAGCGCCCGGTAGTCGAACCCGTCGTGCTGTTCCGCCGCGACATAGGCGAGCGCGCCCGCGTGCCGGCAGAAGTAGCCGATCTCGCGCCGGCGATGCGCGGGCAGCGCGAACACCGGCAGCGCGCCGATCCGGAACAGTGCGAACGTCACCGCGAAAAATGCGACGCAGTTCGGCAGTTGCACGACGACGCGGTCGCCCGGCACGATCCCGCACGCGGTCAGCGCGCGGGCCGTGCGTTCGGCTTCCGCCGCGAACGTCCGGTACGACCAGCGCAGGTCGCCCTGTACGAGCGCGATGCGTTCGCCGTGCCGCGCGACGCGTTCGTCTAACCACTGAGCGAACGACTGGCCGAGCCAGTACCCCTTCTGCCGGTACGCGCTGGCGAACGCGTCCGGCCACGGCGTGCAGTTCGCGGACGTCATGCAGCCTCCCGCGCGGCGCCCGATGCGGCATCTCGATCGATATCGAGCGCATCCAGCATGGTCCGGAACTTGGCGGCGGTTTCCGCGCGTTCGCCATCGGGCGTCGATTCGGCGACCACACCCGCGCCCGCATAGAGCCGCAGCGTACGGTCGAACGCTTCGGCGCAGCGAATCGTGACGACCCACTCGCCGTCGCCGTGCACGTCGACCCAGCCGAGCATCCCCGCATAGAAGCCGCGATCGAACGGCTCGGCATCGCGAATGCAGTCGCGCGCCGCCGTGCGCGGCGCGCCGCAGACGGCGGGCGTCGGATGCAGCGCGAGTGCGAGTGTCAGCACATCCGCGTCGGTTTCGCCGCACACCTCGGTCGACAGATGCCACATCGTTTCCGTATGGACGAGCGACGGGCGCGCCGGCACGTCGAGCCGCCGGCACAGCGGCGCGAGGCTGTCGCGCACGGCTTCGACGACGACCCGGTGTTCGTCGAGATCCTTCGCTGACGCCAGCAGCGCCTGCGCGCGACGCCGGTCCTCGACCGGATCGCGGCTGCGCGGCGCGGAGCCTGCCAGCGGATTCGCGCGCACGATGCCGCCGAAGCGGTTCACGAGCAGTTCCGGGCTCGCGCCCAGCAGCGTGCGGCCCCCGCCGAGATCCACGGAGAACGTATAGCCGTGCGGATTGCACGACGCGAGTCGCGTAACGAGCGCCGCAACGTCGACCGGCGCGTCGCCGGTCGCCTCCAGCGTGCGCGCCAGCACGACCTTGTCGAGCTCGCCCGCGCGAATCCTGGCGACCGCCTGCGCGACCGCGTCCGCATAGGCATCCGCCGACGGCACCTCGCGCGTCGCGTAGCGCGTGCCGGCCGGGCGGGCTGCCCGCAGCGCGCCGAGCGGCCGCGCGCACAGCATCGTGCGCGCGACCCGCAGCGCGGCCGGTGCGTCGACGTCGAACGGCACAGCGCCGACTACCGCCGCACCCATGCAGCCGTCGGCCCGCTCGCGGCGCAACGCGTCGTTCACGCGCGCCGCGAGCGGCGCGTCCGCATGCGGGATCGCCGCCGCAACATCGCAGGCCAGCAGCGTATGCGCCGGCGTTGCGAGAAACAGCGGGGCATCCGCGCGATACACATCCCATACGTTATGGGGTACTAATAGTTCGTCAGGCCGGGAAATCGCATTCATGACATTGCCTCCAGATTGAACGAGCCGGCGCGGCGCGCCGGCCATGCCGTCACATTTCGGCGGTCAGACTGACCGCGATGCGGCGCCCCTGGTCGACGAGCCAGTTGCCGCTCAGCCCGGTCGTGCGCGTGCGATCGTCGATCGGCACCATCTTGTTGGTCAGGTTCAGCACTGCGAAATTGACGGAGAAACGCTTGTCGATCCGGTAGCGCCCGCCGAGATCGAAGGTCGTCGTCGACGGCCGCTCGCGCACGCCCTGCGCGCCGTTGCGGAACGCGGCCCAGTATTCGCTGCCGATATAGTTCGCCGTCGCGTAGAGATCGAGCTTGGCCGTCGGCGTCCAGTCGACCTGCACGTTGAATTTGTGCTTCGGCGTCTTGTCGAGCGGATAGCCGTCGAGCGAACTGCCGTTGAACGCCTTCTCGCCGCTGCCTTCGCGGCGCGATTCGGTCAGCGTGTATGCGCCCGACACCTTCAGCGTGCGCGACAGGCGCGTGCCCGCGCCGATCTCGAGCCCGTACAGCTTGACCCGGTCGATGTTGTCGTACACGTAGATGTTGCGGCCCGGCGAGCGCGGATCGGGCTTGCCCGTGTCGTAGCTCGCCACCTTGTTCTTGAACAGGTTGTTGAACAGCGTCAGGCCCGCGTACGTGTCGCCCAGGTCGTAGCGCACGCCGAGCTCCTCGGTCAGGCTCGTCTCCGGCTTGAGATCCGGATTGCCGCACAGCGTACCGGGCGTCGCGCCCGCCGCGCCGCCCGACGTCATGCAGTAGCCGGCCGTGCTCTGGCGCAGCGACGGCGGCCGGAAACCGGTCGATACGCCGCCGCGCACCGTCCACGCCCGGCTGAGCTGGTACACGCCGTAGATGCGCGGGCTCACGTGGCTGCCGTAGCGGTCGTCGTGATCGAGCCGCACGCCGGTCGTCAGCGTGAAGCGGTCGTTGAAGAAGTAGTCGTTCTCGCCGAACAGCGCCCACGCGTTGCGTGTGACGCGATCCGCATTGGCCCCATGCCCTTTCGGCACCGCGTCCTGCACGCTGACGCCCGACAGCCGCGACCAGATGTGCTGGCCGCCCACGGTCAGGATGTTGCGCTCGCCCCACCACGGGATCGCGGCCTTGGCTTCGAGGATCGTGTCGGTCAGTGCGGGCCTCACCGGCGAACGCCCGGCCGGCGTCCACTGGTCCTGCACGCCGCGCTCGCCGTACAGCGATACCGTCGTGTCGCCGAAGCCCCAGCGGCCGTCGTGCGTGATGCCCCAGTAATCGCGGATATGACGCGTCTCCGTGAGCGCGGTGGCCGCCGTGCGCGGCGTAAGCGGCGCGGCGCTCTTGCCCGGCGTGCTGAGATAGGTAAGCTGCTCGCGCCCGATATTGACGCTCACGTCCTGGTTGCTCGCGGGTTTCGCGGACAGTTTCACATCGAAGCTGCCGATCCGCTGCCCGTTCGCCCCGCTCGTTCCGCTGTTCGGGTAGTAGATGTCGTCTTCGCCGCGATGCAGGAGACGCCCCGACGCCTGCAGCCCGAGCACGTCGGATTTCAGCGGACCGCCAAGCCAGAAGTCGACGCTCTGCGTGTCGCCCTGGTTCGATTCGAGCTGCCACACGCTGCCGGCCGTGATCGTGCCGCCCCAGCGCTTCGGCACCTTGCGCGTGATCACGTTGATCACGCCGCCCATCGCGTCGGCGCCGTACAACGACGACATCGGCCCGCGCACGACCTCGATCCGCTCGATCGCCGACAGCGGCGGCATCAGGTTCGACTGCACGCCGGCCGTGCCGCGGTTCATCGTTTCGCGCGTGTTCTGGCGGCGGCCGTCGACGAGGATCAGCGTGTACTCGCCCGGCATCCCGCGAATCGAGATGTCCTGGTCGTTCGGCGAAGCACCGACGACGCTCACGCCCTCGACGTTGGCGACGATCTCGGCGACGGACGTGTACGGCTTCGCGTCGATGTCTTCCCGGCTGATCACCGAAATGCTCGCGGGCGCCTCGCGGATCGCCTGCTCGCGGCGGCTCGCCGTGACGACGATCTCCTTCAGCGCGGCCGGATCGGCGGCAGCCTCCGGCGGCGCGGATCCGGCCGGCTTGGCCCGGTCGTCCGGTCCGGCGGCGGCGGATCGGGCGGCGACAGACGACGCCGCGGCGGGTTCCGCCGTTGGGTCAGGCGTCTGCGCCCACGCGCACGACGCGCCCATCAGATACAGGCCGGCAACGACGACCGGCTTGAATGCAAAGCTTGCAGCTTGATTCGACATGGTGGCGCTTTCGATGTTTCATGATGTGATTGATTCTCATTCTCATTATGAAACATGTAATCAACCGAAATCTTTGCGTAAGCATCGAAGTCGTTTGAGCGCCGTCGCCGGCCGTCGTCAGCGCCGGTCGCTGCGTCGCGCCAGCGTCGGCGTGACGCCGAAGCGGCGCTTGTAGGCCGTCGCGAAGTTCGCGGCGCTCGTGTAGCCGGCCAGCGCCGCAGCCTGCTTGACGCTCACCGCATCGCGCTCGAGCGCGAGCCGCGCGCGCTGCAGATGATGTTCGCGGACGAAGTCGAACACGGTCGTGCCATAGGCCGCGCGGAACCGGCGCTGCATCGCGTTCGCGCTCATCCCGGCGTGCCGCGCGATGTCGTCGAGCGACAGTTCCTGCGCCGCGTCGCTCGCGAGGAACGCGCGCAACTCGGCCATCCGCCGATAGTCGCGCGAGCCGAGCGACGCGTCCGCCGTCTGCGCCGCACCGGTCTCGAGCGGCGTGAAGGCCTCGGCGAGCAGTTCGAGCACGCGACTCTCCAGATAGATCGCCTGCAGCATCGGCTGATAGGCGGGCGGCCGCACGATCTGTTCGGCGAGCGCCGTCGCACGCGGCGTCGGCTGCCAGAAGCGGATCGCGAGATGCGCGGACAGCATCGCGTCGAGCCGTTCCGGCAGGACGCCGCGGCTGGCCGCCTGCAGATGGCCGAGCCATTCGCCCGACATCGCGAGGCTCAGCCGCCGCGCGTAACCGCCCTTGCTGAGCCGCCTGCGGAACGTGTCCGGCTCGACCGCGTTGAGCAGGAACGACTGCATCCGCACCGCAGGCCGCGCGGCTTCGCGGTCCGTGCGGCCGGTGCGCCGCCCGTCCGTCGTCAACACCACGCGCCGATCGCCGTACGACACGTCGAGCGCACCCTCGAGCAGCAGCACGAGATGCAGGCCCGGCGAACACTGCCCCGACATCACGGCGTCGAATTCGTCGGTTGCGTCGTCCGAATGGATCCGCAACCCGGGCCGCACCTCGCGGATCCGCGCGACGTGCGCGTCGTGTCGATAGCGATCGGAATGGGAAGCGGCTGGCGTCAGCGCTGTCATGTCGTCATACCCCCGCGCACAGGCCTCTTGCGCCCGCGCAAACTATTTTGGTGTTCGATCAAATGGCCGATGCCCCTGTCACGGCCTCGGCTCGGCTACAATCAAATGAGAATTGTTCTCATTTATATCGTATCGGGAGTCGCGTGAAAAAAACAAGCGGAATGTGGGCCATGTTGGGTGTATGGCTGTGCGGCTGGCTCGTGATGCATGCCGCGCAGGCGGACACGACGACCGTCACCGACCTGGCCGGGCGGCAAGTCCGGATTCCTGCGCGCGTCGAGCGCGTGCTGCTCGGCGAGGGTCGCCTGCTGCCGGCGCTGGCGGTGGTCGACGGCGACGATCCGACGCGCCGCCTCGTCGGCATGATGGGTGATTTCGAGCAGCTCGATCCCGCGAGCTACGCGCAATGGCTCGCGCGCTTCCCGCGCCTGAAGGACGTGCCGCGCATCGGACGCTCGCAGTCCGGCAGCTTCAGCGACGAGCGCGCGCTCGCGCTGCGTCCGCAGGTCGCGATCTTCGGGCTCGGCGGCGGCCACGGCCCCGGCGAGCGCGATCGCGAAACGCTCGCGCGGCTCGAGGCGGCCGGCGTCGCGATCGTGTTCGTCGACTTCCGGCACGACCCGCTCGCCAACACGCCGCGCAGCATCGCGCTGCTCGGCCAGGTGCTCGGCTCGCCGCAGCGCGCGACGGAATTCAACGCGTACTGGCAGCAGCAGCTCGATCTCGTCCGCACGCGGCTCGCGACCGCGCGCCCGGCCGCGCCGAGCGTGTTCCTCGAAAGCCGCGTCGGCCTGTCGGGCGACTGCTGCGACACGATGACCGGCATGATGGGTCACCTGCTCGACGCCGCCGGCGGCAACAACGTCGCGAAAGGCCGCGTGCCCGGCGAGCACGGCACGCTGAACCCCGAATACCTGCTGAGCCGCCAGCCCGATTTCTACATCGGCACCGCGATCGGCTCGCTCCAGACGCTGCAAAGCGCACCGCAACGCATCGCGCTCGGCGCCGGCGTGCCGCACGACGCCGCCGTCCGTTCGCTCGACCGGTCGCTGAAGCGGCCGCAGATCGCGCCACTGCGCGCGGTCCGCGAGCGGCGCGCGTATGCGATCTGGCATCACTTCTACAATTCGCCGTTCAACGTCGTCGCCGTGCAGGCGATGGCCAAGTGGCTGCATCCGGCGTTGTTCGCCGATCTCGATCCGCGCACCACGTTCGACACGATGGTGCGACGCTTCCAGCCCGTTCCGCTGCAAGGCGAATACTGGGCGCAGGAAGGGTCCTGACATGCGGATGCCCGCCTCCTCCATGCGCCGCTCCCTGCTCGTCGCCGGATTGGCCGGCCCGCTCGGCGGCCGGCTCGCGCCCGCGCGCGCCGCCGATGCGCCTGCGTGGCCCGGCCTCGACGCCGCACTGCCGGTCGTCGTGCCGAACAGCCGCCAGTTCGACGTGACGATCGCCGGCCGCACGCGGCGTCTGTTCGTCTCGCTACCGGCCGAGCGTTCAGGCTCGGCGCCCCATCCGGTGCTCACCGTGCTCGACGGCAATGCGCTGTTCCCGCTCGCGGCGCAGCTCGTCCGCAATCTCCGCGCGCGGCCCGACGGCGCGCGCGACGCCGAGGCCGTCGTGATCGGCATCGGCTATCCGGTCGACGGGCCCTACGACATGGCCGCACGCGCGGACGACTACACGCTTGCGCCGTTGCCGAACGGCCGCGGCGTCGTCGCGGACCGCTTTCTCGACTTCATCGAGCACGACGTGCAGCCGTGGCTCGCCCGCCAGTTGCCGGTCGATCCCGAGCGGCAGACGCTGTTCGGCCACTCGTACGGCGGCCTGCTGACGCTGTACGCGATGCTCACGCGCGCGCACCTGTTTCGGCGCTACGTGGCCGCGAGCCCGTCGATCTGGTGGGGCGAGCGCGCGCTGCTGCCCTATGCCGACCGGTTCGCCGCGCAAATCGCCCCGCTCGCACCACCGCTGAGCGTCCTCGTGACCGCAGGCAGCCTCGAGGAAGGCGCTCCAAACCCCGACGCCGAACGGATGCGCCGCCAGCAGGCACGCAAGCAGGTCAGTTCCGCCCGCGACTTCGTCGCGCGCGTGGGTGGCCGCCCAGGGCTCGACGCCGCGTTCCGGCTGATCGACGGCGAGGATCACGGCGGCGTCGTGCTGCCGAGCCTCGTGCTTGCGTCACGCGTGGTTGTCGAGCCCGCGTCCGGAGCGGCCGCATGAGCACGACGACACCCGTTTCGCCTCCGTCGCTGCGACTCCGCTACCGCGCGGTCGCCGCGCGGCGTATCGGTGCGCTGGCCGCACTCGCATGCGTGCTCGTCGCACTGCTCGTCGTCGACGTCTCGACCGGCCCGTCGTCGTTTCCGGTCGCCGACCTGGTCGGCGGCCTGTTCCGGCCCGACGGGCTGCCGCTCGAACAGCGCGTGATCCTGTGGGACGTGCGCCTGCCGTATGCGCTGATGGCCGTGCTCGTCGGTGCGTCGCTCGGGTTCGCCGGCGCCGAAATGCAGACCGTGCTGAACAACCCGCTCGCGAGCCCGTTCACGCTCGGCATGTCGGCCGCCGCGAGCGTCGGCGCGTCGCTCGTCGTGATTTCCGGCTGGCACCTCGTGCTGTGGAACGAGAACGTCGCGCTGTCGCTCGGCGCGTTCGTGTGCGCGAGCGTCGCGACGCTGCTGATCGTCTGGCTCGCGTGGCGCCACGGCGCGTCGACCGAAACCGTCGTGCTGTTCGGCATCGGCCTGATGTTCAGCTTCGAGGCCCTGCTGTGGCTGCTGCAGTTCATCGCCGACGCGAATGCGCTGCAGCAGATCGTGTTCTGGAGCATGGGCAGCCTGGCCCGCGCGACGTGGGGCAAGATCGCACTGCTGACCTGCGTGTTCGCCGCCTGCGCGCTGTGGGCAAGCGTCGACGTTGCGTCGTTGACGGCGCTGCGCGCCGGCGACGAGCAGGCGCGCAGCATGGGCATCGCGGTCGAGCGGCTGCGGCTCGTCGCGCTCGCGCGCATCAGCCTGCTGTCCGCGACGGCGCTGTCGTTCGTCGGCACGATCGGCTTCGTCGGCCTCGTCGGGCCGCACGTCGCGCGGCTGCTGGTCGGCGACGAGCATCGCTACTACCTGCCGGGCGCGACGCTCGCCGGCGCGATCATGCTGGCCGGCGCGTCCGTGCTCAGCAAGACGCTGATCCCCGGCGTGACACTGCCGATCGGCATCATCACCGCGCTGGTCGGCGTGCCGTTGTTCATGTTGCTCGTCAGCCGGCGCAGGAGGCTCGATGGCTGAGTCGATGCTGCATCTCGACGCGCTGTGCGTCCGCTACGGCTCCCGGGTCGTGCTCGACGGGCTGTCGCTCGCGCCGGTCGAGCCGGGCACGACGATCGGGCTGCTCGGGCCGAACGGGGTCGGCAAGTCGACGCTGCTGCGCGCGCTGGCGCGGCTCGCGTCCGCGACCGGTCGCGCGGCATTCGGCAGCCTCGACCTGCTGTGCGGGTCGCGCCGCGAACACACACGGCAGGTCGGCTATCTGCCGCAGACCTTGCCGCAACCGTCGTCGCTGCTCGTGTACGAAGCCGTGCGCAGCGCGTTGCGCGCCACCTGCGGCGGCCTGTCCGACGCGACGCGCGACCGGCGTTTGCAACAGGTGTTCACGCGGCTGCGGCTGCACCCGCTGGCGATGTCGTCGCTCGACCGGTTGTCGGGCGGCCAGCGGCAGATGGTCGGGCTCGCGCAGGTGCTCGTGCGCGACACGCCGCTGCTGCTGCTCGACGAACCGACCAGCGCGCTCGACCTGCGCTGGCAATTGCTCGCGCTGGAGGCGGTCGGCGAAGCGGCCCGCCGGCGCGGCGCGATCGTGCTGGTCGCGATGCACGACCTGAATCTCGCATCGCGCTTCTGCGACCGGCTCGTGCTGCTGAGCGCCGACGGACTCGTCGCGGACGGCGCACCGGCCGACGTGCTGACGCCGCCGAACCTGCGGCGCGCGTACCGCGTCGATGCAAGGGTCGAGCGCACGGCGTCGGGCGATTATGTCGCGCTGGCGGAGCGAGCGATTCCGGACGAGCCGGCGCTTGCTTGCGACGATTGAGCGATTCAACGCTTGAGCACGGGCGGTATCGCCCGGCCGTGTTGCGCCCGCACGCTTGCGCTCGCTGACGACGCACGACCGGTCAGCCGCCGGATTGCGCTATCGTTCCGGTTCCACTCACGCGCGCGCCCTCCCCGCGATGTCCATTCACCTCAGTTTCGACGACGGCCCCGGCCCGTTGACGCCAGCCTTGCTCGACGTCCTGCGCAACGCCTCGTGCGCAGCGACTTTCTTCCTGCTCGGCAAGAACCTCGCGGGTGCGCTCGACATCGCGGCGAGAATGGCGCGTGAAGGCCATCGGCTCGGCAACCACACCCATTCGCATGCGAGACCGGGCGCGCTGGCGGACGACGAGTTGATCGCCGAAATCGATGCGACCGACGCGCTGATTCGCGACGCGTATCGCCGGGCCGGTATGCCCGCACCGGATACGATCCCGCTGCGCCTGCCTTACGGGCTGATGCCGCAGGACAATCGCGCCGGCGTACTTGCACGCCTTCAACGCGAACACACAGGCTGGAGCGCAATCCTCGACGATTGGCTGCGCCCGGCGCCGTCGCCCGAAGCACTGTTCGACGCAATGCGCGCGCATGTCGCCGACAGCGCGGCACGGCATCGCGACGTGCTGTTCTGCATGCACGACGGATCGCGGCATGGCGAAGCGCGCCCCAACACGGTCGAAGCCGTGCGCCTGTTCCTGAATCGACAAAACTGACGCGGCGGCCGGCCAGCTTCAGGGCGCCGCGCCGTCCAGCAACTGCCGCCAGCCGCCGAGAAACCCGATGCCGGGCCCCGGCATCCACAGGCCGCGTTGCGCGGCTTCCAGATGGATCAGCGTCTGGTCCACGCAGAACAGCGACATCAACGCAGCGCGGTTCGCGCGCATCCAGTCCGGCGCAGCATCGGCCCGCGTCGCCGCGTAGGCTTGCAGGCCGGCGTCCCATCGCTGCGCATCGAAAACGAAGTGATCGTCCCTGCCCGCATCGCGCGACAGCGCGAACAGCGCAAAGGCCGCCTCGAGCCATTGCGCACCCTGCCCGACATCGTCGAAATCGAGTACGCCGCTCACCGCACGCCCCACGTACAGCAGGTTGCCCGCGTGATAGTCGCCGTGCAGCCAATGCACCGGCCCCGTCAACCAGCGTGCCGCGGCGTCGAGATGCATGCCGATTCGCCGGATCATCGTGCCGTAATCGCCGCTCAACTCGCCCGGCAACGACGGCATTGCGCGCGCCGACACGCGTGCATGGCGCGCCGACAGCCACGCCAGCGGTGCCGATTCGGTCGCCGATATCGCCGCCAGCGCCGCATGCAGATGCGCGAGCGCGCGCATCGCATCGATCGCGCCCGCTTGCGCGTCGTCGGGCAAGCCGGGGCTGCCGTCGATATGCTCGAACAGATGCAGCCAGCTTCCATCGGACACCTGCACACCGGGCTGCGCATCCACGGTCGGCCGCAGTCGCGGCAGCGCGGGCAGCATCGGCGCCGTTCGCGAACGGCCGAGATCGCCGAGTATCGACGCCTCGCGATGCACCTGTTCGACCGGCTTGCCGGACCACGACACGCGCAGCACCACGCGCTCCGAATCGCACTCGACGAGGTACGTTTTGTTAGTATGGCCCGACGACAGCGCCTGCAGGCGCGCCGGCCCGAGGTTCCAGTGCCGGCGAAGCCAGGGTTCCAGCGTTTTCACGTCACTCCTACTCGTTGCATTGACCATGTCAGAGCGTCCTTCGGCCCGCATGCGGGACATCAACATCGAATGGCTGACGCGCGCTGCCGAATTCGACCATCTGTTCCAGACGCGCTGGCTCGGCGAGCGCTTCTTCCATCTGCCCGGCGACATGCTCGCGCTCCAGGAACTGATCTGGCGCGAACGCCCCGACTGCATCGTGCAGACCGGCATCGCGGCGGGCGGCGGCGTCGTGTTCTCCGCGTCGATGCTGGAATTGAACGGCGATCGCGGCCGCGTCGTCGCGATCGAGCCGCGCCTGCGCGACGAGGTCAGGCAGCGCCTGCAATCGCACCGGCTCGCTGATCGCATGGTGCTGATCGAAGGCGAATCGTGCGCGGCCGACACGCTCGCGTCGGTGCGCGCCCAGATCGGCGACGGCGCGCGCGTGATGGCGATCCTCGATCTCACGCATACGCACGCGCACGTGCTGCGCGAACTCGAATGTTATGCATCGTTCGTGACGCCCGGCAGCTACGCGATCGTGATGGACACCATCATGGAATATCTGCCGGCATCGATGTTCGACGGCAAGCCGTACGGCAAAGGCAACAACCCGGCGACGGCCGTGCGCGAATTTCTCGCCCGCGACGACCGGTTCGAAGTCGACGCGGACATCGAGGACCGCGTGCTCATGACGCTGTCGCCAGGCGGCTTCCTGAAGCGAGTTCGCTGATCAGGCGGGCGGCCTGCGCCGAGCCGTCGCGCGCGTAGCTCGCACGGATCCGCGCCGCGTGCTCGCGCAGCGGCCCGGGACGCAACAGGCGCTCGAGCGCATCGGTAATGTCCGCGACGCCAGCCTGCTGCAGATCCAGCACGCATCCGGCGCCGGCCCGTTCGACGAAGTGCGCCGAATGAAACTGGTCGTTGCAGAACGGCGACAGCAGCATCGGCACGCCGCATGCGAGCGACTCCATCACCGAGTTCGCGCCGCCGTGGCTGACGAACGCGTGCGTGCGCCGCAGCAGCGCGAGTTGCGGCACATAACGCACCGCGACGACACGCTCGTCACCGGCCGGCAGCAGATCCGAATCGACCAGTTCGCCCACCGACAGCACCAGTTGCGCCGACGTCGCGCGCGTCGCGTCGATCACCTTCGCGAATACGTCCGGGTGGTAATAAAGCTGGCTGCCGAGCGACATGTAGACGAGCGGGCGATCCGCGTCGAGGCGTTCCCACGGGAACGGCGTCTCGTCGCCGCGCGGGCCGGACGGCAACGCGGGGCCGACCAGTTCGATACCCGGCGGCGGCGCACCGACCAGCGCATCGGTCGTGAACGCGAGCGTCAGATGCGGCGACAGGATGTCGCAACCGCGAAAGCGCGCGTCGAGACCGTAGCGCGCGAACAGGCGCGTGCGTTCCGGCGCGAGCCAGCGCACCGTGCGCAGCAGTTCCGAATCGAGATCGTCCGGCAGCACCGGATTCAGCGAATTCGACATCGAGACCCACGGCAGCCCTTCCAGCTCGGCGGCAATCGCCGCCGCATAGAGCAGCGGATCGATCACGACCACGTCGGGCCGCCATTCGCGCAGCACCGCGCGGATGCCGTCCACCTGCGCGGGCGCGAGATCGATCAGCAGCGTGCGGATCCAGTGCCGCAGCCAGTCGGCATCGCGAATGTTCGCCGCGAAGCTCGCGCCGCGCGACAGGTCGTGGCGTTCGGGTGTCTCGCGCGGCCCGACGAACGCGAAGTCGCCCGCGCCGTCGAGCTGCGCGCTGATGTCGGCCGGCGCGTAGAACGCGACGTCGCAGCCGGCGGCACGCAGATGCTGGGCCGGGCCGATGCACGGATTGACGTGCCCTTTTTCGGGCACCACGCAGAACAGGATGCGTTTCATGAGCGGCTCAGGTCGGGCGATGCGCGGCATCGAAGTGGATGTGGTCGAGATGATCGAGGATCAGCGTCAGCGTCGCCCACAGCACGCGTTCGGTATCCGCCTGCAATGTGGGCACGGCAAGACCGAGCGTGTCGGCCAGTGCATGCGTGCGGTCGCGATCGAGTAGTGCCGTGAGGTCCATCGCCGGCGCGAGCCGCCCGCGCTTGGGGCCGTGCACGAGCCGGTCCGGCAGGTTCAGGCGCGCACCGAGATCGCGCAGGCACTGCTTGTTCGGGTCGGGTTCGATGCTCGTCAGATGCGCGACGACGGCGGCGTCGACAAACGGCGGATACAGGTCGACCGACGCCGCATCGAACAACGCATGGCACAGCGGCAGATAGTTGGCCGACCGGTCGCGGCGCAGCACCTGGTCCGCACCGTCGCCGGTGATGGCCACCTCGATGCCGTCCGCGGCCATTGCCTCGGCCAGCAGCAGCTTCGCGACCGGATGCAGGTTGAACATCGGCTCCTCGACCGCATGGGTCGTTCTCGGCAGCGCGGCCACGAAATCGGCCTCGTTCGCGCGCACGATCTTCACCGTCGCCTGCATCTGCGCGGCCAGTTCGAGTGCGGCATCCCGTTCGCAATAGTCCGGCATGTCGGTCGCGAGGATGTAGGACGTCACGTGCCGCTGCGCGCCGAGTTCGCGCAGCAACGCGAGCAGCAGCGCCGAATCGAGCCCGCCGCTCAGCGCCAGCGCGACGCGCTTGCCGCTGTCGAGCGCGCGTTGCAGCGATGCGCGCAGCACGGTTTCCAGATCGCCGCGCTGCGGCCGCTCGGGCGCCGGCTGCACCGCCAGCCCTTGCGGCGAACGGATCAGCGCATGGCCGGGCGGCACTGCCAGCACGTCGCGCAGCACGGTGCGGCCGATGGGACGCTCGCCGCTCAGATAGCCGGCGATGGCGGACGTGTCCGGCGCGCCGGCCGGTTGCCCCGACGCATGCAGGACGGCCCGGATTCCGGACGCCGACACGCCGCTGCGCGGATGGTAGTGCAGACGATCGAAACCGAACAGGTCGCGCGTGCCGACGATCATGGATAACGAGCCTTCAAGGTGTCCACTTCAATGCGTTTGAGGATGCGATGCGGCGCCACCGGCGCGCTGCCGCCCTGGCAATGCAGGCACGCTTCGAGCGGCGCCTCGCGTTGCAGATAGGCGAGCATCGCGTCGAGCATGCCTGCGTCGTCGCGCAGCGGCAGGCCGTCGGATTGAAAATCCTTCTCACCCTTGTACAGCGTATGGAAATGCGCGGGACGCGTGCACGTGTAGAACATGCCGTCGCGAATCATATGGCAGCGCTCGCGGATCCAGCAATCGCGATAGAGGCGCTGCGCGTCGTCGCGGTCCGTGCCGGGCTGTGCGCGATTCATCGTCGTGAACACGTCCTGCACCTTCCAGTTCAGACGGACGTCGAAACGCGCCGCCTGGTGCTCGACGTGCGCGATCAGGTCGGGCGAAAGCGACGGCTTCGGGTAACGCGAGATCGTCAGCGCATCCACCGACTGCCAGAACGCGTCCGGCATCTCGCCGAGCTTCAGGCCGTTCGTCGTGACCGAGATCACGGGCGCGATGCCCGTGGCGCGCACGCGTTCGACGAGCTCGACGAGCGCCGGGTGCAGCAGCGGTTCGCCGCCGACCAGCTTGAACATGCGCGGGCTCAAGACCTTCGCGGCCATGCGCAGATCGGCATCGAGCGAATCGGGGCTCGCATGCCACTCGGGCAGGAGCGGCGACAGCGAGCAGCATTCCGCGCAGGTCAGGTTGCAGTGATCGACGATATGCGCTTCCAGCGAGCGCGTCCGGACGCGCCCGTCTTCGACGCGGTAATCGCGATCCAGCGGCGGCGGGAAGACATGTTGCCGTTCGCCGGATGGCAGCGGGTTCGTGGCCCGGTTCGGATTCGCATTCACTTCAGTTTCCTGCTTCCACGCATTGGGAAAAGAAATCGACGAGACGGCCGCGCGCGTCCACCATCGCGGACGCCATCGTCACCGCCCCGCTCAGGTGCGCGGCGAAACGCGCCGGATCGTCGAGCCAGCCTTGCACGACCCACAGCTTGAGCGCGTGCTGCACACACGCGGCATCGACGGCCCACGCGATGCGCGCGGGATCCACCGGCCGGACCCGCCGGTACGCGCGCACGAAGGCTTCCGCCAGGTGCGGCGCTTCCAGCGGCAGATGATTCAGGCAACGCACCAGCTCGTATTCGCGCGGCGCGCCGATCGACGCTTCCCAGTCGAGGATGAGCGGCGGCGTGCCCGCGTCCGCGAACAGGTAGTTGAACTGGTTGTAGTCGTTGTGGATCGGATGCTGCGGATCGTCGGCGGGAAACGCTTCGACGCTGCCCGGATAGAAGCGGTCGATCATGCGCAGCGCGAGTTCGACATAGCGCCGCAGGTTCGCGGCGCCGTCGTTCGAGCGAGCGCGATCCAGCGCGTCCAGCAGGCTGCGGCGCACCGCGTCGGCGTCGATCGCGGTCAGCCGCGCGCGGATCGTGTCGAGCGACGGCAGATGAAGCCGTTCGAGGCTCAAATGCAACGCCGCCAGACTCGCGCCGAGCGCATCCCATTCGGCAGGCGAAAACGTATCGTAGGTTCTGAACTGCCCCGCTTCCCAACGCGTCACCATTGCGTGCGCGCCGGTGCCCGTCCACATCGGTTCGCCGGCCGTCGTGCGTTTCAGCGTCTGCACACGGAAGCGCGCATCGCCATGCGTCTCGAAATGCGCGAGGACGGCGGCTTCCTTGGCCGCGCGCGCATGATGCTCCGGCGCATAGAGCTTGACCGCCACGCCGCCGTCGTCGGTCGGCAGGTGCCATACGCGTTCGCCGACCTGTCGCGGCGGCCCGCTCTGGCCGAACGCGTAGGCGTCGCGGATTGCGTCGAAGGTGACGGCGTGCTGGTCCATTCAGATGTGCTCTGCCGGCCCGTGCCGATACGGATGCCCGCTCAGGAACGTGTTGTGCCCGACGTAGCGCAGCTTGTACATCGCCGGCCGGAACAGCACCGACGGAGCGTTGTTCGCGATGCCGAGCAGTGGGTACAGGTCCTGCCGCACGAAGAATGCGTTGTTGCCCATGTCGTCGCAGCAGACGAGCTCATAGCCCTTCTGCCTGCCGAGATGAACGAGCGATTCGAGGCTCGCGCCGTAATAGGTCGAGCCGTCCCATTCGTGGTCCGGATTGAAGCACATGACCCAGCGTTCGGGCGGCGTGTAGTACGGGTTGTATTCGATCACGACGATGCGCGGCTGAAATGCTTGAAGGCCGCGCCAGACCCAGTAGTCGTTGCCGTCGATATCGATCGACAGCAGGTCGAAGTCGGCCGGTGTGTGCGCATCGGCGAGAAGTTGCTCCACCGTGTCGGGCTGGACGCGGCCGTGATGCAGACGCACGCGCTCCGCGCCCGCGTAGTGAGCGGCAAGCTTGCCGAACCGGTACGCGCTGCCTTCCACCAACACGCCCGCCCAATCCTGTTCGCGCAGCAGCCGCGCAGTGTTGCTGTTGCGCAGGCCGTCGCTCGCGCCGATATCGACGCAGAAGCGATTCGTAGGCGCGATCCGCTCCATCAGCCGCGCCAGAATGCTTTCCTCGGTGCCCTGCGCGTACAGGCTTGGCGCAAGGCCGGACAAGTCGAGCGGCAGAGGATGGTCCTGCATCGAGGGGCGGCTCCGGGTCGGGATGGGGAATAGGGATCAGGGATTGGTGTTCGGAGGGTAATTTACCCGAAGTCGATTGATCGGAGGAAACTGGAATGCGCTACGCAGTATGGCTTTGCCGGCGGCGGAAATGAAAAAGCCCGCATCGACAATGCTGTCGATGCGGGCCTGATGCGATTTTGGCGGTTTCCCTCCACGCACCGCGCTTCCTGCTGTCTAGCCGCGGCACATGAACGGAAGCGTCAGGACAATTACTCCTGCCCCTGGCTCGTCAGGAATTCCTCATAGTTACCACCGAAGTCGAACAGCGTACCGTCCGTACGCACTTCGATGATCCGGTTCGCCAGCCCGCTCACGAACTCGCGGTCGTGCGACACGAAAATCAGCGTGCCTTCGAACTGCTCGAGCGCGATCTGCAGCGACTCGATCGATTCCATGTCCATGTGGTTGGTCGGCTCGTCCATCAGCAGCACGTTGTGGCGGCCGAGCATCAGCTTGCCCCAGATCATGCGGCCCTTCTCGCCGCCCGACAGCACCTTCACCGACTTCTTGATGTCGTCCGACGAGAACAGCAGGCGGCCCAGCGTGCCGCGCACCATCGTTTCGTCGTCGCCGTCCTTGCGGTACTGGTCGATCCAGTCCATCAGCGTGATGTCGTTCGGGAACTCCTCGTACGTGTCCTGCGGCATGTAGCCGACATTCGCGTTCTCGGACCACTTCACCGTACCGTGCTCGAGCTCGAGCGCGCCGAGCAGCGAACGCAGCAGCGTCGTCTTGCCCGCGCCGTTCTCGCCGATGATCGCGATCCGCTCGCCCGGCTGCACCGACAGGTTGAAGTTCTGGAAGATCGTGCGCTCGTACTTCTTCGTGATCTCTTCCGCGACCACCGCGACGTTGTGCAGCTTCTTTTCGAACTCGAAGCGGATGAACGGGTTCTGGCGCGACGACGGCTTGAATTCCTCGATCTTGATCTTGTCGATCTGCTTCGCGCGGCTCGTCGCCTGGCGGGCCTTCGACTTGTTCGCCGAGAAGCGGCGCACGAAGTCCTGCAGTTCGGCCACGCGCTCCTTCGCGCGCGCGTTCGCCGCGGCCTGGCGCTCGCGCGCCTGTGCCGATGCGAGCATGTAATCGTCGTAGTTGCCCGGCCAGACCTTCAGCGTGCCGTAGTCCATGTCGGCCATGTGCGTGCACACCGAGTTCAGGAAGTGACGATCGTGCGAGATGATGATCATCGTCGAGTTGTACTCGTTGAGCGTATGCTCGAGCCAACGGATCGAGTTGATGTCGAGGTTGTTGGTCGGCTCGTCGAGCAGCAGCACGTCGGGCTTCGAGAACAGCGCCTGCGCGAGCAGCACGCGCAGCTTCCAGCCCGGCGCGACGTCGCTCATCGTGCCGTTGTGGAACTTCTCCTCGATGCCGATGCCGAGCAGCAGCGCGCCCGCGCGCGCCTCGGCGTCGTAGCCGCCGTATTCGGCGAACTTGCCCTCGAGCTCGGCCGCGTGCATGTAGTCGTCGTCGGTGGCTTCCGGGTTCGCGTAGATCGCGTCACGCTCGGTCATCGCGGCCCACATCTCGGTGTGGCCCATCATCACGACGTCGAGCACGCGCACGTCTTCGTACGCGAACTGGTCCTGGCGCAGCTTGCCGAGACGCACGTTCGGCTCCAGCGCGACGTTGCCGGCGCTCGGCTCGAGGTCGCTGCCGAGGATCTTCATGAAGGTCGACTTGCCACAGCCGTTCGCGCCGATCAGACCATAGCGGTTGCCCTCGCCGAATTTGACCGAGATATTCTCGAACAAGGGCTTCGGCCCGAATTGCATCGTGATGTTGGCAGTAGAAAGCACGGCAGGTCCCGTTAAAGGATAAATCGACGGAAAACCGTGTATTTTAGCAGGTGTCGGAGAAACTGCCGACCATGCCGTTCCGGCCCCGCCAATCCGCCCTCCGCGCCGGGCACCCGCCGGTGCCCGCCCGCCTCACTTGCCGGCCTTCGCCGCCGCCTTCTGCGCTGCCTTCTCCTTCATCTGCCCGAACAGCTGCGAGCACGGCACGTCCTTGTTGTTGCTCGGCGCGATCAGCGGAATCAGCGCCGCGAACGGGTTGATCAGGCCGAGCCCGATCATCGCGCCGGCACGCAGCGCGAGCGCACCCGCGTCGACGCCGACGTCCGGGTTCTTGAACGTGCCCTTCGCGTACAGCGGCGAGCGCAGCGAGAAGATCCGGAAGCCCTTCGTGTGCGGATGGATCTTCAGGTCGAGCGTTTCGTCGCGCAGGCTGATCGTGCCGTCGACGTTGATCAGCGCGTCGTCGGTATCGAGCGCGAACACCTTCGGGTCGAGGATCCCGTTGGTCGCGACGAAGTCGATCGCCGCGCAATTGATGTTCACGTCGCGATTGCCGAACAGCTTCTCGTAGACGACGTTCGCGACGTTCAGCCCCGCGGCTTCCATCAGCAGGCGGCTGATGCGGCCGTCGGTGACGAGCGCCTTCACTTCTCCGGTCGACGTCGCCGCGAGCGCGGCCGGCGAGTTGCCGGTCGCCGACAGCGACGCGTCGCCGTTGATCTCGCCGAGCGCCGATTGCATCACCTTCTGCGCCGGGAACAGCTGCTTGAGCTTCAGGTGCCGCGCGGCCACCGTGAAGCGGCCCTTCAGCGGCGCGCCGCTGCCGTCGAGATGCGCGGTCGTCGCGAGCGTGCCGCCCGCGACGCCGAACTGCAGCGGTTCGAGCGACAGCACGCCGTCCTGCATCACGATGTGCGTGTACAGATTGGTGATCGGCAGGTTCGCGCTCTTGATCAGCTTGCGGCCGGTGAACTTCACGTCCGCGTCGAGCGCGCGCCAGCGGTCGGTACGGAACGTCTCGACCGGCAGCACGCGGCCCGGCGGCTGGCGTGTGGTGTCGCCGCGCTTGGCCTTGCTCGCAGCCGTGTCCGCGCCGATCACCGGCGCGAGATCGGAGAACTGCAGCAGGTTCGACACGAGTTCGCCCGACAGCTTCGGCCGCGGCTCGCGCTGCTCGTACACCAGCGTGCCGCCGAGATCGCTGCCGCCGACGCGGCCGTTGAAGTTCTCGTAGCGGAACGTGCTCGCGCGCCGCTTGAAGTTGCCGATCAGCCGCCCTTCGGTCGCATAAGGCGGCGTGTCGGGCAGCGTGATGCCGGTGAGCTGGTAGAGGTGCGACATCGACGTGCCCTGCAGCCACAGGCGCAGGTCGAGCGCCGCTAGATTCCGCGGGTCGGTCAGCGTGCCGACGATCGCGAGCCGCGTGTCGCCGGCCTTCACGTCGGCCTGCAGCGGGAACGGCCGCGACGTGTCCTCGACCGCGAGCACGCCGCCGAGCTTGCCGGTGCCGCTGATCGGCACGTTCTTGTAGCGGCCGTCGACCTTCAGCCCGAACGCATAGGTCGGGCCGGACGGCTTCGCGGGTGCCGCGGTGCCGCTTGCACCGGATGCGGCGGACGCACCCGACGCGCTGGATGCACCTGATGCGGCCGCCGACGCCGACGACGACGACGCAGGCGCCGGCGCCGGCGCAACCGCAGACGCTGCCGCAACCGCCATGGACGACGACGATGCCCCCGCAGCCTGCGCCGCCGATGCACTCGACGCAGCTTCCGCATTCGCCTTCGCGCTCAGTTGCGCGGCGCCGTGCTTGCCGACACGCTGCGCGGACGCCGCACGCGACGTCTGCTCCTGCTCCTTCAGCACGTCGCCGAGCGGAATCGGCTGCCCGAGCGTATCGATCGCGACGGTCAGGTCGGCCTTCGTGATCGCGTCGCGATACGTGACGGTGCCCTTCGCGAAGCCGAAGCTGTCGAGCCGCACCTTCCACGGCGACGGCTGCGACGATTGCTTGAACTGAAAGGTCCACGTGTTGCGGCCGTCGGCGAGTCGCTCGAGGTCGACGGCGGGATTCACGACGTCGATCGACGGAATGACGATTTCATGCGCGAGCAACGGCAGGATCGCGAGATCGAAGTGCGCGGCATCGAGCGTGACGAACTTGGGCGCCTTCGCCCAGTCGGGGTTGCCGATCTCGAGCTGCGTGGCCGAAAAGCTCGGCCAGGGCACCCAGGCGCGCCAGCCGGTCTCGCCGTCGGGGCGACGCCAGCCGACCTTCAGGTCGCCGTTGATCGCGAACGGGCGGCCGAGCGCGGCACTCACCTGTTCGTTGACCCACGGCTTCGCGCGGTTCCAGTCGAATGTGAAGAGAAAGACGCCGGCCGCCGCGATGAGCACCGCGACGATACCGACGATCCATGCAGCCGATTTGCCGATGGCTCGGGTTAGCGTCATGGCGGTTCCGTTGTTGTTCTGAAATGTTGCCGCACCATGCCGGGCCGCTTGCGTGGACGAACGGCGCACGACACCCGCGGCTTTTCAAATCGGTATTATGACGCACGGCATGGCGACCTTTCGGCGCCATTAACGCTTTTTTTCATTTGTGACATGACAGCCCCCACCGGCCTCATCGACGCGCAGCGCATCACGCGACGCGACGCCAGCAGCGGCAAGACGCTGCTCGCCCCGACCGATTTCAGTCTCGCCGCGGGATCGCGCATTGCTATCACGGGACCGTCCGGGTCGGGCAAGAGCGTGCTGCTGCGCGCGCTCGCGCTGCTCGATCCGCTCGACGGCGGCCACATCCTGTGGCGCGGCCGCCGGATCCGGCGCAGCGCGATCCCGCGCTACCGGCGCAGCGTCGCGTACGTGCGCCAGCGTCCCGCGCAGATGGACGGCACCGTCGAATCGCAACTGCGCTATCCGTATTCGCTCGCAATCTATCGCGACGTCGCGTTCGATCGCGCGCGCGCCGAAGCGCTCGCCGCACGTGCCGGCCGCGGCCCCGACTTTCTCGACAAGCGCGCGAGCGAACTGTCGGGCGGCGAAGCGCAGATCGCCGCGCTGCTGCGTGTGCTGCAGCTCGACCCCGACGTGCTGCTGCTCGACGAGCCGACCTCCGCGCTCGATCCCGAATCGGCGCGCGCGATCGAAGCGCTCGTCGGTGCGTGGTTCGACGCGGCGCCCGACGCTCGCGCGTACATGTGGATCTCGCACGATCCGGCCCAGGCCGCGCGGATCGGCACGACGCGACTCGTGATGCAGGCCGGCGTGCTGCACGCTGCAAACCAGATGGAGGCTGCGCGATGAGCCCGGCACTGCAGGACCTGAGCCTCGTCGACGTCGGCATCGCCGCCGCGCTCGTCGCAATCAACGGCGCGATCTCGGCGGCGCTGTCGCTAGGCCTCGGCCGCAAGCTCGCGCTCGCGGCCGTGCGCACCGTCGTGCAGTTGCTCGCGATCGGCTATGTGCTCGGCTGGGTGTTCGGCCATCCGCACTGGTATGTCGTGCTGCCGCTCACCGCGCTGATGACGTTGATCGCCGGGTTCGCCGGCGCGGGACGCGGCAAGCGCACGTACCGCGGCCAGCGCATCGACAGCATCGCGTCGATCTGGTTCAGCAGCTGGTTCGTCGCGGCGGTCGGCCTGTTCGTCGTGATCCGCATCCATCCGTGGTACGCGCCGCAATACGCGATTCCGATCCTCGGGATGATTCTCGGCAATACGCTGACGGGCGTGTCGCTCGGCGTCGAGCGGATGATGGAAGAGCTCACCGCACGCCGCGACCGCGTCGAGACCGCGCTCGCGCTCGGCGCGACGCGCTGGGAAGCCGCGCAGGACGCCGCGCGCCAGGCCGTGCGCGCGGGCATGCTGCCGACGCTGAACCAGATGGCCGTCGTCGGCGTCGTGAGCCTGCCGGGGATGATGACGGGCCAGGTGCTGGCCGGCCAGTCGCCGCTGCAGGCCGTGCGCTACCAGATCGTGATCATGTTCCTGATCGCCGCGGCGTCCGCGCTCGGCACCGTCGGCGCGGTGCTGATGACCTACCGCCGGCTGTTCTCGGCCGATCACCGCTTTCTCGCAGCGCGGCTCGAGGAGCGCGCGCACTGACACGCGGTGGCGCCGCGCAATGCGTTCGCGCGGTGCGCGATCAGCGCGTCAGCGCGCGACGCGGCGCTTGCCGATCGCCTGCCGCAACGCGGCCGCGATGTCCGCGTCGGGCGCGAGCCCGTCGACCGACGCGACGAGCCGAACCGCACGCGGTGTCGTCACATAGGCCTGCGCACCGACATAACCGCCGCTGCCGGCCGAGCGCGTCGTCACGACGAGCGCCTGCGGCGCGCGTGCGCCGAGGTCGGCAGTGAACGCGTCGGTGACCGTGCCATCGCGCGCATGCAGCGCACCCGTCACGTAGTCGTCCGTATCGAAGCCGGGTGCGGCATGCGCGGTCGAATACACGCGCACCGCGTAGCTGCCGGTCGAGCACGGTTCGAGTGCGCCGCTCGACACGACCGCCACCTGCTGCCGCGACGGCAGCTCGATCTTCTTCACGAAACTGCAATCGTCGGCCGCCTGCGCGTGCGCGGAGACGAACGCTGCGGCCGACAGCAGCATGCACATTCGGAATTTCATCGGGATATCGTTACAGGAAGGTGATGACATGGCGGAGCATAACGTGACATCCGCATGACGTCACGCAGGTTGGCACGTTGCGCCGACGCGCGGCGAACGGTTGCCATGCCGTCGCCGCGGCAACATAGCGCGAAGCAGGTCGCGGGAAAGCATCGTGACGGCGACACGAAACGCTCACGTGCCGCCCTGCTCGTCCCGCCAGTCGAATCCGTTGCGCGCGCACCGGACGAAACGCCGGCCCGCGCGCTGCTCACCGCTTGATCGACACCGTCACCTTCGTGCCGTCGCTCATCGTCACGGACTTCGAACCGCCGTTGGTCGGAATCGACACCCACTTCACCTGGCTCACCGACACGACGTCCGGGCACTGCAGCGACTTGCCGCCGGCCGTCACGGTGCGCATGCCCTTCGGCGCGGACGCCTGGAAGCTCATCTGCACGTTCGCGATCCCCTTTGCGTCGATCGACGGCGCGAGCCGCACCTGGGTCTGGCGCACCATCGCGCCGTTCGCGTCGCGCGGCAGGTTGTCCGCGTTCGGGCAGCCGTCCGGCAACGCGACCGCGCCGCTCGGCGGCACCGACTTCCAGTTGAAGTCGTCCGTCTCGCCCGAGCGGATCTTGCGGGTCTCCTGCATATTGCCGAAGGTCTTCGAGTCGACCTTGACGGTGTATTCGAGCTGTCCCGTACCGCCGCCCTTCAGGCTGCCCTTGACCGGCGGCGCCGCGAATACGCTCGCGCTGACGCACGCTGCCGCGAACACGGCCGACCACGATGCGGCGACTGACAAGCTGCGTTGGCTCATGCTGACCTCCTTGTAATGCGGCGGCACGCGCGTGCCGCGCGGTTTTCGATGCATGATGCGTTGCCAGTCTACCGCCAAGCGGCATGCAATGCGCCGCAAACGCATCGGGTGTTACCCCGCTTGCGTTCACGGCGTTGCAACCTTACGCGCGATGCCGGCTCTCGAGAAAACGCCGGGCCACCGCAGGTTTTCAGCCTCGCAGAACGCCTCGTTGGGGGATGCCTCGTCGAAGAGCCTGGCACGAAGCGACGAGTTCGAGCGCGCTCAGAAACCGCTCAGCACGAGCTTGCCGATCGTGCGCCCGGCTTCGAGCAACTGGTGCGCGCGCCGCACGTTCGCGGCATTGATCGCGCCGAGCTGTTCACCGAGCGTCGTGCGCAGCGTGCCGCCGTCGACGAGCCGCGCGACTTCGCCGAGGATCCGGTGCTGCTCGATCATGTCCGGCGTCTCGAACATCGCCCGCGTGAACATGAACTCCCAGTGAAACGCGGCGCTCTTCGCCTTCAGCAGTTCGACCGGCACCGGCTTCCCGTTCTCGACGATCGTGCAAATGCCGCCCTGCGGCCGGATTACTTCCGCCGCGGCGGGGAAATGGCGGTCCGTGTCGTTGAAGATCAGCACGTAGTCGACGTTCGGATGCCCTGCTTCGCGCAGCTGCGCAGGCAGGTCGCCGAAATGGTCGACCACCGCGTCCGCACCGAGCGAGCGCACCCATTCGGCCGACGCCGGCCGCGACGCGGTCGCGATCACGTGCAGCTTGCCGAGTGCCTTCGCAAGCTGGATCGCGATCGAGCCCACGCCGCCCGCGCCGCCGATGATCAGCACCGACTTGCCGGCGTCCGCGCCCTGCGGCGACACGCGCAGCCGGTCGAACAGCGCTTCCCACGCGGTCAGCGCGGTGAGCGGCAACGCGGCCGCGGCGGCAAAGTCGAGCGTGCGAGGCTTCAGCGCGGCGATCCGTTCGTCGACCGCATGGAATTCGCTGTTCGCGCCGGGCCGCGTGATGCTGCCCGCGTAAAACACTTCGTCGCCGGGCCGGAACAGCGTGACGTCCGCGCCGACCGCGACGACCGTGCCTGCGGCATCCCAGCCGAGCACGCGCGGCGTGTCCTCGACCTGCGGCTTCGGCGCACGCACCTTGGTGTCCACCGGGTTCACGGAAATCGACTCGACCTTCACGAGCAGGTCGCGCGGGCCCGGCACGGGCTGCGGCAGCTCCACGTCGAGCAAGGCCTGCGGGTCGTCGATCGGCAGATAGCGGGTCAGTCCAACGGCTTTCATCACGAAACTCCTTTCAGGGAAACGGGCGGGCCGCGGCGCAGCCCGATGAACATCATCGTAGGCAACCCGATCCTTCGAGAAAACCGCTATATTTCCTGAAACATTTTCAGGAATTTCAGAATAATGGCGTCCGATCCGATTCCGGCACCCGACAAGCCGCTCGACCTGCTCGACGTCGCGCTGTTCGTGCGCGCGGCGCTGCTCGCGAACGTCACCGCGGCCGGGCGCGAATTCGGCGTGTCGGCCGCGGTCGCGAGCGCGCGCATCGCGCAGCTCGAGCGCCAGCTCGGCGCGCGGCTGCTGCACCGCACCACGCGCCGCATCAGCCTCACGCAGGACGGCGAGGTCTTCATGGCGCGCGCCGACGCGCTGCTGTCGGCCGCCGACGCCGCGCGCGCGTCGGTCGGCCGCGGCCGCAGCGAGCCGTACGGGCGGCTGAAGGTGTCGATGTCGTCGTCGTTCGGCCGCCAGCATGTCGCGCCGGTGATTCCCGCGTTCCTGCGCCGCTATCCGTCGGTATCGCTCGACCTGCGGCTGTCCGACGAGATCGTCGATCTCGTCGACGACGGCTACGACGTCGCGATCCGCCTCGGCGCGCTGAAGGATTCGACGCTCGTCGCGCGCAAGCTCGCGGTGAACCGCCGCGTGCTGTGCTGCTCGCCCGCGTATCTCGCCGAACGCGGCACGCCGCGCCATCCGGCCGACCTCGCGCAGCACGAGTGCGTGATCCTCGGCGACCAGCGCGACTGGTCGTTCGCGACGCCGCAAGGCCCGCTGACCGTGCGGGTCGGCGGCCGGCTCGTCGCGAGCAACGGCGAGGCGATCCGCGAAGCGCTGGTCGACGGCTTCGGGATCGCGATCAAGTCGACCTGGGACGTCGGCCCGCTGCTCGCGAGCGGCGCGCTCGTCACGGTCCTCGACGACTATCCGTTCGCGGACGACGTCGCGATCTGGGCCGTCTATCCGAGCCGCGCACACGTGCCGCTGAAGACGCTCGCGTTCATCTCCTTTCTGGCCGAACATTTCGGCGATCCGCCGTACTGGGATCGCGTGGACAGTTGATCACCGGCATCGGCCGAAGAATCGCTGTCCGCGTCTATCCCGACGGCTTCCGGTTCGGTATCTGGCAGCTATCCGATAGCTATCGGATACCAACCGGCTACAATGGCGCGTTCGCGACGCCATGGCCCGCAGCCGAACGGGGCCCGCGTCCGCAGGCGGCCGTCCGTTGGCCGCGCATGCATTTCATTCGCCTCGCAACCATCCCGCCATGACCCACAACCTCGTCATCCAGAGTCTTGCGCCGCTGTCGGACGCCCATCACAAACCGCTGCTCGCGCTGTCGCGCGGCACCCGCATCGTGCAGACCGACGATCACGCGCTGCGCATCGAAAACGCGAACCCGGCGCAGCGTCTCGACATCGACGCGTACTGCGGCACGCACGCGCTCGACTTCGCATTCGTCGAGGCCGGCCGCACGCTCGGCGATTTCGGGCTCGTCGTGATGGACATGGATTCGACGCTGATCACGATCGAGTGCATCGACGAGATCGCCGATTTCTGCGGGCTCAAGACGCAGGTCGCCGAGATCACCGAAGCGTCGATGCGCGGCGAGATCCGCGACTTCAACGAAAGCCTCACGCGCCGCGTCGCACTGCTGGCCGGGCTCGACGCGCAGGCGCTCGAGCGCGTGTACGAGGAACGGCTGCAACTGTCGCCGGGCGCCGAGACGATGCTTGCCGGCGTGAAGGCCGCAGGCATGAAAACGCTGCTCGTGTCGGGCGGCTTCACGTTCTTCACCGAGCGGCTGAAGGCACGCCTCGGCCTCGACTACGCGCATGCGAACACGCTCGAGATCGTCGACGGCAAGCTGACCGGCAAGGTGCTCGGCGAGATCGTCAACGCCGACGTGAAGGCGCGCCTGCTGCGCGACACGTGCGCATCGCTCGGTCTCGAGCCGAACCGCGCGATCGCGATGGGCGACGGGTCGAACGACCTGAAGATGATGGCCGAAGCCGGGCTGTCGGTCGCGTTTCACGCGAAGCCCGTCGTGCGCGACGCGGCGACGGTCGCGTTCGATCACGTCGGCCTCGACGGGCTGCTGCGGCTGTTCTGATCCCGCACGACCTCGAACGAAAAACGCCGGCGCGATGTTGCATCGCGCCGGCGTTTCGTTTTTCCCGCGGGACGTTTTCGGCCTGCGATCAGCCGAGTACGGCCTGCATCGCGCGCTCGATATCCGCGCGCAGGTCGGTTTCGTCCTCGAGACCGACGTAGAAACGCACCAGCGTGCCGCGATGCGGCCAGTCCGGACGCATCGACGCGACGTCATAAGGCATCGCGAGGCTGCACGCGCCGCCCCAGCTCCAGCCGATCGCGAACAGCTCGAGCGACTCGACGAAGCGGTCGATCTGCTCCGCGCTGTAGCGCGCGTCGAACACCACCGAGAACAGCCCGCCCGCGCCCGTGAAGTCGCGCATGAACGACGCATGCCCGGGGCAGTCGGCGATCTGCGGATGCAGCACCGAAGCGATCTCCGGCCGAGCCTTCAGCCATTGCGCGAGCGCGAGCGCGCTCCTGCTGTGCGCGTCGAAGCGCACCTGCATGCTCGGCAGGCTGCGCAGCACGAGCGAACAATCGTCGACCGACACACCGATCCCGCAGCGCATCCGCGCGAGCTTCAGCTTCGCGTGCAGTTCCGCGTCCGCGGTGATCGTCGCGCCCATCAGCACATCGCTGCCGCCCGACTGATACTTGGTCAGCGCCTGCACCGAGATGTCGACGCCGTGCTCGAACGGCTTGAATGCGAGCCCGGCCGAATAGGTGTTGTCGATCGCGGTGACGATGCCGCGCGCCTTCGCGGCCGCCGTGATCGCCTGTACGTCGGGCACTTCCATCGTCACCGAGCCGGGTGCCTCGATCCAGATCAGCCGCGTGTTCGGCTGGATCAGCTCGGCGATGCCGGCGCCGACGAGCGGATCGTAGAAGCGCACGGCGATGCCGAAATCCTTCGCGAGCCAGTTGCCGAAATCGGCGTTCGGCCCGTACACGTTGTGCGGAATCAGCACGTCGTCGCCGGCTTTCACGATCCCGAAGTAGACGTTCATGATCGCCGCGAGGCCCGACGGCTGCAGCAGCGCGTGCGTGCCGCCCTCGATCTCGGCGAGCCGCTGCGCGAGCGCGAGCGACGTCGGCGTCGCATGCAGCCCGTAGCGCCACTGGTTGTCGTTGTGCCAGACGAGCGCGCGCATCGTCGCGAGATCGGGGAACACGACCGTCGATGCGCGCGCGACCGGCGGCACGAACGAGCGGAAGCCTTCCGGAATGACGTCGTCGGGTTGAACGATGCGGGTTTGCAGCGCGCGCTTGGGAGTGGATGCAGTCATGACAGGAAGCCGGGCACAAGGCCGTTCGGTTGCGGAATATGTCGCTAGATTAGCCAAAATCGGCGCATTTGGCCCGGTACAATGCGCGCCGCGCACGCCGAGCCAGCGCGAGCTCAGTCGTCGGCGCGCAGATTGACGACGCCGCCCACCGTCTCGATTTCCTGCACGCGGCCGTCGCGGACCTGCAGCGCCGCGCGCTTGCCCGGCGCCAGGCGCAGCACGACGGGCTGCGGGTCCGACTCGTCCGAGTTCATCCGGTCGGCCTTCAGGTCGCCCGTCGTGTCGAAGCGGCCGATCCATACGCCGGAGATGTTCGTGCCGTCGTTCGATTCCTCGATCTCGAGCGTATCGCCATCGCGATCGCCCGCGAGCAGGACCACCTCGCCCGTATCGGCGAACTGGTATTCGCCGTGCACGCCTTCCTCGTCCGTCTTCGGGCCGAGATGCACGACGATCGGCCGGTCGCCGAGCGTGCCTTCGTAGCGCGGCAGCCGCGCGAATTCGGGATTCGGCCGCAGCGGCCGCGCGGGTGCCGCTTCATCCTGTTGCGCGCCCGGCGCGACAGCCTGCGCCGCGACCGCGCCCGGCAGCGCGATGCCCGCCGCCAGCGCGCATGCGACGACAAGCGCCCGTTGCCATTCCGAATATCGACCCACCTTGCGTTGCTCCTTGCTTCAGATTCGCTCGAAAATCGCGGCGATGCCCTGCCCGCCGCCGATGCACATCGTCACGAGCGCGTATCGGCCGCCGATGCGCTGCAGCTCGTACAGCGCCTTGACGGTGATCAGCGCACCCGTCGCGCCGATCGGGTGGCCGAGCGAAATGCCGGACCCGTTCGGATTCACCTTTGCCGGGTCGAGACCCAGCTCCTTCGTCACCGCGCATGCCTGCGCGGCGAATGCCTCGTTCGCCTCGATCACGTCGAGATCGGCAACCGTCAGCCCCGCGCGCTCGAGCACCTTATGCGTGGCCGGTACGGGACCGATCCCCATGTAGGCCGGATCGACACCCGCATGCGCATAGGCAACGAGGCGCGCGAGCGGCTCGGCGCCGCGCTTCTCGGCGACGCTGCGCTCCATCAGCAGCACCGCTGCCGCCGCATCGTTGATGCCCGACGCGTTGCCGGCCGTCACCGTGCCGTTCTCCTTTACGAACACGGGCCGCAGCTTCGAGAAGTCGTCCAGGCTCGCGTCGTGGCGCACGTGCTCGTCGCGATCGAACACGACCGGCGTGCCCTTCTTCGAGCCGATCAGCTCGACCGGCAGGATCTGCTCCTTGAAGTAGCCGGCCTTCGCCGCATGCGACGCGCGACGGTGCGATTCGAGCGCGAGCGCGTCCTGCGCGTCGCGTGAAATGCCGTACTTCGCGGCGACGTTCTCGGCCGTCACGCCCATGTGGATCGTCTGGAACGGATCGTTCAGCGCGCCGACCATCATGTCGACCGCACGCATATCGCCCATGCGCTGCCCGAAGCGCGCGGCCGGAATCGAATACGGCGCGCGGCTCATGTTCTCCGCGCCGCCCGCAATCGCGACGTCAGCATCGCCGAGCAGCACGCCCTGCGCGGCCGACACGATCGCCTGCAGCCCGGAGCCGCACAGCCGGTTGACCGTGAGCGCCGGCGCATGCTGCGCGACGCCGCCGTTGATCGCGGCAACGCGCGCGAGATACATGTCCTTCGGTTCGGTGTGCACGACATTGCCGAACACCACGTGGCCAACCTCGTCACCCGACACCTGCGCTCGCCGCATCACTTCGCGCACGACTTGCGCACCGAGCTCGGTCGGCGCGATGTTCTTCAGGCTGCCGCCGAATTCGCCGATCGCGGTACGCACGCCGCTCACCACCACCACTTCGCGTTGCATGTTGCCTCCTCATCCTTCTGTTCGAATGAATGGATCGTGCGGGGCCGTGGCCGGCGTGCGCATGCCGCGTCAGCCTTGCATCAGGCGCTCCACCGCATCGCGGTGCGGAATCGGCGCGACCGCGCCGTAGCCCGTCGTCGACAGCGCCGCCGCCGCGTTCGCATAGCGCGCCGCCGCGAACGGATCGTCGCCCGCGACGATCCGCGCGACGAAGGCGCCACCGAAGCAGTCGCCCGCGCCCGTCGCGTCGACGGCCTCGACCGCGAAGCCCGGCACGACGCGCCGCTCGTTCGGCGTCGCGACATATGCGCCGTCCTTGCCGAGCTTCAGCGCGACGACCTGCGGCCCGTGTTCGAGCATCGCGTCGACGATCGCGTCGCGATCGTTCGCGCCCGTCAGCGCCGTGACGTCGTCCCAGCTCGGCAGGCAGATGTCAGTCTGGCGCAGCGCCTCGCGCATCACCGCGCGGGCGCGCGGCAGCGGCCACAGCTTCAGGCGCAGGTTCGTGTCGAAGCTGGCCTTCACACCGTTGCGGCGCGCATGGTCGATCGCCGCGAACGCGGCATCGCACGCGGCCGTGCTGATCGCGAGGCTGATGCCCGACAGGTGCACGGCCTTCGCCGCCGCCAGCGCGTCGAGCGGCAGGTCGCCCGCCGTGTAGCGGCTCGCCGCGGAGCCCGCGCGCAGATAGTCGAACTGGTGGCCGTCGGCGCCGTGCGTGACGAAATACACGCCGGTCGGCGCCGTGCGATCGATCCGCACGTACGTCGTATCGACGTGCTCGGCGCGCCACATGTCGGCCAGCAGGCGGCCGAACGGATCGTCGCCGATCGCCGACACGAAGCCCGTCGACGCGCCCTGGCGCGCCGCCGCGATGCAGAAGTTCGACGTGTCGCCGCCGAAGCCCTGCAGGAATTCCGGACGGCCCGGCTGCGACTGGTTGAATTCGATCATCGCCTCGCCGAGCGTGAGGATCTCCGGAAATGCGGCGCTCATCGCTTACACCTCGCCCCACAGATCGTGGCCGTCGGCGCCCGTGATCTTCACGGACACGAAATCGCCGACCTTGTAGCGCTTCGACGCCTTCGTCGCCGGCTCGACATACACGACGCCGTCGATCTCCGGCGCATCGGCTGCCGTGCGGCCGATCCCGCCTTCTTCGCCGACTTCGTCGATCAGCACCTTGAGGGTCTTGCCGACCTTGCGCTGGATGCGGTTCGCCGACACTTCCTCGGCGACTTCCATGAAGCGCGCGCGGCGTTCTTCACGGACCTCGTCCGGCAGCGCGCCGTCGAGTTCGTTCGCGGTCGCGCCTTCGACCGGCGAGTACGCGAAGCAGCCGACGCGGTCGAGCTCCGCTTCGCGGATGAAGTCGAGCAGCGTTTCGAACTGCTCTTCCGTCTCGCCGGGGAAGCCCGCGATGAACGTGCTGCGGATCGTCAGGTCCGGGCAGATCTCGCGCCACTTCTGCACGCGCTCGAGCACCTTCTCGGCGTTCGCCGGACGCTTCATGCGCTTCAGCACTTCGGGGTGCGCGTGCTGGAACGGCACGTCGAGATACGGCAGCACGTGGCCCTTGAACGGACCTTCGGCCATCAGCGGAATCACTTCGTCGACGCTCGGATACGGATACACGTAGTGCAGGCGCACCCATGCGCCGTACTGCGCGGCGAGTTCGCCGAGCGCGGCGACCAGGTCGGTCATGCGCGTCTTGATCGGCTTGCCGTTCCAGAAGCCCGTGCGGTACTTCACGTCGACGCCGTAAGCGCTCGTGTCCTGCGAGATCACGAGCAGTTCCTTCACGCCCGACTTGAACAGGTTCTCGGCCTCGAGCATCACTTCGGCAACCGGACGCGACACGAGATCGCCGCGCATCGACGGGATGATGCAGAACGTGCAGCGGTGATTGCAGCCTTCGGAGATCTTCAGGTATGCGTAGTGGCGCGGCGTGAGCTTGATGCCGGCCGCGGGCACGAGGTCGACGAACGGGTCGTGCGGCTTCGGCAGGTGCGAATGCACGGCCTGCATCACTTCGCCCACCGCGTGCGGGCCGGTGACGGCGAGCACCTTCGGATGGACTTCCTCGATCAGGTTCGAGCCGCTGGCGCTCGCCTTCGCGCCGAGGCAGCCGGTGACGATCACCTTGCCGTTCTCGGTCAGCGCTTCGCCGATCGCGTCGAGGCTTTCCTGCACGGCTTCGTCGATGAAGCCGCAGGTGTTGACGACGACGAGGTCGGCGCCGTCGTAGGTGCCGGAGATTTCATAACCTTCGGCGCGCAACTGGGTGATGATTTGTTCGGAATCGACGAGCGCCTTCGGGCACCCGAGGGATACGAAGCCTACTTTGGGGGACTGGGACATCTGGAATGTGGGGGCGTGGCGGCAAAAGCGTGAGTTTACAGCTATTTATGGGTCGGCGAGCCAAAATGAACGGCTGGCGGCAACATGGACGCCAGTTCGAATACGCCGCACGACGGGCGGCGGGTCATGAATCAGAGTTTGATGCAACCCTTTCACTTCGGGGCGAGCGACCGCCGCAGAGGTACGACGCCCCCCCCTGGATCGCCCGAGACAGTTCCTGCCCCGGCTGCGACGACACCTGCCCCTCGCGCCCGTGCTTTCTTCCTTTTGCCACGAAAAATTCGAACCCGTCTCATTCCACGATGAACCCGATGCCACGTAGCATCGAGCGTCGTGCGCAGCGCCGCGAAAATACGCCTGGCCCCTCGCTGGCCGCACTGGCCAGCCCCTAACCCTTCACGTTCATCGTGTCCACGAGAAAAAGTCCCATGTCATTGCCGCGTTCAATACGGACAGGGCTCTCGCTGTGCCTGCTGATCGCAGGCACGGCGATGGCCCAATCCAGCCAGATACCGGGCTTTACCCATGTGCGCTCCCTGGCCGGTATCGACGAATACCGCCTCGACGCCAACGGCCTCACCGTGCTTGCCCTGCCCGACCCTGCCGCGCCGGTGGTCAGTTTCCAGGTGTTGTACCGGGTCGGCTCGCGTAACGAGGCCGCCGGCACCACCGGCAACACCCACCTGCTGGAACACCTGATGTTCAAGGGCAGCCGGCACTACTCGAAGGACCAGGGCAACTCGGTGAACGACTATCTGGAGCGGGCGGGCGCCAGCTTCAACGCCACCACGTCGATGGACCGCACCAACTATTTCGGCACGCTGGAACGCCACGCGCTGGAAGGTTATATCGCGATCGAGGCCGACCGCATGCGCAACCTGCTGCTGCGCCCGGAGGACCTGGCCAGCGAGATGACGGTGGTGCGCAACGAGTACGAGCGCGGCGAGAACCGTCCTTTCCATGCGTTGTTCCAGCAGGTGCTGGCCACCGCTTATCAGGCGCATCCCTACCACCATCCCACCATCGGCTGGCGCAGCGACATCGAGCATGCCAGCGTCGACAAGCTGCGCAGCTTCTACGACACCTTCTACTGGCCGGACAATGCGGTGGTCATCCTGGTCGGCGATTTCCAGCCGGCGCAGGCGCTGGGCTGGATAAGGCAGTACTACGGCGGCATTCCGCGCGCGCCCCATGCGATCCCGGCGATGACCACCGAGGAACCGCCGCAACAGGGGCCGCGGCGGCTGGTGCTCAAGCGGGCCGGCGAAACCGGCGGCCTGATCATGGCCTTCAAGGCACCCAACGCGCTGCATCCCGATGCGGCCGCGCTGAGCGTGCTCGGCCTGGTATTGAGCGAGGGCAAGGCCAGCCCGCTGTATCGCACGCTGGTGGACACCGAAATCGCCACGCACGCCGGCGCCGGCTTCCAGGCGCGACGCGATCCCGGCCCGTTCGTGATCACGATCAACCTGTCGCCCAACGCCCAGCATGATCAGGCCGAGAAAATCGCGTGGGCCGAACTGGAACGCATCAAGACCCAGGGCGTGACGCGCGAGGATATCCAGCGCGTGCTGGGCCCTTACCGGGCCGAGCAGATCTACCAGCGCGACGGCGTCAGCAAGACTTCCGCACTGCTCGGCGAAGCGGTCGCGCAAGGCGATTGGACCTTGTTCGTCACCGAGCTGGGACAACTCGAAAAAGTCACGCCGGCCGACGTGCAGCGTGTGGCCCGCCAATACCTCGTTGAAGACCAGAGCACCACCGGCTGGTTCGTTCCGGAGAAGTCGAGATGATGCGTGTTCGTTTCAATCGCTTGCTGTCATGGGTGGCAACGCTGGCCATGCTGTGGCTGCCTGTCGCGGCTCAGGCGGGCATCGCCGATCGCGTGGTGCGCGCCCAGGCCGGCAGCATCGACCTGTTGGTCTATCCGATGGCGCCGCGCGAAATGGTGTCCGTTGCCGCGGTGATGCCGCTGGGCGATGCGGACACGGCCAGCAAGGCGGCCAATCCCGCCGTGCCCTTGCTGACCGGCATGCTGCTGGAGGCGGGCACCACCCGTCGCGACAAGGTGGCGATCTCCACGCTGCTGGATAGCCTGGGCGCCCAGCTGTCGTTCCAGACCGCGGCGGGCTACGTCGGCATATACGGCAAGAGCCTGACCCGGGATTTGCCTACCCTGATCGACCTGATGGCCGAGCAGTTGCGCGCGCCGGCCTTCAAGGCCGACGAACTGGCCCGGGCCAAGACCCGGCTGGAGGCCGGCGTCCGCCAAAGCGGGGAAGTCCCGGGCATACGGGCGCGCGATGCATTGTCGCTGGCCATCTACCCCGAGGCCCATGTCAACGCTCCGGTGCCGCGCGAGCGGATGCTCGAGGCCATTGCCGCCGCCACGCTGGACGACATCAAGGCGTTTCATCGCACGTACTACGGCCCGGCACACATGACCGTAGTCGTGGTCGGCGGTGCGGACCCTCGCGGCCTGCAGGCCAAGGTGACCGAGGCCTTCGCGGGCTGGAGCGGCGGCAAGGCGCTCGTACGGCAGGGGCCGGCACGCCTGGCCAGTCGGGCCGACACGCAGCGCATCGCGATGAAGGACAAGGCGTCCATCAGCGTGGCGATGGGGCAAGCCATCGACCTGCGCGCCAGCGACGCCGACTACCTGCCCCTGAGCGCGGGCATCGCCATCCTGGGCAGCGGCTTCACCGGCCGCCTGATGGCGACCGTGCGCGACCGGGAAGGCCTGACCTACGGAATCGGCGCCGGCCTGTCCGGCCTCTCGTTGATGGAAGGCGGCTTCGTCGTCAACACCAACTTCGCCCCGCCTCTGCTGGACAAGGGCATCGCCAGCACCCGTCGGGTACTGGACGCCTGGTGGAAACAGGGCATCACCCAGACGGAACTGGATGCACGCAAGGACGGCATGATCGGCCGCCAGCAGGTCGCGATGGAAACCACCGGGCAGATGGCCGCCATGCTCGCCCAGACGGCGCTTCAGGACCAACCGCTAAGCGACCTGGACACCTACCCCGAGCGCGTCCGCGCGCTGACCGTGGAACAGGTCAACACCGCCATCCGCAAATACCTGGACCCCGGCCAAATGACGTTGGTGCAAGCAGGGACGTTTGCGGAGAGGTAGCGGTAGCGGTAGCCGTCGCTCCGCTTCGTCCCGCCCTCCCGACCCGGCTTCGGCCGGGTCGTTGCTATCGCATATGCGTGGACCAGCGGGCAAGCACGATCGGCAACCGCGGTCGCGCGACAATCGCCGCGGAAGCGCACCGCCGCTATGCGAAAATCGAAGCCTTCGCTCTCTTCCATCCACCCAACGGGGCTCGCATGACCACCCACATCACGATCGAATTCACCCAGCACGCGGCAGAAGCCATCGGTGAGCAAACCAGCACGAGCTTTTCCTACGACCAGGGTGCCCACGTGCCGCAACCCGGCGACTTCGTCGAGATCGAGAATTCGCGGCAGACGTTTCTCGTGATCGGCCGCGTGTTTTCGCTGAAGGCCAACTACAGCGCGGTCAAGCTCGTTCTCGACCTTCCTCCGCCGGACGATCACCAGGATTTCAGTTCGGAACTGTGAGCGAAGGCGGGCGAACACACCGAGCCGGGTGTCTGTCCGGCCGTCCTGACGGAGCCTTCCGCCTGCACTAAGCCAGCATTTCGGAAACGGCCTCACCCAACGCCAGACCCGGCATCGCGGGCACGGGCATGCGGTGCCGACGATCATGAACGACCGTCGGCGGCGCCTTCCGGCAGGCGGCAGCCGCACATCGTCGTGCCCGAGCACACGATCGGCCGCAGCGCACCACGCTTCACGGCATCGGCCCTTCGACGGCTCGCGCCGCCGCGGCCGGCCTGCCGCAAAATCGCTACTTCTTCTCCGGCTCCGTGGAACCCGGCTGCTTGAACGGGAACGTGCTGAACATCGACTTCGCCTGGTTCTGCATCTGTTCCTGCATCTGCACGAACATGTTCTTCGACTGCTCGATGTAGCTCGTCATCATCCCTTGCATCATCGGCGCCTGCATGTTCATGAACTGCGACCAGACTTCCGGATTCATCGCATTGGTGTCGTACATGTTCTTCGACTGATCCGCGAGCTTGTTCTGGATGTCGATGAACGCCTGGATGTTCTTTTCCAGGTACGTGCCCATCATGCCCTGCATCGCGTGACCGTAGAAACGGATGATCTGCGACAGCATCGACGACGAGAACATCGGCACGCCGCCGCTTTCCTCTTCGAGGATGATCTGCAGGAGGATGCTGCGCGTCAGGTCTTCGTTGGATTTCGCATCGACGACCTTGAAGTCCTCCTGCTCCAGTACGAGCTGCTTCACGTCGGTGAGCGTAATGTACGTGCTTGTCTCGGTATCGTAGAGCCGGCGGTTCGGGTACTTCTTGATGAGCCGTTCGGCCGTCTTCTTTGTAGTAGTCATGTAACGCCTTTCTGTGCAGCGTAGCGCAAGTGACGAATCCCCGCCGCCCGAACCCGGGAGGCGGGGGCCTTCGGAACACACCCGGCTGCACGGCCACCCGGCCCGCGCAGCCCGGGCGTTCAGCCCATGTGCAGGCCGCCGTTCAGCGAGAAGTCGGCGCCCGTCGCGAAGCCGGAATCGTTCGACGCGAGCCACGCGACGATCGAGCCGATTTCCTCCGGCCCGCCGAGACGCCGCACCGGGATCGTCGCGACGATCTTCTCCAGCACGTCGGGGCGGATCGCCTTCACCATGTCGGTGCCGATGTAGCCCGGCGACACGGTGTTGACCGTCACGCCCTTCGTCGCGACTTCCTGCGCGAGCGACATCGTGAAGCCGTGAATGCCGGCCTTCGCGGTCGAATAGTTGGTCTGGCCGAATTGCCCCTTCTGGCCGTTCACCGACGAAATGTTGATGATCCGGCCCCAGCCACGCTCGACCATCCCGTCGATCACCTGCTTCGTCACGTTGAACAGGCTCGTCAGGTTGGTGTCGATCACGGCGGTCCAGTCTTCGTGCGTCATCTTGCGGAACACGACGTCGCGCGTGATGCCCGCGTTGTTGACCAGCACGTCGATCTCGCCGACTTCGGCCTTGACCTTGTCGAACGCTTCCTTGGTCGAGTCCCAGTCGCCGACGTTGCCTTCCGACGCGATGAAATCGTACCCGAGCGCCTTCTGGTCCTCGAGCCATTTCACACGGCGCGGCGAGTTCGGGCCGCAGCCCGCGACGACCTTGAAGCCGTCCTTAAACAGACGCTGGCAAATGCTGGTGCCGATGCCGCCCATCCCGCCCGTTACGTACGCAATTCGCTGAGACATAAATCTCACTCCATTTTTTGGTTTCGAGAGCTGCCGAGGCCCCCTCTGACTTCACGTGGCGCCGGCCGAAGCCGCAATCGGCCGGCGCCCGGATTCGGTTCGCCGGTTACGGACGCTCGACCGCGAGCGCGACACCCATCCCGCCGCCGATGCACAGCGACGCCAGCCCGCGCTTCGCATCGCGCTTGGCCATCTCGTGCAGCAGCGTCACCAGGATCCGGCAGCCCGACGCGCCGATCGGGTGGCCGATCGCGATCGCCCCGCCGTTCACGTTCACCTTCGACGTGTCCCAGCCCATCTGCTTGTGCACCGCCAGCGCCTGCGCCGCGAACGCCTCGTTGATCTCCATCAGGTCCAGGTCGCCCGGCGTCCAGCCCGCGCGCTCCAGGCACCGGCGCGACGCCGGCACCGGGCCCATCCCCATCACGCTCGGATCCACGCCCGCGTTCGCATACGCCTTGATCCGCGCCAGCGGCGTCAGGCCCAGCGCCGCCGCCTTCTGCGCCGACATCACCAGCACCGCCGCCGCGCCGTCGTTCAGGCCCGACGCGTTCGCCGCCGTCACCGAACCGTCCTTCGAGAACGCCGGCTTCAGCCCCGCCAGCGATTCCGCCGTCACGCCGTGACGCACGAACTCGTCGGTCGCGAACTGCAGCGGCTCGCCCTTGCGTTGCGGAATCGACACCGGCACGATCTCGTCGTCGAAGCGCCCGGCCTTCTGCGCGGCTTCCGCCTTGTTCTGCGACAGCGCCGCGAACGCGTCCTGCTCTTCGCGCGTAATGCCGTATTCCTTCGCGACGTTCTCCGCCGTGATGCCCATGTGGTACTGGTTGTACACGTCCCACAGCCCGTCGACGATCATCGTGTCGACCAGCTTCGCGTCGCCCATCCGGAACCCGTCGCGCGAGCCCGGCAGCACGTGCGGCGACGCGCTCATGTTCTCCTGGCCGCCCGCGATCACGATCTCCGCGTCGCCCGCGACGATCGCGTTCGCCGCCAGCATCACGGCCTTCAGGCCCGAGCCGCACACCTTGTTGATCGTCATCCCGGGCACTGCCGCCGGCAGCCCGGCCTTGATCAGCGACTGCCGCGCCGGGTTCTGCCCCGAGCCGGCCGTCAGCACCTGGCCCATGATCACTTCGCTGATCTGCTCGGGCTTCACGCCCGCACGCTCCAGCACCGCGCGGATCACCGTCGCGCCCAGCTCAGGCGCCGCAATCTTCGCAAGCGAGCCGCCGAATTTGCCGACCGCGGTCCGCGCGGCCGATACGATCACTACGTCCGTCATTTCCCTGTCCTCCAGGCCCGCACGACACGGCGCATCGTTACCGGCCCTGTTAAAAAACTGCGGTGCATCGGACAGCGTGCGCCGCTGTCCGGTTTTCGTCAATCGCGCTGCAATACGTAGCGCCCCGGCGCCGGCTCGATCACCGGGAACTGCGCGGAACCCGGCTTGGCGGGCGGCGCCACCTTGCGGCCGCCGTACTGGTCGAGCCACTCGACCCAGGTTGTCCACCAGCTTCCCGGCTGCTCGGCCGCACCGGCAAACCAGTCGTCCGCGGCTTCGGGCAGGTCGCTGTCGTTGACCCAGTAGCTGCGCTTCTTCTTCGCCGGCGGATTGATCACGCCCGCGATGTGACCCGACGCGCCGAGCACGAACTTCAGCGGGCCCGACAGGATCGACGTCGACGCGTAGGCCGTCTGCCACGGCACGATGTGATCCTCGCGCGAGCCATAGATGAAGGTCGGCACGTCGATCAGCGACAGGTCGACGGATTCGCCGCACACGGTCAGCGCGCCCGGCTCGCGCAGCTTGTTCTCGAGATAGGTATTGCGCAGGTACCACGCATACATCGGGCCCGGCAGGCTCGTCGAGTCGCTGTTCCAGTACAGCAGATCGAACGGCGCGGGCGTGCGGCCCTTCAGGTAGTTGTCGACGACGTAGTTCCACACGAGGTCGTTCGGCCTCAGGAACGAGAACGTGTTCGCGAACTCGACGCCGTGCATCAGCCCCGGTTGCGTGCCGTTCTTGCCGCCGATGGTCTGCTCGCGCATCTGCACGTGCGCCTCGTCGACGAACACGTCGAGAATGCCCGTGTCGGTGAAGTCGAGCATCGCGGTGAGCAGCGTCATCGACGCGGCCGGGTGTTCGCCGCGCGCGGCGAGCACCGCCAGCGCGGTCGCGAGCATCGTGCCGCCGACGCAGAAGCCGAGCGTGTTGATCTGTTCGCGGCCGCTGACCTGCTGCACGGCATCGATCGCCGCGAGCAGCCCTTCGTTCATGTAGTCGTCCCACGTCTTGTGCGCGACCGATGCATCCGCATTGCGCCACGACACGAGGAACACCTGATGGCCGCTCGACAGCGCGTGCGCGACGAGCGAATTCTCGGGCTGCAGGTCGAGGATGTAGAACTTGTTGATGCACGGCGGAACGATCAGCAGCGGCCGCTCGAACACCTTGTCCGTCTTCGGCGTGTACTGGATCAACTGGATCAGGTCGTTCTCGTAGACGACCGCGCCTTCAGTACACCCGAGGTTCTTGCCGACCACGAACTGCGATTCGTCGGTCTGCGAAATCTTGCCGCGCTGCAGGTCGCCGAGCAGGTTCATCATCCCCTGCCGCAGGCTTTCGCCCTGCGTCTCGAGAATCGATTTCTGCGCGTCGGGATTGAGTGCGAGGAAGTTGCTCGGCGCGGCGGCGGCCGTCCATTGCTGGACCGTGAACCGAATGCGCTCGCGCGTCTTCGGATCGGTCTGAAGCGCGTCGGCCAGTTCCTGCAGATAGCGCGCGTTGAGCAGATACCAGGCAGCCGCGAACGCATGCGCCGGCGACGCCTTCCATGCATCGCCGCTGAAGCGGCGGTCCTTCAGTTCGGGCGATTCGAGCTTCGCGGCGGCCGCCTGCTGCATCAGCGTCATGCAATCGCGCGCGTAGTCGGCCTGCAGTGTCTGCAGCCGTTCGGGCGGAATCGCCGCAACCGGCAGCTTCAGCCCCGCGAACGGCGACGCCATGCTGCCCAGATCGGGCATCGACGGCACCTGGAACGGAAACGAAGTCGGGAACTGGAATGTCGCGAACGGATTGGCAGTGGCCGACGCAGTCGCGGCGCGCGCCGGATCTGCAAAACCGCGCCACGCGCTCAACCACGATTCGAACATCTGCTGCATCGGCTGGGCGGCCGGATCGAAGCCGGTGCTGCCCGTGGAAGTGCCCGCCTGAGCGGACGTCGACGAATTTTTCGATGCTGTCATTACCTGCCTTACCGGTGATTCGTGAGCGTCTATCGTGAAATCCTGCTCGCGCGCGGCGTGCCGGTTGCGAGCCGGGCCGTCATGCTCTGGAGAGGCGTCTCCAGATTCTGCCGCAGTGCGGTATTTTTATCATTATCGTTTTCCCCATGTGAAGCGCCATGTCAAACCGCTGAACATTTCCGCACAGAGATAATCCGTGCGCAACAGACGGGACAAGGGTTTCGGCGAAACATAAAACATTTTGGTCGACTTGACTTCGGGATTTTTCATTCGGCTGCGCATGCAACGCCGCATTGCCGTCTAAATATCGAGATAACCGATTTCGCGACGCAACAAAACCATGCGCGCATGCGCATGCGTCAATCGGCCAGCCAGATCGCCGCCGCCATGCGGCCCGTCACGCGGTCGCGCCGGTACGAATAGAAGCGCGCGCGTTCGGTGACCGTACAGGCGGTCCCGCCGCTCACGTGCGCCACGCCGGCACGCGCGAGGCGCAGGCGCGCGAGCGCATGGAGATCGGCGAGAAACTTGCCGGGCGTGCCGTCGATCGCGACGAACGCACGACGGGTTTCATCATGCTCCGACTGCGGGGCCGTGTCGAGAAACGCGTCGCGCACGTCGGCGCCGACCTCGAACGCCTGCGGGCCTATCGCCGGCCCGAGGTACGCATGAAGCGTGTCCGTCGCGCCGCCCGCGAGTGCCGCGACGCGCGCCGCGGTCTGCTCGACGATGCCGGCCGCGAGCCCGCGCCAGCCCGCATGCGCGGCGCCGACCGCGCGGCCCCGCGCGTCGCACAGCAGCACGGGCAGGCAGTCGGCCACCATCACGACGCAGACGGCGCCCGTCCGGTCCGTGACGCTCGCGTCGGCCCGCACCGGTGCCGCAGCCGCGGGCGCCGCCGCGATCACCTCGTCCGCGCGCACGATCTGCGCGCCGTGAACCTGCTCGAGCCATGCCGCGCTCGACTGGCCTGCCAGCGCGAGCAAGCGCGCGCGATTCGCGGCGACATGGACGGGATCGTCACCGGTATGCAGGCCGAGATTCATCCCGCCAGCCAACGCGGCACCGTCCTGCCAGCGCCCGTACGGGCCTTCGCTCACGCCGCCGTCGCGCGTCGTGATCAGCGCGCGCACGCGCGGCGACACGTGCCAGTCGGGCTGCACGCAGTCCTGCCACGTCAACGGCGCCAGGTTCGTCATCGGCACTCACTCCTCCTCATCGTCCAGGTACGGCTCATCGTCGTGATACTCGCCGCCGAAATCGTCATCGTCGTAGACACCGTCGTCGTCATCGAATTCCTCGTCGCCCTGCCCGAAGCCGAGCGCCGCGACGAGTGCGTTCATGTCGTCCGGCAACGGGCAGCGCCACTGCATCGCCTTGCCGGTGACCGGATGCACGAGGCCGAGCCGCCATGCATGCAGCGCCTGTCGCGCGAACCCGTCCGGAAGCGGCGCGACCGAGCGCTTGCCGCGCGCGCGTCCGTAGACGGGGTCGCCGAGCAGCGGGTGCCCGGCATGCGCGCAGTGCACGCGGATCTGGTGCGTGCGGCCGGTTTCGAGGTCGCACTGGATCGCCGAAACCGGCTGACGTTGCCACACGCATGTGTCAACCGTGCGGAAATGCGTGCGCGCGGGCTTGCCCGACGCGCCCGTGACGACGGCCATGCGCGTACGCTCGCGCGGATCGCGGCCGATCGGCGCGTCGATCGTGCCTTCCTCGGGCATCGTGCCCCACACGAGCGCGAAATAGCGGCGCTTCACCGTGCGGGCCTGCAGCTGGCGCACGAGGTCCGTCTGCGCGGCCAGCGTGCGTGCCACCACCATCAGGCCGGAGGTCTCCTTGTCGAGCCGGTGGACGATCCCCGCGCGCGGCAGGCCGGCCGCCGCGTCGCCGTAGCGATGCAGCAGGCCGTTCAGGATCGTGCCGCTCCAGTTGCCGGCCGCCGGGTGCACGACGAGGCCGGCCGGCTTGTTGATGACGACAAGCGCGTCGTCTTCGTAGATGACGTCGAGCGGCACGGGTTCCGGCGTGAACGCGAGCTGCTCGGGCAGCAGGTCGGGCACGAGCTCGATCTTCGCGCCGAGCGGCACCGGCTGGCGGATCTTCGCCGGCGCGCCGTCGAGCAGCACGCGCTGCGCCTCGATCCAGCTCTGCAGGCGGCTGCGGGAGAATTCGGGGAACAGCTGGGCGAGCGCCTTGTCGAGGCGTTCGCCCGCGAGCGACAGCGGCACTTCGACGACGCGCGGCGCGTCATCGCCCGCCGCGGACGGCGCTACGGACGGTTGCAATACGTCGCCGGTCAGATCGTCATCGAGGGAATCCCCCGAGGCAGCGTCGGCGGGCCGACCGCTTGGGCTATAATCTTCGCGATTTGGTGTGCCCGGCTGGGCATTCTGCGAACTTGAACGGGTCATTTAGACTGGGTCACCGAGACTTGAAGCTAGGACATGCGAGCATGATGAATTCGACCAAACGTACGGCCAGAACCGTCGCCGCCCGGGCTGCGGCGGTAGCGGCCGCGGCCCTCATCGCCGGCTGCCACGGCTTGCCGCAGAAGCAGGACGAGACGGCTACCTGGTCGAACAACAAATTATACTCAGAGGCCCAGGACGCACTGTCCGGCGGCGACTGGGGCAAGTGCGCGAAATATTTCGAATCGCTGCAAGGTCGCGATCCGTTCGGCCATTTCGCGCAACAGGCGCAGATCAACGTTGCATACTGCAACTGGAAGGATAACGAAGCGGCAGCCGCCGACCAGGCCGTCGACCGCTTCATCCAGCTCCACCCCGATCATCCGGATATCCCGTACGCGTACTACCTGAAGGGGATGATCCACTTCAACGACGATCTGGGCCTGTTCGGCCGCTTCTCCGGCCAGGACATGAGCGAGCGCGATCCGCAGGCGCTGCGCGAATCGTACGATGCGTTCAAGGTCGTCGTCGACCGCTTCCCGAAGAGCAAGTACGCGCCCGACGCGGCTGCACGGATGCGCTACATCGTCAACGCGCTCGCGTCGCACGAAGTGCACGCGGCCGACTACTACTACCGTCGTGGCGCGTATGTCGCGGCCATCAACCGCGCGCAGCTCGCGATCAAGGACTACAAGGGCGCGCCGGCGATCGAGGACGCGCTGCACATCATGATCCTGTCGTACGGCAAGCTGAACCAGCCGCAACTCGCCGAGGACACGAAGCGCGTGCTCGCGGGCACGTTCCCCGACAGCCCGTATGTGACCGGCCATTCGCGCCCCGGTGCGAAGAAGTCGTGGTGGCAGTTCTAAAGCGCTGCGCGACGCAACGCCAGTTGCACGAACAAAAAACCCGGCCATCGAGCCGGGTTTTTTGTTGGCGCCGCATTGCGGCGGCACAGGCGCGGTCGCGCGGCGGTCGCCGCGCGCGCCGTCACATGCGTTTTTCCGAGCGGTGCTCGTCGAAGAAGTCCTGGACGACCGCGATCTCGCGGGTCCGCTTGAACGGCGGCAAGCTCTGCCAGATCCGACGCCCGTAAGGCTTGTCGACGAGCCGCGTGTCGCAGATCATCAGCACGCCGCGATCCGTCTCCGCACGAATCAGCCGGCCCGCGCCCTGCTTCAGCGTAATCACGGCCTGCGGCAACTGGTGCACGGCGAACGGGCTCAAGCCCTTCTTCGTCAGCGCGTCGAGCCGCGCGGCCAGCACCGGATCGTCGGGCGGTGCGAACGGCAGCTTGTCGATCACGACGAGCGACAGCGCGTCGCCGCGCACGTCGACGCCTTCCCAGAAACTCTGGCTGCCGACCAGGATCGCGTTGCCATACGCGCGGAAGCGATCGAGCAGCTCGGTGCGGCTCGCATCGCCCTGCACGAGCAGCGGCGTATTCCAGCCGCGCGATTCGATCACGTCGCGCAGCTTCGACGCGATCCGGTCGACCGCGCGCAACGTCGTGCACAGCATGAACACGCCGCCGCCGGACGCCTCGATCGCCGGCAGCGCGGCATCGAAGACGGCATCGGTAAATGCGGGCGAAGACGGCTGCGGCAGGTTGCGAGGCACGTACAGCAGCCCCTGCGACTGGTAGTCGAACGGGCTCGCGAGCGTCATCGAACGACGCGAGCTGAGGCCCATCTGCGCCGCGTAGTGCGTGAAATCGCCGCGCACCGACAACGTGGCCGACGTGAACACCCATGCACGCGGCACGCCCGCGCGCTGCTTCGCAAAGATCGGCGCAACCGACAGCGGCGTTTCGTGCAACTGGACGGTATGCGCGAACACCTCGACCCAGCGCACCTTCTCGTTCGGATCGCCGTCGGACGCCGCCTTGTCGCCGGCCGCTGCCGCATCGGCCTTCGCGGCCGCCTCCGCCGCGCCGGGCGCGACCCAGCCGGCCAGCAGGTCCTGCAATTCGCGTGCGCGCCGCAGGCATGCACCGAGCGACTCCGCCCGTTCGGCCTGGCTCGCGAGCGCCGACGCGAGCGCATCGAGCGCCGCCTCGAGCGCGTCGAGCGCGCCGAACATCGGATGATCGTCGCCGAGCTGGGCGAGCGACATGCGGACGATCTGGTCGTTCGCGAACGCGAGGCGCAAGTCGCGTGCCGCCCGTTCGAGATCGCCGCCGAGCTTCACCCACTCGACCGCGTCGCGCGCATGGCTCAGGCCTTCGGCCACCGTGTCGCGCGCGAGCTCGAGGATCTGCGTCGTCGACAGCGTCTCGCCGAAGAACAGCGTCGCCGTCTCCGGCAACTGGTGCGCTTCGTCGAAGATGATCGTGTTCGCGTTCGGCAGCAGTTCAGCCATCCCCGTGTCGCGCAGCATGATGTCCGCGAAGAACAGGTGGTGGTTGACGACGACGACGTCGGCCTGCTGTGCCTCGCGCCGCGCCTGCATCACGAAGCATTCCTTGTAGTGCGGGCACTCCTGGCCGAGGCAGTTGTCGCGCGTCGACGTGACCATCGACCACACGGGTGCCGTTTCCGGCACGCTCGCGAGTTCGGCCTTGTCGCCGCTCTTCGTGAGCTTCGCGAAGCGGACGATTTCCTGCAGGTAGGCCGTGTCCTGCCGCGACGGCAGGCGGCCGTTGTCGGCCGTGCGTTGCAGGTAGTAGTGGCACAGGTAGTTTGCGCGACCCTTGAGCATCGCGACCGTCACCGGCACCGCGAGCGCGTTGCGCACGGTCGGGATGTCGCGCTGGAACAACTGGTCCTGCAGGTGCTTCGTGCCGGTCGACACGATCACCTTGCCGCCCCACAGCATCGCGGGCACGAGATACGCATAGGTCTTGCCGGTACCCGTGCCGGCCTCGACGATCAGCGTGTTGTCGCCTGCGTCGCTGTCGGACTCGGCGGCCGCGGCATCGTCCGCCGCCGGCCCGGCCGTCTTGTCGCCGTCGCCGAGGCGGCGCGCCGGCCGCTTGCGGGTTTCGAAGATCTCGGGTTCGGGCATCCGGCGCGCGGACGCTTCCATCGCGGACGCAACCGCACGCGCCATCTCGATCTGCGACGTACGCGGCCGATAGCCGTCGAGCGCGCGCGCCAGCAACCCGCCTTCGCCGAAGATCGTGTCGAGTTCGTCGACGCGCTTGCGGCTCAGCTCGAAGGTGCCTTCGGGCGCACGAACGCGCCCGGCGGACGACGCGTCTCGCCGGGCATCGGGGGTGGCTTCAAGCGGTGAATTCAAGGCAAGCGTTCCTGTGTCCAGCGCCCGAGCGGCGCCGGCGCTTGCCAGGCCGCGCTCAGGCGCGCTTATCCGGTTCCAGCTGCGATTGCAGCAAAATGATTTTGTCCTTGGCTGCCAGCTTTTCCTTCTTCAGCCGGTGCAGCGTGATGTCGTCGATGTCGGAGTGTCCTTCCTTCAGCTCGATCTCCCGAGCGAGCTGCTGGTGCTGCTCCTGCAATGCAGCCAAACGGTTGTGCAATTCCTGCTGCTGTTCCGTGAGACGGTTTTGCATGTTTGCCTCCTCATCGAAGCAGCGCGCCGGCTGGCGTGCCAACGCGCACGAGACTGATCCCGATCAATCCAACACGTTACTGCCCCTGCTGTTGCTGCTGCTTGGCCTTCTCGGCCGCTTCCTGCTGACGCCGCTCGACATCGGCCTTGTGCTGCGCGGCTTCCTTCTGCTTCTGCTCGTAGCGCACGGCGTTGTCCGCCCGCTCCTGCGCCTTCTGCGCCGCCTGCTGGTGCGCCTGGTCGAGCTTGCGCTGGAAGTCGGCCTGCTTCTGGTCGTATGCCTGCTTGCTCGCCGCGCGCTGCGGCCCTTCCGCGCCGCGCTGTGCCTGCTTCAGCGCATTCTGCTCCTGCTTGTCGCGGAACGCAGCCGCGTTCGCCGCGTCGTTCGCCGCGCGCTGAGGCGCTTCCGCCGCATTCTGCGCCTGCTTCAGCGCCTGTTGCTGGTCGCGCTGCTGCGCGCGCACCGCGCGCTGCTCGTCGTTCAGCGCAAGCTGCTCCTGGCGGATGCTCGCCCGCTCGTCGCGCATCTGGTCGCGAGCCTTGCCGAGACAGTGATTGACGAAGAACTTGCTGTAGCAATCGTGCTCGGCCACCGCATAACGATAATCGTTTTCCGCGGAGCGCTGATTGAGCACTTTTTGACGGGCGTCGAAATCCGGTGCGGCTGTGGCCGTAGCGGGTGCGGCTGCGACGGCTTCCGGCGCGGTTGCGTCGGAAGCCTGCGCGAACGCACCGGAAGGCCCGGCAGACAAAGCCGCGGCGAGCGCTGCGCCGAGCGCGGCGAGAGAAATGCGGGAAGTTGGCAACGTCGTAGGAAAGCTGCGGGACATGTGTCAAATTCTATCACCCCCGGCTGGGCGCTCCGCCATTTATGGCAAAATGCCCCGCTTCACCCACCCGCGGCATCTGGCCCGTCGGGCCGCCGTGCAGCCTGCCGCTCCGGGCCTGCCGGCCCGCGCCGCGATTTCAGCAGGCAGATCATCCACGACATGACGGAAACCGTAGCACTCAAGATCGTACAGCGCATCGCCACCGAACTGTCCGTCCAGCCGCGCCAGGTCGCGGCGGCCGTGCAACTCCTCGACGAAGGCTCGACCGTTCCGTTCATTGCCCGGTACCGCAAGGAAGTGACCGGCAACCTGGACGACACGCAGCTGCGCCAGCTCGAGGAACGCCTCCTGTATCTGCGCGAACTCGAGGATCGCCGCGCGGCGATCCTGTCGAGCATCGACGAACAGGGCAAGCTGACCGACGAACTGCGTGCCGCGATCGACGCGGCCGACAGCAAGCAGGTGCTCGAAGACCTCTATCTGCCGTACAAGCCGAAGCGCCGTACGCGCGCGCAGATCGCCCGCGAAGCCGGCCTCGAGCCGCTCGCGCAGGCGCTGCTCGCGAACCCGCTGCTCGACCCGCAGGCCGAGGCGGCCGCGTATGTCGACGCCGACAAGGGCGTCGCCGACGTGAAGGCCGCGCTCGACGGCGCACGCGACATCCTGTCCGAACAGTTCGGCGAGACGGCTGAGCTGCTCGGCAAGCTGCGCGACTACCTGCACAACCAGGGCGTCGTGTCGTCGGCTGTCGTCGAGGGCAAGGAAAACGAGGAAGGCGAGAAATTCCGCGACTATTACGACTACGCGGAAACGATCAAGACCGTGCCGTCGCACCGCGCACTCGCACTGTTCCGCGGCCGCAACGCGGGCGTGCTGACGGTCAAGCTCGGCCTCGGCGAAGAGCTCGACGCGCAGGTGCCGCATCCCGGCGAGGCGATGATCGCGCGCCATTTCGGTATCGCGAACCAGAACCGCCCGGCCGACAAATGGCTGTCCGACGTATGCCGCTGGTGCTGGCGCGTGAAGGTGCAGCCGCATATCGAGAACGAACTGCTCACGCAACTGCGCGAAACCGCCGAAACCGAAGCGATCCGCGTGTTCGCGCGCAACCTGAACGACCTGCTGCTCGCGGCACCGGCCGGCCCGAAGGCCGTGATCGGTCTCGACCCCGGCCTGCGCACCGGCGTGAAGGTCGCGGTCGTCGACCGCACCGGCAAGGTACTCGCGACCGACACGATCTACCCGCACGAGCCGCGCCGCGACTGGGACGGCTCGATCGCGAAACTCGCGCGCATCGCCGCGCAGACGCAGGCCGAACTGATCAGCATCGGCAACGGCACCGCGTCGCGCGAAACCGACAAGCTCGCGAGCGAACTGATCGCGAAACACCCCGAGCTGCGCCTGCAGAAGATCGTCGTGTCGGAAGCCGGCGCGTCGGTCTACTCGGCGTCCGAGCTCGCGGCGAAGGAATTCCCGGAGCTCGACGTGTCGCTGCGCGGCGCCGTGTCGATCGCGCGCCGCCTGCAGGACCCGCTCGCCGAGCTCGTGAAGATCGAGCCGAAGGCGATCGGCGTCGGCCAGTACCAGCACGACGTGAACCAGCGCGAACTCGCCCGCTCGCTCGACGCGGTCGTCGAGGATTGCGTGAACGCGGTCGGCGTCGACGCGAACACGGCATCCGCCCCGCTGCTCGCACGCGTGTCGGGCCTGAACGCGACGCTCGCGCGCAACATCGTCGACTACCGCGATGCGAACGGCCCGTTCCCGTCGCGCGAGCACCTGCGCAAGGTGCCGCGCCTCGGCGACAAGACGTTCGAGCAGGCCGCCGGCTTCCTGCGCATCAACGGCGGCGAAAATCCGCTCGACCGCTCGTCGGTGCACCCGGAAGCCTATCCTGTCGTCGAGCGGATGCTCGCGAAGATCAGCAAGCGCATCGACGACGTGCTCGGCAACCGCGAGGCGCTGTCGGGCCTGTCCCCCGCGGAATTTGTCGACGAACGTTTCGGCCTGCCGACCGTGCGCGACATCCTGTCCGAACTGGAGAAGCCGGGCCGCGATCCGCGCCCGGAATTCAAGACGGCGACGTTCCGCGAAGGCGTCGAGAAGGTTTCGGATCTCGTGCCGGGCATGACGCTCGAAGGGGTCGTGACGAACGTCGCCGCGTTCGGCGCGTTCGTGGATATCGGCGTCCATCAGGACGGCCTCGTCCACGTGTCCGCGATGTCGACGAAGTTCATCAAGGACCCGCACGAAGTCGTGAAGGCCGGCCAGGTCGTCAAGGTGAAGGTGATCGACGTCGACGTGAAGCGCCAGCGCATTGCGCTGACGATGCGCCTCGACGACGATGCGGCAGCACCCGGCATGTCGTCGCGCGGCGGCCAGGATCGCGGCAACGCGGGGCGCGGTGCCGCACGCCCGCCGCGTTCGCGCGAGCCGGAACCGGCCGGCGCGATGGCCGCGGCATTCGCGAAGCTGAAGCGCTGAGCACGCGAAAGCCGTCGACGCACGCAAAGCCCGCCGCAAGGCGGGCTTTTTTATTGCTGCCGCGAACGCACACGACTCGACGCTCGCTGGCGCCTGCGCGCACGCAGTCGGCTATCTGATTGGATGGTTTGGCTTGTGCGGAACACGCAGCGCGAGGCGGCTGCGTTTGCTTTGCGTTTGCAGCCGGCGCGATGCGAACGATCGCGGCAGGCCTCGGCGGTCGACAGACGCGGCGCGCGGCCAGGAAGCCCGCGCGCCGCGCCCGCTCAGATCTCGATCTTCGTGCCGAGCTCGACGACGCGATTCGCCGGAATCGAGAAGAAGTCGGTCGGCTTCGCGGCGTTCTGATGCATCCACGCGAACACGCGCTCGCGCCAGATCGACATACCGGGCAGATGCGTCGGCACGACCGTTTCGCGCGCGAGGAAGAACGACGTATCCATCAGCTCGAACGTCATGTCGTGCGCGCGGCCGAATTCCTCGAGCACGGCCTTCACGTCCGGCGTCTCGTTGAAACCGTACTCGGCCTTGACGATGTACAGCCCGCCGCCCGCATCGCGCGAGCTCAGGCGCTTGTCGTCGCGCACGTAAGGAAAATCGCGCGTGACGAACGTCAGGAAAATGGTGCGCTCGTGCAGCACCTTGTTGTGCTTCAGGTTGTGCAGCAGGCTGACTGGCACGAGCTTGTCGTTGCCGGTCAGGTAGATCGCGGTGCCCGACACGCGATGCGGCGGATGCGCGAGCAGCCCCTGCAGGAACGGCTCGAGCGGAATGCCGTCGGCCGCCGTGCGCTCCTTGACGATGTGGCGCCCCTTGTACCAGGTCATCAGCAGGAAGAACAGCAACGCGCCGATGCCGAGCGGCAGCCAGCCGCCCTGCGCGACCTTCAGCAGGTTCGCGCCGAAAAAGCCGAGGTCGATCGCGAGGAACACCGCGATGATCGCGCCGACCAGCAACCGGTTCCAGTTCCACACCTTCACCATCACGACGCATGCGAGCACGGTCGTGATCACCATCGTCGCCGTCACCGCAATGCCGTACGCGGCCGCGAGGTTGTCGGAGCTCTTGAAGCCGACCACGATGCAGAGGATCACGAACAGCAACAGCCAGTTCACGACCGGCACGTAGATCTGGCCGATCGCGAGTTCCGACGTATGCAGCACCTTCATGCGCGGCACGTAGCCGAGCTGGATCGCCTGCGACGTCAGCGAATACGCACCCGAGATCACGGCCTGCGACGCGATCACGGTCGCAACCGTCGACAGCACGACGAGCGGCAGCAGCCCCCATTCGGGCGCCAGCAGGAAGAACGGGTTCTCGATCGCCTTCGGGTTCTGGATCAGCAGCGCGCCCTGGCCGAAGTAGTTCAGCACGAGCGACGGCATCACGAGCCCGTATGCAGCGAGGCGAATCGGCTTCGCGCCGAAGTGACCCATGTCCGCGTAGAGCGCTTCCGCACCGGTCAGCACCAGCACGACCGAGCCGAGCACGACGTAGGCCTGCAGCAGGTGATCGGCCATGAACGACGCTGCGTAGTACGGATTGATTGCCGCGATGATGCCCGGCACGCGCACGATGTGGTACACGCCGAGCGCCGCGATCACGACGAACCACAGCACCATGATCGGGCCGAACAGCTTGCCGACCAACGCGGTGCCGTGGCGCTGGATCCAGAACAGCGCGATCAGGATCACGATCGTGATCGGCAGCACGAGGTGCGACAGGTGCGGCGTCGCGATTTCGAGACCTTCGACGGCCGACATCACCGAGATCGCCGGCGTGATCACCGCGTCCCCGTAGAACATGCATGCGCCGAATATCCCGAGCGCCATCAGCGCACCCGCGACGCGGGTTTTCGAGTCGAGCGGCCGCAGCGACAGCGCCATCAGCGCGAGCACGCCGCCTTCGCCGTTGTTGTCTGCCCGCATCACGAACAGCAGGTACTTGACGCCGACCACCAGGATGATCGCCCAGAACAGCAGCGAGATCACACCGAGAATCGAGCTTTCGGTCAGCGGAATGCCGTGCGCGGGGCTGAACGCCTCCTTGAGCGAATACAGCGGGCTGGTGCCGATGTCGCCGAACACGACGCCGATGGCTGCTATCGCTAGCGCCCGCATCGAGTGTTGTTGCGTCGAGTGCGGCGCGTGTGCTGCGTCGGTCGCGTGGATCGTGTCGTTCATATGAAGCGTAATAATCGGGTCCGGGTCGGACAAAACGAGCGCTATTCTACTCGCGCCCCCGTGAAACGCCGCCCTGCTCTGTTGCCGTGAAACCACGTGATCCACGCTGCGCATGCAATCCGGCGCGAGCTGTGGCAGGGCTGCCATCATAGCCGGGGCGGCGCCGTCTGCCTACCGGATACGCAGCGCACACCGCGCCGCACAAACGGTGCCGCAACGAAAAACGGCGCCGCAAGCGGCGCCGTACAAGGCTTTCCTTCGATCGGCCGGCCGCTTACGCGCCCGAACCGTCGCGCTGCGCGCGACCGCGCTTGATCCATGCCTCGAGGTTGTGCGGGCGAACCGTGTCCCACTCTTCGAACGGCTGATGAATCCACGGATTCGTCGGCAGATATTGCGTGTGATAGTCGGGCTTGACCTTCGAGCAACCCTTGTACCAGAGCACGGCCGAACGCACGGCCGTCACGGCCGGATAACGCTCCTTCAGGTGCTCCTGCACACGCGCGAGCGTGACGCCCGAATCGACGAGATCGTCGACCAGCAGCACGTTGCCCGCGAGGTTGCCGCGCGTCATCGTGATGTACTGCGCGATGTCGAGGTCGCCCTGCTCGGTGCCGGCCGCTTCCCGGTACGAACTCGTCGCGAGGATCGCGAGCGGCACGTCGTAGATGCGCGACAGTTGATCGCCGACGCGCAGGCCGCCGCGCGCGAGACACAGGATCTGGTCGAACTTCCAGCCCGATGCATGCACCTCGAGCGCGAGCAGCTCGATCAGACGATGATATTCGTCCCAGCCTACCCACAGGTTCTTGTCATCGTTGCGCGGATCGGTCATCAAGTCTGCCGCCGTCATCGTGATTTGCTGCGTCATCTGGGGTTACACCTTGAACGGATGGCGGAGCAGGATCGTTTCGTCGCGGTCCGGGCCCGTCGACACCATGTCGACCGGCACGCCAGCTACTTCCTGGACGCGGCTCAGGTAGGCCTGCGCGTTCGCCGGCAGTGCTTCCCACGTCTTGATGCCGACCGTGCTTTCCTTCCAGCCGGAGAACGTTTCGTACACGGGCTCGCAACGGGCCACATCGGCCGCACCGCGCGGCAGGATGTCCACATCCTTGCCGTCGATCTTGTAGCCGACGCACAGCTTGACTTCGTCGAGGCCGTCGAGCACGTCGAGCTTCGTCATGCACAGGCCCGACACGCCGTTGATCTGGATCGAGCGGCGCAGCGCGGCCGCATCGAGCCAGCCCGTGCGGCGCGGACGGCCGGTGACGGAACCGAATTCCTTGCCGACGTTCGCGAGCGTGACGCCGACCTGGTCCTGACGCTGCGGGTTGTCCGCATCGTACAGTTCGCTCGGGAACGGGCCCGAACCGACGCGCGTGCAATACGCCTTCGTGATGCCGAGGATGTAGTTGAGCTTCTGCGGACCGACGCCCGCGCCGGCCGACGCCGCACCCGCGACGCAGTTGCTCGACGTGACGAACGGATAGGTGCCGTGATCGATGTCGAGCAGCGTGCCTTGCGCGCCTTCGAACAGCAGGTTCTGGCCCGCGTTGTTCGCGTCGTACAGGCGGCGCGACACGTCGGCCACCATCGGCTTCAGGCGGTCGGCATAGCCGAGCATCGTGTCGAGCGTGGCCTGGAAGTCGACGGCCGCGCCACCCAGGTACTGGGTCAGCACGAAGTTGTGGAAATCGAGGTTTTCGCGCAGGCGGTCGGCGAAGGTCTTCGCATCGAACAGGTCCTGCACGCGCAGCGCGCGGCGGCCGACCTTGTCTTCGTACGCGGGGCCGATGCCGCGGCCCGTCGTGCCGATCTTGCCCGCGCCCTTGCGCGCTTCGCGCGCCTGGTCGATCGCGATGTGGTACGGCAGGATCAGCGTCGCGGCTTCGGAAATGAACAGACGGTCGCGCACGTTCACGCCGGCTTCTTCGAGCTCGCCGATTTCCTTGAACAGTGCTTCGGGGGACAGGACGACGCCGTTGCCGATGTAGCAGGCGACGCCTTCACGCATGATGCCCGACGGAATGAGGCGCAAGATCGTTTTCTTGCCGCCGATGATGAGGGTGTGGCCGGCGTTGTGACCGCCCTGGAAACGCACGACGCCCTGAGCGTGGTCCGTCAGCCAGTCGACGATCTTGCCCTTGCCTTCATCACCCCATTGAGTTCCCACAACGACGACATTGCGCCCGGGAGTCACGTTCACTGCGCTGGCAGACATGTTGATTCGTTAGCTGGTTAAAAACGTATTCTACCTATGTTCGCGGGCGTTTCCGAATTTTTCCGTTTCGCTTCAACGATATGCACGCCGAAGCACGGCCCGCGAACGCCTGTTTATCGGGGTTCGACCACCCATGCGCCGTTGCGCTCGACGAGCGAACGGTCGCATGCGAACTCGTCGAGCACGTGGTCGTGGCCCGGCAGTGCCTGGATCACGACCTCGCCCGCATCGCGCAGCGCCGCGACGGCCGCGCCCAGCGCGTCGTCCTGCGCCCACGGCGCGAGAATCGCGGTGCCGCGCGCCTCGACCGGCGAAATCCGCGCGAGCTCGCGCAGGTCGAGCGAGAAGCCCGTGGCCGGACGGGCACGGCCATATGCCTGACCCACGTGGTCGTAGCGGCCGCCGCGTGCGATCGCGTTCGGCACGCCGTCGATGTACGCGCTGAACATCGCGCCGCTGTGGTACGCGTAGCCGCGCAGGTCGGCGAGATCGATCGCCACTTCGGCGCCCTTCGCCTGCGCGGCGAGCTGCGCCAGATCGTCGAGCGCCCGCGTGATTTCGGGCAGCACCGGCAGCCGTGCACGCGCCTCGGCGAGCACGCTCGCGTCGCCGTAAAGGCTCGGCAGCGCGCGCAGCGCTGCGCGCGTATCGGCACCGAGATCGTCGGTGAGTTCGTTCAGCAGCGGCACGTCCTTGCCCGACAGCGCGTCGTACAGCGACTCGCCGCGCTCGGCGGCCTGTGCATCGCGCGCCAGCAGCGCCGCGAGCACGCCCGCATGGCCGAGGTCGAGACGGATGCGCGACAGGCCCGCGAGATGCAGTGCGTCGAGCATCAGTTGCTGGATCTCGAGATCGGCTTCCAGCCCGGCGTGCCCGTAGATTTCGGCACCGATCTGGATCTGCTCGCGCGTCGCGTGCAGGCCGCGCGGACGCGTATGCATCACGTGGCCCGCATAGCAGAGGCGCGTCACGCCCTGACGGTTCAACAGGTGCGCGTCGATCCGCGCGACCTGCGGCGTGATGTCTGCGCGCAGGCCGAGCGTGCGACCCGACAGCTGGTCGACCAGCTTGAAGGTGCGCAGGCGCAGATCGGCGCCGCCGCTCGTCAGCAGCGACTCGAGATACTCGAGCAGCGGCGGCATCACCATTTCGTAGCCGTACGAACGGAAACGGTCGAGCAGCCTGCGGCGCAGCTCCTCGATCTTGCGCGCTTCCGACGGCAGTACGTCGGCGATATTCTCGGGAAGTAACCAGGTCGACATCGGTACGGTCCTACGACGGGAAACAGCGCGCGACACGCGCGCCGCAATATGAATCGAAAATTCGGAATCGGGCGGGACGAACGGCGGATGCGCCGTCCGGATCAAGTGGCGAGCAGCAGCAGTACGAGCCCGAGCACCATCACGATCAGCCCGCCGATCCGGATATGATGCGGCGGCCGCTCAGCTATTCTACGAAACGTGTCGCGCCAGGCGACGGGAAACACGAAGGGAAACGCTCCCTCGATGATCAGCATCAGCGCTACTGCGAGCAACAACGAGCCAGCCAGGTCCATGCGAGCGACGGCGCCGCTCGACGCGGCGCCCCAAGGTCAGTGTTTGCGGGGAGCAGGCGCCGACGGTGCGGCACCGCCCGTCGGGCTGCGCATGAAGCGGAAGAACTCGCTGTCGGGATCGACGACGATGATGTCGTTGCGCTTGAACGTCTTCCGGTAGGCCTGCAGGCTCGCGTAGAACTGATAGAACTGCGGATCGCGGCCGAACGCGTCGGCGGCAATCGTCGCGGCCTTCGCGTCGCCCTCGCCCTTGATCGTCTGCGCGGATTTGTACGCGTTCGCGAGCACGGCCTGCTGTTCGCGTTCGGCGTCGGCCTTGATCTGCTCGACGTCGGACGCGCCTTCCGCACGCACCTGTGCCGCCTGATCGCGCAGCGCGCCGATCATCCGCTGATAGACGGCATCCGTCTGCGCAGCCGGCAAGTCGACGCGCGTCAACTGGACGTCGACCACGTCGACGCCGAAACCGGACGCTTTCGCCTTCGCCGCGTCGCGGGCCGCGTCGGCGATCGCGCGCTGGCCGCCGAGGGCATCGTCGAGCGCACGCTTGCCGAACGCGTCGCCGAGCGCGCTCTTCAGCACACCGGCCAGGCGTTCGGTAGCCGCCGCCGGATCGCCGCCCGTCGCCGTGAAATATTTCAGCGGATCGCTGATCCGGTACTTCACCGCATACGCGACGAGCAGGTCGTGCTTGTCTTCCGTTGCCAGTTGCAGCGGATCGGACGACTCGAGCGATTGCAGGCGCGTGTCGATCAGCGTGGCCGTCTGCAGTGGCGGCGGCAGCTTGAAATGGATACCGGGGCCGGCGAGTTCGGGCTGCGCGCCGTCGCGGCCCGACAGCACGGCCGTATGGCGCGGATCGACGGTCAGGACCGTCGAGGAGGCCGCGAAGGCAACGATCACGATTGCGACGACGAGCGCAATGATTCGGTTCATGTTCTGCGCTCCCGTTACTTCAGATCGTCTTCACGCGACCGGCTGCGGAACGCTTCGCGCGATGATCGCAGCACGTCGGTGCCCGACGCCGCGGCGGCCGGTGCCGCGCTCGCGGGTACGGCTGCCGACGGCGCGACAGCCGCCGGTGCGGACGCCGCATCGGGCGCGGTTGCGCCGGTGGACGTCGCGGCGTTTTGCCGCCCCTGCTCGACGAGCTTGTCGAGCGGCAGATACACGACGCTGTTGCCGCCCTTGTTGCCGACGAACACCTTCGTCGCGTTCGAATAGATTTCCTGCATCGTATCGAGGTACATCCGCTCGCGGATCACCGCCGGCGCCTTCGAGTACTGCGCGTAGACCTGCTTGAACCGATCGGCATCGCCTTCGGCTTCCGTGACCACGCGATCGGAATACGCCTTCGCTTCGTCGACGAGCTTCGCGGCATCGCCCTGCGCCTTCGGCAGCAGGTCGTTTGCGTATGCCTGCGCGGCGCGCTTCGCGGCCTCGCGCTCGTCGCGCGCCTTCGCGACTTCACCGTAGGCGGCCTGCGTCTGCTCCGGCGCCGCGACGCTCTGCATCGTGACGGCCGTCACCTCGAGCCCCGACTGGTAGCGGTCGAGATCGCGCTGAATCGCGGCGGAAAGCTGCCCGCGCAGCGCGTCGCGATCCTGGTTCAGCACGTCGGCCGCGCTGCGCGTACCGACGATCGCACGCACCGCGGCCTGCGCGGCCTGCGACACGCTGCGCTCGGGATCGACGCTGCGGAACAGGTAATCGGTTGCCGAACGAATCCGGTACTGGACGATGAAGCGCACGTCGACGATGTCGGCATCGCGCGTCAGCATTGCCGCTTCCTTCACGTTCGCGAGACGCACGACGTTGTTGCGGCCGATCTCGATCGATCGGACCTGCGACGTATCGACGATCTCGTGCGACGCGAACGGATACGGCGCGCGCCAGTGCACGCCCTGGCCGACCGTGCCCGACAGCTTGCCGAGCTGCAGTACGACGCCCGTCTGGCCGTCCTGCACGACGAACAGCCCGCTGCCCGCGTAGACCGCGACCAGCACGCCGATCACGATGCCGACGCCGACCCGCGCAGCCCGTCCGTTGTCGGGACGGAAGCCGTTGCCGCCTTTGCCTCCGAAGAGGCCGCTCAGGCGGCGGTTGAAGTTGCGCCACATCTCGTCGAGATCGGGCGGACCTTCGCCGTCGCCGCCTTGCGGACGCTTCGATTCGTTCGCACGGGGACGGGATCCGTCTTTGCCATTGCCTTCGCCGCGTCCCCAGCGGGGATCGTTGATCGACAGCAAGGCGCGCATCCGCCGCCAGGTACTCCGCTCGTTGTATTCGTTCACCAGAGTTTGTTCACCAGATTAGACGCCGGCGAACCGGCCGGGACCGGTTAGCGCCCGTGTTCGGAAATCGTGCGGTCTTCGTGTGATTCAGCGGACGCGCCGTCGAGTGCGCCGTTGGGTAACATCGCGCTGGGAAGGTGTTCCGCGGAGGCAATCTCTGCGATGGCGGCACGCAACGCGTCAAGACCCTGACCGGTGCGTGCGCTCAAAAAGACGCGCGAAATATTACCATACTCGTCCCGCTCGACCGCGTCGCCGCGGGCCGCCAGCTCGGGCACGGCGTCGATCTTGTTGAACACCAGCACCTGCCGGATCGTGTCCGCGCCGATCTCGTGCAGCACGCCGTTAACCTGCTCGATCTGCTCGAGCCTGACCGCACTCGATGCATCGACCACGTGCAGCAGCAGATCCGCGTGGATCGTTTCCTCGAGGGTCGCGCGAAACGCCGCGACGAGCTGGTGAGGCAGCTCGCGGATGAACCCGACCGTATCCGACACGACGATCTGGCCGACCTCGTCGCCGAGGTACACGCGCCGCGACGTCGTATCGAGCGTGGCGAACAGCTGGTCGGCCGCGTAGGCCTGCGCTTTCGTCAGCGCATTGAACAGCGTCGACTTGCCCGCGTTCGTATAGCCGACCAGCGACACCGACATCGTGCCGCTGCGCGCGCGCTGCCGGCGTTGCGTGCTGTGTTGCCGGCGCAGCCGGTCGAGCCGCGACTTCAGCATCTTGATGCGCTCGCCGATCAGCCGGCGGTCGGTTTCGAGCTGGGTTTCGCCGGGGCCGCGCAGGCCGATACCACCCTTTTGCCGTTCGAGGTGGGTCCAGGCGCGAATCAGCCGCGTCGACAGGTATTGAAGCTGCGCGAGCTCGACCTGCAGCTTGCCTTCATGGCTGCGGGCGCGCTGCGCGAAGATATCGAGGATGAGGCTCGTGCGATCGACGACCCGCCTGTTAAGTGCCCGCTCCAGATTACGTTGCTGGGCCGGCGCCAGTGCGTGGTTGAAGATGACGATTTCGACGTTGTGCGTGTCGCAGGCAAGCCGCAGTTCTTCGGCTTTGCCGCTGCCGATGAACATCGCGGCATCGGGACTGGCGCGACGACCTGTGAGGGTGACGGCGGGACGGGCCCCCGCGCTGGAGGCGAGAAGACTGAGTTCTTCGAGACTGGCTTCGAAATCGGTCTTGCCGAAATCGATGCCGACGAGCGCTGCGTTGATCAAATTATCGGGTGTCAAGATAAGGCGGCTGGCATCGGTCGCTCGCGGCGACCGGATGCCGGCCGCTGCGATAGGTTAGGACGAAGCTTCCGCGTCCGGGTGGAAATTCACCGGGCGCGCCGGCACGACCGTCGAGATGGCGTGCTTGTAGACCATCTGGGTCACCGTATTACGGAGCAACACGACGTACTGGTCGAACGATTCAATGTTCCCTTGGAGCTTGATGCCGTTGACGAGGTAGATCGAAACGGGAACGTGCTCTTTGCGCAGTGCGTTCAAAAACGGGTCTTGTAACAATTGCCCTTTGTTGCTCATGGCGTACTCCATCTTTTTTTGCAGGTTGATCTGGATTGGCGGGGAAGAAAAAGAGATCCGGCGCCAATCGCTACACTATAGCCGATTTTGCCTGCCCCGCCCGTGGCATAGGCCTTGCGGCCTATCCCTTGCGGGACGCGTGTAACAGGCGTGCTTCAGCCCTTGTCCGCGTACGGATTGTTCGACGAACGGAACTCTATGCGCAATGGAGTCCCGGTCAGCGAGAAAGTTTCGCGGAACCGGTTTTCCAGGTAGCGCTTGTACGTTTCCGTCACGGCGTCGAGCGCGTTGCCGTGGATCACGATGATCGGCGGATTCTGGCCGCCCTGGTGCGCGTAGCGCAGCTTCGGACGCACCGGGCCGCGACGACGCGGCTGCTGGAACTCGACGGCCTCGATCAGCGCGCGCGTGAGCTTCGGCGTCGGCAGCTTCGCCATCGCCGCCGCGTACGCGTCGTCGACCGAGCGCATCAGCGTGCCGATGCCCGTCTTCTTCGCGGCCGAAATGAAGTGCGATTTCGCGAAGTCGAGGAATTTCAGCTTACGGGTCAAATCCGCTTTCGCGCGATCGCGTGCGTGCTCGTCGAGCCCGTCCCACTTGTTGACGCCGATCACGAGCGCGCGGCCCTGCTCGACGACGAAGCCGGCGATGTGCGCGTCCTGGTCGGAAATGTCCTGCTGCGCATCCAGCAGAAGAATGACGACATTAGCGTCGGAAATCGACTGCAGCGTCTTCACGACCGAGAACTTTTCGATCGCTTCGAACACCTTGCCGCGGCGCCGCAGGCCGGCCGTGTCGATCAGCGTGTATTTCTTGCCGTTGCGCTCGAAGTCGACGTAGATCGAATCGCGCGTGGTGCCCGGCATGTCGAACGCGATCACGCGGTCCTCGCCGATCAGCGCGTTCACGAGCGTCGACTTGCCGACGTTCGGCCGGCCGACGATCGCGATCTTGATGCCGCGCGACGGGTCGTTCTCGTCTTCCTCTTCGGGCTGGTCCCTGTATGCGACTTCCAGCGCCTCGTTGATCATGTCGGTCACGCCGTCGCCGTGCGCGGCCGAGATCGCGCGCGGGTCGCCGAGCCCGAGCTCGTAGAAGTCTGTCGCGACCGCCGTATACTTCATCCCCTCGGCCTTGTTGACGACGAGAAAGATCGGCCGGCCGGTCTTGCGCAGGTAGTCGGCGATCGACTTGTCCTGCGGCGCGAGCCCGTTGCGGCCGTCGACGATGAACACGACGACGTCGGCCTCTTCAACCGCCTGCCGCGTCTGGCGCGCCATCTCGTGCAGGATGCCGTCCTTCGCGACGGGTTCGAAGCCGCCCGTATCGACGACCAGGTACGGCCGCTCGCCGACGCGCCCTTCGCCGTAATGGCGATCGCGCGTCAGGCCCGGCAAGTCGGCAACCAGCGCATCGCGCGAGCGCGTGAGCCGGTTGAACAGCGTGGATTTCCCCACATTGGGGCGCCCAACGAGGGCAATGACCGGTTTCATCTATGTTTTCTACGGTGAAGCGCAGCAGCGGGAGGCCCGCTGCTGCGGGCGGCTGCGCTGAATGAAAATATCACGAATTCGCGCCGCGCCGGATGCGCGCGCCGGGCGCGCGTTGCGCGCCGTCGTCTTTCGTCTCGAACTGCCTGTCAAATACCGAGCGGCCGGGAACACCGGCCGCCTTCATGTCGCGCGGCCAGGGCGCGCGGGACAAGCCCGCCGCACCGCGACCGCGCATGTTTCGTGCGCGTCAGCGCGGACGGAATCCGTACAGGCCGCCGTCCTTCGTCTGCACGACGAGCGTATTGCCCGCGAGGACCGGTGCAGCCGTAATCGCGCTGCCGTCGGTCTTCATCCGCGCGATGAAGCTGCCGTCTTCGCGCGACAGGAAGTGCACGACGCCCTGGTAGTCGCCCATCACGAGCGCATGCCCGAGCAGGTACGGCACGCCGACGTCGCGGCTCTTCAGCTTGTCGTTGCGCCAGAGCTGGTTGCCCGACGCCGCGTCGTACGCCGTCACGACCGACCAGTCGTCGCCGCCGGCGACCACCGAATCGTCCTGTGCGAGGCCGCTGCGGCTCGAGAACGCCTTTTCCCACAGCGGGCGGCCCGAGTTTGCATCGAAGCAGCCGAGCTGACCCTGGAACGTCACCGCGCAGGCTTCGGCGCCCACGAGCGTCGGCGGACCGCTGACGTCGTTGATGCGCTCGACTTCGGTCACGCCCTTCGGAAACGACACGGGCGTCTGCCAGAACGGCTCGCCCGTCTGCAGGTTGATCGCGACGAGACCGCCGCCCGGGAAGCCCGCCAGCACCGCCGCGTCGCCCGCGAACGTCATGCCGGCCGACACGCGCAGGTTCAGCGGCACCGCGCGGTTGCGGTAGTTCCACTTCTGCTCGCCCGTCTGCGCGTTGAAGGCGATCACCTGCCCGTCGATCGTGCGGACGACCACGAGGCCGTTGCCGACGAGCGGCGGCGAGAAGATCTCGCCCTGCACGCTGGTCTTCCACAGTTGCTTGCCGTCCGGGCCCAGCACGAACACGCCGCCCTTCAGTGCGCCGACCGCGGTCAGGTTGCCGTCGCTGCCGACACCGGCCGACAGGTCCGAATCGACCTTCGAGCGCCAGACCGTCTGGCCCGTCTTCGCGTCGATCTTCTCGACCGAACCGTTTTCGCCCGCCGCATAGACGGCGTCGCCAACGGCCACCGGCGAGAACAGGTAGCGTCCGCCCTTGCCGACGCTCGCCTTCCAGACCTGTTGCACGTCCATCACGGGCTTGAACTCGGTGAGCGGCGTCGGCACGCGGCGCGCATCCTTCGACGACGAGCAGGCCGCCAATGCCAGGACAGCCGCCGCGCAGGCAACGGGCACAGCGTAACGTTTCAGCAAATTCATCGGTTAGCGAAGCAGAGTTAAGAGGTTGAGGGGACCGGTGTTCAGCCGCCGAGCGCGTCCAGCTTGAACTGCACGAGCTGGCGCGCGGACTGGTCGTCCTTCGACAGGCCGTCGAGCGCCAGCTTGTAAGCGGCGCGCGCATCGTCGGTCTTGCCTTGCGCGGCAAGCAGATCGCCGCGGCGATCGGCCACGAGGCCCTTGAATGCATCGAGCGGCGTACCCGACAGCAGCGCGAGGCCCGCGTCGTATGCCTTCTCGTCGAGCAGCAGCGATGCGAGACGCAGCTTCGCGATCTGCTTGTACTCGTCGTCCTTGGCGTGATCGACGGCCCATTGCAGCTGCGCCTTCGCGCCTGCGGAGTCGCCGGCCGCGTACAGCACCTTCGCGGCCGCGAGCGCCGTCATCTGCGCATACGGCGTACTGCCGAACTTGTCTTCCATGTCGGCGGCCGCGCGAGCCATCGTCGCCTTGTCGTTCGCGGCGGCGGCCTTCTGGACTTGCTCGTACAGCCCGGACGCCTCGGCAGCCTGACGGCGCTGCCAGTAGTTCCAGCCGTTGAAACCGGCCGCGACGACGAGCGCCGCGAGCACGATCCACGTGGTCAGGTTGCCCCAGCGGGCCCACCACGCCTTGACACTTTCAATCGATTCTTGTTCGTCGTGATAACTCATCGGCGAGCGATTCCTTCCTGTTCAGGCCTTTCTTGTCGAGCGATTGCCAGCGCGATCAGTCGTCGCCGTCTTCGGCGGATGCAACCATCGCATTGATTAGGAATTCGGTCAAGCTTTCGACCGGTACGGTCTGCTGAACGTTCTTTTCCCCGTCTTCGCCTGCACCGCGCAGTGCTTTCACGCCCACCGTGCCGTTCGCGACCTCTTCTTCGCCGAAGATCACCGCGAATGCCGCGCCGCTTGCATCGGCCCGCTTCATCTGCGACTTGAAGCTCGCCGGCGCGCCGTCGGCGCTGCAGTGGAAGATCACGTCGAGGCCCGTGTCGCGCAGGCGCTCCGCCGCGATGAACGCCTGTTCGCGGGCGGTCTCGCCCTGGTGCACGACGTACACGTCGACGCCTTCCTGCTCGGGCGCCAGATCCTCTTCCTTCAGCAGTTCGAGGATGCGCTCGATGCCCATCGCCCAGCCGCACGCGGCGGTCGGCTTGCCGCCGAGCTGCTCGATCAGCGGATCGTAGCGGCCGCCGGCCGCGACCGTGCCCTGCGCGCCGAGCTTGTCCGTCACCCACTCGAACACGGTCAGGTTGTAGTAGTCGAGGCCGCGCACGAGACGCGGGTTGATCTTGAACGGAATGTTGTTCGCGAGCAGCAGGCGCTGCAGCCCCTCGAAGTGCGCGCGCGATTCGTCGCCGAGGAAGTCGATCAGCTTCGGCGCATTCTGCGCGATCTCCTGCAGCGCGGGATTCTTCGTGTCGAGCACGCGCAGCGGGTTCGTATACAGGCGGCGCTGCGCTTCGGCGTCGAGCGCGTCGACGTGCTGCTCGAGATACTTGATCAGCTCGACGCGGTGCGCGGCGCGTTCTTCGGCGAGGCCGAGCGAGTTGATCTCGAGCTTGATGCCGGTCAGGCCGAGGTCGTCCCACAGGCGCTGGCACATCATGATGATCTCGGCATCCGCATCGGGCCCCGCGAAGCCGAGCGCCTCGACGCCGACCTGGTGGAACTGGCGGTAGCGGCCGCGCTGCGGACGCTCGTGGCGGAACATCGGGCCGATGTACCACAGGCGCTTCGGGCCGTCGTACAGCATGTTGTGCTCGATCGACGCGCGCACGACGGCCGCGGTGTTTTCCGGGCGCATCGTCAGGTTCTCGCCGTTCAGCGCGTCGGTGAAGCTGTACATCTCCTTCTCGACGATGTCGGTAACTTCGCCGATGCCGCGCGTGAAGAGCTGCGTGTGTTCGACGATCGGCGTGCGGATGTTCTGGTAGCCGTATGCGCGCAGCAGCGATTTCACGGTGGCTTCGAAGAATTCCCACAGGCCGGCATCCTGCGGAAGGATGTCGTTCATGCCCTTGACGCCGGTGAGCTTCTCGATCTTGCGTTTCTGTTCAGTCATCGTGTGTGTTGACGAATTAGTTCACTGCCGCGTCGGCGCGGCCATAGTTGCGTGCGACGTAGTCGCTGACGATCTGCTGGAATTCCTCGGCGATCCGCTCGCCGCGCAGCGTCTTGACCTTCTCGCCGTCGACGAAGACGGGCGCGGCCGGGTTTTCGCCCGAACCCGGCAGGCTGATGCCGATGTTCGCGTGCTTCGATTCGCCCGGGCCGTTGACGATGCAGCCCATCACCGCGACGTTCATCTTCTCGACGCCCGGGTACTCCTTGCGCCAGACCGGCATCTGCTCGCGCAGGTAGGTCTGGATCTGCATCGCGAGTTCCTGGAACAGCGTGCTCGTCGTACGGCCGCAGCCCGGGCACGCGATCACCATCGGCGCGAACGAGCGCAGGCCCATCGTCTGCAGGATTTCCTGGCCGACGATCACCTCGCCCGTGCGCGACGCGCCCGGTTCCGGCGTCAGCGAGATGCGGATCGTGTCGCCGATCCCTTCCTGCAGCAGCACGCCGAGCGCAGCCGTCGATGCGACGATGCCCTTCGAGCCCATGCCGGCCTCGGTCAGCCCGAGGTGCAACGCGAAGCCGCAGCGGCGGCCGAGTTCGCGGTACACGGCAATCAGGTCCTGCACGCCGCTGACCTTGCACGACAGCACGATGCGGTCGCGGCCGAGACCCAGCTCGACTGCACGCTCGGCCGAGCCGATCGCCGACTGGATCAGCGCCTCGTACATCACGCTTTGCGCGTCCCACGGCTGCGAGCGCGCGCCGTTCTCGTCCATCATGCGCGCGAGCAGGTCCTGGTCGAGACTGCCCCAGTTCACACCGATCCGCACCGGCTTGTCGTACTTGGCCGCGGCCTCGATCATCTGCGCGAACTGCGTATCGCGCTTCGCGCCCTGACCGACGTTGCCGGGGTTGATCCGGTACTTCGACAGCGACTCCGCGCAGCCCGGGTAGTCGCGCAGCAGCAAGTGGCCGTTGTAGTGGAAATCGCCGACGAGCGGTACGGTCACGCCCATCCGGTCGAGCTGCTCGCGGACCGCCGGCACGGCAGCCGCGGCCTCGGGCGTGTTGACCGTGATGCGCACCAGTTCCGAGCCCGCGTTCGCGAGCTCCTTGATCTGGATTGCCGTGCCGATCGCGTCGGCCGTGTCGGTATTCGTCATCGACTGCACGCGCACCGGCGCGTCGCCGCCGATCGTCACGAGCTGCCCGCCCCAGCGGACATCCACCGCATGCGACACGCGGCGGGGCTGATGCCCGCCGAACACCGGCTCGGTTGAACAAATCTGACTGCTGCGTGGGGATTGAGCTTCGGATTGCATCGATAGATCCATTTACGCGGAATGCGCCGCAACGCGGCGCATGAATTGAAAAAGCGCCGTGTCCTCACGGCCTGCCGATATCGACGACAGGCCTTCGCCACGGCGCTTGACGTCAGGGCAACGTGAACCGCGCCACATTACCCCGCGCTGCCGAATATTTTGCCGGATCGACAGGTTTTCCGTCGAACGCGACCGCGTCGAGGCCTGCCTTGTTGCCGATCGTGACCTTGAACGGCCCGTCGCCGGCGACCTGCTTCGTCTCGCCGGCCCGCACCAGTGCCGAGAACAGCTCCTTGCCGTTCTTGTCGCGCACGCTGAACCAGCAATCCTGCTTGACCTTCAGTTCGACCATCGACTGGCCAGCCGCAACCACGACGCTCGCCGGCTCGGCCGGCGCAGCGGCACTCGCGGCCGTCGCTGCCACGACAGGTTGCGATGCAGCCGACGCCGCGACCGGTGTCACGGGCGCCGGGACAGCAGACGCAATCGCCTGCGCCGGGGCGGCGGATGCAGCGGCCGGGGCCGGAACCTCATTGGCTGCTACGACCGACGCGCCGCTCGCGGCCGCCTCTTCGACGGAAGACGACGATGCCGCCGACGCGCTCGCAGCCGACGCATGTTCCGCGTCGCCGCCCTTGAAGCGCGCGAGCAGGCTCGACGAATCGCCGCCAGTGTGCCACATCAGTACGGCAACCACCGCGACGACGACGATCGCCGTTCCCCACAGCCACGGGTGGTGGTGCGAAGAGCCGCCCAGCGGGATCGACACGCGGCCGCGCGGCAGATCCGTCCCCGACGATGCGGGCATCGACAGATCGACTTCCGGCACCCCGCGCTCGCGGCGCAGCGCCTGCGCGAACGGTTCCGGATCGACGCCGAGCATCTTCGCGTAGCTGCGCACGACACCGAGCGCGAACGTCACGCCAGGCAAATGACTGATGTCGCCGGCCTCGAGCGCCCGGAGCTTCTGCGGTGCGACCTTGAGCCGCGCCGATACGTCGTCGACCGTCCAGCCCTTTGTCTCCCGAAGCTGCGCCAGCCGGCTGCCGACCGCCGCCAGCGATTCCAGTCCCGCCGGTGCCGGTCTTGCGGCATTCGTCTCTGCGCCGTTAGTCGGCTGCGGCTCACTCATCCTTGTCCTCGCGTCGATTCTTCTTCACTGGCGGCCGCCGCCGGCTCCCGCCGGCCTGCACCCGCAACTGTTCATACCATGCGCGGCGCCGTGGCGCCGCGACCGATCGCTATTCGCGTGTTGTACCGCCAAGAGGTTCGGGCATCCCCGGCTAGGCGCCCCCGTCAAACTGCCCGAACTTCGATGATTTTTGCTGCTGCGCCCGTTCGTTCCGCGAGGCGCGTGCGGTCCTTCACCGCGCCGGCCAGCTGGCCGCACGCGGCATCGATATCGTCACCGCGCGTCTTGCGCACGGTCGTGACGACACCCGCGTCGATGAGGACCTGTGCAAAGCGCTTGATCTGCTCCGGCTTCGAGCGGATGAGGCCCGATTCCGGGAACGGATTGAACGGGATCAGATTGAACTTGCACGGCACGTCGCGCGTGACGGCCAGCAGTTCGCGCGCATGCGCTTCGGTGTCGTTGACGCCGTCGAGCATGCAGTATTCGAACGTAATGAAGTCGCGCGGCGCGACTTTCAGATAGCGCTGGCACGCGGCCATCAGCTCGCGAAGCGGATACTTCTTGTTGAGCGGCACCAGCTCGTCGCGCAGCGCATCGTTCGGCGCGTGCAGCGAAACGGCCAGCGCGACCGGCAGCTCGGCGCCGAGGCGGTCCATCATCGGCACCACGCCGGACGTCGACAGCGTGACGCGGCGGCGCGACAGGCCGTACGCGTTGTCGTCGAGCATCAGCCGCATCGCGGGCACGACCGCGCTGTAATTCAGGAGCGGCTCGCCCATGCCCATCATCACCACGTTGGTGACGACCCGTTCGGCCTTGCCGTTCGGGCCGGGCGCGCGGCCCAGCGACGCTCGCAATGCAAATTCGGCCATCCGCAACTGGCCAATGATTTCGGCTGTCGACAGGTTGCGGGAAAAGCCCTGCTTGCCCGTCGAACAGAAGCGGCAGTTGACCGCGCACCCGGCCTGCGACGACACGCACAGCGTGCCGCGCGTCTCTTCCGGGATGAACACGGTTTCGACCGCATTGCCGTTTCCGACGTCGATCAGCCACTTGCGCGTGCCGTCGGTGGAAACGTGATCGCTGGCGATATCCGGCATCACGATCGACGCGCGGCCCTTGAGTTTCTCCCTCAGGGACTTCGCGAGATCGGTCATGCCGTCGAAATCGCCGGCGTTGTATTGGTGGATCCAGCGCTGCAACTGCTTGGCGCGGAACGGCTTCTCGCCGAGGCTGCCGCAGTACGCGACAAGACCCTCGGCATCGAAGTCGAGAAGATTGACGGAAGTTTCGCTCGTCATGATGTGCTGCCTTGCCGCGTGCGCTGAATCCTGCCTACCTGCTGCCAGCCAGAGCTTAACGCGAGTAAACGTTCATTTCCGGGAAGAAGAACGCGACTTCGACGGCAGCCGTTTCAGCTGCGTCCGAGCCGTGCACGGCGTTCGCGTCGATGCTGTCGGCGAAGTCGGCGCGGATCGTGCCCTTTTCCGCCTTCTTCGGATCCGTCGCGCCCATCAGGTCGCGGTTCTTCAGGATCGCGCCTTCACCTTCCAGAACCTGGATCATCACCGGGCCCGAGATCATGAAATCGACGAGATCCTTGAAGAACGGACGCGCTGCGTGAACCGCGTAGAACTTCTCTGCGTCAGCACGCGACAGGTGTGCCATGCGCGATGCGACGATCTTCAGGCCGGCGCCTTCGAAACGGCTGTAGATCTGGCCGATCACGTTCTTTGCCACCGCATCCGGCTTGATGATCGACAGGGTGCGCTCGATTGCCATAAAAACTCCAAGAAATTAAGAAGTTACAGGTTCAAATGAATCCGCTATTGTAGCACGATCCCGTGTATCATTGCGATTGAACCCTTACACACGTGAAAGGTTCCGAATCCATATGTTTTGCGCCGCGCAGCCATTGAAACCTCGCGGCGCGGAACGTATCTTAGCCATAGCTGCTCCGGTTTGCTGCGCCGCACACCGCGCGCGCCGAACCGGCCCCGGACGCCCACGCGTTCCATGTTAGGAGAAACCATGAACGACTATCCGTACAATTTCGGTCGCGGCGGTTCCGTCAGCACCGCCGAGGTTCGCAACCGCGTGCTGCGGAACACGTACTGGCTGCTCGCGCTATCGATGGTGCCGACCGTGCTGGGCGCCTGGGTCGGCGTCACGACGGGCTTCTCGCTGTTCGCGGCCACGAGCCCGATGATGAGCCTGCTTGCGTTCTTCGCGATCGCGTTCGGCTTCATGTTCGCGATCGAGCGGACGAAGAACAGCGCGGCCGGCGTGTTCGTGCTGCTCGGCTTCACGTTCTTCATGGGCCTGATGCTGTCGCGGCTGCTGAGCTTCATCCTCGGTTTCTCGAACGGCCCGTCGCTGATCATGCTCGCGTTCGGCGGCACCGGCATCATCTTCGCCGCGATGGCGACGATCGCCACCGTCAGCAAGCGCGATTTCTCGGGCCTCGGCAAGTGGTTGTTCATGGGCGTGATCGTGATCCTGCTCGCGTCGGTCGCGAACATCTTCCTGCAGCTGCCGGCGCTGATGCTCACCGTGTCGGTGCTCGCGATCGCGATCTTCTCCGCGTACATGCTGTTCGACGTCCAGCGCGTCGTGAACGGCGGCGAGACGAACTACATCTCGGCGACGCTCGCGATCTACCTCGACCTGTACAACGTGTTCACGAACCTGCTCGCGCTGCTCGGCATCTTCGGCGGCAACCGCAACTGACGTTCGCCACGCACCATGAAAAAACCGGCCCTCGGGCCGGTTTTTTTACGTCCGCCGCCCGGCTCAGTCGCGCTCGAACAGCGCGATCGATTCGACGTGCGACGTATTCGGGAACATGTTCACGACACCGGCGCCCTTCAGCCGGTAGCCGGCCTCGTGCACGAGCAGGCCCGCGTCGCGCGCAAGCGTCGACGGGTTGCACGACACGTAGACGATCCGCTTCGGCAGCGGGCCTTCGCCGCTTTGCGCGATCTCGGCCAGCGCCTTCGACACCGCGAGCGCGCCTTCGCGCGGCGGATCGATCAGGAACTTGTCGAATGCGCCGAGCGCGCGGAGGTCGTCGCCCGTCACTTCGAACAGGTTCCGGCATGCGAACGTCGTATGGCCGTCGACACCGTTCTCGCGCGCATTCGCAAGCGCGCGCGTCGTCAGCGTGTCGCTGCCCTCGATACCCATCACCTCGCGCGACAGGCGCGCGAGCGGCAGCGTGAAGTTGCCGATCCCGCAGAACAGGTCGAGCACGCGGTCGTCGCGCGACGGCGCGAGCAGGCGCAGCGCGCGGCCCACCAGCACGCGGTTGATCTGATGGTTGACCTGCGTGAAGTCGGTCGGCTTGAACGGCATGCGGATGCCGAACTCCGGCAGCGTGTAGTCGAGCGACACGTCGAGCGGATAGAACGGCGTCACCGTGTCGGGGCCCTTCGGCTGCAGCCAGAACTGCACCTTGTGCTCGTCCGCGAACGCGCGCAGCAACGCTTCGTCGTCCGCGTTGATCGGCTCCAGCACGCGCAGCACGAGCGCCGTGACCTCCGAGCCGACCGCGAGCTCGATCTGCGGCATCCGATCGCGGATCGACAGCCCCTCGACGAGCCGGCGCAGCGGCACCAGCATTGCCGACACGTGCGGCGGCAGCACTTCGCAGCTCGTCATGTCGGCAACGTAGCTGCTCTTTTTCTCGTGGAACCCGACCAGCACGCCACCCTTCTTCGCCACGTTGCGCACGGTCAGGCGCGCACGGTAGCGATAACCCCACGACGGGCCGTGGATCGGCGCGAACATCGTTTCCGCCCGCAGCTTCGCCAGGTGCCACAGGTTGTCTTCAAGCACGCGCTGCTTGACCGCCACCTGCGCGCGCATGTCGAGATGCTGCATCGAGCAGCCGCCGCAGGTGCCGAAGAACTTGCATTTCGGCTGCGTGCGCATCACGCTCGGGCGCAGAATATCGACAACCGTCGCCTGCTCATAGCTCGGCTTGCGGCGGTAGCTCGAATAGGTCACACGCTCGCCGGGCAGCGCGCCCTCGACGAAGATGACCTTGCCCGGCTCGCCGTCCTCGGTCACCGTGCGGCCGACACCGCGCGCTTCCATGTCGAGCGATTCGATCTCGAGAACCGGGGCGATCCCGGGCGCGACGGGCGCATTTTTCGATTTGCGCGCAGAAGTGGGGACGGCTTCGGACACCAGCTTTTCCTGACAAACGTTGAAGAAGGCGAGATTGTAGACGACGAAGGCCCGCATCGGGCAAGCGCCGACACTTAAGCATAGACGGCCCCGCATTGCGCCGGGACGGCCACGCGAATAGCTCAGGAACGCCCGCAGCCGGCGGGATGCGAACCAGTCAGGAGAGGCCGGGAACCCGAGATCCGCCCGACAGGAGATTCGACCATGCAATTGATCGACTGGAACATCCAATGGGGTCGGGACGCCAACGGCGTTGTCGACCTTTCGCGCACCGTCGCGACGATCCGCCGGCTCGGCGATTTCGACGTGCTGTGCCTGCAGGAAGTCACGCGCGGCTTCGGCGCACTGCCCGGCCGGCCCGGCCCCGACCAGTTCGTCGAACTCGCGGCACTGCTGCCCGGCTATACGATCATCGAAGCCATCGGCGCGGACCTGCCGGCCCTCGAACCCGGCGCGCCGCGCCGTCAGTTCGGCAATGCGATCGCGACCCGGCTGCCGGTCGGACGCGTGCTGCGCCAGTTACTGCCGTGGCCGGCCGACGCCGGCGCGCCGTCGATGCCGCGCATCGCGCTCGACGTCGAGCTGCACGCGCCGTTCGGCCCGCTGCGCGTGGTCACCACGCACCTCGAATACTATTCGGCGCGCCAGCGGCTTGCGCAGGTCGACGCACTGCGCGACCGGCATCGCGAGGCCTGCGCGCACGCGGAACGGCCCGCGCCCGCCGAAACTGCCGAGGGGCCGTTCAGCGCGACCGGCCAGCCGTGCGACGCGATCGTCTGCGGTGATTTCAACAGCGCGTTCGGCAGCGATGCGTACCGGCGCTTCCTGGAGCCGATCGCCGACGCCCCGCACTTCGTCGACGCATGGGTCGCGCGGCATCCCGGCAGCACGCCGCCGCCGACGGCCGGCGTCTACGATACGGTGCAATGGTCGGAGGGGCCGCTCGCGTGCGACTTCGTGTTCGTGACCGATACGCTGCTGCCGCGCGTCATGCGCTGCGAGATCGACGGCGACGTACGCGCGTCGGACCACCAGCCGGTGCTGCTCGAACTCGCCTGATCGCGCCGGCCGCGTAGCACCGCGACGCCCGCCCGCGCTACGCGGCGAAGCCGGCCAGGTATTCGGCCCAGTGCGACGCCGGTTCCTGCGCGAGCGCGTTCTTCACGAGCAGGATCTCGTCCGCATACTCGCTCTGCGTCAGGCCGCCGCGCATCAGCTGGAACCGGCAATACAGCAGGTATGTATTGACGACGTCGGTCTCGCAATAATTGCGAATTTCCTCGATCCGCCCGTCCTGGAACGCCGGCCACACCTGGCTGCCGTCCATCCCGAGCTTGCCCGGAAAGCCGCACATCTTCGCGAGCGCGTCGAGCGGCGCGTTCGCGCGCGCCTGATACATCGCGAGCACGTCCATCAGGTCGGTATGCCGCGAGTGATAGCGCGAGATGTAGTTGTTCCACTTGAACTCGCGGTCGTCCTCGCCGAGATCCCAATAGCGGGTCGCGGGGATACCGTGCACGAGCGCGCGGTAATGGAGCACCGGCAGATCGAAGCCGCCGCCGTTCCACGACACGAGCTGCGGCGTATATTTCTCGATCACGCGGTAAAACGACTGGATCAGCGTCGCTTCGTTGTCCTGCGGCGTGCCGAGCGAGCGGACGCGAAAGCCGTTGTTGTCGCGGAACACGCACGAGATCGCCGCAATGCGCTGCAGGTGATGCGGCAGGAAATCGCCGCCGGTCTTCTCGCGCCGTGCGGCGAACGCATGTTCGGCCACGGCGGCATCGTCGAGCGTCGCCGGCAGGTCTTCCAGACGGCGAATGCCGTCGACATCGGGAATCGTCTCGATGTCAAAAACAAGAATCGGAGTCATCGGTTACAGAACGGCGTCCTTGCGCACGCCGTTGGAGGCGAAAAACCGCTTGAGGCGCACCAGCGCTTCCTGCTGGATCTGCCGCACGCGCTCGCGCGTGAGCCCCATCTCGTCGGCGAGCTCTTCGAGCGTCGCCGGTTCGATGTGGTTCAGGCCGAAGCGGCGCTCGATCACGTGCCGATGCTTGTCGGACAGCCGCGACAGCCACGCGCGCGTCAGCGTCTCGAGCTCGCGGTGCTGCACCTCGGCGTCGGGCGACTGGCTCTGGTCGTCGGGCAGCAGGTCGAGCAGGCTGCTCGCGGGATCGAGGTCGAGCGGCGCGTCGAGCGACGCCGTGTGCTCGTTGAGCGCGAGGATGTCGGTGACTTCCTCGGCGGTCTTGCCGGTGAGATAGGCGATGTCGTCGATGCTGGCTTCGCGGCGCTCGGCCGCCTCGCCCGTCGACATCGAATTCTTTTCGAGGTGGCGCTTCGCGCGCAGCACCTGGTTCAGTTCGCGGATCACGTGCACGGGCAGGCGCACCGTGCGGGCCTGGTTCATGATCGCCCGCTCGATGCTCTGCCGGATCCACCAGGTCGCATAGGTCGAGAAACGGAAACCGCGCGTCGGGTCGAATTTCTCGATCGCGTGCATCAGGCCGAGGTTGCCCTCCTCGATCAGGTCGAGCAACGGCACGCCGCGGTTCAGATACCCCTTGGCGATGCTGACGACGAGACGCAGGTTGCGCTCGATCATCACCTGCCGCGCCTCGAATTCGCCGGCCTTGGCGAGCCGGGAATAGCGCTGCTCTTCCTCGACGGTCAGCAGCGGCTTCACGCTGATGCGGTTCAGGTAATGCTGGATCGTGTCGGCCGTGAGCTCGGCCTGCAGCAGCGTGCGGAAATCGTCGACGTCGGGCGCGGCTTCCGCGCGGCCTTCGCGCTCGTCGTCGCCACCGTCCGCCTCGGCGTCGCGCGCCTCGAGATCTCGTTCGTTTTCCGCGACGTCGTCGTCATCGTCCGTCGAAGCGCCAGCTCGCCCCGCCGATGCTTGCGTGGCACGACTGATCTTCTCAGACTCGGCTTGCGGCTCGTGGCGCTTCGATTTCGGCATGGTCGTCTCGGTTATTGAGGCGGCAAATACTTCAGCGGATCGACAGGCTTACCCTGCCGGCGAACCTCGAAATGCAGCATCACGCGGTCGGCATCGCTATTACCCATCTCGGCGATCTTCTGCCCCTTCGTTACCGCGTCCCCCTCTTTTACCATCAAAGCGCGATTGTGTGCATACGCCGTGAGGTAAGTTGCATCGTGTTTGATGATAATGAGGTTGCCGTAGCCACGCAGGCCGTTGCCCGAGTAGACGACGCGGCCGTCGGCCGCCGCCTTCACGGCCTCGCCGGCCGTGCCGCCGATGTTGACACCCTTGTTCTTCGCGTCGTCGAACCCGTTCAGCACCGGGCCGCGCGCGGGCCACGCGAACGTCACGGGGCCGCTCGGGGCCGCCGCCGTATCGCTCGACCCGGTGGCCGCAGCCGGCGGCGTTGCGAGCGTGGACGACGTGCCGGCGGCCGGCGTCGCGGGACCGCTGCTGAGCGGCGCAGTCGCGACGGCGGCGCCCGCGATCGGAGCGGCGGCCGGTACGCCCGCAGCCGGTACGCCCGCAACCGCAGCGCCGCCCGGCGGCGCAACGCGCAGCAACTGGTCGACTTCGATCTGGTTCGGGTTCGTCAGGTTGTTCCACGACGCGATGTCGCGATAGTTCTGCCCGTTCTCGAGCGCGATCCGGTACAGCGTGTCGCCCGGCTTCACCCGGTAGTAACCCGGCGGCGGCGGCCCGAGCGGCACCGCGGGCTGCGCGGCGGCCGTCGTGCCGAGCGACCCGGAGCGGTCGACGACGGGCGCGTTGTCGAGCCGCGTCGCACAGGCGGCCAGTAGCGTGGAGAACGCAGCCACACAGATCGCGCGCTGGGCGAACGTGAGCGGTTCCCTGGATCGGTTGTTTTGCATCGCGCGCAACATACTCATCGGTTTCAAATCACTCCGGATTTTAAAGGGACAAAGAAAACGCGATCAAGCCGGGACTCTCGCCATTGCGCGTGCGCGACGCGCTCGACGAGCGTGAGCACCTGGTGCTGCCCGCTCTGCGCGCCGACCGGCGCGACGAGCCGCCCGCCGATCGCAAGCTGCTCGAGCAGCGCCTGCGGCACGTCGAGCCCCGCCGCCGCGATCACGATCGCGTCGAACGGGGCCGCGGACGGCAGGCCGACACGCCCGTCGCCGTAGTGCAGACGGATGTTCGGCACGCGCAGCGGGCGCAGGTTCAGCTTCGCGCGCTCGTAGAGCGGCTTGATGCGTTCAATCGAATACACGTCGCGTGCCACGTGGCTCAGCACGGCGGCCTGATAGCCGCAGCCCGTGCCGATCTCGAGGACGCGCTCGAGCGTGCGGCCGGCCATCGCGAGCTCGATCATGCGCGCGACGACCGACGGCTTTGAAATTGTTTGCTGATGGCCGATCGGCAACGCCGAATCTTCATAGGCCTGCGTCGCAAGCCCAGGATCCACGAACATGTGGCGCGGCACCGCGGCCATCGCATCCAGCACACGCGCGTCGGTCACGCCGTTCGCGCGCAGCCGTTCGACCATCCGCTCGCGCACGCGTTCCGACGTGAGCGCGAACGCGCCGGCCGGCGCGACGCTCGGCGCGGCCGGCTTCGGCAGCGCAGGCTTCGACGCGGTCGGCTTCGGCGCGGTCGCAGGCTTCGCGGCGGCGGAACCGGACAGCGGCGCCCGCCCGGCAGCCGGCTTTACCGCAACCGGTTTCAGCACGGCTGCGGGCTTGTCGGCGGCCTTCGGCACCGCGACCGCCGCATGGCGTTCGCCGGCCCGACCTTCCGATTTGCGTGGCGCTCGCTTGAGATCTTCGAGCGCGAGCGGGAACCGCTTCGCGCGCTCGCCGCTCATGAAGCCCGCCCTCCGGCGCGCGCCCATTCGCGCGTCGCAGGCAGCATCTGTGTATGCGTGAGGTCGAGCTGCAGCGGCGTGATCGACACGAAACCGTTTGCGACGGCGTGGAAATCGGTGCCCTCGCTCGCGTCCAGCGCCGCGCCCGCCGCCCCGATCCAGTAGACCGGCTCGCCGCGCGGGTCGGTCTGGCGAATCACCGGCTGCGACGGATGACGCTTGCCGAGGCGCGTGACCTTCCAGCCCTTCAGTTCGTCGTAAGGCAGGTTCGGAATATTGACGTTCAGCAGCGGCTGGCCCGGCAGCGGATTCGCGAGGAAGTGCTCGACGATTTCCGCGGCGACGCGCGCGGCGTCTGCCAGATGGGTCCAGCCCTTGTCGGCCAGCGAGAATGCGATGGCGGGAACGCCGAACATGATGCCTTCGGTGGCCGCTGCAACTGTCCCCGAATAGAGCGTGTCTTCGCCCATGTTCTGGCCGTTGTTGATCCCCGACACGACGAGGTCAGGCTTCGCGTCGGCCATCCCCGTCAACGCGACGTGCACCGAATCGGTCGGCGTGCCGTTCACGTAGAAGAAACCCGTACCCGTCGCGCGCTGCACCGACAGCGGCCGCCACAACGTGAGGGAATTCGATGCGCCGCTGCAGTTCTGCTCGGGCGCGATCACCGTGAGTTCGGCCAGCGGCTGCAGCGCTTCGCCGAGCGCGGCGAGACCGGGGGCGAGATAGCCGTCGTCGTTGCTGAGTAGGATTCGCATCCGGCGATTGTAACCGAGGAAAGATGGCGCGAGAGCGACAGTCCGGCGGCCGCGGACGGGCGATTGCGCACGGTGCGCCGCCGCATCGAGCGGCGGCGTTCTGCGTTCAGATCGCGCCCGCGTCGCGCAGTGCGGCAATCGCCTGCGCGTCGTAGCCGAGGCCGCGCAGCACCTCGTCCGTATGCTCGCCGAGCTCGGGCCCGAGCCAGCGCGTTTCGCCCGGTGTGTCCGACAGCTTCGGCGTGATGTTCGGCAGCGGAACGTCGGTGCCGTCGGCGAGCTTGAAGCGCTGGATCATCTGCCGCGCGACGAACTGCGGATCGGTGAACATGTCTGCTGCGCTGTAGATGCGCCCGGCCGGCACGTCGGCCGCATTGAGCACGACAAGCGCATCGTCGATCGTGCGCGGCGCGAGCCACTCGGCAATCGCGTCGTCGATTTCCTGCGTACGCGGCACGCGCCCGTCGTTGCGCGCGAGCGCGGGATCGTCGGCGAGGTCGTCGCGCTCGATCGCCTTCATCAGCCGCTTGAAGATCGGGTCGCTGTTGCCGCCGATCACGATGCTGCCGTCGCGGCACGCATAGGTATTAGACGGAACGATGCCCGGCAGCGACGCGCCGGTGCGCTCGCGCACCATCCCGTACACGCCGTATTCGGGCACCACGCTTTCCATCATGTTGAATACGGCCTCATACAGTGCAACGTCGACCACCTGCCCCGCGCCGCCGTTGACCTTGCGGTGATGGAGCGCCATCAGCGCGCCGATCACGCCGTGCAGCGCGGCGATCGAATCGCCGATCGAGATGCCGATGCGCGGCGGCGGCAGGTCGGGATAACCGGTAATGTGGCGCAGCCCGCCCATCGATTCGGCGATCGCGCCGAAGCCGGGCCGGTCGCGGTACGGGCCCGTCTGCCCGTAGCCGGACAGGCGCACCATCACGAGGCCCGGGTTGTCGGCCGACAGCACGTCGTAACCGAGCCCGAGCTTTTCGAGCAGGCCCGGACGGAAGTTCTCGATCACGATGTCGGCCTCGCCCGCGAGCTGCCGCGCGATGGCCTTGCCGGCATCGGATTTCAGGTTGAGCGTGACCGATTTCTTGTTGCGCGCCTGGACGGACCACCACAGCGACGTGCCGCCCTGCTCCGGATGGAGCTTGCGCCACTTGCGCAGCGGGTCGCCGCCGTTCGGATCCTCGATCTTGATCACTTCCGCGCCGAATTCGGCGAACAGCCGCGACGCGAACGGCCCCGCGATCAGCGTTCCGAATTCGAGCACTTTGACGCCCGCGAGCGGGCCCTGGCTGGTGCTCATGTGTCTCCCTGGCATGAGGAACGGCGCCGCCGGCAGGCGGCGCCCGGCTTACATCGTGCGGCGGTCGAGCATCGCGCGGGCGATGGTGCCCGCGTCGACGTATTCGAGCTCGCCACCCACCGGCACGCCGCGCGCGAGGCGCGTGACCGCGAGACCGCGCGCCTTCAGCGTCTGGCCGAGGTAGTGCGCGGTGGCTTCGCCCTCGTTCGTGAAGTTGGTCGCGAGCACGACTTCCTTCACGATTCCGTCGGACGCGCGCCGCACGAGGCGGTCGAAATGGATTTCCTTCGGACCGATCCCGTCGAGCGGGCTCAGTCGCCCCATCAGCACGAAATACAGCCCGCGGTAAGTCATCGTCTGCTCGAGCATGATCTGGTCGGCAGGCGTCTCGACGACGCACAGCAGCGTCGGATCACGCTCTTCGTCGCTGCAGACCTCGCAGATCTGCGCTTCGGTGAACGTGTTGCACTTCTCGCAGTGCTGCAGGTGCTCGGTCGCGAACAGCAGCGACCGGCCGAGCCGCTCCGCGCCCTCGCGGTCGTGCTGCATCAGGTGGACCGCCATGCGCTGCGCGGATTTCGGCCCGACGCCGGGCAACACGCGCAGTGCTTCGACGAGAGCGGACAGGGCGGACGGCTGTTTCATACGGCGGCAAACAGTGGCAAGGACGCCGCGCTCAGAACGGCAGCTTGAAACCCGGGGGCAGCGGCAGGCCCGACGTCATGCCGCTCATCTTTTCCTGCGACGTCGCTTCGGCCTTGCGCACGGCGTCGTTGAACGCAGCCGCGACGAGATCCTCGAGCATGTCCTTGTCGTCCGCGAGCAGGCTCGGGTCGATCGACACGCGACGCACTTCGTTGCGGCACGTCATCGTCACCTTGACGAGGCCCGCCCCCGACTGCCCTTCGACTTCGATCAGCGCAAGCTGCTCCTGCATCTTCTTCATGTTTTCCTGCATTTGCTGCGCTTGCTTCATCAGTCCGGCGAGGTTGCCTTTCAACATGGGAATACTCCTTCTTTCTTGATCGTGTGAAAACCGGCACGCCGAGCGTGCCGGCCAGTGTGTGCGGGCGTGATTGTGCCTGTCGCGGTGCGGTCAGTTCAATGCAGCGTCGGCGGCGGGCCGTCCGGCGCCGAATCGGCGAGCGGACGCACCGAGCCCTCGACGATGCGCGCACCGAAGTCGCGCACGAGCTGCTGGACGAACGGGTCGCCGTGAATCTCCTGCTCGGCCTCGCGCTGGCGCGCCGCGCGCGCGGCGGCATCGAGAGCCGCCGCCGTGCGTCGTGCAGGCCCGACCTCGACCGCCACTTCGACCGGCTTGCCGAGCGCATCGGCCAGCGCGGCCTTCAGCTTCGCGACCTGCGCGGCGTCCGCGTACTGCGGCACCGGCACGGAAAGTTTCAATGTCGTCGCATCGACGGCCGTCAGTTCGCTGTTGAACGCGAGCTGGTATGCGACGCCCTTGAGCGGCAGCCGCGCGGCCAGCGCCGGCCATTCGCCGTCGAAACCGACCGGATCGAGCGCGATCGCGGGCGGCAACGGCCGCGTGTCGACCGGTGCGGCCGGACGCGCTTCCGCCAGCTGCGGCGCCACGCGCACATCGTCGGGACCGCTGTCGAACACGGGGACGAAGCCATCGTCGGGCCCGCCGAACATCTCGTCGGCGCTGAGCGGCACGTAGTCGTCCGGCGGGATGTCCTCCCACGGCGGCGAAGCCTGGCGCGAATCGGCCGACTGCGGCGCACGGGCGGCAGCGCGCGGCGTCGGCACCTGCACGGCTGGACGCGGCGCGGCCGGCTTCTCGGCGGCCGGCTGGACCGCCGGCTTCGGGGCAGCGCCTGCCCGCGCACGGTCGGACGACACGCGCATCCCTGCGTTGCGCAGCACGTCGAGCGCGGCGGCGGCACCGCCTGCGCGCGATGCCGGACGCGCGGCGGGCTCGGGCGGCGCAGCGCGCGGCACCGGTTCGGCCGGCGCAGCCGGTTCGTCGTTTCGTTGCGCAACGGCAGCGGCGGCAGGTGGCTCGGGTTCCTTGCTGGCCGGCGGCGGCATATCGCCGGCCGGCGCCGCATTCGCTTCCGACTGCGGCGCCTCGACAACTTGTGCATCAACCGGAGCCGGCGTGGATGCCTGAGCCGCAGCCGGCTTCACGGCCGGCCGGCTCGCTTCGGCGCCGGACTGCGCCGGCGCTGAACGCACGACCGGCGCAACGGAGGCAGCCGGTGCGGCAGCCTGCGGACGCACTGCGTCGGCGGCGGCAGCCAGTACCGGCTTCGCCGCAGCGGCCGAAGCCGCGGCAGCGCGCGGGCCCGGCACTGCACGCGGCACGGACGGCTGGCCGCCCGGCGCACTGCCGGCGGCAACGGCCGGCTCGAACGCGAGCATCCGCAGCAGCGTCATCGTGAAACCGGCGTACTCGTCCGGCGCGAGGCCGAGCTCCGCGCGGCCGACCGTCGCGATCTGATAGAACAACTGCACCTGCTCGGGGCTCAGCGTCTCCGCGAAGCGGCGCAGGTCGGACGCTTCCGGCCATTCGTCGAGCACCGAGCCCGGCGCGAACTGCGCCCACGCAATCCGGTGCAGCAGGCTCGCGAGATCCTGCAATGCGGTCGAGAACGACAGGCTGCGCAGCGACATCTCGTCGGCAATCGCGAGGATTTCCGGGCCGCCGCCGGCCGCGAGCGCGTCGAGCAGGCGCACCATGTAAGTCTGGTCGAGCGCGCCGAGCATGCCCGACACGGCCGACTCGGTCACCTCGTTCGCCGAATAGGCGATCGCCTGGTCGGTGAGCGACAGCGCGTCGCGCATGCTGCCCTGCGCGGCACGCGCGAGCAGGCGCAGCGCCTGCGGCTCGAACGTGATCTGCTCTTCGCCGAGGATCCGTTCGAGATGCGACACGATGTGCCCGGCCGGCATCTGCTTCAGGTTGAACTGCAGGCAGCGCGACAGCACGGTGACGGGAATTTTCTGCGGATCGGTCGTCGCGAGGATGAACTTGACGTGCGGCGGCGGCTCTTCGAGCGTCTTCAGCATCGCGTTGAACGCGTGGTTCGTCAGCATGTGCACTTCGTCGATCATGTAGACCTTGAAGCGCGCATCGACGGGCGCGTACACCGCGCGCTCGAGCAGCGCGGCCATTTCGTCGACGCCGCGGTTGCTCGCGGCATCCATCTCGACGTAATCGACGAAACGCCCCTCGTCGATCTCGCGACAGGCACGGCACACGCCGCACGGCTGCGACGTGACGCCGGTTTCACAGTTGAGTGCCTTCGCGAAGATCCGCGACAGCGTCGTCTTGCCGACACCGCGGGTTCCGGTAAACAGATAGGCGTGATGGAGACGCCCGCCGTCGAGCGCGTGCGTAAGCGCCCTGACGACGTGCTCCTGGCCGACGAGCGAAGCGAAATCCTTCGGACGCCACTTGCGTGCGAGAACTTGATAGGTCATCGGGAAATTGTATCAGTAACGCTGCGTTGCGCCGACACGCGAAACGGTGCGAAAGACGGGCAAAGTGCAGGTAAAACGGAGTGTGACGCGGAAATAAAAAACGCCCTGCGAACGGGGCGAGAAGGAAGGTGACGAGCCCGACCCTCGGCACTGGCGGAAAACGATTGTGGCTGCTTCGTTCCCGACCTGACCAGGTTCACCGCCCCACCATGCGAGGAGGCCCGTCACGGCATATTCTATCACCGCTTGCGGATGAATGCGACCGTTTGTTCGCACCAATGCGAACAACCCTGCCAGCCGGCGCGTGTCCGGCGCCCGGAATCGCTACATATATGCCACCCCCTTGTAATTCGCGAGCCGGCCTCCACCTGCAGGGCACAACGGTCGAACGTCGCGTCGTACCCCTACTCGCGTAGCGGCTACTATCGCTGCCCGCAGCAGATAGCAATTTAGGCTAATATGACGCCCGAACGACCCGCGAGCCGCGGCATGCAGCGCTTACGCCCCTCCTTTCCGGGAGCGGAGTGACCTGCCGCAGCGGCCGGCAGCCTACGGCGGCCGGTACGCCGCAACGCGCAAGCAGGCAGTCCCCGAACCGTAAGAGGTATTGACCCAATGAGCGAACAGATCAAACACATCAGCGACGCATCGTTCGAACAGGACGTCGTCAAGTCCGACAAGCCCGTGCTCGTCGATTTCTGGGCCGAATGGTGCGGCCCGTGCAAAATGATCGCCCCGATCCTCGACGAAGTCGCGAAGGACTACGGCGACAAGCTGCAGATCGCAAAGATCAACGTCGACGACAACCAGGCCACGCCCGCGAAGTTCGGCGTGCGCGGCATCCCGACGCTGATCCTGTTCAAGAACGGCGCGGCCGCCGCGCAGAAGGTCGGCGCGCTGTCGAAGTCGCAGCTCACCGCATTCCTGGACAGCCACCTGTAATACCGGCAGTTCCGCGGACGTGTTGTCAACCGGCAACACGTCCGCCGTCAAGCCGCCGATCGGCCGCTCAAGCGCGAATCGGCCTATGCTAGAATTAAAAAACGTCTACAAGACGCATTTAAGTCTCTGAGCGCTTCCGCTCGCCCTCCTCCCTTATTTCTTTCGTCGCTTCTCCTCCCTGGCGGGTTCTCCGTATGCATTTATCCGAGCTCAAGTCTCTGCACGTGTCCGAACTGATCGAAATGGCCAATGGCCTCGAGATCGAAAACGCGAACCGCCTGCGCAAGCAGGAGTTGATGTTCGCCATTCTTAAAAAGCGCGCCAAGACGGGAGAGACGATCTTCGGCGACGGTACGCTCGAAGTGCTGCCGGACGGCTTCGGCTTCCTGCGCTCGCCGGAAATGTCGTACCTCGCGAGCACCGACGACATCTATATCAGCCCGTCGCAGATCCGCCGCTTCAACCTGCACACCGGCGACACCATCGAAGGTGAAGTCCGCACGCCGAAGGACGGCGAGCGCTACTTCGCGCTGGTGAAGGTCGACAAAGTCAACGGGCAGCCGCCCGAGGCCTCGAAACACAAGATCATGTTCGAGAACCTCACGCCGCTGCACCCGAACAAGCCGCTGTCGCTCGAGCGCGAAATGCGCGGCGAGGAAAACGTCACGGGCCGCATCATCGACATGATCGCGCCGATCGGCAAGGGCCAGCGCGGCCTGCTCGTCGCGTCGCCGAAGTCGGGCAAGACCGTGATGCTCCAGCACATCGCACACGCGATCAAGCAGAACCACCCGGACGTGATCCTGTTCGTGCTGCTGATCGACGAGCGCCCTGAAGAAGTGACCGAAATGCAGCGCTCGGTTGCCGGCGAAGTGATCGCATCAACGTTCGACGAACCGGCCACGCGCCACGTCCAGGTCGCCGAAATGGTGATCGAGAAGGCCAAGCGCCTCGTCGAAATGAAGCACGACGTCGTGATCCTGCTCGACTCGATCACGCGCCTCGCACGCGCATACAACACCGTGATCCCGGCATCGGGCAAGGTGCTGACGGGCGGTGTCGACGCGAACGCGCTGCAGCGTCCGAAACGCTTCTTCGGTGCTGCGCGCAACATCGAGGAAGGCGGCTCGCTGACGATCATCGGCACCGCGCTGATCGAAACCGGCAGCCGCATGGACGACGTGATCTACGAAGAGTTCAAGGGCACCGGCAACATGGAAGTGCACCTCGAGCGCCGCCTCGCGGAAAAGCGCGTGTATCCGTCGATCAACCTGAACAAGTCGGGCACGCGTCGCGAGGAAATGCTGATCAAGCCCGAGATCCTTCAAAAGATCTGGGTGCTGCGCAAGTTCATCCACGACATGGACGAAGTCGAGGCAATGGAATTCCTGCTCGACAAGATCCGCCAGACGAAGAGCAACTCCGAGTTCTTCGATCTGATGCGCCGCGGCGGCTGATCGCCCCGCCCCGCAACGAACGGCCGCCCGCGCATCCTGCCCGGCGGCCGTTTTTCGGCCTCAACCTGAACGTGAACGTACAGGTTGATCTATAATCGCGGCATCGCCCCGACCGACTCTCCCCGCCACCCGATGCCGAACGACGCCTCCACCCCGCTGCTGACCGTGAGCGACGCCGCATCGCGGCTCGGCGTCACGCCGCGCACGCTGAAGTATTACGAAGAGCGCGGGCTCGTCACGCCGTCGCGCAGCGAAGGCCGCTACCGCCTCTACGACGAAGCCGATCTCGAACGTTTCGCGCGCATCCTGCGGCTGCGTGCGCTCGGCTTCTCGCTGCATGGCATCACCGAAATGCTGAAGCGCCCGCTGGAAGAAACGGGCGACGGCCGGCGCCGCTATTCGGATGCGTCGCTGCGCGACATCCGCACCGGCCTCGCCGAGCAGATCGACACGCTCGACCGGCGAATCGCGGCCGTCCAGCGCGAACTGAAGGAAGCCGTCGCGCTGCGCAAGGAACTGCAGCACGACATCGACTACGTCGAGCGGCGTCTCGCCGGCGAAAACCCCGATGCGCTGATCGCGCAGCGGCGGGCCGAAGCCGGCGCGCGGCGCACGCGCAAGGATCGCGAATGAACGCGGTGCCCGGCCGCTCGCCGCTGTGGAGCCGTGCGAACCTGCGCGCGGACCTGCTCCCGTGGGCGCTCGCGCTCGTCACCGGCATCGACTACTTCGACAACGCGGTCTTCTCGTTCTTCGCAAGCTACATCGCGGGCGGCATCAACGCATCGCCCGACGAACTCGTGTGGTCGTCGAGCGCGTACGCGGTCACGGCCGTACTCGGCATCCTGCAGCAGCAATGGTGGGTCGACCGGCTCGGGCATCGCCGCTACGTTGCGGGCTGCATGCTGATGTTCTCGTTCGGTGCGATCGCGGCCGCGCTTGCCGACACGTCGCTGGAACTCGCGTTCGCGCGTGGTTTCCAGGGCTATTTCATCGGCCCGATGATGGGCGCGTGCCGGATCCTGATCCAGATCAGCTTCAAGCCGCAGGAACGGCCGCCCGCGACGCGCGCGTTCCTGATCATGATCCTGCTCGGCAGTGCGCTCGCGCCGATCGTCGGCGGGCTGCTCGTCGCGCATTCGACATGGCGCGCGCTGTTCGCGTGCACGGCGCCCGCCGGCATCGCGTTCGCGATCCTTGCGCTGCTCACGCTGCCCGATTCGGGCCGGACACCCGACGACGAACGCGGCTCCGGACACTTCTGGCCGTATGTCGTGTTCGCGCTCGCGCAAGGAGCACTGCAGATCGTGCTGCAGCAGGTGCATTACCAGCTCTACAGCGGCTCGCCGATGCTGATCCTGCTGACGATCGCGGGGATCGGCGCACTCGCATGGTTCGCGTATCACCAGTGGCATCACCCGACGCCGCTCGTGCGGCTGCATGCGTTCCGCGAGCGGACGTTCCAGGTCGGGCTGCTGCTCTACATGTTCTATTACTACGAGACGACGGGCTTCAGTTACCTGACATCGCGGTTTCTCGAAGGCGGGCTCGGCTATCCGGTCGAGAACGCCGGGCGCCTGGTCGGCACGATGTCGCTGATTTCGGCCACGGCGCTGTTCGCGTACCTGCGCTACGCGAAATTCGTCACGCACAAGAAGTGGTTCGTCGTGCCGGGGTTCGCGATCGCCGTCACGGCCGCGCTGTGGATGACGCGGATGACGCCGCAGGTCGGCGAAGCCGCGCTGATCGTCCCGCTGCTGCTGCGCGGGCTGCTGCTGCTCTTCATCGTGCTGCCGGTGGCCAACCTGACGTTCCGGATCTTCGCGATCGACGAGTACACGCACGGCTACCGGCTGAAGAACATCGTGCGGCAACTGACGATCTCGTTCGCGACGTCGTCGGTGATCATCGTCGAGCAGCATCGCGTGGCCGTGCACCAGACGCGGCTCGTCGAGCGCGCGAACGTGTTCGACCCGATGTTCCAGCAGACCGTCGACGCCCTGACGCGCAGCTATGCGGCCGCCGGGCATGCGCTGAACGAAGCGCACGGTCTCGCGATCGCCGCCATCGCCCGCATGGTCGCGCAACAGGCGTCGTTCCTCGCGTCGCTCGACGGTTTTTACTTCCTGGCGGGCGTCGCGCTCGTCGGCGGCCTCTTCGCGGCATGGCAAAAAGAGATCGATTGAGTTAAAAGACAGGCTTTGGATTTCCGTCCGCAGCCTCCATGCTATCGAAACTGACCCGCTGGTTCGACGACCGCCGCCGCGACCGCGCGCTGCGCAGCCACCCGATCCCCGACGCGCTGTGGCAGGACACCGTCGAGCGCCTGCCGTTCCTCGCGACGCTGTCGCCCGATGCGCTCGGCCGGCTGCGCGAGCTGACGAGCCTGTTCATCGCGAAGAAATCGTTTTCGACCGCGCACGGGCTCGAACTGACCGACGCGATGATCGTCGCGATCGCCGCGCAAGCCTGCCTGCCGGTATTGAATCTCGACCTGTCGCTGTACGACGGCTGGGTCGGCGTCGTCGTGTATCCGGGCGAATTCGTGATCCGCAAGACCGTGCAGGACGAGGACGGCGTCGTCCACGAGGTCGAGCAGGATGCGAGCGGCGAGGCATGGGAAGGCGGCCCCGTGATCCTGTCGTGGGAAGACGCGCAGATGACGGACGGCCATGACGCGTACAACGTCGTGATCCACGAGTTCGCGCACAAGATCGACATGGTCAACGGCGCGGCCGACGGCTATCCGCCCCTTTTTCGCCGCTGGCACGCGCCGCACCTCGACGCGCAGGCGTGGGCCGACGTGTTCGAACATGCGTACGACCAGTTCTGCGCGCGCGTCGACGCGGTGCCGGAGCGCGCGTGGGCGCGCTTCGAGCGGGAATCGCTGATCGATCCCTATGCGGCCGACCACCCGTCGGAATTCTTCGCGGTGTGCAGCGAGGCGCTGTTCGTGCGGCCGAAAGCGTTCGAGTCCGAATTTCCGGAGTTGTACCGGCTGCTCGCCCGCTATTACCGGCAGGATCCGGCCGGCACCGGCGCGCTCGACGCGCCGTGAAAATTATTCGTCAACCATCTGATTTTCTGGCATAATCGCGGTTTTTCGACCTTAGGCAAGTGGCTCGCGCCGGGCTTGGCGTCGTCTGGTATGCGCAATGTGCGCGCTCCGGCACGGCAAGCGGCGGGTTGGCTACCGCTCTCACCAAGGAAAGACCATGAAAGAAGGCATCCACCCGAACTACCGCGAAGTCGTCTTCCAAGACATGTCGAACGGCTTCAAGTTCATCACGCGCTCGACGATCCAGACGCGCGAAAACATCGAACTCGACGGCAAGACCTACCCGCTCGCCAAGATCGAAGTGTCGTCGGAATCGCACTCGTTCTACACGGGTCAGCAAAAGATCATGGACACGGCAGGCCGTGTCGAGAAGTTCAAGAACAAGTTCGGCGTACGCGCCAGCGGCAAGGCGAAGTAAGCTTCGCACCGCATCCGGTGGTTGCAACGCACCGGTATCGCACAAAAAGGGCAGCCCAGGCTGCCCTTTTTTGTCTCTGCTCGCCGGAAAAGCGCCGGCCGGCGTCCGGGCAACGACCTGACGCGCAGCAGCCGGCGCGTCTACAATGCCGGATGCTCGAAACCGGCTCGACCGCGCGCACCCGCGCCGGCCGCCTGCCCATAACAAAACGCTCATCTGCATGAAGCCTGTCGTCCGTCTCACCGCCTCCGCCACGCGTGCGCTGCCGCGCTGGCTGCTGCTCACGCTCTGCTTCGTCTACGCCGCGTTCGGCCTGTTCGGCCGCGACCCGTGGAAGAACGAGGACGCGGCGGGCTTCGGCGTGATGTGGACGATGGCCAAGGGCGGCTGGCACGACTGGCTGCTGCCGAACCTGGTCGGCAAGTTCATCACGACCGACGGGCCGCTCGGCTACTGGCTCGGCGCGCTGTCGATCCGCGGCCTCGGCCCGTGGGTCGATGCAAGCAATGCGTCGCGCATCGATACGGGCGTGCTGTTCTGCGTCGCGTGCGCATTCGTCTGGTACGCGGCCTACCTGCTCGGCCGGCGCGCCGAGGTCCAACCGTTCAAGTACGCATTCGGCGGCGAGCCGGAACCGCGCGACTACGGCCGAACGCTCGCCGACGGCGCGCTGCTGGTCCTCGTCGCATGCTTCGGCCTCGCGGAACGCGGGCACGAAACGACGCCGCAGGTCGCGCAGTTCGCGTGGATCGCGATGCTCGTCTACGGGATCGTGCGCGGCATCGACAAGCCGATGCAGGGCGCGCTGTGGTGGGGCCTCGCGATCGGCCTCGTCGCGCTGTCCGGCAACCCGGTGCTGGTCGTCGCGCTGCTCGCCGGCACCGCCGCGCTGTGGCTCGTCACGCCCGAGATGCGCAACCTGCGCCTGCCGCTGGTCGGCGTGCCGCTCGCGGCCGCGATCTTCGCGCTGTGGCCGCTTGCCGCGTTCGTCGCGGCGCCCGACGACGCCGCGTGGTTCTTCAACCAGTGGATCCACGGCAGCCTGATGCGCTTTTCGGGCCCGCCGACCGCCGTGCTCGCGTATGCGGCGAAGAACCTGCCGCTGTTCACGTGGCCCGCGTGGCCGCTCGCGATCTGGGCGTGGTGGAGCTGGGCCGGCATGCGCCGCCGCGCGCACATCGCGATTCCGCTGTCGGTCGCCGTGCCGCTCGTCGCGCTCGTGATCCTGCAGAGCCAGCAGTCGAACCGCATGTACATGCTGTTGCTGCCGCCGCTCGCGGTGCTCGCGACGTTCGCGCTGCCGACCCTCAAGCGCGGTGCGATCAACGCGTTCGACTGGTTCGCGGTACTGAGCTTCACGATCCTCGGCACCTTCGTATGGCTCGTGTGGCTCGCGTCGCTCACGGGCTTCCCGCATCCGCTCGCGCGCAACCTCGCACGCCTCGTGCCGGGCTACGAACCGCACTTCAAGATCCTGTCGTTCATCTGCGCGGTGATCGTCACCGTGTGCTGGTGCGTGCTCGTGCGCTGGCGCGTCTCGCGGCAGCCGAAGGTGCTGTGGCGCAGTGTCGTGCTGTCGGGCGCCGGCACCACGCTGATGTGGGTGCTGCTGATGACGCTGTGGCTGCCGATCGTCAACTACGGCCGAACCTATCGCGATGTCGCGCAACAGATCGCGCTGCACCTGCCGTCCGACTACGAGTGCATCTCGCCGGTGCGGCTCGGCGATGCGCAGATCGCGACCTTCGCGTACTTCGGCAACATGCACTTCGATTTCTCCGGCGACTGCGACGTGATCCTGCGCCAGGACCGTTCCGACTTCGGCGAGCCGAGTGCGATGTCGCAATATGTGTGGCGTCTCGTGTGGGAAGGCCGCCGCGTCGCCGACCGCGACGAACGCTTCCGCCTGTACGAGCGCATCGAACGGCCGAAGACGCCCGTCAAGCGGCGCCCGCCGCGCCGCCAGGCGGCCGATTGACGATGTTCGGCGACATCCGCCGGATCGTCGGTCTCGCGTGGCCGGTGCTGGTCGGCCAGCTCGCGATCATCGCGTTCGGCGTGATCGACACCGCAATGGTCGGCCGCTACTCGGCCACCGATCTCGCCGCGCTCGGGCTCGGCTCGTCGATCTACGTGTCGATCTACATCGGGCTGACGGGCATCCTGTCCGCGCTGCAGCCGATCACCGGGCAACTGTACGGCGCGCGACGCTATGCCGAGATCGGCGAGGAAGTCCGCCAGGCGCTGTGGCTCGCGCTGCTGCTCGCGATACCCGGCTTCCTGCTGCTGCATTTTCCCGAGCCGCTGCTGCACATCGCGCACACGCCCGCCGCGCTGCACGACCGCACCGTCGACTACCTGCGCATCCTGTCGTACGGGCTGCCCGCCAGCCTCGTCTTCCGCATCTACAACGCCCTGACCAACGCGGCCGGCAAACCGCGGCTCGCGATGATCCTGCAGATCGGCGCGCTGCTGCTCAAGTTTCCGCTCAACGTATGGTTCATCTTCGGCGGGTTCGGCGTGCCGGCGCTCGGCGGCCCCGGCTGCGGGCTGGCCAGCACGCTGATCAACTGGGCGCTCGCGCTGATCGGCTACACGCTGCTCGCGAAGCTCGACGTGTTCGCGCCGCTCGCGATCTTCTCGCGCTTCTGCTGGCCCGTCTGGGAGCGCCAGAAGGCAATCCTGAAACTCGGCGTGCCGATGGGCCTGTCATACCTGATCGAGGTCACGTCGTACACCTGCATGGCGCTGTTCATCGCGCAATTCGGCACGACGACGCTCGCCGGCCACCAGATCGCCGGCAACATCGGTGCGGTGCTGTACATGACACCGCTGTCGATCGGCGTGGCAGCCTCGACGCTGGTCGCGCGCGCTTGGCGCCGGACGCCCCGAGGAAGCACGGCTGCTCGGCCGGCACAGCGTGATGTTCGCGTGCGGCGTTGCCGCGACATACGGCGTGCTCGTATTCACGCTGCGCCCGCTGATCGTCGGCGGCTATACGCCGAACCCGGCCGTCGCCGCGGCCGCGCTGCCGCTCGTCGCGATCGTCGCGTGCTACCACGTGTTCGATGCGCTGCAGGTCACGTCGGCGTTCGTGCTGCGCGCGTACAAGGTCGCGATCGTGCCGACCGTGATCTATGCGGTCGCGCTGTGGGGCGTCGGACTCAGCGGCGGCTACGTGCTCGGCTTCGACGTCGGCGGCATCGCGCCCGCATGGCTGACGGGCGCGCGCGGCTTCTGGTTCGCGAACACCGTCAGCCTGATGCTCGCGGGCGCCGGGCTCGTGTTCTACCTGCGCCACGTAAGCCGCGCGCACGTATCGACTCAGCCGGCCTGACGCGCCGCCCGCTACGCATCCGCCAGCACGTCGGCCGCGTGATAGGACGACCGCACGAGCGGACCGGCTACGACTTCCCTGAAACCGAGCGCCAGCGCCTCTTCGCGCCACGCGGCGAATGCGTCCGGACTCACGTAGCGCCGCACCGGCAGATGGTGCTCGGACGGCGCCAGATACTGGCCGAGCGTCAGCACGTCGACTTCGTGCGCGCGCAGGTCGCGCAGCGTGTCGCGCACCTCGTCGTCGCGCTCGCCGAGCCCGAGCATCAGCCCCGACTTCGTCACGAGCGTCGGCCGCGCGGCCTTCGCCTGCGCGAGCAGTTCGAGCGAGCCGCGATAGTCGGCGCCCGGCCGCGCCGCGCGATACAGCGACGGCACCGTCTCGATGTTGTGGTTGAACACGTCCGGCCAGGCCGACGACAGCGCGTCGAGCGCGCGCGCGACGCGGCCGCGGAAGTCCGGCGTCAGCACCTCGACGCCGATACCCGGCACGCTCGCGCGCACCGCTGCGATGCACGCGGCGAAATGCGCGGCGCCGCCGTCGCGCAGGTCGTCGCGGTCGACCGACGTGATCACGACGTAGCGCAGCCCGAGCGCCGCGACCGCATCGGCCAGCCGCGCGGGCTCGTCGGGATCGAGCGGCTCGGGACGGCCGTGCGCGACGTCGCAGAACGGGCAGCGCCGCGTGCACAGCCCGCCCATGATCATGAAGGTCGCGGTGCGCTGCGCGAAGCATTCGCCGATGTTCGGGCACATCGCCTCCTCGCAGACGGAATGCAGCCGATGGTCGCGCAGCACGGCCGCCATGTCGGCCACCGCCGCGCTCATCATCGGCCGCGCGCGCAGCCACGGCGGCTTCGGCAGCGCCGCGCCGGCCGCGGGCTCGACGCGCACCGGAATGCGCGCGAGCTTGTCGCGGCTTCTCGCGCCCGGCTGGCCGAGCGCCGTGAGGCTGGGTCGTTCGAGCGCGGCGGCCATCGTCAGTCTCCGAGAAACGCGACGATCAGGCGGTTCACGTCGGCAGCCGCCTCCATCTGCACCATGTGCCCGCTGCCGGCGATCACCTCGGCGCGCACGCCGTCCGGCAAGCCCTGCGCGTGCTGCGCGGGGATCACCTGGTCGCGCTCGCCCCAGATCACGAGCGTGCGCGGCGCGAGCGCCGCGAGCCGCTCGCGGAACACGCGCCGCTGCGCCGCGCCGTCGAACGCGGCGTTCGCGATCTTTTCCAGCGCGGCCTGCACGCCCTCGAGCCGCTTGTACTTGACGAGATCCTCGACGAGTTGCCGCGTCACGAGCGCGTTGTCCGCGAACAGTGCACCGAGGTGCGGCTTCAGCGTGTTGCGGCTGTTGCCGGCGACGAAGCCGTCGATATAGGCACGGTTGATGTCGGTGCCGAGCCCCGCGCTCGCGATCAGCGTCAGCGACGCAACGCGCTGCGGCGCGCGTTCGGCCGCAGCCATCGCGACCGCGCCGCCCATCGAATGGCCGATCAGGTGCGCGCGCTCGATGTGCTGCGCATCGAGCAGCGCGAACACCGTGTCGGCCAGCTCATCGAGGCTGCCCGTGTCGACCGCCTTGCCCGACTCGCCATGACCGGGCAAGTCGAGCGCCCACACGGGCCGGTGCGCGGCGAGATCCGCGTGATTGAACAGCCAGTTGTTCAGGTCGCCGCCGAAGCCGTGGATCAGCACGGCGGGCGTGCCCGCGCCGTCGCCGAGCTTCAGGAAGCGCACCGTGCGGCCGCCGATCTGCGCCTTCTCGGGCTGCGGGCCCGCCGCTTCGTCGGACGCCGCGCTCGGCACGAAATCGCGCTGGAACTCGGCGATCGCCGCATCGATGTCGGCATCGCTCGCCTCGGCCGCCGCGACGACGCCGAGCAGCGCGCCGACCGGCAGCGTCTCGCCCTCCTGCGCGACCTGCCGGCGCAGCGTGCCGTCGAACGCGCATTCGACGCCCGACGAGATCTTGTCGGTCTCGACGTCGAGCACTTCGTCGCCCTTCGTCACGCGTTCGCCGAGCGCCTTCAGCCAGCCGTTGACCTGCCCCTGCTCCATCGACAGCCCCCACTTGGGCATCGTGATCATGTGAATCGACATCGTGTCAGCTCCTCGTCTTCAGGACCGCCTGCGCAATCGCATCGGCGGACGGGATATACAGGTCTTCCAGCACGCTCGCGAACGGCGCGGGCGTATGCGGCGCGGTCACGAGCTCGATCGGCGCCTTCAGCGTTCGGAACGCGCGCTGCGCGACGAGCGCGGCGATGTCGGTCGCGATCGAGCAGCGCGGGTTCGCTTCGTCGACGACCACCACGCGCCCGGTGCGCTCCGCGCTTTCGAGGATCGTCTCCTCGTCGAGCGGCGACGTGGTGCGCAGGTCGATCACGTCGACCTGGATGCCGTCCTTCGCGAGCTTCGCGGCCGCATCCATCGCGAGATGCACCATCCGGCCGTACGTGACGATGGTTGCGTCGTCGCCGTCGCGCATCACGTTCGCCTCGCCGAACGGAATCGCATAGGACTCCTCCGGCACGTCGCCCTCGCGCGTGTAAAGCAGCTTGTGCTCGAGGAAGATCACGGGATCGTCGTCGCGGATCGCCTGGATCAGCAGCCCCTTCGCGTCGTACGGCGTCGACGGGCACACGACCTTCAGCCCCGGGATGTGCGTGAACAGCGACGTGAGCATCTGCGAGTGCTGCGCGGCCGCGCGCAGCCCGGCGCCGTACATCGCGCGAATCACGACCGGCGTCACGGCCTTGCCGCCGAACATGTAGCGGAATTTCGCGGCCTGGTTGAAGATCTGGTCGAAGCACACGCCCATGAAATCGATGAACATCAGTTCCGCGACCGGCCGCATCCCGCACGCGGCCGCGCCGACCGCCGCGCCGATGTAGCCGCCTTCGGACAGCGGCGTATCGAGCACGCGGCCCGGAAACTTGTGGAACAGCCCCTTCGTCACGCCGAGCACGCCGCCCCACGCGTCGTCCTCGCCCGGCGCGCCCGCGCCGCCCGCATTGTCCTCGCCCATCACGATCACGCTGTCGTCGCGCGCCATCTCCTGCGCGAGCGCCTCGTTGATCGCCTGCGAATAAGTGATCTTCCTTGCCATGTCTGTCTCCTGGAATGTTCGGTTCGCCGTGCCGGCTGCAGTGTCAGGCCGCGCTCACGGGTACGACACGTAGACGTCGGTCAGCAGGTCGGCCGCGTCGGGCAGCGGCGCGGCCTTCGCCTGCGCGACTGCGTCGTCGATCAGCGCCTTCACCTGGGCGTCGACCGCGCGCAGGTCGTCGGTCGTCAGCGCCTCGGCGCGCACGACGCGCGTCTCGAAGTGCTTCAGGCAGTCCTTCTCGTCGCGCAGCTTCTGCACCTCGCCGGGTGCGCGGTAGGTCTGCGCATCGCCTTCGAAATGACCGAAATAGCGCGTGAACTTCACCTCGACGAGCGTCGGGCCGCCGCCGTTGCGCGCACGCTCGACGGCCTCGCCGAGGGCTTCGTGCACCGCGAAGAAGTCGAAGCCGTCGACGATCACGCCCGGCATCCCGAACCCGTTCGCGCGATCCGCGATGTTGTCGGTCGCGACCGACCAGCTCGACGACGTCGCTTCCGCATAACCGTTGTTTTCGGCGACGAAGATCGCGGGCAGCCGCCACACCGACGCGAGGTTCATCGATTCGAAGATCACGCCCTGGTTCGACGCACCGTCGCCGAAAAAGCACACGCCGACGCCGCCGGTCTTCCGGTGCTTCGCCGCGAGCGCCGCGCCGCACACGAGCGGACCGCCCGCGCCGACGATCCCGTTCGCGCCGAGCATCCCCATCGACAGGTCGGCGATGTGCATCGAGCCGCCCTTGCCGTGGCAGACGCCGGTCTTCTTGCCATAGATCTCGGCCATCATCCCGCGCACGTCGACGCCCTTCGCGATGCAATGGCCGTGGCCGCGGTGCGTGGTCGCGACGTAATCGGCGAGGCCGAGGTGCAGCATCGTGCCGACCGCGGACGCCTCCTCGCCCGCGTACAGGTGAACGAAGCCGGGGATCTCTCCGGTCGCGAATTCGACGTGCAAGCGCTCCTCGAATTCGCGGATCGTGCGCATCAGCCGGTATGCGTCCAGCAGCTTGTCCCTGCTGAGCTGGGTCGAAACGGTCATGTGTGTCTCCTGGGTAGGTCTGACTGCGAATGCCGCCGCGGCCGTGCCGCGGCGACGGATTGCACGGCCTGCGGCCGTCAGTGGAACGTGAAGCCGCCGTCGACGTTCACGGCCTGGCCGGTCACGTTGTCCATCGTCGCGAAGAACAGCGCGAGCCGGCCCATGTCTTCGGGCGTCTGCGCGCGGCCCTGCGGGATCAGCGTCAACTGGTGCCGCTGCCACGATTCCTCGACCGATTCGCCGTCGGTCTTCCATTCGTCGGACAGCCGGTCCCACATGTAGGTACGCACGATGCCCGGGCAGATCGCGTTGACGGTCACGCCGTCGCGCGCGAGCTCCTTCGCAAGCGCGTTCGTGAAGCCGACGACCGCGAACTTCGATGCGCTGTAATGGGCGAGATTCGGAAAGCCTTCCTTGCCGGCAATCGACGCGACGTTGATGATCCGGCCGCGGCCCTGCGCCTTCAGATGCGCGAGCGCCGCGCGGCAGCCGAGGAACGTGCCCTTCGCATTCACGTCCATCACGAAATCCCAGTCGCGTTCGGTCAGCGCTTCGACCGGATGAATGCTGATCACGCCCGCGCAGTTCACGAGGATGTCGAGCCGGCCGAGTTCGGCGAGCGCCTGCGCGACCATCGCATCGACCTGCACGGCCTGCGTGACGTCTACCTTCGCGACCGCCGCCCGGCGGCCGAGCGCGCGCACCTCGCTCGCGGTGGCATCGAGCGCATCGTCGAGCAGGTCGGCCAGCAGGATGTCGGCGCCCGCGCCGGCGAGTGTCAGCGCAATGCCGCGGCCGATGCCGCGCGCGCCGCCCGTGACGATGGCGACCTGTCCTTCGAGTGGGGCTGTCATGGCAATGTCTCCTTGATGTTCGTTATGGATGTCGAAATGTCGTTCGGAAAAACGGATGCTCAGTTGCGCCATGCGCCGGCATCGCGCAGCAATTGCCGCGAAGACGCGTAGCGCAGCGTGCGGCCGATGTCGACCGTCAGCGGCCCACGCCAGTCGAGCGAAATCTCGTAGCGATCGCCGCGCGCCACCTCGATCTCGCGCTCGCCGTCGAACGCGAGCGTGCCGCGCTCGAACGGGATCGTCTGCCACGCGCCCGGTTCGAGCCGCTCGCAACTGCGCATCACGACTCGGTCGACGCGGCCCGGTGCGATCGGCGCGACGAGCGGCGTGCCGGCCGTCTTGCCTTCGTCTGCGAAGCGCATCGCGAGCCCGTGCGGCGCGCTGCGCTCGAGCGGTGCCCATGCGCCGCCGAGCGCGGACAGGCCGATGCCGTCCGGTTCCGCGAACGTCAGGTAGAGCGAGTCGATGTCGTCGGGCCCCGAAATCGCACGGGCGCCGATGAAGCGCTGTCGCGCCGCGCACACGTCGACGAGCGCAATCTCTTCGCGCCCCGACTGTGTGCCTGCCACGCAGCGCACGACGAGCCGCTTGTTGCGCGTGAACGCAACCTCGGCCGGCACGGCGCCGGTCGCGGCGAGTCCGGCCGCGACGCCTGCGACGGTCGCCTCGCGATGTTCGGGAAACGCGTTGTTGGTGCCGGTGGACAGCGCGACGAGCGGCGTCGCGCCGCAATGCGCGGCCACCGCACGATGGGTGCCGTCGCCGCCGAGCACGACGATCAGCGCGACTTCCATCCGGTGCAGGTACGCGGCGCCGGCTTGCGTATCGGCGACGGTATCGGTGATCGGCAGGTCGACGAACTCGACCTCGGGCCAGCGCTCGTGCGGCGCGACCGCGCGATGTGTGTCGAGCGCGCGCAGCAGCAGCGTCGCGATGCCCGTCCGGTCGCGCAGCGTCAGCACGCGCTCGACGCCCATCGCGCCGAGGCCGGCCAGCAGGCGCACGATCATGTTCGCCTTCTCCGCCGTCGGAAACACGGATGCATGCGTCGTGAGGCGGCGGATGTCGCGCCCCGATGCGGGGTTCGCGATCACACCGACGGTAACGGGCGTCGTCACGGGTTTGTCTCCATCCAGTTGACCGGCACCGGCGCATTGGCGCCCGCTCCGGCCCTGCCTGTTTCGTCCGCTGCCATCGACGGGCTGCGGATCGTCGTCGCCGACGCGACTGCGCCGGGCTTGCACGTGATCTCTGCAAGCGGCGTGCCATCGTGTGTGCAATGACCGCGAAACCCGCGCCCGCGCTGGCGCGGCGGGCATGCACATGTTCCGGGTTCGCGACCGTGACGACGCAGCGCGCGGCGAATCCGCGCGTGCGTCTCACGCCGTCGTTGCGACGACGCGCTCGTCGCGACGCCTGCGCAAGCGCGCCGCCCTGCCTGCAAACCCTGCGTTGACGCGGCGTGGCGCATGCCGCGACAAGCCGGACGACCGCCGCGTGCCACGCATGCAGGTGTCTCAACCGCGCGAGACGGGGCGAGAGACGCATGAGACGAACGTCTCACGCGTGCTGCGTGCTGCGATGCAATGTGATCCGCCGGACCGGATGTGCTACAAGAACATCGAATTCCCCGCCGTACGGAACCGGAGCCGACCATGCCCTACGCCGTCCCCCAGGCCCAGCACGCCGACCGTGTGCTCGGCGCGCTCGCCGGACGCCTGCCCGCGCCGGCCGATTCCGCGCGCCTCGTGTCGTCGTGGCAACGTTCGCTGGAGCGCTACCGTCTCGACCCCGCTTCGTCGATCGGCCCGCGCGTGCTGACCGCGTCCGAGCTGCGCGAAGTGCGCGACAAGGAGGAAGCCTTCCTGCGTGCGTCGGGCCAGTGCCTGACACGGCTGCACGACATGATCCGCGTCGCCGACTACTGCGTGATGCTGACCGACGCGCACGGCGTGACGATCGACTATCGGATCGACCGCGAGCGCCGCAACGACTTCCGCCATGCGGGGCTGCACATCGGCTCGTGCTGGTCGGAAAGCGAGGAAGGAACGTGCGGCGTCGCGAGCGTGCTGACCGATCTCGCGCCGATCACCGTGCACAAGACCGATCACTTTCGCGCGGCGTTCACGACGCTCACCTGCAGCGCGGCGCCGATCTTCTCGCCGGGCGGCGAACTGATCGGCGTGCTCGACGCGTCGGCCGTCCATTCGCCCGACGGCCGCGACAGCCAGTGCCTCGTCTACCAGCTCGTGCGGCAGAGCGCGGCGCTGATCGAGGACGGCTACTTCGTGCACAGCACCGCGCAGCACTGGATATTGTTCGGGCATCCGAACCGTCACTACGTCGAAGCGCAACCCGAGTGGCTGATCGCGTTCGACGAATGCGGCAATATCGTCGCCGCGAACCGGCAGGCCCGCGACGCGCTGCCGGCGCTGCGCGAACCGCGCCATATCGACGAGATCTTCGATGCAACCGAGATGCCGCTGCGCGATGCCGCGCGGCTCGATACGATCGTCGCGCTGCGGCTGCGCGCGACCGGCGCACCGCTCTATGCACGGCTGCGTGCGCCGCTACGACGCGCCGGCCGCGAGCCCGGCACGGTATCGCGGCGCGCGGGCACCGCGACGCGCCACGTCGGCGCGCTGACGCCGTTCCTGCACAGCAGCGACACGCATATCGCGCAACAGGCGGAACTCGCGCTGCGCGTCGCGAGCAAGCGGCTGCCGATTCTCGTGCTCGGCGAAACCGGTGCGGGCAAGGAAGTGTTCGCGCGCGCGATTCACGATGCCGGTGCGCGGCGCGCGCGGCCGTTCGTCGCCGTCAATTGCGGCGCGCTGCCGGAAGCGCTGATCGAGAGCGAACTGTTCGGCTATGCGGCCGGCGCGTTCACCGGCGCGCGCAAGCACGGCGCACGCGGCAAGATCGCGCTTGCCGACGGCGGCACGCTGTTTCTCGACGAAATCGGCGACATGCCGCTCGCGCTGCAGACACGGCTGTTGCGCGTGCTCGCCGACGGCGAGGTCGTGCCGCTCGGCAGCGATACGCCGGTGCGCGTCGACCTCGACGTGATCTGCGCGACGCACCGCGATCTCGCGCGCATGGTGGCTGACGGCACGTTCCGCGAAGATCTGTATTACCGGCTGAGCGGCGCGACGTTCGAACTGCCGCCGCTGCGCAAGCGCGCAGACGTGCGCGACGTGATTGCCGCCGTGTTCGCCGAGGAAGCGCAGGCGACCGGCCACGTCCTCACGCTCGACGCGACGCTCGCCGAACAGCTCGCCGCCTATCCGTGGCCCGGCAACGTGCGGCAGTTGCGCAACGTGCTGCGCTATGCGTGCGCGGTGTGCGACGCCGCGCGCGTGACGCAGCGCGACCTGCCGGCCGACCTCGCCGCGCAGCTCGGCGGCGCCCCGGCCGGCGCACTGCCCGACGACGAACGCGGCCGCATCGTCGCGGCGCTCACCGCGCACCGCTGGCGGCCCGACGCGGCCGCGCAGGCGCTCGGCATCTCGCGCGCGACGCTGTACCGGCGGATCGCGAAACACCGGATCGTCGCGCCGCACCGCGCGTGACGAGCCGGCGCGACCGCCATCACGCGGCCTGCGCTGCCGCTTCGCTTGCTTTCCCGGCCTCACCGGCCGCTTCGTCGCGCCGCACGAACACCTCGTGCGCGGCGAACAGCGCGTTCAGCGCGGCCGGGAAACCCGCGTAGATGGCCACCTGCATGAACACCTCGACGATCTCGTCGCGCGTGCAGCCGACGTTCAGCGCGGCCTCGATATGCACCTTCAGTTGCGGCTGTGCGTTGCCGAGCGCGGCCAGCGCCGCGATCGTCGCGATCTCGCGTGCTTTCAGGTCGAGCTGCGGCCGGCTGTAGATGTCGCCGAAACTGAACTCGACCAGGAGCCGCCCGAAATCCGGCGCGATCGGTGCAAGCGCCGCGATCACGCGTTCGCCCACTTCGCCGTCGATTTCCTTCAGTTTGTTCCAGCCGCGCGTATAACGATCTTCAACGAGTTGTTCCATCGTGTCCGTCCTGTTCCGATTGAGAGTGAGAAGGTGTCGCCCGTCGTTCCGTATCGCGTTCCCGCGCCTCGTAGTACGCGATCTTGTCGCCGATCGCGTCGAGGCTCGCCTGCAGCTCCGCGATATGCGCGCGCACCGCGTCGCGATGCGCAACCAGCAACCGCCGCCGCGCGCCGAACGTCGGCTCGCCTTGCGCGCGCAGCGCCGCGAACTGCTGCATCTGCGCGATCGGCATGCCGGTCGCCTTCAGGCGCATCACGAACGCCAGCCAGTCAAGGTCGGCCGGCGCATAGAGCCGGTGCCCGGCCGCCGTGCGCGAAATCGCGCGCAGCAGGCCGGCCTGCTCGTAATACCGCAACGTATGCGTCGACACGCCGGTCAGCTCGGCGACTTGCCCGATCGTCAGCGGACCGGCGGCGGAAGGTTTGGATACGGTTTTCGACATGGCAGGAACAAGGTTAGGAGTTAGAGCTAACTCTAAGTCAAGCACTATCGAACGGCCAGCGCGACGACAACCCGCAACGCCCCTCGACACCGTAAAGAATGGTCAAAACCGCCGCCCGGCGCGGCTTTCGGCCTTTACAGCGACGCAAGCCTTCAGCAAGATTCGGTCAGCCTGTCTTAAAAAGGGCACGCATTTGTCCTATGCTTAACGGCGACGCCCGGCCAGGTCTCGCCCCGCCGTCCGTTGCAACAGCCATTCATCCGTCAGAACCAGGGAGCCTTTGCCATGCTGAAAAAGCTGCTGATGCTGTTCGTCGCGCTATCGCTGTCGCTCGCCGCAGGCTTTGCCGCGGCCGTCGAAGTCAACACGGCCGACCAGGCCGCGCTCGAAGCCGTGAAGGGTCTCGGGCCCGTCAAGTCGAAGGCGATCATCGACGAACGCACCAAGAACGGCCCATTCAAGGACGCCGACGATCTCGCAAATCGGGTGAAGGGTCTCGGCACGAAATCGGTCGGGCATCTCGAGGAAAACGGCCTGACGATCGGCGGCTCGTCGACGCCGCCGAAAGGCGTGAAGCTGTCGAAGCCGGCCGCGACGACGTCGGCAACGACGTCGACAGGCACCGCATCGACGTCCACGACCGCGACGGCCGGCACGACGGCCACGGCGCCGGCCCCGGCGGCAAGCGCGCCGGATGCGGCCGCGAAGCCGGCCAAGACCAAGCGCGCGTCTAAGAAGGAAAAGGCGGCAGCGGCCGCAGCGGCATCCGCCGACGCGGGTGCGAGCGCACCGGCCGCAGCGTCGTCCGCGAAGGCGGCGAAGGGTTCGAAGAAAAAGAGCAAGAAGGACAAGGCAGCCTCCGCCGCCGCGGCGTCGGGCGCCTGATGTGCGCCGCGCGCGCGACGGCGTGCGCGCGGCATTCGTTCAACGGGCGCCCTTATTGCGGCGCCCTTATCGGTAAAGGTGAAGAATCATGGGTCTCCTCGACATCGTCGGCGGTCTGATCGGCGGCCAGGCCGGCGGCAACTCGCAAAGCGCACTGATCACGACCGCGCTCGAATTCATCAACAACCAGCCGGGCGGCCTGAACGGGCTGATCGAGAAGTTCCAGAAAGGCGGCGCCGGCGAGGTCATCGGCTCATGGGTCGGCACCGGCGAGAACCAGCCGATCTCGGCCGACACGCTGCAGAACGTGCTCGGCTCGGACGTCGTCGGCTCGCTCGCGAGCAAGATCGGCATCGATCCGGGTCAGGCCTCGTCGATCCTCGCGCAGGTGCTGCCGCACGTCGTCAACAGCGCGACGCCGAACGGCGAAGTGCCGGCCGGCGGCCAGATCGATACGTCGAATGTGCTCGGCACGCTGACGCAGCTCGCCGGCATGTTCGGCGGCAACAAGCAGGCCTGAGCCCGCGCCGCTTCACGGCCCCCGCTTCGCGGCCCAATCGGGCCGCTCCATATGCAAACACCCCGCCGAGGCGGGGTGTTTGTTTTTGCGCGCCCGGCGCGAACCGGGCGTGCGGCCGGTGGCCGGCGTTCAGTGAACGACGCGGTCGAACACGAACTTGCCGTCGTTGACGTCGACCGGAATCACGTCCTTCGGACCGAAGCGGCCCGCGAGGATGAGCTTCGCGACCGGGTTCTCGATCTCCTGCTGGATCGCGCGCTTCAGCGGCCGCGCGCCGAACACCGGATCGTAGCCGACCTTCGCGATCTGCTCGAGCGCCGCTTCCGACACGTCGAGCGCCATGTCGAGCTTCGCGAGCCGGTCGTGCAGACGCGCCAGCTGGATCTTCGCGATCGACTCGATGTTGCTGCGGTCGAGCGCATGGAACACGACGACGTCGTCGATCCGGTTCAGGAACTCGGGGCGGAAATGCTGCTTCACCTCGAGCCACACCGCGTCCTTGATCTCGTCCTGCGGCGCACCGGTCATCGCCTGGATCACCTGCGAGCCGAGGTTCGACGTCATCACGATCACCGTGTTCTTGAAGTCGACCGTGCGCCCCTGCCCGTCCGTCATGCGGCCGTCGTCGAGCACCTGCAGCAGCACGTTGAACACGTCCGGATGCGCCTTCTCGATCTCGTCGAGCAGGATCACGCTGTACGGCTTGCGGCGCACGGCTTCCGTCAGGTAGCCGCCTTCCTCGTAGCCGACATAACCCGGCGGCGCGCCGATCAGCCGCGCGACGCTGTGCTTCTCCATGAACTCGCTCATGTCGATGCGGATCAGGTGCTCTTCCGAATCGAACAGGAACGACGCCAGCGCCTTGCACAGCTCGGTCTTGCCGACCCCCGTCGGGCCGAGGAACAGGAACGAGCCGTACGGACGGTTCGGATCGGCGAGACCCGCGCGCGAGCGGCGGATCGCGTCGGCCACCGCGCCGATCGCCTCATGCTGGCCGACCACGCGCTCATGCAGCTTTTCCTCGATGTGCAGCAGCTTCTCGCGCTCGCCCTGCATCATCCGCGACACGGGAATCCCCGTCGAACGCGACACGACTTCCGCGATTTCCTCGGCGCCGACCTGCGTGCGCAGCAGGCGCGGACGCGTCGGGTTGTGCTGCTCCCGCTCTTCGGCCTGCGTGACCTGCTTCAATTGCGCCTCGAGCTGCGGCAGCTTGCCGTACTGCAGCTCCGCGACTTTCTCCAGCTTGCCTTCACGCTGCAGCCGCGCGATGTCCGCCCGCGCCTTCTCGATCTCTTCCTTGAGCTGCGCGCTGCCCTGCACCGCGGCCTTCTCGACGGTCCAGATCTCCTCGAGGTCCGCGTATTCGCGGCCGAGGCGGTCGATCTCTTCCTCGATCAGCTGCAGGCGCTTCTGCGACGCTTCGTCCTGCTCCTTCTTCACGGCTTCGCGCTCGATCTTCAGCTGGATCAGCCGGCGATCGAGCTTGTCCATCTCTTCGGGCTTCGAATCGATTTCCATCTTGATCTTCGAAGCGGCTTCGTCGATCAGGTCGATCGCCTTGTCGGGCAGGAAGCGGTCGGTGATGTAGCGATGCGACAGCTCGGCCGCGGCAACGATCGCCGGGTCGGTGATGTCGACGCCGTGGTGCAGTTCGTACTTCTCCTGCAGCCCGCGCAGGATCGCGATCGTCGCCTCGACGCTCGGCTCGTCGACGAGCACCTTCTGGAAGCGGCGTTCGAGCGCGGCATCCTTCTCGATGTACTTGCGGTATTCGTCGAGCGTGGTCGCGCCGATGCAGTGCAGCTCGCCGCGCGACAGCGCCGGCTTCAGCATGTTGCCCGCATCCATCGCGCCTTCGGCCTTGCCCGCGCCGACCATCGTGTGGATCTCGTCGATGAAGACGATCGTCTGGCCTTCGTCCTTCGCGATGTCGTTGAGCACGGCCTTCAGCCGCTCCTCGAACTCGCCGCGGTACTTCGCGCCGGCGAGCAGCGCGGCCATGTCGAGCGACAGCACGCGCTTGCCCTTCAGCGTCTCGGGCACTTCGCCGTTGACGATCCGCTGCGCGAGCCCTTCGACGATCGCGGTCTTGCCGACGCCCGGCTCGCCGATCAGCACCGGGTTGTTCTTCGTGCGGCGCTGCAGGATCTGGATCGAGCGGCGGATTTCGTCGTCGCGCCCGATCACCGGATCGAGCTTGCCCGAACGGGCGCGCTCGGTCAGGTCGACCGTGTACTTCTTCAGCGCCTCGCGCTGGCTTTCGGCATCCTGGCTGTGCACCTGCGAGCCGCCGCGCACCGCGGCGATCGCGGCTTCGAGCGCCTTGCGCGTGAGGCCGTGCTGACGCGCGAGCTTGCCGGCGTCGCCCTTGTCGTCGGACACGGCGAGCAGGAACATCTCGCTCGCGATGAACGTGTCGTTGAGCTTCTGCGCTTCCTTGTCGGCCTGGTTCAGCAGCCCGGCCAACTCGCGGCCGATCTGGATGTCGCCGCCCGTGCCCGTGACTTGCGGCAGGCGCGAGATCGCTTCGTTCAGCGCGCCTTGCAGCGCCTGCACGTGAACACCCGCGCGCGACATCAGCGAACGGGCGGAACCGTCGTGCTGCGCGACCAGCGCCGCCAGTACGTGAACGGGTTCGATGTATTGATTGTCGCGGCCTGCCGCAAGGCTTTGCGCGTCCGCGAGTGCTTCCTGGAACTTGGTGGTGAGCTTGTCGATTCTCATTTTGTCGAGACCTCCAATTTTCGATTAACACCAAGATGAGGATGGTTATGCGCCTTTCAAGCGAAATTCGGGTTGATTCAGCGCAAAAAGTCGCTGGATGGCAATGCCGCGGCCGAGAGGCGGGACGCAGCCGGATCGCGGGACGCGGCGCCCGCGTGTCAGCCGGCCGTCGACGGCGGCTCGACGGGTGCAGGCGATTCGTCCGGTGACGGCGCGGCGCGCACAAGCGCGACCGGACGGATGCCGAGCAACGCAGCAAGCGGCGACGCGGGTTCGACCAGTTCGCCGAGCGTGTGACGATCGAGCTCGGCGAAGAACGCATCGCGCGCGGCCGCCAGCACCCCCTTCAGGCGACACTGCGGCTCGATCACGCAGCCGCGCGACTCGCTGCCGTCGGTCGAAAAGCAGCCGACCAGCGCGAAGTCGTTCTCGGTCGCGCGCACGACCTGGCCGACCGTCAGCAGCAGCGATTCGGGGAACAGCCGCAGCCCGCCGTTGCGGCCGCGGACCGTGTCGACCCATCCCAACTCGCCGAGCTGCTGCACGACTTTCATCAGATGGTTCTTCGAGATGCCGTAGGCATCCGAGATCTCCTGGATCGTCGCGAGCCCCTCGCCGCGCACGGCAAGGTACAGCATCACGCGCAGCGAGTAGTCGGTGTAGTCGGTGAGTCTCATGGGCGAATTCGGAAAAGATCGATCGTGCCCCGATTGCGCGGGCCGGGCCGGTCGGGAAGCGCGCCGGGCCGGCTGACGGTCCCGTTCCGCTGCCCCGGGTTGCCCGGATGGCGCGCGCACAATAAGATGCGTTACATCTGCACGTTTTTCAGGGGTTGTTGGACGCTATTTTGCGTCAAAATTCTGCCGGCGTCCTGCGCGTTGCCCGCGCCGCCGCTTCGTCGTTGCCTCGATCTCCCGGCCCTTTTTGCCATGACCGCCCTGCCTGCCTCGCCCGAAACCGCCCCGGCCCGCCCTCGCGATGCCGAGCCGACCGAAGACAACATCCGCGATCTCGTCTACGCGTTCTACGACCGCGTGCGCGCCGATCCGCTGCTCGGGCCCGTGTTCGACGCGAAGCTGGCCGGCCGCTGGGACGACCATCTGCCGAAGATGGTCACGTTCTGGTCGAGCCTCGTGCTCGGCACCAAGGGCTATCGCGGCAACGTGCAGCAGGCGCACCAGCCGCTCGACGGGATCGAGCCGGCCCATTTCAGCCGCTGGCTGTCGTTGTTCCTGAAGACCGTCGAGGCGCGCTACGCGCCGCCCGCGGCGATCCGCTTCATGGAACCCGCGCTGCGGATCGCACAGAGCCTGCAGTTGAGCCGGTTCGGCTGGGATTACCGGATTCCGCCCGAGCAGCAAGCGCTGCTCGATGCGATCGCGCCGCGCCGCCGCGATGCGGGCGACGATCCGCACGCATTGCCGTCGCGCGCCCGCGGCGAGCCGTTTCCGACGAAGATCGTCGGGCGCAGCACCGATCCGGACGCGTAACGCGCACACATCGCGCGCGACGATTACGCACATGCGGCACATCGCCGCATCGCGCGGACGCCGCGCTCAGCGCGGCGTGTTGCCCGATTCGACGCCCCAGCGCGCGAGCGCCGCATCGTCGGTGCTGCGCGCATCGACCCAGCGCTCGCCGTCCGGCGTCGTTTCCTTCTTCCAGAACGGCGCTTCGGTCTTCAGGTAGTCCATCACGAATTCGCACGACGCGAACGCATCGCCGCGATGCGCTGCGACCGTCGCCACCATCACGATCTGGTCGAGCGGCAGGAGCCTGCCGACCCGATGCACGATCGCGACGTCGATGCCCGGCCAGCGCCGGCAGGCCTCGGCGGCGATCTTCTCGAGCGCCTTCTCGGTCATCCCCGGATAGTGCTCGAGCTCCATCGCGGCGACCGAATCGCCTTCGTTCAGGTCGCGCACGGTGCCGACGAAGCACGCGATCGCGCCGATCTTCGGATTGCGCGCGCGCAATGCCGCGACTTCGGCGTTCAGATCGAAGTCGTCGGTCTGGATTCGTATCGTTGCCATCACACGCTCCGGTCCCATGCCGAGCTCAACCGCCCGTCACCGGCGGAAAGAACGCGACCTCGCAACCTTCGGTGAGCCGCGTGTCGGGATCGGTCATCTCGTGGTTGCACGCCATGCGCAATGCGCGCCCTTCGGCGAGCGTCTCCGCCCACGCACCGCCGCGCACGCGCAACCACGCGCGCACGTCGCCGACGGTCGTTACGCTGTCCGGCACGTCGGCCTGCTCGTCGGCAACGCCCAGCGCTTCTCGTACGCTTGCAAAAAATTTCAGCTGAATCTTCATGGTTCGGGAAGCCGCCGCGTTACGACAGCAATTCGGAAAACGGAATGAAACGCACGGTCTCGCCTGCGCTGATCGCGTGCTGCGGCGGATTGTCGATCAGGCCGTCGCCCCAGACCGTCGACGTCAGCACCGCCGAGCTCTGGTTCGGGAACAGATCGAGGCCGCCGGCCGCATTGACGCGTGCGCGCAGGAATTCGTTGCGCCGGTCGCCCTTGCCTTGCGAAAAGTCGGCGCGCAGCGACAGCGCGCGCGGCGCGACGTCGCGCACGCCGGACAGGCGCAACAGGAACGGCCGCACGAACAGCAGGAACGTGACGAAGCTCGATACGGGGTTGCCGGGCAGCCCGATGAAGTGCGCATCGGGGCGATCGTCGCCGCGCCGCACCGCGCCGTACGCGAGCGGCTTGCCGGGCTTCATCGCGATCTGCCACAGCGCGAGCCGCCCTTCGGACTCGACGGCCGGCTTCACGTGATCCTCGTCGCCGACCGATACGCCGCCGCTCGTCAGGATCACGTCGTGATCGCGCGCAGCCTCGCGCAGCGTGTCGCGCGTCGCGGCGAGCGAGTCGGGCACGATCCCGTAATCGGTCACGTGGCAGCCGAGCCGCTCCAGCAGCCCGCGCAGCGTGAAGCGGTTCGAGTTGTAGATCGCGCCGGGCTTCAGCGGCTCGCCCGGCATCGTCAGCTCGTCGCCGGTGAAGAACACCGCGACGCGAATCCGCCGTGCGACCGACAGTTGCGCACAGCCGACCGACGCGGCCAGGCCGAGCGCCTGCGGCGTGAGCCGCGTGCCGGCCGGCAGGATCACCGCCCCCTGCCGGATGTCCGCGCCCTGCGCGGTGATCCATTCACCGGCCTTCGGCGTATGCAGGATCTCGACCGCATCGCCGTCGGCCGACGTCCGCTCCTGCATCACGACGGCGTCGGCGCCGGGCGGCACCGTCGCGCCGGTGAAGATCCGCGCGGCCGTGCCGGCCGCGAGCGGCACGGCCGGATGACCGGCCGGAATCCGCTGCGACACCGGCAGACGCCGCTCGCCGTGCAGCAGGTCGGCGACGCGCACCGCATAACCGTCCATCGCGCTCGTATGCATCGGCGGCACGTCGAGCGGCGAGCTCACGTCGGCCGCCAGCACGCGGCCGAGCGCGTCGAGCGTGGCGACGGTTTCGGTGCCGGGCAGCGGCTTCGCGGCATCGAGCAGCGCGGCGAGCGCCTCGGCGGTCGACAGCATCGGCGCGCGCGGCGCCGCGGGATTCGGGTTCGACATCGATGGAATCGGGGAACGTTGGAGTCAATACGTCATTGTAGCGACGCCGTCGCGCGGGCGCGCGATATGGCCGACATGCGAGAACTGTGATCGTCGTGGACGCGCGGGTCTGGCACCTGTTTCGTGCGACGTTCGACTGCAGACGCGCGGCGGGCTGCCGAACGCCTGCATATCGCAGTACCGCTGCACCGCACCGCCAAACGAAACGGCCGGAACCCCGATCCGTTCGACGAATCGGCATTCCGGCCGTCCTGCGCAGCCGGGCCCGCGGGCCCGGCCGTGCGTCACGCGCCCGTATGCGCGGCGATGAAATCCTTCACCTGCTGCGCGTCGGCCTTCACGACCTCGAAGCGCTGCGGCAGCGCCTCGAGCCCGTCGAATGCGGCCGGCCGCTCGGCTTCGCGATCGAGCGCTTCACGGATCGTCTCGCCGAACTTGATCGGCTGCGCCGTCTCGAGCACGACCATCGGCACGCCTGCGTCGAGATGCTCGCGCGCAACCTTCACGCCGTCGGCCGTGTGCGTATCGATCATCGTGTCGTAGCGCGAGAACACGTCGCGGATCGTCGCGATGCGGTCCGTGTGGCTGCTGCGGCCCGACACGAAGCCGAACTCCGCGACGCGGGCGAAATCGCCGCTCGCCGCGAGATCGAAGCCGCCCTTCTCCTCGACGTCGCGGAACAGCTGCATCACGCGCGCCGGATCGCGGCCGAGCAGGTCGAACACGAAGCGCTCGAAGTTCGACGCCTTCGAGATGTCCATGCTCGGGCTGCTCGTGTGATACGTGTTCTCGGCGCTGCGCACGCGATACGCGCCCGTGCGGAAGAACTCGTCGAGCACGTCGTTCTCGTTGGTCGCGACCACGAGCTTCGCGATCGGCAACCCCATCATCCGCGCGATGTGGCCCGCGCACACGTTGCCGAAGTTGCCCGACGGCACCGTGAACGACACGCGCTCGTCGTTGGACTGCGTCGCCGCGAAATAGCCCTTGAAGTAGTACACGACCTGCGCGACGACGCGCGCCCAGTTGATCGAGTTGACCGTGCCGATCTTCTGCTGCGCCTTGAACGCGTGATCGTTCGACACGGCCTTCACGATGTCCTGGCAGTCGTCGAACACGCCTTCGACCGCGAGGTTGAAGATGTTCGGATCCTGCAGGCTGAACATCTGGGCCGTCTGGAACGCGCTCATCTTCTTGTGCGGCGACAGCATGAACACGCGCACGCCGGCCTTGCCGCGCATCGCGTATTCGGCCGCGCTGCCCGTGTCGCCCGACGTCGCGCCGAGGATGTTCAGCGCTTCGCCGTGCTTCGCGAGCGTGTACTCGAACAGGTTGCCGAGCAGCTGCATCGCCATGTCCTTGAACGCGAGCGTCGGGCCGTTCGACAGTTCGAGCAGCGAGATCGGTGCGCCGTTCTCGGTGCCGAGCGTCTTCAGCGGCGTGATGTCGGCTGCGTTCTCGCCGTGGCGCGTGTTGCTGTACACGTCGGCCGTGTACGTGCGACGCGTGATCGCACGCAGGTCGTCGGCCGGCACGTCGTCGCAGAACTTCGACAGGATCTCGAATGCGAGATCCGCGTACGGCAGCGCGCGCCAGCGCGCGAGCTCGTCGGCGGACACCTTCGGATACTCGGCCGGCAGGTAGAGCCCGCCGTCCTTCGCGAGACCGCCGAGCAGGATGTCGGAGAACGTATGGCGCTCGCCGAAGCCGGCGCCGCGCGTGGAGATGTAGTTCATGTCTTCCGCCTCAGTTCAGCGCTTCCATGCGCAGCTTCGTCACCTTCGACACGACCGTCGCGAGGCTCTCGATCTGCGCGATCGCCGCGTTGACGTTCTTCTCGAGCGTCTCGTGCGTGATCAGGATGATGTCGGTCTCGCCGTTCGCGCCGTCGACCTGCTCCGATTCCTTCTGCAGCAGCGCGTCGATCGAAATGCCCGATTCGGCGAGGATGCGCGTGATGTTGGCGAGCACGCCGGTCTGGTCGGCCACCCGCAGGCGCAGGTAGTAGCCGCTCGTGACTTCCTCGATCGGCAGGATCGGCGTGTTCGACAGGCTGTCGGGCTGGAACGCGAGGTGCGGCACGCGATGCTCGGGGTCGGCCGTGTGCAGGCGCGTGACGTCGACGAGATCGGCGACCACCGCCGACGCGGTCGGCTCCGCGCCCGCGCCCTTGCCGTAGTACAGCGTCGTGCCGACCGCGTCGCCGTGCACGACGACCGCGTTCATCGCGCCTTCGACGTTCGCGAGCAGGCGCTTTTCCGGGATCAGCGTCGGGTGCACGCGCAGCTCGATGCCGTTTTCGGCGCGGCGCGCGATGCCGAGCAGCTTGATCCGGTAGCCGAGTTCTTCCGCGTAGCGGATGTCGGTTGCGTCGAGCTTGCTGATGCCCTCGACGTACGCGCGGTCGAACTGCACCGGCACGCCGAACGCGATCGCGCTCATGATCGTCGCCTTGTGCGCGGCGTCGATGCCTTCGATGTCGAAGGTCGGATCGGCTTCCGCGTAGCCGAGCTCCTGCGCGGCCTTCAGCGCGGTCGCGAAGTCGAGCCCGCGGTCGCGCATTTCCGACAGGATGTAGTTCGTCGTGCCGTTGATGATGCCCGCGATGTACTGGATGCGGTTCGCGGTCAGGCCTTCGCGCAGCGCCTTGATGATCGGGATGCCGCCAGCGACGGCCGCCTCGAACGCGACCATCACGCCCTTCGCGCGCGCGGCCTCGAAGATCTCGGTGCCGTGCACCGCGAGCAGCGCCTTGTTCGCCGTCACGACATGCTTGCCGTTCGCGATCGCGCGCAGCACGAGCTCGCGCGCGATGCCGGTGCCGCCGATCATCTCGGCGATGATCGCGATCGACGGATCGTCGACCACCGAATTGAAATCGTCGGTGATCTGCGCGGCGCCGGCGTCGCCGCCGAGCGCAGCCTGCGCCTTGGCCGGGTTGCGCACGGCAATGCGCGTCACCTCGATGCCGCGCCCCGCGCGTCGCTTGATTTCTTCCTGGTTGCGGCGCAGCACCGTGAAGGTGCCGCTGCCCACCGTGCCGAAGCCCAACAGGCCAACTTTGATCGGTTCCATGCTGCGTGTGATCGATGAGTAAGAAGTAATGGGTTCCGTGTGGTCCTGCCCGCTCAGGCCGAATGGCGCTTGCGGTAGCCGTCGAGGAAGCGTGCGATCCGGTTGATCGAATCGGTCAGGTCGTCGAGGTTCGGCAGGAAGACCACGCGGAAGTGGTCCGGCGTCGCCCAGTTGAAACCCGTGCCCTGCACGAGCAGCACGCGCTCTTCGAGCAGCAGGTCGAGTATGAACTGCTGGTCGTTCTGGATCGGATAGATTTTCGGATCGAGGCGCGGGAACATGTACAGCGCGGCCTGCGGCTTCACGCAGGTCACGCCCGGAATCGACGTGAGCATGTCGTACGCGAGCTCGCGCTGCTTGTACAGGCGCCCGCTCGGCACGATCAGCTCGTTGATGCTCTGGTAGCCGCCGAGCGCCGTCTGGATCGCGAACTGCCCCGGCACGTTCGCGCACAGGCGCATCGACGACAGGATGCCGAGCCCCTCGAGGTAGTCCTTCGCGCGCCGGCGGTTGTCGCCGCCGAGGCCCGACACGGCCATCCAGCCCGCGCGGTAGCCGCACGAGCGATAGCTCTTCGACAGGCTGTTGAACGTGACGGTGATCACGTCCTCCGACAGCGAGCCCATCGCCGTGTGCTCGAGGCCGTCGTAGACAATCTTGTCGTAGACCTCGTCGGCAAACACGATCAGCCCGTGCTGGCGCGCGATCTCGAGCAGGTCCAGCAGCAATTCGTCGGAATAAAGCGCGCCCGTCGGGTTGTTCGGGTTGATCACGACGATCGCCTTCGTGTTCGGCGTGATCTTGCGGCGGATGTCGTCGAGATCGGGCATCCACGCGTTCTGCTCGTCGCACACGTAGTGCACGGGCGTGCCGCCCGACAGGCTCACCGCGGCCGTCCACAGCGGGTAGTCGGGCGCGGGCAGCAGCACTTCGTCGCCGTCGTTCAGCAGCGCCTGGGTCGCCATCACGATCAGCTCGGACGCGCCGTTGCCGATGTAGATGTCGTCGAGGCCGACGCCCAAGACGCCCTTTTCCTGCGTGTAGTGCATCACGGCCTTGCGGGCCGAGAACACGCCCTTCGAATCCGAATAGCCCGACGACGCCGGCAGGTTGCGGATCATGTCCTGGATGATCTCGTCCGGTGCGTCGAAGCCGAACGGCGCGAGGTTGCCGATGTTCAGCTTGATGATGCGGTGGCCTTCTTCCTCGAGGCGCTTCGCGTGCTCGAGCACCGGGCCACGGATGTCGTAGCAGACGTTGAGCAGCTTGTTCGACTTCTGAATCGGTTTCACGACGACACGGTTCCTGGGTTGGCCTTGCGGCCGGGGGGACGGGATCAAAACTGGAAAGCGGCCGGTCTGTGCGCGCTGTCTAGACTGGGAAAAAGCGGGCGATCGGGCGCGGCTTGTGGCAGCGCGCGATGCAAGTGGCGCCCGGGGGCGACCAAAAAGTTATAATTTAGCGGATTTTGGCCGACTTTCGCAATGCACCATAGCCGCGCCGGGCCCGCGCCGTCAGGCGTCCCGCGTGCACAGGCGCGCGAAACCAGCCGCCCCGGGCCCGTGCGGCCCTGCAACACATTCCCCTACGGAACCGCGGAATACCGATTTGAAACTGCACCAGGACGCGAGCGGCGCGCTCAACACCGTCACCGGCTACGGCCCCGATTATGTCGACGTCAATCTCGAACGCCATGAAACGAGCGTCATCGTGCTGCCCGGCGCGCCGGTCCAGGCATGGCCCGTGTCGTCGTTCGACGCGCTCGCGCCCGTGCATTTCGCGATGCTGCTCGACCCGACGCCCGAACTCGTGATCTTCGGCAGCGGCGCGCGGCTGCGCTTCCCGCACCCGCGGCTGGTCGCCGCGCTCACGGCCAGGCGGATCGGCGTCGAGACGATGGATTTCCAGGCCGCGTGCCGCACCTACAACATCCTGATGGCCGAGGGCCGCAAGGTCGCCGCTGCGCTCTTAATTGAACGTTAATCCCCGATGCGGTAAAACTCGGGCCGGCGCAGCGGGTCGATCCCCGGATCGGCCCGGCCAGGCCGCCCGCCCCGGCGCAACCCGCCGGCGGCCCGTCACAACAACCAACAGGCTGAAAACCCATGAACGATACGCCGTCGAGGCTACCGCTCAATCGCATCACGCTCGTCCTCCTGCTCGTCGCGCTCGCGATCGTCTGGTTCGCGCCGCTCGGGCTGCGCCACCTGATCCCGAGCGACGAAGGCCGCTACGCGGAGATGGCGCGCGAGATGTTCGTTACCGGCGACTGGATCACACCGCGCTACAACGGCTACAAGTATTTCGAGAAGCCGCCGCTGCAGACCTGGCTGAACGCGCTGACGTTCGCATGGTTTGGCATCGGCGAATGGCAGGCGCGCCTCTACACGGCCGTCGTGAGCTTCGCCGGCGTGCTGCTCGTCGGCTTCACCGGCGCGCGCCTGTTCAACCCGCTGTCGGGCTTCCTCGCGGCCGTCGTGCTCGCGAGCTCGCCGTACTGGAACCTGATGGGCCACTTCAACGCGCTCGACATGGGGCTCGCGTTCTGGATGGCGCTGTCGCTGTGCTCGCTGCTGCTCGCGCAGCGGCCCGGGCTGCGCCCGGCCGCGGCGCGCGGCTGGATGTGGGCGTGCTGGGCCGCGATGGCATTCGCGGTGCTGTCCAAGGGCCTCGTCGGCCTGATCCTGCCGGGCGCCGTGCTCGTGCTCTACACGCTGATCGCGCGCGACTGGGCGCTGTGGAAGCGCCTGTATCTCGTCAGCGGCCTCGTGATCTTCTTCGCGATCGTCACGCCGTGGTTCGTGCTCGTCCAGCAGCGCAACCCCGAGTTCTTCAACTTCTTCTTCATCGTCCAGCAGTTCCGCCGCTACCTGACCCCGGAACAGAACCGCCCGGGACCGCTGTACTACTTCGTGCCGGTGCTGCTGGTCGGCTTCCTGCCGTGGCTGTCGGTCGCGTGGCAGAGCATCCGCCATGCGCTGCGGATGCCGCGCCAGCCGAACGGCTTCTCGCCGATGCTCGTGCTGCTGATCTGGAGCGCGTTCATCTTCCTGTTCTTCAGCGCGTCGCATTCGAAGCTGATCTCGTATGTGCTGCCGATCGCGCCGGCGCTCGCGCTGATCATCGGCGCGTACCTGCCGCTGGTGTCGGCCGACCGGTTCCGCCGCCACCTGCTCGGCTACCTCGTGTTCTTCGTCGCCGCGGCATTCGGGATCATCTTCCTCGCGTACCAGGGCGATGCCCGCACGCCGAACGCGCTGTACCGCGCGTTCCAGATGTGGCTGTACGCGGGCCTCGCGATCGCGGCCGCGCTGACGCTCGCGGCCGCGTGGCTGAACCGCCGCGCGGGCGTGGCCGCCGCGATCGCCGCGTTCGGCGCCGCCTGGCTCGCGTTCGGCACGATCGGCGGCACCGGGCACGACGAGTTCGGCCGCTACAGCTCGGGCGCGCAACTCGCGCCCGCCGTGCGCGCCGAACTGGCGAAGCTGCCGCCCGACACGCCGTTCTACTCGATCGAGATGCTCGATCACACGTTCCCGTTCTATATGGGCCACACGACGATCATGGTCCAGCGTCAGGACGAACTCGCGTTCGGGATCTCGGTGGAGCCGAACAAATGGATTCCGACCGTCAACGAATGGATCACGCGCTGGAAACAGGAAACCCATGCGCTCGCGATCATGCCGCCCGGCCAGTACGACGCGCTGGTCAAGCAAGGCGTGCCGATGCGCGTGATCGCGCGCGACAACCGCCGCGTGATCGTCGAGAAACCGCAATCGTAAGGACGCCCGCCGCATGAATCCCGTTTCGTTCGTCTGCATCATCACCGGCGTGATGCTCAACGCCTGTGCGCAACTTCTGCTGAAAGCCGGCGTCAACGCCGTTGGACACTTCGAATTCAGCCGTGCGAACATCATCCCGGTCGGCCTGAAGATCGCGACCCAGCTGCCGATCATCGGCGGCCTGAGCTGCTACGTGCTGAGCGTCGTCGTCTGGATCCTCGGGTTGTCGCGAGTCGACGTGTCGATCGCGTACCCGATGCTGTCGCTCGGCTACGTCGTCAACGCATTCGCGGCCTGGTACCTGTTCGGCGAGGTGTTGTCGGTCCAGCGGCTCGTCGGCATCGGCATCATTTTGATCGGGGTGCTCGTGCTTGCACGAAGCTGAGCATGCCTCGCGGCGTTAAGCGTCTGCCTACAAAAAATCACGGTACGAATCCGCCAACCGGTGTTTAATGCCGGTTTCGGACGGGATTGCCCGACCCTTTTATTACACGCCATTACAGGCCAAAAGCGTTCATGAGCCAGACTACCGCTCCGTTTCTGCCGTTCACCCGCCCCGAGATCGATGAGGAAACCATCCAGGGCGTCGTCGAAGTGCTGCGCTCGGGCTGGATCACCACCGGCCCGCAGTGCCAGAAATTCGAAGCGGCACTGTCCGAATACTGCGGCGGCCGCCCGGTCCGCGCGTTCAACTCGGGCACCTGCACGCTCGAGATCGGCCTGCGCATCGCGGGCGTCGGCGCCGGCGACGAGGTGATCACGACGCCGGCGTCGTGGGTCTCGACCAGCAACGTGATCCTCGAGACGGGCGCGACGCCCGTGTTCGCGGACATCGATCCCGTCACGCGCAACATCGACCTCGACAAGCTCGAGCAGGCGATCACGCCGCGCACGAAGGCGATCATCCCCGTCTACCTGGCCGGCCTGCCGGTCGACATGGACCGCCTGTACGCGATCGCGCGCGCGCACAACCTGCGCGTGATCGAAGATGCGGCGCAGGCGCTCGGCTCGACGTGGAACGGCAAGCGCATCGGCGCGTTCGGCGACATCGTGTCGTTCAGCTTCCACGCGAACAAGAACCTGACGACGATCGAAGGCGGCGCACTCGTGCTGAACAACGAGGACGAAGCGACGCTCGCACAGAAGTACCGGCTGCAGGGCATCACGCGCACGGGCTTCGACGGGATGGACTGCGACGTGCTCGGCGGCAAGTACAACCTGACCGACGTCGCCGCGCGCGTCGGCCTCGGCCAGCTGCCGCACCTCGAGCGCTTCACCGCGCAGCGCCGTGCGCTCGCGCGCGCGTATTTCGCCGCGTTCAACGGCGGCCCGGCCGCGAAGCTCGGCGTCGGCCTGCCGGTCGCCGAATTCGAGAACGGCAACTGGCACATGTTCCAGATCACGCTGCCGCTCGAGCGGCTGTCGATCCCGCGCGCCGAGTTCATGGCGCAGATGAAGGAACGCGGCATCGGCACGGGCATCCACTACCCGGCGATCCATCTTTTCACGCTGTACCGTGCGCGCGGCTTCAAGGAGGGCATGTTCCCCCACGCCGAACGATACGGCGCGTCGACCGTCACGCTGCCGCTGTTCACGCAGATGACGGAGGGCGACGTGCGTCGCGTGGTCGACGCCATCAACCAGATTTGTGAACAATACGGAAAATAAGCGTACATGAGTCACCTTGAAGCACGCGCCGGGCATCCGGGCGCCGGGCACCTGGACGCCGGCCGGCCCGAAGTATCGGTCATCATCCCCGTGTACAACGAGGAAGACGGCCTCGCCGCGCTGTTCGCGCGGCTGTATCCGGCGCTCGACGCACTCGACACGTCATACGAAGTGATCCTGATCAACGACGGCAGCCGCGACCGCTCGGCCGCGATGCTCGCCGACCAGTTCCACGTGCGCCCCGACACGACGCGCGTCGTGCTGCTCAACGGCAACTACGGCCAGCACATGGCGATCCTCGCGGGCTTCGCGCAATCGCGCGGCGAGATCGTCATCACGCTCGACGCCGACCTGCAGAATCCGCCCGAGGAAATCGGCAAGCTGATCGCGAAGATGCGCGAGGGCTACGACTACGTCGGCTCGATCCGCAAGCAGCGTCAGGACAGCCTGTGGCGGCGCAAGGCGTCGCAGATGATGAACCGGCTGCGCGAGCGCATCACGCGCATCAAGATGACCGACCAGGGCTGCATGCTGCGCGCGTACAGCCGCCGCATCATCGACACGATCAACGTGTGCGGCGAAGTCAACACGTTCATCCCCGCGCTGGCCTATACGTTCGCGCAGAAGCCGACCGAAATCGAGGTCGCGCACGAGGAGCGCTTCGCGGGCGAGTCGAAATACTCGCTGTACAGCCTGATCCGGCTGAACTTCGACCTCGTGACGGGCTTCTCGGTCGTGCCGCTGCAGTGGCTGTCGTTCATCGGCGTGATCCTGTCGCTCGGCTCCGCCGCGCTGTTCGTGCTGCTGCTCGTGCGGCGCTTCATCGTCGGCGCGGAAGTGCAAGGCGTGTTCACGCTGTTCGCGATCACGTTCTTCCTGCTCGGCGTGATCATCTTCGCGCTCGGCCTGCTCGGCGAATACGTCGGCCGCATCTACCAGCAGGTGCGCGCACGGCCGCGCTACCTGATCCAGGCCGTGCTCGAGCAGCACGACGGCATGCCGGCGGTGCCGGCCGGCGCGAACCGCACGGGAGCCGCGCAATGAAGCCGCGCGCGGTCGTCTTCGCGTATCACAACGTCGGCGTGCGGTGCCTGCAGGTGCTGCTCGCGCGCGGCGTCGACGTCGCACTTGTCGTCACGCACGAGGACAATCCGAACGAGAACATCTGGTTCGGCAGCGTCGCGTCCGTCGCGGCCGAGCACGGCATTCCGGTCGTCACGCCGGCCGATCGCGCCGATCCGTCGTTGCGCCGCGCGGTATCGGACGCGCAGCCGGATTTCATCTTCTCGTTCTACTACCGGCACATGCTGCCGGTGGACCTGCTCGCGATCGCGCCGCGCGGCGCGTACAACATGCACGGTTCGCTGCTGCCGAAATACCGGGGTCGGGTACCGACCAACTGGGCCGTGCTGAACGGAGAGACCGAAACCGGCGCGACGCTGCACGAGATGGCCGCGAAGCCCGACGCGGGCGCGATCATCGGCCAGACCGCGGTGCCGATCCTGCCGGACGACACGGCCACGCAGGTGTTCGACAAGGTCACGGTGGCCGCCGAGCAGACGCTCTGGCGCGTGCTGCCCGCGCTGCTCGCGGGCGAGGCGGCGCACCTGCCGAACGATCTCGCGACCGGCAGCTATTTCGGCGGGCGCAAGCCCGAGGACGGCCGCGTCGACTGGTCGAAGCCGGCAGCGCAGGTCTACAACCTGGTGCGCGCGGTGGCGCCGCCGTATCCGGGCGCGTTCACGGACGTCGGCGGCACGCGTTTCGTGATCGCGCGCGCGCGTCTCGCGGCGCCCGGCAGCGCGGCAGCGGCCGCCGCGGCGGATTTGCCGCCCGGCCTGCACGTAAGCGATAATGCGCTATTCGGCGTCTGCGGCGACAGCCGCGCCCTATCCATTCTCGAGCTGTGGCAGCAGCGCGACGGCAGCGAAACCGTCGTGACGCCCGCGGAATTCGCGCAGTTCATTCATTCTTCCCGTCATTCATGAAAGCAAAAAAAGTCCTGATCCTGGGTGTGAACGGCTTCATCGGCCATCACCTGTCGAAGCGCATTCTTGAAACCACCGATTGGGAAGTGTTCGGCATGGACATGCAGACCGATCGGCTCGGCGACCTCGTCAACCACGAGCGGATGCATTTCTTCGAAGGCGACATCACGATCAACAAGGAGTGGGTCGAGTATCACGTGAAGAAGTGCGACGTGATCCTGCCGCTCGTCGCGATCGCGACGCCCGCCACCTACGTCCAGCAGCCGCTGCGCGTGTTCGAGCTCGACTTCGAGGCGAACCTGCCGATCGTGCGCTCGGCCGTCAAGTACGGCAAGCACCTCGTGTTCCCGTCGACCTCCGAGGTCTACGGCATGTGCTCGGACGAGCAGTTCGACCCGGATGCATCGGCCCTCACCTACGGCCCGATCAACAAGCCGCGCTGGATCTACGCGTGCTCGAAGCAGCTGATGGACCGCGTGATCTGGGGTTACGGGATGGAAGGCCTGAACTTTACGCTGTTCCGTCCGTTCAACTGGATCGGCCCGGGCCTCGACTCGATCTACACGCCGAAGGAAGGCAGCTCGCGCGTCGTCACGCAGTTCCTCGGCCACATCGTGCGCGGCGAGAACATCAGCCTCGTCGACGGCGGCTCGCAGAAGCGCGCGTTCACCGACATCGGCGACGGCATCAGCGCGCTGATGAAGATCATCGAGAACAAGAACGGCGTCGCATCGGGCAAGATCTACAACATCGGGAATCCGAAGAACAACTTCTCGGTTCGCGAGCTCGCGCACAAGATGCTCGAACTGGCGGCCGAATTCCCCGAGTACGCCGATTCGGCCAAGCAGGTGAAGCTCGTCGAGACGACGTCCGGCGCCTACTACGGCAACGGCTACCAGGACGTGCAGAACCGCGTGCCGAAGATCGACAACACGATGCAGGAACTCGGCTGGGCGCCGCAAGCGACGTTCGACGACGCGCTGCGCAACATCTTCGAGGCGTATCGCGGCCACGTCGCCGACGCGCGCGCGCTCGTCGAACAGCAAGGCTGATCGGGACGCTCGCTTGGCTCGCATCGTCCTCAAGATCGACGTCGACACGCTGCGCGGCACGCGCGAAGGCGTGCCGAACCTCGCGCGCATCTTCGACCGCTTCAGTGCGCGCGCGACCTTCCTCTTCAGCCTCGGGCCCGATCACACGGGCTGGGCGCTGCGGCGCGTGTTCCGCCCCGGCTTCCTGAAGAAAGTGTCGCGCACGTCGGTGGTCGAGCACTACGGCGTGAAGCAGCTGATGTACGGCGTGCTGCTGCCGGGCCCCGACATCGGCCGCCGTGCGATCTCCGACATGCGCGCGATCCACGAGGCCGGCTTCGAATGCGGGATCCACACGTGGGATCACGTGTACTGGCAGGACAACGTCCGCGTGCGCGATCGCGACTGGACCGCGCGTGAAATGCAGAAGAGCCACGCGCGCTTCATCGAGATCTTCGGCACGCCGCCCGTCACGCACGGCGCGGCCGGCTGGCAGATGAACGACTCCGCGTTCGAGCAGATCGACGCATGGGGGATGCGCTACGCATCCGACGGCCGCGGCCATTCGCCGTACCTGCCCGTCGTCGGCGGCCGCACGCTGTCGCACGTGCAGATGCCGACGACGCTGCCCACGCTCGACGAAGTGCTCGGCATCGACGGCGTCGACACGCACAACGTCGCCGCGCACATCCTCAGGTTCACCGAAACCAATCCGCACGACCAGGTGTTCACGCTGCACGCGGAACTGGAAGGCCAGAAGCTCGCGCCCGTGTTCGAGCAACTGCTCGCCGGCTGGCGCGCGCAAGGCCACACGTTTGCGACGATGGGCGACTACCACGCGACGCTGGACCGCGACTCGCTGCCATCGTACCCTGTCACGTGGGGCGAAATCCCCGGCCGCTCCGGCGAACTGATCGTCCAGCCCGACTGAGTTCGCACGCGAGCCGGCGTCGCCCGCCGCGCCCTTGCGGCGCGCTGCCGCGACGCCCCGCCGAACCGCGCCGCAGCGGCGCCTTTCCATAACAACAGGAGAAACACGTGTCTGTCGAAGTTGACCGTCAAGTTCCCGATTTCACCGCACCGGCCACGGGCGGCGACATTTCGCTGTCCGACCTGAAGGGCAAGAAGCTCGTGCTGTACTTCTATCCGAAGGACAACACGCCGGGCTGCACGACCGAAGGGCTGCAGTTCCGCGATCTCTATCCGAAGTTCAAGAAAGCCGGTGCGGAAGTCATCGGCGTGTCGCGCGACAGCCTGCGCTCGCATGACAATTTCAAGGCAAAGCTCGAACTGCCGTTCCCGCTGATCTCCGATGCCGACGAAGCGCTGTGCGCGCTGTTCGATGTCATCAAGATGAAGAAAATGTATGGCAAGGAAGTGCGCGGAATCGAGCGCTCGACGTTCCTGATCGACGCCGACGGCGTACTCCGTCAGGCATGGCGCGGCATCAAGGTGCCGGGGCATGTGGACGACGTGCTAAGTGCTGTACAAGCGCTTTGAGGCGCGTTATATTGGGCCGCAATGAATGCCAGTTCGCCCCATATTTCTCGTAGCTGCGCCGGTGCTCGATGCGATGCTTCCCGGCACCTGACGCGCATCACGACGGTATCAGCCGAGCCGCATGCCCCTGTCGACGGGGCAGCGGCTTTTTTTATGGATTGCGCGCCGGCCCTCGGTCCGGCCCTCACCCCGTCAAGGAGCTGATCGACACTTAGGCGAACCGGCTAGACGAAATTCCTGTGCGCCACCGCGCGCAAACTGCATGCGTCTACGTCACGCAGGATGCGATCAGCGGCGCACGCCTTGCGACACGATTCCTCCCGAGGGACACCATGCCTTTGCCTACTCCCCCCAGCAAGCTCGGCAGCCTTCTGCCGCCCGACGAATACAAGGCGAAAGCGCGGCCCGCGAAAGCCGCGAAGAAATCCGCCGAAGGGGACGCATCCACAGCCGGTGACTATGGTCCGGCCAGCGTGGCCCAACCGATGATCGAAGCCGCGAACACGGCCGCGCCGCTGCGCGCCGTCGCGTCTTCGGCGCAAGATGCCGCGAGCGCACCCGCACGCGGCCGCAAGACCAGACAGACGGCCGCACTGTTGCAGCCGATGCCGGCGCCCGCCGCACCCGCGGCGCCGGTCGTCGCGCGCAACGACAAGCCGGCCGCCGACAAACCGGCCGCGGCTCCCGCGCGCGATGCCGGTGCGGCGACGAAATCGCGCGGCCGCAAGCCCGCCGACGCCGAACTGCAGAAACTGTTCGTGCTCGACACCAACGTGCTGATGCACGACCCGAGCAGCCTCTTCCGCTTCGAGGAACACGACGTCTATCTGCCGATGATGACGCTCGAGGAACTCGACAACCACAAGAAGGGGATGTCCGAAGTCGCGCGCAACGCACGCCAGGTCAGCCGCACGCTCGACGCACTCGTCGCCGATGCGGGCGCGATCACGGCCGGCATCCCGCTGTCGCGCCTCGGCAGCCGCGAGGCGCTCGGCCGCCTGTACTTCCAGACCAAGCTCGCCGACATCGCACCCGTCGAAGGCTTGCCCACCGGCAAGGCGGACAACCAGATCCTCGGCGTCGTGCGCGCGCTGCAGCGCGACCGGCCCGACCGCCAGGTCGTGCTGGTGTCGAAAGACATCAACATGCGGATCAAGGCGCACGCGCTCGGCCTGCCCGCGGAAGACTACTTCAACGACCAGGTGCTGGAGGACTCGGATCTCCTCTACAACGGCGTGCGCGAACTGCCGCAGGACTTCTGGACCAAGCACGCGAAGGGCATGGAGAGCTGGCAGGACACGAAGACGGGCACCACGTACTACCGCGTGACGGGCCCGCTCGTCGCGTCGATGCTCGTCAACGAGTTCGTCTATCTCGAGCCGCAGAACGGCGAACCGACGTTCCACGCGATCGTCCGCGAGCTGAACGGCAAGACGGCGCTGCTGCAGACGCTGCGCGACTACAGCCACCACAAGAACAACGTGTGGGGCATCACCGCGCGCAACCGCGAGCAGAACTTCGCGCTGAACCTGCTGATGAACCCCGAGATCGACTTCGTCACGCTGCTCGGCCAGGCCGGCACCGGCAAGACGCTCGTCGCGCTCGCGGCCGGCCTCGCGCAGGTGCTCGACGACAAGCGCTACAACGAGATCATCGTGACGCGTGCGACCGTGCCCGTCGGCGAGGACATCGGTTTCCTGCCCGGTACCGAAGAAGAGAAGATGCAGCCGTGGATGGGCGCATTCGACGACAACCTCGAAGTGCTGCAGAAGACCGACGACGCTGCCGGCGAATGGGGCCGTGCCGCGACGCAGGAACTGATCCGTTCGCGCCTGAAGGTGAAGAGCATGAACTTCATGCGCGGCCGCACGTTCGTCGACAAGTACCTGATCATCGACGAGGCGCAGAACCTGACGCCGAAGCAGATGAAGACGCTCGTCACGCGCGCGGGCCCCGGCACGAAGATCGTGTGCCTCGGCAACATCGCGCAGATCGACACGCCTTACCTGACCGAAGGCAGTTCGGGCCTGACCTACGTCGTCGACCGCTTCAAGGGCTGGGGCCACAGCGGCCACGTGACGCTCGCGCGCGGCGAACGCTCGCGGCTCGCCGACTACGCGTCGGACATCCTGTAACGCGGCAGGCCGGCCCACCCGCCGGCTTTCGACGCATCGCGGCGCTCCGTTTTCCGGAGCGCCGTTTTTATTTGGGGTCGAAAACTCAGGTAACGCATCGTCACGCAACAGCCTCACTTACGCGCGAAACTTCAAGTAAATTCTCAGGAATGGTTGCTTAAGCCCCGCCGGAGCGTCTACCATCGGGTCTGTCTGTTGTCATACGATTCGCGAGCGCGCCGCGCTCGCCCGCCTTGCCATGCTTCGAATCTGCGTTCCCGTCGCCGTCGTTTCGCTGCTTGCGGCCTGCTCCAGCATGCCGCCGCAGTCGGCATCGCGCGAGCCGGGAATGAAGATCACGACGCCGCGCGCGTTCCCCGCTCCCGCCAATTTCCCGAAATTCGTCGATCACAGCGTCGGCCAGGAAGAAATCTCGATCCAGGCGATGAGCCTGGTCGGCGTCCCGTATCGCTGGGGCGGCAATACGCCGACGAGCGGCTTCGACTGCAGCGGACTCGTGCGCTACGTGATCGGCCGCGCGGCCGACGTGAACCTGCCGCGCACGACCGCCGACATGAGCGGCCGCGGCGTGTCGATCGAGCCCGAGCAGATCGCGCCGGGCGACCTGATCTTCTTCAACACGACCGGGCGGCCGCATTCGCACGTCGGCATCTATGTCGGCAAGCTGCGCTTCGTCAACGCACCGTCGACGGGCGGCACCGTGCGGCTCGACTACCTGACGAACCCATACTGGGCCAAGCGTTTCGACGGCATTCGCCGCGTTGCGCCGCCGCGCGCGACGCCCACGCCGTTCGATGCGCCGACCTACGAGGCGAAGCGCGACGAGCCGCGCAACCCGCCGGTGGTTACGCCCGCTCCTGTCGTGACTGCCGCCGCGCCGCCGCGGCCGCCTGCCTATGCTTCGTCGCAAGCCGGAGCGACGCAGTCTCCAGCTCCGGTCATGCCGGCCGCGCAAGCCGTGACGACCGCCGCAGTTGCGCCTGTGGTCGCGCCCGCCGATCCGTACGAACCGCCGCCGCCGCGCGTGCAGGCAGCCCGGCAACCGGCAACGTCGGCGAATGGCGATGGCGGCCTGACCGCGATGACGGCGAATGCAGCGCCGGCCGGCCCGGTAGAAGCCGGCACGCAGATTCCGACGACGGCACTGACGGCCGCCCAGGCCGCCGCATTCGATGCGGAACCGCCGCCCGCGGCAACCGCAACGTCGCCGCGCAGCACCGAGCCCGTGCAGGTGCTGCGTGCGTCGACGCAATCCGCGCCCGTCAGCCCGCGCACCGGCACCGCGGACGATCCGATTGCCCGGTTCGCGAACGGAAGTTACTAACCCGGCGCTCAAATTCCAACGGCAACCTCGGCAGTATCCGCCGCAGCCCCGCCGTTCGTCGCAAATTTCCTCGCCCCCAAAGAAAATGCGCCGCAGCCTTTCGGCTTGCGGCGCATTTCATGTCGAACCGACAGCGTTGGCGATCAGAAGATCTGGTGCCCGAGCCACCATCCGCCGGCCGCGATCAGCGCGGACGCCGGAATCGTCAGCACCCACGCCCACACGATGTTGCCGGCGACGCCCCAGCGCACGGCCGACAGCTTCTGCGTCGCGCCGACGCCGACGATCGCGCCGGTGATCGTATGCGTGGTCGATACGGGGATACCGAGGAACGACGCGATGAACAGCGTGATCGCGCCGCCGCTTTCGGCACAGAAACCGCCGACCGGCTTGAGCTTCGTGATCTTCTGGCCCATCGTGCGCACGATGCGCCAGCCGCCGAACAGCGTGCCGAGGCCCATCGACAGGTAGCACGCGCCGATCACCCATGCGGGCGGCGCATCGCCCGTCGCCGACGCATAGCCCGACGCGATCAGCAGCATCCAGATGATGCCGATCGTCTTCTGCGCGTCGTTGCCGCCGTGGCCGAGGCTGTACAGGCCGGCCGACAGCAGCTGGAGCCGGCGGAACCGCCGGTCGACCTTGCTGGGTGCGGTACGGAAATACAGCCACGACACGCCGAGCATGAACAGCGAACCGAGGATGAAGCCGAGCAGCGGCGAAATGAAGATGAACGCGACGGTCTTCATCAGCCCGTCGATGTTCAGCGAGCTCCAGCCCGACTTCGCGAGTGCCGAGCCGACGAGGCCGCCGATCAGCGCGTGCGACGAGCTCGACGGAATCCCGTAGTACCAGGTGATCACGTTCCAGCCGATCGCACCGACCAGCGCGCCGAACACGACGTAGTGGTCGACGATCTCGGGATCGATCGTGCCTTTACCGACGGTCTGCGCGACTTTCAGGTGGAAGATGAAATACGCGATGACGTTGAACGCCGCCGCGAACACCACGGCCTGCTGGGGTTTCAGCACCCCGGTGGACACGACGGTGGCGATCGAGTTCGCCGCATCGTGGAAGCCGTTCATGAAGTCGAATACGAGCGCGACGAGCACCAGCGTCGCGACCATCCATAGGGCGAGTTGTATCGAATGCATCGTGGTCCGCTCAGGCGTTTTCCAGCACGATGCCTTCGATGATGTTCGCGACGTCCTCGCACTTGTCGGTAATCTCTTCGAGCAGCTCGTAGATCGCCTTCAGCTTGATGAGCGTCTTCACGTCGTCTTCTTCGCGGAACAGCTTCGACATCGCGGCGCGCAGCACGCGATCGGCCTCCGACTCCCAGCGGTCGATCTCCTCGCACTGCTTGAGGATCTGCGCCGACTGCTTCATGTCCGACAGCATCCCGACCGCCTGCTGCACGTGCTGCGCCGACTGCGTGACGATGTGCGCGAGCTGGCTCGCCTCGGACGTGACGGCCTGCACGTCGTACAGCGACACGGCCGTCGCGACGTCTTCCATCAGGTCGAGGATGTCGTCCATCGTCGTGATCAGCTTGTGGATCTCGTCGCGATCGAGCGGCGTGATGAAAGTCTTGTGCAGCAGATCGATCGCTTCGTGCGTGAGCTTGTCGGCGGCCTTCTCGGCCGTCTGCACGTTTTGCTTGTGAATCTCGGCGTCGGCGAGATTGTCGATCAGCAGTTCGAGTTCGCGTCCGCCGGCAACGATGTGCTTCGCGTGCGCGTTGAAGAGTTCAAAGAACTTGCCCTCGGTGGGCATGAATCGACCGAACATGGGATTCCTGAGAGATTGTCAAACTACTGTCACGAAAACGGGCGACATTGTACCGTTTTCGGTCGCGCCGCGACGCGCGCATATGCGCACGCCGGGATTGGATACAACGCTTGGCGAAATAAGAGTTTACATCCGGCGCTACTCGCCGTAGAAGGTCTGCGCCCCGGCAAAGTTGTCGAACTTCGTGTATTGACCCAGGAACGTGAGTCGAACAGGGCCGATCGGGCCGTTACGCTGCTTGCCGATGATGATTTCGGCCGTGCCCTTGTCCGGGCTGTCCGGGTTGTAGACTTCGTCGCGATAAATGAACAGGATCACGTCCGCGTCCTGTTCGATTGCGCCCGATTCGCGCAAATCGGACATCACCGGACGCTTGTTCGGGCGCTGCTCGAGGCCGCGGTTCAGCTGCGACAGCGCGATCACCGGCACGTCGAGTTCCTTCGCGAGGCTCTTCAGCGACCGCGAGATTTCCGAGATTTCGGTCGCGCGGTTCTCGCCCTGCGACGAACCCGACATCAGCTGCAGGTAGTCGACGATGATCAGGCCGAGCTTGCCGCATTGCCGCGAGAGACGCCGCGCGCGCGAGCGCAATTCCATCGGGTTCAGGCCACCCGTCTCGTCGATGAAGATTTGCGCCTCGCTCATCTTCTGCACTGCGTGCGTCAGTTTCGGCCAATCCTCGTCCGTCAGGCGGCCCGTACGCATCCGGTGCTGGTCGAGCCGGCCGATCGAGCCGAGCATACGCATCACGAGCTGGGTACCCGGCATTTCCATCGAGAACACCGCGACCGGCAGCCCGTACTCGACCGCGACATATTCGCCGATGTTCATCGAAAATGCGGTCTTACCCATCGACGGGCGCCCCGCCACGATGATCAGTTCGCCGCCGTGCATCCCGGACGTCATCCGGTCGAGGTCGACGAAGCCCGTCGGCGTACCGGTGACGTCGCTCGGGTTCGCGGTGTGGTACAGCGTGTCGATGCGCTCGACGACCTGCGTGAGCAGCGGGCCGATCTCGAGGAAGCCCTGGTTGCCGCGCGCGCCCTCTTCTGCGATCGAGAACACCTTCGACTCGGCTTCGTCGAGCAGCTGGCGGACTTCCTTGCCCTGCGGATTGAACGCGTCGGCCGAGATTTCGTCGGCGACCGACACGAGCCGGCGCAGCACCGCACGGTCGCGCACGATTTCCGCATAGCGGCGGATGTTCGCCGCGCTCGGCGTGTTCTGCGCGAGGGCGTTCAGGTATGCGAGCCCGCCGACGTCGTCGGCCTTGCCGGACGTGGTCAGCGCTTCGTACACGGTCACGACGTCGGCCGGGCGCGTCGACGCGATCAGCCGGCCGATGTGCTCGTAGATGATCCGGTGGTCGTAGCGATAGAAATCGCCCTGCGACAGGAAATCGGCAATCCGGTCCCAGGCCGCGTTGTCGAGCAACAGGCCGCCGAGCACCGACTGTTCGGCTTCGACCGAATGCGGCGGGACTTTCAGCGATTCGATTTGAGGATCTTGCGGCGCGTTCATGGGTTGGGATTATCGCGAATTACACAGGACGACGCCATACCGGCCGCCAGTGATGCGGCAATAAAAAAGGCAGGCCCCGGTTGCCCGGGCGCCTGCCCTTGTCCGGACAGCGGAGGCCGCCCGGAAAGCTTGCGTACGCTTACGCGTGGTCGCCGATCACGTTGACCGTGACGTCGACGACGACGTCCGTGTGCAGTGCGACCTGGACGTTGTGCTCGCCGATCATCTTCAGCGGGCCTTCCGGCATGCGAACTTGCAGCTTCTCGACTTCGAAACCTGCCTTCTTCAGCAGTTCCGCGACGTCGCCGTTCGTGACCGAGCCGAACAGACGGCCGTCAACGCCCGACTTCTGCGTGATTTCGAACGCCTGGCCGTTCAGCTTCTCGCCGACTGCCTGCGACGCTGCCAGCTTTTCAGCGGCGATCTTTTCGAGTTCAGCGCGGCGCACTTCGAATTCGGCGATCGCTTCCTTCGTTGCACGGCGAGCCTTGCGGTTCGGGATCAGGAAGTTGCGAGCGTAACCGTCCTTGACCTTGACGATGTCGCCGAGGTTACCCAGATTGGCGACTTTTTCCAACAGAATGATTTGCATTCGAATTCTCCTTATGGCGTCGCCGAGTTACGCCTTGTGCTGATCGGTGTACGGCAGCAGCGCGAGGAAACGCGCACGCTTGATTGCCGTGTCGAGCTGACGCTGATAGTGCGACTTCGTACCCGTCAGGCGAGCCGGCGTGATCTTGCCGTTTTCACCGATGAAGTCCTTCAGCGTTTCCGTGTCCTTGTAGTCGATCTGATCGACGCCGGCGGCCGTGAAACGGCAGAACTTCTTGCGCTTGAAGAGCGGGTTTTGTTGCTGACGACGCTTGTCGAATTTTTTACCAGTCGGGCGGGCCATGATTTCAGTCCTTTCCAATGTCCTGCAATGCAGTGATGTGAAACACCAAGGTTCTCGCGTTGCGGCTTTTCTTTGCCAGGAAGCCCGTGAACAGCGTCTCGACGCCCATTTCACGGCTTTCCAGCCTGCCGCTCGCCTCACCGGCCGCCACCGCCTCGATCGTCATTTCGACCTGACGGGGAATGCCTGCTTCGACGACTTCCGTGCGGTGATGCAATGTGGCGCTTGCGATCGGAACACCTGCCGGCGTATATCGCACCGGTGCGCGTTCGACGACGCTCGCCGTCAATTGCAACCTGTTCACGTGAGTGGCGCGCTCCTTGATGGCTTAATGAATGACGAACTTAAGCCTGCGCTTCGGTCGGCTGAGCTGCAGCCGCCTTCTTGGCTTCTTCGCGCTGAACTTCCTTCATCATCGGCGACGGGCCGGTTTCGGCCTTCTTCATCTTGACGATGAGGTGGCGCAGCACGGCGTCGTTGAACTTGAACGCGTGTTCGAGTTCGTCGAGCGTCGTCTGGTCGCACTCGATGTTCATGCAGACGTAGTGAGCCTTCGCGAGTTTCTCGATCATGTAGGCCAGTTGGCGACGGCCCCAGTCTTCGACACGGTGGATCTGACCGCCGTGCGACGTGATCGTGGACTTGTAACGCTCGATCATCGCGGGCACTTGCTCGCTTTGATCGGGGTGCACGATGAATACGATTTCGTAATGACGCATTACACACTCCTTGTGGATTAAAGCCACCCGGGCGTCTGAACCGGTGTGGCAAGTGAGAAGCCGAAGATTCTAACCCGGATACGGGGCGCATGCAAGGCCAATCAACGATTCGCGGCCGGATTCGGCCGTGTTTTCAAAGACTTGAAGGGCCGGGCCTGCGTAATCGGCCACCCGTCGCCCTTTTGCGATCGGGGTCGGGACACAAGCGCACCGGGCCGCGGCCCGGCGCACCGTCACTCGCTATGCGTGCCGGCGAGTCGCGCGTCGAGCGCCGTCCTGAACGCCGCGAGGGCCGACGGCTCCGCGTCGGTCACGGCCCACCACGTCATCCCGGCCGCGTCCCAGCGGTCGAGCGCATAGCCCTGCGACACGGTCGCGTACGGGGCCGCCGGCCCAACGCCTGCCGGCCGCACGTAGACGTCGATCACGTGCTGCCGGTAACGATAGACGAGCACCGCGACGCGGCGCCGCCCGACGTAGTCGAGCCGGCCGCCGACCAGTGCGAAGCCGCTCGCCGCGAGATCCTCGACCGGCGGCGCATAGTCGAGCCGGCCGTTGAACCATGGCTTGACCGTATGCCGGTCGGTCGAGATCACGTCGATGGCGCGCGCCGACAGGTCGGCCCGCACGTGGCTCGCGACGAGTTCGTCGACCGTGCGGTCGGTGTCGGCGTGGCGCGCGGACAGCGCCATCCCGGCCGCCGCGGCAAGCGCGACCATCAGCGCCACGCCCCAGCCGAGCCCGGGTAGCGCGGCGACACGCGGCCCCGGGCCCGTCGGCGCCGGGCGTGCCGATACGCCGCCGCCCAGCCAGCTGAACCAGCGACGGCCGCGCGGGCGCGGCTGCGATCGCGGCGCGGGTTCAGGCTCGGGTTCCGCCCGGGATTGCCCGCGGGTCCGCCCGTCCCCGGCTGCCGGCAGGCTCGCAAGGATGCTCGCCCGCAGCGCCTCCGGCGCGCGGTGATAGTCGGCCTGCCGCACGGCCTGCACCAGCGTGACGATCCGCGCGCGATCGCGGCGGCACGCGTCGCACCCGTCGACATGCTGCTGGACGCGCAACGCATCGGGCGCCGACAGCTCGCGGTCGACGTCCGCGTCCAGCAATGCTCGCGCTTCGTTACAGTCCATCGATAGCCTCCGATGCGGTTCCGCCTGCCGGCGTACGGCCCGGCCTGCCTTTGGCCGCCGGCGCGGGCTCGCCGCCCAGCAGCACGGCGAGCCTGCGACGGCCGCGCGCGAGCCGCGACATCACCGTGCCGACCGGCACGTCCGCGATCGCCGCGATCTCGCGGTAGCTCAGGTCCTCCATCTCGCGCAGCACGAGCACCTCGCGGTATTCGGGCGGCAGCTTCGCGAGCGCTGCATTCACGAGCCGCACGTTCTCGCCGCGCAGCAACTGCGCGAGCGGATCCTCGGTCGCCGGTTGCCAGTCGTCGGGAACGTCGGTGTCGTCGAGCGTGTCGGGCAGCGCGACCTCGTGCGCGTGCGTACGGCGGCGCCACTCGGTGTACCAGGTGTGGCGCACGATCGTCAGCAGCCACGGCCGCGCGTTGTCGCCGCGACACGAATCGATGAAGCGCAGCGCGCGCATGCACGCGTCCTGGACGACGTCGTCCGCATCGCCGGCGTTGCCGCTCAGCCAGCGCGCGAGGTTGTACGCGGCGTCGAGATGCGGCAGCACGAGCGTACGAAACCGCTCGCCGCGCGCTACCGCGTCGTCCGCCGCCTGCTCATCGACCGCCTGTCCGGCTTGCCCCACATGGCCTCCCTGGTCCCGGCGGCCGAAACCGCGCCCGTTCCGCGCATGGCGCCCGGACAGACCGGCAACGTGCGCGCTCGATGACCTTACCGTCGTTGCGTCGAGTTTATTCCCGCGCAACGCACGTGAAGCGTAAAAAATCCATGGTCAGCCGTGTGGCCGTGCCGCCCGCCGCCGTTACGGCGTGGTGCTCCAGTAGCCGGGGCGCGCGTATGCGGCGCGCAGGTAGTCGATGAAATAGCGCACGCGTGCCGGCACGTAGCGCTGTTGCGGGTAGACGGCGAGGATGTCGTAGTCGGGCAGCGCATACTCGTCGAGCACGGTCTCGAGCTCGCCCGTTTCGAGCTGCGCGGCGATTTCCCACGTCGAACGCCAGCCGAGCCCGAGGCCTTCGGCCACCCAGCGGTGCAGCAGCTCGCCGTCGTTGCAGTCGAGATTGCCCGCGACGCGCATCGTCGCGATCTTGCCGTGGCGCTGGAAATACCAGCCGCGGTTCTGCCCGCCCTGCAGGTTGAACGCGAGGCAGTTGTGCTTCAGCAGGTCGTCGAGCGACTTCGGCCGGCCGTGCCGGCGGAAATAGTCGGGCGTGCCGCACACGACACGCCGGTTCGACGCGAGCTTCACCGCGACGAAGTTCGGATCGACGGCACCCCCGATCCGGATCGACAGGTCATAGCCTTCGCGCACGAGATCGACGACCCGGTCGGTCAGGTTGAACGACAGCTGCATCTCGGGTTTGTCGGCCAGGAAGCCCGGCGCGTGCGGCGCGACGTGCTTGCGCCCGAACGCGGCCGGCGCGGACACGATCAGGTGCCCGCTGACCGCGCGCCGCCCGGCGGCCAGCTCGTTCTCGGCCTGGTCCCATTCGGACAGCAGCCCGCGGCAGCGCTCGAGGAACGCCGCGCCCTCCTCGCTGACCACCAGCCGCCGCGTCGAGCGATACATCAGCTTCACGCCGAGGCGCTTCTCGAGCGCGTCGATGCGCCGCCCGAGCACCACCGGCGACACGCCCTCCTCGAGTGCCGCCGCCGCGAGGCTGCCGGCATCGGCAACCCGCACGAACGTCTCGATCTGCTTGAAGCGATCCATCTGCCGTCTCCGTCTTCGTTCCGACACCGGCGGGAAACCCCGCCCGGCCGTCATTCCATACTTTTAGTTTCGAAATAAGCGACTCCGGCTGATCTTATCAAACCTTTCCTGCATCCCTAAAGTGTCCCCAACAGACCGATTCGCACGATCCGCCACATTCAAGGAGACATTCATGGCCAAGATGAGAGCCGTCGACGCAGCAGTGCTCGTGCTCGAGAAGGAAGGCATCCAGACCGCGTTCGGCGTGCCGGGCGCAGCCATCAACCCGTTCTACTCCGCCATGCGCAAGTCGGGGGGCATCAGCCACGTGCTGGCCCGCCACGTCGAGGGTGCCTCGCACATGGCCGAAGGCTTCACGCGTGCCGCCCCGGGCAACATCGGCGTGTGCATCGGCACGTCGGGCCCCGCCGGCACCGACATGATCACGGGCCTCTACTCCGCATCGGCCGACTCGATTCCGATCCTCGCGATCACGGGCCAGGCACCGCGTGCGCGCCTGTACAAGGAAGACTTCCAGGCCGTCGACATCGAGTCGATCGCGAAGCCGGTCACCAAGTGGGCCGTCACCGTGCGCGAGCCGGCGCTGGTGCCGCGCGTGTTCCAGCAGGCATTCCACCTGATGCGCTCGGGCCGTCCGGGCCCGGTGCTGGTCGACCTGCCGATCGACGTGCAGCTCGCCGAAATCGAGTTCGACATCGACACGTATGAACCGCTGCCGGTCTACAAGCCCGCGGCCACCCGCGCGCAGATCGAGAAGGCGCTCGCGATGCTCAACGACGCGGACAAGCCGCTGATCGTGTCGGGCGGCGGCGTGCTCAACGCAGCGGCCGAAGACCTGCTCGTCCGGTTCGCCGAAACGATCGGCGTGCCGGTGATCCCGACGCTGATGTCGTGGGGCGCGATTCCGGACGACCACCCGCTGATGGCCGGCATGGTCGGCCTGCAGACGTCGCACCGCTACGGCAACGCAACGATGCTCGCGTCCGACTTCGTGCTCGGCATCGGCAACCGCTGGGCGAACCGCCATACGGGCAGCGTCGAGGTCTACACGAAGGGCCGCAAGTTCGTGCACGTCGACATCGAGCCGACGCAGATCGGCCGCGTGTTCGGCCCGGATCTCGGCATCGTGTCCGACGCGAAGGCCGCGCTGGAACTGTTCGTCGCCGTCGCGCAGGAATGGAAGGCCGCCGGCAAGCTGAAGGACCGCAGCGCATGGATCGCGGAATGCCAGCAACGCAAGCGCACGCTGCAGCGCAAGACGCACTTCGACAACGTGCCGGTCAAGCCGCAGCGCGTGTACGAAGAGATGAACAAGGTGTTCGGCCGCGATACGTGCTACGTCAGCACGATCGGCCTGTCGCAGATCGCCGCCGCGCAGTTCCTGCACGTGTTCAAGGCACGCAACTGGATCAACTGCGGCCAGGCCGGCCCGCTCGGCTGGACGATCCCCGCCGCGCTCGGCGTGCGTGCGGCCGACCCGAGCCGCCCGATCGTCGCGCTGTCCGGCGACTACGACTTCCAGTTCATGATCGAGGAGCTGGCAGCCGGCGCGCAATTCAAGCTGCCGTACGTGCACGTCGTCGTGAACAACTCGTACCTCGGGCTGATCCGCCAGGCGCAGCGTGCGTTCGACATGGACTACTGCGTGCAGCTCGCGTTCGACAACGTGAACGCACCGGAACTGAACGGCTATGGCGTCGACCACGTGGCCGTCGCCGAAGGCCTCGGCTGCAAGGCGCTGCGCGTGTTCAAGCCGGAAGAGATCGAGCCGGCGCTGCGGCAGGCGCAATCGCTCGCGGAAGAGTTCAGCGTGCCGGTGGTCGTCGAAGTGATCCTCGAGCGCGTGACGAACATCTCGATGGGCACCGAAATCGACGCGATCAACGAATTCGAGGATCTCGCCGAAAAGGCCGAGCACGCACCGACCGCCATCTCGATGCTCGACTGATCCGCAGGACATTTTTGACTGACCGACCGAAGAGGCTTAGCTCATGCCGAAGTTTGCTGCAAACCTGACCATGCTGTTCAACGAAGTGCCGTTCCTCGACCGCTTCAAGGCGGCCGCGGACGCGGGCTTCGACGCCGTCGAGTTCCTGCTCCCGTATCCGTACGCGAAAGAGGAACTCGCCGAGCGGCTCGAGACGCACCGCCTGCGCCTCGTGCTGCACAACCTGCCCGCCGGCAACTGGGACCAGGGCGAGCGCGGCATCGCGTGCCTGCCCGATCGCGTCGGCGAGTTCCAGGAAGGCGTCGGCCGTGCGATCGAATACGCGAAGGCACTGAAGGTGCCGCAACTGAACTGCCTCGTCGGTATCCCGTCGGCCAGCACCGCGCGCGACAAGACCTTCGTCACGATCGTCGACAACCTGCGCTTTGCGGCCGATGCGCTGAAGCGCGAAGGCATCCGCCTGCTCGTCGAGCCGTGCAACAGCTTCGACATCCCGGGCTTCGCGCTGAACCGCTCGTCCGAAGGGCTCGACGTGATCCGCGCGGTCGGCTCGGACAACCTGCTCCTGCAGTACGACATCTATCACATGCAGCGCATGGAAGGCGAACTGGCCGCGACGATCGAACGCAACCTCGCATCGATCGGCCACGTCCAGCTCGCGGACAACCCGGGCCGCAACGAGCCGGGCACGGGCGAGATCAACTACGCGTTCCTGTTCGCGCTGCTCGACCGGCTCGGCTACGACGGCTACGTCGGCTGCGAATACAAGCCTCGCACCACCACGACGGAAGGCCTCGGCTGGCTGCACAGCATCGCCGGCTGCGCGCCGGGCTCGGCGCGCCGCGCCGCCTGAGATCCGCCCTTCCCGCTTTCGCCCCTATAGGAGACTTTCACATGGCAACCATCGGTTTCATCGGCCTCGGCATCATGGGCGCGCACATGGCGCGCAACCTGCTCAAGGGCGATCATCAGCTCGTCGTGAACGGTGCGTTCCCGATCCCGGACGACCTGCGCGCGAGCGCCAAGGTCGTCGCGAACTCGACCGAAGTCGCGCAGAACGCGGACATCATCATCTCGATGGTGCCGGACACGCCCGACGTGCGTAACGTGCTGTTCGCCGACGACGGCGTCGCGAAGGGCCTGACGGCCGGCAAGCTCGTGATCGACATGAGCTCGATCTCGCCGCTCGACACGCAGGAATTCGCAAAGCAGATCAACGCGCTCGGCTGCGACTACCTCGACGCGCCGGTGTCCGGCGGCGAAGTCGGCGCACGCGAAGCGACGCTGACGATCATGGTCGGCGGCCCGGAACAGGCCTTCGAGCGCGCGAAGCCGCTGTTCGAGAAGATGGGCAAGAACATCACGCTCGTCGGCGACAACGGCGCGGGCCAGACCTGCAAGGTCGCGAACCAGATCATCGTCGCGCTGAACATCGAGGCCGTCGGCGAAGCATTGCTGTTCGCCGCACGCTCGGGCGCCGATCCGGAGCGCGTTCGCCAGGCACTGATGGGCGGCTTCGCCGCATCGCGCATCCTCGAAGTGCACGGTGCGCGGATGACGAAGCGCACGTTCGATCCGGGCTTTCGCATCGAGCTGCACCAGAAGGACCTGAACCTCGCGCTCGACGGCGCACGCAAGCTCGGCCTCGCGCTGCCGCATACCGCGAGCGCGCAGCAGCTGTTCAGCGTGTGCGCATCGCACGGCGGCAAGGCATGGGATCACTCGGCACTCGTGCGCGCGCTCGAGATCATGTCGAACTTCGAGATCGGCCAGACGCCGGCCGCGTAACGCGGACGCAAGAACGCGCGGTTCCGCCGCTATGGCGGACGCGCGCGCAGAACACGCGCGATCCGGCCGCGGCCGGTCGCATCGATGCGCGACGCACGCGCGCATCACGGTGGGGCGCCCCGCCGCGCATCGCTAACCGCATGCGCGACGGGACGAAAAACGCCGCTCTGGGCTGAGAGCGGCGTGGTGGGGTCCGCAGCGGCACCCGGCGGCGCCGGGGAAGCCTTGGTCGGTCAGACGTCGTCGTCGGGTGTCCGCCTGTCGGATTTCGCGTATTACATTTCTTTACGTTCGAGCTTGCGATTTTTCATGCAATCGTCGCGCTGAACGCCTACACTTTCGCCACGCCTTTCGAGAAAACCGCCGCGCTTGCGTTCACTCCGGTGAATGCGTCCAGCGCGGTGTTTTTTCGCCACTTCATGGCGCGTTTTCTTTTCAACCACCTAAGGAGTGCAGCGATGGGTCTTCTTTCGTTTATCAAAGAGGCGGGTGAAAAACTGCTGGGTCATGCCGACGCGCAAGCGGCGGAAGATCCGAATGCCGCGAACCAGACCGCGGCCGATGCGATCAAGAACTACATCAGCACGCAGGGTCTCGACACGTCGAACCTGACGGTCGCGTTCGACGGCGCATCGCGCACCGTCACGCTGTCGGGCAGCGTCGCCGATCTCGACACGAAGGCCAAGGTCAAGGTCGCGGCCGGCAACGTGCAGGGCGTCGCGGGCGTCAACGACGACGATCTGCAGCCGGACGATCCGGAAGTGCAATACCACGACGTGAAGCCGGGCGACACGCTGTCGGCGATCGCCAAGGAAGTGTATGGCGACGCGAACAAGTATCCGGCGATCTTCGAGGCGAACAAGCCGATGCTGTCGAGCCCGGACCGGATCTACCCGGGCCAGAAGCTCGTGATTCCGCCGCAGTCCTGAGCATCCGCGCAGGATTGAAAAACAAAAAAGGCAGGCCATCCGGCCTGCCTTTTTCTTTGGCAATGCCGCACCGCCCGAGCGGCGGACGGACATCGGTCAGAACGTATCGAATACGCGCTGCAGTTCGTCACGCGCCCGGATGCCGTTCGCCAGCGCGAGCATCAGCAGCACGCGCGCCTTGAACGGATTCAGCGAGCCCGCACTGACGAAGCCGAGCGCGTCGTCGTTGGCCGCGCCGTTGCGCATCACGTGCCCCGAGCCGACGCGCGACGCACGGATCACGGCAACGCCCGCGTTCACCGCATCGGCGAGCGCCGCCTGCAGCGTCGCATGGATCGACCCGTTGCCGGTGCCGGCCACGACGAGCCCGCGCACGCCGGTCGCCACCAGCGCATCGACGGCCGTGCGCGTCACGCCCGCGTAGCTCGCAACGACTTCGACGGGCGGCCACGTTGCGGCGATCGCCAGTTGCGCATCGCGCGAACGCGTGACGCGGCGCGCGAATTCGACGCGGCCGTCCTGCACCCAGCCGAGCGCACCGAGTTCCGGCGACTGGAATGCGTCGACCGCATAGGTGCTCGTCTTCACGACGTCGCGCGCGCCGTGGATCCGGTTGTTGAACGCGATCAGCACGCCCTGCCCGCGCGCGGCCGGATGCGCGGCCACCGTCACCGCGTTCAGCAGGTTCAGCGGGCCGTCGGACGACAGCGCGGTCGCCGGCCGCATCGCGGCCGTCATCACCACCGGTTTGTCGCCTTTCACGACCAGGTGAAGGGCATACGCGGTTTCCTCGAGCGTGTCGGTGCCGTGCGTGATCACGATGCCGTCGACCGCCGGATCGGCCATCAGCGCGTCGATCCGCGCGGCGAGCGTGTTCCACAGCGGCAGTGCGAGATCCTTGCTGTCGATGCTGGCGATCTGCTCGGCGTCGATGCGTGCGACCGACGCGAGCGCCGGCACCGCGTCGACCAGGAAACCGACGCCGAGCGCGCCGGCCTGGTAACCGGCCGTGCTGGCCGCGTCGGGCGCGGCACCGGCGATCGTGCCGCCGGTGGCCAGCACGGCGATGCGCGGCAGGGCCGCCGCGGACGGGGGGGATGCGGGATTCGGAGTATTCATGGCCGCGATTGTAATGGCTCGCGGCCGGGATCCGGCAGGTTCCGGCGCCACGGCCGATGCCGGCCGCCGCGCATCATGGTTTGTCCCGATCGTCCGGTCGCGCGCGCCGTCAACGGCCGCGGCGCCCGCAACGTTATAGGAAGTGCCGTTTCGGTGTTTTTCACATTGATTCGCCATAATCGGAGCGCGCGGTGCGATGTGGCCCTATCCTCATCGCAACGTGCTTCGTGACGGCATCGATAACACGCAATTCACCCCATGGGAGTGTCGAAATGAAAATCCAATCGCTCGTAGCCGCAGTGCTCCTCGGCGGCATGCTGGCTTCCCCCGCGTTCGCGGCGAACAGCCAGCAGGACAAGATGAAGGCCTGTAACACCCAGGCAGCAGGCAAGACGGGCGACGAACGCAAGGCGTTCATGAAGGACTGCCTGTCGGCGAAGCCCGCGAAGGCGATGACGCAGCAGGAAAAGATGAAGGCCTGCAACACGCAGGCCACCGGCAAGAAGGGCGACGACCGCAAGGCGTTCATGAAGAGCTGCCTGAGCAGCCAGCCGGCCGCCTGAGTTCCGGCGCTCCCGTATCGAATGCCGCGCACCGCTTCGGCGGGCGCGGCATTTTTGTTTTCGTTGCATGCGCATCGACGCATACGCGCGTGAAACGCCTGCCGCACGCGTTCCGCCGCCGCCGTTCGACCGCCCGCCTCCACCCGTCCCGCTTTCCGGGCCCGCCGTACCGGCGCCGCCACATGGTGCGGCAATTCGCCGCGTTTTCTTCTATGATGGCTGCAACGCGGCCCACCCAAGTACAAGAAGCGCCATCGGGCCGCCCTCGAGACGGACGCGCACGCGCGTCAATTGGAGGCATGGATGGCATGGAGACAACACCGCTGGTTCCGCCGCTGGCTGATCGTGATCGTGTTCTGGGCCGTGCCCGTCGCGATCGTCGCCGTGCGCGAGATCCGCGAGGAAATGGCTTACAACAAGGCGGACCTGCAGCTCGCGCTGACCACCTGGCAGCTCACCGACGCGCAGCAGGCAGCCGGCGCCGCCGCGAAGTGCCACGGGGATCCTGACGACGCGCGCGCGGCCGGCTGCCCGGCCGACGTGCTCGCCGCCAACGCGCCGCGCCAGCAGGCGGCCCGCGACGAATACGTGGTGCGCCGCGCTACGCTCGCGGGCTATCTGTGGCATGCGTTCGTCGGCTACTGGGTCGTACCGGCCGCGTTCCTGTTCGCCTGCGGCGTCGTGATCGCACTGATCCGCCGCGCGCTGCGCCGCCCGCCGATCAAGCCCCCCGTCCCGCCGGTCACGCACTGACCCGCCCGCAAGCGCCGTCGCCGCCCGATTTGCCGCCCTTGTTCCTCGCACGCCGACCCGCGCGGGGCGCGTCGGCGCGCGGCCGCCGATCCGATCGGTCCGTTGGTGCGCAGCGACACCGCCACCCCGATTTGACGCTCTTTCACGCACGAACGAAAAGGGGTTGTAATCCGCTGTGATATAACTGCCGACGTGATCCGCTCCTTGAGCGAGACTCACTCCGAACGTCATCCGATGGAGAATAACGATGCAAAAACGGAATCTTGTGCTGAAAGCCGCCGCTGCGCTCATCGTCGGTAGCCTCGCGCTCACCGGTTGCACCACCACCCCGGACAAGCCGGACAACGCCGCGACCAGCGCGTCGAAGCGTCAGGCAATCGACTCGAGCGTCGACGCAACGCTGTCGCGCCTGTATTCCACGGTCAAGGGTTCGCGTGAACTCGTCGCGAAATCGCGCGGCGTGCTGGTCTTCCCTGACGTGCTCCAGGCCGGCTTCATCGTCGGCGGCCAGTCCGGCAACGGCGCGCTGCGCGTCGGCGGCAGCACGGTCGGCTACTACAACACGTCGTCGCTGTCGGTCGGCCTGCAAGCCGGCGCGCAATCGAAGGCGATCGTGTTCCTGTTCATGACGCAGCAAGCGCTCGACGAATTCCGCGGCTCGGACGGCTGGGCAGCCGGCGCCGGTGCATCGGTCGCGCTCGTGAAGATGGGCGCGAACGGCGCGATCGACACGACCACGGCCACCGCACCGGTCCAGGTCGTCGTGCTGACGAACGCGGGCCTGATGGGCGATGTGTCGATCAACGGCACGAAGGTCACGAAGCTCAAGATCTGACGCTCACGCACCGCCCGTGCGCACCGCGCGCGGGCCATGCGCAAACGGCGATGTCCTTGCGGGCATCGCCGTTTTTTTATCCGCCCGCGCTCCGCGTCAGGTCGTCGAGTCGATCACCTTGAAGCGCGAGCGCTTCTGCGCGCGGATCACCGACTGGTAGACGTCGACGTACTGCTGCGCCATCCGGCGCGACGTGAAGCGTTCCTCGAAGCGCTGCCGCACGCGTGCACGCGGCAGCAGGTGCAGCCGGTTCACGGCGGCCACCGCGCTGATTTCATCCTCGACGATGAAACCCGACACGCCCTCGTCCAGCACCTCGGGCACCGCGCCGCGATTGAACGCGATCACCGGCGTGCCGCACGACATCGCCTCGATCATCACCAAACCGAACGGCTCCGGCCAGTCGATCGGGAACAGCAGCGCATGCGCGCCCGACAGGAATTCGGCCTTCTGGTGATCGGCGATCTCGCCGATGTATTCGACGTGCGGCAACGCGAAGAGCGGCTTGATCTCGCGGTCGAAGTATTCCTGGTCGGCCGCATCGATCTTCGCGGCGATCCGAATCGGCAGCCCGCACTGGCGTGCGATGCTGATCGCCGTGTCGACGCGCTTCTCCGGCGAGATGCGGCCGAGGAACGCGAGATAGCGCGGCTCGACGGGCTGCGGCATGTACAGCGTATCGGGCAACCCATGGTAGACGGTCGTCAGCCATTTCGCCTGCGGCAGCGGCTGGCGCTGCGAGTTCGAAATCGAAATCACGGGCGCCGTGTTGAACGTGTCGAATACCGGCTGCTGCTCGGGCAGGTCGAGCCGGCCGTGCAGCGTCGTCACGTAAGGCGTTTCCTGCCGGTTGAAGACCGAGAACGAGTAGTAGTCCATGTGGAAATGGAGCACGTCGAAGTCCTTCGCGCGGCGCGCGACCGTCTCCATCAGCAGCATGTGCGGTGCGACGCGGTCGCGGATCGACGTGTCGAGCCGCAGCGCGCGCGGCCAGACCGGCTCGAGCTTCGCGCGTGTCGTCGAGTCGCCGCTCGCGAACAGCGTCACATCATGGCCGAGATCGACGAGCGCCTCGGTGATGTAGGACACGACGCGCTCCGTGCCGCCGTACAGCTTCGGCGGCACCGATTCGGTCAGCGGGGCGATCTGGGCAATTCTCATGGTCCACGTCTCCTGTGTCCTGTCCCGTACGGCACGCGGGAGTGTGCGCTTTTCGCGCGCCCCCGCCCCGTGCAGCGCCGGCCGGCACGGCGCCGGCCGGATATCCCGCCATTATTGGCGATCCCGATGCCCGGAACCGCCTGTCTTGCATTTTATGGGCGTTGTTACAGACAGGATACATTCGTTCCGCCTCGCCCGATCGCACCGCATCGGGCACCGTCGGGGCATGCCCCCGCCCGGGCGCCGGACGCGGCCGAATGCACGCCGCCCGCGTCAGCGCGACGGCCACTTCCACGGCGGCAGGTCGCGCGCGTCGGCATCGACGAGCGCGGTCGCGCCGAGCTGCTTGTCGAGCACCAGCGATTCGCAGCCGGCCTCGCGCTCGAGCGTCGCGATGAGCCGCGCCGCATGCGACACGACCAGCACCTGCGAGCGCTGCGCGGCCTGCGCGATCAGGCGGCCGAGCGCCGGCAGCAGATCGGGATGCAGGCTGGTCTCCGGTTCGTTCAGCACCATCAGCGCCGGCGGCCGCGGCGTCAGCAGCGCGGCCGCGAGCAGCAGGTAGCGCAGCGTGCCGTCGGACAGCTCGGCCGCCGCAAGCGGCCGCAGCAGCCCCGGCTGGCGCATCAGCACGTCGAAGCGGCCGCGGCCGCCCGGGTTGTCGATCTCGACCGATGCGCCGGGAAACGCGTCGGCGATCGCCGCATCGAGTGCCGCGCCGTCGCCGATTTCGCGGATCGTCTGCAGCGCGGCGGCGAGGTCGGCGCCGTCATCCGCCAGCACCGGCGTATGGGTGCCGATGTGCGACTGCCGTGCCGGCGCCTGCGCATCGGTCCGGAAATGGTCGTAGAAGCGCCACGAGCGAATCCGCTCGCGCACCGCGATCATCTCGGGCGCGCCGGTCGGATCGGCGAACTCGGTCATCATGCTGTCGAAGCTCGCGACCGGCTGCGGAATCGTCTGCCAGTCGCCCGACGCGGTGCGTGTGCGGATCTGTGCACCCTGCCGGTCGACCAGCAGCGTCGACGGGCGCGGCAGCGCGCCGCCCCAGATGCATTCGCGCTTGACCACCGGATCGAGCGCGAACTGCGATCTGCTCGGGAGCGGCAGGCCGAGATCGATCGAATAGCCGAAATCGTCGCACGCGAAGCCGAGCTTCAAGCTCACGGGCCCCTTGCGCACCGTGCCGGTCACCGGCTCGTCGCCGTTCAGCATCGCGCGCGAGAAGCGCTCGGGGCCGGCCCACAGCGTCGACGGCAAGCCGCCCTCGCGGGCGAGCGACGGGATCACGCGGCCCTGCGCGGTGTCGGCGAGCAGCCGCAGCGCGCGGTATACGCTCGACTTGCCGCTGCCGTTCGGCCCCGTGACGACGTTGAGCGCCGCGAGCGGCACGATCAGCTCGCGCAGCGAGCGGTAATAGGCGATGGCGAGCGTGTTCAGCGCGGTCATGACGATGGATGGCGGGCAGGCACCGGGCCGCGTTCAGCGGCCTTCGACGGCCTGCGGATCGGCTGCGGTGTTGGCCGCCGTGCTGGCGGCAGGCGCCCGCGCGTGCGGCCGTTCGGGATTCGGCGCGTCCGGCGCGGAATCATGCGGATACAGTTCCATCCGGCTGCGCGGCAGGCATTGCGGATAGCGGTCCTGCAGGTATGCGATCAACCCTTCGCGCACGCGGCAGCGCAGATCCCAGCACGACGACGAATCGGCCGCGCTGACGAGCGCGCGCAACTGCATCGTGCGCTCCGTCGCATCGGTCACCTGCAGCACCTGCACGCGGCCGTCCCACTCGGGCGCCGCATGGACGAGCCGCGCGAGCTCCTCGCGCAGCGGCGCGAGCGGCGTACGGTAGTCGACCGACAGGTAGACCGTGCCGATGATTTCCGCGCTGTTGCGCGTCCAGTTCGTGAACGGGTTCTCGATGATCCACTGCAGCGGCACGACGAGGCGCCGCTGGTCCCACAGCCGCACCGACACGAACGAGCCGGTGATTTCCTCGATGCGCCCCCATTCGCCCTGGATCACGACCACGTCGTCGAGCCGGATCGGCTGCGTGAGCGCGATCTGCAGCCCGGCAATCAGATTGCCGAGCACCGGCCGCGCGGCGATACCGGCGACCAGGCCCGCGACGCCGGCCGACGCCAGCAGGCTCGCGCCCACCTGGCGCACGTTCGGGAACGTCATCAGCGCGGCGCCGGTGCCGACGATCACGATCAGCACCATCACCGTCCGCACGAGCACCTTGGCCTGCGTATGGATGCGCCGCGCCTGGAGGTTGTCGGCCGTATCGAGCGGATGCGCCCGGATGATCGCGTCGCCGACGCCGGCCGCGAGCCGCACCAGCAGCCACGTGAGCGACACGATGGAGCCGACCGCCGCCGCGGTGCGCATGCCGCCCACGAACGACATGCCGTCGTCGGCCTGGACCCACAGGAATTCGAGAGCCAGCAGCGCGAGCACGACGAGCGACGGCTTGTCGATGTAGCGCAGGATCGCGCTCATCAGCGGATACGGCTGCGCGATGCGCTTGACGATGCGTGCGCCGAGACGGTGCACGATCGTGACGACCAGCACGACGATGACCGACACGGCCAGCGTGCCGAGCCACGAATGCAGCGGCGCATCGGCGATGCGCTGCAGTTCCTCGATTGAAATCATCGGCGCCCGGGATGCTTCGGTTATGAGGCGCGCACGCCTCGTCCTGGATGCGTCGGCGACGTCCGGGTAGCGCCCGGACACGGCGTCAGATCAGTTGCCGCCCCTGCAGGGAAACGCCTTGCCGAGACCGAGCGACACCGCGGTGCTCGCGTTGTAGTCGGCCAGCTTCGGATTTTCCGCGATGTACTTGCGCACCGCATCGGTCATCTGCTGCGCCCGGATGTCGGGCGGCAGGCAGAAATACTGGCCGACACGCGGCCCCGTGGTGCCGCCGATCGCGTCGATGGTGTTGTAGACGCCGTCGGCAGCGCCTTCGATGTAGGCCGCGCACGACGCCCGCGACTTGACGTCCGTCTTCGCGCACAGCCGGTCGAGATCCGCGCCCGTGAAAGCCGCCGCCGACAACGGCACGGCAAACGCCGCGGCACAAAACATTGCGCGCAACATGGTGTTCCTTATGTCAATGCGGCCCGAGACCGCCTGCTGCGTTGGCCGGCGCGGCGCCGGACACCCTTCTCCGGCCGGAATCCGCCCGGCCGGGTGCGCACCGCCGCGCTGGCCGGTGCACCGAAAACCGTCATTTTGCACTCTTTTGCGCATCTGCCGGCGCCGACGCGCCGATACGCACCGTACGCTTGCTCAGGATGTCGATCGCGTCCGGCGCCTTGTAATGCTTCGCGAACTCGAGCGCGGTGATGCCGAGCTGGTTCTTCACCTGCGGATCGGCACCCTGGTCGAGCAGCAGCGTGACCGTCGACGCATGGTTGCCGCGCGCGGCCATCATCAGCGGCGTGGTGCCGTTCGGCGAAGCCGTGTCGATATACGCGTCGTGGTCGAGCAGCACCTTGACGACCGCGTCCTGGCCGTTGGTCGCCGCGTAGTGCAGCGGCGCCCAGCCCTTCTTGCTGACTTCCGCGCCCTTGTCGATCAGCAGCTTGACGAGGCCGACGTCGCCGTTCAGCGACGCGAGCATCAGCGCGTTCTCGCCGGCCTTGTCTTCCTTCTCGAGGTCGACGTTCGGCGTCGTGGCGATCGCCGCCGCGACCTTGTCGGATTTCTCGCGCGCGGCGATCACCAGCAGCGGGTCGCCGTTCGGTGCGAGCGTGTTCGGATCGAGGCCGTTCTTGAGCTGCTTGCCGATGTCGGCGATGTCGTCGAACTTGACGGCCTTGACGATCGCGTCGAGCGACTCGGCATGCGCGCCGGCTGCAGCGAACAGGCCGCTCGCGACCAGCGCGGCGGCGACGAGTGCACGTTTGGTCAGATGGTTGGTCGGCTTCGTCATTGTTGTGGGCTCCTTCCCTGGGTTGTCGGCTGCGCGCGCGTCGTTAGCGGGCGATCTTGAACAGCCGGAAAAAGTTCTCAGTCGTCGCATCGGCCAGCGCCTCGACGGCGATCCCGCGCTCGGATGCGATAAAGCGTCCGACATGGCTGACGTACGCAGGTTCATTCGGCTTGCCGCGATACGGCACCGGCGCGAGGTACGGCGAGTCGGTCTCGATCAGCAGCCGGTCGAGCGGCACGCGCCGCGCGACGTCCTGCACGTCGGTCGCGTTCTTGAACGTGACGATGCCCGACAGCGAGATATGGAAGTTCTGCGCGAGCGCCTGCTCGGCGACGGGCCACGGCTCGGTGAAGCAGTGCATCACGCCGCCCGGCACGTCCGCGCGCTCCTCGGCCATGATCCGCAGCGTGTCCTCCGACGACGACCGCGTATGGACGATCAGCGGCTTCATCGTCGCGGTCGCCGCGCGGATGTGCGTGCGAAAGCGTTCGCGCTGCCATTCCATGTCGGCGATCGAGCGGCCCTCGAGACGGTAGTAGTCGAGGCCCGTTTCGCCGATCGCGACGACCTTCGGGTGCGCGGCCAGCTCGACGAGTTCCGCGAGCGTCGGCTCGCGCGCGTCCTCATGATCGGGATGCACGCCGACCGACGCGTAGACGTTGTCGTACGCGTCCGCGATCGCGAGGACCTCGGGCAGCGTCTCGAAATCGACGGACACGCACAGTGCGTGCGTGACGTCGTGCTCGCGCATGTTCTCGAGAACGGCCGGCAGGCGGTCGGCCAGGCCCTTGAAATTGATGTGGCAGTGAGAGTCGACGAACATCGTGTTTCCTGAATACGTAAGGCGGGCGCTCATGCGCTCGCCGGCGTGCGGCAACCGGCGGCGTTCGCGGGCCGGCAGGCCGCGGTCGCGTCGCTGAGTAAGCCGAACATCGTTTCGCAACCCATCAGAAACAATGCCGGGTCACGCGAACATTTCCCGATACCCGAGAAACAATTCCTCGAATACGAGCCGCGCGTTCAGCGGATGGTTCTCGACCGTCCGCTGCCGCGTCACGGTCTTCATGAAGCGCGCGAACGCGTTCGCGTCGACCGATTCCGCGCAGCGCGCGAGCGCCGCCGCGTGCATCGGGAAGTAGCGCGGCGCGCCCGCCATCCGCTGCGCGAGCAGATCGTACAGCCAGCGCTGCAGCCAGCCGAGCACCAGCGGCACCGGCAGCTTCTGCAGCGTTTCGCCGCATGCGAACGGGTCGCACGCCGCACCGGCCGCGAGCTGCCCGAGCGTGTAGTCGCGCAGCGGGCGGTTCTCGTCGCTCGCGAGCGCCAGCGCGGCGAGCGGCGCGCCGCCGGCTTCGGCAAGCAGCGCGCTCGCATGGTCGACGCCCTGCGCCGCGAGCCAGGCCGCGGCCGCGTCGGGCGCCGGCACGGTCATCGGCCACTGCCGGCAGCGGCTGATGATCGTCGGCAACAGGCGGTCGATGCGCGCCGACACGAGCAGGAACACGACGCCGGACGGCGGTTCCTCCAGCGTTTTCAGCAGCGCGTTCGATGCGGCGACGTTGAGCGCCTCGGCCGGATACAGCACGACGACGCGCGCGCCGCCGCGGTGCGAACCGACCCCGCAGAAGTCGAGCAGCGCGCGCACCTGCTCGATCTTGATTTCCTTGCTCGGCGCGCGCGTCTTCTTGCCGCCTTCGTCCGCGTCGGCCGGCTTCGCGTCGTCCGCGGCGCCCGGCGCTTCGCCGGCCAGCACCTCGGGCAGCACGATCCGGTAGTCCGGGTGGTTGCCCTGCGAGAACCAGGTGCAGGCCGCGCAGGTGCCGCACGGCTCGCCGCTCGGCAGCGGCGATTCGCACAGGAAGCCCTGCGCGAGATGCTGCGCGAACTGCAGCTTGCCGATCCCGGCCTGGCCGTGCAGCAGCAGCGCATGCGGCCATTGCGCGCGCAGTTGCTGCAGGCGGTTCCAGTCGTCGGTCTGCCACGGATAGATCATGTGGTGCGTTCCTTGCGGGTTACAGCGCGGCGAGCACGCGTTCGAGCTGCCGGCGGATCTCGGGAATCGACTGCGTCGCGTCGACGATCGCGAAGCGGTGCGGCGCCTCTTCCGCGCGCCGCAAGTACTCGCCGCGCGTGCGCGTGAAGAACGCATCGGACTCGCTTTCGAACTTGTCGGGCATGCGCGCCGCGCCGCGGCGCTCGCTCGCGACCTGCGGCGCGACGTCGAACAGCACCGTGAGGTCGGGCTGGAAACCGCCCTGCACCCAGCGCTCGAGCGTCTCGAGCTTGTCGCGCGGCAGCCCCCGGCCGCCGCCCTGGTACGCGAACGTCGCATCGGTGAAGCGATCGGACACGACCCAGTCGCCGCGCGCGAGCGCCGGCTCGATCACGAGCGCAAGATGCTCGCGGCGCGCGGCGAACATCAGCAGCGCTTCCGTCTCGAGATCCATCGGCTGGTTCAGCAGGATCTCGCGCAGTTTCTCGCCGAGCTGCGTGCCGCCCGGCTCGCGGGTAACGACGACCTGCCGGCCGGCCGCGGCCAGCTTGCCCTGGAGGCGTTCGCAGAACCATTGCAGGTGGGTGGTCTTCCCCGCCCCGTCGATGCCTTCGAACGTGATGAATTTACCGCTCGCCATTATTGACCTCGTATGTACTTGTCCACGGCCTTGTTGTGGTCGCCGAGCGTATCCGAGAACACGCTCGTGCCGTCGCCCTTCGCGACGAAATAGAGCGCGCTCGTCTGCGCCGGATTGATCGCCGCCTGCAGTGCGGCGACGCCCGGCAGCGCGATCGGCGTCGGCGGCAGGCCGCGTCGCGTGTAGGTATTGTAAGGAGTGTCGGCCTGCAGGTCGCGCTTGCGCAAGCGGCCGTCGTACGCGTCGCCGAGCCCGTAGATTACCGACGGATCGGTCTGCAGCGGCATGCCGATGCGCAGCCGGTTCGCGAACACGGCCGCGACGAACGCGCGGTCGGCCGCGTGGCCCGTTTCCTTCTCGACGATCGATGCGATCGTCAGCATTTCGTAAGGCGACTTGTACGGCAGCCCCGGCGTGCGCGCGGCCCAGGCCTCGTCGAGACGCGTCTGCATCAGGTGGTACGCGCGCCGGTAGATGTTCAGGTCGCTCGTGCCCTTGTCGAACAGGTAGGTATCCGGGAAGAACAGCCCTTCGCCGCTGCCGCGCTGCACGGTGCTGTCCGACGCGCCGATCGCGCGCAGCAGCTCGGCGTCGCTCATGCCGGCCGTGGTGTGCGCAAGATCGGGGTTGCCGTCGAGTTCCGCGCGCATCCGCTTGAAGGTCCAGCCTTCGATCACCGTCGCGACGTATTCGTTCACGTCGCCGCGCGCGATCTTCTGCAGGACTTCGTAAGGCGTGATGCCCGTCTTGAATTCGTAGTTGCCGGACTTGAGCCGGCTCGACAGCCCGAGCACGCGCGTCATCGCGACGAAACCGAACGGCTCGACCGGCACGCCGCCGCGCTTGAGCTGCAGCGCGACGCTCTTCACGCTGCTGCGCGGCTTGATCGTGACGTCGAGCGATGCCGAACCCAGCAGCAGCGGCCGGGTCGCCCAGTAATATCCGCCGCCCGCGCCGGCAGCGGCCACAACGACGGCCAGCGCCGCGATCGTCGCGGCGCATTTCTTCAGTAGGGACATGGAAACGTGACTCAGGTAAGACCCATATAATACTTGCTCGCCTCCGTCAAAGTCAGGGTTGACTGTTCCCTCATTCCATGAGCTCACCGTTCGCTTCACCGGCTGCCCAGGCCGCATCCGCCTCGCTCCCCGTATTCCCCCGCCCGTCCGCCGCCGATTTCGATGCGCCGGGCGCCTGCATGCCGCTGCCGCAGTTCGGCGTGATCGACGTGGCCGGCGACGACGCCGCGACGTTCCTGCACAGCCAGCTGACCAACGACATCGAGCATCTCGATGCCGCGAGCGCGCGGCTGTCCGGCTATTGCTCGCCGAAGGGGCGCCTTCTCGGGTCGTTCCTCGCGTGGCGTGCCGGCCACGACGTGCGCCTGCTGGTGTCGAAGGACGTGCAGCCCGCCGTGCAGAAGCGGCTGTCGATGTTCGTGCTGCGCGCGAAGGCGAAGCTCACCGATGCGAGCGACGCGCTCGCGGTGGTCGGCTTCGCGGGCGACGTGCGCGACGCGCTGGCGGGCATCTTCGATGCGCTGCCGGACGGTGTGCACGTGAAGGTCGACGGGCCGGCCGGCACGCTGATTCGCGTGCCCGATGCGGCCGGCCGCAAACGCTATCTGTGGATCGGCCCGCGCGCGGAAGTCGATGCACGCATCGCCGCGCTCGCCGGCACGCTGCCGGTCGTGTCGCCGGCCGTGTGGGACTGGCTCGACATTCGCGCGGGCGAGCCGCGCATCACGCAGCCGGCCGTCGAACAGTTCGTGCCGCAGATGGTCAACTTCGACGTGATCGGCGCCGTCAACTTCCGCAAGGGGTGCTACCCGGGCCAGGAAGTCGTCGCGCGCAGCCAGTACCGCGGCACCATCAAGCGCCGCACCGCGCTCGCGCATGTCGCCGGCGAGACCGATACCGTGCATGCCGGCGTCGAGCTGTTCCACAGCGACGATCCCTGCCAGCCATGCGGGATGATCGTCAACGCGGCGGCCGCGCCCGCGGGCGGCGTCGACGCGCTCGTCGAGATCAAGCTCGCCGCGCTCGACAACGGCACCGTGCACGTCGGTTCGGCCGACGGCCCGGCGCTCGCGTTCGACGCGCTTCCGTACGCGTGGCCGACGGAAGCGTGACGCACTGACAACCCGTTCGCGCGCCGGCTCGCGAGTCGCAGCCGGCGCCCGATGTTTCCTGCGAGAGATTCGCCCGATGTGTCTGATTGCCTTCGACTGGCAGCCTGATGCCGCCGCCGGTCCCGTCTTTACCCTCACCGCCAACCGCGACGAGTTCTTTCGCCGCACGAGCGCGCCGCTCACCTGGTGGGAGGATGTACCGGGCGTGCTGGCCGGCCGCGACCTCGAAGCCGGCGGCACGTGGCTCGGCATAACGCGCGACGGCCGCTTCGCGGCACTGACGAACTACCGCGCGCCGTTCGACATCCGCGCGGGCGCGCCCACCCGCGGCAAGCTCGTGTCCGATTTCCTCCGCGGCCCGTCCGTCGCGCCGCTCGACTATCTCGGGCAGCTTGCCGAGCATGCGGCCGTATACAACGGCTTCAACCTGCTCGTCGGCGACTGGAAGCGGCGCGAACTCGCGTGGTTCTGCAACCGAGCGCCCGACGGCGAAAGCAGTGTCGCCGCGCCCGTCGCGATCGCGCCGGGCGTGCATGCGCTGTCGAATGCGCGGCTCGATACGCCCTGGCCGAAAGTGGTGCGCAAGCGCGCGGAGCTCGGCACGCTGCTCACCGACAATCCGACCCCGTCGCTCGACGAACTGATCGATCTGATGCGCGACCCGCATGTCGCGGACGACGACGCGCTACCGCACACGGGCATTCCGATCGAGCGCGAGCGCGCGCTGTCGGCCGCGTTCATCGAAACGCCCGAGTACGGCACGCGCGGCACGACCGCGCTGCGCGTCACGATGAAGGAAGGCGTGCGACTGACGGTCGAGATCAAGGAGCGCTGCGACGACGACGGTTCGCACCGCACCGTCCGCCCGGGTGCGTTCGAGCGCGCATTCACGTTCGACGTCGACGTCGGCGCAACGCGGTCGCGCTGAACGCGCATTCCCCGCGCTACGGCGCGCGCGCCATCTCGACGTGCGGCACGCCGGCTTCGACGAACGGTTCGCCGACCGCCGCGAAGCCGTGCCGCACATAGAACGCCACTGCCGAATCCTGCGCGTAGAGCCGCACGACGGCTTCGCCGCGGCGCCGTGCGCCATCGAGCAGCGCGTTCAGCACAGCCGACCCGACGCCCTGCCCGCGCGCGTCGGCCAGCACGGCGACGCGGCCGATCGTGCCGGACGGCAGCAGCCTCCCCGTCGCGACCGCGCGGCGTATTCCCGTCGCCGCGTCGATCCGGTACGCGACCGCATGGAGCGATAGCGGATCGTCGTCGTCGAGCTCCCATTCCGGCGGAATCTGCTGCTCGCGCACGAATACCGCGTCGCGAATCCGCGCAGCGTCGCCACCCAGTACCGTCCAGTCGCCCGTTTCCACTACGCCGTCCGTCATCGCAGCTCTCCATGCGGCGCGCGCGCCGTCGAACGCCCACCCGTCAAACTTCGTCGAATGCGGCCTTCAGCGCCGCGACCGCATCGGCATGCGCAGCCCGCACCTCGGGCACGTAGCCGCCCATCTTGAAGAATTCGTGGATCATCCCCGGATAACAGACCAGCGTAACCGCGTTGCCGGCCGCGCGCAGCTTGTCCGCGTACGCGGCGCCCTCGTCGCTCAGCGGATCGTATTCGGCCGTCGCGATCCAGGCCGGCGCAACGCCCGCGAACGACGGCGCGTCGCGCGTGCCGTCGAGCGGCGCGAAGCGCCAGTCGTCGCGGTCGGCCGGATCGCGCACGTACTGCGTGAAGAACCACTGGATCGTGTCCTGCGACAGCAGATAGCCGTTCGCGAGCCGCGCGTGCGAGTCGGTGTCCTGGTAGCCCGTCACGCCCGGATAGATCAGCATTTGAAGCGCCAGGCGAATGCCCGCGTCGCGCGCGAGCACCGCGCAGACGGTTGCGAGCGTGCCGCCCGCGCTGTCGCCGCCGACCGCCAGCCGCGCGGCGTCGATGCCGAACGCGGCAGCCTCGCGATGCAGCCAGCGCAATGTGTCGTCGGCATCGTTCACCGCGGTCGGAAACCGGTGCTCGGGCGCGAGCCGGTAGCCGACCGACAGCACCGCGCATTGCGCGTCGTGCGCGAACATCCGGCACAGCGCATCGTGCGTGTCGACGCTGCCGACCGTGAAGCCGCCGCCGTGGTAGTAGACGAGCGCGGGCAGCGGCTCCGCGAGGCTCGGCTCGACCGGTAGGTACAGCCGCGCGCCGATCGTGCGGCCGTCGCGCGTCGGCACGACGCATTCCTCGACCGAATGCATCGGCGCCGGCGCGACGTCGAGGATCGGCGCGCTCTTCTCGTACGCGGCGCGCGCCTGCTGCGCCGTCTGGTGGTGATAGGACGGACGTTTCGCGCGCTCGATCATGTCGAGCACCTGGGCGATCTTCGGATTCAGCGGCATCGGTGAGGACGGCGCCTGCGCGGCGCCGTGAACGGACAAGCGTCACATGATGCCACGCCCGCGTCAGGCCGGCGCCATGCGCGCCGCGTGTCGAAATACCGGCCCTTCGGTGTCCTGTGAAGCGCGTCCTTCACGCAATCTCGCACCGCAAAACAAAACGGCCCTGCCTGTGAAGAGGCAGGGCCGTGCGTCCGGGCGCTTACGCGTCGCTCGGGCCGGGCTGCGCGTCCGGCGCCGTGCGCGAGCGTTGCCGCTTGATGTCGCGGCCCACCGCGAGCCGCCGCATGTACTTGAACGTACCGAGCGCCTTCGCGACGAAGTTGCCGTCGCTGTCGCGCACTTCGCCTTCGCAGTAAGCCATCGTCGTCGAACGATGCATCACGCGCCCGTACGCGCGCAATTCGCCGCGCCCCGGCTGCATGAAGTTCACCTTCATCTCGACCGTGACGACGCCGACGCCGTCGTCGGTCAGGCTGCGCGCCGCCATCGCGAGCGCGATGTCCGCGAGCGTCATCGTCACGCCGCCGTGCGCGATGCCCCACGTGTTCATGTGCCGCTCTTCGAGCGGCAGCACGATCTCGCTCGCGCCGTCCTTCGCGGACACGAGCTGCACGCCGAGCAGGTCGACGAACGGGCTTTCGATCGACGGGCCGTCCGTCGGGGATGCCGCGTCGCTCATCGTGCGCTGTCGACGACGTAGTCGACGCACTCGCGCGATTCGGCCACCGCGACGACGAATTTCTTCACTTCAAGGTGAACCGGGTGCACCTGGTAGGCGTCGAGCGCGGCCTTGTCCGCGAAATCGGACACGAGCACGATGTCGGAGGTCGCGTCGAGGCCCGGCGTCGCCACGCCGACGTCGATCTGCAGGATACCCGGCACGAGATCGCGGCAGCCTTCGAGCTTTTCCTTCAGCTTCAGCGCGTTCTGCGCGCGCGTCGCGCCTTCCGCGGTTTCCTTCAACTTCCACATGACAATATGTCTGATCACTTCGTTCGCTCCAGTTCGTGTTGGTTCGGCGAATGGCCTTGAACCCATACCAATCGGGCACCCTCAGCCCTTTTACCGTTCGCTCCCGTTCGCCGAAAATCGCGCCCAGCCTGGGGGGGAAAAGCGGGTATCAAAGCGGGTATCATTTCAAACTTCCAATGACGATACCCGCTTTTTCACCGTCCCAGTTACCGACGTCAAGATCCGGCAAGCGAAGGCAGGCAACAAGCCTACCAAACTTACCGACGGCAATGGACTGTATCTGTTGGTGAAGCCGTCCGGCTCCAAGCTCTGGCGATATAAGTACCGAATTGCTGGGAAGGAGAATCTCTTCGCGATCGGTGAATATCCAACGGTCAGCCTCCAAGCCGCTCGCGCGGCGCGTGACGATGTCCGCGAACTCGTCAAGAAGGGACTGCATCCGTCGCATGCGCGACAGGAAGTGCTGTCGGCGCGTATCAACGAAGGCAAAGCAACTTTTCAAGCCGTCAGCGACGAGTGGCTGGAGAAGAAGCGGAAGACGTGGACCGAACGACATTTTGGCGAGATTCTGCGCATGCTAGAAACCGATGCGTACCCGTTCATCGGGAACCGCCCCATGCGCTCCATTACCGCCCACGATGTCCTTGCTTTGACGCGCCGAGTCGAAGAGCGGGGCTCGCCTTCCGTAGCAATTTAGCTCCGTCAGTACGTATCGAACGTGTTCCAATACGCGGTGATCACACTTCGGGCAGATACGGACGGCGCCCCCATTCCTCAGGATCAAACGAGACTTGAGATCAGGTGGCAGTCGCACGTAGCACGGTGGCCGTGCCGCGCGATCGGGATGCCGCCATCCGTCATCGATGAGTCGCCCTCTTCAATGATGTTGGGCGACACGTCGGGATGCTGCGGACATGACACACGATCGCCCTTGCGGGCAACATAGCGGCCATCGAAGCGCATCGAAATTGACCCTGTTTCGACCTTGCCGCCGTGGTCGGTGTCGTCGCCTACCCGAATCAAATTGATCATCTTCGCTCCAGGCTATGGACATGCGTTAACTGTGCCGCATTCAATCCAGCGCTCTATAATCCTTCCGTCTTTCGCGGTATATCTGATCCTCCAAAACTTAAGGTCGTCAGAAATATTCAATAGTTCAACCGCGCCCCTTTATTATGTATGCCTTTGATTTATTTTTGCTGGCTGGCTCTGCGTATAAGTATGCTCGATTAGCAATCACTTGCCTATTCTTGGATGCCTTTCCATCCTTGGTTAGGAAAACATCGAATGGGCCGTAAAAAAAATCGCCATCTGGATTTTTTGTGACCTTCCAGTGCAATTCTCCGTTATTTAATGAAATCTCTGAGACCCCATTTTTTGCACCAAAGAACGAGAAGAAGTTGATCGTAGCATGCAATCCGTCAGGCGATATTGTGCCATCCAAATTGCTGGTCCCTTCTGGGTCACAATCAATTCTTCGTCCTTCTTCGGTGATAAAGCAATAGCTCCCTGCAACTTGATTGCCTGAGGATTTGTGTAATTTAATGACAAAAGTGGAATAGGGTTTCTTGCCTTCGTGTTGCGCAGAAACATACCGCCATTCGCCAAGAAGTGGGCTCACCTCAGTTTGAGGCACTTGCGCAATCGCCGCCTCGAATCCAATAAGAAGGCACAGGCCAATAAAAATGCGCATCAATCTATTCATAATTTTACCTGAAGGCAGTCGTTAACACGGTCAAGCCAGCCCTTCAAGAAAACGACTTGACTGGAATCATTGTCGACCAACATCTTGTAATATTTTCGGCGAATTTCCGCGATATCCTGGAGCAACTGGTCCTGATCTTGAACCGCGTTTATCGCTTTGATTGTGTTGGAGCCAAGGCCACCATCTTCGCCCACACCGGCTCCGTATTTTGAATTAAGCATTTTCTGAATTTGCTTCACGGCGCCGCCAGATGTAATCGTCCAATCGTATGTCATAAGAGCAATGCGGTCGTCACGGAATTGGCAAAATCCTTTTGGCTCCCAGAATCTCTTTAAATAAATTACCTCTGCTTGACTCTCGGCAAGCGCTTTTAGATTTTCGACGGCTGGCTCAACCCCAAGGTCTTCCTTGGCATATTTCTGCCACGTCGGCCAAGCTATCCCGCTATTTGCGAGTCCACCTTTATCGTTTTTGTTGTTCACAATTCCGCCCTCGTGATTCAGAATAATTTTAGATATCTTCTTGAAGCGAGCGGCGCAATCGCCACAACCCTCTTCGCTTTTTTGGGCGAAGTTTCCAATCAACCCGATCGGATGGAGATGCCACGGGTTCGGTTCCTTCGGGAACGCGTCCGACCGGAACGCCGGGACTGCGTATATGCTGTGTTACAACTAAAAATTACAAATAATAAACAAAAATATTAAATAATGCTTTCACAAAAAGACCGCATTCGATCAAAGAGGTGATTGCGGAATTTAGCTAGATAGCGCCAAAGATCATACCAAATTCCGCTCGGCACGATATAGGCACCGTGACGATTCTTGACGGTCTTCTTGATGCTATCAACGAACATCTGGCATCGTGACCGCAATTGCGCGGGCTCACGTGGCCGCAGATTACACCTGTCCTCGCGCCTCCATTCAGTTGCGAACTCCTTGCAATGACGACGCGCATGTGAGCAACACAAGGTGATTTTGAAAAGGCTCCATCGATAAACGATCTGTCCTTTCTAGACTCGGAAGTTCTCAAAGCGGTCTGGATTACGGATTCCAGCCGAATCACTGGATGGTATATCGCAGCGTCCTTTTTAATCCACCGCGCGTCTTTTCAGGAGAATCGTTCGTAGACTCGTCAGCCGGCACTCCCCCCGGACTCAACCTCTTGTACCAAGTCTTGCAAATATCCTGGTAGCGCTATCGCTTTTAGACGGTTGCAGAGTTCTTCACGGTCCCTACTCGCTAGTCGCATGCGTCCCGCCGCCATAGCCAGCAGGAATCCTGCTTCCGTTTTACGCTGATCCGTTCTCAAGCCGCCAACGGAGACCGCTCGGCCGTTAAGTCGCGAGTAACTGCAGGCACTCTTTCAGCAACTCCCGCACTACAAGAGCAGGAGAACCACAATTGCGATTCAATGCTGACGATGCTGTTTCCCAGAACGATCGAACTCTGCCGAGCGCGTTGAGAAGAAATCGATCTCGGTGCCGCAGAGTGGCGGGTTCCTCCGGAAAACATCAAGTTAGGTGATCGACCTCATCCTGGAGAATATGAAGTCCGACCCTCAGGAAATTTGCCGCCCCTCCACCGTCCCACTGCAGGCAACGATAATCCGGTCTGTGTAGCCGCCTTATTGACGCCTCCATTGCGCTAGCGCAAACGCGATCGCTCCGCGCGCCTTACCTTAGTTCGAACGATGAATCCGCCCGCACATTTTTGCGCGGTGCGAATTTATGCGCATCGAGCGAAACCACATTCGCAGGGCGATCCGCGGTCGGCGTGAATTCACCCACCTGTGCCCGCAGACGCATCCGTGCATGTGGAAAGCGCTGAATTCCGATTGCTCTGAGGCGGCTGCCATGAAGAAACTCGAAGTGTTCGATCCCGCGATGTGTTGCTCGACGGGCGTTTGCGGTGTGGATGTGGACCCCGTGCTGGCGCAATTCGCTGCGGATCTGAAGTGGGTCGAGGCGCACGGCGTGACCGTGGCTCGTTACAACCTCGGTCAGGCGCCGCAAGCGTTCGCGGCCAACGCCGCGGTGGTCAAGGAAATGGAGGCCGGTATCGAGCGACTGCCGATCCTCGTGATCGATGGCGATATCGTGTCGACGGGGATGTATCCCTCCCGCCAGCAACTCGCGCAGAAACTCGGCTTTGCGCTGACGACGGCGGAAAAACCGCATATCAAGGTCGGCAGCTGTTCGCCAGGCTCCGGCTGCTGCTAGGGAGGCCCATGTCCATGCCCTCGCTGCCCTTACTGCTCGGATTGCAAAGCCGATATCTATTCTTCACCGGGAAAGGCGGTGTCGGCAAGACATCGCTTTCCTGTGCCACCGGCCTCGCCATGGCGGATGCCGGCAAGCGGGTTCTGATCGTCAGCACGGACCCCGCCTCCAATCTCGACGAAGTACTCGGCGTCGGCTTGGGTCAGTTGCCGACGGCGGTGCCCGGCGCGCCCGGCCTGTTCGCGTTGAACATCGACCCGGAAGCGGCTGCCCAAGCCTACCGGGAACGCATGGTCGCACCGTATCGCGGTGTCTTGCCTGCAGCTGCCATCCGCAACATGGAAGAGCAGTTTTCCGGCGCCTGCACCGTCGAAATAGCGGCCTTCGATGAATTCTCCAAGCTGCTCGGCGACCCGGCTGCGACGGCGGATTTCGGTCACGTGATTTTCGATACGGCACCGACCGGGCACACGCTGCGGCTCTTGACGTTGCCTTCGGCGTGGAACGCGTTCATCTCGTCGTCGACGGGAGGCGCCTCGTGCCTCGGTCCGTTAGCCGGCCTGGAAAAGCAGAAGGCGCTGTACACGGCGACCGTGGAACGCCTTTCGAGCGCAGCGGAAACAACCGTCGTTCTGGTGAGCCGACCCGAAGTCGCCGCGCTGCGCGAAGCAAACCGCACGCGGCACGAACTGGCTGAACTCGGGATTCGCAATCAGGTGCTGGCGATCAATGGCCTCTTTGCCTCGGACGGGCATGACGACGCAATTGCGACCGCGATGGCGCGGCGCGCGCAACAGGCGCTGGCCGACATGCCGCGCGAACTGACCGGCTTGCCGCAGATACGCATTCCTTTTCTGCCGCGCGGCACGGTCGGCCTGGACGCGCTGCGCGACATGGCGCACCCTGAGCGCGTGCGCATGCCGACCGAGCGCCGGGTCCCCGAAACCGCCTTGCCACCGGGTCTCGGCCGCCTCGTCGACGAACTGTCGGCCGCGGGCCACGGTGTGATCATGACGATGGGGAAAGGCGGCGTAGGCAAGACCACGGTGGCAGCTGCAATCGCCGTCGCGCTCGCCGGGCGCGGACACGAGGTGATCCTCTCGACCACCGACCCCGCCTCGCATGTGGCCGCCACCGTCGATGGCGTCGTACCTGGCCTGAGCGTCACACGCATCGACCCGGCGCGGGAAGTGCAGCAGTACACCGAAGAAGTGCTGACCAAAGCGTCATCACACCTCGATGCGAGCGGCCGGGCGATGCTCGAAGAAGATTTGCGCTCGCCCTGCACCGAAGAAATTGCCGTCTTCAGGGCCTTCGCCCGCACGGTCGATCAAGGCAAGTCCGGCTTTGTGGTGCTGGACACGGCGCCGACCGGGCACACCATTCTGCTGCTTGATGCAGCGGAGGCCTATCACCGTGAAGTGATGCGCACACAGGGCGACATGCCGGAGTCGGTCCGTCAACTGCTGCCGCGCCTGCGCGATCCGGATTACAGCCGGATCCTCATCGTCACGTTGCCGGAAGCGACTCCGGTTCACGAAGCGGAACGCCTGTGCGCCGACCTGGCGCGCGCCGGAATCACGCCGTATGCATGGGTCATCAACCAGTCGCTGCTGGCGAGCGGCACGACCGATCCCATGCTGTGTCAGCGAAGCGCTTATGAGGTACCGTTCATCCGCCGTGTGGCGGACGAGCTGGCGCAGCGGACCGCACTGATCCCGTGGCTCGCCGAGGCACCGGTCGGGGCGGCCGGCCTCGAGCACGTGATCACGTCACGGGCGGCCACCTAGTGCGCCGATCAGCGCCTCCAGGCCCAATGGGCCGTGTCACCGCCAGAATTCGAACAGGAGATGGGACGACAGCGCATGCCTACAGACATCGATGTAGTCGTCATCGGAGGTGGCCAGGCCGGGCTTGCCACCGCCTACTTCCTGCGCCGTGCGGGACTCGACTATCTCGTGCTGGATGACCAGAGTACCCCCGGGGGTGCCTGGCGACATGGCTGGGATTCACTCCACCTGTTTTCGCCGGCGCAATGGAGTTCGCTGCCAGGCTGGCGGATGCCCGTATCACGCGATAAGTACCCGTCACGCAACGAGGTTATCGACTATCTGGCGCGATATGAGAATCGTTATGACTTCCCTGTCCGGCGCCCCGTTCATGTCGAACACGTTTCACGCGTCCAGCATGGCCTGCTAGTCACCACCGATCGGGGAAAATGGTTGGCCAAGGCGGTCGTGAGTGCGACCGGCACCTGGAGCGCACCCTATGTCCCTGACTACCCTGGACGCGAGATCTTTCGTGGTCGCCAGATGCATTCGGCGCAGTATCGCAATCCAGACGATCTACACGGAAAAGACGTGCTGGTGATAGGCGGCGGCAACTCGGGTGCGCAGATTCTGGCGGAGGTATCGGCCGTCTGTAACGCTACGTGGGTGACGTTGCAGGAACCCGTTTTTCTTCCCGACGACGTAGATGGCCGGGTCTTGTTCGAACGCGCGACCGCCAAATGGCAGGCTCTGCGCGATGGGCACGCGATGACGGCGCCAGTAGGCGGCTTGGGCGACATTGTCATGGTGCCCCCTGTACGAGAGGCGCGCGCGCGAGGCATCTTGCACGCAACGCGTCCATTCAGCCACTTCGATACAGACGGCGTCGTATGGAGCGACGGCACGCATTCCTGCGTCGATGTAGTGATCTGGTGTACTGGGTTTCGCCCCGCACTCAAACACCTTGACCCGCTACAGATCTGTGGCGCCGATGGATTGCCAAGGACACACGGAACGCACGCGACAGGCGAGCAGCGCTTGTGGCTGGTCGGCTATGGTGAATGGTGTGGTGCCGCCTCGGCTACGCTCATCGGTGTGATGCGTAGCGCGCGGGACGCTGTGCAGGGCATCTCGCACGATCTGCTTCGGACCACGGACCGAGTGCACCGCACACCATAGGCAATTGTCCGAGGCCGACAAAACGCAGACAGGCATCATTGTTTTCAGAACAACCGATCACTTGTATTGCGTAAGACTGGAGCTGATCTCTCGGTCAGCGTCCGATCAGGTCCGAGATTGCCTGGACGCCTTCCACATCACGATATGCCGGATCACTTCGGTTGCTCCTGTTCGTTGGGGTTCACGATGCGGGCGCGGCTCGCATCGCGGCCGGCCGGGCGACGCCCGGCCCGTCGTCTGTCTGCTTCGCTTGCACGCGATAGCGGGCGATCGGGGAAAAAGCGCGTATCGAATCGGCTGTCGTCCGACCTTGCCGGAGACGATACGCACTTTTTCACCGCGTCGGCACTCGACGGCGCGATCCGCGCAAACGGCGGCAGGCACCAAGCCTGCCAAACTTGACGGCTCCGATGGAACGATCGCACGGTTCGCGGCCGAACCAGTACCGATCACGGGGTCTGTTATCCGGATCGCGCTTTGGAGCCAGAACGGCGCACCTCTTCCGCTGCATCGCAGGAACGCGGATTGCTCATGCGTCGCGCGCTCCGTTTCCGCGCATTCCGGCATTGCCCGACAACAGCCGGCACAACCGCGACGATTCAATTCCTGTTCGGCATCAATCGCCGGATTGAAACGTCATTGCCAATTGTTTCACTACCGCATATCCGCATTCCATTATTCATTTTCATTAAATCGCATATTTTACCGACTCAACGAGTAATAATTGCGATCGCCTTTTCAATCGAATACCGGAAAACCGCTAAAACATTATTGACTTCGACTTTCCCGTAAATTTAGAATCCCCTACGACGGCTTACGCTTCATTTCCTCCCGCCGCACACGAGTCGCCATTCGCTCGCGCGAAGGCTACCCCTGAGCCTTTTCCCATGCCGCGCCGGGGCGACGCCCTTTGCCATTTCCGTTTTCGGCACTGATCGGTAATTCGCTTATTTGCCGCGCAATTCGCTTGTCGCAGAAGCACCGCATCTCGATTAATTCCAGGCATTCGCCCCGAATGCCCGCAGCTCTGAACGAAACGGACAGAAGATCCGTTCACTCGACCATTCCGATAAAAATCGCCAGTCACCAGGAGGGATATCAACATGCATCGCCTTGCGAAGTCGCTGTGTCTCGGGTTCGTCTGCGCCGGCCTGCTCGCGGCCTGCAACGACGACGACGACCGGTCGAGCGACGCACCGTCGCACAACGCCGCGCTGTCGTTCCGCATGGACACCGGCGGCCAGATCAATGCGTTCTACCGGCAGGACAAGGTCGCCGCGCACCTGCTGGCGCGCTCGTCGACGAAACCGCGCCTGCTCGTGGTCTTCCCCGCCGGCAACAGCGGCACGGGGCTGTGGTTCGACGACACCGCGCAGCCGGTGAACTGGAGTCTCGACACGCCGCCGTCCGCGCTATCGGCCCCCGACACGCACGGCCGCCCGCTGTACGGGATCGGCGCCGACGTGTCGGTGGACACCGACACGCTGACGATCCGCCAGGGCGTGCTCAGCAACGTGCGCTTCCTGCGCGACTTCAACGGCGGCGCAACGATTCCGCAGCAGATCGTCACGGCGCCGACGACCCAGGGCAGCGCAGCGCAATGGCAACGCGACCGGATCGACGGCGCGCCCGGCTATGCGCTGCGCATCACGCTGCGCGACGGCGGCAGCATCGCGCCGGCGGCGGGCGGCAAGCTCGTGCTGCGAGCACCGGCGGGCGCGCACACGCTGAAGCTGCATGTCGACGCGCTGTCGGGTGAGACGCCGCTGTCGCCGATCACGCGCGCCGATTTGCTCGCGCCGTCCGTGAACCCCGATCCGGTCAGCCAGAACGTGCTCGAATTCCTGAGCTTCCACGACAAGCTGCTGGCCGGCTCGTGGCAGTACGACACGTACTTCGGCCGCGACACGCTGATCTCGGTCCGCATGCTGATGCCCGTGCTCGAACCCGCGGCGATCGAGGCCGGGCTGTCGTCGGTGCTGGGCCGCCTGTCGGCCGACGGCAAGGTCGCGCACGAGGAAGGCATCGGCGAATTCGCGCTGGTCGACAACCAGAAGAACGGACGGCCGAACGATCCGACGCCGACCTACGACTACAAGATGATCGACAGCGACTACCTGCTCGCGCCGATCGCGGCCGCGTGGCTGATCGACGATACGCGCGGCCAGGCCCGCGCGGCCGCCTATCTGGCGCAGCGCGGCAGCGACGGGCAGACCAACGGCAGCCGCCTGGTCGTCAACCTGCTGCACGTCGCGACGACCGCGCAGCCGTTCGCGCAGCAGCCGTCGGTCGCGAACCTGATCCACCTGCGATCCGGCGAGATCGTCGGCAACTGGCGCGACAGCACCGACGGGCTGGGCGGCGGCGTCTACCCGTACGACGTGAACGCGGTGCTCGTGCCCGCCGCGTTGCGCGCGGCGAATGCGTTCCTCGCGCGCGGCCTGCTCGATCCGTACCTGGATGCCGCGCAGCGCGCGACGCTCGCCAACACGGCGAACCAGGCCGCCACGTGGGAAATGCAGGCGCCGCCGCTGTTCCAGGTCAGCGTGCCGGCCGCGCAGGCAGCCACCGACGTGTCGGCCTATGCGCCGTCCGCCGGCGTGCCGGCCGGCGCCGCGCCGAGCGCACCGTTGTCGTTCTACGCGCTGTCGCTCGATCAGCAGGGCAACCCGGTTCCGGTGATGAATTCCGACGGCGGCTTCGCACTGCTGTTCGGCACGCCGCCGGACGACGAACTCCAGCGGATCGTAACCGACGTCACGCGGCCGTTCCCGACCGGGCTCGTGACCGATGCCGGCATGCTGATCGCGAACCCGGCGTATGCGAACCAGTCGCTGTGGCCGAAGTTCACGAGCTCCGCGTATCACGGCACGGTGATCTGGTCGTGGCAGCAGGCGATGTGGGTGGCCGGGCTCGACCGCCAGCTCGCGCGCCAGGACCTGTCGGCCGCGACACGCACGTTGCTCGCGCAGGCGCGGCAGACGATCTGGCAAGTGATCTCGAACGGGCGCGACATGCGCACGTCGGAGATGTGGACGTGGTCCTACGTGAACGGCCAGTACCGGACCGATGCGTTCGGCACGCGCAGCGCCGACGCGACCGAAGCCAACGCGGCGCAGCTCTGGAGTACGACGTATCTCGCGATCCGCGATCCGCAGCAGCGCGCGGGCAAGTACTGGTGGCAGGCGTCGCAGCGGATGCAGGAGGTGCAGCCGAAAAACGCAGCGGTCGTGGCATCGCGCTAGCGCATTGCCCATCGCGCGCCAACCGAGCATGCCGAAGCTCCGGGGTGTTCCCGCCCCCAGGGCTTCGGCAGGGGCTGCATCGATCATCGCTTCGGCACAACCGCGTTGCCGAACGCACCGCACTCGCTCAACGACGCCGGCGTGCCGCTCGAACCCGCGTCACCGCGACACGACCCGGTTCCGCCCTTCCCGCTTCGCCTGGTACAGCCGCTCGTCGACCACCCGCAGCAGCGCATCGACCGTACTGCCGTCGACCCCGTATTGCGCGACGCCGACGCTGACCGTCACCTGCACGCGCTTGAAGTCCAGCCCGAACGGCGAACTCGCGATCGACGAGCGCACGCGCTCGGCCGTCATTCGCGCGCCCTCGAGCGGCATCTCCGGCAGCAGCGCCATGAACTCCTCGCCGCCGACTCGCGCGAGCCCGCCCGCCGGGCGGATCGCCTCGAGGCACTGGCGTACGACGCCGCGCAGCACCTCGTCGCCGATCTGGTGCCCGTACGCATCGTTGATGTTCTTGAAATTGTCGAGATCGAGCGCGAGCAGGCAAAACGGCGTGCCGTCGCGCTCGGCCCGCACCATCTCGCGCTCGACCTGCGCGATGAACTGCCGGCGGTTCGATGCGCCCGTCATCGGATCGGTCGCGGCCATGTACTCGAGCTTCTGGTTCGTGCGCCGCAGTTCCTGCAGCGCGCTCTCGGCGCGCGCCATCGATTCCGACAGCCGGCTCATCAGGTCTTCCTGGCTGTAGATCGCCGAGAACGAGCGCGTCGTCTGCAGCGCCTGCACGACGCCGTAGCTGAGCAGGAAGAAGCCGCCCGCGAAGATCGCGTGCGCGAGCCACCACATGTGATTCCACGGCTTGCCGAGAATGAATGCGAGCGACGACAGCGCGAACGCCATGATCGACACGCCGTAGATCACCATCAGCGGCGAGCGGATCCGCCGCGCGAGCAGCACGCCGACGTTCAGCAGCGAGAACACGAGCGCGCCGCCCTCCATCGACAGCCGCGTGCCCAGCGCGCCCGCGACCGGCGAATACGCGATGTACGCAACGGCCACGTTGACGATCACGAAGAACACGATCCACGGCAGCCATGTCCGCACGCTCGTGCGCTTCTCGATGCGATCGGGCGGACGCGAATAGGACATCAGGCCCGTGAGCAGCAGGATCGACATCACGAGCCGCGACGCGGGCCCGTACAGCAGGAACAGCCAGATATTGTGGTGCGCCATCCCGGTAAACGCACCGTGCAGCGAATAGATCATCGCGAAGCCGAGAAAGCCGAGCGTCAGCCAGCGCAGCAGCGGCTCGCCGGACGACCGGTAGCACACCCACGTCACGTAGGTGACGAACGCGCCCTCGAGGGTCGCCGCCGCAATCGCGATTTCATGGAACGCGTGGCTCTCGAACACGACGTGCGGGTCGCTGAAGAACCACAGATAGGCGATCAGATAGGCAGGCAGCAACGCGAATCCGACCAGCAGGCATTTCGCGTAGAGCCTCGCGGCCGCGCTGACGACGCGCGGCGGTTCCCCGGCTGCATAGGTCGTACTCATTCGGTCCCCGGTCGGTCTGCTGCGTTGGTTCAACCTTCGCGGCACGTATCGCGCGACGTACGATCCGGCCCATCGTGCCGAAAGGCAAATGTCAGAGCAAGTATAGGTGGGGCAATTCGTTTGACAAGTAAGGGGAAACGGCATTGCCGGGAGCACGCTTTTTGCCTCCCGGTCGTTTCGAATGGCAATCCTGCCGCGCCGATTCGCGTCGCATCGCGGCCGCCGGCCTCGCCGAAGCGAAACCGCGGCCGCCACCAGCCAAAAATCAGATGATTTCGAACAGGCCGGCCGCGCCCTGCCCGCCGCCGATGCACATCGTGACGACCACGTATTTCACGCCGCGGCGCTTGCCTTCGATCAGCGCATGGCCCGTCAGGCGGGCGCCCGACACGCCGTACGGATGGCCGACGGCGATCGCGCCGCCGTTCACGTTCAGGCGATCCTCGGGAATCCCGAGCGTGTCGCGGCAGTACAGCACCTGCACCGCGAACGCCTCGTTCAGTTCCCACAGGCCGATGTCGTCGACCTTCAGCCCCGTCTGCTTCAGCAGCTTGGGCACCGCGAACACGGGGCCGATGCCCATCTCGTCCGGCTCGCAGCCGGCCACCGCGAAGCCGCGGAACACGCCCAGCGGCTGCAGCCCTTCGCGCTGCGCCACATCGGCGCTCATCACGACGCACGCCGACGCGCCATCCGAGAACTGGCTCGCATTGCCGGCGGTGATCACGCCGCCCGGCACGGCCGAACGAATTTTCGACACCCCTTCGAGCGTCGTGTCGGGACGGATGCCTTCGTCGGCCGATACGGTCACTTCCTTCGTGAACAGGCGGCCCGTCGCCTTGTCGGCGATACCCGCGAGCACGGTGATCGGCACGATCTCGTCGCGGAAGAGACCGGCTTCCTGGGCGGCCGCGGCCCGCAGCTGCGACTGCACGCCGTACTCGTCCTGCCGCTCCTTCGAGATTCCGTAGCGCTTCGCGACGTTCTCGGCCGTCTGCAGCATGTTCCAGTAGATCTCGGGCTTGTGCTCGACCAGCCAGCCCTCCTGGACCATGTGCCGGTTCATCTCGTTCTGCACGCACGAGATCGATTCGACGCCGCCCGCGACATACACGTCGCCTTCGCCCGCGATGATCCGCTGCGCGGCCAGCGCGATGGTCTGCAGCCCCGACGAGCAGAAACGGTTCACCGTCATCCCCGGCACGGTCACCGGCAGCCCCGCGCGCAGCGCGATCTGCCGCGCGATGTTCGCGCCGGTCGCGCCTTCGGGGTTCGCGCAGCCCATGATCACGTCCTCGACGCGCGCGGGGTCGAGCTTCGCGCGTTCGAGCGCGGCCGCGACCACGTGGCCGCCGAGCGTCGCGCCGTGCGTCATGTTGAAGGCGCCGCGCCAGGATTTCGCGAGCGGCGTGCGTGCGGTCGATACGATTACGGCTTCGGTCATGCGAGTCTCCTTCGGTCCTGCTTCATGTCCTGATTCGGATGGGGAATGCGCTACGCCGCCGGGCGCGCGCCCGCGGACGTCACATGTGCGACGCCCGCTGCCTGCATCTGCTGCCATGCGTGCGCGAGCGACCCGTTCAGGTCGATCGCGCGGCACGCATCGTTGATCACCGCGGCTTCGAAACCGGCCGCGCGCGCATCGAGCGCCGACCACGCGACGCAATAGTCGGTCGCGAGCCCGCAGCACCACACGCGCTTCGCGCCGAGTTCGCGCAGATAACCCGCGAGCCCCGTGCGGGTCGTGCGGTCGGCCTCGACGAACGCGGAATAGCTGTCGATCTGCGCGTCGCCGCCCTTGCGGATCACGAGCCGCGCCTGCGGGATGTCGAGGTCGCGATGCAGCGCCGCGCCGTCGGTGTCCTGCACGCAGTGTACGGGCCACAGCACCTGCTCGCCGTACGGCAGCGCGAGCGTCGAGAACGGCTCGCGACCCGCGTGGTTCGCCGCGAACGACACGTGCTCGCGCGGGTGCCAGTCCTGCGTCAGCACGACCTGGTCGAAGCGTCGCGCAAGCGCGTTGATCACCGGCACGACCGCGTCGCCGTCCGGCACCGCGAGCGCGCCGCCCGGCATGAAGTCGTATTGCACGTCGATCACGAGCAGTACGTCGTCGGTGCGTTTCATTGCGTTTCTCCTGGGGAATCGGTCGCGCCGTCGTGCGATATCGTCAGCCGTTGAACCCGCGGCCGGCCTTCGCAAGCTCCACGATCGACGGCGCGAGCTGCCACGCGTCGCCGTTCGGCGCGGCCGCGTAGCGGCGAATCGCGCGCTCGACGTTGTAGAGGCCGACCGTGTCCGCGTACAGCATCGGGCCGCCGCGCCACAGCGGGAAGCCATAGCCGGTCAGGTAGACCATGTCGATGTCGGACGCCTTCGATGCGATCTTCTCTTCGAGGATCTTCGCGCCCTCGTTGACGAGTGCGAACACCAACCGCTCGACGATCTCGTCGTCGCCGATCTTGCGCCGCTCGACGCCGCGCTCCTTCGAATACGCGACGACCATCTCGTCGACCAGCGACGACGGCTTCGCCTTGCGATCGCCCGGCACGTAGTCGTACCAGCCGGCGCCCGTCTTCTGGCCGAAGCGGCCCTGCTCGCACAGGCGGTCGGCGATCTTCGAGTACTGCAGATCGGGCTTCTCGACGTAACGACGCTTGCGGATCGCCCAGCCGATGTCGTTGCCGGCGAGGTCGCTCATCCGGAACGGCCCCATCGCGAAACCGAACTTCTCGATCGCGCGATCCACCTGCGCGGGCAGCGCGCCTTCCTCGAGCATGAAGAGCGCCTGGCGGATGTACTGCTCGATCATCCGGTTGCCGATGAAGCCGTCGCACACGCCCGACACGACCGCCGTCTTGCGGATCTTCTTCGCGACGGCCATCACGGTCGCGAGCACGTCCTTCGCGGTCTGCGCGCCGCGCACGACCTCGAGCAGCTTCATCACGTTCGCCGGGCTGAAGAAGTGCATGCCGACGACGTCCTGCGGACGCTTCGTGAACGCCGCGATCCTGTCGACGTCGAGCGTCGACGTGTTCGACGCGAGGATCGCGCCCGGCTTCGCGACTTCGTCGAGCTTCCTGAACACCTGCTCCTTCACGCCGAGTTCCTCGAACACGGCCTCGACGATCAGGTCCGCATCCTTCAAGTCGTCGTAGGACAGCGTCGGCGCGATCAGCGCCATGCGCGCGTCGAGCTTCTCCTGCGTGAGCTTGCCCTTCTTCACCTGCGCGTCGTAGTTCTTGCGGATCGTCGCGACGCCGCGCTCGAGCGCTTCCTGCTTGGTCTCGAGCAGCGTGACGGGCAGGCCCGCGTTGACGAAGTTCATCGCGATCCCGCCGCCCATCGTGCCCGCGCCGATCACGCCGACGCGGCGGATCTCGCGCAGCGGCGTATCGGCCGGCACGTCGGGAATCTTGCTCGCCGCACGCTCGCCGAAGAACGCATGGCGCAGCGCGCGGCTTTCCGGCGTCATCATCAGCGCGACGAAACCCTCGCGCTCGGCGACGCTACCCTTGTCGAACCCGTTCAGCACGCCGGCCTCGATCGCGTCGATGCACTTGTGCGGCGCGGGGAAGTTCGGCGCGGCGGCACGCGCGGAATTGCGCGCGAACTGGATGAAACCCGCGGCGTTCTCGTGGACGATCTTGCGGTCGCGCACGCGCGGATGCGGCCCCTTCTGCGCACCGACCTTGCGCGCGAACGCGACGGCCGCGTCGAGCAGGTCGCCGTCGGCCATCTCGTCGAACAGCCCGCTCTTCGCGAGCTGCTCGGACGGCACGGGCGCGCCCGACACGATCATGTTCAGCGCGGTTTCGAGCCCGACCGCGCGCGGCAGGCGCTGCGTGCCGCCCGCGCCCGGCAGCAGGCCGAGCTTCACTTCGGGCAGCGCGACCTGCGCGCCGGGCGCCGCGACGCGGTAGTGCGCGCCGAGCGCGAGCTCGAGGCCGCCGCCCATCACGACGCTGTGCAGCGCCGCGACGACGGGCTTCGCGCTCGCCTCCACCGCTCGGATCACGGTGTGCAGCGTCGGCTCCTGCAGCGCCTTCGGCGTATTGAATTCGGTGATGTCGGCGCCGCCCGAGAACGCGCGGCCCGCGCCGGTCAGCACGATGGCCGTGACCGACGGGTCCTGCGCGGCGCGATCGAGCGCGTCCATGACGCCCTGGCGGGTCGACAGGCCGAGCCCGTTGACGGGCGGATTGTTGAGCGTAAGGACGGCCACGCCGTCGCGAGTCGAGTAATCCACTGCCATCTGCCTGCCTCCATGCATCGCGCGCCGGGGTGGCTGCGCTTCATTGTGCGCGGTCGAACAGCCGCATGTCCGGATCGAACGGAGGCAGCATACAACGAAAAAGCACGGTCGTTCAATTTGAATTTGTATCCCGATCGGGGGGCGGATCGGGCGACCGGATCGCGGGCCGTCGCCGGCCCGGGCCTGCCTGGCCTTATGGCTCGCAAACCGCCGTCGGCAACACGTAGTCGCGGAATGTCTCGCGCAGCTTCAGCTTCTGCAGCTTGCCGGTCGCGGTGTGCGGCAGCGATTCGACGAACACGACGTCGTCGGGGATCCACCATTTCGCGACCTTGCCTTCGTAGAACGCGAGCAGCGCGTCGCGGCTCAGGTTCGCGCCTTCGCGCGGCACCACGACGAGCAGCGGACGCTCGGTCCATTTCGGGTGCGCGCATGCGATGCACGCGGCTTCGGCCACGCCCGGGTGCGCGATCGCGACGTTCTCGATGTCGATCGAGCTGATCCACTCGCCGCCCGACTTGATCACGTCCTTGCTGCGGTCGGTGATCTGCAGGAAGCCGTCGGGGTCGATCGTCGCGACGTCGCCGGTCGGGAACCAGCCGTCCGACAGCGGCGACGTGTCGCCGCGGAAGTAGTGGTCGATCACCCACGGCCCGCGCACCTGCAGTTCGCCGAACGCGACGCCGTCCCACGGCAATTCATGGCCGTCCTCGCCGACGATGCGCATGTCGACGCCGCAGATCACGCGCCCCTGTTTCTCGAGCAGCCGGCGCTGCGCGTCGAGCGGACGCTGCGACTGCGCCCAGTTGAGCTTCGCGAGCGTGCCGAGCGGCGACAGTTCGGTCATCCCCCACGCATGAATCACGCGCACGCCGTATTCGTCCTCGAACGTGCGCAGCATCGCGGGCGGGCACGCGGAGCCGCCGATCACCGTGCGGTTCAGCGTCGAGAAGCGCACGCCGGCTTCGCGCATGTAGTTCAGCAGGCCGAGCCACACGGTCGGCACGCCCGCGGAGAACGTCACCCGCTCGGCTTCCATCAGCTCGTACAGCGATTTCCCGTCGAGATCCTTGCCGGGCAGCACCAGCTTGCCGCCGGTGAGCGGCACCGCGTACGGCAGCCCCCACGCATTGACGTGGAACATCGGCACGACGGGCAGCACCGCATCCATCGCGGACAGGTTCATCGCGTCGGGCAGCGCGGCGCCGTACGCGTGCAGCACCGTCGAGCGGTGCGAATACAGCACGCCTTTCGGATTGCCGGTCGTGCCCGACGTGTAGCAGAGCCCCGACGCCTGCTGCTCGTCGAGGCGCGGCCAGTCGTAGCGGCCGTCCTCCGCTTCGACGAGCGTTTCGTAGCAGAGCAACGGCGTTGCGCAGGACGGCAGGTGCGCGGCGTCCGTCATCGCGACCCAGCCCTTCACGTGCGGGCATTGCGGCGCGATCGCGTCGACCAGCGGCGCGAAATTGATGTCGAACAGCACGTAGCGGTCTTCCGCGTGATTGACGATGTACGCGATCTGCTCGGGGAAGAGGCGCGGGTTGATCGTGTGGCATACGGCGCCCATCCCGCCGATCCCGTAATACGCTTCCAGATGCCGGTAGCCGTTCCACGCCAGCGTGCCGACGCGGTCGCCGGTTTCGACGCCGAGCCGCGCGAGTGCCTGAGCGAGCCGCTTCGCGCGGTGTTCGCAATCGCGGTACGTGTAGCGATGCACATCGCCCTCGATGCGCTTCGACACGATCTCGGTGTCGCCCGCGTGACGCGCGGCATGCGCGATCAGCGAGGACACCAGCAACGGCATGTCCATCATCTGGCCCAGCAACGGCTTACCCATCGTCTTGTTCTCCCGGAAGGACGCGAATCGGTGACCAGCCTCGAACCGGCGCGCGCCCGTCAGCGGCCCGGACGGGCGCGGCGCACGGTGCGCGGGCCGCCATGCGGGCGGCGCGGCGCCGCCTTACAATATCGGCTTACCCAGAGGCGCTCAACATGTCGTTTTCCCGAAGCGCAGCCGATCCGGCTGACACCTTGCCCGACCTCGCCGCCACGCTCGGCGCACCCGCCGAAGGCGCGTTCGTCCAGCTCGGCGACGCGTTTCATACGCGGCTGCCGGCCGCGCCGCTTGCCGCGCCGTACGTCGTCGGCTTTTCCGACGAAGTCGCGCAACTGCTCGACCTGCCGGCGTCGCTCGCCGCGCAGCCCGGCTTTGCCGAACTGTTCGCCGGCAACCCGACGCGCGACTGGCCCGCAACCGCGATGCCGTACGCATCGGTATATTCCGGCCACCAGTTCGGCGTGTGGGCCGGCCAGCTCGGCGACGGCCGCGCGCTGACGATCGGCGAGCGCACCGGCACCGATGGCCGCCGCTACGAACTGCAACTGAAAGGCAGCGGCCGCACGCCGTACTCGCGGATGGGCGACGGCCGCGCGGTGCTGCGCTCGTCGATCCGCGAATTCCTGTGCTCGGAAGCGATGCATCACCTCGGCATCCCGACCACGCGCGCGCTGACGGTGATCGGCTCCGACCAGCCGGTGGTGCGCGAGGAGATCGAGACGTCGGCCGTCGTCACGCGCGTGTCGGAAAGCTTCGTGCGCTTCGGCCACTTCGAGCACTTCTTCTCGAACGATCGCCCCGACCTGCTGCGCCAGCTCGCCGATCACGTGATCGACCGCTTCTATCCGGATTGCCGCGACGCGGACGATCCATACCTCGCGCTGCTCGAAGCCGCGACGCTGCGCACGGCCGACCTCGTCGCGCAGTGGCAGGCCGTCGGCTTCTGCCACGGCGTGATGAACACCGACAACATGTCGATCCTCGGCGTGACGATCGACTACGGCCCGTTCGGCTTCGTCGACGCGTTCGACGCGAACCATATCTGCAACCACTCCGATAACAGCGGCCGCTACGCATACCGGATGCAGCCGCGCATCGCGCACTGGAACTGCTATTGCCTTGCGCAGGCGCTGCTGCCGCTGATCGGGCTGCAGCACGGCATCGCCGATGACGATGCGCGCGCCGAGCGCGCGGTGGACGACGCGCAGGCCGTGCTCGCGAAATTTCCGGAACGCTTCGGCCCAGCGCTCGAACGCGCGATGCGCGCGAAGCTCGGCCTCGAACTTGAACGCGAAAACGATGCCGAACTCGCGAACAAGCTGCTCGAGACGATGCATGCGAGCCATGCGGATTTCACGCTGACGTTCCGCCGGCTCGCGCAATTGTCGAAGCACGACGCGAGCCGCGACGCGCCCGTGCGCGACCTGTTCATCGACCGCGACGCATTCGACGCCTGGGCGAACCTCTACCGCGCGCGGCTGTCGGAGGAAACGCGCGACGATGCGGCACGTGCGGCCGCGATGAATCGCGTGAACCCGAAATACGTGTTGCGCAACCATCTGGCCGAAGTCGCGATCCGGCGCGCGAAGGAAAAGGATTTTTCGGAGATCGAGCGGCTCGCGCAGGTCCTGCGCCGACCGTTCGACGAACAACCGGAGCATGAAGCATACGCGGCGTTGCCGCCGGACTGGGCCGGGTCGCTCGAAGTGAGCTGCTCGTCCTGAAGCCCCCAACCCACGCGTATCGACCGACCGATCAGGAGAACCCCACATGTCCCACGATTCCGACGACAAGACCTTCCCGTACGAGAAGGACGACGCCGAGCTGCGCCGCCGGCTCACGCCGATGCAGTACGAGGTCACGCAGCATGCGGCGACCGAGCGCGCCTTCACCGGCGAATACACCGACACCGAGGACGCCGGCATCTACAAATGCGTCGTCTGCAGCACGCCGCTGTTCGAATCCGGTTCCAAGTTCCATTCTGGCTGCGGCTGGCCCAGCTACTTCAAGCCGCTCGACGGCGAGGTGATCGACGAGAAGGTCGACTACTCGCACGGCATGGTGCGCGTCGAGGTCCGCTGCAACCATTGCGGCGCGCATCTCGGGCACGTCTTCGAGGACGGCCCGCGCGACAAGACCGGTTTGCGGTACTGCATCAATTCGGCTGCGTTAAACTTCGAGTCCCGACCCGAAAACGAATGAGCGGCGCCGGGCGGATCGGCGGGGCGACCTTTGCCCGGGCAACCTGCTCTCGGGCTGGCCGCCCCGATCCGCGACGGCGGCGCCTGGCGGGTCCCTACAACGGTGAAAGGCCGCGCACGCGGCGTTTCACGCAGCTGCGAGCGCCATGAAATTCCTGTTCGATCTGTTTCCGATCATCCTGTTTTTTGTCGCCTTCAAGGTCTGGGGCATCTTCACCGCCACCGCCGTCGCGATCGTCGCGACGCTGGCCCAGGTCGCATGGGTCGCCTTCCGGCACCGGAAGGTCGACACGATGCTGTGGGTCAGCCTCGGCGTGATCGTCGTCTTCGGCGGCGCCACCCTCGTCCTGCATGACGAGAAATTCATTCAATGGAAACCGACTGTGCTGTACTGGCTGTTTGCGGTCGGGCTGCTTGCCGCGCGCTATGCGTTCGGCAACAACCTGATCGAGAAGATGATGGGCAAGCAGCTCACGCTGCCGCACCCCGTGTGGGACAAGCTGAACGTCGCGTGGGCGCTGTTCTTCGCGGTGCTCGGCGTCGCGAACCTGTACGTGGTGCACAACTTCACCGAATCGCAATGGGTGAACTTCAAGCTGTTCGGCACGACGGGCGCGATGGTCGTGTTCATCATCCTGCAGAGCCTGTGGCTCACGAAATACCTGAAGGACGAATGACATGACGGACGCCTTTCTCCACGCGTCGCCCGAAGAACGCATCGCGCTGATCGAAGCGCGCCTCACCGCGTCGCTCGCACCCGTGTCGCTCGCCGTGCGCGACGACAGCGCGCAACACGCGGGCCACGCCGGCGCGGCCTCGGGCGGCCACTACACGGTCACGATCGTGTCGGCCGCATTCGCGGGCAAGCCGCGCGTCGCACGGCACCGGCTGGTGTATGATGCGCTCGCTGATGCGATGCAGCGCGGCATTCACGCGCTCGCGATCGTGGCTTACACGCCCGAAGAATTCAACGAATCTTCAATCTAGTCTCATTAGGAATTCCCGATGATCCTCAAATCCCCTCGCCTGTGGGTCGCGGCGGCTGCATTCGCAGCGGCACCGGCATTCGCCCAGAACATCGCCGTCGTCAACGGCACGCCGATTCCGAAGTCGCGCGCCGACGCGATGGTCGCGCAGCTCGTCCAGCAAGGCCAGACCGACAGCCCGCAACTGCAGCAGGCCGTGCGCCAGGAACTCGTGAACCGCGAAATCCTGATGCAGGAAGCGATCCGCGAAGGCATCCCGAACCGTCCGGACGTGAAGGCGCAGGTCGCCGTCGCGCAGCAGACCGTCGTGCTGCGTTCGATGATCGAGAGCTTCCTGAAGAAGAACCAGCCGACCGACGCCGAAGTGAAGGCGCGCTACGACGAACTCGTCAAGGGCGCAGGCGGCAATCGCGAATATCACCTGCACCACATCCTCGTCGACAACGAGCAGCAGGCCAAGGACCTGATCGCGAAGATCAAGGCCGGCGCGAAGTTCGAGGATCTCGCGAAGCAATACTCGAAGGATCCGGGCTCGGGCAAGAACGGCGGCGACCTCGACTGGTCCGACCCGAAGGCATACGTGCCGGAATTCTCGGCGGCCGCGCAGAAGCTGCAGAAAGGCCAGATGACCGACGCGCCGGTGAAGACGCAGTTCGGCTGGCACATCATCCGCGTCGACGACATTCGCGACATCGCGCCGCCGCCGTTCGACCAGGTGAAGGCGCAGATCGCGCAACAGCTCGTGCAGCAGAAGCTGCAGGCGTTCGAGGAAGGTCTGCGCCAGCAGGCAAAGATCCAGTAACGCAGGCGCTCGTCTCCGCGCATCGAAAAGCCGCTCTTCGGAGCGGCTTTTTCATTTGGCGCGCGGGATCGCATGCATCGTGAGGTTTCGGCAGTCAGTCGACACGCGATAAAAAGGCCGCTCCGAAGAGCGGCCTCTCGTGCCGGACATCACCCGCGCCGCAGCATTCGCTACGCGGGATGGAACGCGTCGTGATAGCGCACTTCACCCGACGGCAGCGGCGCCGCTGCGTCGAACGACAATGCGAGGAAATACTCGGGCGGCACGCCGGGAAACACGATGCGGCCGGACGGCTCGAACCCGAAGCGCGCGTAGTACGCGGGATCGCCGAGCACGACGCAGCCGCGCGCGCCGAGCCGGCGCAACGCGTCGAGCCCCGCGCGCACGAGCCCGGCGCCGATGCTCTGCCGCTGGCAGTCGGGTAGCACCGCGAGCGGCGCAAGCCCGTACCACTGCTGTCGATCCGCCGGCTCAGCACCGATCGCGACCGGCGAGAACGCGACGTGGCCGATGATGCGGCCGTCGCGCTCCGCGACGAGCGACACGCTCAGTGCGCCGCCCGCGCGCAGCGCGTCGACGATCCGCCGCTCGAACTGCCCGCCCTGCGGTTCGCCCGCGAACGCCGCGACGATCACGCGACCGATCGCGTCGGCCTCGCTCGCGCGCTCGTCGCGCAGCGTGACGACCTCGACCGACGCGTTCGGGGCGAACCTCATCCGGATCAGCCGATCCAGCGGCGCGCGTTGCGGAACACACGCATCCACGGACTCGCTTCACCCCAGCCTTCCGGGTGCCAGCTCATCGCGACCGTGCGGTGCACGCGCTCCATGTGCGGCATCAGCACCGAGAAGCGGCCGTCGGCCGTCGTCACCGACGTGATGCCGGCCGGCGAGCCGTTCGGGTTGAACGGATAACGCTCGGTGGCTTCGCCGCGGTGGTCGACGTAACGCATCGCGACTGCAACGCGGTCGATGTCGCCCTGCTGCGAGAAGTCCGCATACCCTTCGCCGTGCGCGACCGCGACCGGAATCCGCGAGCCTTCCATCCCCGCGAAGAAGATCGACGGCGACTTCTCCACTTCGACGAACGAGAAGCGTGCCTCGAACTGCTCGGACTTGTTGCGCGTGAACTTCGGCCACGCTTCCGCGCCCGGGATCATCGACGCGAGGCTCGACAGCATCTGGCAGCCGTTGCAGATGCCGAGCGCGAACGTGTCCGGACGCGCGAAGAACGCCGAGAACATGTCGGCGAGGTTCGCGTTGAAACGGATCGTCTTCGCCCAGCCTTCGCCCGCACCGAGCACGTCGCCGTACGAGAAGCCGCCGCACGCGACCGCACCCGCGAAATCCGCCAGCGTCGCGCGACCCGCGAGCAGGTCGCTCATGTGCACGTCGTGCGCGTCGAAGCCCGCGCGGTCGAACGCGTAGGCCGTTTCCAGATGCGAGTTCACGCCCTGCTCGCGCAGGATCGCGACGCGCGGCCGCGCGCCGGTCGCGATGAACGGCGCGGCGATGTCGTCGGCCGGATCGAAGCTCAGCACCGGCGAGATGCCCGGATCGGCCGCGTCGAGCAGCGCGTCGTATTCGGCATCCGCGCACGCGGGGTTGTCGCGCAGGCGCGCGATGCGCCAGCTCACTTCGCCCCATGCACGGTGGAGTTCGGTGCGCGGCGCGTCGAAGATCTTCTTCGCGTCGCGGTACACCTCGATCACGTCGCGGTCGTTGACCGAGCCGATCACGTGCGAGCACGTCGACAGGCCGAATTCGCGCAGCGCGCCGAGCACCGCGTCGCGGTCGGCCGTGCGCACCTGCACGACGGCGCCGAGCTCCTCGGAGAACAGCGCGCGCAGCGTGCGATCGTCGCGGCGGCCGCTCGTCTGCTTCGCCCAGTCCTTCGCGTCGCCGTAGTCGGATTCGTGATGCGGGTCGAGCGTCAGCATGTCGACGTTCAGCGACACGCCCGCGTGGCCCGCGAACGCCATTTCGCACACCGTCGCCCACAGGCCGCCGTCCGAGCGGTCGTGGTACGCGAGCAGCTTGCCCTGCGCATTGAGCGACTGGATCGCGTTGAAGAAGCGCTTCAGGTCTTCCGCATCGTCGACGTCCGGTGTCGTGTCGCCGACCTGCTGCGTGACCTGCGCGAAGATGCTGCCGCCCATCCGGTTCTTGCCGCGGCCGAGATCGATCGCGATCAGCACGCTGTCGCCCGCGTCGGCGACGCGGCGCAGTTGCGGCGTCAGGTGGAGCCGCACGTCCTCGACCGGTGCGAATGCGGAGATGATCAGCGACACCGGCGAGACCACTTCCTTCGCGACGCCCTGCTCGTCCCACTTCGTCTTCATCGACAGCGAGTCCTTGCCGACCGGGATGCCGATCCCGAGCGCCGGGCACAGCTCCATGCCGATCGCCTTGACCGTGTCGAACAGCGCGGCATCCTCGCCGGCCGTGCCGCACGCGGCCATCCAGTTCGCCGACAGCTTCAGCTTGTCGAGCGACGCGATCGGCGCGCTCGCGATGTTCGTGATCGCTTCGCCGACGGCCATGCGGCCCGATGCCGGCGCGTCGATCACCGCGAGCGGCGTGCGCTCGGCCATCGTCATCGCCTCGCCCTTGAAGCCCGCATAGTCGAGCGCGGTGACCGCGCAGTCGGCCACCGGCACCTGCCACGGGCCGACCATCTGGTCGCGCACCGACGTGCCGCCGACCGAACGGTCGCCGATCGTGATCAGGAACGACTTGCTGCCGACCGTCGGGTGCTTCAGCACGTCGACCGCGACTTCCGACAGCGCGATGCCCGTCACGTCGACCGGCGCGCGCTCGGTCGCCACCCGCGTGACGTCGCGGTGCATGCGCGGCGGCTTGCCGAGCAGCACTTCCATCGGCATGTCGACCGGATATTCGTCGGCACCCGTCGCTTCGGCGTCGACGAGCTGCAGCTGGCGCTCGTCGGTTGCAACGCCGACCACCGCGAACGGGCAGCGCTCACGCGCGCAGATCGCCTCGAAGCGCGGCAGGTCGGCCGGCGCGATCGCGAGCACGTAGCGCTCCTGCGCCTCGTTCGACCAGATCTCGCGCGGCGAAAGGCCCGATTCCTCGAGCGCAACCTTGCGCAGTTCGAAGCGCGCGCCCTTGCCCGCGCCGTCGACGATCTCGGGGAACGCGTTCGACAGGCCGCCCGCGCCGACGTCGTGGATGCTCAGGATCGGGTTTTCCGCGCCGAGCTGCCAGCAGCCGTTGATCACTTCCTGCGCGCGACGCTCGATTTCGGGGTTGCCGCGCTGCACCGAGTCGAAGTCGAGCTCGGCCGTGTTCGCGCCGGTCGCCATCGAGCTCGCGGCGCCGCCGCCCATGCCGATCCGCATGCCGGGGCCGCCGATCTGGATCAGCAGCGAGCCGGCCGGCACGTCGTGCTTGTGCGTGTGTTGATCCGCGATGTTGCCGAGGCCGCCCGCGATCATGATCGGCTTGTGATAGCCGCGCACCAGGCCGCCGACGTTCTGCTCGTACACGCGGAAATAGCCGCCGAGGTTCGGGCGGCCGAATTCGTTGTTGAACGCGGCGCCGCCGAGCGGGCCGTCGATCATGATCTGCAGCGGCGACGCGATGCGGTCCGGGCGGCCGTACGGGCCGTGCGCATCGTTCGGGTTGCGCTCGCCGACCGGCTGCGCCGCGTCGCGCGCGTTTTCCCACGACTGGCGTGCATCGGGCAGGTCGAGGTTCGACACGGTGAAGCCCGTGAGGCCGGCCTTCGGACGCGCGCCGCGGCCCGTCGCGCCTTCGTCGCGGATCTCGCCGCCTGCGCCGGTCGCCGCACCCGGGAACGGCGAGATCGCCGTCGGGTGGTTGTGCGTCTCGACCTTCATCAGCGTGTGCGTGAGCTCGGTGTGGCGACCATAACGCTCGCCCGGCTCGCCGGCCGCGCCCGCGTTGCGCGGGAACCAGCGCTCGGCCTCGGCGCCGACCATGATCGACGAGTTGTCGGAATACGCGACGATCGTGCCCTGCGGGTTCAGCTTCTCGGTGTTGCGGATCATCGCGAACAGCGACATGTCCTGAGCTTCGCCGTCGATCGTCCACTGCGCGTTGAAGATCTTGTGGCGGCAGTGCTCGCTGTTCGCCTGCGCGAACATCATCAGTTCGACGTCGGTCGGGTTGCGTTCGAGCTTGCGGAACGCATCGACCAGGTAGTCGATCTCGTCGTCGGCGAGCGCGAGGCCCAGCTCGACGTTCGCACGCTCGAGCGCGCCGCGGCCGACGCCCAGCACGTCGACGCTCGCGAGCGGCTTGGCCGGCAGTTCGTCGAACAGGTGCTTCGCGTCGTCGCGCGCGGCGACCACGCTTTCGGTCATCCGGTCATGCAGCGCAGCGGCGACGGCTGCACGCGCGTCGTCGGACAGCGCCTTCTTGCCGCCGAGCAGGCCCGACTTCAGCGTGACCGTGAATTCGACGCCGCGCTCGATGCGGCGCACCTGCGTGAGGCCGCAGTGCTGCGCGATGTCGGTCGCCTTGCTCGCCCACGGCGAGACCGTGCCGAAGCGCGGCAGCACGACGAAGGTCTCGGCCGCGCCCTTCTCGGCCGCCGGCTCGAACGGCGCGCCGTAGTGCATCAGCGCGTCGATGCGCGCGCTGTCGTCGGCCGACAGCGGCTCGGCCGCATTGACGAAGTGCAGGAACTGGCCGCGCACCGCGACGATGTTGGCGTCGATTTGCCTGAGCGTGTCGAGCAGACGGGTTTGACGGAAATCGGAGAGGGCCGAAGCGCCGGGAAAACACGAGAAGTGAGCCATGGGCTGGACTGACGTCGATGAGTCGCGCGAAGTGGCGACGTGGGGCGAAAGGAAGGCCGTAATTATACCCGGAAGTCGGTCGCCCCAAACCGGCCGATCGGCAGCCCGCATGCACCGCGACGGTGCCGCGTCACGCGCCGCGCACGGCCGCCCGCCGGGCCGGCCCGCCCGGGTGCGGCAGCCGGCGGCGGCCGCGCGGCCGTACGGCACCTGCTCGCGCGGCGCCGGTTCCCGCGATTTTGGCGCTATCATTCCGGGTTCACCGGGCCCGGGCCCTCAGCGAATCCTCACCGGGCGGCGTGCGCGCCGCCCGTCATCGAAGCAATCCATGGATGTCATCGTCATCGGCGGCGGAATCAGCGGCGTCGCCACCGCCTACCAGTTGCGCGCGGCCGGCCATCGCGTGTGCGTGGTGGAACGCCACGCGACCGTCGCGCAGGGCGCGACCTACGGCGACGGCGGCGCGCTGCTGCCGAGCCCGCTCGACGTCTGGTTCGGCCCGACCTTCATGCGCCAGCGCCAGCCGCGCGACAGCGGCATCGTCTACAAGCCGGGCTTCAACGGCGGCGTGCGCCGCTTCGTCAAGCAGCTCGGCGCGCTGCGCGAGCCCGATGCGTTCGCCGCACAATACGCGCGGCTGCGCCCGCTGATCGACGCGTCACGCGACACGCTCGCCGACATCGAGGCGCGCCTCGAACTCGAATTCGAACAGAAGCCCGGCATCCTGCACGTCGTGCGCGATCCGCGCGACTGGGAAGCGATGCAGCCCGCGCTCGACCTGCTGCGCACGCTCGACCAGCCGTACCGCATGCTGAGCGCCGACGAATGCGCGGCGCTCGAACCGTCGGTGCCGGCCGAGCCCGGCTTCGCCGGCGGCGTGCTGCTCGAGACCGAGCGCACCGGGAACTGCCCGCTGTTCGCGAAACTGGTCAAGCAGACGCTCGACGAGCACGGCGTGCAGTTCCGCTTCGGCGCGGACGTCGCCGCGATCCGCGTCGACACCGGCCGCACCGCGATCGAACTCGTACCGTCCGGCCACCGGAACGCGGCGAAGGCGCACGAGGTCGACGTGATTTCCGCCGACGCGATCGTGGTCGCCGCCGGCGCCGGCAGCCTGCCGCTGCTCGAACGGCTCGGCTGGCGCCTGCCGCTGCACCCGGTGCGGGTCCACACGCTCACCGCGCCGGTCGCGTACGAAGAGCACGCGCCGCACCTGAGCGTCGTCGATTCGATCAAGCGCATCTCGATCACGCGCACCCACCAGCGGCTGCGCATCGGCGGCGGCGCCGTGCTGCAGAGCCTGGCCGACACCGCGAAGCCGCTTGCCGAGCCGCTGTCCGAGGCCGCGCTCGCGCTGCTCGGCCAGGCCGTCCACGACTGGGTGCCCGGTGCCGCCAGGATCTCGGCCGCGCTGTCGTGGCAAGGCACGCAACTGCTGTCGCCGGACGGCCTGCCCGTCGTGGGTCCGACCCCGCATCCGCGCGTGTTCGTCAATTTCGGGCACGGCCCGACTGGCTGGGGCCTCGCGTGCGGGTCTGCTAAAGTGGTGACCGACTACCTCGGCGGCGACGTGCAGCACTGGCCCGCCGACACGCTCGCCGCACTGCGCGCCGGGCGCTTCACGACCTGACCGCCGCGGGATCGCCCCGTGGCGGCACCTTGCCAGCCGCCACGATCCCGCGATGACCGCTACCCGCCCGCCTCCCGATTCCGATCCGATCGCACTGCTGCGCGTCGCCGACTTGCGCGCCGCCGAAGCCGACGCGACCGCGGCGCTGCCGCCGCACACGCTGATGGGCCGCGCGGGTGCCGCCGCCGCGCGCTGGCTGTCCGAGCGCGTCGCCGGCGATGACCGCCCCGTGTGGTTCGCGGTCGGCCCCGGCAACAACGGCGGCGACGCGCTGGTGGCCGCCGCGCAGCTCCAGCAGCTCGGCGTCGCGACGCAGGCGTGGATGCCGGTGCCGGTCAAGCCGGACGACGCGCAATGGGCGCTCGGCCTCGCGCGCGCGGCCGGCGTCCCGCTGTCGGCCACGCCACCCGCGTCGCTGGACGGTTACGCCTGGGTCGTCGACGGGCTGTTCGGCATCGGTCTCGGCCGCGCGCTCGACGGCGCATTCGCCGAACAGGCCGCGCGCATCGCCGCGCATGCACGCAGCGGCGGCCGCGTGCTCGCACTCGACGTGCCGAGCGGGCTCGACAGCGATACGGGCCGAATCGTCGGTGCGGGCGTCGCCGTCGCGGCCACGCATACGCTCACCTTCATCGGCGCGAAGCCAGGCCTCTACACGGGCGACGGCCGCGACCTCGCCGGCGAGATCGACGTCGCGTCGCTCGACGTCGCGCCGCCCGCCGCGCCAGCCATCGTGCTGAACACGCCCGCGCGATTCGCCGCGGCGCTGCCCGCGCGCGCGTTCGCGTCCCACAAGGGCACCTTCGGCAGCCTCGCGGTGCTCGGCGGCGACACCGGCATGTGCGGCGCGCCGATCCTGGCCGCGCGCGCCGCGCTGTTCGCGGGCGCCGGCAAGGTGCACGTCGGCTTCCTCGGCGCCGGCGCGCCGCCGTACGACCCGCCGTTCCCCGAACTGATGCTGCATCCGGCCGATAGCCTCGACCTCGGCGCGATGACCGCGATCGCGGCCGGCTGCGGCCTCGGCACGCGCGAAGCCGCGGCAACGCTCGTGCGCGACGTGCTCGCCCACGATGCCGCGACGCTGCTCGATGCGGACGCGCTGAACCTCGTCGCGACGCACGCGGACCTCGCGGCCGCCGTCGCCACGCGCGGCGCGCGCGGCAATCCCTGCGTGCTGACCCCGCACCCGCTCGAAGCCGCGCGGCTGCTCGGCAGCGACACGGCGACGGTGCAGCGCGACCGCGTCGCGGCCGCGCAGGCGCTCGCCGCGCGCCATGCGGCCGTCGTCGTGCTGAAAGGCTCGGGCACGGTGATTGCGGCACCCGACGGCCGCGTGACGATCAACCCGACCGGCAACGCGGCGCTCGCCACCGGCGGCACCGGCGACGTGCTCGGCGGCCTGATCGGCGCGCTGCTCGCACAGCGCGTCACACCGTACGAAGCGGCGCTCGCGGGCGTCTACCTGCACGGCCTCGCGGCCGACACGCTGACTGCGCACGGCACCGGCCCGGCCGGGCTCACGGCCGGCGAACTCGCGCCGATGGTGCGCACGCTGATCAATCGCCTTTTTTATCCGTCGCCGCGCGCCGACACGTAACGCCGCTATACTGACTGCCCCGCCGCACGGCGGGCCTTCTCGTCCGCCGGCCTGCCGATCCCGATGAGCCGGCGCGGCATTCCTCCCGATTCACGCTTCACTCGAACCGCCATGACGCTGAATTCGCTCCCCGCCTGGACTGCCCTTCAATCCCACTTCGAACAGATCCGCCACGCCCGGCTGCGCGACTGGTTCGCACCGGAAAACGACCGCGCGCCGACCCGCGCCGAACGCTTCACGATCCCGGGCGCCGGTCTCGCGGCCGATTTCTCGAAGAACCGCATCAACGACGAAACGCTGCGCCTGCTCGTGCAGCTCGCGCGCGACACAGGCGTTGAAACGCGCCGCGACGCGATGTTCGCGGGCGAGATCGTCAACCCGACCGAAGGCCGCGCCGCGCTGCACACCGCGTTGCGCGCGACCGACCCGCAAGCGCCGTTCCACGCGCAGGTGAGCGCCGAGCGCGCGAAGATGGCGACCTTCGCGCGCGCCGTGCGCAGCGGCACGTGGACGGGCTACACGGGCAAGCGCATCCGCCACGTGATCAACATCGGCATCGGCGGTTCCGATCTCGGGCCGAAGATGGTCGTGCATGCGCTGCACCACGTCGCGACGCCCGACATCTCGACCCACTTCGTGTCGAACGTCGACGGCGCCGATCTCGCGCGCGTGCTCGAACAGGTCGATCCCGAGGAAACGCTCGCGATCATCGTGTCGAAGACCTTCACGACGCTCGAGACGATGACGAACGCACGCTCGCTGCGCGACTGGTTCGTCGCGCGCGGCTGCCCCGAGGACGCGCTCGCGAAGCACTTCGTCGGCGTGTCGGCGAACCCGGCCGAAGTCGTGAAGTTCGGCATCGCCGCGGACAACGTGTTCGAAATGTGGGACTGGGTCGGCGGCCGCTATTCGCTGTGGTCGGCGGTCGGCCTGTCGATCATGATCGCGATCGGCCCCGAGCAGTTCGACGAACTGCTGGCCGGCGCGGACGACATGGACCGCCATTTCCGCGAAGCGCCGCTCGAGCGCAACCTGCCGGTGCTGCTCGGCCTGATCGGCATCTGGTATCGGAATTTCTTCGGCTCGCAGAGTTATCTCGTCGCGCCGTATTCGGAAGCGCTGCACTACCTGCCGTCGTACCTGCAGCAACTCGAAATGGAGAGCAACGGCAAATCCGCGCGCCTGGACGGCACCTTCGTCGATTACCCGACGTCGGCCGTCACGTGGGGCGAGCCGGGCACCAACGGCCAGCACGCGTTCTTCCAGATGCTGCACCAGGGGCCGACGATCGTGCCGATCGACTTCATCGCGGTGCTGACGCCCGAGCATCCGCTCGCGAGCCATCATCCGAAGCTGCTCGCGAACTGCTTCGCGCAGAGCGAGGCACTGATGCTCGGCCGCACGCTCGATGAAGCGCGCAAGGTCGCCGGGCCGGGCAAGGAGGCGCTCGCGCCGCACCTGACGTTCCCGGGCAACCGCCCGACGACGACGCTGCTCGTCAATGCGCTGACGCCGCGCACGCTCGGCGCGCTGATCGCGCTTTACGAGCACAAGGTGCTCGTGCAGGCGACGGTGTGGGACATCAATCCGTTCGACCAGTGGGGCGTCGAGCTCGGCAAGATTCTCGGCAAGGTCGTGGAAGCCGACCTGTCGGCCGAGTCGGTCGATCCCGCGAAGCACGACTCGTCGACCACGGCGCTGATAGAACGCGCCCGCACGGCGCTCAAGCGCTGACGCGACCGCGTCATGCGCACGCCGGCCGCGCATTGCAACCCGCGCGGCCGGCAGGAAAATTCAGGCGCCGCGCTGCACTGCGTGCGGCTCGACGATGTGCCCGGCGTCGAGCGTCACCGTCGTCGCACAGCGGCGCGCAAGTTCGGCATCGTGCGTGACGAGCACGAGCGTTGCGCCGTGCGTGCGATTCAGTTCGAACATCAGGTCGATGACCGCGTGCCCCGTCGCCGCGTCGAGGCTGCCGGTCGGCTCGTCGGCAAACAGGATCGCCGGGCGCGTGACGAACGCGCGCGCAAGCGCGACGCGCTGCTGCTCGCCGCCCGACAGCAGTTTCGGATAATGCGCGGTGCGTTCGCCCAGACCGACCTGCACGAGCAGCGCCCGTGCGCGATCGGCCGCCTCGCGCGCACTGATGCCGCCCCGCAGTTCGAGCGGCAGCATCACGTTCTCGAGCGCCGTCAGGTGCGGCATCAACTGGAACGACTGGAACACGAACCCGACGGCACCGTTGCGCAGCGCGGCGCGCTCGTCCTCGTCGAGCTGGTCGAGCGCGCGGCCGAGCAGGCGAACCGTGCCGCTCGTCGCGCTGTCCAACCCTGCAAGCAGGCCGAGCAGCGTCGACTTGCCCGACCCCGACGCGCCGACGATCGCGAGGCTGCTGCCCGGCCGCACGGCGAGCGTGATGCCGTCGAGGATCGTCAGCTCGCCCGTTGCGTCGGCGACCCGCTTGCACACGTCACGGACTTCGATGATCGGATCGGTAATCTTGAACATGGACACGACATTTCGCTGGAAAAGACGCGCGGCTCTCGCCGCGCTGCTGGGCACCCTGCTGACCGCAACCGCGCCCGCACGCGCCGCGACGGCGCCGGCCCCGGCATCGGGCCAGCCGGTGATCGTCGTGCTCGGCGACAGCCTGTCGGCCGAATACGGGCTGCCGCGCGACACGGGCTGGGTTGCATTGCTGCGGCAGCGGCTCACGAACGAGCGAATCGATTATAGCGTCGCGAACGCCAGCGTCAGCGGCGACACCACGAGCGGCGGCCGCGCGCGGCTGCCTGCGGTGCTGCAACGGCTCAAGCCTTCGATCGTCGTCGTCGAGCTCGGTTCGAACGATGCGCTGCGCGGCGTGCCGCTCGCGACGACCGAGCAGAACCTGCGCGACATCATCGCCGGCGCACGGCGCGCACGGGCAAAGGTCGTGCTGGTCGGCATGTACGTGCCGCCCAATTACGGCCCCGACTACACGCAAAAGTTCCACGCCGTCTATACGCGGCTGTCGAAGGATCTCGGCGTGCCGCTCGTGCCGTTCCTGCTGGCCGGCATCGAGAACAAGCCCGAGATGTTCCAGGCCGACCAGATGCATCCCGCGCGGCAGGCGCAGGGCATCCTGCTCGACAACGTGTGGCCGGCGCTGAAGCCGCTGCTCGGCAAGCCGCGCGGCTGACGACGTACCGCCCCGCCGGAAAACAAAAAGCCCCGCTCGAAGCGGGGCTTTTTGTTGTTTTTATTGTTGCGTGCGAAACGATGCTCAGTTGTCGCCGTCCTGCGACTGGCTGGTCGTCGTCCCGTACAGCTTCACCTTCGAGCGATCGCGCAGCGCGGCGAGATACGCTTCGCCTTCGCTTTGCGCGTCGACCTGCGCCATCTGCTGCTGCGCGGCCGCCAGTTGCTGCGGATCGACGGCCGTACCCGGGATCACCGCGTTCACGCGGTAGATCGCGTAGCCGTCCGCGCCGAGATCGACGCCGACGTAAGCCGGCAGCGTCTTCGCATCGACCTTGTAGACGGCGCTCAGCGCGGCCGGCGTCAGGCCCTGCGATTGCGTGCGCGACACCTTCTGCGCTGCCGCGAACCCGTCGGTCGACTTCGACTTCTGCAGCTCGGCGAGCTTCGCTGCACCGTCCTTCTGCGCGAGTGCCGCGGCCTGCTCGGCGACGACCTTCTGGCGCACGACGTCCTTGATCGCATCGAGTGCAGGCACGGCAGCCGGCTTGTAGTCGGTCACGCGCGCCGAGATCAGCGTGTTGTTGCCGACGTCGATCGCCTGCGTGTTGTTCTGGTTCTTCACCGAGTCGTTCGCGAACACGGCGGCCAGGAACCTCGGATTGTTCAGCGGGCTCGTCGGCGGCAGCTGCGGATTCGGCGTCGGCGTGACGGTGGCCGTCTGGATCGTCAGCTTGTACTTGTCCGCGGCCGGCTGCAGCGTCTTCGCCTTTTCATAGACGGTCGACGTGAAACCTTCCGCGTTGTCCGTGAACGCCTTCGATGCGTACTGCTGCTTCAGGTCCACCGCGATCCGGTCCTTCACTTCCGCGAACGGCTTGACGGCCGCCGGCTTCACTTCGGTCGCCTTCAGCACGTGGAAGCCGAGATCCGACTGCACGACACCGCTCACGTCGCCCTGCTTGAGCGCGAACGCGGCATCGTCGAACGCCTTGCCGCCCGCCGTCGAGCCGCGCGTGATGAAGCCGAGGTCGCCGCCCTTCGCGGCCGACGGCGCGTCCTGCGAGCTCTTCTGCGCGATCTGCGCGAACTGGTCCGGATGCGCCTTCACGTCGGCGAGCAGTTGCTCGGCCTTCGCCTTCGCTGCGGCCTTGTCGGCAGCGCTTGCGCTGCTCGCCGCGGCGATGAAGATGTGGCTCACGCGAACCTGCGCTTCGGTGCGGAAGTGCGTCGGGTTGTCGTCGTAGAACTTCTTGATGTCCGCATCGGTCGGCTGCGCGCTTGCAGCGGCCGCGGCCGGCGAATAGACGAGGTACTGGATCGTTGCGGTCTCGGGCGTCGCGAAGCCTTGCTTGTGCGCGTCGTAGTACGCGGCGAGCTGCGCGTCGGTCGGCTGGACCTTCGATGCGTAGTCGCTCGTCTTCAGCACGAGCGCCTGCACGTCGCGCTGCTGCGCGGCGAGTTCGGACAGGCGTTGCGCGAGGCTCTTCGGCGTGAACGCGCTCGACACGATGCTGGCCGGAATCTGCTGCAGCGCGAGGCTGTAGCGCACCCGCTCCTGATACTGCTCGGGCGTCATCCCCTGGAACGACAGCAGTTGCGCGTAACGCTCGACGTCGATCGAACCGTCGGGCTTCTTCAGCGACGCGATCATCGGGTCGCTCATCAGCGCATCGCGCACCGCATTGTCGGACGCGGTCAGGTGCAGGCGTTGCGTTTCATCGGCCAGCACGCGCTGCTGGATCAGGCCGTCGAGCACCTGCTTGCGATGCTCGGGCGTATCGAACATCTTGATGTCGAACTGCCCGCCGAGCGCCTGACGCGCCTGGTCGATCTGCTGGCGGAACGCGCCGTCGAATTCGACCCGCGTGATCTTGTGCCCGTTGACCGCCGCGGCGTTCGCACTGTCGTCGAAGAAGCCGCGGAAGCCTTGGATCCCGACAAAACCCAGCCCCGGCAACACGATCAGGAGCAGGAGCGCCATCATCAGGCGCTGGTGATTACGGAAGAAATCGAGCATGCGTGACGGGAAAATTGGACAAAACGACCGATATTACAACATACGGGGTGGGACGGGAGAAAAGCGGACGTGCAGCAAGCGGGCGCAACGGACAGCACAAACGAAAATGCCCGCACAAGGCGGGCACTTTCGTTTGTTTGGCGGAGCGGACGGGACTCGAACCCGCGACCCCCGGCGTGACAGGCCGGTATTCTAACCGACTGAACTACCGCTCCTTGGTCTGGCTGAATCAGAAAACTGGTGGGTGCTGAGGGGTTCGAACCCCCGACCTACGCCTTGTAAGGGCGCCGCTCTACCAGCTGAGCTAAGCACCCGTTCCCGATTCGTTCTGGCTGCGACCTGCGTTTCCGCATCAACAACCAGCGAGCCCGCAAGTTTAATTCATCCCCGATCATTTTGCCAAGCCCGGATGCGAATTTTTTTGCTGCGCCCGCTCGCGATTCCGCCATGCATAAAAAAACCCGCGGACACGCCGCGGGTTTCGTGAACAACCGTCAGCAAGGACGGCGTTCAGGGTCTCAGTGCTTGACGACTTCCGTCGAGCCGGCATCCTTCGCCGCCTCGCCGACCGGCGCTGCTGCCTTCGCTTCTTCTTCCGGCGGCAGCGGAGTCGGCGAACGCTCGAGCGCGAGCTCCAGCACCTTGTCGATCCAGCGGACCGGCACGATCTCGATCGCGTTCTTCACGTTGTCCGGAATGTCCGCGAGATCCTTCACGTTCTCTTCCGGGATCAGCACGAGCTTGATGCCGCCGCGATGCGCGGCCAGCAGCTTCTCCTTCAGCCCGCCGATCGGCAGCACTTCGCCACGCAACGTGATTTCGCCCGTCATCGCGACATCGGCACGCACGGGGATACCCGTCAGCACCGACACCAGCGCGGTCGTCATCGCACCGCCGGCGGACGGACCGTCCTTCGGCGTCGCGCCTTCCGGCACGTGGATGTGGATGTCCTGCTTCTCGAACGCTTCGTCCTTGATGCCCAGACGGCGCGAACGCGAGCGCACGACCGAACGCGCAGCCTCGACCGACTCCTTCATCACGTCGCCGAGCGAACCCGTGCGGATCACGTTGCCCTTGCCCGGCATCACCGCGGCTTCGATCGTCAGCAGGTCGCCGCCGACTTCCGTCCACGCGAGGCCCGTCACCTGACCGACCTGGTTTTCCTTCGCCGCGAGGCCGAAGTCGTACTTGCGCACACCGAGGAACGTATCGAGGTTCTCGCCATCGACCTTGATCGCGCCCGATGCCTTCTTCAGCAGCAGCATCTTCACGACCTTGCGGCAGATCTTCGACACTTCCCGCTCGAGCGAACGCACACCGGCTTCGCGCGTGTAGTAGCGGATGATGTCGCGGATCGCCTGTTCGGTGACGTCGATCTCGCCTTCCTTCAGCCCGTTGTTCTTCTTCTGCTTCGGCAGCAGGTAACGCTGCGCGATGCTGACCTTCTCGTCTTCCGTGTAGCCCGACAGACGGATCACTTCCATCCGGTCGAGCAGCGGCGGCGGGATGTTCAGCGAGTTCGACGTCGCGACGAACATCACGTCCGACAGGTCGAAGTCGACCTCGATGTAGTGGTCGGCGAACGTATGGTTCTGTTCGGGATCGAGCACTTCGAGCAGCGCCGACGACGGATCGCCGCGGAAATCCATGCCCATCTTGTCGACTTCGTCGAGCAGGAAGAGCGGATTGCGCACGCCGACCTTCGTCAGGCTCTGCAGGATCTTGCCCGGCATCGAACCGATATACGTACGGCGATGGCCGCGGATCTCCGCTTCGTCACGCACGCCGCCGAGCGCCATCCGGACGAACTTGCGGTTCGTCGCACGGGCGATCGACTGGCCGAGCGAGGTCTTGCCGACACCCGGAGGCCCGACGAGGCACAGGATCGGCGCCTTGACCTTGTCGACGCGCTGTTGCACCGCGAGATACTCGAGAATGCGTTCCTTGACCTTCTCGAGGCCGAAGTGATCCTCGTCGAGCACCTGCTCGGCGTTCGACAGGTCGTTGTTGACCTTGCTCTTCTTGCGCCACGGCAGGCCGATCAGCGTGTCGATATAGTTCCGCACGACGGTCGCTTCCGCCGACATCGGCGACATCAGCTTCAGCTTCTTCAGCTCGGCATCGGCCTTCTTCTTGGCTTCCTTCGGCATGCGCGCGGCGTTGATGCGCTTCTCGAGTTCCTCGAGATCGGCACCCTCTTCGCCTTCGCCCAGTTCCTTCTGGATCGCCTTGACCTGCTCGTTCAGGTAGTACTCGCGCTGGCTCTTTTCCATCTGGCGCTTCACGCGCCCGCGGATGCGCTTTTCGACCTGCAGGATGTCGATCTCGGCTTCGAGCTGCGCGAGCAGGTGCTCGAGGCGCTCGATGACCGGGAACATCTCGAGGATGTGCTGCTTCTGGTCGAGCTTCAGCGGCAGGCGCTCGGCGATCATGTCGGCGAGGCGGCCTGCTTCGTCGATGCCCGACAACGACGTGAGGATCTCCGGCGGGATCTTCTTGTTCAGCTTCACGTACTGGTCGAACTGCGACACGATCGCGCGGCGCAGCGCTTCCGTTTCGGCGCTGTCGGCATGATCGGGCTCGAGCGGCATCACGTCGCAGGAGAACTGCGTCTCCTGTTCTTCGATCGACAGTGCCTTCGCACGCTGCAGGCCTTCGACGAGCACCTTCACGGTGCCGTCCGGCAGCTTCAGCATCTGCAGGATGTTGGCGATGCAACCGACCTCGTACATGTCCTTTTCGGTCGGTTCGTCCTTGGCCGCGGTTTTCTGGGCGACGAGCATGATGTGCTTGCCGCCTTCCATCGCTGCTTCGAGGGCCTTGATCGATTTCGGCCGGCCCACGAAGAGCGGAATCACCATGTGCGGGAAAACGACGACATCCCGCAGCGGCAGCAGCGGGAGCGTGATGCGTTCCGGCGGGAGAAGTTGGGTGCCTGACATTTCATTTCCCCATGAGTGGAATCAATTGTTCGGTAATTGAGGCCGCCACAACGAATTGCAAGCCTTCAAGTGCGGGAAATATTCGGTAAGAAAGTAACCACCGCGTGTCGAGTCAGAGTTACCCACAAGATAAACGAAAAAAAGCCGCCCACGGTCTCATGAACGGCCTTTTTCGCAGAACATCGTCGGCAAGCCGGTCAGTTCGAACCCGCCACCTTCGGCGTGTCCTCGTAGATCAGCAAAGGCTTGCCGTCCCCATCGATGACGTTCTCGTCGATGATGACCTTGCTGACCCCTTTCATCGTCGGCAGCTCGTACATCACATCGAGCAACGCCTGTTCGATGATCGAACGCAAACCGCGCGCGCCGGTCTTGCGGCGGATCGCCTTGCGGGCGACTGCCTGCAGCGCGCCCGGCCGGATCTCCAGCTCGACGCGCTCCATCGCGAACAGCTTGTGATACTGCTTGACGAGCGCGTTCTTCGGCTCGACCAGGATCTTCATCAGCGCGGCTTCGTCGAGCTTGCCGAGCGTCGCGACCACCGGCAGGCGGCCGATCAATTCGGGGATCAGACCGAATTTGATCAGGTCTTCCGGTTCCGTTTCGCGCAGCACTTCGCCCGCGTCGCGCTCCTGCTTGCTCTTGACCGTCGCGCCGAAGCCGATGCCGGTTTTCTCGGTGCGATCGGTGATCACCTTCTCGAGACCGTCGAACGCGCCGCCGCAGATGAACAGGATGTTGGTCGTGTCGACCTGGATGAAATCCTGGTTCGGGTGCTTGCGGCCGCCCTGCGGCGGCACCGACGCCATCGTGCCCTCGACGAGCTTCAGCAGCGCCTGCTGGACGCCCTCGCCCGACACGTCGCGCGTGATCGACGGGTTGTCCGACTTGCGGCTGATCTTGTCGATTTCGTCGATGTAGACGATCCCGCGCTGGGCCTTGTCGACCTCGTAGTTGCAGTTCTGCAACAGCTTCTGGATGATGTTCTCGACGTCCTCGCCGACGTAGCCGGCTTCGGTCAGCGTCGTCGCATCGGCGATCACGAACGGCACGTTCAGCAACCGCGCGAGCGTCTGCGCGAGCAGCGTCTTGCCGGAGCCCGTCGGGCCGATCAGCAGGATGTTGCTCTTCGACAGCTCGACGTCGTCCTTCTTGTCGAGATGCTTCAGGCGCTTGTAGTGGTTGTACACGGCCACCGCGAGGATCTTCTTCGCGCGCTCCTGGCCGATCACGTACTGATCGAGGATGTCGCGAATTTCCTGCGGGCTCGGCAGATCCGACCGGGACAGGCTGGCCTCGACGCCCGCGGCAGCCGCCTCGTCGCGAATGATCTCGTTGCAGAGGTCGATACATTCATCGCAGATGAACACCGACGGGCCCGCGATGAGTTTTTTCACCTCATGCTGGCTTTTCCCGCAAAACGAGCAATACAACAGCTTCTCGCTGTTCGAACCTTTTTTGTCCGCCATGAATGTAGAGCCTCCGGACAGGTAAATGACATGATACGCCGAATGCTCCGAACGCCGCGCCTAGGGCGCGACCGGAGCCGGCCGGATGCGCTTGCCGCAGAGGCTCGGGGCGTGCGGAACATCGCAGGGGCGCCGCGCGAATCGGGGCGGCACCCCACTTAAAAGTTTACGGGCGCTTCAGCAGCACCTGGTCGATCAGCCCGTACGCCTTCGCGTCTTCGCTCGACATGAAGTTATCACGGTCGGTGTCGCGCGCGATGCGCTCGACGTCCTGGCCGGTGTGCTGCGCGAGCAACTGGTTCAGCCGCTCCTTCAGGTAGAGGATTTCGCGCGCCTGGATCTCGATGTCGGATGCCTGGCCGCGTGCGCCGCCGAGCGGCTGGTGGATCATCACGCGCGAGTTCGGCAGCGCGAAGCGCTTGCCCTTCGCGCCCGACGCCAGCAGGAACGCGCCCATGCTGGCCGCGAGGCCCATGCACAGTGTCGATACGTCCGGCTTGATGAACTGCATCGTGTCGTAGATCGCCATGCCGGCCGACACCGACCCGCCCGGGCTGTTGATGTACAGGCTGATGTCCTTGTCGGGATTCTCGCTCTCGAGGAACAGCAACTGCGCGACCACGAGGTTCGCGGTCTGGTCGTTCACTTCGCCGACCATGAACACCAGGCGCTCCTTCAGGAGACGCGAATAGATATCGTACGAACGCTCGCCGCGGCCGCTCGTTTCGACGACGATCGGCACCAGCCCCAGTGCTTGCGCCTCGAAACCCTGCGGCGCGTTCGAAGCAAGCATGTCCAGCAATTCAGCGCGAGTGATCATTCAATGAACCTTGTTCGAATGGAAAATTGAACGGAGGGAAGCCGCCCGCTCAATCGCCATATTAATGGCAACCGTGCGCTTGACGTAAAAACGGCGTGCAGGCCGTCGCTCCGACAGCCGGCACGCCGCTAGAGCGACACTTACGCTTGCGCCGATGCGCTCGCGAGTGCCTCGAAGCTCACTTCCTTGTCCGTCACCTTTGCCTTGCCCAGCACGAAATCGACGACGTTGCTTTCAACGACGAACGCTTCCATCTCGGCGAGGCGCTGCTGGTTGGAATAATACCAGCGGACCACTTCCTTCGGGTCTTCGTAGCTCTTTGCGAACTCGTCGACTTCCGCGCGGATCTGTTCCGGCTTCGCTTCCAGGCTGTTCGACTTCACGAGCTCGGCCAGCACGAGGCCCAGCTTCACGCGACGCTCGGCCTGCTCGGCGAACATCTCGGCCGGGATCGGTGCGTCCTTCGCGTTCGGCACGCCGCGCTGCGCCAGATCCTGGCGAGCCATTTCGACGAGACGTTGCTGGTCCTGCTCGATCAGCGCCTTCGGCACGTCGAGTTCGGAAATCTTCAGCAGCGCGTCCATCACCTGGTTCTTGACGATCGACTGCGTGCGGCGCTTCGCTTCGCGCTCGAGGTTTTCCTTGATCTCGCCGCGCATCTTGGTGAGGTCGCCGTCTTCGATGCCGAGCGACTTCGCGAATTCGCCGTCGATTTCCGGCAGGTGCGGCCACTCGATCTTCTTCATCGTGACCGTGAATTGCGCGGTCTTGCCCGCGACGTCTGCACCGTGGTAGTCGTCCGGGAACTTCAGGTCGAACGTGCGCGATTCGCCGGCCTTCAGGCCCAGCGCCGCGGTTTCGAATTCCGGCAGCATGCGGCCTTCGCCGAGCACGAACGGGAAGTCTTCGGCCGTGCCGCCCTGGAACGCGACGTCGTCGATCTTGCCGACGAAGTCGACCGTCACGCGGTCGCCGTTCTTCGCTGCGGTGTCCGCGCCGCCGTCGCCGTGCTCGCCGGCTTCGCCGCGTGCGTGGTAGTGCACGCGCTGCTTGCGCAGGATGTCCAGCGTGCGGTCGATTTCGGCGTCGCCGATCGACGTGGTCGAGCGCTCGACTTCAGCCGTCGCCAGATCGCCGATCTTCACTTCCGGGTAGACCTCGAACGTCGCGTCGAACGCGTACGCATCTTCGGCTTGCTCCTGCTTCGGCTCGAAGCTCGGCTGGCCGGCGACGCGCAGGTTTTCCGCGCGGCTGATCGTGAAGAACTCCTGGCCGATCTTGTCGCTCAGCACTTCCGCCTCGACCTGACCCGAGTACTGCTGCGCGACCATCTTCAGCGGCACCTTGCCCGGGCGGAAACCCGGCATGCGCACGTTCTTCGCGAGTTTCTGGATACGGGCGTCGATTTCCTTCTGCACGGTGTCTTTCGGCAGGGAAATCGTCACGCGGCGTTCAAGCTTGCCGAGGTTCTCAACAACGTTAGCCATGGCTTCAATCGTCCTAAAATTATTCGAGCGAATCGGGTTTTCCTTGCCGTGCCTGCCTGCGGCATTGCATATGCCGCGCCGGAGCGCCACGCCATCCCTGCACGCGCCGGATGGCTAGCGCAAGCGGCTCGGAGCACGGCTTTGGCCGGAAGAATCGACTATTCTAGCAAACAATTTTCCTCGCACCTCCAGTTCGGCGCGACGCGCATGCGTCTGCGCCATGTCAGCAGCCCCTTGCACGGCAATGCGCGCGGATCGCCGCTATGCCGTACGCCGTATCCACCGCGGGCCCGCCATCCTGTAAGCTCCGATTGAGGGTGCGCCGCCGTCGCGCCCCATTATTCTTCACACCAATCACGCCTTCCGGAGACACCATGCCGCAACACCCGTCCGCGCCTGTCGTCGTCATCGCGCCCGATTCGTTCAAAGGCTCGCTTTCCGCCGAGCAGGTCGCGGATGCGATCGCCACCGGCATCCGCCGCGCGCGCCCCGACGCGGTCGTGCGCTGCTGCCCGATGGCCGACGGCGGCGAAGGCACGCTCGACGCGATGCTGGCCGGCGGCGGCACGCGGCGCTCGCTGCGGGTGGCCGGCGCGTCGCTCGCGGCACGCGACGCGGCGGTCGGTGTGATCGACGCGCGCACCGCGATCGTCGAGACGGCCGAGATCGTCGGCATTACCGATCCGGTCGGCATGAGCGTGCCGGTCGACGCGCGCAGCACGCGCGGGATGGGCGAGGCGATCCGCACGCTGCTCGACGACGGCGTGCGCCGCTTCTTCGTCGCGCTCGGCGGCAGCAGCACCAACGACGCGGGCGCCGGGCTGCTCGCGGGCCTCGGCCTGCAATGCTTCGACGCGGCCGGCCAGCCGGTCGAGCCCGTGCCGTCGCGGCTCGCCGACATCGCGCGCATCGACGCGTCGGCGCTCGACCCGCGCCTGAAGGAAACGGAATTCGTCGGCATGTCCGACGTCGACAACCCGCTGACGGGCGCGCACGGCGCGACCGCCGTGTTCGGCCCGCAAAAAGGCGTGACGTCCGCGCAGGTTGCGACCCTCGACGCCGCGCTCGGCCATTTCGCCGATCTGCTCGAAGCCGCGCTCGACCGACGCGCCCGCGACCTGCCCGGCGCCGGCGCCGCGGGCGGCCTCGGTTTCGCGCTGCACATGCTCGGCGCGCAGTTCGAAGCCGGCGCCGAAGTGGTCGCGCGGCAGGTCGGGCTCGACGCGGCGCTCGCCGGCGCCGACTGGCTGATCACCGGCGAAGGCCGCTCCGACGTGCAGACGCTGCACGGCAAGGCGCCGTTCATCGCGTGCCGGCACGCACAGGCCGTCGGCGTGCCCGCGTCGCTGCTGTCGGGTGCGGTCGACCCGGCCGCGCTGCCGCGCCTGTCCGAACATTTTTCCGGCTGCTTCTCGCCGGCTCCCGGGCCGATCACGCTCGACGTCGCGATCCGCGACGCAGCGAACCTGCTCGCGAACGAAGCGGAGCAATTGACACGCCTAAAGTACGGCGCACACTGACCGTTGACCCGAGCGCGCGATACAGGAACAATCGGGCCCGCCCTTTTTCTTCAGGATTCGCTATGAAAGGCCGTCAAACCGGGCTCGATCAGTTTCTGACCTATCGCCTCCATGCACTCACGAAGCGATCCGACCGCGGGATCGGCGAGATGTACCGGCACAAGCTCGACATCTCGCTGCCCGAGGCACGCGTGATCGCCGCCGTCGGCGCGTTCGGTCCGTTCTCGATCATGGATCTCGCGCGCCACACCAATCTCGACAAGAGCCAGGCGAGCCGCGCGGCCGAAGCGCTGCTGCGCCAGGGGCTGCTCGAGCGCAGCGCGAGCGACGAGGATGGCCGGATCGTGCTGATCGCGCTGACCACCGACGGCCGCGCGCTGCATCGCAAGATCATGCCGATCGTGCGCAAGTGGAACGACGGGTTGCTCGCGTGCCTGTCCGACAGCGAACGCCAGACGTTCGAGCGGCTGCTCGACAAGGTCGTCGCGCACGCAACCGAGCGGGACGACTGAGCCGCGTGACGGGCTCGGCATCGGCAGACGATCGAGCGCTGCCGGCAGCATTGATCCGATGAATTCGACGGGCCGCCCGGGCCGCGTAACCAGCGACCGGGCGGCCCGTTTTGCATCATGCGGCGGCATCCGCCAAGGGTCGCGCTTCGCCGCGTTGCCCGCGACCGCGAATCCATCAGGCTCGCAGACGCTACAGCCCGCTGTTGGCCGCGCGCTGGCGCAGCAGCCCGAGCACCGCGTCGCAATACGGGGTCGGCACATCGAGCTTGCGCCCGAGCTCAGGAAACACGCCGAGGATCGGCCCGATCTCGAGCGGACGCCCCGCTTCGAAATCCTGCAGCATCGACGTCCTGAACGCGCCGAGCTTGCGCGTGACCGCGATCCGTTCGGGACCGCTCATCCCCGTCGACAAGCCGAGCTTCGCGCCGATCGCGGCAGCCTCCTCCATCATCCGCAGCGCGAGATCCTGCGTGAACGGATCGTCGAGCAACTGCTCGGCCGTCGATCCCGTCAGCGCACTCAGCGGATTCATGTTCATGTTGCCCCACAGCTTCGCCCAGATCTCGGTCCGGATCGCGGGCGTCGATTCAACGTCGAAACCACCCGCCGCGAGCGCAGCGGCGAACCGTGCGGTGGCCGAGTCGAGCCGCGGATCGGGTGCGCCGACGATCAGCCGGTTGCCGCGCCCGCGGCGCACGACGCCCGGCGCGTCGGTGCTCGACGACAGGTGCACGACGCAGCCGATCGCCTGCGCGGGCGGCAGCGCCGCCGACACCGCGCCGGCCGGATCGACCGCGTCGAGCGGCACGCCGTCGATCGGTCCTTCGAGCCCATGCGTGAACCACCACGGCAGCCCGTTCATCGCCGCGACGATCACGGTGTCCGGCCCGACCAGCGGCGCGATGCGCGCGGCCAGCGCCGGCAGCGCCTGCGCCTTCAGCGCGATCACCACGTAGTCCTGCACGCCGAGCGCGGCCGCATCGTCGCTCGCGCGCACCGGCACCGACGATGTGACGCCCGCCTCGTCGATCACGCGCACGCCGTGCGCGTTCAGCGCGTCGAGCGTCGCGCCGCGTGCGTATGCGCTCACGGTCATGCCGGCCCGCGACAGCGCGGCCGCGAGCAATCCGCCGATCGCGCCGACACCGACCACCGCCGCGCGCACCGACCCTGAATTCGTGTCGTTCATGATGGAATTCCGTCTCCCGGGAGCTGACGAGCATAACGCTCAATGGTTGCGGATACAACCATTATGGCGGAGCGTGCCACGTGCGCGCGTTCGAGCGATTCAGCGCGGCTCGCCGTCCGCTTCCACCGGTTCGTCATCGGTCGCGCCGCCCGTCGCGCCGAGCACGCCCGCGATCTGGCTCTTGTCGTGCATGCCGAGCTTGCGGTACGCACAGCGCAGGTAGTGGCGCACGGTCGTCGGCGAAATCGCCATCTGTTGCGCGACTTCCTTGTGCGAACGGCCGGCGCCGTAATAACGGATCGCGGCCAGCTCGCGCGGGCTCAACCGGTCGAGCAGCGAGCGCGGCCGCGCCTCGATCTGGAACAGCCCCGCGACGGGCACGCACTGGATGCGCAGCGCATCGCCTACGAACGGCTGGCCCGACTGGCGCCGCAGGTGCGCGACGAGCGGCTGCGGCACGCGCGTGCCGGCCCACGCCGGCCATTCGGCGCGCAGCACGTCGTCAAAGCCGTGATCGGCGTGGTGGAGCACGCCGAAGTTGTCGCACAGCGCGCGTGCGGCCGGTGCGACCGTATCGCCGCGCTCGCGCGTGAGCTGCGCGGCGCGATTGATCGTGAGCGCGGCCGCGAGATGCGGAATCACTTCCTCGAAACGGCGCGCATCATCGTCGCTGAACGGGCGATTCAGGCCCTGGCGGTAGATCGACATGAACGTCGTCAGGCCGAAGCGGCGATCGAGCGTGCACACGCACATCAGTTGCGCGAGCCCGTACTTCACGCACCAGTCGCGAAACCGCGCATCGAGCCCCGGCTCGACGACCGACAGCCGCACCGCACGTCCGTGCGCGCCGCGCAGCGTGCGGTGCGCGAGCGGGTCGCAGTCGCGCACACGCTTCCAGTCGCCGAAGAACGCGTGCGGCAGGCGATACAGAAAGCTGTTGTGCATCACGGGGCCGGTGGACGCATGCGTCGCGACGCCCGTCCATGCGGCGTCGAACGGGACGAGCGCCTGCAGCAGCGTAAAGAAGCGGTATTCGAATTCGCCGATGCCGGACTGCGCGGCGACCGCGTACAGATCGAGCAGCATCAGCCCGAGTTCGCGCTGCGATGCGTCGCCGCGTGCGACACCATCGAAATCGGCACGACGCGAAGGCAGCGGCGGCCACGCGAATTCGTCGAGCACGATGGCGGCCGGCACGTCGCGCAGCGCTTCGAGATCCTGCCCGGTATCCGTCGTGATCCTCACCTTCCGCCCCCCTGCCCGACCGGGCCGCTGATGCGCGCAACGCAGTCCGCCGATTATAGCGAGCGGCTTTTTTGGCGGGCCACGGTGCCGGAACCGGCGGCAACCCCATCCATTTGAACGGTGCGCGGCACGTTGCTGCTCCGCAGCACGCCGTGCCGAGGCATCGCGCCGCGTGCATGCTGCGCACTTCGGGTTTTCCGCACCGTTCATCTGTACGACTGTTCGAAGGTTTTCCCGCTGCGGACACTGCGTCGCGACAACACCAACGACAAACCGATGCAGCACGGTATGGAGAACCCCTCGTGACGAAACCCAGCTTCATCCGCACGGCCGCGGCCGCCGCGACGCTCGCCGCGTGCAGCGCCGCCGCGCACGCGCAGTCGACCCTCACGCTGTACGGCGCGCTCGACGCCGGCGTGCAATACCTGACGCACGCCGACGGGCGCCACTCGGCCGTGCAGTTGCAGAACTACGGCATCCTGCCTTCGCAGATCGGGCTGAAGGGCAACGAGGATCTCGGCGGCGGCTGGCGTGCGCTGTTCAAGCTCGAGCAAGGTCTCAACCTCAACGACGGCACCGCGACCGTGCCCGGCTACGCGTTCTTTCGCGGCGCATACATGGGTATCGCGGGGCCCGTCGGCACCGTCACGTTCGGCCGGCAGTTCAGCGTGCTGTTCGACAAGACGCTGTTCTACGATCCGCTCTGGTACGCGTCGTACAGCGGCCAGGGCGTGATCGTGCCGATGAACGCGAACTTCATCGACCACTCGATCAAGTACCAGTCGCCGACGTTTGCCGGCTTCGACGTCGAGGCGCTCGCCGCGACGGCCGGCGTCGCCGGCAATACGCGTGCCGGACGCGTGCTCGAACTCGGCGGCCAGTACACGAGCAACGGCCTGTCGGTCAGCGCGGTGCTGCATCAGGCGCACGGCGATGTGTCGGCGGCCGCCGACGCGTCGGCGCGCCGCCGCGAACTCGGCACGCTCGCCGCGCGCTATGCGTTCGCGTCCCTGCCGCTCACCGTCTACGCCGGCGTCGAACGCCTGACGGGCGACCTCGACGCGGCACGCACGATCGTCTGGGGCGGCGCGCGTTACCTGAGCTCGAACGGAATCGGCCTGAACGCGGGCGTCTACCACACCGACTCGCGCACGCCGGCGATCGGCCATCCGACGCTGTTCATTGCGAGCACCACGTACGCGCTGTCGAAAGGCACCGTCGCGTACGCGAACCTCGGTTATGCGCGCAACAGCGGCCAGAGTTCGCAGACCGTCTACGAATACGACCCGACGACGCTCGCCGGCACGTCGCAGTTCGGCGCGATGGTCGGCATGTACCACCTGTTCTGATTCCCCAACGAGATCCCGCCATGAAAATCCTGTCTCCGGATGCCGCACTCTCGCCCGACGGCCGCGCGCCGACGTTCGCGCGCTCGACGCTCGCCGCGCTCGTCGTGTTCGCGGCCATCACGCCATTGCTGCTGCTCGTCGCACCGGCCGTCGCGAGCCAGCTCGCGATGCAGCTCGGGCTGTCCGCATCGCAGATCGGCACCTACTTCTTCGTCGAACTCGGTGCGTTCAGCCTCGCGACCGTGCCGTCGTACCTGTGGCTCGGCCGCGTCGACGCGCGCCGCGTCGCCGCGTTCGCGATCGCGCTGTTCGGCGCGGGCAACCTGCTGACCGCGCTGTGGATGCCGGGCTTCGCCGCGCTGCTCGCGCTGCGCGCCGTCACCGCGCTCGGCGGCGGCTCGCTGATGGTGCTCTGCATGACGAGCGCGGCAACGAGCAGCAACAGCGACCGCGTGTACGGGCTGTGGGTCGTCGGCCAGTTGGTCGCGGGCGCGATCGGCCTGTTCGTGCTGCCGCATGTGTTCGCCGCGTTCGGGCTGCGCGCGCTGTACATCGCGCTCGCCGCGCTGGCGCTGCTCGCGGCACCGCTGTCGCGCGGCTTTCCGTCGTCGCTCGGCGCGCGGATGGCGTCTGCGCAAACCGCGCATGACGCTGCGACGCATGCGCCGCGAAGCTTCGTCGTGCTCGCAATCGGCGCGGTGCTGACGTTCTATCTCGCGATCGGCAGCGTGTGGACCTTCGCGAGCCGCGCGGCGGCGGATGCCGGGCTCGATCCGCAGTCGACCGGCAACGTGCTCGCGATCGCGAGCGTGATGGGAATCGCCGGCGCGGCACTCGCGTCGTGCGCCGGCGGCCGGCTCGCGCGGCGCGCGATGCTGGCCGCCGGTTACGCGCTGCTCGCGGCCTCGCTCGTCGCACTCGCCGCGATGCGGCACGCGGGCGGCTACAGCGCGGCGATCTTCGCGTTCAAGTTCGCGTGGACCTTCGTGCTGCCGTTCATCCTCGCGACCGTCGCGCAGATCGACACGTCAGGCCGCCTCGTCGCGACGCTCAATTTCGTGATCGGCGCCGGCCTCGCGGCCGGCCCGCTGCTCGCCGGGCTGATGCTCGACGCCGGCGGCACGATGCGCGCGCTGTTCGCGGCCGCGACGGCCGTCGCGATCATCTCGTTCGCCGCGCTGCGCCATATCGATCGCCGCGCGCGCCCCGCCGTTTCCTCCCAACCGTGACAGGTCACGCACATCCATGAATCGCACTGCCTTCTTCACCGACGAACGCACTTTCTGGCACACCGGCGGCACGCACGCGCTGTTCTTCCCGGTCGGCGGCTGGGTCCAGCCGCCGTCGAGCGCGGGCTACGCGGAATCGCCCGATTCGAAGCGCCGCTTCCTGTCGCTCGTGCAGGCTTCGGGCCTTGCCGCGCAACTCGACCTGCGCGGCGCCGCCCCAGCCACGACCGCCGACCTGCTGCGCATTCATCCGGCGCACTATCTCGACGCGTTCCGCGCACTCAGCGACGCGAACGGCGGCGACCTCGGCGACCTCGCGCCGTTCGGCAAGGGCAGCTACGAGATCGCCGCGCTGTCGGCCGGCCTCGCGATCGCGGCGGTCGACACGGTCGTCGGCGAGCGCGCGGCCAATGCGTTCTCGCTGTCGCGGCCGCCCGGCCATCACTGCCTGCGCGACCGCCCGATGGGCTTCTGCATGCTCGCGAACATCCCGATCGCGATCGAGGCCGCCCGCGCGAAACACGGCATCGAGCGCGTCGCGGTGATCGACTGGGACGTGCATCACGGCAACGGCACGCAGTCGATCTACTACGACGATCCGGACACGCTGACGATCTCGCTGCACCAGGATCGCTGCTTCCCGCCCGGCTACAGCGGCGCGGACGATCGCGGCGAAGGCGCGGGTATCGGTGCGAACCTGAACGTGCCGCTGCTCGCGGGCAGCGGCGACGATGCGTATCGCTACGCATTCGAGCGGATCGTGCTGCCGGCGCTGGAACGCTTCCGGCCCGAGCTGATCGTCGTTGCGAGCGGCCTCGACGCGAGCGCGGTCGACCCGCTCGCGCGCATGCAGCTGCATACCGACAGCTATCGGTTCATGACGCACGCGGTGAAGGATGCCGCGCGGCACCATTGCGGCGGGCGGCTCGTGATCGTTCACGAAGGCGGCTATTCGGAGGCCTACGTGCCGTTCTGCGGGCTCGCGATCGTCGAGGCGCTGGCCGGCATTCGCACCGACGTCGCCGATCCGATGCTCGACCTCGCGATCGCGCAGCAGCCGGGCGCGCGGTTCGTCGCGTTCCAGCGCGAGCTGCTCGACGAACTGGCTGCGTCGTTCGGGTTGTAACTTGTAACGCTCGGGAATGAACATGACGGGGCCGGCATGCGCCGGCCCTTGCGCGATCCGTGCGGATGGGGTTTCCTGTGCTTTTACCCCTGTTTCGGCCGAGGCCGCACTCTTCCGATGAAATCGTCCCCGCGCGATAACGACGACAATGCCAAAACGCGCCGCCAGCCTTCGAAGCTGGTGCTGAACATCGCCGCCGTGGCGGTCGGCCTCATCACGTTCGCGATCGGCGCGGCGTGGTTGATCTATAGCTGGATCGTCGATCGTGAAGCGCAGTATTTCGCGATCCCGCTGGTGTTCTCGGTGCCGGTGATCGTGGCGGTCGCGATCCGGAGCTTCTGGGAGTAGATGCGCTTGAAACAAAAAAGCGCTGCGGTCAGCCGACCGGCAGCGCTTTTTCGGGAACGGCACCCTGACGGGTGCTGGTCCGACTTCTGGTGCGTGAGGCCGGACTCGAACCGGCACACCCTTGCGGGCGTCAGGACCTAAACCTGGTGCGTCTACCAATTTCGCCACTCACGCGCATTTTCCGTCGCCTGACCGCGCGGCACGCAAGATGCGTTCTCCGCGCGCCCGGTACCGCTCGGGACACTTCACGCCGGCCTGAAAACCGGCACGTCCGATCAGGCGAGCGCGAGATTCTACCCGATCCGTGCGGCCTTGTCTCGCCCTGCCGGCACCCGTCGTGCAGCGGTGCTAGAATGCCGCGCTCGACGTTTCGGCACCGCGCCGCCGCGCGTCCCCCGAACCCGCCCCCACCCGATTCCGCCCGTGAACTTCGACGACTACTGTCAGCAAAAGGCCGCCCCCGCGGGCTCCAGCGTCTACTACGCGTTGCGTCAGGCGCCGCTCGCCACGCAGCCGCGCCTGACGGCGCTGTTCGCGCTGCGCCGCGAGCTCGAGGAAACCGTCAAGGAAACCAGCGACCCGACCATCGGCCACACGAAGCTCGCGTGGTGGCACAAGGAACTCGCGGCACTGGCCGACGCTCAGCCGTCGCACCCCGTCACGAAGGCGCTCGCGCAGCATCATCCGGCGATCGCCGCCGAGGCCGACGCGTTGCGTACGCTCGTCAACGGTTACGGGATGGACCTCGAACAGGCGCGCTACCTCGATTTCGCGAACCTGCAGCGCTACATCGCGCAGGTCGGCGGCACCTTCGCGTCGCTGGTCGCGCGCGCCAGCGCCGCGAACCCGGCCGACCCGCAGCCGTGGGCCGCGGACACCGGCCGCGCGCTGATGCTCGCGCAATTCGTGCAGGAACTCGGCAACGACGCGCGCCACGGCCGCATCTACCTGCCGATCGACGAACTGCAGCGCTACAACGTGACCGCAGCCGATCTGCTGAACCGCCGCTACAGCCCGGCCTTCACCGAGTTGCTGCAATTCCAGACGGCGCGCGCGCGCGAAGCGCTCGCGGCCACCGATGCCGCGATCCCCGCGCCCGAACGCCGCGCGCAGCGCACGCTGCGCGCGCAGATCGCGCTGGCCGGCGCGCTGCTCGACGAAATCGAGCGCGACGGCTACCAGGTGCTGCACCAGCGCATCGCGCTGACGCCGATCCGCAAGCTGTGGATCGCGTGGCGCGCCGCACGCCGGCGCTGAACCTGACGCATCACGCCTTCAACAACGGCAGCGTGTCGAAGCGCTGCTGCAGCACGCGCGTCGCGTCGAGCCCCCACCACGGCCCGAGCACGGTCGCGTAGAGCTGGCGGAAATCGACCGCGACCGGCAGGTTGCCGTTGCCGTCGAGCCGCCCGAGCGCCGGCGGCGCGCCGTACAGGCCCCCGGCCACGCGGCCGCCCATCACGAAATGCGGCGCGGCCGTGCCGTGATCGGTGCCGTTGCTCTGGTTCTCGCGCACGCGCCGCCCGAATTCCGCATACGTCATCACGAGCGTCTGGTTCCAGCGCCCGAGTTCGATCAGCGCGCCGCGCATCGCGCTCATTCCTTCCGCAAACTGCTTGAGCAGCGCGGCCTGCTGCCCCGGCTGGTTCTGGTGCGTATCGAAGCCGTTGAGCGTCAGGCGCAGCACCGCGACGCCATCCTGCGCACCGGGCCCGGACGCTTCGCATGCGGCCAGCACCTGCATCGCGGTCTTGACCGACGTGCCGAACGTGCCGGCCGGAAACGCCGTCCTGAATTCACGCATCCCGCCGCGCGGGCGCAGCCGGTCGGCTGCCTTCACGATGTCGTTCTCGACGTCGATGATGTGCGCCAGCGCCGGGTTCTGCTCGCGCAGCGACGACGGTTCGGCGAGCCGGGCCGCACGGATGAACTGCGCGGGATTGACGAGCGCGATCGCGCGCGCGCCGTTCGCGAGCGGCCCCATCTCCGCGCTGCCGAGCACGACGCCGTCCGCCGCGAAACCGGGCGGCACCGGCGCCTGCGCGAACGTGCGCGTGAGCCAGCCTTCGTGCAGGTACTGGTCCGAACGCGACGCGGTATCCCAGATCTCGATCGAGCGGAAATGCGACAGATTCGGCTGCGGATAACCGACGCCCTGCACGACCGCGACCTGCCGGTCACGCCACAGCGGCATCAGCGGCGCGAGCGACGGGTGCAGCCCGGTGTGCGCGTCGAGTTGCAGCACCTGCTCGCGCTTGATGCCGATGCCGCGCCGGAACTGGTAGTACAGCGGGTCCGCATACGGCACCACCGTGTTGAGGCCGTCGTTGCCGCCCTTCAGCTCGACGAGGATCAGCACGTTCGCATAGCCGGCCGCCGCTTGCCGGCCAGTTATCGCCCCCGAGGCCGCCAGCGCGGGCGACTGCCACATCGACACGCCCGCCGCGGCAGCGGCGCCCGTCAGCGTCAGAAAATCACGTCGGTTCATCGCGCATCCTTTGGTTCGCCGCTCGGCACCTTGGCCGCTCCGGCGCTCCGATTCGTCGTCGTTTGCATCATTTCAGTTGATAGGCCGGATCCATCAGCAGCGCTTCGAGATACGCGCTGCCGGTCGAATCCGTGTCGATCGCCGCGACCGGCGACACCGGCAGCACCGCGTGCTGGAGCTGAAGCTCGGTCGACAATCCCGCGATCGCCTGCGGCCGCGCGCGATATTGCGCCAGCCAGCGTTCGAGGTCGAAGCGCAGGCCGCCGCGCGCGGGCTTGGCCGGTGCGCCGCGCATCCCGGCAGCGGACGCCGTATCGGCCACCGGCATCGCTTGCGCACGCGCATTCGGCGGCGGCGCCATCGGATGCGCCAGCGGCCGCATGCCGGCCGTCTCCGTCGCGCGGAACAGTTGCTCGACGAACTGCTTGCGCGCCAGCAGCGTGGTGCTGTTGATCCACAGCGCGCCGCCCGGCCAGCCCTTCACGTTCGGCGGATAGAACAGGTTCTGCCCGAGTGTGCGCACGGTGTTCGCGAGCATCTGCGGATCGCCGTACGCGACGTCGAACAGCCGCACCGACCCGACGACGAACTCGGCCGGCGACTTGACGAGCACGCCGCGGTTGCGCGGATCCCAGAACGCGTCGGTCGACCACAGCGCGGCGAGCGCCGTGCGAATGTCGTAGCCGCTCGCGCGAAACCGTTCGGCCACGCTATCGAGCGCGCCCGCGTCGGGCGTATCGGACACGAACTCGCGCCACAGCTTGCCGACGATGAAGCGCGCGGTGCCGGGCCGCTTCAGCAGGATGTCGACAAAGCCGTCGCCGTCGAACGGCCCCGTCTCGCCGAGAATCGTCTTGTCGCCCGCGTCGTGCCATTCGGGCCGCACCTCGAAGCGCAGCGTATCGGGATCGATCGTCCAGCCCGTCATCGCACGCGCGGCTTCGGTCACGTCGTACTGCGTGTAATGCCCTTCGCCGAGCGTGAACAGCTCCATCACCTCGCGCGCGAAATTCTCGTTCGGGCGCCCCTTGCGATTGCTCGCGCCGTCGAGATACTGCAGCATCGCCGGGTCCTTCGCGACCGCGTGCAGCAGCGTGCCGAAGTTGCCGAGCGCCTCGCGGCGAAAGAGCGCGTTCTGCGCGGCCATCGTTTGCGGATAAGGCACCTTGTCCTGCCCCGACGTGAAGTGCCCGTGCCAGAACAGCGTCATGCGCTCGGTCAGCGGCGACGGCGTCACGACCATCTCGTTGACCCACGCCGCGCGCAACGCCTCGTAGCGGCGATCGCGCTCGCGCTGCTCGTCGCGCCGCATGTCGGGGGTCAGCGCCTGGCGCTGCGCGCGCGTCGGCGGCAGCTCGGCGATCCAGTCGGGCCACGCCGTGACGGGTTCGCGGCGAACGTTGCCGAGCGTGTCGGCCACGACCTGCGCGCGCGTCATGCCGACGATGCGCGCAACCTCGGCCGGCGCGGGAGAGAAACCGGTGCGGCTCAGGAAAAACAGCGCATCGTCGGCGTCGAGCGCCGACTGCATGGCGGGCGACGGCACCGGTGCGGCAGCGTTCGCTTTCATCGTCATGGACTCCCGGAACGCACCGGCGGTGCGGATGCCGGTACAACGGCAATCGGCAGGCGAAAGTTGACGGAAAAAGTGCTACGAATTTTTTCGGCGCGGTGTGTTCCGCGCAGGTCGAGGACGGCACGCGTCAGCGCTTGTACAACTCGCGAACGGCATCTTCGATGTGCTGGCGCAAAAGGTGGCGCTCCTCGGGCGTCATGTGCCCGTCGCGGCGGCGCTGTTCGAGATCGGGAGGCACGGCGGAACGGACCGTCGTATCGGCGGCATGATCGGGCTGCTGCGTTTTGCCGCGCGGCAGCTTGCGCGACGGCGCACCCTGCTCGGGGCGCTGCGCATACGCGAAGTTCGACGCATATGGACCGGCAAGCGCGATCGTCAGCATCAGTGCAATCCGGGCAGATCGCATGACCGTCCTCGCTTCTTTGGTCGATTTGTTCCCTTCGTCACGCGGCAACCGGCTACCTCTGGTACTTGAAAAACCCTGCGGAATTCGGGTGTGCAAAGATGAAAGATGGAATGCAGGGGAGTATCTACCGAACTTCGGCTTCGAGTAAAGGAATCTCTATAGCCTGCCTTTACTCGGCGCGACACTACGGGTAAATTTTGTAACCGACTGTAACGCGCGAAAATTCGCGGCCGTGCGCCAATTCCCATTCGCGATAAGATGCCGATCATGGAAACGAAAAACCCCTCCAAGATTCTCGTCGTCGACGACGACCCACGCCTGCGCGATCTGCTGCGCCGCTATCTCGGCGAGCAGGGTTTCAACGTATATGTCGCGGAAAACGCGACCGCGATGAACAAGCTCTGGGTCCGCGAGCGCTTCGACCTGCTCGTGCTCGACCTGATGCTGCCGGGCGAAGACGGCCTGTCGATCTGCCGCCGCCTGCGCGGCAGCAACGACCGCACGCCGATCATCATGCTCACCGCGAAGGGCGAGGACGTCGATCGCATCGTCGGCCTCGAGATGGGCGCCGACGATTACCTGCCGAAGCCGTTCAACCCGCGCGAACTCGTCGCGCGCATTCACGCGGTGCTGCGCCGCCAGGCGCCGGCCGAACTGCCGGGCGCACCGTCCGAAACGACCGAGGTGTTCGAGTTCGGCGAGTTCTCGCTGAACCTCGCGACGCGCACGCTGACGAAGTCCGGCCAGGAAATTCCGCTGACGACCGGCGAGTTCTCGGTGCTGAAGGTGTTCGCGCGTCATCCGCGCCAGCCGCTGTCGCGCGAGAAGCTGATGGAGCTCGCGCGCGGCCGCGAATACGAAGTGTTCGACCGCAGCCTCGACGTGCAGATCTCGCGCCTGCGCAAGCTGATCGAGCCGGATCCGGGCAGCCCGCGTTTCATCCAGACCGTCTGGGGCCTCGGCTACGTGTTCATTCCGGACGGCGCCGCCTGATTTTTTCTTTTCCGGTTTCGCCCGCCCACGGCCCGTCCCATGCGTATTGACCGGCGCCTCCTGCAGCTCGCATTCGGCGGGCTGTTCTGGCGCACCTTCCTGCTGATCGCGCTGCTGATCTCGGTCAGTCTCGCCGCGTGGTTCCAGAGCTTTCGCGTGATCGAGCGCGAGCCGCGTGCGCAGCGCGTCGCGCTGCAGCTCGTCGCGGTCGTGAAGCTCACGCGCACCGCCCTGCTCTATTCCGATCCCGATCTGCGGCGCGCGCTGCTGCAGGATCTCGAGAGCAACGAGGGCGTGCGCGTTTACCCGCGCGAGAAAACCGACAAGTTCAAGTTGCAGCCCGACGAATCGCTGAATCGCCTGATCGAGCACGACATCCGCAGCCGCCTCGGCGACGATACCGTGATCGCGCAGTCGGTCAACGACATTCCCGGCGTGTGGATCAGCTTCAAGATCGACGACGACGATTACTGGGTCGCGCTCGATCGCGACCAGCTCGACAACGTCACGGGCCTGCAGTGGGCCGGCTGGGGGCTGTTCGCGCTCGCGCTGTCGCTGTTCGGCTCCGCGTTCATCACGAGCCTCGTGAACCGGCCGTTCTCGCGGCTCGCGCTCGCCGCGCGCCAGGTCGGCTCGGGCCAGGCGCCCGAGCCGCTGCCCGAGCGCGGGATGGGCGTCGCGGCCGACACCAATCGCAGCTTCAACCAGATGGTGCGCGACCTCGAACAGCTCGAGGCCGACCGCGCGCTGATGCTCGCGGGCATCTCGCACGACCTGCGCACGCCGCTCGCGCGGCTGCGCCTCGAAACCGAGATGAGCCCGTCCGACCAGGCCACCAAGGACGCGATGGTCGACGACATCGAGCAGATGGACCGCATCATCGCCGCCTTCATCGACTACGCGCGCCCGTCGCAGCGCAAGCCCGAGCCCGTCGACCTGTCGTCGATCGCGCAGGAGGTTGCCGCGCGCATAGCGAGCGAGGACGGCGTCGAGATCCGCACGCGGCTCGCGCCGAGCGCGGTCATCGAAGCCGACGAGACCGACATGCGCCGCGTGATCGGCAATCTCGTCGAGAACGCGCGCAAGTACGGCCAGAGCAAGCAGGACGGCATCTCGCGCATCACGCTCGAGACGCGCATATCGCACGCGCGCGTCGAGCTGTCGGTGAGCGACGAAGGCCCCGGCATCCCCGAAGATCAGCTGCCGCTCGTGATGCGGCCGTTCTATCGCGTCGACACCGCGCGCACCAAGGCGGACGGCACGGGCCTCGGGATGGCGATCGTGCTGCGGCTCGTCGGCCGCTATCGCGGCGCGCTGCGACTGCGCAACCGCAACCCCGAAGCGGGCCTCGAAGTCACGCTCGAATTCCCCGGCGCCGGCAAGGCGCGTGCGACCGCGTGACGCGCTCGCGCACGCTTCTTGCGCCCCACACTATCGATCCGGTTGAAAAAAACTATGAAGATCGTTAGTCAAAATCTATTGAAGTATTTTATTAATAGTGTTATAGTCTGCCGCATGCTGTCACATCATCGTTGCAGCACCGAGGTAGCTTGACTCAGCCTTCTTCCCAACTCATACAGGAGTATCCGCATGAAAACCGTGGGCGATAAACTCGAAGCTTTCACCGTCGTAGCCGCGAAGCCGGGCTTCAACAATCACGAGGAAAACGGCCAGTCGGCGTTCGAGACCGTCACCGAAGCGTCGTTCCCGGGCAAGTGGAAGATCATCTACTTCTATCCGAAGGATTTCACGTTCGTGTGCCCGACGGAAATCGTCGAGTTCGCGAAGCTGACGAAGCAGTTCGAAGAGCGCGACGCCATCCTGCTCGGCGGCAGCTCGGACAACGAATTCGTCAAGCTCGCATGGCGCCGTGAGCACAAGGACCTCGACAAGCTGAACCACTACTCGTTCGGCGACGTCAAGGGCGAGCTGATCGACCAGCTCGGCGTGCGCGACAAGGAAGCCGGCGTGGCCCTGCGTGCAACGTTCATCGTCGATCCGGACAACACGATCCAGCACGTTTCGGTGAACAACCTGAACGTCGGCCGCAGCCCGGAAGAAGTCCTGCGCATTCTGGACGGCCTGCAAACGGACGAACTGTGCCCGTGCAACCGTGCAGTCGGCGGCGCAACGCTGTAAGCGCATCGATGCACGAAGCCCGCGGCGCACGTCCTGCCTGCGGGCTTTTTTAACGGCCAACCCATAGGAGATATCAATGGAATTCATCGATTCGATTAAGGCGCGTATTCCCGACTACGCGAAGGACATTCGCCTGAACCTCGACGGCACGATCTCGCGCTCGTCGCTCGAAGGCACCGATGCGGTCGGCGTCGCGCTGGCGGCGGCGATCGCGGCGAAGAGCACGGTGCTCGTGAAGACGATCCGCGAAGCCGGCGTGCTGTCGCCCGAAGAGACGAACGCCGTGCTGACGGCAGCCGCGCTGATGGGGATGAACAACACCTGGTATCCGTATGTCGAGATGGCCGACGACGCCGATCTGAAGACGCAGCGCGCCGAGCTGCGGATGGGTGCGTACGCGACGCACGGCGGCGTCGACAAGCGCAAGTTCGAGATGTACGCGCTCGCCGCGTCGATCGTCGGCAAGTGCCACTTCTGCGTGAAGTCGCACTATGCGCTGCTGAAGAACGAACAAGGGATGACCGTCACGCAGCTGCGCGACGTCGGCCGCATCGCGTCGGTGATCAACGCCGCCGCGCAGGTGATCGCCGCCGAAGGCGAGTAAACGGCTGCATGAGCGGTTTCGCCGCGCGACCGGCAGCCGTGCCGGAGCGGCGGCCGCCACAACGAAAATGCCACGCACCAGCGTGGCATTTTTCATTTCCGCAGCACCACCGCGCGCGGAACGAGCCGCGCGCCGCCACAACCGGCCATCAGCCGCCCTGCCTGACCAGCAGCGCGGCAGCCTGCGCCTCGATGCCCTCGCCGCGGCCGAGATAGCCGAGCTTCTCGTTGGTCTTCGCCTTCACGTTCACGCGGTCGAGCGGCAGCCCGAGATCGGCCGCGATGTTCGCGCGCATCCCGTCGATATGCGGCGCGAGCTTCGGCGCCTGCGCGATCACGGTGCTGTCGACGTTCTGGATCGTGAAACCGGCCGCCTGCACGCGGGCGACGCACTCGCGCAGCAGCACGCGGCTGTCCGCGCCCTTGAACGCCGCGTCGGTGTCGGAGAAATGGCGGCCGATGTCGCCGAGCGCCGCCGCGCCGAACAGCGCGTCGGTGATCGCGTGCAGCAGCACGTCCGCGTCCGAGTGGCCGAGCAGGCCGCGTTCGTACGGAATCGTCACGCCGCCGATGATGAGGGGGCGCCCCGGGACGAGCTGGTGCACGTCGTAGCCTTGTCCGATTCTGAAATCCATGCGTGTTCCGATTGAGTAAGTGTCAGGTGGATTGCGGGGCGCGCGCGAGGATCGCTTCCGCGAGCGCGAAATCTTCCGGATACGTGACCTTGAAGTTGCGCAGGCTGCCCTGCACGACGCGCGGCGTGTGGCCCGCCCATTCGATCGCGCTCGCTTCGTCGGTCAGGTCGTGCCCTTCGCGCTGCGCGCGCAGGATCGCCTCGCGCAGCATGCCGATGCGGAACATCTGCGGCGTCTGCGCCTGCCACAGCGCGTCGCGCGACTCGGTGCGCGCGATCGCGTCGCCGCCGGCCGGTACGCGCTTGAGCGTATCGGCCACCGGCAGTGCGACGATACCGCCGACCGTGTCGTCCTTCAGCGTCGCGACGAGCGTACGGATCAGCTCCGGCGTGATGCCCGGGCGCGCGGCATCGTGCACCAGCACCCAGTCGTGGTCGGTCGCGCCGAATTCGGCCAGCCCGAGCAGCCCGTTCAGCACCGACGCCTGCCGCGAGCCGCCGCCGCAGCGGCGCACCGCGAAGCGCAGGCCCGCGAAGCGGCGCGCGTCGAAATGGGAATCGTCGGGCGCGAGGACGACGAGCGTCTGCGCGAATTCGCTGCACGCGTCGAACGCGGCGAGCGTGTAATGCAGCAGCGCGCGGCCGGCCAGCGTGCGATATTGCTTCGGCACGGCCGAACCGGAGCGGCTGCCCGTGCCGGCACAGGGAATCAGGGCGAAAAGTCGGGGAGTCACGAAAGGAAACGCCGGAAAGGTGAAATCGAGAAGCGGATTTTATAATAGGTCTTTCGTCTCGACCGGCGCACCGCGATGCGCCCGTGCACGCCACCCCTGCCGTCCCTATGCCAGATAACGCTTCCACCCTGTCCGCCTCGCCCGTTGCCCGCGTCAAACCCGGCCAGCGCTTTGCCTTCGACGGCGCGCACGGTTCCGCCGACGCGCTCGCCATCGCCCGTTATCTTGCCGACAACCGCCGGGACGTGCCGCTCCTCGCGGTGATCTGCGCGAACGCGGTCGACGCGCAGCGGCTTTCGCAGGAAATCCGCTACTTCTCGCCCGATGCGCGCGTGCGCCTGCTGCCGGACTGGGAAACGCTGCCGTACGACACGTTCTCGCCGCACCAGGACCTCGTGTCCGAGCGGCTCGCGACGCTGCACGACCTCGGCGAAGGCCGCTGCGACATCCTGCTCGTGCCCGCCACCACCGCGCTGTACCGGATGCCGCCTGCGTCGTTCATGGCCGCGTACACGTTCGCGTTCGCGCAGGGCGAACGGCTCGACGAGGCGAAGCTGAAGGCGCAGCTCACGCTGGCCGGCTACGAGCACGTGAGCCAGGTCGTGCGGCCCGGCGAATACTGCGTGCGCGGCTCGCTGATCGACCTGTACCCGATGGGCTCGCCGCTGCCGTACCGGATCGACCTGTTCGACGACCAGGTCGACTCGATCCGCGCGTTCGACCCCGACACGCAGCGCAGCCTCTACCCGGTGCGCGACGTGCGCCTCTTGCCCGGCCGCGAGTTCCCGTTCGACGAAGCCGCGCGCACGGCCTTCCGCAGCCGCTGGCGCGAGACCTTCGAAGGCGACCCGAGCCGCGCGCCGATCTACAAGGACATCGGCAACGGCGTGCCGTCGGCCGGCATCGAGTATTACCTGCCGCTGTTCTTCGACGAAACGGCCACGCTGTTCCACTACCTGCCGCAGGACGCGCACCTCGTGTTCACCGGCGATCTCGAAGCGTCGATCCGCCGCTTCACGGCCGATACGAAGCAGCGCCACGCGTTCCTGTCGCACGATCGCGAGCGGCCGATCCTGGAGCCGCAGCGGCTGTTCCTGTCCGACGAGGATTTCTTCGCGTTCGCGAAGCCGTTCGCACGCGTCGTGCTGCCCGCGCAACCGGCCGGCGGCTGGGCGACCGCGCTGCCCGAGCTCACCGTCGACCGGCATTCCGACGATCCGCTCGCGTCGCTGCGTACGTTCGTCGAATCGTCGGGCAAGCGCGTGCTGCTGACCGTCGAATCGGCCGGCCGCCGCGAGACGATCCTGCAGTTGCTCGCCGAGCACCATCTGCGGCCGGTGTCGAACGACCATTTCGCCGGCTGGCTCGCGAGCGACGAACGCTTCGCGCTCGGCGTCGCGCCGCTGTCGAGCGGCTTCGCGGTGCCGGGCGAAGGCTACGCGATCGTCACCGAGACCGAGCTGTACGGCGCGCTTGGCCGCCGCGCGGGCCGTCGCCGGCAGGAACAGGCCAGCAACGTCGACGCGATGGTGCGCGACCTGTCGGAGCTGAAGGTCGGCGACCCGGTCGTCCACGCGCAGCACGGCATCGGCCGCTACATGGGCCTCGTGTCGATGGATCTCGGCGAAGGCGAAACCGAATTCCTGCATCTGGAATACTCGGGCGACAGCAAGCTCTACGTGCCCGTCGCGCAATTGCACGTGATCTCGCGCTACAGCGGCGCCGATCCCGACAGCGCGCCGCTGCACGCGCTCGGCTCCGGCCAGTGGGAGCGCGCGAAGCGCAAGGCCGCGCAGCAGATCCGCGATACGGCCGCCGAGCTGCTGAACCTGTACGCGCGCCGCGCGGCCCGCGAAGGCCACGCGTTCGCGCTCGACCCGCGCGACTACGTGAAATTCGCGGAAAGCTTCGGCTTCGAGGAAACGCCCGACCAGGCTGCCGCGATCGCGGCTGTGATCGGCGACATGACGAGCGGCAAGCCGATGGACCGCCTCGTATGCGGCGACGTCGGCTTCGGCAAGACCGAGGTCGCGCTGCGCGCCGCGTTCATCGCGGTGATGGGCGGCAAGCAGGTCGCGCTGCTGTCGCCGACCACGCTGCTCGCCGAGCAGCACACGCAGACCTTCGTCGACCGCTTCGCGGACTGGCCGGTGCGGATCGTCGAGCTGTCGCGCTTCAAGACCACGAAGGAAGTGAATTCGGCGATCGCGCAGATCAACGAAGGCAGCGTCGACATCGTGATCGGCACGCACAAGCTGCTGTCGTCGGACGTGCAGTTCAAGCGCCTCGGCCTCGTGATCATCGACGAGGAACACCGCTTCGGCGTGCGCCAGAAGGAAGCGCTGAAGGCGCTGCGCGCGGAAGTCGACGTGCTGACGCTCACCGCAACGCCGATCCCGCGCACGCTCGGGATGGCGCTCGAAGGGCTGCGCGATTTCTCGGTGATCGCGACCGCGCCGCAGAAGCGGCTCGCGATCAAGACCTTCGTGCGCCGCGAGGAGGAAAGCGTGATCCGCGAGGCGATGCTGCGCGAGCTGAAGCGCGGCGGCCAGGTGTACTTCCTCCACAACGAGGTCGAGACGATCGAGAACCGCAGGGCAATGCTCGAGGAGCTCGTGCCCGAGGCGCGCATCGTGATCGCGCACGGCCAGATGCACGAGCGCGAGCTCGAGCGCGTGATGCGCGATTTCGTCGCGCAGCGCGCGAACGTGCTGCTGTGCACGACCATCATCGAGACCGGCATCGACGTGCCGAGCGCGAACACGATCATCATGCACCGCTCGGACAAGTTCGGCCTCGCGCAGCTCCACCAGTTGCGCGGCCGCGTCGGCCGCTCGCATCACCAGGCCTATGCGTACCTGCTGGTCCACGATCCGCAGGCACTGACCAAGCAGGCGCAGCGCCGGCTGGAAGCGATCCAGCAGATGGAGGAACTCGGCTCGGGCTTCTATCTCGCGATGCACGACCTCGAGATCCGCGGCACCGGCGAAGTGCTCGGCGACAAGCAGTCGGGCGAGATCCACGAGATCGGCTTCCAGCTTTATACGGACATGCTGAACGACGCGGTGAAGGCGCTGAAGAACGGCAAGGAGCCCGACCTCACCGCGCCGCTGGCCGCGACGACGGAAATCAACCTGCATGCGCCCGCGATCCTGCCGGCCGACTACTGCGCGGACGTGCAGGAGCGGCTGTCGCTGTACAAGCGGCTCGCGAACTGCGAGCACGGCGACGCGATCGACGGCATCCAGGAGGAACTGATCGACCGCTTCGGCAAGCTGCCGCCGCAGGCGCACGCACTCGTCGAGACGCACCGGCTGCGCATCGCCGCGAAGCCGCTCGGCATCGTGAAGATCGACGCGAGCGAAGCCGCGATCGGGCTGCAGTTCGAGCCGAATCCGCCGATCGATCCGATGCGGATCATCGACATGGTGCAGAAGCACCGGCACATCAAGCTCGCGGGCCAGGACAAGCTGCGCATCGAGACGCGCTCGCCCGATCTCGCGATCCGCGTGTCGACGATCAAGGAAACACTGCGCGCGCTCGCGCCGAAGCAGGGAGCGGCCGCCGCGGTGCGCTGAGGGCCGCGGCGATGCTGCACCGCACCGCGCCCGGCGCAGGCGGGCCGGCGCGTTTTTGAGTATGATTTTCCCATTCATCAGACGGAGTTTTGCCATGTCCACTCTCGACGCGACGGCGCCGTCCGCCGCAACCCAAGGCGATGCATCGCTGGTCAGTCTGCCCTGGGTCAAGCAACTGGTGTCGATGGACACGACGAGCCGCGTGCCGAATCTCGGCCTGATCGAAACGGTGCGCGACGCGCTCGCCGCGAAAGGCATCGTTTCGACGATCACGCACGATCCGCGCGAAGGCTGGGCAAACCTGTTCGCGACGGTGCCCGCGCACGACGGCTCGACGAACGGCGGCATCGTGCTGTCCGGGCATACCGACGTCGTGCCGGTCGACGGCCAGCAATGGGACAGCAACCCGTTTGCGCCGGAAATCCGCGACGGCCGCCTGTACGGCCGCGGCACCTGCGACATGAAGGGCTTCATCGGCACGGCGCTCGCGCTGTTGCCCGAGATGCAGGCGACGAAGCTCGCGAAGCCGATCCATTTCGCGCTGTCCTACGACGAGGAAATCGGCTGCGCGGGCGCGCCGCTGATGATCGCCGACCTCGTCAAGCGCGGCGTGCAACCGTCCGGCTGCATCGTCGGTGAGCCGACCAGCATGCGGCCGATCATCGCGCACAAGGGCATCAACGCGTACCGCTGCTGCGTGCGCGGCCACGCGGCGCATTCGTCGCTGACGCCGAAGGGGCTCAACGCGATCGAGTACGCGGCGCGCCTCATCTGCCACATTCGCGACATCGCCGAGCGCTTCCGCGCCGAAGGCCCGTTCGACGAGCTGTACGACGTGCCGTTCACGACCGCGCAAACGAGCACGATCCAGGGCGGCAACGCGATCAACACGGTGCCGGCCGAATGCCGGTTCGACTTCGAGTTCCGCAACCTGCCGACGCTCGATCCCGAGCAGATCTTCACGCGCATCGAAGCATATGCGCAGGAAACGCTGCTGCCGCAGATGCTTCGCGAGCATCCGAATGCCGCGATCGAGTTCTCGAAGATCGCCGCGGCGCCCGGCCTCGACGCGACCGAACAGGCCGCGATCACGCAGCTCGTGCGCGCATTGACCGCCGACCAGGACAAGCGCAAGGTCGCGTACGGCACCGAAGCCGGCCTGTTCGAACGCGCGGGCATCCCGAGCGTCGTGTGCGGGCCCGGCAACATCGAGCAGGCCCACAAGCCGAACGAATATGTCGAGCTCGCGCAGCTCGCCGGCTGCGAGCAGTTCCTGCGCAAGTTCATCCGCAGCATGTCGGTCGACGCGCACTGACTGCCTCCCGCCACGCCGGCCCGCGTGTGCGGGCCGGCCCACTCCGCCACCCGCCACGTCATGTCGACTGAACAGCAGGGCACTGCCCATACGACGATCGACGGCGAGCCGATTCCGACGCTCGACGAAATCGCCGCGCAGCATTTCGCGTTGTCGCCCTGGGTCGCGCGCACGCCCGTGTTCGAACGCGCCGACCTGCCGTCCCTCGAGGGCACGCACGTCAATTTCAAGTTCGAACTGCTGCAGGTGAGCGGCAGCTTCAAGGCGCGCGGCGCATTCACGCACCTGCTCGCGCTCGACGAGGCACGCAAGGATGCCGGCGTCACCTGCGTGTCGGCCGGCAATCATGCGGCGGCCGTCGCGTATGCGGCAATGCGGCTCGGCAGCAGCGCGAAGGTCGTGATGTTCCATACCGCGAGCCCGACGCGCATCGCGCAGTGCAAGCAGTACCGCGCGGAAGTCGTGCTCGCGGGCAGCGCATCACAGGCGTTCGATCTCGTGCGGCGGATCGAGGCCGAGGAAGGCCGCTTCTTCATCCATCCGTTCAACGGCTATCACACGATCCTCGGCACCGCGACGCTCGGCTACGAATGGGCGACGCAGACACCCGACCTCGATGCGGTGATCGTGCCGATCGGCGGCGGCGGGCTCGCGGCCGGCATGGCGACCGCGCTGCGGCTCGCGAATCCGCGCGTGCACGTGTACGGCGTCGAGCCGGAAGGCGCCGACGCGATGAGCCGCAGCTTCGCGGCGAATCACACGATCAAGATGAGTGCGATGCAGACGATCGCGGATTCGCTGATGGCGCCGCATACCGAGGAATACAGCTACCAGCTGTGCCGGCGCCACGTCGACCGCATCGTGACCGTGTCCGACGACGCGCTGCGCGCCGCGATGCTGTTCCTGTTCTCGCACCTGAAGCTGTCGGTCGAACCGGCTTGCGCAGCCGCACTCGCCGCGCTGCTCGGCCCGCTGCGCGAAACGCTGCAGGGCAAGCGCGTCGGCGTACTGCTGTCGGGCACGAACACCGACCCCGGCACGCTCGGCATGCATCTCGCGCACGCGAAACTGCAGCACTGACCACACGCCGGGCGCCGGCGAACCGACCTAGGGTTATCCCCAGATTATGTTGACAGCCCTGTTGATAACCCGCCGAACAAGCACGCAAGTGGTTGAGCGCGCAGCGTTTTGCGCGCACGAAGGTCGTCGGACGCGAAATGAGCAAATGCGGCCGCTATGGGCTGCAATCTGGCGGCGCCGCGCGCGGCCGCTGATCGCCGCCGCGGCGATTGCACTGCTCGCCGGTTGCGCGGCACCGCCCTCGCCCGTCGCCGACGCGCAGCCTGCCTGCACGCAGCCGGGCGCGAGCCGGATGTTGCAGGCCGACCTGCTGTTCGGGCGCGATATCGCGGGGCGCGGCCCCGTCACCGATGCGGAACGCGCCGCGTTCCTCGCCGACACCGTCACGCCGCGTTTCCCCGACGGCCTCACGTACTGGGACACGCACGGCCAGTGGCGCGACCGCGCGACCGGCAACATCACGCGCGAAGACAGCTTCGTGATCCGTATCATCGCCGACGATACGCCCGACACGCACGCGCGGCTCACCGCGATCCGGCACGCGTACGCGGAGCGGTTCCATCAGGAGTCGGTCGGCATCACGTTCGTGCCGGCCTGCGCGTCGTTCTGATTCCGCGTCTCCCGCTACCTGCCGGCAGCGTGCAAAAAAACGGGCGCCCGAAGGCGCCCGTCGCATGCCGGAACAGCGGCGTACCGCTTACTTGCTCTCGAACATGTCCATGATCTGCTGCTTCTCCTGCGCCGTGACGGGCGGCGGCGTGAGCCCTGCCGCGCCCGCCGAGCCGAGTGCGTCGTTCGCGCTGATCGCGTTCTCGGCCGGATTGATGTCGACGTTCCCGACGAAGCCGTTGCCCGGCGTGCGATCGGCGTAGTACAGCTCGCCGTCGAGCGAGGTCAGGCCGTCCGGCATCGGCATCTGCTGCTCCGGCACGCCGTTCAGCGCGGTGCGCATGTAGTTCACCCAGATCGGCAGCGCGAGCTGAGCGCCGAATTCGCGGCTGCCGAGGCTCTTCGGCTGGTCGAAGCCCATCCACGCGACCGCGACGAGCGACTGCTGGTAGCCGGCGAACCAGCCGTCCTTCGCGTCGTTCGTCGTACCCGTCTTGCCCTGCATATCGCTGCGGCCCAGTGCGTTGGTGCCCGCGCCCGTGCCGGCCGTCGCAACCGTATGCAGCAGGCTGTTCATCACGTATGCGTTGCGTCCTTCGATCGTGCGCGGCGCGGTGCTGCCCGCGATCACCGGCTGCGACTTCTGCAGTGCCTGGCCGCGCGCGTCGTCGACTTCGGCGATCAGGTACGGATCGACCTTGTAGCCGCCGTTCGCGAACACCGCGTAGCCGGTCGCGAGCTGCAGCGGCGTCACGAGGCCCGCACCGAGCGCCATCGGCAGGTACGGCGGCGTCTTCGCGGGATCGAAGCCGAAGCGCTGCGTCACGTACTGCTGCGCATACTGCGTGCCGATCGATGCGAGGATCCGGATCGACACGAGGTTCTTCGAGCGCTGCAGGCCGGTGCGCATCGTCATCGGGCCGTCCGGCTGGTCGTCGTCCTTCGGCTCCCACGCGGTGCCGCCCGGCACGCTCGGCGGGAAGTACAGCGGCGCGTCGTTGATGATCGTCGCCGGCCCGAGGCCCTTGTCGAGCGATGCCGAATAGATGAACGGCTTGAACGACGAGCCCGGCTGCCGCCATGCCTGCGTCACGTGGTTGAACTTGCTCTTGTTGAAGTCGAAGCCGCCGACGAGCGAGCGGATCGCGCCGTCCTGCGGCGCGATCGCGACGAGCGCGCCTTCGACCTGCGGCAGTTGCACGACCTGCCAGCCCGTCTTGCCGTCCTTCAGCACGCGCACGACCGAGCCAGGCTTGATGCGCAGCGCGTTGTTCGCGCGGGGCCCAAGTGCGGCCGACACGAAGCGCAGCCCGGCCGGGCCGATCGTCGTCGTCGCGCCGCCGACGAACTGCACCTCGACCGCGTTCGGCGAGGCCGACAGCACGACCGCCGACTGCAGGTCGCCGTTGTCCGGGTGATCGGCGAGCGCATCGTCGATCGCCTCGTCGCGGTCGTCGCCGGCCGCGGGCAGGTTGATCGACGCTTCCGGCCCGCGATAGCCGTGGCGGCGCTCGTAGTCGAGAATGCCGCGACGCACGGCCTGGTACGCGGCTTCCTGGTCGGCCGAGTTGATCGTCGTCGTGACGGTCAGCCCGCGCGTGTAGGTTTCGTCCTTGTACTGCTGGTACATCATCTGTCGCACCATCTCGGCGACGTATTCGCCGTGCACCGCGTACTGGTTGCCCGGCGTGCGCACGTGGATCTCTTCCTTCACGGCCGCGTCGTACTGCGGCTGCGTGATGTAGCCGACCTCGAGCATGCGCTTCAGGATGTATTCCTGGCGCACCTTCGCGCGCTTCGGATTCACGACCGGGTTGTACGCGGACGGCGCCTTCGGCAGCCCCGCGAGCATCGCCGCTTCCGCGAGCGTGATGTCCTTCAGGTCCTTGCCGAAATAGACCCGCGCGGCGGCCGCGAAGCCGTACGAACGCTGGCCGAGATAGATCTGGTTCATGTACAGCTCGAGGATCTGGTCCTTCGTCAGGGCCTTCTCGATCTTGTACGCGAGCAGCATCTCGTAGATCTTGCGCGTGTAGGTCTTCTCGCTCGACAGGAAGAAGTTGCGCGCGACCTGCATCGTGATCGTGCTCGCGCCCTGGCGCGCGCCGCCGTGCATCAGGTCGGCGACGCCCGCCCGCAGGATGCCGACGAAATCGACGCCACCGTGCTCGTAGAAGCGGTAGTCCTCGATCGCGAGCACCGCCTTCTTCATCACGTCCGGAATGTCCTGGAAGCGCACCAGGCTGCGGCGCTCCTCGCCGAACTCGCCGATCAGCACGTGATCGGCCGTGAACACGCGCAGCGGCACCTTCGGCTGGTAGTTGGTCAGCGCATCGAGCGACGGCAGTTGCGGCGCCATCACGACCAGCGCGTAGCCGACGATCAACGCACCGACGATCGCCAGCGTGGCGAACAGGCCGGCGAACCACAGCGCGACGCGCGAACCGAACGTTCGACGCCCCCCGCCGCCGCTGCGCTGTGCGCGGCGGCCGTCGTCGCGATGGTCGCGATCGTCGTCATCGGGGTAATAGGCTCCGGACGGTGAACGGCGCAGCGTGTAGTGGGGTTCGTTCCTGTCGGAAGAAGAAGGTGGTCGTTTGATAATTGGCATGTCGGAATGGCGGGCGTACGTGGCGCCCTCGGACGCATGCGGAAATGCAAGCGGATGGATCAGAGCGGGTGCATCGAGATGCGACTGTCACGTCGACAGACCCCGCCGCGCGGCGATCCGTTCCCGCGACGTGACAGCGCATTTTAATGAAATCGACCGGGTGCCTTCGCGATTTTTTGTAAAAATTCCCGCAACGCCGTGATTTGCGGAACGTATTGTCGGCATCCTCGGCCTATCATGGACACGCAATATGGTGCGCGCGGCCGATTTTCTTTCAACCGCGAAAGGTTTGTCATCCCGATACGCAAGCCGCTTGAACTCACGCGTTTAAGCCGTATTTAAGTGAACCGGTGGTGTAATATCCGCCGGCTCACGCGGGTTGCAACCAACACGCGGCGGGCATTGCCGCGGTTACGCGGCGCCTTTCAACCACGGAGGATTTCATGTCGCTTTTCGACTCTGTTTCGCGCACGATCAAAGGCCTGCTGAACGATGCGGCCGATTCGGTACAGGATCCGTCGCGCGACGCACGGCAGATCGTGCGGGAGCTCGACGACAGCATCGGTCGTGCCGAAAATTCGCTGATCGAGATCGAGGCGCAGGTCGCGACCCAGCGCAGCAAGCGCGATGCGGCCGACGACAAGGTAAAGAAGTACGAAGACGGCGCGAAGCGCGCGCTGCAGTCCGGCGACGAAGCGCTCGCACGCGAGGCACTGGCCGCGCAGGCGAACGCGGAAGCCGAGCGCGACGCGCTCGCGGCCGAGCTGACGACGCTCGAGCCGTCGGTCGACAAGCTGAAGGGGCAGATCGCCGACATGCGCCAGCGCCGCAACGACCTGAACGCGCGCTCGAACATCCTGCAGGCCAAGCAGGAAATCGCGCAGGCGAAGGATGTCGCGGCAAGCGCCCTGGGCGGCATCGGCGGCAAGAACCTGTCCGAGGACTTCCAGAAGCTCGAGGACAAGGTCGCACTGCAGAACGCACGCTCGGACGCGCGCCTCAATTCGGCCGACACGTCGAGCGGCAAGGCGCTCGACGACAAGCTCGCCGCACTGAACAAGGGCCCGTCGGTCGAGGATCGCCTCGCCGCGCTGAAGAAGCAGCTCGACACGCCCGCGCAGTAACGGCAACCGCGCCGCGGCCCGCCCGGGCACGCGGCGCGAACCGATCGTCAGGAGACGGGCGCCTGCGCCCGGTTCGACCATGAAGAAATCTCTCGCCGCACTCGGCCTCTCGCTGATGCTGCTGTCGTCCGCCGCGTTTGCGGTACCGTCGCTGCAGCAGGTCGAGCAGTCGATCGCCCAGCGCAACTGGCAACAAGCCGACACGCAGCTGTCGCAAGTCATCGACGCCCATCCGAACAACGCGCACGCGCGCTACCTGTATGCGCAGGTGCTGGACCGCGAAGGCCGCGCGTCCGACGCGCTCGCGCAGCTGCAGCGTGCGAAGTCGCTCGATCCGCAACTGCGCTTCACCGACGCGTCGCGCTTCGCGCAGACGGAGTCGCGCATTCGTGCGGACGCCGCGCGCGTGAGCGGCAACGCGCCGTCGGCCACACAGGCCGGCACGCTGCAGCCGTCGCTCGCGCCCGCCGTCGCGCCGGCCGAAAAACACGGCCCGTCGACCGGCATGTGGATCGGCCTCGGGCTGATCGTCGCGGTGATCGCGCTGGTGCTGCGCTGGACGCTGCGGCGCGCGCGCACGGCCGACAACAGCCGCGCCGACGACGAACGCCGCACGCAGCTCAAGCGTGCGACCGACGTACTGAACGACATCCGTCCGCTGAAACTCGACGCGAAGCTGTCGACGGCGCCCGGCGCCGCGGCGCTGATGGGCGAACTCGAAGCGATCGAGACCGACGCGCGCACGCTCGTCGAGGCGCTGGCGAACGGCAAGAATCCGATGCCGCCGTATCAGGTCGACGAACTCGAGCAGCGTCACGCGAGCGTGAAGGCACGCGTCGAAGGCCGACCCGATCCGGCCGCGCAACCCGCGCCGCCGGCGAACGGCAGCGGCTCCGTATACGCGCAGGAAGCCGATCGCATGACGGGCGCGCAGGGCCAGCCGTATCCGCAACAGCCCTACCCGCAACAGCAGCCGCCCGTCGTGATCCAGCAAGGCGGCGGCGGTTTCGGCGGCGGGATGGGCGGGCTGCTGACCGGCGTGCTGCTCGGCGAGGCGATGTCCGGCGGCCGCGAGCGCGTGGTCGAACGCGACGTGATCGTCGACGGCGAGCACCGCCGGCAGGATGCCGACCCGGGCTTCGACCTCGGCCGCGGCGACGCGTCGAACTGGAGCGACAGCGGCAGCGGCAACGTCGATCTCGGCAGCAACGACGACGGCTGGACGGACGACAACACCTGACCCTGCGCGGCGCGTCGACATTCCCGTCGACGCGCCGCAACACACGCCACGCTCCCCTGCATGACCGGCCGCGCCGACGCGCGGATTTGTCAATCATTTCAAGATGGACTACCGGCAATGGGGAGCGTTCGCTATCATGCGGCCATCGGCGTGCCACCGACCCTCATTCGACGCAATACAAGCCTGCGCGTCGCGGCACGCCTCCTCTGGCACCAACAAGGAGAAAGCCGCTCATGAGCATCATCAAGGAATTCAAGGAGTTCGCCGTCAAGGGCAACGTGATGGATCTCGCCGTCGGCGTGATCATCGGCGGCGCCTTCTCGAAGATCGTCGATTCGATCGTGAAAGACCTCATCATGCCGGTCATCGGCTTGCTGACGGGCGGCCTGGATTTCTCGAACAAGTTCGTTCTGCTCGGCACCATCCCTCCGACGTTCAAGGGTAATCCCGATTCGTTCAAGGACCTGCAGACGGCCGGTGTCGCCGCGTTCGGCTACGGCTCGTTCATCACCGTGGCGATCAATTTCGTCATCCTCGCGTTCATCATTTTCCTGATGGTGAAATTCATCAACAAGCTGCGCAAGCCGGAAGAAGCCGCGCCGGCCGCGACGCCGGAAGACACCGTGCTGCTGCGCGAGATCCGCGATTCGCTCAAGCAGCGCTGAGCCGCTGAGCGCCCCGCCTGTCAGGCCCGCCCCGTGCGGGCCTTTTTATTGCGCACGCCATGCGCCGCCCGCCGCATGCAGCCTGTCTCATTTTTTTGTGACGCGCGAATGCACGCGCGGGGAAAGCGGGTCTATGATGGAGACTAAACGACAGTACGGGCGCCAAGACGCTGGCTGTGTCGATCATGGCGAGCAGGTCGACGGGAGACATTGATCGTCGTACTGCACGAATGCAGCATTTTCGTGTGCTATAAAGGATCGACATGCGGCGTACATAGCCGGGAGTGGGTCGCATGAAAGTGCCGCATTTCTTGCAATTGTTTTTGAGGCGAGTGTTTATGTCCTTCCCGAAAAAACGTCGGCGTGCCCAACAGGATGGCCAGGAGTCATTCCTCGCGGTGTTGCGTCACTCGAAACCTTTCGCCCAGCTCGACACCAAGATTGCCCGCGCCCGTGCGCAGGACGAACCCGTCCTCTACGCGCATGTGCTGCCCGGTCTCGACGTGCTCCTGTGCAGCGTGCGCGGCGCACAGCCGCCCTATCCGGCCATCGCCGAGTTGCGCAAGCGCTGCATCGAATCGATCGCCAACGCGCTCGAGCAGCCGCTGGACGGCCTCGAGAACGGCGGGTACTGGTACGAAGCGAACGGCTTCGGCTTCCTGGTATTCGCGAGCCGGGCACGCGCGCGCATCCTGCCCGAGTTTGGTGCAGGCACGAAAGCGAGCCTGCGCGGCGGGCTCGGTCGCCAGAACGCCGGCGACACGACACCACGCTCCCTCGGCTGAACCGCCAGTCATTCGATGGGCCGCCTCCGGGCGGCCCATCTGCCATTCACGCGCGCCGCTTGCCCGTCACGCGGGCTGCCGACGCCCGTTGCCGGGCCGAACGATATCGATGAACGCGGCGAAATCGGCGCCGGCGAGCCCCTGCGCGGCGCCGAGCCGCAGCACCTGCTGCACGGTGGCCGACACGGGCATCACCGCCCCCGTGTCGCGCGCCGCGTCGGCGATCGCATCGACGTCCTTCTGGAATGTGCTCAGCGCGCCGATCGGCGCGTGACCGCTCGACGTCATGCGCGGCACGAACGTCTGCAGCAGCACCGAATCGGCCCAGCCGCCGGCCAGCGCCTCGGCCAGCCGCGCGGCGTCGATGCCGCTCGCCTGCGCGAGGCCGACGGCCTCGGCGATCGCAGTCACCGTCGCGGTGACGATCGCCTGGTTGCACAGCTTCGCCGTCTGGCCCGCTCCCGCGTCGCCCATGTGCGTGATGCGCGACGCGTACGTGCCGATCAGCGGCCGCACCGCGTCGAGATCGGTCGCGCGGCCGCCGGCCATCACCGCGAGCGTGCCGGCCTGCGCGCCCGGCACGCCGCCCGACACGGGCGCATCGACCCAGCCGGCGCCGAGCGCGGCCGCGCGCGCCGCGTAGTCGCGCGTCGCGGCAGGCGGAATGCTCGAATGATCGACGATGCGCCGCAGGCGGCGCGCCGCCGCGTCGCCGGAAAGCAGCCCGTGCTCGCCGAACACGACGTCGCCGACCGCACGCCCGTCGAGCACGCACACGAATACCGTATCGACGCGTTCCGCCAGTTCGCGCGGCGTGCCGACCACCTGCGCGCCGTCCTTCACGAGCGCCTCGGCCTTGTCGCGCGAGCGATTCCACACGCTGACCCGATGCCCGGCCGCCAGCAGATGGCGAATCATCGGCGCGCCCATCAATCCCGGTCCGCAAAATCCGACTTCCACGATATTCCTCGTCTCCGATATGGGTTGCACTTGCCGCCCATCATACCTATCACTCAAGAAGCCGGGCACGCGCGGCGCCGCTTCGGGACCGCAGCTTGCACCGGCGATACAGACCGATATCCCAGGGAGCGCATCATGAGCGACCACGTGTACAAGCTGATCGAACTGACCGGTTCGTCGCAGCAATCGAGCGACGACGCCATCCGCAACGCGATCTCGAAGGCCGGCAAGACACTGCACAACCTGCACTGGTTCCAGGTGACCGAAACGCGCGGCCACATCGAAGGCGACCAGGTCGTTCACTGGCAGGTCACGCTGAAGGTCGGCATGCGCATCGACGACTGACACAACCGCCGCATCACACGCCGAGCCGCGATCCGGAGTCGCACTACACGTGCCTCCGCGCGGCGCCGCGCGCGCCCGCTTGCAACCCCGTTCAGGCCCCTTGTCGAGGCCCGGCCGGCGGGTGCGTGCGGGTATCCATCTCTTGACGCTGACTTTCGTTCATATTAAAAACGATATACCCACAGTACCCCTCGATCAGCCCAGCCATATAACCTGGAGAAATCATGAGTCAGCAACGCGAGGCGATCGACACGTACCTCTTGCGCGTCTTGCACACCTTGTTGATGGAGCGCAGCGTCACGCGCGCGGCCGTCAAACTGAACCAGTCGCAACCGGCGATCAGCGCCGCGCTGCGGCGCCTGCGCGACATCACCGGCGATCCGCTGCTGGTGCGCGGCAAATCCGGCATGGTGCCGACCGAATACGGGCTGCGTCTGCTCGAGCCCGTGCAGAATGCGCTGCGTGAAATCGAGCGCATCAAGTTCCAGCAGCACAACTTCGACCCGGCCACGTCGATCCGCTGCTACCGGATCGGCTGCCCCGACTACCTGAACGTGCTGTTCGTGCCGACCGTCGTCGAGCGCTTCCGTCTGGCCGCGCCGAACGCGACGCTCGAGTTTCACTCGCTCGGCCCCGCGTTCGACTACGAACTCGCGCTGGAAGACGGCAAGCTCGACATCGTCGTCGGCAACTGGCCCGAACCGCCCGAGCAGCTGCACCTGTCGAACCTGTTCGTCGACGAGATCGTCTGCCTGATGAGCAACACGCACCCGTTCGCGAAGCGCGGCGGGCTCACGCTCGACCAGTACCTGAACGCGCCGCATCTCGCGCCGACGCCGTACTCGGTCGGACAGCGCGGCGCGATCGACGTGCATCTCGCGCGCGAACGGCTCAAGCGTCATGTGGTCGTCACGCTGCCGTACTTCAACCTCGCGCCGTACGTGCTCGTGAAGTCCGACCTGATCTTCACGACCACGCGCCTGTTCGCCGATCACTACGCGAAGTTCCTGCCGCTGTCGGTCGTGCCGGCGCCGCTCGACTTCCCGCCGATGCAGTACTACCAGCTGTGGCACGAGCGCTGCCACTACTCCGACGAAGTGCGCTGGCTGCGCAGCCTCGTCGCCGAAGCCACCCGCACGCTGATCGAAGCGTAACCGCACGCACCGCCCGCGCCGTCGCGGCGCGGAGCAACGCGACGGCGGCCGGCGGCAAGGCGGCCGCCGTATCGCTTCAGGCTTCGTTCAGCGCGATGCCTCGACGAGCGCCTGCGCGAGCGCGTTATGGCGCTCGATGACGGGCGGCAGATCGAGCGTCGCCAGCCGCCCTTCCCGCACCACCACCTTCCCGTTCACCACCGTGTACGCCGTCTGCGACGGCGCGCAGAACACCAGCGCCGCGACCGGATCGTGCAGCGCGCCCGCGAACAGCGGCTGGCGCAGGTCGAACGCGGCGAAGTCCGCAGCCATGCCTGGCTTCAGCGCCCCGATATCGTCGCGGTTCAGCACCTTCGCGCCGCCGAGCGTCGCGATCTCGAGCGCTTCGCGCGCGGTCATCGCATCGGGCCCGAAGCCGACTCGCTGCAGCAGCAGCGCCTGCCGCACTTCCGCGACCATCTGCGCGCCATCGTTCGACGCGGAGCCGTCGACGCCGAGGCCGACCGGCACGCCCGCGAGACGCATCTTCTTTACCGGCGCGATACCCGACGCGAGCCGCATGTTCGAGCACGGACAGTGTGCGACGCCGGTGCCGGTACGCGCAAACAGGCCGATGCCCGCATCGTCGAGCTGCACGCAATGCGCATGCCATACGTCGTGGCCAACCCAGCCGAGATCTTCCGCATATTCGGCGGGCGTCATCCCGAACTTCTCGCGGCTGTACGCGATGTCGTTGACGTTCTCCGCGAGGTGCGTGTGCAGCGACACGCCGTACTCGCGCGCGAGCACGGCCGCGTCGCGCATCAGGTCGCGGCTCACGGAAAACGGCGAGCATGGCGCGACCACCACGCGCAGCATCGCGTAGCGGCCTTCGTCGTGATAGGTCTCGATCAGGCGCTGCGTGTCGCGCAGGATGTCGGGTTCGCGTTCGACAACGGAATCGGGCGGCAGCCCGCCGTCGCGCTGGCCGACGCTCATCGCACCGCGGCTCGCATGAAAACGCATGCCGATCCGCTGCGCGGCGCCGATGCTGTCGTCGAGCCGGCTGCCGTTCGGGTAGATGTACAGATGGTCGCTCGACGTCGTGCAGCCCGACTGTAGCAGCTCGGCCATCGCGGTGAGCGTCGACACCTCGATCATCTCGGGCGTCAGGTGCGCCCAGATCCGGTACAGGTTCGTGAGCCAGCCGAACAGCTCGGCGTTCTGCGCGGCCGGCACCGCGCGCGTGAGGCTCTGGTACATGTGGTGGTGCGTGTTCACGAGCCCCGGGATCACGAGGTGGCCGCGCAGGTCGAGCACTTCGTCGGCCGTGTCGGGCAGCTCGGCGGTCGGGCCGACCGCGACGATCCGGTTGTCTTCGATGTAGAGCCCCGCGTCGCGCAATTCGCGGCGCGTGTCGTCCATGGTCACGAGCACGTCGGCGTGCTTGACCAGCAGGGTTTTCGGGCGGGATGGGGATGCGTTCGGCGCGTGTGCGCCGGCGTGCTGCTCGAGGTTCATGCGTTCTCCGCGTCGGTCGGCCCCAGGGGCTGATCCTGGGGACGGTCACAAAGCCGTTCGAACGCTGATTCGCGGCACGCCCCGGTGCCTGCGTCCGTTCGAACGCCCTGGCCCGGTTACCCGGCGTGCTCGCCGTCTTCGGGGTACGCGCGGGCCACAGGCCGACGCGCACGGCGGGAGGATCGCCCAAGCACGCGCGGCGCACAATGCGCAATCCGTAATACCGCACTTCACGGTTCCGATATGGTACGCCGCGCGCGCCTGGTCCGCCCTGCCGCCGGACGCCCGAAACGCAGGCTGAAAGCCATATCCGGCGTGCCGTCGACAGCCGCTTATGCGCGGCGCATTATCTTCGATATCGCGCCCGTATTTGCTCGGGGAACCTTTTTACAATGCCTGCACGGCGCTCGCTTCACCTCGCCGACGGGTATGTAGCCACGTGACGTGGAGCCTCGATCCGCCGCACAGTCAATGGATCGAGTCGCCGCCGAACCTCGCATTCACACAAGGACACAACGAATGGGAAAGCTCACTACCCACGTACTCGATACGGCGCACGGTCGTCCCGGCGCCGCAATCAAGGTCGACCTCTACGCGCTGGACGGCGAATCGCGCCGCGCGATCAAGACCGTGCTGACCAATAGCGACGGCCGCTGCGACGAACCCCTGCTCGAAGGCGCCGCGCTCGCCGCCGGCGAATACGAACTCGTGTTCCATGCCGGCGACTACTTCGCGTCGCTCGGCGTGAAGGTGCCCGAACCCCGTTTCGTCGACCGCGTCGTGCTGCGCTTCGGCATCGCCGACACCGGCTCGCACTACCACGTGCCGCTGCTCGTGTCGCCGTGGTCGTACAGCACCTATCGCGGCAGCTGACATACGCATCGGCGCCCGCATCAAAGACAAACGATCTGAGTCTGGAGGAGTTTCATGGAAGGCTTCATCACCGACTGGCTGAACCTCGCGCTGCGATGGCTGCACGTCATCGTCGCCATCGCGTGGATCGGCGAGTCGTTCTATTTCGTCGCGCTCGACAACAGCCTGAAACCGCCGACCGACCCGAACCAGCGCAAGCGCGGCGTGTTCGGCGAACTGTGGCACGTCCACGGCGGCGGCTTCTACAACATGCAGAAGTACACGGTCGCCCCGCCGGAAATGCCGGATGACCTGCACTGGTCGAAGTGGCCGTCGTACACGACCTGGCTGTCGGGCTTCTCGCTGTTCTTCGTGCTGTACCTGCTCGCGCCGAACACCTACCTGATCGACAAGAGCGTGCTCGACATGGGCCCGGTCGTCGCCGTCGCATCCGCGCTCGGCTTCCTCGCAGCCGGCTGGATCGTCTACGACTCGCTGTGCCGCCTCCTCGGCACCAACGACCGCGTGCTCGGCATCTGCGTCGGCCTCTACGTCGTCGTCGCGGCGTACCTCGCGTGCCACATCTTCGCGGGCCGTGCCGCCTACCTGATCGTCGGCGCGATGCTCGCGACGATCATGTCGGCGAACGTGTTCTTCGTGATCATCCCCGGCCAGCGCAAGATGGTCGACAAGATGCTCAAGGGCGAAGAGCCGAACCCGATCTACGGCAAGCGCGGCAAGCAGCGCTCGGTGCACAACACGTACTTCACGCTGCCCGTCGTGTTCGCGATGCTGTCGAACCACTATGCGATGACGTACACGAACAAGTTCAACTGGATCGTGCTCGTGCTGATCATGCTGGCCGGCGCACTGATCCGCCAGTTCTTCGTGATGCGTCACCGCGGCAAGCAGCTGTGGTACCTGCCGATCGGCGGCGTCGCGCTGCTGTCGGGCGCGCTGGTGTGGACGATGCCGAAGCCGGTCGCACCGGAAGCGCAGGCCGCCAACGCGCCGAAGATCGTGATCAACGACATCATGCCGATCCTGCAGCAGCGCTGCGTCGAGTGCCACTCGTCGAAGCCGACGCTGATGGGCAGCGCACCCGCGGGCGTGCTGTTCGATACGCCGGACGAAGTGTCGAAGAACGCGCAGCGCATCTACGAACAGGCCGTGCGCCTGAAGGCGATGCCGATCGGCAACGTCACGCACATGACCGACGACGAGCGGACGAAGCTCGCCGCCTGGTTCGAGGGCGGCGCGGTCAAGTAAGCCGCCGTGCGCCGGTTGCCGGCGCCATCCTCTCCGTTCGCGGGCCCGGTGACGGGCCCGTTTTTTTTTGCGTGTTCCGAATGCGCAGCGCGCTAGCCGCGCATCGCGTCGCGCTGCAGTGCGACGAGCGCCTCGAGTGCACGCGGGCCGTCGTCGAACGGCACGAAGATGTGGTCGTGATACGCGGCCGCCATCACGTTGCAACTGATGCCGGCCGCGCCGAGCGCCCGCGCGAATGCCGCGGTGAGGCCGACTGCCGCGAGATCGGAATGAACGGTCAGCGTGATCCACGCGGCGCGGAACAGCACGGGCCAGCCGCGACGCGCAGCCGCCTCTTCGTCGACCACAACCGTCAGCCCTTCCGCTTCGCGGAACGTTGCAATCGTTTCGGATAACGATACGTCTGTATCAATCGGCAGCGAGACGAACGCGAACGCGCCCGGATGCAGTTCGGGTTGCATCGTGCGCAGCAGGATCGCGAGGTCGTTCTCAGGTTGGCTCATCGGAGGAATACGTCCGGAACAGGACGTCGTGCGGTGGCGATGCGGGCACGATAGCACGCGCGATGACGGTGCCATGCACGCACCGCCGCGACTTCGCCCGCAAGCCAGCCTCGGACGGCCACCTCACCCGTCGACGGATTCCGGCAACCGCGCGATCGCCTTGATCTCGAACTGGAAGCCGTATAGCCAGGTCACGCCGACGGCGGTCAGCGTCGGATGCGGCGCGTCGCCCCAGTACTCGGGGACGATCTCCCAGATCCGCTCGAACGTCGCTTCGGGGTCGACGAGGAACACCGTCACGTCGACGACATCGTCGAACGTGCAGCCGGCCGCACTCAGCACCGCGTTCAGGTTGTCGAACGCGCGGCGAACCTGCGCGCCCAGCTCCGGCTCGGGCGAACCGTCGTCGCGGCTGCCGACCTGCCCGGACACGAACAGGAAACCGTTCGAGCGCAGCGCCGGCGAGTAGCGGTTGCGCTCATACAGCGCCCGGCGACCGGGCGGGAAAACTACGCTACGCTTTGCCATCCAACACCTCCATCAGTCAGTGGGGCGAAGCCGCCCCTGCATCAACGATGAAGGCACTTTAAGGACCGTCGCCCGGCGGATAAACCAGCAACCCTGTCCAACACTGTTTGCGCGCACCAAACAATTTCCGACCGACGCGGAGCCCTGACCCGATGGATCGATTCGACGCAATGCAGGCGTTCGCCCGCGTAGTGGAAGCCGGCAGCTTCACGAAGGCGGCCGAGACGCTGCACATGAGCCGCACCACCGTCACGCAACTGGTGCAGCAGCTCGAAGCGCGGCTTCGCGTGAAGCTGTTCAACCGTACGACGCGCAAGGTCGTCGTCACCGCCGACGGTGCCGCGTACTACGAGCGCGTGGTGCGGCTGCTGGCCGACATGGACGATGCCGAAACGAGCCTGTCCGCCGCGTCCGCGTCGCCCCGCGGGCGGCTGCGCGTGGACGTGCCGAGCCCGTTCGCGCGCCTGATCCTGATCCCCGCGCTGCCCGCGTTCCATGCGCGCTACCCGGACATCCAGCTCGACATGGGCGTGAGCGACCGCGTGGTGGACGTGATCGGCGAGAACGTCGACTGCGTCGTGCGCGGCGGCGAACCGGCCGACCGCTCGCTGGTCGCGCGTCGCGTCGGCGACCTGCGGCTCGGCGTGTATGCGTCGCCTGCCTACCTCGCGCGCGCCGGCACGCCGTCGCATCCGGCTGAACTGGAAGACACGCATCACCGGATCGTCGGCTTCCTGTGGGCGCGTACCGGCAAGGCGCTGCCGTTTGCGATGGAATGCGACGGCGAGCGCGTCGACGTGCGCGGGCGCTACGTGCTCGCGGTCGACGACGGCAACGCATACCTCGAGGCCGGCCTCGCCGGGCTGGGCATTCTGTGGCTGCCCGACTACATGGCTGCCGCGCATCGCGAGCGCGGCGAACTGGTGCAGCTGTTCGACGCGTGGCAGCTCGAACCGATGCCGATGTACGTCGCGTTCCCGCCGAACCGGCACGTCAGCGCGAAGCTGCGCGTCTTCGTCGACTGGATCGCCGACCTGATGGCGCAGCATGCGCCGGTCGCGAACCGGCGTCGCGGCGGCAGCGGTTCGCGCGACACGGGCAAGACCGTGGCGACCTGAGTCGCTCATAAACGGCCGCACATAAAAAAACCCGCGCAACATGCGCGGGTTTCGACGAGTTGGCGCGGAAACGCCGACGACTCAGGCGGTCAGCGCGGTTAGCGCCTCATCGGTGAGCCACAGCGATTCCTGCAGATCCTGCTCGTTGAGGTTCAGGCCGTCGCCGCCCCGGTCGACCACGATGAAATCGCTGACGCCGCCGAGTGCGATCAGCGGGTGATGCCACACGCCCTTCGCATAGTTGACGCCCTGCCAGCCGCTCGTCACGAACGCGCGGATCTTCGCCGGATCGAGATCGCCCGCGGGCGCCACGACGACGAGATACGGCTGGTCGTTCAGCGGCACGAAGGCCTGGCTGCCGAGCGGGTGCCGCTCGAGCATCTTCACTTCGAACGGCAGCGTGCGCGGCTGGCCTCGAAACAGGTTGACGAGCGTGCGGCCGTCTTCGTCGCTCACATCGACTTTCGCGAGATCGTGAAAGCGGATCGTCGTGCCGAGATTGATCGGGATCTGCTTTGCTCCTTCCGTCTCGATCACGTCGCCGAACGGCGCGAACGCTTCCTTGGTCAGCGGTTCGATAACAAGCGTCTTCATTTGTCGAGCGTCCCCCACAGACGCAGGCGCGACACGCCGCCGTCCGGAATGATGTTCAGTCGCACGTGCGTGACGGGGCCGAGCGACGCGATGTCGGCTTCGAAGTAGTGCTGCTTGTCCATCTGCAGCTTCTGTTCGCCGAGCAGCACCGGCCAGAACATCGACTGCGTGATCAGCGAGCTGTCGGTGCCGCCCGACACATAGGCAGCCTGGATCGAGCAGCGATCCGGGTAGTTGCCCTTGAAGAACGCGGTATCGACTTCGATCTTGCGGATCACGCCCGGCTGCGCGAGCGCGATGATCGCCCAGTCGTTGCCCGGCTCGCGGCGGCGGCGGGTTTCCCAGCCGTCGCCCATGTTCACACCGCGGCCCGGCAGCAGCAGGTTCGACGCAACGCCGAAGTGCTGGTTGTTCGCGGCCACGACGTAGCCGCCGTTTTCCATCGCCGCGAGATCGAACTGCTCGGTTGCGCTCGCACCGGCCCAGTCGAGCTGCGGCTGGCCGTACACGCGCAGGCGCGCAATGCCGCCGTCCGGATAGATGTTCACGCGCAGGTGCGTAAATGCACGTGCATCGCTCGCTTCGACGTAGTGATGGCTGTTGCCCTGCAGCGTCGTCGACGGCAAGATCTCGACCCACTCGGTCGCATGCGTCGGCGCGCCGTCGGCCACGAAGGCGGCCTCGATCGACGCGGCCGGCGGGAAGTTGCCGGTGAAGTGGCTCGTGTCGATGTCGAAGCCCTTGATCACGCCCGGGCGCGCGAGCTTGACGATGCACCAGTCGTAGCCCGTCGTGCGCTTGCGGCGCGTTTCCCAGCCATCCATCCACTTGCCGTGGTCGTCGTATTTGCCGGGAATGAACACGGCCGGCTCGGGGTTCAGCATCCGGTCCTTCGGCGCGAAGAAATCGTCGCTGGCTTCGAGCGCCTGCGCACCGAGGCGCGGGTCGGCGAGATTCACGTAGCGCCGCGTGAATTCGGGTGCGTTGGGATCGAGAAGCGGAACAGCCATGATATTTCCTTGTTTCAGTGATGCGATCCGGCCGCCGCGACGCAGCAGGCCGTATTGCGGTGTCAGGCGTCGATCAGGTCGTCGAGGCGGAAGCGCGCGATCCGGTAGATCTGGTCGAGGCTCGCGCGCAGTTCCTCGGCGCGCGAATGATTCACGCGCGACTCGAAGTTCGCGATGATGCCGTGCCGGTCGTAGCCGCGCACCGCGAGGATGAACGGGAAGCCGAACTTCTCGCGATACGTGCGGTTCAGCGTCAGCAGCTTGTCGAACTCTTCCTGCGTGCACTGGTCGAGGCCCGCGCCGCTCTGCTCGCGCGTCGACTCGGCCGTCAGCTCGCCGCGCACGGCGGCCTTGCCGGCCAGCTCCGGGTGAGCGTTGATCAGCGCGAGCTGGCGCGCTTCTCCGCCCGTTTCCACCGCGCCCGACATCGTCTTGTGCAGCGCGTCGATGCTCGCGAACGGCCGCTCGCCCGCGGCGACCTCGGCCACCCACGGCGAATGTTCGAAAATCCCCGACAGCGCCGCGACGAATGCGTTCGGCGCCATCGTGTTCAATTGATTCAACGTGTAACGCATCGCCTTCATGCTTTCCCTTCGTTTCGATGATTGGGCTGATACGGATGATGTTCACGCCAGTGACGCGCGATATCGACACGGCGCGTCACCCATACGCGATCGTGCTTCTCGATGTGATCGAGGAACCGCTGCAGCCCGCGGAACCGGCCCGGCCGGCCGAGCAGCCGGCAGTGCATGCCGATCGACAGCATCTTCGGCGCCTCGTCGCCCTCTGCGTACAGCACATCGAACGCGTCGCGCAGATAGTCGAAGAAGTGATCGCCGGTGTTGAAGCCTTGCGGCGTCGCGAAACGCATGTCGTTCGTGTCGAGCGTGTACGGCACGATCAGTTGCGGCGACGTGCCGCCGCCCGACACGGCGACGTCCATCCAGAACGGCAGGTCGTCGCCGTAGTTGTCGGAGTCGTACAGGAAGCCGCCGTATTCCGCGACCAGGCGGTGCGTATTGGGGCTGTCGCGACCGGTATACCAGCCGAGCGGGCGCTCGCCCGTCACGCGCTCGATCGCCTCCATCCCGAGACGCATGTGCTCGGCCTCGAGTTCGGGCGTCATGCTCTGGTAGTGGATCCAGCGCCAGCCGTGGCACGCGATCTCATGGCCGAGCTCGACGAACGCGCGCGCGAGCTCCGGGTGACGCTCGATCGCCATGCCGACGCCGAATACCGTCAGCGGCAGCCCGCGCTTCTCGAATTCGCGCAGGATGCGCCACACGCCGGCCCGCGAACCGTATTCGTAGATCGACTCCATGCTCATGTGGCGGTCCGGATACGCGGCCGCGCCGACGATTTCCGACAGGAACTGCTCGGAGCCCGGATCGCCGTGCAGCACGCAGTTCTCGCCGCCCTCCTCGTAGTTCAGCACGAATTGCACGGCGACGCGGGCGCGCCCCGGCCAGTTCGCCTGCACGGGATGGCGGCCGTAGCCGATCAGGTCGCGAGGATAGTTGGGATCGAGTGACATGGTTCGAAGTGCGGCGAAAATTCGCTGGAGTAATGGGTTCGCATCGACCGCGCGGGTGCCGCAGGCCGGCCGCGCGGGCCGATGCGTTGACGGCCCAGTGTAGCGAAAACGTCCAGACGCGCCCATACAGCGGCGCAGATAGTGCGTGTCAGACGGTGTGTATGTGCGGTTGCGGCAAATTCGGGGCGGGTTCCGCCGCCTCCCCGTCCGGCGGGCTGAAGCGGGCGAATGCGCCGTCGTAGCGCTTCGGCAGCGGCCGCGCGTAGTCGCCGCGCTTCGCGGTCGCGAGGCGCAGCGCAACGAGCGCCTCGGCCCACTTGACGGCCGCCGTGACGCCCTCGACCACCGGCGCGCCGATCTGCTGCTCGATCTCGTGCGCGAATTCGGCCATCCCCGCGCAGCCGAGCACGATCGCGTCCGCGCCGTCCTCGTCGAGCGCGCGCCGGCATTCGTCGACGATGATCCGGCGCGCGGCCGAGCCCGGCCGGTCGAGTTCCAGCACCGCGACGTCGGTCGCGCGCACGTTGCGGCAGAACCGCTTCATCCCGTAGCGTTCAGCCAGGTGCCATGCCATCCCGCAGGTGCGCGCGAGCGTCGTGACGACCGAGAAGCCGGGCGCGAGCACGCTCGCCGCATGCATCGCGGCCTCGGCGATGCCGATCACCGGCCCGCGCGCGAGCTCGCGCGCCGCGTAGAGGCCCGGATCGCCGAAGCACGCGATCACGTATGCGTCGCAGCCGTCGCGCTCGCCCTGCGCGATCTCGGCGAGCAGCCCGGGCGTCGCGAGCGCCTCGTCGTAATACCCTTCGATCGACGGCGGCCCCATCGGCGGGCTCACCGCGACGATCTCCGTGCCCGCGGCCGCGACGTCGCGCGCGCAGCGGCCCATCGCGTCGGTCATCCGCTGCGTCGTATTCGGATTGATCAGTCGGATCTTCATCGCATGCTCCTCAGGCCTTCGCGCTCACGAGCAGCCGGTAGAACACGAAGCCGAGCCCCGCGCCGATGAACCACGAGAAGTTCGCGACGCCCTGCCAGCCCGGCACCATCACGCAGGCGACCGCGATCACCGCGGCCGGCAGCAGCGCGGCGAGCGCACGGCGGTTCACGCCGCCCGTGTACCAGTAGGTGCCGCTCTCCGACATCGTGTACAGGTCGTCGCGCACGAGCCGGCCGCGCTTGACGAGATAGAAGTCGGCGATCAGCACGCCGTACAGCGGGCCGATGAACGCGCCGAGCACGTCGAGCGTGTAGTGGATCACGGCCGGGTTGTTGAACAGGTTCCACGGCGTGATGAAGATCGACGCGACGGCCGCGAGCATCCCGCCCGCGCGCCAGCTGATCAGCCGCGGCGCGACGTTCGAGAAGTCGAACGCGGGCGACACGAAGTTCGCGACGATGTTGATGCCGATCGTCGCGATCGTGAACGTCAGCGCGCCGAGGATCACCGCGGTCGGATGATCGATGCGGCCGACCGTCTCGACGGGATCGGTGATGAGTTCGCCGAACACCGGCAGCGTCGCGGCCGTGGTGATTACCGTGACGAGCGAGAACGCGAGGAAGTTGACGGGCAGCCCCCAGAAATTGCCGCGCTTCACTTCGCCGAACGAGCGGCAGTAGCGCGAGAAATCGCCGAAGTTCAGCATCGGCCCGGAGAAGTACGACACGACCAGCGACACCGCCGTAATCATCACCGGGATCACTTCCGCGCCGTGATACTTGACGCCGCCGAGGTTGATGCCGATGTTGCGCCAGCCCGCGCGCCACACCATGTAGCCGGCGAGGATGAACATCACGACATAGACGGCCGGGCCCGCGAAGTCGATGAACTTCTTGATCGTCTCCATCCCGTTCCAGAACACGAACGCCTGCAGCACCCACAGCAGCATGAACCCGGCCCAGCCGACCGCGGACAGCCCGAGGAAGCCGTAGCGATGGACGTCCGCATACGGCAGCCATTGCGGAAAGAACTTCAGCACGACGATCACCAGCGCGCTCGAAGCGAGATAGGTCTGGATGCCGTACCACGCGATCGCGATCAGCCCGCGGATCACGGCCGGCACGTTCGCGCCGAGCACGCCGAACGTCGCGCGGCACGCGACCGGATACGGCACGCCGATCTGCTGGCTCGGCCGCGCGATCAGGTTGCACAGCACGTTCACGAGGCCGATGCCTACGATCAGCGCGATCAGCACCTGCCAGCTCGTCAGCCCGAGCGCGAACAGGCTGCCCGCGAACACGTAGCCGCCGACGCTGTGCACGTCCGACATCCAGAACGCGAAGATGTTGTACGAGCCCCATGTCTGATTCTTCAGGGGTGCCAAATCTTCGTTGTACAGACGTTCGCTGTAACCGCCCGGCAGCGTCGGATCGCCGCCCTCGCCGCCTTCTTCCGCCGGATAGGCGCTGTCGTGCGCCACACTGAACTGAGCCATGACTTCTCCTTGACGCGGCCGGGGCCGCTCCACTGTCATCGTTACCGCTCCGGATCGTCGCCCGGAGTCGGACCAGCGGCCCGCGGCGGACACCGCAGGCCTGCATTGCTCTCGTTCTGTGGCGCGCGGCCGGGTTCGCGTCGCCGCTCAGGCGCCGCCGAACACTTCGCGCAGATCGACCTGCCCTTGCGCGGGCCGGTCCAGCATCTTCAGTTCGACATGCTGCAGGTGGCGCGCCATCAGCGTCACCGCCCGCTTCGGATCGCCCGCCTCCAGCGCGGCGAGGATCTCGTCGTGGTCGTCGCACGAACACGGGCTGCGCCCGTGCGATTCGTACAGTGCCGACATCAGCGTCGAGCGTGCGACGAGCCCCTCGAGGCACTCGCTGAGCGTCGCATTGCCCATCAGCGTGGCGAGCGCCGTATGGAATTCGCCCGACAGCCGGATCCATGCCGCGAAGTCGTGCCGCTCGAACGCCTTGCGTTCCTTGTCGATCAGCGCGGCGACGCCCTTCAGCCGCTTCGCGCCGGGCCCGGTCGCGAGCCGCTCGACCACGGCGAGCTCGATGATCCGGCGCATCTCGAACACCTCGTGCACGTCCTGCAGCGTCGGGCTCGCGACGAACGCACCGCGGTTCGGCTCGAGCTCGACCAGCTTGTCGGTCGCGAGCTGCGCGAGCGCCTGGCGGATCGTCCCGCGCTTCACGCCGAACACGTCGCAGAGCTGCGCCTCCGTCAGCTTCGCGCCGGGCGCGAGCCGATGCTCGAGAATCGCCGTGCGGATCCGCTCGGCGATCGCTTCGGGACTGGCGGCACCGGACGGGTGGGAATCGGGCTCGTTCATGATCTGCATCGTGTGATGGTCCTCATCCTAGGATGGACATAAAGATTGTCAACAATTCTTTTCCGACATTTCGCACAATCGGCGTGCACGGACACGACTCCAATCGGTGCAGGATGCGCGAAATCCATGCACAACAAGCCTGAGTGCCATGACAGAGGCCGTCTCGTCGTATACCCTCCCGGCCATTTTGTTGACAAAACTGGTGCAAAATCCGGCGACGATTCTGTCGACGTCAGCCGAAATTTTTGACCGTTAGTTGCACAATTACGTAAAGAAAAAGGCGGAGAACCCGCCTTTCGATCGACCGCGCCCGCATCAGCCGAGATGCGGATAATCGGACAACGTGAGCCGGAAACCGTGCGCATTCGCGACCAGTTGCGCCTGCGCGCCGAACGGCAGCGTCAGCAGGTCGGGCACGTGGCCGAACTGCAGGCCCGTGACGACCGGAATACCGACCACCTCGCGCACCTGGTCGATCATCGCCTGCATGTCGTAGCCGTTGTCGTACTCGAACGTCCGCGCGCCGGTGAACTGGCCGAGCACGAGCGCCTGCTGGCGCGCGAGCAGGCCCGACAGGTGCAGTTGATAGATCATCCGCTCGATCCGGAACGGCTGTTCGTTGACGTCCTCGATGAACAGGATGCCACCCTCGATGTCGGGCATGTAAGGCGTGCCGACGAGCGACGTGAGGATCGCGAGGTTGCCGCCCCACAGCGTGCCCGTCACGTTCATGGTCTGCACCTGCGGTGCTTCGGCGATGATCGTCGTGCTCGGCTGCGTCAGCGTCTGCCAGAAGTGTTGCATCGTGAAGTCGCTCGGCGTTTCCGCGCCGAAATCGGCGGAAAGCATCGGGCCGCCGAACGTCTTGATGCGCGCCTTCGCGTACAGCGCGAGCTGGATCGCCGTGAAATCGCTGTGGCCGACGAGCGCGACCGGCTGGTCGCGCAGCCTGCGCTCGAGCCCGCGATAGTCGAGCCCGTGCAGGATCCGCGCGGCACCGTAGCCGCCGCGCACCGCGAGCGCAATGTCCGGCAGCGGCCGCTCCGGATCGGCGAGACGGTTCAGGTCGCCTGCCCGCTCGCCGTCGGTGCCGCCGAAACGCTGGAAGCGCCGCTGCGTCGCCTCGATGTTCTCGATGCGCTGCTGCGCGGTGCTGAGGCGTTCGAGCGCGCGATTGATCGCGTCGGGATCGTGCGGATAACCGGACGGCGCCAGCAGGCGGATGGTGTAGGACGCGGCGGGCTGGAAGGACATGGCGAAAGGTGTCGGGTCGTCAAACCTGCTTAGAGGGTCCGAACCGTCTTCGGTTCAGCGGAACCGTGCGCGCCCGGGGCGACAGGCGCGGCCGGCGCGACTATGACGCGCCGGATTCGGCGTCGCGGGCCAGCCGTGCTTCGCGCAACGCGCGACGGCGCTCGGCGAAGAACGACTTCAGCGCGGCGCCGCACTCGTCGGCGAGCACGCCGCCGGTCACTTCGGTATGGTGGTTGAGCTGCGGATTCGCGAACGCGTCGATCACGCTGCCGCATGCACCCGTCTTCGGATCGGCGGCACCGTAGACGACCCGCGCGATGCGCGCGTGCATGATCGCACCCGCGCACATCAGGCACGGCTCGAGCGTCACGTACAGCTCGCAGCCGGGCATCCGGTAATTCTGCAGATTTTGCGCGGCCATGCGCAGCGCCGCCATTTCCGCATGGGCCGACGGGTCGTGCCCGCCGATCGGATGATTGAAGCCGCGTGCGATCACTTCGTCGCCGCGCACGAGCACCGCGCCGACCGGCACTTCGCCGGCCGCGCGCGCCTCTTCCGCGGCGGCCTGCGCGAGCCGCATGAAATGCAGGTCGCGCGCCGATACGGGTGCGGTTTCGGAAATAGGAGACTGTGCGGCGGGTTCAGCGGCCGCGTCGGCCACCGATCGGGCTGCGTCGTGCAGCGCGTCGGACGTCACATCGGCCCCGTTTCGGCGGGCGCCTCGTCGAGCCCGCGCTCGCACAGGCGTTCCGCGATGCGCCGGCAGTAGTCGCGCGGCATCACCATCGGGCCGCCGCGCAGCGATTCGAGCGCCATGTCGAGCGCCAGGATCTTCGCCTGCAGCCGGCAGCGCGCGGCGCGGTCGCTGACCGCCTGCACTTCGTCATGCAGGTTGCGCAGCGCGCGCAATTGCTCGACAGCCGGCGGCACGAAGCCCGCGTTCTTCAGGATACGGTTGGCCACCCGCACCTCCTCGGGCACGAGCAGGTCGTCATCCAGCGCCTGCGGCGCGCCGGTACCCGGCAAATCGTCGAACTCGCCCCGCGCGGCGGCGGCGGCAATACGTTGTTCGACCAGGGCGTCAAGCAATCTCATCAGTCAATGGGAACAATGCGGCAGGCCGAATTCTAGCAGGGTGACGCGGGTATGACAGGCCCTTCGAATACATGCTCGATATTGTGCTTTTAGGGGCCGAATCGTGACGCATGCGCGCCGATCGGCGCCAGTTGCCGGTCTGCTGCGCCGCAGCGGGCGAAGCGCCGTCCGGGCACCGGCAAATGCAGGCGGTGTCGGGCCCTGATTTTTATCTGCGGCGGTGCGTTCCGGGCGTCGCCAATCCGGCGAAACGGACACCGCCCCACTTCCGCTGCCGGGTCACGCGGCCACCGTTTCCGGCCGTGCTTTCGCAAACGGGCGAAACATCATCGCGATCAGGAACGCGCCGAGACCGATCGCGAACGAACCGAGGTACAGCCAGCCGTAACCGCCGAACGTATCGACGATCAGGCCGCCGGCAACGGGCCCCGCGGCCATGCCAAGGCTGCCGGCCATCGCGCTGCCTCCGATCACGGTGCCCATCATCCGCAGCGGGAAGTTCTCGCGCGCGAGCACCGAATACAGCGGCATCACGCCCGCATAGATGAAGCCGAACAGTGTCGCGACCGCGTAGAACCCGTCCAGCGTGCGCACGAAGTAGTAGCCGAGCGCGCCCAGCGCCTGCGCGAGCAGCCCGGCCACCAGCATGCGCTTCGCGCCGACACGGTCGCCGAGGAGCCCGAACACGATCCGGCCGCCCATGCCCGCGAGCCCTTCGACGCTATAGATCGACACCGCGACGATCAGCGGGATCCCGCACGTCACCGCATAGCTGACCGTATGGAAAATCGGACCCGAGTGCGTCGCACAGCAGAAGAAATTGGTCAGCAGCAGCACCATGAACTGCGGCGAGCGCAGCGCGTCCGCGACCGACATCGCCGCGGGCGCGCCGGCAGGCGCAGGCGCCGCGTGCGCACGGTCGAGCGCGGGCGCCCGGCGCACCAGCAGCGACACTGGGATCATCACGACGGCCGCCAGCGCGGCGACGAGCAGCATCGACGTGCGCCAGTCGTGCGTCGACACGAGCCACGCGGCCAGCGGCGACATCGTCATCGGCGCCATCCCCATGCCGGCCGAGACAAGCGACACCGCCAGGCTGCGGTGCGTGTCGAACCAGCCCGTCACGCACGCCATCATCGGCGCGAACACCGCGGCCGTCGCACTGCCGACGGCAAGGCCGAAGGTCAGCTGGAACGCGAGCAGCGACGGCGCTCGGCTCGCCAGCGCGAGGCTCGCCGACAGCAGCACGGCGCCCGTCACGACGACCGCGCGCGTGCCGATCCGGTCCGACAGGCTGCCCCACCCCATGCTCGCGAAGGCCATCGCGATGAAGCCGAGCGTCATCGCGCCGGAAATGCCGGTCATCGACCAGCCCGTGTCGCGCGCAATCGCGCGCAGGAACACCGGCAGCGAAAACATCGCGCCGATCGCGATGCAGCCCATCAGGCCGCCCGCGGCGACGATCACCCAGCGGTATCGGGAATCCGGCATTTGGCGTCTCCTTGTTCGTTTCGGCAATCCTCGGGAACCGCGCGCCTGCTGCGCCGCGCGGCGGCCTGCCCGGCTGTCGCATCGACGCTGTCGCGAACCCGGTCGACATGGATACGACGAGCGACGCATCGGGAAATCGACATGTGCGGCGCACGCGCCGGCGATTTTTTGGATTGTCAGCCGATCCGCGCGGCTGGCAACGGGCGGATCGTTCGAACACCGAACGCAGGAGCGCCCCTCCGGCCCGCCGCCCCGCTTTTCCGATTTCGGAAAGTCGAAATCAGAAATGGTTGGTTTGGACGCACGATCGCGCTGGCTACACTCGGACCATCTTGTCATAACAAGTTGACCGATGCCTCCAACCAACGTCGTCCCGCTGTCGGCGGCCCCGCTCTACGTGCAGATCAAGGACACGCTGCGCGCGCGCATTCTCGACGGCACCCATGCGCCGCACAGCAGGATGCCGTCCGAGCACGAACTCTGCGCGATGTTCGACGTCAGCCGCATCACGGTGCGCCAGGCGCTCGGCGACCTGCAGAAGGAAGGCCTGCTGTTCAAGCTGCACGGCAAGGGCACGTTCGTGTCGAAGCCGAAGGCGTTCCAGAACGTGACGTCGCTGCAGGGGTTCGCCGAGGCGATGTCGTCGATGGGCTACGAGATCGTCAACCAGTTGCGCAGCTTTCGCACCGTGAAGGCCGATCGCCATCTCGCGACGAAGCTGAACGTGCCGGAAGGCGCGCCGCTCGTCGAGATCCATCGCGTGCGGCTGCTGAACCGCGAGCCCGTGTCGCTCGAACAGACCTGGGTGCCCGAAGCGCTCGGCAAGCGTCTTGCGGGCACCGATCTCGCGACCCGCGACATCTTCCTGATCCTGGAAAACGACTGCGGCATCCCGCTCGGTCATGCCGACGTGTCGATCGACGCGATCCTCGCCGACGACGAGATCGTCGACGCGCTGCACGTCGAGGAAAGCAGCCCCGTGCTGCGCATCGAGCGCCTCACGCACGACGCATCGGGCGCACCGATCGACTACGAATACCTCTACTTCCGCGGCGACGCCTTCCAGTACCGGTTGCGCATCGACCGGCAGAAGGCGCGCAAACCTGCAAGGAACCCGAAATGAATACCCATCTGCACGAATACGACGTCGTCGTGGTCGGCGGCGGCACGGCCGGCCCGATGGCGGCGATCAAGGCGCAGGAACGCGACCCGTCCCTGCGCGTGCTGCTGCTCGAAAAAGCCAACGTGAAGCGCAGCGGCGCGATCTCGATGGGAATGGACGGACTGAACAACGCGGTAATCCCCGGGCATGCGACGCCCGAGCAGTACACGCGCGAGATCACGATCGCCAACGACGGCATCGTCGACCAGGAAGCCGTGTACGCGTATGCGACGCACAGCTTCGCGACGATCGAACAGCTCGACCGCTGGGGCGTGAAGTTCGAGAAGGACGGCACCGGCGACTATGCAGTGAAGAAGGTCCATCACATGGGCTCGTACGTGCTGCCGATGCCGGAAGGACACGACATCAAGAAGGTGCTGTACCGACAACTGAAGCGCGCACGCATCGCGATCACGAACCGGATCGTCGCGACGCGCGTGCTGACCGACGCGCACGGCCGCGCGAGCGGCGTACTCGGCTTCGACTGCCGCACCGCGGAGTTCCACGTGATCCGCGCGAAGGCCGTGATTCTCTGCTGCGGCGCGGCCGGCCGGCTCGGGTTGCCGGCGTCGGGCTACCTGATGGGTACGTACGAGAACCCGACCAACGCGGGCGACGGCTACGCGATGGCCTATCACGCCGGCGCCGCGCTCGCGAATCTCGAATGCTTCCAGATCAATCCGCTGATCAAGGACTACAACGGTCCTGCATGCGCATACGTGACCGGGCCGCTCGGCGGCTTCACCGCGAACGGCCGGGGCGAGCGCTTCATCGAGTGCGACTACTGGAGCGGCCAGATGATGTGGGAGTTTTATCAGGAACTGCAAAGCGGCAATGGCCCCGTGTTCCTGAAGCTCGACCACCTCGCGGAAGAAACGATCCGAACCATCGAGCAGATCCTGCATACGAACGAGCGGCCGAGCCGCGGCCGCTTCCATGCGGGGCGCGGGACCGACTACCGCAGCCAGATGGTCGAAATGCACATCTCCGAGATCGGCTTCTGCAGCGGCCACAGCGCGTCGGGCGTCTACGTGAACGCACGCGCGGAGACGACCGTTCCCGGGCTCTACGCCGCCGGCGACATGGCCGCCGTCCCGCACAACTACATGCTCGGCGCTTTCACGTACGGCTGGTTCGCCGGGCAGAACGCGGCCGACTACGTGGCCGGCCGCGACCATGCACCGGTGGACGACGAACAGGTCGACGCCGAACGTACACGCGTGTTCGCCCCGCTGTTACGCGAGCGCGGCCTGGCGCCCGCACAGGTCGAATACAAGCTGCGCCGCATGGTGAACGATTACCTGCAACCGCCGAAGGTGACGCGCAAGATGGAAATCGGGCTTCAGCGTTTTGACGAGATTACTGAGGATATCGAAGAAATAAAGGCGAGCCACCCTCACGAACTGATGCGCGCGGCCGAAGTGCGGGCGATCCGCGACTGCGCGGAAATGGCCGCTCGCGCGTCGTTGTTCCGCACCGAGAGCCGCTGGGGGCTGTATCACCATCGCGTCGACTATCCGCACCGCAACGACGCCGAATGGTTCTGCCATACGTGGCTGCGCAAGGATGCCTACGGCGCGATGCGCAGCGAGAAGCGGCCGATCGAGCCTTACATCGTGCCGCTGGCCGACGACGAACGCGGCGCCTACGCGCATCTGCGCATCCGTGAACCGGCCGCGCTCGCGGCCGCTCTCTGAGGAGCCTTACCATGCCCCATACCCCGCACGACATCTTCCAGCGCAGCAGCGCGCCCGTCACGATCGACGAGACGCTGTGCATCGCAGACAAGGGCTGCACCGTCTGCGTCGACGTGTGCCCGCTCGACCTGCTCGCGATCGACGTGACCAAGGGCAAGGCCTACATGCAGTTCGACGAATGCTGGTACTGCATGCCGTGCGAGCGCGATTGCCCGACCGGTGCGGTCAAGGTCGAGATTCCTTACCTGCTGCGCTGACCGGGTGCGCGGCCAATCGTCGTCATGCCGCCCGAGCGGGTCGTGCATCGACGACGTGATGGCCGGGCCGACGTTCGCCAGGTTCGCATCGCCCATGCACCGCGTTCCACGAGCAGCCGCCCTTTCATCGAACCGACCTTTTGCCCATGACCGCTTTCTCTTCCACCTCCTCGCTGCCCGGCACGCACGATCCGGATCTGGTCGCGCTCGTCGCCCGCCTCGCTGCGCCCGACGCATCCGTGCGCCGCATCGCGCTGCTTGAGCTCGCAGATCTCGAGGAATCCGATCTCGTACCCGCGTTCGTCGCGGCGCTGCGCGACGATCCGTCGGCCGACGTGCGCAGCGAGGCGGCTCGTGTGCTCAGCGCATGGGAACAGCCCGACGTCGTCGATGCGCTGTGCCGCGCGTTGCTCGATCCGGACGACGGTGTGCGCGCCACCGCTGCACAGAGCCTGTCCGAACTGAAGGACGCGACATCGGGCGCCGTGCTGTGCGGCTGGGCCGACCGGCCCGAGCCGTTCGTGCGTAGCGCCGTGCTGCGCGGGCTGCGCGAGTTGCGCGATCCCGATGCGTTCGCGCCTGCGTTGCGCGCACTCGACGCCGACGCCGCGGCCGTGCGCGCCGAGGCCGTCGCCGTGCTCGGCTGGCTCAGGGATATACGCGCACTGCCACCGCTCGCACGCATCGCGACAGCCGACGCCGACGCGGACGTGCGGCGTGTTGCGGTCGGCGCGATCGGGTTCGCGGCACCCGGTGACACGACCGTTGTCACCGCATTGCTCGTGGCACTGCGCGACACTGCATGGCAGGTCCGCGAGGAAGCGGCCGCAACACTCGGCAAGCTGCGTGTCGCGATCGCGCGTAACCAACTCGTCGCCGCACTCGACGACGACTACTGGCAAGTGCGATTGCGCGCCGTGCGCGCGCTCGGGCAGCTACGCGATGCTGCTGCGGCGCCGGCCGTCGTCGTGCTGCTCTCGCATGCGATCAGCAATCTGCGCAAGGAAGCCGCACTTGCACTCGGCGAATTGCGCGACCCCGGCACGCTGCCCGCACTACACGACGCACTCGAGGATCGCGATCCCGAAGTGCGCAAGGCCGTGCGGATCGCGATCCAGCAGATCGGAGAAGCACGATGACACCACCGACCGAAATCGTGCTCGACCACGCAGCGCGTGCGTTGACGCTGCGCTGGCCGGGCGGCGACATGCAACGCATCGGTTATGTGCAGCTACGCAGCAGTTGCCCGTGCGCTGCTTGCCGCAAGATCCGGTTCGGCGCAGGCGTGGTCGACGCGCGACCGGACGTGACGCTGGACGGCGTGGAAGCGGCCGGTTACGGCATTCGCCTGCTGTTCGGCGATGGTCATGCTCGCGGCATCTATCCGTGGCCGTATCTGGCGGAACTCGGAAAACGCGACACGGATCCGGACATCGGCACGCATTGCGTGCGCATGTTCGGCGATCTCGCGAACTGACCGTCAGCGGGCCGGCCTCGCATCGGTGCCCCGTTCCGGGCTCGCAGCATGCTTCGATGCGCTGCCGCGCCCGCTCGGCACACTCGAAACGTTGCCGCCGAAGCCATCGCGCGCGGCACGCAGCCGTGTTACGCGTCATGCGTCATGCGCGACGCATCGGCAGCACGCATTCGACGATCGAAAAGGCGCGCTGCATGAAACCGTTGAACCGATCTGCATCGCACCGCAGTCTTGGAATCGGAGGTTGACAACGCCCCCATGGCACAGGATCGCAAGCGGCGAAATGGCGAGGACGATCGCTTCTCGGGCTGGACGCGTCTTTCACAGGCCCGAAGATGCTAACCTCTTGGCCAAACTAACGCGCCACCGCATGAAGCAATAGGATTCAACAATGCAAACCGTTGCGGTACTGGACTTCGAAACGACCGGGCTTTCGCCGAATCTGGGCGACCGTGCTACCGAAATCGCCGTCATCCTTCTACGCGACGGACAAGTCGTCGACCGTTTCCAGAGCTTGATGAATGCGGGCCGACGCATACCGTCCGATGTCGTCGCGCTGACCGGCATCACGAACGACATGATTGCGTCGGCTCCCCCGGCGTCGAAAGTCATGAAAGAAGCGGCGGCGTTCGTCGGCAAGCATGCCGTCGTGGCGCACAACGCCGGTTTCGACAAACGGTTCTGGCAGTCGGAACTCGGACTTCTCGACATGTCAGCCGAGCACTCCTTTGCCTGCACGATGCTTGTGGCGAGACGCATCTACCCGGACGTTCGGAGTCACCGCCTGTCGAGCCTGGCCGAGACGCTGCAGTTGCCGAAATCGGGCCGCGCTCACCGGGCCATGGTCGACGCCGAGATGGCCGGTCATCTGTGGTGCCGGTTGCAGCACGACATTGCGCGGACTTATGGACTGGATCGTATCGATCACGATCTGATGACACGTGTCCAGACAACGAGCAAGGCGAAGGTGCCCATGTATTTGCGTTCGCTCGTACGCTCGCACACGTGAAATCGGAGCAAGGGGCGCAAGCCATCGCCATCGAACGCACCTTCGGCTGCTGAAAGCAGTGCCGACGAAACCCGACAACAGATTGCCGCGGCAAGAATGCCGCACGACGCTTCCTGACTCATGCAACGCATCAATGCAAACGGCCTGGCAACCGCCAGGCCGTTTCTTGTCCGAATCTGCGACTGGACAGCTGACGCGCTGAACCAGCAATCCGCCTACGAACTATCGCGACATCAACCAATGCGCAACGACGAGAGCGGAATCAAGCGCTGATTCAGCAGGAATGCTTCCCACTCAGTGATCTACAAAAGACATAGTCTATTGATTTTCATGGATATTTTTTCCGCTTATATTCTCGATACCATCAGAAATACCATGTCCAGCGAGCGCTAAAAATTGTTGCGTGGCTAGTCCAACCGGTTTACTCCTGCCCTGGCCGCCGAAGCCGATTCCGCAGCGAAAGCAGACAATGCCTTTTGCGGTTCGGCGCCAGATGCCTCCAGGCCTCGTAGCGCTTGACTGGCGCCATCTCTGATGTCCAACTCCTTGTCCGATAACAGCCGGTTGCTCTCATCGCGCACTTGATCCGGATGGAGATACTTCACGTCGAGAATGGGCAAAGCGGCATAGCGCAGCCGAGCATCTTCGCTGTGAAGCAAGCGGGCCACAGCGATTGCCTCCTCCTCCGAGTACAGCCCTTTGAACACAGCTGCTCGGAGGAGATCCGGCCGTAGCCCGCCGGTTACAGCTCCTTCCAAGAGCTTTGAGCGCAACAGTGCTGAGCCGGCAGCTTCAGCTAGGAAAAGCACGTGGAGCTTCAGGCCAAGCGCGGGCTTCAACGGGGGGATGACCTTTGGGATGCCCTGATGGACTTGTCCAGGGGCGTTTCCGACGGCACGATCGACGCGGGGGTCTTGGCTGTGTGCCCAAACAGCAGCGGCACGATCCGCGAAGCCTTGGCCGAGGACATCATCCGGCTGGGCGCGGGACGAACCGACGGACTGCGCGAGATTGGCCAAGCGTGGGCGGCGCAGCTGTTGGCATCGTCCTTGGACGCTACCCTGGTATGCAGACACTTGCGCATCGTCGTGGTCAGCGCGGTTGACGGAAGCCGGGAGGCTGAGGCTACGGCCGCTGAGCGGCTTGGCCGCATCGTCCAAAACCAGGAGGCAGCGTGGCCGGTGCTTGTGGAGTATGGGCGGCGCTTGATACGCAGGAGGGAACGGTCGGCACCAGAAGACATCTACCGAACCTTGTCGCTCGCCAAGGTCGCACTGAAGACTAGCGAAGTCGAAACGCGCGTTCAGTTGTCCGCAGCCACACGCCAATGGCTGCATCGCACCTACGCCAGCATGACTATTCTTGGCATGCACAGCAAAGTTCCCTTCGAGGCATGTTGGCTCGAACTGGATGCACATGCGATGGAGGATACGTCGACTGAACAGGAGGACCTCGACAAGGCTCTTCGCCGCTACCATGAGTACGGCCATCGTCGCAGGAACGGCGGTGACCTGAGGCGTTTCTTGTAGCCATTTGGCAAGTGAGTTCTCTTTTATCCTAGAGGCAAGGAGAACTCGATGAAGAAGCGATTTACCGACGAGCAGATCATCCGCATCTTGCGAGAGGCCGAGAGCCGGGATGAGCCGGTGAAGGATCTGTGCAAGCGCCACAACATCTCGGAACAGACCTTCTATCGTTGGCACAACAAGTTCGGCGGGATGGACGTGGCTGACGCGCGTCGACTTAAGGAGCTGGAATCGGAGAACGATCGGCTCAAGCGCCTGATCGCCGAGCAGATGCTGGTGATCGACGGCCTGAAGGAATTCAGCCGAAAAAAATGAGCACCCCGACGGGCCGGCGCGAAGCGCTGGAAGTCCTGACTCGGCGGGGGCTCTCGCAACGCAAGGCATGTTGCTACCTGGGGCTGAGTCGCCGGGTGGCAACCTATACGCTCAAGCAACCGGAGAAGGATCGGAGCCTGGGCGAGCGACTGATCGCGGCCGCTCAGGAAGTGCCGCGCTTCGGCTACCGGTGGATGTCGGCTTGGCTGGCGCTGGGCGAATCGCGCGTGCGGCGAATGTGGCGAGCCTTGCAGCTCAACATTCCGCGGCGGCGTCCTCGCCGTCGTCGTTGTGGCAACGACATTCGCCTGCCCGGTGCGACACAACCCAATTCGGTATGGAGTTACGACTTTGTGCACGATCAACTGGTGGATGGGCGGGCGTTGAAGATGCTTTGCGTGATCGACGAATACACCCGCGAGTGCCTGGCGATCGAGGTCGGCGCCAGCCTGCGGTCGCAGGATGTGATTCTGACGCTGTCGCGACTGATGCGGCTGTACGGCAAGCCCGCATTCGTTCGGTCGGACAACGGCGCCGAATTTACCGCTGCCAAGGTCATGCGCTGGCTGCGAGATGCTGAAATCGGCCCGGCCTTCATCGCGCCCGGCAGTCCGTGGCAAAACGGGTTCGTCGAGAGCTTCAACGGCAAGCTGCGCGACGAATTGCTGAACCGGGAATGGTTCCGCAGCCGCGCCGAGGCCAAGGTGCTCATCGAACGCTGGCGGCAGTTCTACAACGAGCGCCGGCCCCATAGCGCACATCGCTATCAACCTCCCGCTACGGTCCGTCGAGCCTGGCTGGATTCCGATAATATCGACACGAGACTCACTGCCTGATTGGTCACAAAATTCCGCCGCAGGTCAGTCTTGGCATCATGCAGAAACGATACCATCGTTCATACCATAAGGAAAACGTGCTTGAGGGTGCCGGAAGATACCGGCCATTGCCAGACAGGAATGCAAAAAAGCCCGCAAAATCGCGGGCTTAGGTGTGTTTTACTGCCAACGGATGCCGGCCGGTGCCGGACGCCGAATCACTCCCACTCGATCGTCGCCGGCGGCTTCCCCGAGATGTCGTACACCACCCGGTTGATCCCGCGCACCTCGTTGATGATCCGGTTCGACGCGCGGCCGAGCAGCGCGTACGGCAGGTGCGCCCAGTGTGCGGTCATGAAGTCGGTCGTCTGCACCGCGCGCAGGGACGTCACGTAGTCGTACGTGCGGCCATCGCCCATCACGCCGACCGACTTCACCGGCAGGAACACCGCGAACGCCTGGCTCGTCAGGTCGTACCAGCTCTTGCCGACATCGGCCTCGCCGCACAGGCCGGCAGCCGCATCCTGCGCGGTCGCCGTCGTGTTGCGCAGCTCTTCGATGAAGATCGCGTCCGCACGCCGCAGCAGTTCAGCGTATTCGCGCTTCACTTCGCCGAGAATCCGCACGCCGAGGCCCGGGCCCGGGAACGGATGGCGGTACACCATCTCCGGCGGCAGGCCGAGCGCGACGCCCAGTTCGCGCACTTCGTCCTTGAACAGGTCGCGCAGCGGCTCGAGCAACTTCAGGCCAAGCGTTTCCGGCAGGCCGCCGACGTTGTGGTGGCTCTTGATCGTCGTCGCCTTCTTCGTCTTCGTACCGCCCGATTCGACCACGTCCGGATAGATCGTGCCCTGCGCGAGCCACTTCGCCTTCGACAGCTTCTTCGCCTCGGCCTGGAACACCTCGACGAACTCGCGGCCGATGATCTTGCGCTTCGCTTCCGGATCGGTCACGCCGGCCAGGTGGCCGAGGAACTGATCGGACGCGTCGACGTGCACGACCTTCGCGTGCAGACGGCCCTCGAACATGTCGAGCACCATCTTGCCTTCGTTCAGGCGCAGCAGGCCGTGGTCGACGAACACGCAGGTGAGCTGGTCGCCGATCGCGCGGTGAATCAGCGCAGCCGCGACGCTCGAATCGACGCCGCCCGACAGGCCGAGAATCACTTCCTCGTCACCGACCTGCTCGCGAATCTTCGCGACGGCTTCCTCGATATGGTTGCGCATGATCCAGTCGGGCTTCGCGCCGGCGATCTGCAGCACGAAGCGCTCGATGATCTGGCGGCCCTTCACCGTATGCGTGACTTCCGGGTGGAACTGCACCGCGTAGTAGCCGCGCGCCTCGTCGGCCATGCCGGCGATCGGGCAGCTCGGCGTCGACGCCATCAGCGCGAAGCCCGGCGGCAGCTCGGCGACCTTGTCGCCGTGGCTCATCCAGACCTTCAGCATCCCGTGGCCTTCGGCCGTCGTGAAATCCTCGATGCCGTCGAGCAGGCGCGTATGGCCGTGCGCGCGCATTTCCGCATAGCCGAATTCGCGATGGTCGCTCCACTCGACCTTGCCGCCGAGCTGCACGGCCATCGTCTGCATGCCGTAGCAAATGCCGAGCACCGGCACGCCGAGATCCCACACGGCCTGCGGCGCGCGCAGCTGGTGGTCTTCGTACGTGCTCGCGTGACTGCCCGACAGGATCACCGCCTTCGGCGCGAACTCGCGGACGAAGTCGTCGGACACATCGTTCGGATGAATTTCGCAGTAGACGTGCGCTTCACGCACGCGTCGCGCAATCAGTTGGGTGACTTGCGAACCGAAGTCGAGAATCAGGATTTTGTCGTGCATGGCTGCGGACGGGATGAAGAGAATAAGAAAAGCAGCGCATCAAGCGCTGCGTCAATAGCATGGACAGCGGCGTCGGGCGGCAGGCGGCACGCGCGACGCATGGCCGGTCAATCCTGCATCGGCGGGCGCTCGTCGAGTGCGACACCGCCCGACGATGATTGGCTGGATGCAGCCGACGAAGGTGCAGCAGGCGCCGCAGGACGGCTGACGACAGGTTCGACGCGCTGCGGTGCGGGCGACGACGCCGGCGCCATCGCCGGCTCGGCCGGACGCTGCGCCGGAGCGCGCGCGTCGAGCGCCTGCGCCTTCTCGCGCCGGCGCACGGCCGATGCGAGCCGCACGCCGCCGAGGCCGAGCACGATCAGCGCGACCCCGGCCACGGCCGACAGCACCCGGCCGGCGGCCGCGAGCGCGGGACCGCTGCCGGTGCCGATCGACCAGACGATCGTCAGCGCGCCGGTCAGCCAGTACACGTGGCCGACCGACCGCGCGACGGGCGCCGTGAGATCGCCGTTGAACGCCGCATGAAACGCGAGCCACGCGAGCCCGAGCAACGCGATGCCGAACGCCTGGCCGAGCATCGCCGGCTGGATGTTCGCAAGCTGCAGCGCGTTGAAGAGCGACTGCCAGGGCGTCAGCACGAACAGCACGCCGAACGCCAGCAGCAGCACGGCATCGATGATCAGCACGGCTCGCAGCAGCGGTTTCATCGGCGGTCAGTCCACGTGGTAGTTCGGCGCTTCCTTCGTGATCTGCACGTCGTGCACGTGCGACTCGCGCATGCCCGCAGCGGTGATCTGGACGAATTCGGCCTTGTCGTGCAGCTCGTCGATCGTCCGGCAGCCGCAGTAGCCCATGCTGGCGCGCACGCCGCCGACCAGCTGGAACAGGATCGCGTTGACCGAACCCTTGTATGCGACGCGGCCTTCGATGCCTTCCGGCACGAGCTTGTCGATGTTCGCCGAGTTGTCCTGGAAGTAGCGGTCTGCCGCGCCGTCCTTCATCGCACCGACCGAACCCATGCCGCGGTACGCCTTGTACTGGCGGCCCTGGTACAGGAACACGTCGCCCGGCGACTCTTCGGTGCCCGCCAGCATGCTGCCCATCATCACCGCGTTCGCGCCGGCCGCGAGGGCCTTCGACACATCGCCCGAGAAGCGCACGCCGCCGTCGGCGATGCACGGCACGCCGGTGCCCTTCAGCGCTTCCGCGACGTTCGCGATCGCGCTGATCTGCGGCACGCCGACGCCCGCGACGATCCGCGTCGTGCAGATCGAGCCGGGGCCGATACCGACCTTGACCGCGTCCGCGCCGTATTCGACGAGCGCCTTCGCGGCGGCGGCCGTCGCGATGTTGCCGCCGATCACTTCGACGTGCGGGAAATTCTGCTTGACCCAGCGGACGCGCTCGAGCACGCCCTTGCTGTGACCGTGCGCGGTATCGACGACGATCACGTCGACGCCGGCCTGCACCAGCAGCTCGACGCGTTCTTCGTTGTCCGGACCGACGCCGACCGCCGCGCCTGCGCGCAGCTTGCCGTGTTCGTCCTTGCACGCGTCCGGGTGCTCGGTCTGCTTCGTGATGTCCTTGACGGTCATCAGGCCGCGCAGTTCGAACGCGTCGTTGACGACCAGCACGCGCTCGAGGCGGTGGCTGTGCATCAGCGCCTTCGCTTCGGCGAGCGGCGTGCCTTCCTTGACCGTGACGAGGCGCTCGCGCGGCGTCATGATCGACTTGACCGGCTCATCGAGGCGCGTTTCGAAACGCAGGTCGCGGTTCGTGACGATACCGACGAGCTGCGGGCCTTCGACGACCGGGAAACCCGAGATGCCATGCTGGCGCGACAGCGCGATCACGTCGCGCACCTTCATTTGCGGCGGCACCGTGATCGGGTCACGGACGACACCCGACTCGAAACGCTTGACCTTCGCGACCTCGCGGGCCTGTTCGGCCGGCGTGAGGTTCTTGTGGACGATACCGACGCCACCCTGCTGCGCCATCGCGATCGCGAGACGACCTTCGGTGACCGTGTCCATGGCGGCGGACACGAGCGGCATGTTCAGGGAGATGTTGCGGGTCAGCTTGGTCTTGAGGCTGGTGTCGCGCGGGAGAACGTCGGAGAAGGCGGGTACGAGGAGCACATCATCGAAAGTGAGTGCTTTTTGGATCAGACGCATGGCAAATCCTATGGGCGCAAAAGCGAATTATACGCGAAGCGCTGCGAATTTTCACAACACGAACAACGGCTTAGCCGTTTTCGTGTGTTCGGGGGCCGAATCGTTCGGATCGCCGTTCGGTTCGTTTTCGATCGCCTTTCGTTTCACCGCCGCATCGAGCCATTCGCGCAACGGGCTGCGCCGCGGCAGCTGCGGCTGTCGCGGCCGAGCCACACGCCAGCCGCGGCACCGGTCGCCCGCGGCCGGCGACGCGCCGGATCGGCTCGCCTCCCCGGCCTTATACCAGCCCGGCCGCGCGCGCGATCATCGCGAGGCCGCCCCCGATCGCGATACCGCCGACCAGCCGCGCAACACGCTCGCCGGCCGGCGCCAGCCGCTCGGCGGCGATCGCGACCGTCACGGCGGCCATCACGCGCAGATCCATCATGCCGGCCGCCAGCGCGATCGCCATCAGGTTCCCGCAACAGGCGCCGCAACGCATCGCGGTTCGCACGCCGTGCCGCCAGGCCGCACCGGCGGCCGCCCGCGACCGGTGCGGGCCCGCCGCCGCGTGCCGGCAGCACGCCAGCCGGCGCGCCTTCCACGCCGAGAACTGCAACACGCCCGCGCCGAGCACGACCGCGCCGGCCGTGAACGGCATCGCACGGGCGAGCGCCGGCAGCCGTGCGGCGGTCGTCAGCGTGCCGCCGAGCGCAAACGTCACCGCGCCGAGCGCCATCCATACCGCGAAATAGCCGGCGCTCGCGACGACGACCAGCCCGGTCGAGCGCGCCGCGCCCAGCGGGCCGACGCTCTGCCGGTACCGCCAGAGCGTCGGCGCCAGCACGGGCAGCATCATCGTCACCGTCATCGCGCCCCACATGCCGGCGAACGCCGCGAACGCGCGGCCGGCGCCCCATCCGCATGGCCGCAGCCACGCCGACGACAGCGTCCAGCCGCCGGGCATCGGCTCGTCGCCCATCGCGTCCATCGACGCGTGCTGCGCCAGTGTGACCATCGCCGCGGCGGCGAACACCGCGACGAGCGCCGTGCCGAATGCGCGATCGCGGCCCCTGTCGCCGATTGCCGGCCGTGTCATCGCACGCTCCTCCCGCCCGTCGCCGGCCCGCGCTCAGCCGCGCGCGTATTCATCGTGGCGGCGCCACCACGGGCCTGCCTCGTTGCGCCCGCGCGGCGCGTGATCGAGCCACTGGTACATCCCCCACAGCCCGTCGAGCCCGCGCGCATAGGTCGAGTACGTGTGATAGACGGCACCGTCCTCGCGCACGAACGCACTCATCCCCGGCCGGTCCAGCGAATACGTGACCGCGTCGGTGCCGCACGTCGCCGCGAACTGCACGACGGGCGCCGGCGGCGGATCCATGTCCATCGCGTGCCCCGCCCGCGCGTAGTTGTATTCGACGTCGCCCGTGCGCTGCTGCGTTTCGGTGAACGACACGTTGAAGTCGAAGTTGAAATCGCTGCCGACCGACGACGCCCACGGGAAGGTCCACCCCATCCGCTGCCGGTACGCGAGCAGCTTCGCGAGCGGCGCGCGCGACACGGCCGCGAGCGTTACGTCGTGGTTCGCCAGGTGTACGGCAAAACCGTCGAAACCGTCCGCAAGCGCCGAGCACGACGGGCAACCGGCCTTGTAGTCGGGGCCGAACATGAAGTGATAGACGAGCAGTTGCGAACGGCCGCGAAACAGGTCGTCGAGCGTCGCCTGCCCCTCTTCCGTGTCGAACCGGTAGGTCTTGTCGACGCGCACCCACGGCAGTGCCTGGCGCCGCCGCGCGAGTTCGTCGCTTTGCCGCGTCAGCGCCTTTTCTGCTTCGAGCAGCGCCCTGCGCTCGGCCAGCCATTCGTCGCGCGTTCCGGTGAGATGGGTCGTCATTGCGGGTTCCTCCTTCCGATGGGTATCCGGGCACGGCGTACGGCGCCGTGTGCGTGGTGCTAGATTAGTGCTCGGCATCGGGCCGGAGGGAGTGACAAGTGTGTCGGGATTCGAATGGATTCGTTGATCACCGCGGCCGCGCGCGCGCTCGCGGCCGGTGACGCGCTCGGTGCGCTGAACCGCGTCGCGCTGCGCGACGACGCGCCGGCGCTCGCGCTGCGCGGCATCGCGATGGCGCAGCTCGGCGATTTCGAACGCGCGCGGGCACTCGTGCGCGGCGCCGCGCGCGCATTCGGCGCGAAGGAAGCCGTGGCGCGTGCGCGCTGCGTCGTCGCCGAAGCCGAGATCGCGCTCGCGTCGCGCGACCTCCGCTGGCCGACGCGCGCGCTCGATGCCGCGTGCGCGACGCTCGACGCGCACGGCGACCGCGCGAACGCCGCGCATGCGCGTTATCTCGGCGTGCGCCGGCTGCTGCTGATCGGTCAGATCGACGATGCCGAACGGATGCTCGCGACGCTCGATCCCGCGCCGCTGCCGGCCGCGTCGCGCGCCGCCCATGAACTGATCGTCGCAGGCATCGCGATGCGCCGCATCCGCACGCATGCGGCCCGCGCGGCGCTCGCCCGTGCACGCGCGGCTGCCCGCGACGCCGGCATCGCCGCGCTGACGGCCGAAGTCGACACCGCAGCGCGCGTGCTCGATGCGCCGGCCGCGCGACTCATCGCGCGCGGCACGTCGCGGCTCGTTCGGCTCGACGAAGTCGAGACGCTGTTCGCGTCGAATGCGCTCGTCGTCGACGCGTGCCGCCACACGGTGCGCGACGCGCGCACGACCGTGTCGCTCGCGCGCCGCCCGGTGCTGTTCGTGCTCGCCCGCGCGCTCGGCGAGGCATGGCCGGCCGACGTGTCGAGAAACGCGCTCGTGGCCACCGCGTTCCGCGCGAAACATGCGGACGAATCGCATCGCGCGCGCCTGCGCGTCGAGATCGGCCGGCTCCGAGCAGTGCTGCGGCCGCTCGCGAACGTCACCGCGACGCCGCGCGGCTTCGCGCTCGAACCGCTCGGCGTGCGCGAGACCGTCGTACTCGCGCGCCCGGTCGACGATCGCCACGCGGCCGTGCTCGCGCTCCTCGCCGACGGCGAGGCGTGGTCGAGCTCCGCGCTGGCGCTCGCGCTCGGCGCGAGCCAGCGCACCGTGCAGCGCGCGCTCGACGCGCTCGCCGAAGCGGCCAAGGTGCAGGCGCTCGGCCGCGGCCGCGCGCGCCGCTGGATGACGCCGCCGCTGCCCGGATTCGCGACGACCTTGTTACTCCCTGCCGCGCTTCCGGGAGATTAGGATGGCCTCACCGAACGACGAGGTGACGAACATGAAACGCTCCAATGCAGACATCATTCGCGAGTACGGCCCGTTTCCGGGCGTCGACGGCGTGCACGGCGTCACGTTCGACGGGCGGCACGTGTGGTACGCGTCCGGCGACAAGCTGAATGCGCTCGATCCGGAGCGCGGCACGACCGTCCGCTCGCTCGACGTCGCCGCGCATGCGGGCACGGCGTTCGACGGCCGCCACCTGTTCCAGATCGTCGAGGACCGCATCGAGAAGATCGATCCGGAATCGGGCCGCGTGCTCGCGACGATTCCGGCACCCGGCGGCGGCGCCGACTCGGGGCTCGCGTGGGCCGAAGGCACGCTGTGGGTCGGCCAGTACCGCGAACGCAAGATTCATCAGATCGATCCCGAATCGGGCGTCGTGCTGCGCACGATCGAATCGAACCGCTTCGTCACCGGCGTGACGTGGGTCGACGGCGAGCTGTGGCACGGCACCTGGGAAGCCGACCAGAGCGATTTGCGGCACGTCGATCCGCGTACGGGCCAGGTGCTCGAGCAAGTCGACATGCCGTCCGGCGTCGGCGTGTCGGGGCTCGAATCCGACGGCCACGATCTTTTCTACTGCGGCGGCGGCAACAGCGGCAAGCTGCGCGCCGTGCGGCGCCCTGCGCACGTGCGGACGTCGGGCGACGGCGCCGGTGCGACGCCCGACCCGGCCGACGGCTGATTCGCACCGTACCGCGGCCGCGAACCCTCGATAACCAGGAACGGATCGCGGCCGCTCCGTCGCACGGCACGTCGAAGCCCCGCCACACCCCGAGTGCAGGAATGAACAAGACGCCGCCGAATCGGCGTCGCTAAGATGCGCGCTCGTCAGTCATGTGTTCGGAGCGGTCGATGCGGCGCGGTGTGGTCTATGGTGTCCTGGCAGGTGCCCTGTGGGGCATGGTGTTTCTCGTTCCGCGGCTGCTGACCGACTTCTCGCCGCTGCTGCTGAGCGTCGGCCGCTATGCGATGTATGGCCTCGTGTCGCTCGCGGCCGCGCTGCCGGCCGCTCGCTCGCTGCTCGCGCGGCTGACCCGCGAGGATCTCGTCGCGCTCGTAAAGCTCGCGGTCGTCGGCAACGTCGCGTACTACATGCTGCTGTCCGGCGCCGTGCACCTGATCGGCATCGCGCCCAGTTCGCTGATCGTCGGCGTGCTGCCCGTCACCGTCACGCTCGCGGGCCTCGGCGACCACGGCGCCGTGCCGCTGCGGCGGCTTGCCGTCCCGCTCGCACTGGTGATCGCGGGTATCGTCTGCATCAACGTCGACCTGTTCACGTCCGAGGCCGCGCATGCGACGACGCTCGGCCAGAAGCTCGCGGGCATCGCCTGCGCGGCCGGCGCGCTCGGGAGCTGGACCTGGTACGCGGTCGCGAACACGCGCTACCTGCAGCGCCATCATCATTTCGGCGGCAACGAATGGTCGGTGCTGTGGGGTGTCGTGACGGGCCTGATCGGCGCACTCTGCTGGATCGCGATCCTCGCGCTGCCGGCCGGCACGGTGCAGGCGGCCGTCCCGGCGTCGCGCTGGCAACTGTTCTGGCTGCTGAACCTCGTACTCGCGATCGGCGCGTCGTGGCTCGGCAACGGGCTGTGGAATGCGGCGTCGAAGCGGTTGCCGCTCACGCTGTCGGGCCAGTTGATCGTGTTCGAAACCGTGTTCGCGATGCTCTACGCGTTCGTGTACGACCAGCGGATGCCGCACGCGCTCGAGATCGCCGCGCTCGTGCTGCTGCTCGCTGGCGTGTACGGCTCGGTGCGACAGCACGGCGATACGCCCGCCGGCGGCGACACGCCGGGCAGCGCGTCGGTCAACGCGAACGCCGCGGCCCACTGAGCGCCGCGGCGTTTGATCGGACGAATCGGAGCGGAAAGAGCGAAAGAAGCGGAACCGCGCGCGTCAGCGCGCGTCCTTGTGCATCCACTTGCGGCCCTCGATGGAGCCGGCGCGGCGGGACTTGTCGACGCGCCGCTGGCGCGCCAGTTTCGGATCGACGATCAGCGGGCGGTAGATCTCGACGCGGTCGTGGTCGGCGAGCGGCGCGTCGAGCGGTGCGAGCTTGCCGTACACACCCGTCTTCGCTTGCGCGAGGTCGATCTCCGGGTGCAGCGCGAGCACACCGCTCGCGTCGATCGCCGAGCGAACGGTCGCGCCTTCGGGCAGCGACACCCGAATCAGCGTCTGGCGGTCCGGCAGTGCATAGCAGACTTCGATCGACAGCATCGCGTCACCCCTTCCCGTAGCGCTGGTCCGCGCGCTTCACGAACGAATCGACGAACGTGTTCGCGATGTGGCTGAACACCGGCCCGATGATTTTCTCGAGCAGGATGCTCGAAAACTCGTAGTGCAGCGCGAATTCGATCTTGCACGCATCGGCGCGCAGCGCGGTGAAGCGCCACGAGCCCGTGAACTTCTTGAACGGGCCGTCCGTGAACTCCATGTCGATCCGCGTCGGACGCTGCTGCGTGTTGCGCGTCGCGAAATGCTGCTTGATGCCCTTGAAGTTGATATCGATGCGCGCTTCCATCCCGCTGTCGTCCTGACGGCGAATCTCGACGCCGCCGCACCAGGGCAGGAAATTGGGGTAATCGGCCACGTCGGTGACGAGGTCGAACATCTGTTCCGCCGAATGACGGATCAATACGGTTTTCTGGACATCTGCCATAAATCGCGCGGCATCGCTGAAGGTGGGAAAGCAAGCCGGGCGATTCTCGCCCCGCTTTGCTAAAATCGTGATTTTAAACGAGTTGGCCCAATCCATTCATGAGCATCATCGACAACAGGAAGGCGCACTTCGATTATCACATCGAGGAACGCTACGAGGCGGGGCTCGTGCTGGAGGGCTGGGAAGTCAAGGCGCTGCGCGCCGGGCGCGGCCAGATCAAGGAAGGCTACGTCGTGGTGAAGAACGCGGAGATCTTCCTGATCGGCACCCATATCAGCCCGCTGCCCGAGGCTTCGACGCACATCAAGCCCGACCCGGTTCGCACGCGCAAGCTGCTGCTGCACCGTGAGGAAATCAAGAAACTGATCGGCAAGGTCGAGCAGCGCGGCTACACGCTCGTGCCGCTGAACTTCCACTACAAGGGCGGCCGCGTGAAGTGCGACATCGCGCTCGCGAAGGGCAAGAAGCTGCACGACAAGCGCGAAACCGAGAAGAAGCGCGACTGGGAACGCGAGAAGGCACGCATCATGCGCGCCGGCGCCTGACACGCGCGACGCGTATCGCAAACGACACGGCCCGCTCGAAGCGGGCCGTGTTGCTTTGAACTACATGAATCGTCGATACCGGTCGATCGACGGAGCCTGCCGGCTGGATTCCACACGCAACGCCGCTTGTTTCGGCTGAAGATACGCGCCGGCGGCATCCCGCAAGCTTTACCCGAACCGGCCCGGCTGCGCGACGATTGGCCGCATGCTGACCGCACGCGGCAACCGCCTGCGCATCGGACAATTCCGGCTCAGCCCTTCCCGCCCGCGGCCGGCGACGCGTTCTTGACGATCGACATCGCCGACGCGATCGCACTGCCGAGATCCGACAGGTTCGACGGCACGATCAGCGTATTGCCCTGCTTCGCGAGATTCGAGAACGCGCCGACATACTGCTCGGCGACCTTCAGGTTCACCGCGTCCATCCCGCCCTGCGACTGCATCGCGTTCGCGATCTTCTGGATCGCCTGCGCGTTTGCCTCGGCCACGGCAAGAATCGCGGCGGCCTCGCCCTGCGCCTGATTGATCGCGGCCTGCCGCTCGCCTTCGGACTTCTGGATCGCCGCCTCGCGCGCACCCGACGCGAGGTTGATCTGTTCCTGCTTGCGGCCTTCGGACGCGGCGATCAGCGCGCGCTTCTCGCGCTCGGCGGTGATCTGCGCCTGCATCGCGTGCAGGATCTCCTTCGGCGGCGTCAGGTCCTTGATCTCGTAGCGCAGCACTTTCACGCCCCAGTTCGCCGCGGCCTCGTCGAGCGCCGACACGATGCTGTGGTTGATGAAGTCGCGCTCCTCGAAGGTCTTGTCGAGCTCCAGCTTGCCGATCACCGAGCGCAGCATCGTTTGGGACAACTGCGTGATCGCGAGCACGAAGTTGCTCGACCCGTACGACGCCTTCATCGGGTCCATCACCTGGAAATACAGCACGCCGTCGACCTGAAGCTGCGTGTTGTCGCGCGTGATGCAGATCTGGCTCGGCACGTCGAGCGGAATTTCCTTCAGCACGTGCCGGTACGCGATGCGATCGACGAACGGCAGCACGATGTTCAGCCCCGGCGACAGCGTCGCGTGATAGCGCCCGAAGCGCTCGAGCACCCACGCATGCTGCTGCGGCACGATCTTCACCGTCTTCGACACGATCACGATCGCGATGACGAGCAGGACAACCCAGATGATCAGCGAATCCATGAAATATTCCCTCCTTGTTGTATCGGCGGACAATCAGCCCGCGGGTTTCGCCACGACCACGAGACAGTTGCCGCGCACGGCGCTTACCTGATACACGTGCGCATCGTCGCGCTCGCCGTTCGCCAGCTCGACGTCCCAGTCGGCGCCGCGATACTGCACGCGCGCACGGCCGTCACGCCACGCGTCGACCGTGACGGTCGCGCCGATATCGAGATTGACGTCGGGATTCGTCGACGTGTCGCGCTTCTGCTTGCGGCCGAGCCCCGAACGGCGCAGCACGATCATTGCGACGATCGCGACCACGGCCGCCGCGCCGAACTGCACGTGCGGCGCGAAACCCGCCAGTTGCAGCAAGCCGCCCGTGAGAAAGCCGAGCGCGATCATCAGCAGATAGAACGTGCCCGTCAGCAACTCGGCCACGACCAGCACACCCACCGCGACCCACCAGAACAGATGCCCCGACATCATTGTGGTCTCCAGAAAACATCCCCCACGCTCACTTGGCACGCTTGGGGCGGCCCGGCGCGTACCGACAAACAAAAACACCCCGGCGCCTACCGGGGTGTTTATAGCATGAACCTTGCATTTTGCCTTCAACGAAAGCGCAGCAGACCTGCGCTTTCGCCGAAGGTGCGTTACCGGCCGTTACTTCCGGTTGGCGAGCGCCTGCCACGTATCGATGATCGTGTCCGGGTTCAGCGAGATCGACACGATGCCTTCGTCGGCCAGCCATTGCGCGAAGTCCGGGTGATCGGACGGGCCCTGGCCGCAGATGCCGACGTACTTGCCCATCTTGCGGCAGGTATCGATCGCACGCTTCAGCAGGAACTTGACGGCCGGATCGCGTTCGTCGAAGTCGACTGCCAGCAGTTCCATGCCCGAGTCGCGGTCGAGGCCGAGCGTGAGCTGCGTGAGGTCGTTCGAGCCGATCGAGAAACCGTCGAAGTGCTGCAGGAAGTCTTCGGCGAGGATCGCGTTGGTCGGGACTTCGCACATCATCACGAGGCGCAGGCCGTTTTCACCACGCTTCAGGCCGAACTTCTCGAGCAGGCCGACGACACGCTCCGCCTGCTTCACGGTACGCACGAACGGCACCATGATCTCGACGTTGGTCAGGCCCATCTCGTCGCGCACGCGCTTCAGTGCACGGCACTCCATCTCGAACGCCGGCGCGAAGTCTTCCGCGATGTAGCGCGACGCGCCGCGGAAGCCCAGCATCGGGTTTTCCTCGTCCGGCTCGTAACGCGAACCGCCGATCAGCTTCTTGTACTCGTTCGACTTGAAGTCGGACAAGCGCACGATCACGGGCTTCGGATAGAACGCCGCGGCGATCGTCGCGACACCTTCCGTCAGCTTGTCGACGTAGAACTGACGCGGCGACGCGTGGCCGCGCGCGACGCTCTCGACGGCCTTCTTCAGGTCCTGATCGATGTTCGGGTACTCGAGAATCGCCTTCGGGTGAACGCCGATGTTGTTGTTGATGATGAACTCGAGACGCGCGAGGCCCACGCCGCCGTTCGGCAGCTGCGAGAAGTCGAACGCGAGCTGCGGATTGCCGACGTTCATCATGATCTTGACCGGGATTTCCGGCAGTTCGCCGCGCTGCACTTCCGTGACTTCCGTCTCGAGCAGGCCGTCGTAGATCTTGCCTTCGTCGCCTTCCGCGCACGACACGGTGACGAGCGCGCCGTCCTTCAGCACGTCGGTTGCGTCGCCGCAGCCGACGACCGCCGGCACGCCGAGCTCACGCGCGATGATCGCCGCGTGACAGGTCCGGCCGCCACGGTTCGTGACGATCGCGGCTGCACGCTTCATCACCGGCTCCCAGTTCGGGTCGGTCATGTCGGCAACCAGCACGTCGCCCGGCTGCACGCGTTCCATTTCCGACGGATCCTGGATCACGCGCACGCGGCCCGCGCCGATCTTCTGGCCGATCGCGCGGCCCGTCGCGAGAACCTGCGACTGGCCCTTCAGCTTGAAGCGCTGCTCGGCCTTGCCGCTCGCCTGGCTCTTCACCGTTTCCGGACGCGCCTGCAGGATGAAGATCTTGCCGTCGCGGCCGTCCTTGCCCCACTCGATGTCCATCGGACGCTGGTAGTGCTTCTCGATGATGACCGCGTACTTCGCCAGCTCGATCACGTCCTCGTCGGTGATCGAGTAGCGGTTGCGCTGCTCGTGCGACACGTCGACCGTCTTCACGCGGCCCGGCTCGCCCGGCTGCGTGAATTCCATCTTGATCAGCTTCGAGCCGATCGAGCGGCGGATGATCGGGTATTTGTCCTGTGCGAGCGTCGTCTTGAACACATAGAACTCGTCCGGGTTCACCGCGCCCTGCACGACGGTTTCGCCCAGGCCGTAGCTCGACGTGATGAACACGGCGTCCTTGAAGCCCGATTCGGTGTCGATCGTGAACATCACGCCGGCGGCGCCGACGTCCGAGCGGACCATGCGCTGCACGCCGGCCGACAGAGCGACCTCGGCGTGCGTGAAGCCCTTGTGCACGCGGTACGAGATCGCGCGGTCGTTATACAGCGACGCGAACACGTGCTTCATGCGGTCGAGCACGTCTTCGATGCCGACGACGTTCAGGTACGACTCCTGCTGGCCGGCGAACGATGCGTCGGGCAGGTCTTCCGCGGTCGCGGACGAGCGCACGGCGAACGACAGCTCGCCCGGCGAGCCGTTCTTCAGGACTTCGAACTGCGCGCGGATTTCCTGCTCGAGGCGCGCCTGCATCGGCGCGTCGACGATCCACTTGCGGATTTCGGCACCGGCTTCGGCGAGCGCCTTCACGTCGTCGATGTCGAGCGACTCGAGACGCTTGGCGATGCGGTCGGTAAGGTCGTTGTGCGTGAGGAAATCGCGGAAAGCGAGCGCGGTCGTGGCGAAACCGGTGGGCACGCGAACGCCAGCTTCGGAAAGCTGGCTGATCATCTCGCCGAGCGACGCATTCTTGCCGCCGACGATCTCCACATCGGTCATCCGCAACTGCTCGAACGGAATTACATACGCCTGGTCCTTTGCGACGTTTGCTGCGTTAGTCATACAAGCCCCTAAGTGTGAAAAAAATGCTCGATCGCGCAAGTGGGCTTGGACGCGGGCGCTTGCAAAAAGGCGCGGCGCGTCTTGCGCAACCTGTTAGATAAACAATCGCAGCGGCGGAAAAACCTTCCGACCCGATTTGCAAAAATCCCGGCAGAACGGCGATATTTTCAGACCAATCGCCAAACTTGCCGGGAATTTTGGAATCGCGCGGCCGGGCCACGAGCGCCGTTCGCGCCCTGCCCCCGCAATTGCTTATCCAACAGGTTGCCGCTATTCTACCGTGCCGGCTGCCGGATGTGGCGCGACCTTGTCACTGTGTCTGGAGGCGAACCTCCAGCCGCCCCGTGCAACCGCCCTTCACGTTCGACGCCCAGATTCATGCTGCCTACCGTTTTCATCGTCTCCGACGGCACCGGGATTACTGCCGAAACCTTCGCGCATTCGATCCTCTCCCAGTTCGACCAGAAATTCCGTCTCGTGCGCGTGCCGTTCGTCGACTCGCTCGACAAGGCCTATGCGACCGTCGAGAAGATCAACGAGGCCGCCGTGCACGACGGCCGCCGCGCGATCGTGTTCACGACGCTCGTCGACAGCGAGTCGAACGACATCGTCAAGCGCTCGAACGCGCTCGTGCTCGACATGTTCCAGCGCTTCGTCGAGCCGCTCGAGCAGGAACTGGAGCTCAAGTCGAGCCACGCGATGGGCCGCGGCCACCAGAACGCGGACACCGAGGAATACAAGACGCGGATCGAGGCGATCAACTTCTCGCTCGCGCACGACGACGGCCAGTCGAACCGCAACCTGTCGGAGGCCGACGTGATCCTCGTCGGCGTGTCGCGCAGCGGCAAGACGCCGACGAGCCTGTATCTCGCGATGCAGTACGGCGTGAAGGCCGCGAACTATCCGCTGATTCCGGAAGACTTCGAACGCGGCAAGCTGCCGTCGGCGCTCTCCGCGCACCGTGAAAAGCTGTTCGGGCTGTCGATCGACCCGCAGCGCCTGTCCGAGATCCGCAACGAGCGGCGGCCGGGCAGCAAGTACGCTGCGCCCGAGAACTGCCGCTTCGAGATCAACGAGGCAGAAGCGATGATGCGTCGCGAAGGGATCAAGTGGCTGTCGTCGACGCACAAGTCGATCGAGGAAATCGCGACGACGATCCTGCAGGAAATCCGCCTCGACCGGCAGTCGTACTGAGCGCCGGCGCACTTGCGGCCGCTCGGCCGCCGCCGGAAAAACAAAAAGACCGCGTCGATGAGCTTGACCTGAGACGGAATTTTGTGACCAATCAGGCAGTGAGTCTCGTGTCGATATTATCGGAATCCAGCCAGGCTCGACGGACCGTAGCGGGAGGTTGATAGCGATGTGCGCTATGGGGCCGGCGCTCGTTGTAGAACTGCCGCCAGCGTTCGATGAGCACCTTGGCCTCGGCGCGGCTGCGGAACCATTCCCGGTTCAGCAATTCGTCGCGCAGCTTGCCGTTGAAGCTCTCGACGAACCCGTTTTGCCACGGACTGCCGGGCGCGATGAAGGCCGGGCCGATTTCAGCATCTCGCAGCCAGCGCATGACCTTGGCAGCGGTAAATTCGGCGCCGTTGTCCGACCGAACGAATGCGGGCTTGCCGTACAGCCGCATCAGTCGCGACAGCGTCAGAATCACATCCTGCGACCGCAGGCTGGCGTCGACCTCGATCGCCAGGCACTCGCGGGTGTATTCGTCGATCACGCAAAGCATCTTCAACGCCCGCCCATCCACCAGTTGATCGTGCACAAAGTCGTAACTCCATACCGAATTGGGTTGTGTCGCACCGGGCAGGCGAATGTCGTTGCCACAACGACGACGGCGAGGACGCCGCCGCGGAATGTTGAGCTGCAAGGCTCGCCACATTCGCCGCACGCGCGATTCGCCCAGCGCCAGCCAAGCCGACATCCGCCGGTAGCCGAAACGCGGCACTTCCTGAGCGGCCGCGATCAGTCGCTCGCCCAGGCTCCGATCCTTCTCCGGTTGCTTGAGCGTATAGGTTGCCACCCGGCGACTCAGCCCCAGGTAGCAACATGCCTTGCGTTGCGAGAGCCCCCGCCGAGTCAGGACTTCCAGCGCTTCGCGCCGGCCCGTCGGGGTGCTCATTTTTTTCGGCTGAATTCCTTCAGGCCGTCGATCACCAGCATCTGCTCGGCGATCAGGCGCTTGAGCCGATCGTTCTCCGATTCCAGCTCCTTAAGTCGACGCGCGTCAGCCACGTCCATCCCGCCGAACTTGTTGCGCCAACGATAGAAGGTCTGTTCCGAGATGTTGTGGCGCTTGCACAGATCCTTCACCGGCTCATCCCGGCTCTCGGCCTCTCGCAAGATGCGGATGATCTGCTCGTCGGTAAATCGCTTCTTCATCGAGTTCTCCTTGCCTCTAGGATAAAAGAGAACTCACTTGCCAAATGGCTACAAGAAACGCCTCAGGTCAAGCTGACCCCGTAAAGTTGGACGGGTAAATTAGGCCGCCAAGGGCTGAGTTCTGTACTGCACGGGACTCAGCCCTTTTAGCTTGAGCTTGATGCGGTCGTGATTGTAATAGTGGATGTAGTCGGCAATGGCGCGACGCAATTTCTGGACGTCTGCGAAGTGTGTCAACCGGAAGCACTCGGATTTGAGTGTGCCGAAGAAGCTTTCCATCGCGGCATTATCCAAGCAGTTGCCCTTGCGTGACATGCTCTGCGGCATGCCTCGCTCAGCAAGCTGTTCGCAGTATTCTCGCATTTGATAAGCCCAGCCTTGATCCGAATGCAGCATCGGTGTCTCATCAGCTGCCAGTCGCTTGAGTGCCTTGTCCAGCATGGCTTTGATCATGGCGAAGTCGGGGCGCTCGCTCATTTGCCAGGCAATGACCTCGCCGTTGTACAAATCCAGAACCGGCGACAAATATAGCTTCTTGCCGCCGACATTGAATTCGGTCACATCCGTCACCCACTTCTCATTGGGCCTATTGGCTTCGAATTGGCGGTTGAGTAGATTCGGCGCTATGCGCCCACGCTCTCCCCGATAGGACCGATATTTCTTGGGCCGAACGAGCGACTTCAGACGCAGCACTGACATCAGTCGCTGCACCGTCTTGCGGTTGACCCAAGTGCCCGCTCGACGCAATGCAAGCGTGATCCGGCGATAGCCGTAACGCCCTTATGCTGGGCGAAGACATCGGCGATCTTCGCCTTGAGCTCGGCGTGACGATCTCCCGCCTTGGTCGCTGCCACTTGGTAATAGAACGTACTACGCGCCAGGCCTGAAACCTTGAGCAAGACCGTCAACGAATGGTGCTCACGCAAGGCGTTCACGATTTGCGCGGTTTCTTTGGCTTTGCTTGCTCCTTGGCTCGGAGCAGTTCGTCCAACTTTTTTAGGTACGCCACCTCCGCGCGCAGATACTCATTCTCTTTAAGAAGGTCTTCGCGTGAGCGCTCGTCTGCGGGCACGGCAGTAGGCTGGGCAGGCTGTTTGGGCTTTGACATCTTGGGTGGCCGGCCTTTGCGGCGCGGCATGAGAGCTTCGAAACCACCCTCATGATACTGGCGCTCCCAGCGACTCACGCAGTTGGCTTCGCGCAAATCGAATACCGCGCATGTGCGCTGGTATGACAGCTCATGGCGCCACATGTGTTGCAGCACCGACATCTTGAAGTCAGTGCTATACGTCTCGTGCTTCTTGCGCAGCCCTGCTTTGCCATGTACCCGGAAAGCGCTCACCCAACGCCGCAGTGTTGAATACCCAACTCCGTACTTCCGGCCGAGCGACTCGCAACTGCCTTCGCCGCTCAGATATGCCTTGACCAATTGTTGCTTGAACGACGGGTCATACTTCGTCATGAAAAAACCCCCAAGGGTTGGAGTGATGTCCAACTCTTGGGGGTCAATTCACGAACGCGGCCTTTTTCGTGGTGCGGCGAATGCTGGCGTGGGGCGTCACGCAGGCCGCTGCTGTCGCACCTGCTCGAACAGGCAGACCGCCGCTGCTGCCGCGACATTCAGCGACTCCATCCCGCCCGGCTGCGGAATCGTCACGCGATGCGTGGCCGCATCGCGCCAGAACGCCGATACGCCGGCGCCCTCGTTGCCGAACACCCATGCGACAGGCCCCGACAGGTCGCAGTCGTAGAGCGCCTGCGCGCCATGCGAATCGGTCAGCGCGACCGGCACGTCGAGGCGTTCGGCGAGCGCCGCGGCGTCAACATCCTCATGGATCGACAGCAGGAAATGCGCACCCATGCCCGAGCGCAGCACCTTCGACGACCACGCGTAGGCCGTGCCCGGCGCACAGAACACGTGACGCACACCGGCCGCCGCGGCGCTGCGCAGGATCGAGCCGACGTTGCCGGCGTCCTGCACGCCGTCGAGCACGACCGACGTGTGCGTCACGCGCTCAGGCAGCGGTTGCGCCGGCCGGTCGACGAGCAGCAGGAACCCGACGCCGTTGACGACGTTCGACAACTGCCCGAACAGCGCATCGGGCAGCGTGACGACACGCTGCGCGTCGACGCGCGCGACGATCGCCTGCGCCTCGGCGTGGCCGAGCGCGCCTTCGGTCGCCACGCACAGCTCGGGCGTCGCACCCGTATCGAGGTACGCGCTCGCGAGATGGAATCCTTCGAGCAGCGCCTGGCCGCTGCGGCGCTGATGGTGCGTCGAACCCGCGAGCGCCTTCAGGCGCTTGTACAGCGGGTTGTCGCGGGAAGTAATGCTTTTCATCGAATCAGGTCGAGTGCCGCGCGGACCGGCGCGAACGAGCGCCGATGCGCTTCGCACGGGCCGTGCTCGCGCAGCGCGGCAAGGTGTTTCGCGGTGCCGTAACCCGCATGCACGTTGAAACCGTATACCGGGAAGCGTTCGTGCAGGTCGACGAGCATGCGGTCGCGCGTGACCTTCGCGAGGATCGACGCGGCCGAGATGCTCGGTACGAGCGCATCGCCGCTGACGATCGCCTCGGCACGCACCGTCAGCGTCGGGCAGCGGTTGCCGTCGATCTGCGCAAGCGTCGGCAGGACCGACAGGCCCTCGACGGCCCGCTTCATCGCAAGCATCGTCGCGTGCAGGATGTTCAGCGTATCGATTTCGTCGACGCTTGCCGACGCAACGCAATACGCGCGCGAACGCGCGACGATCAGGTCGTACAGCACGTCGCGCTTCTTCGCGGACAGCGCCTTCGAATCGTCGAGCCCGTCGATCGGCTGCGCCGGATCGAGAATCACCGCGGCGGCCACCACCGGCCCCGCGAGCGGGCCGCGGCCGGCTTCGTCGACACCGCAGACGATCTCGTCGGGCCGGCTGAAGTCGAAGCCGCCCTGCACGTCGCTCGACGCGCGACGACGCGGTGCACGTACTGCCGTCATGCGCGCCCCTTGCGTTGTTCGAGCACGCGCACGACCGCTTCGGCCGCCTTCGCAGCCGTGTTCTGCCGCAGCGAAAGATGCATTTCGGTAAACACGTCGGTCAGCGTGCGGCGGTTCGCGTCGTCGCGCAGCTGCGTGAGCGTCGCATCGGCGAGCGCCTCGGGCGTCGCGAAATGCTGCAGCAGCTCGGGCACGACGAAGCGCCCCGCCAGGATGTTCGGCAAGCCGACATACGGCAGGTAGCCCTGCCGGCGCATGATCTGCCCGGTCAGCCAGGGCACCTTGTACGAGATCACCATCGGCTTCTTCAGCAGCGCGGCTTCCAGCGTGACGGTGCCGCTCTTCACGAGGATCGCGTCGGCGGCCGTCATCGCGACCTGCGAGCGGCCATCGGTGATCGTCAGCGCGAGTTGCGGATGCGCGTCGACGAGCGGCTGCAGCAGCTCGCGCAGCGCGGGCGTCGCCGCCGGCATCACGAACCGCACGCCGGGCTCGCGCTGCTGCATCAGCGCCATCGCCGCGAAAAACGTCGGGCCGATCAGCGCGATCTCCGAGCGCCGGCTGCCCGGCAGCACCGCGATCACGGGACCGTCCGCGGGCAGGCCGAGCGCGATGCGCGCACCGTGCGTGTCGGGCTCGAGCGGGATCTCGTCGGCCAGCGGATGGCCGACGTAGGTCGACGCGACGCCGGCCTTGTCGAGAATCGCCGGCTCGAACGGGAACAGGCACAGCATGTGATCGACGGACTTGGCGATCTTCTTGATCCGGCCGCCGCGCCATGCCCAGATCGACGGGCACACGAAGTGGATCGACGGGATGCCCGCGTCGCGCACGGCCTGTTCGACACTGAAGTTGAAATCCGGCGCGTCGATGCCGATGAACGCGGCCGGCCGCTCCGCGAGCAGCTGGCGCTTCAGCTCGCCGCGAATCCGCAGGATCTCGGGAATCTGGCCCAGCGCCTCGACATAACCGCGCACGGTCAGCTTGTCCATCTGCCAGTGCGAATCGAAGCCCTGCGCGATCATCCGCGGCCCGCCGATCCCGTAGTACTGGGCCGATTCGGGCAGCCGCTCGCGCAGCCCGCCGAGCAGCGACGCCGCGAGCAGGTCGCCCGATGGCTCGCCTGCCACCATCGCGAGCCGAAGCTGATTGGTCGGAAACGGCATCGCTTAGCGGATGATGCCGCGTTGCGACGCGTCGATGAACTCGACGAGCGCCTTCACCGGCGCATCGCCGTCGCCGCCCGCCTCCGCCAGCTCGCGCAACTGCACCTTCGCTTCCTCGAGCGACAGGCCGTTCTTGTACAGCAGGCGGTACGCGCTGCGCAGCGCCGAAATCGCGTCGGGCGAGAAACCGCGCCGGCGCAGCCCTTCGATGTTGATCCCGTGCGGCTCGGCCTTGTTGCCTGCCGCGATCACGAACGGCGGAATGTCCTGCACGAGCGCCGACGCGCCGCCCAGCATCGAGTGCGCACCGATGCGCACGAACTGGTGAACGCCCGACATCCCGCCGACGATCGCCCAGTCGCCGATCTCGACGTGGCCGGCCATCTGCGCGTTGCTCGACAGGATCACGTGGCTGCCGACGCTGCAGTCATGGCCGATGTGCACATAGGCCATGATCCAGTTGTCGTCGCCGAGCGTCGTCACGCCGACGTCCTGCACGGTGCCCGTGTGGATCGTCGTGAATTCGCGGATCGTGTTGCGGTTGCCGATCACGAGCTTCGTCGGCTCGTCCTTGTACTTCATGTCCTGCGGACGGCCGCCGACCGATGCGTAATGGCCGATGCGATTGTCCTCGCCGAGCGTCGTGTGGCCTTCGATCACGCTGTGCGAGCCGATCGTCGTGCGCGCGCCGATCGTGACGTTCGGGCCGACGATCGCGTACGGGCCGATCTCGACCGATTCGTCGATCTGCGCGCCCGCTTCGACAATCGCGGTGGGATGAATCCTGGTCATGCGCCGTTGCCTCTCGATGTGATGTGTCGCGTTGCGTTGCCCATGCGTGCCGCGTCGCTCAGGGCGCCGCGTCGGCCGTCTTGACCGTGCACATCAGTTCGGCTTCCGCCGCCACCTTGCCGTCCACTTCCGCCACCGCCTTGAACTTCCAGATGCCGCGGATGTAGCGTTCGAACGTCACGTTCAGAATCAGTTGGTCGCCCGGTTCGACCACGCGCTTGAAGCGCGCGCCGTCGATCCCGACGAAGTAATACAGCGTGTTCTCCGGATCCTTCGGCTGCTCTTCCGCGAAGGTCAGCAGCGCCGCGGCCTGCGCGAGCGCCTCGAGGATCAGCACGCCCGGCATCACCGGCCGCTTCGGGAAGTGCCCCTGGAAGAACGGCTCGTTGATCGACACGTTCTTCAGCGCTTTGATCCCTTTGTGCGGCTCGAGTTCGAGCACGCGATCGACGAGCAGAATCGGGTAGCGATGCGGCAGCAGCGTGAGGATCTTGTGGATGTCGAGATTGATTTTTTCAGTGCTCATGATGGTTCGTCTCACGCAGAGGCTGCGCGGTGGTGATGCAAAGGCTGAAGCGGGCCGCCATGCGGCCCAGTCTGACAAACCGGGCCGGTTGCGCTGGCCGTGCCCGGTTGGTGGTCTCGCATGGCGCGCTCAGGCGTCCGTGCCGCCCTGGGCGGCGAGCGCGGCTTCGAGCGCCTTGATTCGGTCGCGCAGCTTGTCGAGGTTGCGCACGAGCGCGGCGCTCTTGTTCCATTCGCCGTGGTCGACGGCCGGGAACGCGCTGGTATAGATGCCGGCCTTCGGCAGCGACTTCGATACGCCCGAATTCGCGGTGATGATGACGTAATCGCCGAGCGTCACGTGGCCGGCGATCCCGGCCGCGCCGCCGATCATGCAGTGGCGGCCGATCGTCGTGCTGCCCGCGATGCCCGCCTTGCCGGCGATCACCGTGTAGGCGCCGATCCGGCAGTTGTGGGCGATCTGCACCTGGTTGTCGATCTTCACGCATTCCTCGATGACGGTGTCCGCCATCGCGCCGCGATCGATCGTCGTGTTCGCGCCGATCTCGACGTCCGGGCCGATCGATACGCCGCCGACCTGCGGGATCTTGACCCAGCTGCCGGTGCGGGCGTCGCCGTCGCCGACGAAATCCGGCGCGAAGCCGAAGCCGTCGGAGCCGATCACCGCGCCCGAATGGACGATCGCGCGCGGGCCGACCTTGCAGCCGTGATACACCGATGCGTTGGGATAAAGATGCGAGCCTGCGCCGATCGTCGTGCCGCGGCCGACGAATACGTTCGCGTCGAGCTGGACGCCGTCCTCGATCACCGCGCCGGCCTCGACCGTCACGTGCGGGCCGATCACCGCGCTCGCGGCGACCTTCGCCGCCGGATCGATCGTCGCGCTCGGATGCACGCCGGCGGCGCGCGGCGGCGCGGCCAGGTCGATGAACATCTGCGCGACGCGTGCGAAGTACGCGTACGGATTCGGCGTCACGATGAAATTGCGACCGCTAGCGGCCGCGCCCAGCTTTTCCAGATCCTTCGGTGCGATCAGCACCGCGCCTGCGCGGGTCGACTCGACCTGCGACAGGTACTTCGGATTCGCGAGGAACGCGAGTTGCTGAGGGCCTGCCTGGTCGAGCGGTGCGAGCCCGCCCACCTTGCACTGTGCGTCGCCGGCGATCTCGCCGCCGAACCGCTTTACGAGTTCCTCAAGCGTCAATGCCATTCGTCGTCTGCTCCGTTCAGTTCGCCGAGCCGGACGCGAGCGCCTTGAGCACCTTGTCGGTGATGTCGATGCGCGGGCTGACGTACACGGCTTCCTGCACGATCAGGTCGTAGTTCTGCTGCTCGGCGATCTGCTTGATGACCTTGTTCGCCCGCTCCAGCACGGCCGCCAGCTCCTCGTTGCGACGCTGGTTCAGGTCTTCGCGGAACTCGCGCTGCTTGCGCTGGAAGTCGGTATCGAGCTGGGCGAGATCGCGCTGCTTCTGCGCGCGATCGGCCGCCGACAGCGACGTGCCGCCCTTGTCCAGCGAATCGGACATCGACTTCAGACGCGCCGCCAGATCCTGCAGATCCTTGTCGCGCTTCGCGAACTCGGCTTCGAGCTTCGTCTGCGCCGCCTTCGCGGGCGCCGACTCGCGCAGGATCCGATCCGAATTGACCGCCGCGATGCGGGCGACGTCCTGTGCGTGCACCGTCGCCGCGCCCAGGGCCAGCGCAACGGTCAACGCGCACATCACTCGTTTCGAAAACTTACCGGTTAGCAAAATTACCCTCTCGTTGCTGTTGTCATGCGTTCGGTCAGAACGCCGTCCCGATCTGGAACTGGAATTTCTGGTACTGGTCGCCTTCGTGCTTCTGCAGCGGGAAGCCGAGGCTCAGCTTCAGCGGGCCGATCGGCGAGATCCACGCGAGACCCACACCATAGCCGTAACGCAGGCCGTTGGCGCCCGTACTCGTGCCGCCCGGCGCGTTGCCCCACACGTTACCGCCGTCGAGGAACGTGAACACGCGCAGCGTGCGGTCGTAGCCGGTGCCCGGCAGCGGGAACGTCAGTTCGATGTTGCCGACGAGCATCTTCGAACCGCCGATCGGGTCGTTCGTCTTCGTGTCGCGCGGGCCCAGCGAGCTCGGCTCGTAGCCACGCACGGAGCCGATACCGCCCGCGTAGTAGTTCTTGAAGATCGGGTACGGGTTACCGATACCGTTACCGTAGCCGCCCTGCAGGTTCAGGCCCAGGATGAAGCCGCGCGAGAACGAATAGTAGTACTGCGCCTGCAGGTCGGCCTTGTAGTACTGGATCTTGCCGACCGGCACGCCGTATTCAACGTTCGCCTGCGTGAAGTAGCCGCGGCTCGGGATCAGCGCGCTGTCGCGCGCGTCGCGCGACCACGCGACGGTCAGCGGCACCGTGTTCGACACGCGGCCGAACTCGTTCACGTAATCCTGGTAGCTCTGCGGCGTGTTCGAATCGACGTCGAGGCGGTTCTGCTCGAAGCCCGCGCCGAAGTAGACGGTGTCGACTTCCGAGAACGGGATGCCGAACTTCAGGTTGCCGCCCGCGCTGATGATCCGGAAGCTCGAGCTCGTCGAATAGTAGAGCGGCTGGTACGTACGGTAGTAGACGTCCGTGATCCGCTTGATGCCGTCGACCGTGAAGTACGGGTCGACCTGCGTGACGGTCAGCGTGCGGTAGCTCTTCGCGGTGTTGACGTTCACCGACAGGCTGGTACCCGAACCGAACACGTTGTCCTGCGACACGCCGGCCGACAGCACGACCTTGTCCGTCGACGAGAAGCCCGCGCCCAGCGTGATCGCGCCGGTCGGCTTTTCGTCGACCTTCACGTTCACGTCGACCTGGTCGTTCGTGCCTTCGACCGGCACCGTCGTCACGTCGACGTTGGTGAAGTAGCCGAGACGGTTCACGCGGTCCTTCGACAGCGCGAGGCGGTTCGAATCGAACCACGAGCTTTCGAGCTGGCGCATTTCGCGGCGCACCACTTCGTCGCGCGTACGCGTGTTGCCGACGACGTTGATGCGGCGCACGTACACGCGGCGGCTCGGATCGACCACGAGGTTCAGGTTCACCTTGTGGTTCGCCTGGTCGATGTCCGGCTGCGCGTTGACGGCCGCGAATGCGTAGCCGTATTCACCGAGCTTGTCGACGATCGACTTGGTGGTCTGCTGCAGCTTTTCGGCCGAGAAGCGGTCGCCCGGCTTGATCTTGATCAGCTTGTTGAGTTCGGCCTCGCGATCGAGCAGGTTGCCCGACAGCTTGATGCCCGACACCGTGTACGGCTCGCCTTCGTGCAGCGTGACCGTCAGGTACATGTCCTTCTTGTCGGGCGAGATCGACACCTGGGTCGACTCGATGTTGAACTCGAGGTAGCCGCGGTTCAGGTAGTACGAGCGCACGGCCTCGAGGTCGCCGGTCAGCTTTTCCTTCGAGTACAGGTCGTTCTTCGTGTACCAGGAGAACCAGTTCGGCGTCGACAGCTGCATCTCGTCGCGCAGCGTGCTCGTCTTGAACGCCTTGTTGCCGATGAAGTTGATCTGGCGGATCTTCGCGCTCGGGCCTTCGGCCACCGCGAACAGGATCGACACGCGGTTCGCGTCGACCGGCGTGACCGTCGTCTTGACTTCGGCCGCGTAGAAGCCGCGCGTCAGGTACTGGCGCTTGAGCTCCTGCTCCGCCTTGTCGACGAGCGCCTTGTCATAGTAGCGGCCGTCGGCGAGACCGACGGCGCGCAGCGCCTTCGTCAGGTTGTCCTTGTCGAATTCCTTCGTGCCGGTGAAGTCGATCGACGCGATCGCCGGACGCTCCTGCACCTGCACGATCACGACGTTGCCCTGCGTGGCGATGCGCACGTCGTTGAAGAAGCCCGTCGCGTACAGCGCGCGGATTGCTTCGGATGCCTTGTCGTCCGTGAAGGTATCGCCCTGCTTGATCGGCAGATAGGCGAACACCGAACCCGCTTCGACGCGCTGCAGCCCCTCGATCTTGATGTCTTGCACCACGAACGGTGCCGCTGCATGCGCCGCGAGGCCGTGCGCGGCGAGCGCGGCCGCTGCAACTGTCTTAGGTACAAAGCGATGAGGTTTGAACAACATGCATCCCCAATATTTAAGCTGCATCAAATCGGGCGACTGCCCAGCGGCGGCCGCCTGACGCTTCAGAAATGGATTAGCCGAGCCAGATCGTTGAACAGCGCGATCGCCGACAACGCGACGATGCAGATCAACCCGGCTCTTTGCAGAATCAGTTGCCAGCGCTCCGAGACGGCTTTCCCGGTCGCGGCTTCAACCGCATAATATAACAGATGCCCCCCGTCCAAAACGGGAATCGGCAACAAGTTCAGGACGCCAAGGCTAATGCTGACAAGGGCGAGGAACGACAGGAACGCCGACGGACCGAGCCGTGCGCTCTTGCCCGCGTAGTCGGCGATCGTCACGGGGCCGGACAGGTTCTTCAGCGACGCGTTGCCCGTGATCATCCGCCCGAACATCCGCAGCGAATACACGGAGATGTCCCACGTGCGGCGCACGCCGAGCCGCAGGCTCTCGATCGGCCCGTAGCGCACGTCGACGGACGGCGCGTGCATCGACAGCGCCGCGCCGATCCGGCCGACCTGCTGCCCCGATTCGTCGTCGCGCTGCATCTGCGGCACGATCGATACCGTCTGCGCGGCGCCGTCGCGCTCGATCCGCAGGTCGAGCGCCTTGCCCGCATGGTGCTTGACGGAATCGATGAAGCGCGACGCGCCGCCGATCGGCTTGCCGTCGAGCGCGACCAGCTTGTCGCCGGCCTTCAGGCCCGCCTGCTCCGCCGCGCTGCCGGGCTGCACCGACGCGACCGACAACGTGCCGCCGCCGGCCTCGAAGCCCAGGTGCGTCATGAAATCGTCATCGAGCTGACTTTCGGGAACATTGCGGAGGTCGACGCGGAAATCGAACGTCGCGCCGCCGTCGCGCGCGCCGAGCACGATCTCGCGATGATCGAACGCGGCCGCCAGCAGCTTCCAGCGCAGGTCCGACCACGACCGCACCGGTTCCGACTCGCCGCCCTGCGCATCGCCTACGCGCGCGTTGCGGATCGACACGATCGTCTCGCTGCCGTCGAAGCCCGCGCGGGCCGCCACCGTGCCGGCGGCCGGCGGCGCGACGATCGCGGCCGGCTCGGTCACGCCGGACGCAAATACGACGGAAAACAGCACGATTGCCAACAGGAAGTTCGCAATCGGCCCGGCCGCGACGATCGCGATGCGCTTGTAGACCGACTGGCGGTTGAACGCCTGGCCGAGCTCCTCGGGCTTGATGCCGGGGCCCGGATCGCGCTCGTCGAGCATCTTCACGTAGCCGCCGAGCGGCAGCGCGGACAGCGTCCACTCGGTGCCCGTCCTGCGGCTGACCCAGCGCGCGACGGGCTGGCCGAAGCCGATCGAGAAACGCAGCACCTTCACGCCGCACCAGCGCGCGACGCGATAATGTCCGTACTCATGCACGACGACCAGCACCCCGATCGCCACCGCAAACGCGATCAGTTCGACCAGCACGTTCATGAGCACTCCATTCAGACAGTACGCTCCACGCGGGGCGCAGGCGCTTTTGCAATGATCGCGGCGGCGAGGCGGCGTGCCTCGGCATCCGCCGCCAGGACGTCGTCGAGCCCGTCGGGCGCGCGGTTCGGCAGCGCGTTGAGCACTGCATCGACCGTCGCCGCGATCGCCATGAAGCCGATCCGGCGCTCGAGAAACGCTTCGACCGCAACTTCGTTCGCCGCGTTCAATGCGGCGCTCGCGATGCCGCCTTCCTCAAGCGCCTTCAGCGCGAGCGCGAGGCACGGGAAGCGCGCGTAATCGGGCTTCTCGAACGACAGCTGCGCGATCTGCGCGAGGTCGAGCTGGTCGACGCCCGCATCGACGCGATCGGGAAACGCGAGCGCATGCGCGATCGGCGTGCGCATGTCGGGGTTGCCGAGCTGCGCGAGCACCGAGCCGTCGCGGTACGACACGAGCGAATGGATCACGCTCTGCGGATGGATCAGCACGTCGATCCGGTCGCCCGGCAGCCCGAAGATCCAGTGCGCCTCGATCACCTCGAGACCCTTGTTCATCATCGTCGCGGAATCGACCGAGATCTTGCGGCCCATCACCCAGTTCGGGTGCTTGCACGCCTCGTCCGGCGTCACGTCGACGAGCGTGGCCGGCTCGCGCGTGCGGAACGGGCCGCCCGACGCGGTCAGGATGATCTTCGAGATCCCGCCGTGCTCGCCCGCATCGCGCGGCATGCACTGGAAGATCGCGTTGTGTTCGCTGTCGACCGGCAGCAGGATCGCGCCATGGTCGCGCACGGCGTCCATGAAGATCGCGCCCGACATCACGAGCGCTTCCTTGTTCGCGAGCAGGATCCGCTTGCCGGCACGCGCGGCCGCGAGGCTCGGCACGAGGCCTGCCGCGCCGACGATCGCCGCGACCACCGTGTCGCAGCCGTCGCTCCTCGACACGTCGACGAGCGCCTGCGGCCCGTGCAGCACGGTCGTCTTGCTGCCCGCCGCGCGCAGTTTCGCTTCGACGTGTGCGGCCGTCGCGGCATCGCCGACCACCGCCACTTCAGGCGCGAAGCGCAGGCACTGCTCGACGAGCTTGTCGCCGTTGCGGTGCGCGGTCAGCGCGTAGACCGAGAAGCGCTCGGGATGGCGCGCGACCACGTCGAGCGTGCTGTCTCCGATCGAGCCCGTGGAACCGAGCAATGTCAGACGTTTTTGCATAACAGAGATAATGGTTTAACCAAGCAGCAGCATCGCGAGCGGCAGCACCGGCAGCAGCGCGTCGACACGGTCGAGCACGCCGCCATGGCCAGGCAGCAGTCCGCTCGAATCCTTCACACCGGCCTGCCGCTTCAGCAACGACTCGAACAGGTCGCCGATCACGCTGTACGCGACCAGCAGCGTCAGCGCGGCCCACGCACCGGGCATTCCGTAGCGCACGGCGAATGCAGAAAACAGGGTCGGCTCGAAAGCATGCGCGGCCGTCGCGACACCGGCGACGACCATCACCGCAAGCCAGCCGCCGATCGCGCCTTCCCAGCTCTTGCCGGGACTGATCGCAATGGCCAGTTTACGCTTTCCGAAAGCCTTGCCCGCGAAGTATGCGCCGATATCGGCCAGCCAGACGACCAGAAGCAGCGACAGCACGAACGGCACGCCCTGCGCGCGCGCCGCGACGAGCGCATGCCAGCAGGCCGCGAACACGATCAACCCGGCCGCCAGCAGGAACGGCCGCCAGACGCCGCCCGCAAGTTCGGGCTTGCGCCGCAGCGCGAACGGGCCGACCAGCAGCCAGAACACGCCGGCCGCCATGAAAAGGGGACGGGACGCAGTCGCATCGATGCCGAGCGGCGTGGTGGCCGCCAGCGCGAGCGCCGCGACGACCGCATAGACGACCGGGGCGGCACCGCCGAGCTTCAGCAGGCGCGCCCATTCCCATGCGGCGAACACGAGCACGACGCCGATCAGCGCGCCGAACGCGGCGAGCGGCGCGAACAGCGTCACCGGCAGCAGCACTGCCAGCATCGCGATCGCCGTGATCACACGGGTTTTCAGCATGAAAGGGAGTCGGCGTTCTGCGATTGCGGTTCGAGCTGCGCGCTCGTGCGCCCGAAACGGCGCTCACGCTCGGTATACGACGCCATCGCGTCGGCCAGTGCCGCGCCGTCGAAATCCGGCCAGTATTTGTCGGTGAAATAGAATTCGGCGTACGCGAGCTGCCACAGCAGGAAGTTGCTGACGCGCTGCTCGCCGCCGGTGCGGATGAAGAGATCGGGCTCCGGCGCATAGGCCATCGCCAGGTGCGGCGCGAATGCGTCCTCGGTCACTTCGACCTCGCGACCCTCGCGCACGGCCTGCTCGACGAGCTTCTTCGTCGCCTGCAGGATGTCCCACCGGCCGCCGTAGTTGGCAGCGATGGTGAGCGTAAGACGGGTGTTGCGCGCCGTCTTGGTCTCGGCGCGGCGAATCAGTTCGCGGATGCGCGGCTCGAAGCGGTCGAGATCGCCGACGACACGCAGGCGGATCCCGTTCGCATGCAGCTTGCCCACCTCGCGCTCGAGCGCGGTGATGAAGAGCCGCATCAGGAACGACACTTCGTCGTTCGGCCGGCGCCAGTTTTCCGAACTGAACGCGAACAGCGTCAGGTATTCGACGCCGGCGCGCGCGCAGCCTTCGACCACCGCCCGCACGGCATCGACGCCGCGGGTATGCCCCGCGACGCGCGGCAAGCGGCGTTCGGTTGCCCAACGGCCGTTGCCGTCCATGATGATCGCGATGTGACGCGGCACGACGCCGACGTCAGGCACGCGAACGGTAGAGCTGGTATAGGTCATGGCCGTTGAGACAGTAATGCGGGAAGAAGGCGGCGCGCGAGGACGGTCGTCAGACCGTCATGATCTCGGCTTCCTTGGTCTGCACGAGCTTGTCGATTTCGGCAACGTGCTTGTCGGTCAGCTTCTGCACGTCGTCGCTCGCGCGGCGCTCGTCGTCTTCCGAGATTTCCTTGTCCTTCACGAGCTTCTTGAGCGCTTCGTTCGCGTCGCGGCGCAGGTTGCGGATCGCGACCTTGGCCGTTTCGCCTTCGCTCTTGACGACCTTGGTCAGCTCGCGGCGGCGCTCTTCCGTCAGCGCGGGCATCGGCACGCGGATCAGGTCGCCGGCCGTTGCCGGGTTCAGGCCCAGATCGGCTTCGCGAATGGCCTTCTCGACCTTCGCGACCATGTTTTTTTCCCACGGCTGCACGCCGATCGTGCGCGCGTCGACCAGCGTCAGGTTCGCGACCTGCGAGATCGGCACCATCGACCCGTAGTAGTCGACCTGCACGTGATCGAGCAGACCGGTGTGCGCACGGCCCGTACGGATCTTTGCCAGATCGTTCTTGAACGCTTCGATCGAGCGCTGCATCTTCTGCTCGACGCCCTTCTTGGTATCAGCGACACTCATTTCAACCTCCGAACCTTCAAACCTTCAAAGAACGCGGGTCCTGCCCGGCGCATCCTGCGCGCCACGGCCAATGACCCGCATCCGCGGGAGTTTACACGTGGACGAGCGTACCTTCGTCCTCGCCCAGCACGATGCGCTTGAGCGCGCCCGGCTTGTTGATCGAAAACACGCGAATCGGCAGCTTCTGGTCGCGGCACAGCGCAAACGCCGTCGCGTCCATCACCTGCAGGTTGCGGCTGATCGCCTCGTCGAAGCTGATCGTCGTGTAGCGCGTGGCCGACGGATCCTTCTTCGGATCGGCAGAATATACGCCATCGACCTTGGTCGCCTTCAGTACGACCTCGGCGCCCACTTCCGAGCCGCGCAGTGCCGCGGCGGTGTCCGTCGTGAAGAACGGGTTGCCGGTGCCGGCCGCGAAGATCACGACGCGGCCCTCCTCGAGCTGGCGGATCGCGCGGGGCCGGATGTACGGCTCGACGACCTGGTCCATCCGCAGCGCGGATTGCACGCGCGCCTCGATGCCGGCGTGGCGCATCGCGTCCTGCAGCGCCAGCGCGTTCATCATCGTCGCGAGCATCCCCATGTAGTCGGCAGTCGCGCGGTCCATGCCGGCCGCGCCGCCCGCGACACCGCGGAAAATATTACCGCCACCGATCACGACCGCCAGCTGCGTACCGAGACGCACGACTTCGGCGATATCGGCCACCATCCGTTCGATCGTCGCGCGATTGATGCCGAAGGCATCGTCGCCCATCAGCGCTTCGCCGGAGAGTTTGAGGAGGACGCGTTTATAGGCATTGGACATAGGGGCTTCCGAGCGACGAGAGGATGACAACCACGAACTGTAGGGGCGAAATACTGATTCGGGCAAGCGCCGACGGTCGGACCGGGGTTCCCGGCCGGCCGGCGGCGCCGGCCGCGGCGGAGCGGACGCCCGCCGCGGGTACTGCCTGACTGCTTACTGCTGCTTTGCTGCTGCGACTTGCGCGGCCACTTCGGCGGCGAAGTCGTCCTGGCGCTTCTCGATGCCTTCGCCGACGACGAACAGCGCGAACTTCTGCACGGCGGAATCCGCTGCCTTCAGCATCTGCTCGATCGTCTGCTTGTCGTTCTTCACGAACGTCTGGTTCAGCAGCGACACTTCCTTCAGGTACTTCTGGACGCTACCGTCGACCATCTTCGCGACGATCTCGGCCGGCTTGCCCGATTCCGCGGCCTTCTGCTCCGCCACACGGCGTTCCGTCTCGATCAGCTCGGCCGGCACGTCGGCCGACGACAGCGCGACCGGCTTCATTGCCGCGATGTGCATCGCGACGTCCTTGCCGACCTGCTCTTCCGCACCCGTGTACTCGACGATCACGCCGATGCGCGCGCCGTGCAGGTACGTTGCGATCTTGTTCGCGGTTTCGAAGCGGACGAAACGGCGGATCGACACGTTCTCGCCGATCTTGCCGATCAGTGCCAGGCGCACTGCGTCGACCGTCGAGCCTTCGAGCGGCAGCGCCGACAGCGCGGCCACGTCGGCCGGGTTCTGCGTCGCGACGAGTTCGGCGACCGTCTTCGAGAATGCGAGGAAGTCGTCGTTCTTCGCGACGAAGTCGGTTTCGCAGTTCAGTTCGACCAGCGCGCCTGCGTTGCCGCCGACGAACGATGCGACGACGCCTTCGGCCGTCACGCGCGATGCCGCCTTGCTCGCCTTGTTGCCGAGCTTGACGCGCAGCAGCTCTTCAGCCTTGGCCAGATCGCCGTCGGCTTCCGTCAGCGCCTTCTTGCACTCCATCATCGGTGCGTCGGTCTTCGCGCGCAGTTCTGCCACCATGCTTGCGGTAATTGCCGCCATCATTCGCTCCTTGAGTCTGTATTCACAACGCCGCCCGCTTGGACGCGAACGGCCGAGATTCGTTTCCGGACCCGCGCCGATTCGGCGCGATCAGGTCCGGCGCACAAGCTTAAAAAAAGGGGGCCTGTTGAGAGCCCCCTTTTTGCGCCGGCTCGGGGCCAGTTACGCGTTTTCCTCGACGTACTCGTCGTCGCCGCGCGCTGCCTGGACCACTTCGTTGACCGCGTTCGCACGGCCTTCCAGGATCGCGTCGGCCACGCCTTCCGCGTACAGCGCGACTGCCTTGCTCGAGTCGTCGTTGCCCGGGATCACGTAGTCCACGCCTTCCGGCGAGTGGTTCGTATCGACCACGGCGATGACCGGCACGCCCAGCTTGTTCGCTTCGGTGACGGCAATCTTGTGGTAGCCGACGTCGACGACGAAGATTGCGTCCGGAATGCCGCCCATGTCCTTCACGCCGCCGATCGACTTCTGCAGCTTGGCGATTTCACGTTCGAACAGCAGCGCTTCCTTCTTGCTCATCTTCTCGGTTTCGCCCGATTCGACGGCCGCTTCCATGTCCTTCAGGCGCTTGATCGACACCTTCAGCGTCTTGAAGTTGGTCATCATGCCGCCGAGCCAGCGTGCATTGACGTACGGCATGCCCGCGCGCTGCGCTTCCTGGGCGATCGTGTCGCGCGACTGGCGCTTCGTGCCGACGAACAGGATCGTGCCGCGGTTCGCTGCCAGCTGGCGCACGTACTTCTGTGCGTCCGTGAACATCGGCAGCGTCTTTTCGAGGTTGATGATGTGAATCTTGTTGCGGTGACCGAAAATGAACGGTGCCATCTTCGGGTTCCAGAAGCGCGTCTGGTGACCGAAGTGGACACCCGCTTCCAGCATTTGGCGCATCGTAACTGCCATGTGAATTCTCCACGAGGGTTGGGTCTTAAGCCGGCCGCCGTACCGCCGCGCGAACCTGCCCCCGAAATACTCCGGAAGGCAACGAATTCCGCGCGGACGGCACCCTGGTTGCGCCGGCTTGCGATTCGACACGTGCAAAACGCCCGTGCCGTAAGCCTGTCACCGCGATGCCGCCCCAACATGGGGCAAACTCGGCATTTGGATATCGACTTAGCCAAAGAGTATAGCACGCCGAGTTGTCGGCTCTCAAGTCGCTCACCACTTTCGCTTGCCGTGCGGCAGCCGGCCGGACAATCCGCGAAAACCCGCATCGGCACGGCCGGCAGGGGCTGCGACGCCCGCCATAAGGTGCGATAATCCATCAATTCACCGCATTCCAGGCATACCTCGATGACTATTACGCTCAAAAACGAACACGATATCGCCGAGATGCGCGTCGCCTGCCGTCTCGCGAGCGAAGTGCTCGACTTCATCACGCCGCACGTCGTCGCGGGCATCACGACCGCCGAACTCGATCGCCTCTGCCACGAGTTCATGCTCAACGAACAGGGCACGATCCCCGCGCCGCTGAACTACCAGCCGCCCGGCTATCCGCCGTACCCGAAGGCCACCTGCATTTCGGTCAACGACGTGATCTGCCACGGCATTCCCGGCGAGAAGGTGATCAAGAACGGCGACGCGCTGAACATCGACATCACCGTGATCAAGAACGGCTACTTCGGCGACACGAGCCGGATGTTCATCGTCGGCGAGGGCTCGATCCTCGCGAAGCGCCTCGTGCAGACCACCTACGAATGCATGTGGCTCGGCATCGACCAGGTCAAGCCCGGCGCGCACCTCGGCGACATCGGCCACGCGATCCAGAAACATGCGGAAGCGCAGGGCTACAGCGTCGTGCGCGAATACTGCGGCCACGGCATCGGCACGGTGTTCCACGAAGATCCGCAGGTCGTCCACTACGGCCGTCCGGGCACGGGCATCGAGCTGAAGCCCGGGATGATCTTCACGATCGAGCCGATGATCAACGCCGGCAAGCGCGACATCCGCACGATGCCCGACCAGTGGACGGTCAAGACGCGCGACCGCAGCCTGTCCGCGCAGTGGGAGCACACGGTGCTCGTCACCGAAACCGGCTACGAAGTGCTGACCGTGTCGGCCGGCACGCCGGCGCGCCCCGTGTTCGCGCAACCGGCCGCCGCAGTCTGAGCGCCGTCGCGCCAGCCCGCCCCGCCCCCACCTGAACGGCCGCCCATGAGCGCTCACGCCGCCCCCTCGCCCGACGCGCTGTCGCGGCGCGCCGAATTCAAGGCCGCCAAGGCCGACATGCTCGAGCGCTTTCGTCGCGCGACGAACGTCGCGTCTCTGATGCACGCGCAGTCGAAACTCACCGACGACGCACTGAAGCGCGTGTGGGACGATTGCGGGCTGCCGGCGACGCTCGCGCTCGTCGCCGTCGGCGGCTACGGGCGCGGCGAGCTCGCCCCTTATTCCGACGTCGACATCCTCGTGCTGCTGCCCGATGCGCACGACCCGGCGCTCGACCCGCGCATCGAGCGTTTCATCGGGATGGCATGGGATCTCGGCCTCGAGATCGGCAGCAGCGTGCGCACGGTCGCGCAATGCATCGAGGAGGCATCGCAGGACGTCACGGTGCAAACCTCGCTGCTGGAAGCGCGCCGCATCGTCGGCAGCACCGCGCTGTTCGAGCGCTTCACGGTGCGCTACCACGAGGCGCTCGACGCCCGCGCGTTCTTCACCGCGAAGGTGCTCGAGATGCGCCAGCGCCACGCGAAGTTCCAGGACACGCCGTACAGCCTCGAACCGAACGTGAAGGAAAGCCCCGGCGGGCTGCGCGACCTGCAGACGATCCTGTGGATCGCGCGCGCGGCGGGTTTCGGCAGCAGCTGGCGCGAGCTCGACACGCGCGGCCTCATCACCGATCGCGAAGCGCGCGAGCTGCGCCGCAACGAGGGTTTCCTGAAGACGCTGCGCGCACGGCTGCACGTGATCGCCGGCCGCCGCCAGGACATGCTCGTGTTCGACCTGCAGACGCAGGCCGCGGAGAGCTTCGGCTACCAGCCGACGCAGGCCAAGCGCGCGAGCGAGCAGCTGATGCGCCGCTATTACTGGGCCGCGAAAGCCGTCACGCAGCTCGCGACGATCCTGATCCAGAACATCGAGGCGCAGCTCTTCCCCGCGACGAGCGGCATCACGCGCGTGCTGTCGCCCGACCGCTTCGTCGAGAAGCAGGGGATGCTCGAGATCGTCGACGACGGCGTGTTCGAACGCCATCCCGATGCGATCCTCGAAGCGTTCCTGCTGTACGAAACGACCCGCGGCGTGAAGGGCCTGTCCGCGCGCACGCTGCGCGCGCTGTACAACTCGCGCGAAATCATGAACAACGCGTGGCGCCGCGATCCGCAGAACCGCGACACGTTCATGCGGATCCTGCAGCAGCCCGAAGGAATCACGCACGCGTTCCGGCTGATGAACCAGACGAGCGTGCTCGGCCGCTATCTGCTGAACTTCCGCCGCATCGTCGGCCAGATGCAGCACGACCTGTACCACGTGTACACGGTCGACCAGCACATCCTGATGGTGTTGCGCAACATCCGCCGCTTCGCGGTCGCCGAGCATGCGCACGAATACCCGTTCTGCAGCCAGCTGATCGGCAACTTCGACCGTCCGTGGGTGCTGTATGTCGCGGCGCTGTTCCACGACATCGCGAAGGGCCGCGGCGGCGACCACTCGACGCTCGGGATGGCCGATGCGCGGCGCTTCTGCCGCGAACACGGGATCGCCGGCGACGACGCAGCGCTGATCGTGTGGCTCGTCCAGCATCACCTGACGATGAGCCAGGTCGCGCAGAAGCAGGACACGAGCGACCCCGAAGTCATCAAGCGCTTCGCCGAACTCGTCGGCAACGAACGGCGCCTCACCGCGCTCTACCTGCTGACCGTCGCCGATATCCGCGGCACGAGCCCGAAGGTGTGGAACACGTGGAAGGGCAAGCTGCTCGAGGATCTGTACCGCGTCACGCTCGCGGTGCTCGGCGGCGCGAACCCCGATGCACACTCGGAGCTGAAGTCGCGGCAGGAACAGGCGCTCGCGCTGCTGCGCCTCGAGACCGTGCCCGACGACGCGCACCGCGCGCTGTGGGATCAGCTCGACGTCGGCTTCTTCCTGCGTCACGATGCGGCCGACATCGCATGGCAGACGCGTGTGCTGTACCGGCACGTGAACGCCGAAACCGCGATCGTCCGCGCGCGGCCGTCGCCGATCGGCGACGCGCTGCAGGTGCTCGTGTACGTGAAGGACCGCCCCGACCTGTTCGCGGACATCTGCGCGTATTTCGACCGCAACGGGCTGTCGGTGCTCGACGCGCGCGTCAGCACGACGCGGCACGGCTACGCGCTCGACAACTTCATCGTCACGCAGACCGAACGCGACGTGCGGTACCGCGACATCGCGAATCTCGTCGAACAGCAGCTCGCGGCGCGGCTCACCGAAACCGCACCGCTGCCGGAACCGTCCAAGGGCCGCCTGTCGAGGCTGTCCCGAACCTTTCCGATCACGCCGCGCGTCGACCTGCGGGCCGACGAGCGCGGTCAGTACTACATCCTGTCCGTGTCCGCCAACGACCGGCCGGGCCTTCTCTATTCGATCGCGCGCGTACTCGCCGAGCATCGGATCGGCGTCCACGCGGCGCGGATCAATACGCTCGGCGAACGCGTCGAGGACATCTTCCTGCTCGCGGGCGCCGGCTTGTCCGACAACCGCCTGCAGATCCAGCTCGAAACCGAATTGCTGCGTGCGATCGCAGTCTGAATGAATCCCAGCGTTTATGCGCACCAAATTGACCGTCAAGAATCCGCGGCCGGCGTCGCCGACCCGCGCACCTGTCCGCTCCGGCAGCCTCGTCGCCCGCAAGGCGGTGCGTCCCGCTGCGCCGCCCGCGGCAGACAAGCCGGCCCGCCCGAAGAAGGCGTCGGGCCCGGCAGCCGCCGGCGAACGCACGTTCAAGCCGCGCGGTGCCGCGGGCGCCGAGCGCCCGGGCGCAGATCGCGCAACGGCCAAGCGTGCGCCGCGCGACGGCGGCGCCGAACGCGGCTATCGCAGCGCTGACGGCAAGCCCGACTCGCGCCCGCCCCGGCGCAGCGACGCCGATGCGCGGCCTCGCCGCGCGGGTGCCGAAGGTGGCGCGCGCGCACCCTATCGCGACAAGGCGGCCGGCGAAGGCGCGAAACGCAGTTTCGACGACCGTCGCTCATCGTCAGATCGCCCGCCCCGTCGCAGCGACGACGATGCACGGCCGCGCCGCGCAGGCGCTGACGACGGCAAGCGCACGCCCTATCGCGACAAGGCAGCTAGCGAAGGCGCGAAGCGCAGCTTCGGCGACCGCCGTCCGCCTTCGGACCGCCCGGCCCGTCGCGGCGACGACGATGCACGACCGCGCCGCGCAGGTGCCGAAGGTGGCGCGCGTGCACCCTATCGCGACAAAGCGGCCGGCGAAGGCGCGAAGCGCAGCTTCGATGACCGCCGTACGTCGTCCGACCGCCCGCCCCGTCGCAGCGACGACGATGCACGACCGCGCCGCGCAGGTGCCGAAGGTGGCGCGCGTGCACCTTATCGCGACAAGGCGGCTGGCGAAGGCGCGAAGCGCAGCTTCGGCGACCGCCGTACCTCGTCCGACCGCCCGCCCCGTCGCAGCGACGACGATGCACGGCCGCGCCGCGCAGGCGCCGACGACGCCAAGCGCACGCCCTATCGCGACAAGGCAGCCGGCGAAGGCGCGAAGCGCAGCTTCGGCGACCGCCCGGCTCGCCCCGCACGCGACGGCGAGCGCCGCGCGTCCGGCACGGGCCTGAAGACCGCGCAACCCATCAAGCGCCAGGCTGCCGACACCGATTACGGTGACGAAACGGGCCTGATGCGCCTGTCGAAGCGGATGTCCGAGCTCGGCATGTGCTCGCGCCGCGAAGCCGACGAATGGATCGAAAAGGGCTGGGTGCTCGTCGACGGCGAACGCATCGACACGCTCGGCACCAAGGTGCGCGCCGACCAGAAAATCGAGATCGACGAGCGCGCAAGTGCCGCGCAGGCCGCGCAGGTGACGATCCTGCTGCACAAGCCGGTCGGCTATGTATCGGGTCAGGCGGAAGACGGCTACGAGCCTGCGGCCGTGCTGATCACGCGCGGGAACCACTGGAGCGGCGACCATTCGCCGCTGCGCTTCTCGCCGCAGCACCTGCACGCACTCGCGCCGGCCGGCCGGCTCGACATCGATTCCACTGGCCTTCTCGTGCTGACGCAGAACGGCCGGATCGCGAAGCAACTGATCGGCGAGCAGTCGGACATCGACAAGGAGTACCTGGTGCGCGTGCGCTTCGGCGAACGGCTCATCGACATCGACCAGCACTTCCCCGCGGAATCGCTCGCGAAGCTGCGCCACGGCCTCGAGCTCGACGGCGTCGCGCTGAAGCCCGCGATGGTGAGCTGGCAGAACGGCGAGCAACTGCGCTTCGTGCTGCGCGAAGGCAAGAAGCGCCAGATCCGCCGCATGTGCGAACTGGTCGGTCTCGACGTAGTCGGCCTCAAGCGCGTGCGGATGGGCCGCGTGATGCTCGGCGCGCTGCCGCAGGGGCAATGGCGCTATCTGTCGGCCGACGAGACGTTCTGACCGCGGGCACGCGACGTGCGCCACGCAATGCAAAAGCCCGCTTGCGCGGGCTTTTTTGTTTCCGGCGGACGACGCGAAACGGGACGCGTGCCGCTCAGTCGTCTTCCGCCGGATCGAGCCCCGGGAACAGCACCTCGGTGAAGCCGAAGCGCGTGAAGTCGGTGATCCGCATCGGATACAGCTTGCCGATCAGGTGGTCGTATTCATGCTGGACCACGCGCGCGTGAAAACCGTCGGCGGCGCGGTCGATCTTCGCGCCGAACTGGTCGAAGCCGCTGTAGCGCACCTTCGCGTAGCGGCTGACGACGCCGCGCATGCCCGGCACCGACAGGCAGCCTTCCCAGCCCTCTTCCATGTCCGGCGGCATGTATTCGATCTTCGGGTTGATCAGCACGGTCTCGGGCACCGGCGGCGCATCCGGGTAGCGGTTGTTGTTGCCGAAGCCGAAGATGATGATCTGCAGCCCGATGCCGATCTGCGGCGCAGCCAGCCCGGCGCCGTTCGCATGGTGCATCGTCTCGAACATGTCCGCGACGATCTCGTGCAGCTCGGGTGTATCGAACCGCTCGACCGGTTTGGCGATTTCGAGCAGGCGCGGATCGCCCATCTTCAGGATCTCGCGAATCATGGCGTATTGCCCTCCAGGAGTTGGTGCAGTCCGTCTTCGTCCAGCACGGGGATGCCGAGTTCCTCGGCCTTCGCGAGCTTGCTGCCGGCTTCGGCGCCCGCGACCACGTAATCCGTCTTCTTCGATACCGAGCCCGCAACTTTCGCGCCCGCCGCTTCGAGCATCTCCTTCGCGGCATCGCGCGTGAGCGTCGGCAGCGTGCCCGTCAGCACGACGGTCTTGCCGGCCAGCACGCCCTGCGGCGCCTTCGGCGCGGGCGGCCCTTCGGGCCACGTGACCTTGCCCGGCGCGCGCAACTGCTCGATCACGGTCCGGTTGTGCTCTTCTGCGAAGAACTGGTGGAGCGACTCGGCGACGATCGGCCCGACGTCGTTGACTTCGAGCAGTTCGTCGATCGATGCATCCATGATCGGCGTCAGCGAGCCGAAATGCTTCGCGAGATCCTTCGCGGTCGATTCGCCGACATGGCGGATGCCGAGCCCGTAGATGAAGCGCGCGAGCGTCGTGTGCTTCGCCTTCTCGAGCGAGTCGAGCAGATTCTGTGCAGACTTCTCGGCGAACCGGTCGAGCTCGGCGAGTGTCGCGAAACCGAGATTGAACAGGTCGGCCGGCGTGCGCACGAGATTCAGCTCGACGAGCTGGTCGATGATCTTCTCGCCGAGCCCGTCGATGTCGAGCGCGCGGCGCTGCGCGAAGTGCCACAGCGCCTGCTTGCGCTGCGCCGGGCAGAACAGGCCGCCCGTGCAGCGCGCGATCGCTTCGTCCGGCAGGCGCTCGATCTTCGAGCCGCACACCGGGCATTCGGTCGGCATCACGAATTCGGCCGCATCGTCCGGACGCCGGTCGAGCAGCGCGCCGACCACTTCGGGGATCACGTCGCCCGCGCGTCGCACGATCACGGTATCGCCGATCCGGATGTCCTTGCGGCGCACCTCGTCCTCGTTGTGCAGCGTCGCGTTGGTCACGGTCGCACCGCCGACGAACACGGGCTCCAGGCGCGCGACCGGCGTGATCGCGCCCGTGCGGCCGACCTGCACGTCGATCGCGACGAGCTTCGTCAGCGCTTCCTGTGCGGGAAACTTGTGCGCGAGCGCGAAGCGCGGCGCGCGCGACACGAAGCCGAGGCGCTCCTGCTCGTCGCGCCGGTTGACCTTGTAGACGACGCCGTCGATGTCGTACGGCAGCGACTCGCGCTTCTCGCCGACCTTGCGGAAGAAGCCGAGCAATCCGTCGGCGCCGTGCACGACCGCGCGCTCGCGGTTCACCGGCAGGCCGAGCGTTTCGTACCAGTCGAGCAGCGCGCTGTGCGTGTCGGGCATCGGCATCCCGTCGAGCACGCCGATTCCGTACGAGAAGAACGACAGCGGACGCTGCGCGGTGATCTTCGAGTCGAGCTGGCGCAGGCTGCCGGCCGCCGCATTGCGCGGGTTCGCGAATTCGCGCTGCTCGGCCGCGCGCTGGCGTTCGTTCAGGCGTGCGAAATCGCGCTTGAACATCAGCACCTCGCCGCGCACGTCGAGCACGGCCGGCACGTTCTTGCCCTTCAGCTTCAGCGGGATCGAGCGGATCGTGCGCACGTTTTCGGTCACGTCCTCGCCCGTCGTGCCGTCGCCGCGCGTCGACGCCTGCACGAACACGCCGCGCTCGTAGCGCAGCGAGATCGCGAGGCCGTCGAACTTCAGTTCGCACGCGTATTCGACGGGCTCCGTCACCGAGCCGGCGAGATCGGTCGTCTTGTCGAGCGCGTCGGCGACGCGCTTGTCGAACGCGACGATGTCCTCGTCGGCGAAGCCGTTGTTCAGCGACAGCATCGGCGCGTCGTGGACGACCGGCGTGAAGCCGCCGGCCGCTTCGCCGCCGACGCGCTGCGTCGGCGAATCGGGCGTCACGAGTTCGGGATGGTCGGTTTCGAGCTGCTGCAGCTCGCGGAACAGCCGATCGTATTCGGCGTCGGGCAGATCCGGCTGGTCGAGTACGTAATAGGCGTAGTTCGCCCGCTCGAGTTGGTCGCGCAGCCACGCGGCGCGCGCGTCGGGCTGGCTGGCTGGCGGTTCGGCTTGGGTTCGGGCCATGCTGGCGGCAGATTCGTTCTGAGAAAATCGGATGCCCGATTATCTCAGTTTGACGCCGCGGCGGGGCGTGCAATGCGCGCCGGATCAGCGTGCTGCAGCGCACACGAAAAGGCGTGCGCCGCAACGGCGAACGACGGTGCCGAGGCCCGCCGTCCGCGCCATCGCGTTACTGGCTGAAGAGTCGGCGCGTGACCGGCGAACCGGCCGGGATGCCGGCTTCCTCGAGCTTCGCGTACAGCTTCATCAACTGCTGCTCGATCGCGAGCAGCGTCGACTCCGGCAGCGGCCGGCGCGAATCGTCGACGACCCGCGCGCCGATCCGCTCGGACAGCGATTTCGCGTAATCGCACATCAGCCGGAACGGCAGGATGTCCTCTTCGGCGACCGGCACGTCGAGCACCAGCGTGATCATGTTGCCGCCCTTGTACGTGAGGTCGTCGCGCAGGAAGTTCGTGTCGCCGAACTGCAGCATGAACACGGGGTTCTGCTTCGCGTCGAGCTTCACGAAACGCGTGCCGTCGCGCGACAGCAGCAACCCGTCCTGCGATGCGACCGCCTGCACGTAGTTCGCCGACCACGGCGCGCCGTCCGACATCACGTTGATCGACAGTTGCGCGTCGCACTGCGCGGCAAACGCGTCGAGTTCGCGCGCCATCGCCACCGTCTCCATCATGTCCGGGAATTCCGGTGCGCCGTCGATCGTGTCGGCGAACTGCTGGACGCCCGTCACGAATTCGGAGAATTCGAGCTCGTTCAGCGCGCCGCTGCGGTTCGCGAGCTGCGCGGCCGCGCGCAACTCTTCGTAGCGCACGCCGTTCTGCAGCAGCTCCCACTGGCCGCCTTCCGGCTTGCCTTCGATGTGCACGGGCTTGCTGCCCGCGCGGCGCAGCCGCTGCGCGGCCGGCAGGATCTTGTCGCCCGGCAGCGGCCCGGCGAGGCGGATCGGTACGATGCAGTCGATCCGGCGGTCGACGATCGCGGGCGGCGTCGACGAGATCGTCGTCGCGGCCGGCAGCACGGGTTCGGACGACTCGGCCGGCTCGGCGGCCGCTTCCTGCACGACGGCAGGCACCGCTGCTTCACCGGCGGCCGATTCGGCCGACTCGGACGGCAGGTCGGCGCCGGTCGCCTCGGCCTGCAGATCGGCCGGCATGTCCGCAGGCGCCGCGCCTCCGAACGTCGGCTCGACGCGCGCGGCTTCGGCCGGCGCGGCGGCCGCCGCGACCGGTGCCGCAGGCTCGCGGCGCACCGGCTGACGCACCGGCTCGATGAACGGCAACTCTTCGTCGCGCTCGGGGCGGTTCATCGCCTCGGCCGCTTCCTCCGGCATCGGGCGCGGCATCCTGCGCCGCACCTTCGCGCCCTGCCATGCGTTGTAGACCACGACGCCGCCCACCACGACGGCGCCCGCGCCGATCAAACCGAGTGTCAACTCGTCCATGCACGCTCCATCAGCAATTCTTTTTCGTCGGGATCGCGAACGGGCGCCCATGCGCCGCGCGAACGCGATCCGGTTTCGTCAAACGTCAATTCTGGGCAAAACCCGCTGCGGTTTCCATGTCCACCGCCACGATCCGCGACACGCCCTGCTCCTGCATCGTCACGCCGATCAGCTGCTGCGCCATCTCCATCGCGATCTTGTTGTGCGAGATGAACAGGAACTGCGTCTTGTCGGACATCGCGCGCACGAGATTCGCGAAACGTTCGGTGTTCGCGTCGTCGAGCGGCGCGTCGACCTCGTCGAGCAGACAGAACGGCGCCGGGTTCAACTGGAACATCGCGAACACCAGCGCGGTCGCGGTCAGCGCTTTCTCGCCGCCCGACAGCAGGTGAATCGTCGCGTTCTTCTTGCCGGGCGGCTGCGCCATCACCTGCACGCCGGCATCGAGGATCTCGTCGCCCGTCATGATCAGCTTCGCCTGGCCGCCGCCGAACAGGCGCGGGAACAGGTCGCTGAAGTGGCGGTTGACCTCGTCGAAGGTACCCTGCAGCAGCGTGCGGGTTTCCTGGTCGATCTTGTGGATCGCGTCCTCGAGCGTCGTGATCGCGTCGATCAGGTCGGCCGACTGCGCGTCGAGGAACACCTTGCGCTCGCTCGCGGCCTTCAGCTCGTCGAGCGCGGCCATGTTCACCGGGCCGAGCGCGTTGATCGCATTGTTGAGCCGGGTGACCTCGCCCTGCAGGTACGACGGTTTCAGATCCGGCGTCAGCTTCTCGCTCAGCGCGGCCTCGTCGACCTCGGCCGTCGCGAGCTGCTCGGCGAACTGCTCGACGGACAGGCGCGCGGCCTGCTCCTTCAGCTGCAGCTCGGTGATGCGGTCGCGCAGCGGCTGCAGCGAACGCTCGGCGACGAGGCGCTGCTCGTCCGACGCGCGCAGCTTCGCGGTCAGGTCGTCGAGCTCGATCCGCGCGGCCTGCAGCGCTTCCTCCTTCACCGCACGAATCTCGAGTGCGTCCTGCAGGCCCGTGTGCGCGGTCTGCTCGTTGATCGTCTCGAGCTCGGCGCGCGCGTCTTCCAGCGATGCGGCGACGCGCTCGCTCTGCTCGTGCGCAACCTGGATGCTGCGCTTGAGCTCGTCGATCCGGGTCACCGCGTTGCGTGCGGCGAAGCGCGCGTCGTTCGCGCCGCGCTCCAGGTCACGCGCTTCCTGACGCGCCTGCGTCAGCGACTCGTCGAGCGATTCGAACGCGAGCTGGTTATCTTCGAAGCGTGCCTGCAGCTCCGCGAGTTCGCCGTCGAAGCGTTCGAAATTCGCTTCCGACTCCGCGCGCAGCGCGCGCTGTTCTTCGATCTGCGCACCGATTTCCTCGAGTTCCTCGCGGATCTGCGTGCTGCGCTGCGTATAGCGCTCGTGTGCCTGCGCGAGCTTCAGTACGTCCATCTGCAGTGCATGCACACGCTGCGTCGCACGCTCGGCCTGCGCGCGCACGTCGCCGAGCGCCTGCGTGGCCTGCGTATGCGCGGCTTCCGCGCGCACGGCGGCCGTGCGCGCCTCGTCGGCGAGCAGTGCCTGCGCACGCACCTGGCGCGTCAGGTTCTCGATTTCCTGCTGGCGGGCCAGCATCCCGGCCTGCTCCGAATCGGCCGCGTACAACTGCACGCCGACGCGCGTGACGATATGGCCGGCCTTGACGACGAATGCACCGCCTGCCGGCAGCTGCGTGCGCGTCGCAAGCGCCTGCGCGACATCGTCGGCGACATAGACGTTGCCGAGCCAGTCGTTCAGCACCGCGCGAATGCCCGCGTCGTCGATGCGCACGAGCGACAGCACCGGACGCAGCCCGGCCACCGCCGCGGGCGGTTCGCCGGCCGCGGGCGGCGCGTAGAACGCGAGCTTCGCGGGCGGTGCATCGGTCGCGAACGCCTTCACCCAATCGAGATTCGACACTTCGAGCGCGGCGAGGCGCTCGCGCAGCACGGCTTCGAGCGCCGCTTCCCAGCCAGCCTCGACGTGCAGCTTCTTCCACAGGCGCGGCAGCGCGCCGAGCTCGTGCTTGTCGAGCCACGGCTGCACCTTGCCTTCGGTCTGCACGTTTTCCTGAAGCTGCTTCAGCGCGGCGAGGCGTGCCTCGAGCTGGTGGATCTGCGCGCCTTCGGCCTGCACGCGCTCCTGCGCGGCACGGCGTTCGCCGTCGAGGCGCGGCACCGTTTCCTGCGCGTCGGCGAGACGCGCCTGCGCTTCGGCGAGGATTTCCTCCTGCTCGGCGAGCTGCATGCGCAACTCTTCGAGCTGCGCCTCGTCCGGCGCATCGAGCCCGCCCGCTTCGCTCTTCAGGCGCTCATGACGCTGCTGAAGCTGCTGGAGCTGCTGGTCGGCGTTGCGCTGGTGCGCGGCTTCGAGCTTCAGCGACTGTTCGGTCTGCGCGATCCGCGCGCGCTCGTCGTTGAGCTGCGCCTGCGCGTCGCGCCACTTCGCCTCGAGCGCCGGCAGCGCGTCGTGCTTCGCGGCTGCGTTGTCCTCGGCGAGCGCGGCCTTCTCGTCGGCCATCGCACGCGCCTCTTCGGCTTCCTCGAGCTCGTCCTGCGACTTCTCGGCCTGCGCGCGCCATTGCTCGCGCTGCGCGTTCAGCGCGGCGATCTGCGCCTGCACGCGATTGCGCGATTCGACGATGAACTTGATCTCGGCTTCGAGGCGGCTCACCTCGGCATTCGCCTCGTAGAGCGCGCCCTGCGCGCCCTGCATCGCGTCGCTCGCCGAGTAATGCGCAACGCGCAGCGTCTCGAGCTGCGACTCGACCTCGCGCAACCTGGCCGTCTGCGCCTCGAGGTCGATCTGCGCCTGTTCGATCGCACGCTGCTGCTTCTGCTGCTCGCCGGCGGCCTCGTTCTTGCGCAGCAGCCACAACAGGCGCTGCTTCTCCTCGCCGTCGGCGACGAGTTCCTTGTACTTGGTCGCAACGACCGCCTGCGCCTCGAGCTTCTCGAGGTTCGCGCCGAGTTCGCGGACGATGTCCTCGACGCGCGTCAGGTTCTCGCGCGTGTCGTGCAGGCGGTTCTCGGTTTCGCGGCGGCGTTCCTTGTACTTCGACACGCCCGCGGCTTCCTCGAGGAACACGCGCAGCTCTTCCGGCTTCGCCTCGATGATCCGCGCGATCATGCCCTGCCCGATGATCGCGTACGCACGCGGCCCGAGGCCGGTGCCGAGGAAGATGTCCTGGATGTCGCGGCGGCGGGCCGGCAGGTTGTTGATGTAGTAGCTCGACGTGCCGTCGCGCGTCAGCACGCGCTTCACGGCGATTTCGCCGTACTGGCCCCACTGCCCGGCCGCGCGGCCGTCGGAGTTGTCGAAGATCAGCTCGACGCTGGCCCGGCTGCCGGGCTTGCGGGCGGTCGAGCCGTTGAAGATCACGTCCTGCATCGATTCGCCGCGCAGCTCGGAGGCGCGCGACTCGCCGAGCACCCAGCGCACGGCGTCGATGATGTTGGACTTGCCGCACCCGTTCGGGCCCACCACGCCGACAAGCTGGCCCGGAACCTGGAAATGCGTGGGATCGACGAAGGATTTGAAGCCAGCGAGTTTGATCGAGCTCAGACGCACGGCGGTATCGGATGTGAAGAAGGTGTGAAACGGACGGGGCCGTGCTGCGCGGGACCGGACGGCCCATGCGCGCGACGCGCCCCGGAATTCAAAAGCGGGGCCGCGCGCATACAGCGTTGGGCCCCGCAAACGGCTTCCATCATACCATCGCGCGTGCGCCGTCCCGACCGTCGCCGGGTTTGCCCGGTGCCGGCGCGGCACGATGGACCCTGCTCGACAGCAGTGTCGCCAGCACGATGCACACGCCGCCCGCCCACTCGCGCGCGCTCGGCAGCTCGTTCGCGAACACCCACGCCGACAGCGCGGTGATCACGATCTCGAACAGCATGATGATCGACGCACGGTTCGCCGGCACGCGCGCGAGGCCATATTGCACGAGCAGGTTGTTCGCCGCCATCGTCACGCCGATCGCGGCGACGATCAGCGCGGCGACGCCGAGCTGGCCGCCCGCCGGCACGGCCGGCAACCCTTCGAACAGCGACGCGATCGCGCCGAATACCGCAGCGCCGCCGAACAGCGTCGCGGTGCGCATCTCCGCGCGCATCCCGGGCAGCTCGCGGCTCGCCTTGATCACGAGCACGTTGCTCATCGCGAAACTCAGCCCGGCCGCGAGACCGGCCCATTCGGCCGGGTTGGCCGGCAGCGGCAAGCCGAGCTTCGGCGACCACAGCATCAGCATCGCGCCGCCGATCGACAGCGCCGCCAGCCCCGCTCCTGCCCAGGTCAGCCGCTCGCGCAGCAGGAAGTGCGCGTAAATCGCGGTCCATGCGGGGGTCAGGTAGAACAGCAGCATCACGCGGAGCACCTCGCCGTGGATCGTGCCCCACACGAAACCGAGGTTCGTCACGCCGGCCGTGACCGCGATGCCCGGCAGCACCCAGTGCCAGCGCAGTGTCGCGATCGTACGGTGCCGCGTGACGATCACGAACAGGAACGCGACGACGCTCGTCAGCGCGCTCGCCAGCGTGCCCGTCACGCCGAGCGATGCGAGGATCCGCAACGGATACCAGATCAGGCCCCATACCGACGCGCCGATCAGGATGGCCAGCGTCGGCAGGCTGCCGCGTACCGCGTTATTCATTTGGTTCGATACCCTTTATTCGACCGGCCCGGCCGCCGTTCCGGCGGGCCGTGACCGCATTCCGTCACGCTATAATCGTCCGTTGCGACCCGCGCGCCGTCGGCGCCCGTTCGCAGCCGCGCGGCACGCCCGCCGCTTCTTTCGCTCCAACCGGCCGCGATGGCCGCTTCGCCCGTGAACCCTCGACTCGACTCGCTCCAGCCCTATCCCTTCGAAAAGCTGCGCGCCCTGTTCAAGGACGTGACGCCCTCCGGCGCCCTCAAACCGATCAGCTTCGGCATCGGCGAGCCCAAGCACCCGACCCCGGCGCTGATCCGCGACGCCGTGGTGGCCGCGCTCGACGGCCTCGCGTCGTACCCGGCCACGGCCGGCTCGGACGCGCTGCGCACGTCGATCGCGCACTGGCTCGAGCGCCGCTACGGGCTGCCGGCGATCGATCCGGCCACGCAGGTGCTGCCCGTGTCGGGGTCGCGCGAGGCGCTGTTCTCGCTCGCGCAGACCGTGATCGACGCGCGCCCGTCCGGGCACGGCGAGAAGGCGATCGTACTCTGTCCGAATCCCTTCTATCAAATTTACGAAGGCGCGGCGCTGCTGGCCGGTGCCGAACCCTATTTCGCGAACAGCGACCCGGCCCGCAACTTCGCGTGCGACTACGCGGCCGTGCCCGACGACGTCTGGGCGCGCACGCAGCTGCTGTACGTGTGCTCGCCGGGCAACCCGACGGGCGCCGTGCTGACGCTCGACGACTGGCGCGAGCTGTTCGCGCTGTCCGACCGCCACGGTTTCGTGATCGCGTCCGATGAATGCTATTCGGAAATCTATTTCGACGAAGCGGCGCCGCCGCTCGGCGGCCTCGAGGCCGCGCACCGCCTCGGCCGCGGCTTCGAGCGGCTCGTGATGCTGTCGAGCCTGTCGAAGCGCTCGAACGTGCCGGGCATGCGCTCGGGCTTCGTCGCCGGCGACGCGGCGCTGCTGAAGAAATTCCTGCTGTACCGCACGTACCACGGCGCGGCGCTGTCGCCGGTCTGGCAGCACGCCAGCATCGCCGCGTGGAACGACGAGGCGCACGTGCGCGAGAACCGCGCGCTGTACCTGCAGAAGTTCAATACGGTCACGCCGATGCTCGCCGACGTGATCGACGTGAAACTGCCCGACGCCGCGTTCTACCTGTGGGCCGACGTATCGCGCACCGGGCTGTCGGACACCGAGTTCGCCCGCCGCCTGTACGCCGACTATAATGTTACGGTTCTGCCCGGCTCGTACCTGGCGCGCGATGCGCACGGGTCGAATCCGGGCCGCGATTTCATCCGGATCGCGCTCGTCGCGGGCACCCCCGAATGCGTCGAGGGCGCGCAACGCATCGTCGATTTCTGCCGTTCTCTCGCGCGGTAATCGTCCATCCCGATCAATTCCATCCATCTCCTGCGAAAACGAACATGTCGCAACAACTTCAGCAAATCATCGATACCGCCTGGGAAAACCGCACCGAGCTGTCGCCGAAGGCCGCGCCCGCCGACGTCCGCGAGGCCGTCGCGCACGCGATCGAGCAACTCGACAAGGGTGCGCTGCGCGTCGCCGAGAAAATCGACGGCAACTGGACCGTGCATCAGTGGCTGAAGAAGGCCGTGCTGCTGTCGTTCCGTCTGGAGGACAACGCACCGATGGCGGCCGGCGGCTACTCGCAGTTCTACGACAAGGTACCGTCGAAGTTCGCGAACTACACGGCCGAAGACTTCGCCGCGGGCGGCTTCCGCGTCGTCCCGCCGGCCATCGCGCGCCGCGGCTCGTTCATCGCGAAGAACGTCGTGCTGATGCCGTCGTACACGAACATCGGCGCCTACGTCGACGAAGGCACGATGGTCGACACGTGGGCAACGGTCGGTTCGTGCGCGCAGATCGGCAAGAACGTGCACCTGTCGGGCGGCGTCGGCATCGGCGGCGTGCTCGAGCCGCTGCAGGCGAACCCCGTCATCATCGAAGACAACTGCTTCATCGGCGCGCGCTCGGAAGTCGTCGAAGGCGTGATCGTCGAGGAAAACTCGGTGATCTCGATGGGCGTGTACCTCGGCCAGAGCACGAAGATCTACGACCGCGAAACGGGCGAAGTCAGCTACGGCCGCATCCCGGCCGGCTCTGTCGTGGTCGCCGGCAACCTGCCGTCGAAGGACGGTTCGCACAGCCTGTACTGCGCGGTGATCGTCAAGAAGGTCGACGCGAAGACCCGCGCGAAGGTCGGCCTGAACGAGCTGCTGCGAGGCGACTGATGGCAAAGCCGCACACCGTGGTCGTCTACGGCATTCCGAACTGCGACACCGTGAAGAAGGCCCGCGTGTGGCTCGACGATCACGGCGTCGAATTCGAGTTCCACGATTTCAAGAAGCTCGGCGTCAGCGCGCCGCTGGTTGAAGACTGGCTGAAGGACGTGTCGCTCGACGCGCTCGTGAACAAGCGCGGCACCACGTGGCGCGGCCTGGACGACGCGATGAAGGCGGCCGCCGAAACGAAGACCGGCGCGGTCGCGCTGATGATCCACAAGCCGTCGGTCATCAAGCGCCCCGTGCTCGTCGTCAACGGCCGCGTGAAATCGCTCGGCTTCGCGGCCGATCAATACGCGGCGCTGTTTGCCGCATAGGGCCGCCCGCGCTGCGCCCTAGCCCGACGTCATGTCGCTGCCGGCCACCGTGCCGGCATTTTTTATCGAAAGTGGTCCGAACCATGTCCGCCACCCTAGCCCTTACCGAACAGTTGATCGCCCGCGCGTCCGTGACGCCCGACGATCAGCATTGCCAGCAGATCATGACCGAGCGCCTCGCCGCGCTCGGCTTCGAATGCGAGACCATCGCGTCGCACGGCGTGACCAACCTGTGGGCCGTCAAGCGCGGCACCGACGGCCGCGACGGCAAGCTGCTCGCGTTCGCGGGCCACACCGACGTCGTGCCGACCGGCCCGCTCGAGCAGTGGACCTCGCCGCCGTTCATCCCCGCCCATCGCGACGGCAAGCTGTACGGCCGCGGCGCGGCCGACATGAAGACGTCGCTCGCCGCGTTCGTCGTCGCGTCCGAGGAATTCGTCGCGGCCCATCCCGGCCACCGCGGTGCGATCGCTTTCCTGATCACGAGCGACGAGGAAGGCCCCGCCACCGACGGCACCGTGAAGGTCGTCGAGCTGCTGCAGGCGCGCGGCGAACGTCTCGACTACTGCATCGTCGGCGAGCCGACGTCGACCGCCGAGCTCGGCGACGTCGTCAAGAACGGCCGCCGCGGGTCGATGTCGGGCGAGCTGGTCGTCAAGGGCGTGCAGGGCCATATCGCGTATCCGCACCTCGCGAAGAACCCGATCCACCTGCTCGCGCCGGCGCTCGCCGAGCTCGCCGCCGAGCAGTGGGACGAAGGCAACGAATATTTCCCGCCGACCACCTGGCAGGTGTCGAACCTGCATGCGGGCACCGGCGCGACCAACGTGATCCCCGGCCACGCCGACCTGCTGTTCAACTTCCGGTTCTCGACCGCGAGCACCGTCGAGGGCCTGCAGGCACGCGTGCACGCGATCCTCGACAAGCACGGCCTCGAATACACGCTGAAGTGGTCGGTGAGCGGCCTGCCGTTCCTGACGCCGCGCGGCGAGCTGTCGAATGCGCTGGAAAACGCGATCCGCACCGAGACCGGCATCACGACCGAGCTGTCGACCACGGGCGGCACGTCGGACGGCCGCTTCATCGCGCGCATCTGCCCGCAGGTGATCGAGTTCGGCCCGCCGAACGGCAGCATCCACAAGATCGACGAGCACATCGAAGTGCGCTTCGTCGACCCGCTGAAGAACGTGTACCGCCGCGTGCTCGAACAACTGATCGCCTGATGGAGCCTCGCATGACGACACCTTTTGCAACTGTTCGCGACCTGCTGCGCTACGCGGTCACGCGCTTCTCGAAGGCGAAGCTCGCCTTCGGCCACGGCTCCGACAATGCGTACGACGAAGCGGCCTACCTCGTGCTGCATACGCTCGACCTGCCGCTCGACACGCTCGAGCCGTTCCTCGACGCGCGGCTGCTGCCCGATGAAATCGCGGCCGTGCTCGCCGTGATCGAACGGCGCGCGACCGACCGCGTGCCGGCCGCGTATCTCACGCATGAAGCCTGGATGCATGGCCACCGCTTCTACGTCGACGAACGCGTGATCGTGCCGCGCTCGTTCATCGGCGAGCTGCTCGACGACGGGCTGCAGCCATACGTCGCCGATCCCGAGCAGGTCGGCGCGGTGCTCGAACTGTGCACGGGCTCCGGCTGCCTTGCGATCCTCGCGGCGAGCGCGTTCCCGAACGCCGAGATCGATGCGGTCGACCTGTCCGACAAGGCGCTCGAAGTCGCGGAGATCAACGTGCGCGACTACGGCCTCGAAGACCGCATCGCGCTGCACCGCGGCGACCTCTACGCGCCGCTGCCCGCGTTCCGCACCGACCCCGGCGCACGCTACGACGTGATCCTGACGAACCCGCCGTACGTGAACGCGGCGTCGATGGCCGCGCTGCCGCCCGAATACCGGCACGAGCCGGAGATGGCGCTCGCGGGCGGCGACGATGGAATGGACATCGTGCGACGCATCGTCGCCGAAGCACACCGCTGGCTGCACGACGACGGCGTGCTCGTCGTCGAGATCGGCAACGAGCGCGAGCACGTCGAAGCCGCGTTCGGCGGCCTCGAACTCACGTGGCTGCCCACCAGCGCGGGCGACGACACCGTATTCCTGATCCAGGCGTCGGACCTGCCGCGCAAGGGCTGAGCCGCCCGGCTCCCCGACCGTGCGGCGCACCACTGCGCCGCACGGTTGGGTAAGATGCGCGTAAGCGGCCGCCGCGCCGCACGACCTCAGGAGTCCGTCACGCGCCCATGACCCTCGACTGGCTACATCTCGGCACCCTGATCCTGACCATCCACGTGCTCGGGATCGTCGCGGCGTGCCACGCGATCATGAACACGCGCACGTCGCAAGGCGCGATCGCTTGGGCCGTCTCGCTCGCCGCGATGCCGTACCTGACGCTCGTTCCATACCTGTTCCTCGGCCGCAGCAAGTTCTCCGGCTACGTCGACGCACGGCGCCACGAGCTGGAACTGTTGCGCACGCACACACCGCGCTCGCCGTGGCTCAGCACCCATGTGACCGACGCAACCGACGGGCCGGCGGCCGCCGCGCTCGGGCCGGCCGCCGTGCTCGCGCTCACGCGGCTCGGCGGCATGCCGTTCCTCGGCGGCAATTCGGTGCGCACGCTCGTGAACGGCGACGCGACGTTCTCGGCGATCCTGTCGGCGATCGACGGCGCGCGCGACTACGTGGTCGTCCAGTTCTTCATCGTGCGCGACGATGCGCTCGGCCAGATGCTGCGCGACTCGCTGCTGGCGCGTGCGGCGGCCGGCGTGCGCTGCTGCCTGCTGTACGACAGCATCGGCAGCTTCGACCTGCCGCACAGCTACGTCGACACCTTGCGCCGTGGCGGCGTCGAGGTCCATCCGTTCGCGACCAATCGCAAGTTCGTCAACCGCTTCCAGCTCAACTTCCGCAACCATCGCAAGATCGTCGTGGTCGACGGCAATCGCGCGTTCGTCGGCGGCCACAACGTCGGCGTCGAATATCTCGGCGCGAAGCCGCGCCTGTCGCCGTGGCGCGACACGCACATCGAGATCCGCGGCCCCGTGGTCGCAAGCATCCAGTACGTGTTCGCCGAAGACTGGCACTGGGCGACGCAGAAGCTGCCGCCGCTCGCGCTGCCGCCGCCCGCACAGCCCGGCGACGGCATGCATTGCCTCGTGGTGCCGATGGGGCCGGCCGACAAGCAGGAAACCGGCTCGCTGTTCTTCGTCGAGGCGATCAATGCCGCGCGCGAGCGGATCTGGATCACCTCGCCGTACCTCGTCCCCGACGAAGCCGTGCTCTCAGCGCTGAAGCTCGCGGTGATGCGCGGCGTCGACGTGCGCATCCTGATCCCGAGCCGGCGCGATCACTACGTGGTGTTCGAGGCGTCGAAGCTGTACGCGCGCGACCTGATCGACGCGGGCGTCAAGGTGTTCCGCTACCGGCCCGGCTTCCTGCACCAGAAGGTGGTGCTGATCGACCGCATCGCGGCCGCGATCGGCAGCGCGAATCTCGACAACCGCTCGTTCCGACTCAACTTCGAGATCATGGTGCTGACCGTCGACCGCGCATTCGCCGACGAGGTCGAGACGATGCTAGATGCCGACTTCGCGCAGGCGTACGGCGTCGATGCGAACGAATACCGCCAGTCGCCCGCATGGCGGCGGATCGCGATGCACGTCGCGCGGCTGTTCGCGCCGATCCTGTAGCCGCAGGAAGGACGGCAGCGCCGGCGCGATCCGCACCGGCACGGCGCACGTCGCCCCACGCCGTCACAGCAGCTTGTCGATATCCGCGGCGATTTCGTCGGGCTTGGTCGACGGCGCGTAGCGCTTGACGATGCGCCCTTCGCGGTCGATCAGGAATTTCGTGAAATTCCACTTGATCGCCTTGAGGCCGAGAATGCCGGGCGCCTCGTCGGTCAGGTAGCGGTACAGCGGATGCGCATGGTCGCCCTTCACGTCGATCTTCGCGAACATCGGGAACGTGACGCCGTAATTGCGCTCGCAGAACGCGCCGATCTGCGCGGCGTCGCCGGGCTCCTGCTTGCCGAACTGGTTGCACGGGAAGCCGAGCACGAAGAAGCCGCGCGCCGCGTACTGGTCGTACAGTTTCTGCAGGCCCGCGTATTGCGGCGTGAAACCGCACTCGCTCGCGGTGTTGACGATCAGCAGCACCTTGCCGCGATACGCGTCGAGCGAAACCGGCGCGCCGGCGAGCGTCTCTGCGCTGAACGAATACAGGGTGGACATCGGGCACTCCTTTTACGAAACCGGATCGACCTGGAGTCTAGGCGAAATCGCGCCGTTGCGGCATCCGCCGAGCGGCCGATGCCCGGCAAGAGCGGCGCGCAGTCTAGAATAGCGGTTTTGGCCAGTCATTTCCGCCGTGATCCGTTTCAATCAGTTCAGCCTTGCGCGAGGCACCAAGCCGCTGTTCGAGTCGACCTCGTTCGTGCTCAATCCCGGCGAGAAAGCCGGCCTGATCGGCGCGAACGGCGCCGGCAAGTCGACGCTGTTCGCGGTCCTGCGCGGCGAGCTGCACTCGGACGCCGGCGATTTCTCGATGCCGCCGTCGTGGCGGATCGCCCATGTGTCGCAGGAAACGCCCGCGGTCGACCGCTCGGCGCTCGACTACACGCTCGACGGCGACGCCGCGCTGCGCGAGATCGAGGCACGCATCGCCGCCGCGTCCGCCGCGCATGACGGCGCCGCCGAAGCCGACGCGCACGCGGCCTTCGCCGATGCCGACGGCTACACCGCGCCCGCCCGCGCCGAAGCGCTGCTGCTCGGCCTCGGCTTCACGCTCGCCCAGACACGCGAGCCCGTCGCCAGCTTCTCCGGCGGCTGGCGCATGCGCCTGAACCTCGCGCAGGCGCTGATGTGCCGCTCCGACCTGCTGCTGCTCGACGAACCGACCAACCACCTCGACCTCGACGCGATCGTCTGGCTCGAAGACTGGCTGCACCGCTACCCCGGCACGCTCGTCGTGATCTCGCACGACCGCGAATTCCTCGATTCGATCTGCAACGTCACGCTGCACCTGGAAAACCGCCAGGTGAAGCGCTACGGCGGCAACTACTCGCAATTCGAAGTGCTGCGCGCGCAGCAACTGGCGCTGCAGCAAAGCGCATACGAAAAGCAGCAGAAGACGATCGAGCACCTGCAGAGCTTCGTCGACCGCTTCAAGGCCAAGGCCACCAAGGCCAAGCAGGCGCAAAGCCGGATGAAGGCGCTCGAGAAGATGGAGCTGATCGCGCCCGCGCACATCGCGTCGCCGTTCACGTTCGAATTCCGCACGCCCGACGCCGCGCCGAACCCGATGATGGTGATGGAAGACGTCCGCTGCGGCTACCATGCCGACAACGGCGCGGACATCCCGATCGTCGAACGCGTGGCGCTGTCGATCCAGAACGGGCAGCGCATCGGCCTGCTCGGCGCGAACGGCCAGGGCAAGTCGACGCTGATCAAGACGCTGGCCGGCACGCTCGCGCCGCTGTCGGGCGACGTCCGCGAGGGCAAGGGGCTGACGATCGGTTATTTCGCACAGCATCAGCTCGAAACGCTGCGCGAGGACGATTCGCCGCTCGCGCATCTCGCGCGGCTCGCACCCGATACGCGCGAACAGGAGCTGCGCGACTTCCTCGGCGGCTTCAATTTCTCGGGCGACATGGCGACCAGCGCCGTCGGCCCGTTCTCGGGCGGCGAGAAAGCGCGCCTCGCGCTCGCGCTGATCATCTGGCAGAAGCCGAACCTGCTGCTGCTCGACGAACCGACGAACCACCTCGATCTCGAAACGCGCCACGCGCTGACGATGGCGCTCGCGCAGTTCGAAGGCACGCTGATCCTCGTATCGCACGACCGCCACCTGCTGCGCGCGACGACCGACCAGTTCATGCTGGTCGCGAAGCACCGGCTGCAGCCGTTCGACGGCGACCTCGACGATTACCGCGACTGGCTGCTGCAGCATGCGGCCGAGCAGCGCGCGGCCGCGAAGGCCGACAGCGCGGCTGCGTCGGGCGCGGGCGCCGCGGCGAACCGCAAGGACCAGAAGCGTCAGGCCGCCGAGGAGCGGCAGCGCCTGTCGGTGTTGAAAAAACCGCTGCAGACGCGCATCACGAAGCTCGAAAAGGAAATGGAGACGCTGCACGCGGAGAAGGCGCGCCTCGACGCGTTCGTCGCCGATCCGGCGAGCTACGAGGCCGCGCGCAAGACGGAGCTGACCGACGCGATCCGCAAGCTCGGGGACGTCAACACGCGTCTCGAAACGATCGAGGCCGACTGGCTCGCCGCGCACGAAGAGCTCGAACAGATCGGCTGAACGCGGCCGCAGTGCAGCCGGCCGGCGCCGCCGGCCAGGCACGCCGGCGGCACCGGTTCTTCGACAAGCCATCGGGCCCGCGCCGGGCCCGCATGCGACAAGGCCGGGCGCACTGGCCCGGCCTTTTTACTGCCTTTGTCCGTCGGTTCGCAGGCCGCCTGCCGGCTCAACGCCGCGGCAACGTATCGCGCGGCAGCTGCTCGTCGTCGCCCATCAGGTACCGGCGCCCTTCGGTCGGCCGCCGGATCGCCGCGGCGACCTCCGCTTCGGTCACGTCCTCGGACACGACCTTGCGCGCCAGGCGCCCTTCCTCGTCGATCCATTCGACGATCCGGCATCCGCCGCCCCAGGGCTGGCGAATCGGCTCCGACACGCGGCAGCCGCGCAGGTTGTAAAGGCGTCCGCCCGGCGCTTCCCCATACGATTTCAACATAGGTTCCCTTCGCATTGCGCGGTTCGACAATCCGGCAAAGGATAGGGAAAAGCGATGTCCGGCGGGTTACATCAGCCTACATATTCTTTACAGAGAATTACGCGACAGATCGCCGGCAGCCACAGCCCGCGCGGCTGCCGGGCCGATCACTCGAGATCGCGCACGCGGTCGATCGCCTGCTCGATCCGTTCGACGGCCATCACGTTCAGCCCTTCGATCGGCTGTTTCGGCGCATTCGCCTTCGGGATCAGCGCGGCCGTGAAGCCGAGCTTCGCCGCCTCGCGCAGCCGCTCCTGCCCGCGCGGGGACGGCCGGATCTCGCCCGCCAGCCCCACTTCGCCGAACACGATCAGCCCCTTCGGCAGCGCCTTGTTGCGCATCGACGAATGGATCGCGAGCAGCACCGCGAGGTCGGCGGCCGGCTCGGTGATCTTCACGCCGCCCACTGCATTGAGGAACACGTCCTGGTCGAAGCACGCGATGCCCGCGTGCCGGTGCAGCACCGCGAGCAGCATCGCGAGCCGGTTCTGTTCGAGGCCGACCGCGAGCCGGCGCGGGTTCGGCACGTGCGCGGTATCGACCAGCGCCTGGATTTCGACGAGCAGCGGGCGCGTGCCTTCCTGCGTGACGAGCACGCACGAGCCGGGCACGATCTGCTCGTGCTGCGACAGGAACAGCGCGGACGGATTCGCGACGCCGCGCAGCCCGCGCTCGGTCATCGCGAACACGCCGAGTTCGTTGACCGCGCCGAAGCGGTTCTTGAACGCGCGCACGAGCCGGAACGACGAATGCGTGTCGCCCTCGAAATACAGCACCGTGTCGACGATGTGCTCGAGCACGCGCGGGCCGGCCAGGTTGCCCTCCTTCGTCACGTGCCCGACCATGATGATCGCGGTGCCCGACTGTTTCGCGATGCGCGTGAGCTGCGCCGCGCATTCGCGCACCTGCGCGACCGAGCCCGGCGCCGACGTGAGCGCTTCCGAATAGACGGTCTGGATCGAGTCGATCACGGCCACGTCGGGCCGCTCCGCGTCGATCGCGGCCTGGATCTTTTCGAGCTGGATCTCGGCGAGCAGCTGCAGCTCGGCCGCCGGCGCACCGCCATCGAGCAGCGCAAGCCGTTGCGCGCGCAACGCGATCTGCGCGGCCGATTCCTCGCCGCTGATATAGAGCGCGCGCCGTTCGCTCGCGATGTCCGCGAGCGACTGCAGCAGCAGCGTCGACTTGCCGATGCCCGGGTCGCCGCCGATCAGCACGACGCCGCCGGGGACCAGCCCGCCGCCGAGCACGCGGTCGAATTCGCCGATGCCGGTCGAGAAGCGCGGCACGTCGGCCGCTTCGATGTCGACGAGGCGCTGGACGGGCGCCCGCTTCGCGAGCGACTGGAAACGGTGGGCCGACGGCGACTCGGCGACCGATTCGACCAGCGTATTCCAGGCCTGGCACGACGGACACTGCCCCTGCCACTTCGGGGTCTGCCCGCCGCACTCGCTGCAGACGTAGACGGTTTTCTGTTTGGCCACGCGCAACGCCCTTATTCCGCGCGCACGGGCACGCGGCCGGCGACCGCGCACATCAGCTCGTAGCCGATCGTGCCGCAATGGCGGGCGACATCGTCGATCGGCAGTGTATTGCCCCACAGCTCGACGCGCGCACCGACGCCGGCCTGCGGGCACGGAGTCAGGTCGACGGTGATCATGTCCATCGACACGCGGCCGACGATACGCGTGCGGATGCCGTCGACAATCACGGGCGTGCCTTCCGGCGCGACGCGCGGATAGCCGTCCGCGTAGCCGCACGCGACGACGCCGATCCGCATCGGCGCCTGCGCGGAGAACGTCGAACCATAGCCGATGGCCTGGCCTTTCCCGATCGTTTGCACCGCGATCAGCTCGGACGCGAGCGTCATCGCGGGTTTCAGCCCCGTGTCGGCGATATCGGACGACAGCCCGGACGGCGACGCGCCATACAGCACGATCCCCGGCCGCACCCAGTCGAAATGCGTATCCGGATGCCACAGCACGGCGGCCGAATTCGCGAGACTGCGCGCGCCGGCGATGTTTTCCGCGCCGCGCTCGAACGTCGCGAGCTGCTCAGCAACGCCGCGCTCGTTGTCCGCGTCCGAAAAATGGGTCATCAACGTAATCTGGCCGATGCCGGGGCACGCGCGGGCGCGCTCCCAGGCCGCGCGGTATTTTTCCGGCACGTAGCCGAGCCGGTTCATCCCGCTGTTCATCTTGAGCTGCACGTTGACGGGCTTCGACAGCCGCGCCGTTTCCAGCATCCGCATCTGCTCGTCGTTGTGGACGGTCGTCGTCAGGCTGTAGCGGTCGATCACGTCGATGTCGGTCGACCGGAAGAAGCCTTCGAGCAGCAGGATCGGGCCGGCCCAGCCGAGCTCGCGCAGCTTCACGGCCTCGTCGAGGTCGAGCAGGCCGAAGCCGTCGGTGCCGCGCAGGCCGGGAAACACGCGGGCGAGACCGTGGCCGTACGCGTTGGCCTTGACGACCGCCCAGACCTTGGACGGGCCGGCAAAGCGGCGGACGACGGAGAGATTGTTCGCGAGAGCGGCGGTGTGGATGGTGGCGGAGATCGGGCGCGGCATGGGAAATTTACGTAAAGACGCTTGCGAATCATCAGCTTACCGCGCCTTTTGAGCACCGAAGCCGACAATTTGCGGAACGATCGGGGAATCTTGCTAGTCCGAATTGGCGTATTTTCATGTTATAAAGCCGTGCGCACAACCCATTTCGAACGGAATAAGCCGATCGCATATCAGGCGGCCTACGCGGCCCTGCCGCAGCGACGAAAGCATCGCATCAGATGAAAAAAGGTTTTTACACCATCATGGCCGCGCAGTTTTTCTCGTCGCTGGCCGACAATGCGCTTCTCATCGCCGCCATCGCCCTGCTGAAAGACCTCCACGCCCCCAACTGGATGACACCGCTGCTGAAGCTGTTCTTCGTGTTGTCCTATGTGGTGTTGGCGGCGTATGTCGGTGCTTTCGCGGATTCGCGCCCGAAGGGGCGCGTGATGTTCATCACCAACTCGATCAAGGTGGTCGGCTGCATGATCATGCTGTTCGGCGCCCACCCGCTGATCGCGTACGGGATCGTCGGGTTTGGCGCGGCGGCCTACTCGCCGGCCAAATACGGAATTCTCACCGAGCTGCTGCCGGCCGATCGGCTGGTCGCCGCGAACGGCTGGATCGAAGGCACGACCGTCAGCTCGATCATCCTCGGCACCGTGCTCGGCGGCGCGCTGATCAGCCCGCACATCGCATCGCACGTGATCGCGCACACGCCCCGCTGGATCGGCACGCCCGCCGAAGCGGCGATGGCCATCATCATGGCGATCTACGTGATCGCCGCGCTGTTCAACCTGCGCATTCCCGATACGGGCGCCCGCTATCCGAAGCAGGAACGCGGCCCGGTCAAGCTCCTCACGGATTTCGCCGACTGCTTCATGGTGCTGTGGCGCGACAAGCTCGGCCAGATCTCGCTGGCGGTCACGACGCTGTTCTGGGGCGCGGGCGCGACGCTGCAGTTCATCGTGCTGAAATGGGCCGAGGTGTCGCTCGGCATGTCGCTGTCGGAAGGCGCGATCCTGCAGGCCGTGGTCGCGGTCGGCGTCGCGGCCGGCGCGATCGCCGCCGCCGCCCGGATCCCGCTGAAGAAGTCGCTGACCGTGCTGCCCGTCGGCATCATCATGGGCATCGCGGTGATGCTGATGGCGTTCTACACGCGCGACCTGTTCCCGTCGAACTGGGCCGTGCACTTCGGCCACCTGCGCATGCCGGTCTACCTGATCGTCGCGTACATCTTCCTGATGTGCGTCGGCGCGCTGTCGGGCTACTTCGTCGTGCCGATGAACGCGCTGCTGCAGCATCGCGGCCACGTGCTGCTGTCGGCCGGCCACTCGATCGCGGTGCAGAACTTCAACGAGAACCTGTCGGTGCTCGTGATGCTGTGCCTGTATGCGGTGCTCGTGTGGCTCGACGTGCCGGTCGGTGTCGTGATCGTGCTGTTCGGCACGTTCGTCTGCCTGACGATGTGGCTCGTGATGCGCCGCCACCAGGCGAACCAGCGTCAGTTCGACTCGGTCGCGCTGATCGGCGAAGCGCGGCACTGACGCTACACTTTCCGTTTCCGTCCGCCGGCGCCGGTCTTCGAACCGGCGCGTTGCCATCATGACGCACCCGATACCCAACATCCTGACGATCGCCGGCTCCGATTCGGGCGGCGGCGCAGGCATCCAGGCCGACCTGAAGACGTTTTCCGCGCTCGGTGCGTACGGCGCCAGCGTGATCACCGCGCTGACCGCGCAGAACACGCGCGGCGTGACGGGCGTGCACGCGCCGGACGCCGCGTTCGTGACCGCGCAGCTCGACGCGGTGTTCAGCGACATCCGCATCGACGCGGTCAAGATCGGGATGCTCGCGAACGCGGCGATCGTGCACGCGGTGGCCGACGCGCTGCGCCGTTACGCGCCGCGCTTCGTCGTGCTCGACACGGTGATGATCTCGAAGAGTTCGCACGCGCTGCTCGCACCCGACGCGGTCGATGCGCTGCGCGACGCGCTGCTGCCGCTGGCGACCGTCGTCACGCCGAACCTGCCCGAAGCGGCCGCGCTGCTCGGCGACGCACCCGCGACCACCGAAGACGACATGGTCCGACAAGGCCAGGCGTTGCTGCAGACGGGCGCGCGCGCCGTGCTGATGAAAGGCGGCCACCTGCCCGACGCGGCCGCGAGCCCCGACTGGCTCGTCGATGCGGCGCACACCGTGCGGCTCGACGGCCCGCGCGTGCCGGTCAGCAACACGCACGGCACGGGCTGCACGCTGTCGTCGGCGATCGCCGCGCTGCTGCCGCAGCAGCCCGACCTCGAAAGCGCGGTGCGCGAAGCGAAGGCCTACCTGACCGGCGCAATCGCCGCGAGCGGCCGCCTCGACGTCGGCCACGGCGTCGGCCCGGTTCATCACTTCCATCGCTGGTGGTAAGCGTCGCCTGACGCGGCGTCAGTCGTCCTGCGCCGCGAACGCCTGCGCACGCGCCGGCCAGTCGTCCGGCACGACGAAGCCGCGCGCCGTCTCGCGCCACGTGCGATCGCCGCCCTGCTCATAAATGCCGATCAAGTCGGGGGCCTGACGCGTCGCCAGCACGGACGGCAGCTCGAGTGCGGCCGCGAGCGGTTCGGGTTCGAAGCCGGCGTCGGCGGCAACACGCCGCGGCGCGAGCCAAGCAAGCCGCGGCAACACGCTCCACGCAACGCCGGCACGCTGCGCGGCCGCCCACGCCGGCCACTGCGCATGCGTCAGCCAGAAACCGCGCGGGTGATCCGGCGAGATTTCGGCGGACACCGGCGGCAACGGTGCGCCGTGCGGATAGAACAGCCAGCCCCTGATGAACATCTGCGCGTCGGACGGCGCGCCGTAGCCGAGCAGCGCAAACCCGGCGCGATCGCCGAGCCGCAACTGGTGGTCGAGCAGCCGGCTGCGCTTGCGGTCGAACCGGTCGACGAGATTGGGCCCGACGAAGTCGGCGAGCGACGCGCCGGCGCGCACCGGCGCGCACAGATAGCACTTCACCGCGAGCTCCCAGTGCAGGCGCTGCCCGCCCGGCGCGTCGACGAGAAAATCGACTTCGCCGAGCGTCAGGCCGTTGCTGCGCAGCGGGAGATTGGCCGCGACGAGCCGCAGCGACGGCCCGTGCGTGAGGAAATACTCGAGCAGGCATTCGGCGTAGCGGCCGAGCCGGGTGGGCCGCAACCCGGCGAGCGCGAGGTGCAGCGGCTCGGGCGCCGCATCGAGCGCGGCGAGCCATGCTTCGACGGCCGACTGTCCGGCCGCATCCGGCCACGGATGCGCGAGCGGCGCGCCGGGTGCCGCGGTCAGCAGGCTCGGGCTCGCGAGCAGCCAGCCCAGATCGCGAACCGCGGCGTCGCGCAGCGTATCGACGAATGCGAACGCCGCGCCGGTCGTCATTGCCCGGCCGGCCCGTTCGCGTCGCTACCGTCTGCGCGACGGAACGTGTCGCGCGCGAGGCACAGGTCGGCCCACGCCTTCGACTTGTCCTGCAGGCTGCGCAACAGGTACGCCGGGTGGTAGGTGACGATCACCGGCACGCCTTCGTACGCATGCACGCGGCCGCGCAGCGACGCGATGCTGGCGTCCGTCTTCAGCAACGTCTGCGCGGCGAAGCGCCCGAGCGCGACGATCAGCTTCGGCTTCACGAGCGCGACCTGACGCTGCAGATAAGGCTCGCAGCTTGCAACTTCGTCCGGTTCCGGATTTCGGTTGCCGGGCGGCCGGCACTTGATCACGTTCGCGATATACACGTTGTCGCCGCGCTTGAGCGCCAGCGACTGCAGCATGTTGTCGAGCAGCTTGCCGGCCTGGCCGACGAACGGCTCGCCCTGCTTGTCCTCGTTCTCGCCAGGCGCTTCGCCAATCAGCATCCAGTCCGCTTCACGGTCGCCGACGCCGAACACGGTGTTGGTCCGCTTCTCGCACAGCCGGCAGTGGGTGCAGTCGCGCACGCGCGCGGCCAGCGCATCCCAGTCGAGCATCGCGACCGGCGTTCCGGCGGGACGCGGTTCGGCTGCCGGCATGGGCTCGCCCGGCGGTGCCGCGTCGAACCACGCGAAATCGTCTTCTCCGACAGGCGGCGCGTCATCCATCGGCGGCATTGCATCGGCTGAAGCCGCCGGCGCGAGCATGCGATCGCCATCGACGACACGACGCGCCGGTGCATCCGGAGCCGGTATGCCCGATGCCGGTACGCCCGGCTCGCGAGCCGGCGAGGCCTCGGCGGCTCGCACGACCGCCGGCGGCGCATCGTCTTGCACCGGGGCACGCACCGCGCGCGCCGGCCGATCGGCCGCAACGACGGAAACGTCGTCCGCCGCCCCGGTTTGCGCGACGGCGGCCGCGTCGGCTGCCGCGCCTTCGTCCGCGCGCTGCCCGCGCCGCACCCAGATCTGCGCGAGGCCCATTTCCTCGAGCACCGCTTCAGCCCACGCCATGCGCGTCCCCCTCGTCCTTGTTCAGCGTCAGACGCATCACGATCGCGTCCTCCCGGCTGCGATGCTTCGCCGGATAGTAGTTCTTGCGCCGGCCGATCGTCACGAAGCCGAAACGCTCGTACAGATGGATCGCGCGTGGATTGGACGGCCGCACCTCGAGCAGCACGCCGTCGAGCCGCTCCGCGCGCGAAATGCGCACGGCCTCGCGCAGCAGCGCGAGACCCGCGCCCGCGCGCTGCGCGGCCGGCGCGACGCACAGGTTCAGCAGGTGCATCTCGTCGATCACGGGCATCAGCACGCAATAGCCGATCAGCGAACCCGTCACATGCCGCAGGCACACGCCCAGATAGCCGTTGCGCAACGAATCCTCGAAGTTGCCGCGGCTCCACGGGAATTCGTACGCGACCTGCTCGATCGCAACGACCTCGTCGAGATCCGCGTCCGTCATCGGCGCCAGATAGCGGTCGCTCAGCAATACCCCCGTCATCCCTTCGCTCCGCCCGTCTGCGCGGCCCGTGCCGCGATCCGCTCGGCAGTCGTCTGCGCGACCTTGTCGCGCACGTATTCGGGCGCGGCCTGATCGGCCGGCACCGTGCGTCCGGCGCGGAACGCGCGCAGCGCGGCATGCGCGACCGCCAGCGCATGCGGCAATGCTTCGCCGTCGATCACGGCCGCGCGCGCCGCGGCCGGCAACTGCGCGCCGAACGCGGCAGCCGCATTGCCCGCGAGCGTGAACGGCGCGTCGGGCACGCCGACGGCGCCCGGCGCATCGAGCGACGCCGGATGCAGCGTGCGCCAGTCGCCGGCGCTGTCGTCCCACGCGAAGTCCGCCCAGTAGGCTTCGTCCATCCGCGCGTCCAGCGCGGCAAGCACGCGGGTCGTGCCGGGCGCGCGCAGCCGCGCGTGCTCCGCGCACGCGAGCAGCGTGCCGATCGGCACGACCGGCAGCCCGCTCCCGAACGCGAGTCCCTGGGTAATGCCGGTCGCGGTACGCAGGCCGGTGAACGAGCCGGGGCCGGCGCCGAACGCGATCGCGTCGCAGTCGGCGAGCGTCAGCCCGGATTCGGCGAAAAGCTCCTGGATCGCCGGCAGCACGCGCGTGCTCGACACGGCGCCCGTCTGTTCGTGGCGGACCCAGGTTTGCGGGGTGGAAACGGCGTCATCGGCATGGGCCGAGCGCAGCAGCGCGACCGAGCAGTATTCGGTCGACGTATCGATGGCGAGGAGCACTGTTTGCGTCATGGCCGACATTGTAATGCGGCACCCCGCTCCCACGGGCGATCGGGCCCGATCTGTGCGCGCGTTCGGCGCCGACGGCGGTTTGGAAGGATCGCTCGACCCCGCGCGGCGGTCCGCTTGTTAAGATCGCCCGACCTGAAACCCTTACGGAGACACCCGATGAGCGAACTCACCGCCCAATTCGACCAGGCCCAGATCGACGTCAAGCAACTGACGGAACGCCCGGGCAACCTGACCCTGCTGCGCCTGTACGCGCTCTTCAAGCAGGCAACCGACGGCGATGCGCACGGCGACAAGCCCGGCTTCACCGACATCGTCGGCAAATACAAGTACGACGCATGGGATGCGTTGAAGGGCACGTCGCAGGATGCCGCGAAGCAGCAGTACATCGAACTCGTCGAATCGCTGAAAAACGGCACGGCTTCCTGACCGAACCACGCCGTTCGCAATAGGCAATCAAATCAGTGGCGCAGCGCAGCAAATCTCTTTATAATGCGGCCTGCGTCACCCCCGCGCTCGGCTCGCTTGCCGTTCCGGCCCGACGCCTCGTAGCGTTAAGCTCCAATCCGGTTTAGAACCTGTCCCCTCCTGCTTCGACCCTCGCGGTCGTCACTTATCAGGCTGGCGGCCCCGCTCCTGAAGCGCGCCGCACCCAAAACAGCTTCTAATGCCTCATCCGCCGACTGTTCGGCGGATTGCACCCGTTTCCCGATTTGCTCGCTGAATCCGACGACTTGGGTATGCGCGATTGGCGCCGACGTTTCACCCACTGTGTTTCAAGGATTGTTATGACTTCGAGCATCAACTCCAGCCCGCTCAACGCGATCGCCGACCAGGCGCTCGGTCTCGACGACGCCGCCGTACCGGCCGCGGTCGAACCGGCGTCGGACGAGCCGAGCTTCGCGTCGCTCGGGTTGTCGCCGGAGATCGTCTCCGCGCTGCAGGCCGCCGGCTATGTGAAGCCGACGCCGGTCCAGCAGCGCGCGATTCCGGCCGGCATCGCCGGCCGCGACCTGCTGGTGTCGAGCCCGACCGGTTCGGGCAAGACGGCCGCATTCATGCTGCCCGCGATCGAACGCTTCGCGCAGCTCCAGAAGACGCTGGCGCAGCAACCGCGTGCGCCGCGCGAACCGAACCAGGGCGACCGCCGCGTGCGCCGCCCGCAACCCGTCGCGCGCCCGGGCCTGCTCGTGCTGACGCCGACCCGCGAACTCGCGATGCAGGTCACCACGGCCGCATCGACCTACGGCAAGCACCTGAAGCGCCTGCGCACGGTCAGCATCCTCGGCGGCGTCGCCTACGGCCAGCAGCTGATGCTGCTCGCGAAGAACCCCGAAATCCTGGTCGCCACGCCGGGCCGCCTGCTCGACCACCTCGAGCGCGGCCGCATCGACCTGTCCGAACTGAAGATGCTCGTGCTCGACGAAGCCGACCGCATGCTCGACATGGGCTTCATCGACGATATCGAAACGATCGTCGCCGCGACGCCCGCGACGCGCCAGACGATGCTGTTCTCGGCCACGCTCGACGGCAAGATCGGTTCGCTGACGAGCCGCCTGCTGAAGGATCCCGAGCGCATCGAGATCCAGCAGCGCCTCGAGTCGCGCGCGAACATCGCGCAGACCGTGCACTACGTCGACGACCGCGACCACAAGGATCGCCTGCTCGATCACCTGCTGCGCGACGACGCGCTCGACCAGGCGATCATCTTCACGGCGACCAAGATCGACGCCGACCAGCTCGCCGGCCGTCTCGCCGACGCAGGCTTCGAATCGGCCGCGCTGCACGGCGACCTGCCGCAGGGCGCGCGTAACCGCACGATCCGTGCGCTGCGCGAGCGCCGCGTGCGCGTGCTGGTCGCGACCGACGTCGCGGCACGCGGCATCGACATCCCGGGCATCACGCACGTGTTCAACTACGACCTGCCGAAGTTCGCGGAAGACTACGTGCACCGTATCGGCCGTACGGGCCGTGCGGGCCGCTCGGGTATCGCGGTGAGCCTCGTGCACCACGCCGAACAGGGCGCGCTCAAGCGCATCGAGCGCTTCGTGCGCTCGCCGCTGCCGGTCAACGTGATCGAAGGTTTCGAGCCGCGCAAGTCGGCACCCCCGCGCGGCGGCAACGGCGGCCGCGGCCGTCCGGGCGGCGGTAACGGCGGCGGCCGACGTTTCGGCGGCAAGCCGGGCGGCGGTCATGGCGGCAACGGCCGCAGCTACGGCGGCGGCAATGGCGGCGGCTGGAGCGGCAAGCCGGGCGGCAGCCGCGACGGCGGCCCGCGTCGCGACGGCCAGCGCAGCAGCGGCCCGCGCCGCGGCAATTCCGCGTCGTAAGCACGCACGGGCGGCCGCCCCACCGATGGCCGCCCCGCCAATCCAGCCGACCGGCGCATCTGCGCCGGTTTTTTTTCGTCCCGCCGCACATTTCACGATACGAAAAATTTTTTTGTGTCGTAAAAAATCATGCTGCGTGGCACAACCCAGACGATTGCGGGATGGGAAAAAGCATTTCTTATCCCGAAATCAAGAATTCAAATAATTGATTTAAAACAACTAAAAATTTACGCACTTTCTGATACAGCCGCTGTTTCGCTCCCATCGATTTGCCTAGACTCTTATACAAGACTTCACGAAACGGAACGCGCCGCTTCCCGCTTCGAGAACAGCATCCGCACCGTCAGATTCGACCCATTAGGCAACACACCGCATCAAGGAGCTCATCATGTCGCGTCAGCAACAGGCACAGGAACTGCAAAAGCAATGGGAAACCGATCCGCGCTGGAAAGGCATCAAGCGCGGCTACTCGGCCGAGGACGTGGTCCGCCTGCGCGGCTCGATCCCGATCGAGCACACGCTGGCCAGGCGCGGCGCGGAAAAGCTGTGGGGCCTCATCAACAACGAACCGTTCGTCAACGCACTCGGCGCGCTGACCGGCAACCAGGCGATGCAGCAGGTGAAGGCCGGCCTGAAGGCCATCTACCTGTCCGGCTGGCAAGTGGCCGGCGACGCGAACGTCGCGGGCGAAATGTACCCGGACCAGTCGCTGTACCCGGCGAACTCGGTGCCGCTCGTCGTGAAGCGCATCAACAACACGCTGACGCGCGCCGACCAGATCCAGTGGTCGGAAGGCAAGAACCCGGGCGACGAAGGTTATGTCGACTTCTTCGCGCCGATCGTGGCCGACGCGGAAGCCGGTTTCGGCGGCGTGCTGAACGCGTTCGAACTGATGAAGGCGATGATCGAGGCAGGCGCATCGGGCGTTCACTTCGAAGACCAGCTCGCTTCGGTGAAGAAGTGCGGCCACATGGGCGGCAAGGTGCTCGTGCCGACGCGCGAAGCCGTCGCGAAGCTGTCGGCTGCGCGTCTCGCGGCCGACGTGATGGGCACGCCGACCGTGCTGGTCGCACGTACCGACGCGGAAGCGGCCGACCTGATCACGTCCGACGTCGACGACAACGACAAGCCGTTCCTGACGGGCGAGCGCACGGTGGAAGGTTTCTTCCGCACGAAGCCGGGCCTCGAGCAGGCGATCTCGCGCGGCCTCGCGTACGCGCCGCATGCCGACCTGATCTGGTGCGAAACCGGCAAGCCGGATCTCGAGTACGCGAAGAAATTCGCGGAAGCGATCCACAAGCAGTTCCCGGGCAAGCTGCTGTCGTACAACTGCTCGCCGTCGTTCAACTGGAAGAAGAACCTCGACGACGCGACGATCGCGAAATTCCAGAAGGAACTCGGCGCGATGGGCTACAAGTTCCAGTTCATCACGCTGGCCGGCTTCCATGCGCTGAACTACTCGATGTTCAACCTCGCGCACGGCTATGCCCGCACGCAGATGAGCGCGTTCGTCGAACTGCAGCAGGCCGAGTTCGCGGCAGCCGACAAGGGTTTCACGGCCGTCAAGCACCAGCGTGAAGTCGGCACCGGCTACTTCGACGCGGTGACGCAGACGGTCGAACGCGAAGCATCGACGACCGCGCTGCACGGCTCGACCGAAGACGAACAGTTCTTCGACGGCAAGAAGGTCGCGTAACGCGCGCAAGCGGCGCGGCATCGGCAACAGAACAAAAATCAGGGAGGAGACGGCAGGCGCGCGATGCAGATCGCGCGACCGGCCGCGCGGCCCGCGGGCCGCCAGCAACGACGCGCGCCGGCTTGGTCCGGCGCGCCCTTTTTCTACGGTGCCGGTCCTGCTGCCGCCCGTGCGGCCACAACCGGCACCGCGCTACCGATAGACAATCACCGGAATTTTCGTATGGGTCAGCACACGCTGCGTCTCGCTGCCGATCAGCAGGCTGCCGAGCCCGCGGCGTCCGTGGGACGCCATGAAGATCACGTCGCAGCCGCCGCGTTCGGCCGCCTCGATGATGCCGAGATACGGCGACGGATGCACGCTGGTCCACGTGTCGCAGACGACGCCGGCCACCTTCGCGGCCGATTCGACCTCGTCGAGGTGCGCGCGCGCCTCGCGCTCGCTGCGCGCCCGGAAATCGGCGGGCGGCTCGATGATCACTTCGGAAAACGGCGAGTATGGATACTGCGGCAGGCACGCGTAGGCCGTCACGCGCGCGCCGACCGCGCGCGCCAGGTCGATCGCGCCGTCAATCGCCTTTTGCGACAGTTCGGAACCGTCGGTTGGAACGAGGATGTGCCGGAACATCGCGCCCTCCTTCGTCAATCGCACTCCGCGCGCCGCGATCCCGTTCGGGCCGACCGCGATGCGTCGCGCGTGCCTCCTACGATTGTAGTGTGCGAAACCGCGCAACCGGCACCGGCAGCGGGTTCGCCCTCATATCGGAAACGCGCGGGCACGCGCGGCCTACTCGCCCCAATAACCGGGCCGCTCGTACGTGTGCTTCAGGTAATCGAGAAACAGGCGCACGCGCAGCGGCAGGTGGCGGCGCTGCGGAAACACCGCGTGGATGCCGATCGGCGGCGCGGCGAACGCGTCGAGCACGCTGACGAGCCGGCCGGCCGCGATGTCGTCGCCGACCTCCCACCACGAGCGCCATGCCAGGCCGTGGCCGGCGAGACACCACTCGTGCAGCACCGCGCCGTCCGAGCATTCCATCGTGCCGTTCACGCGGATCGACACGACCTTGTCGTCCTCCTGGAACGCCCAGCCGCGCTGCTGGTTCGCGTTCGCCGCGAGCGCGAGGCAGTTGTGCCGCGCCAGTTCCGCGAGCGTGGCGGGCGTGCCGCGCCGCGCGAGATACGCGGGCGACGCAACGCACACGCGGCGATTCTCGCCGAGCTTCAGCGACACCAGCGACGAGTCCGGCAGTTCGCCGAGCCGCACCGCGCAATCGAACCCTTCGTTGACGAGGTCGACCATCCGGTCGGACAGGTCGAGCGTGACCGACACGTCCGGATGCCCGCTGCTGAACTCGGGCACGAGCGGCGCGACGTGCCGCCGACCGAAGCCGGCCGGCGCGGAAATGCGCAGGTGGCCGCTCGCCTTGACGCCGCCGGCGGACACACTCGCCTCCGCGTTCTGCATGTCGTTGATGATCCGCTGGCAATCCTCGAGGAATGCCGACCCCTCGAACGTCAGCGTGAGCTTGCGCGTCGTGCGTACCAGCAGCTTGACGCCGAGCCGCTCCTCGAGCGCGTCGAGGCGGCGGCCGATGATCGCCGGCGCGACGCCTTCCGCGTGCGCAGCCGCCGACAAGCTGCCCTTCGCCGCGACCGCGGCGAACGTTTCGATCTGTTTGAACCGGTCCATGACTCGCGGGGACGGCACCGCCGCCCTTCAAATAGCTTAAGCCGCTCAAGATTATGTATATGAAAGTAAAAGATCAAGTGATGATTAGCGTCTTTTTTAGCACCTGCGATCACGAATAGAATCGACCCGACCTCTGAAACCGGAGCGCAAGGCTATGTCGGCCACAACGACACTCTCCTCTCCCGACGCAATCCTCTTCGACGCATTCGGCACGTTGTTCGACGTGCATGCGGTCGTGGCCGCGGCAGAGCAGATGTTTCCCGGTCACGGGGAACGGTTGTCGCAGCTGTGGCGACGCAAGCAAATCGAATACTCGCAGCTGCGCACGCTCGCCGATCCGGCCGGCGCCCGCTATCGCCCGTTCCGGGACATCACGCTCGATGCGCTGCGGTTCGCCGCGCGCGCGCTCGGCCTCGCGCTGAACAGCGCGGCCGAGAAGCGGCTGATGGACGAATACGCGTGCCTGTCCACCTATCCCGATACGGTGCCCGCGCTGCGCAAGCTGCGCGCGCTCGAGCCGCGCCCGCCGCTCGCGATCCTGTCGAACGGCAACCCGCAGATGCTCGACATCGCGATCAAGAGCGCCGGCATGTCCGGGCTGTTCGATCGCGTGCTGTCGGCCGACACCGTTCGCGCGTACAAGCCGAGTCCGGCCGTCTACGCGCTCGGCACCGCCGCGTTCGGGCCGAACCCGCGCGGCATCGTGTTCGTGTCGTCGAACGCATGGGACGTCGCCGGTGCCGCGTGGTTCGGCTACACGACGTTCTGGCTCAACCGCACGGGCGCGCCCGCCGAGGAACTCGGCGCACCGCCCGACGGCACGGGCACCGGCATGGCCGACCTGCTCGCATTCCTCGCCACCCCGGCTCCATCCGGCAGACACGCAAACCGCACGCGCCCCGGCCCGGGTGCATGACGCTCGCAGCTGCCGCCTTCCCCTTTCACCGAAACCGCAACTGACCGACCAAGGAGATGAGACTCATGAGCACCCCGATCACGCTGCCGCAAGGCATGACGATCACCGGCGAAATCAAGCCGGGTTACGAAGCGATCCTGACGCCCGACGCGCTCGCACTCGTCGCAGCGCTGCACCGCGCGTTCGAACCGCGCCGCCAGGCGCTGCTGCAGGCGCGCGCCGAGCGCACGAAACGCCTCGACGCGGGCGAGCGCCCGGACTTCCTGGCCGATACCAGGGCGATCCGCGAGGGCGACTGGAAGGTCGCGCCGCTGCCGGCCGACCTGCAATGCCGCCGCGTCGAGATCACGGGCCCCGTCGAGCGCAAGATGATCATCAACGCGCTGAACTCGGGCGCCGATTCGTACATGACGGACTTCGAGGATTCGAACGCGCCGAGCTGGACGAACCAGATCGACGGCCAGATCAACCTGAAGGACGCGATCCGCCGCACGATCTCGCTCGAGCAGAACGGCAAGTCGTACCAGCTCAACGACAAGGTCGCGACGCTGATCGTGCGTCCGCGCGGCTGGCATCTCGACGAGAAGCACGTGACGGTCGACGGCCAGCGCGTGTCCGGCGGCATCTTCGATTTCGCGCTGTTCCTGTTCCACAACGCGAAGGAGCTGATCGCGCGCGGCTCGGGCCCGTACTTCTACCTGCCGAAGATGGAAAGCCATCTCGAGGCGCGCCTGTGGAACGACATCTTCGTCGCCGCGCAGGAACAGGTCGGCATCCCGCGCGGCACGATCCGCGCGACCGTGCTGATCGAGACGATCCTCGCCGCGTTCGAGATGGACGAGATCCTGTACGAACTGCGCGAGCACAGCTCGGGCCTGAACGCCGGCCGCTGGGACTACATCTTCTCGGCGATCAAGAAGTTCAAGAACGACCGCGATTTCTGCCTCGCCGACCGTTCGAAGATCACGATGACGGTGCCGTTCATGCGCGCGTACGCGCTGCTGCTGCTGAAGACCTGCCACAAGCGCAACGCGCCGGCGATCGGCGGGATGAGCGCGCTGATCCCGATCAAGAACGATCCGGAAGCGAACGACAAGGCGATGGGCGGCGTGCGCTCGGACAAGCAGCGCGACGCGACCGACGGCTACGACGGCGGCTGGGTTGCGCACCCGGGCCTCGTGCCGATCGCGATGGAAGAGTTCGTCAAGGTGCTCGGCGACAAGCCGAACCAGATCGCGAAGCAGCGCGACGACGTGCAAATCGAAGGCAAGAACCTGCTCGACTTCCAGCCTGAAGCGCCGATCACCGAAGCCGGCCTGCGCAACAACATCAACGTCGGCATCCACTACCTCGGCGCGTGGCTCGACGGCAACGGCTGCGTGCCGATCCACAACCTGATGGAAGATGCGGCCACCGCCGAGATTTCCCGCTCGCAGGTGTGGCAGTGGATCCGCTCGCCGAAGGGCGTGCTCGACGACGGCCGCAAGGTCACGGCCGACCTCGTGCGCGAATACGCAAAGGTCGAACTCGACAACGTGAAGCGTTCGGTCGGCGGCAACACGCAGCCGTACGAGCGCGCCGCGGCGATCTTCGAGCAGATGTCGACGTCGGAAGGCTTCACCGAATTCCTGACGCTGCCGCTGTACGAGGAAATCTGACGAAGCGGCCCGCCGCGACCGTCGGCCGGCCACGTGCCGTCGCCGGTCGCACGCGACGACCGCACGAAAAAAGCGCCCCGCGGGGCGCTTTCCTTTTGCGGCGAAACCGACTGCCGCGCGGACGCTCAGGCGACCTCTCGCTCGCGCCGGTGCTGGACCCAGTCTCCCGACGCGATGCGCGGACGCCCGGCTGCCGCATGCGCGGCGACCGGGTAATACAGGCATGCGTACTGCCGGCCGCCGAGCTCGACGGTCACCTCTTCCGGCTTGAACAGCGTGTCGACGCCCGGATAAACGCGCTCGATCTCGTCGAGCACGGGAACGAGCCGTTCATCGACCTCGTAGACGTCGCCCCAGACCAGCGACTTGGCCGCAGACCCGGCGACCATCCCCGGATACGGACCGAAATCGTACAGCTCGCCCGGCAGCGCGACCGCGCCAAGCAGCGTCGGCGCGGCGATCCCGTGTCGTGCGGCCGCATGGCCGATGTCGTTGGTCTCTCCGGCTCTCAGGGTGCCGTAGACGAATACGTAGCGCATCGTGGTTCTCCTCTTCGATTCGTATGTTGCCGTGTTCGCGCGCGATTCGTGCGAAATTGCGCACCCATCGATAGACCACCGGATCGGCCCGATGGTTCTGACCGGCAAGCGCGCGGGGCCCCGGGCAGTCGCGCCGACTTCGCCCGCTCCCATACAAAGTTCATTTGACCAGGGCATGATCGCCCCAAAAACCGCCGCATGCGCTCGCGCGGCGCCTTCTAAAATAACGGCATCGCCGCCGCGCCGCCCGAACCGTCCATGAATCCTCCCGTCCAAGCCGACGCATCGAACCCATACGACGTCATCGACATCCCGCCCGAATTCGCGCCGACCGCCGTCCATCCGATGCGCGTGCGCGCGCGGCAGGTCGACGCCGGCCACCGCATCCCGCTGCACACGCATGCGTGGGCGCAGCTCGCGTACGCATCGCGCGGCGTGCTGCGCGTCGCGACGACCGGCACGACGTGGATGGTGCCGCCGTCCCGCGCGATCTGGGTGCCGCCGCGTGTGACGCATGAAGTCGTGATCGTCGAGGAAGCGTATTTGCGCACGCTGTATATCGACGAATCGATCGTGCCGGACGGGCTCGACGCGTGCCGCGTCGTGGAAGTGACGGGATTGCTGCGCGAACTGATCGTCGCACTCGATGCGCGCGAGCTGAGCACCGCGCGCGAGCGCCTGCTGTGCGGGCTCGTGCTCGACGAGCTGAGCCATGCCGAGCCGTTGCCGCTTGCGGTGCCGATGCCTGATGAGAAACGGCTGCGCATGCTGTGCGAATCGGTACTCGCGCAACCGGCGCATGCGGAATCGCTCGAACACTGGGCGAGCGAGGTCGGCGCGAGCACGCGCACGATTTCGCGGCTCTTCAAGCAGGAACTGGGCGTGAGCTTTTCGCAGTGGCGCCAGCAGGCGCTGCTGGCGCGGGCGATCCCGCTGCTGAATCAGGGGCGCCCGCTGTCGCATATCGCGCGCGAGCTCGGCTACCAGAGCCAGAGCGCGTTCTCGGCGATGTTCCGCCGTGCATTCGGCGAAAGCCCGCGCGCGTTCATGCTGCGCGGCTACGAGCACCGCGGCGCGGAAGGCCGCATTGCGGACGACGAATCGCCGGACGACGACGCGATCGACGCCGTCCGCTGAGCGCTGCGCTCCGGATCGTCAGATCTTCAGACCGGCCGCACCATGTGGCGGATCGAGCCGAGTTGCGCGAGCCGCGGGCCGGCTACCCGATAGCCCATGCGCAGGTAGAGACGCGCGGCGGGATTGTCGACGAACACGCGCAACTGCAATTCGTGCAGCCCGCGCGCACGTGCCCAGCGGTGCGCCATGTCGAGCATGTAGGTGCCGGCGCCCTGCCCGCGATGGCCGGCCGCGATCTGGACATCGCGGATATGCAGCGAGTCGCCTTCCTCGGTCACGCGCAGCACGCCGATGCGCTCGCCGTCGGCCTCGAGGATGAAGTTCTCGGATTCGCGCCAGCTCGCATAGAACAGGTCGCTGCGCCACACGAGCCCATGGCGCTTGTAGTAGCCGCCCATGTTGCCGTGCGTCAGCGCTTCGGCAAACGGGAAATCGCCGGGCTCCGCTGGCCGGAGCTGATACAGGAGTCGCAGGTCGGTTGGATCGAGCATCGCGCAGGGGTCAAGAACGCATCCCGCCACGATAGCGCAGTCGCGTGCGGATGCAATCGCGAATTTCTCGTAGCGGCGCGGCGCCTGATTTGCAAGCGCAGCCCTTCGAGTCCCGCCGGAAGCCGCGCAGGCGGCTTCCTCCGCTCCGCGGTCACGCGCCCGAGAACGGGCGCAACAACCGGACGCACAAACGAAAATGCCCGCACAAGGCGGGCACTTTCGTTTGTTTGGCGGAGCGGACGGGACTCGAACCCGCGACCCCCGGCGTGACAGGCCGGTATTCTAACCGACTGAACTACCGCTCCAGTCTTGCTGCTTGCCTGGCAGGCGTCGGTTGCTTCCTGCCGGCGCGTCGTTTGTTCGAACGACGCCGAAATCTGGCGTCCCCTAGGGGATTCGAACCCCTGTACTCACCGTGAAAGGGTGATGTCCTAGGCCTCTAGACGAAGGGGACAACGTACTGCTTACATCCTTAATGCAAAAGCCCGTTCAAAAACGTTCTTTGAACGGGCTTCGTTCTGGCGGAGCGGACGGGGCTCGAACCCGCGACCCCCGGCGTGACAGGCCGGTATTCTAACCAACTGAACTACCGCTCCAGCTTTCTTCACCCCACTTGCAGGACATCGTTCATGTTCCTGCAAGCGTTGCGGCACTTCTACGAAACGCCGCTGAATTTGGCGTCCCCTAGGGGATTCGAACCCCTGTACTCACCGTGAAAGGGTGATGTCCTAGGCCTCTAGACGAAGGGGACAACGTACTGCTTACATCCTTAATACAAAAGCCCGCTCAAAAACGTCTTGAACGGGCTTCGTTCTGGCGGAGCGGACGGGACTCGAACCCGCGACCCCCGGCGTGACAGGCCGGTATTCTAACCGACTGAACTACCGCTCCAGCTTTCTTACCCAACCCGCAGGACGTCGGTTACGTTCCTGCAAGCCTCGCGACACTTCTACGAAACGCCGCTGAATCTGGCGTCCCCTAGGGGATTCGAACCCCTGTACTCACCGTGAAAGGGTGATGTCCTAGGCCTCTAGACGAAGGGGACAAAATCTTTTCAGATCTGTCTGACTTTCGCTATTCACTTCTCATCAACAGCGAAGGCCGGAATTCTAACTGCTTTAGATCATTCTGTGAAGCATTTATTACTACAACTACTGCTTCGCAAATCAATCCAATTTGTTCTGTTGGTGGAGGTAAGCGGGATCGAACCGCTGACCTCTTGCATGCCATGCAAGCGCTCTCCCAGCTGAGCTATACCCCCTTGCAGAACAGAAATGAGATTATATGGACCGACTTTGAACTTGTAAATACCCTTTTTGCGATTCGAGCGAAATTTTTTGCGAAGCTGCCGCGATCTCACGCGCAGACAGCTTCGCTCACGCACGAACCTCAGGCCAGCGCGGCCTCGATGCGCGACACCACGACGTCGCGACCGAACAGCACCAGCACCGCATCGATCGACGGCGTGTGCGTCGTACCGGCCACCAGCAGGCGCACCGGCATCGCGAGTTGCGGCATCTTCAGCTTGTGCGTGCCGAGCGTCGCCTTCAGCGCAGCGGACACCGCTTCCTTCGTCCAGTCGGCCGCCTTCAGCGCGACGACGAGATCGGCCAGTGCCGGCCGCACCGCATCGGTCACGTGCTGCGCGAGCGCGTCGGCTTCCGGTGCCGGCACGCGGTAGAACATCGCGGCGCCTTCCGCGATCTCCTTGACCGTCGTCGCGCGATCCTTCATCAGGCCGACCACGGCGTCGAGCGCCGGGCCCGTCGCGAGCGCCGCGTCGTCGATGCCGAGCGCGTCGAGGAACGGCTTCGCGAGCGCGGCGAGGCGCGCGTTGTCGGCTTCCTTGATGTAATGCGCGTTCAGCCAGCTCAGCTTGCTGTGGTCGTACTGCGCGGGCGACTTGCCGAGATGCTCGAGATCGAACCATTCGACGAACTGCTCGCGCGAGAAGATCTCCGCGTCGCCGTGCGACCAGCCGAGGCGCGCGAGATAGTTGACGACCGCTTCAGGCAGGAAGCCCGCATCGCGATACGCCATCACGCTCATCGCGCCATGCCGCTTGCTCATCTTCTCGCCCTGCTCGTTCAGCACGGTCGGCAGGTGCGCATAGACGGGCGCCTCGCCGCCGAGCGCATTCAGGATGTTGATCTGGCGCGGCGTGTTGTTCACGTGGTCGTCGCCACGGATCACGTGCGTGATGCCCATGTCCATGTCGTCCACCACCACGCAGAAGTTGTAGATCGGCGTGCCGTCCGGGCGCGCGATCACGAGGTCGTCGAGTTCCTCGTTCGAGATCTCGACGCGCCCCTTCACGGCATCGTCCCACACGACCGTGCCGGTCAACGGATTGCGGAAGCGCAGCACGGGCTTCACGCCGGCCGGCGGCTCGGGCAGCACCTTGCCGGGCTCCGGGCGCCACGTGCCGTCGTAGCGCGGCTTCAGGCCGGCCTCGCGCTGGCGTTCGCGCAGCGCGTCGAGTTCCTCGGCCGACATGTAGCACGGGTACGCGAGGCCCTTCTCGAGCATCTGCGCGAGCACCTCGCGATAGCGGTCCATCCGCTGCATCTGGTAGATCGGGCCTTCATCGAAATCCAGACCGAGCCACTGCATCCCTTCGAGGATCGCATCGACCGCTTCCTGCGACGAGCGCTCGACGTCGGTATCCTCGATGCGCAGCACGAACGTGCCCTTCATCTTGCGGGCGAACGCCCACGGATAGAGTGCGGAGCGGATGTTGCCGAGGTGGATGAAGCCGGTGGGACTCGGCGCGAAGCGGGTACGGACAGGACGGGTCATAAACGGTAACTCGAACGCCTGGGGCGCATGAATGATTCGACGCGGGATCGACGGCGGCAGCCCGGACAGCAACGGGGCCGGCGACGCCCGGAACGGGAAAGAAGCCGGAATTATACTCGCGCCTGACATCGCGCCAAGCGCACCGCTTGCTTTATGATGTGCGCGCCGCGGCCGCCAGCCGGCGCGGCGCCGGTCGCACGGAACCTGCCGCGCGGCCGCTCGGAACCTATCGCCGCCGCGGGCCGTGTAACCCGCCGCCAAGCCGCCGGAGAACCATTCGATGTCGTCCCCTCGCCTGTCGCGCCGCCATTTCACGATCGCGTGCGCGTCCGCCAGCCTCGCCGCGTGTACGTCGTTCGGCGGCAAATCCCGTCCCGACAACGCCTCCAACCCCGCGCAGCCGAACGAGAAGCCCGTGAAGATCGGCATCGCGCTCGGCGGCGGCGCCGCGCGCGGCTTCTCGCACATCGGCGTGCTGAAGGCGCTCGAGGCGCGCGGCATCCCGATCGAGATCGTCGCGGGCACGAGCGCGGGCTCGGTGGTCGGCGCACTCTATGCGTCGGGCATGAGCGCGCTGCAGATCAACAAGATCGCGCTCGACATGGACCAGGCCGCGATCAGCGACTGGGCGCTGCCGTTCCGCTCGCGCGGCCTCCTGCAGGGTGTCGCACTGCAGAACTTCCTGAACAAGTCGCTCAACAACCGGCCGATCGAGAAGATGGCGAAGCCGCTCGGCATCGTCGCGACGGATCTGCAGAGCGGCCAGCCGATCCTGTTCCAGCAAGGCAACACGGGGCTCGCGGTGCGTGCGTCGTGCAGCGTGCCGTCGGTGTTCGAACCGGTGAAGATCGGCAACCGCGAATACGTCGACGGCGGCCTCGTGAGCCCGGTGCCCGCGTCGTACGCGCGCAAGATGGGCGCGAGCTTCGTGATCGCGGTCGACATCTCGTCCCGGCCGGACGGCGCGGCGACCAGCAACCCGATCGAGATGCTGCTGCAGACCTTCACGATCATGGGCCAGACGATCAAGACCTACGAGCTCGACAAATACGCGGACGTCGTGATCCGCCCGAACCTTGCGGCCATGGGCGGCAGCGACTTCAACCAGCGCAACGCGGCGATTCTCGCAGGCGAGGAAGCGGTCGCGCGCATCATGCCGGAACTGCAGCGCAAGCTCGCGGCGGCGCGGGGCGTAGCCGCCGCGTAAGAAGCACGCCGGTCGCGGGACGGGACGGCGCGCGCCGCCGCCCCGCGACCTGCGGAACGACTTCCGCGTCGCTGCCTGCGCCGGCCCCAAAACAAAAAACCCTGCCGCCTTTCGGTGACAGGGTTTTTTCGATCCGGTCCGGCTGACCGGCGAACGTCAGTTGTTGCCGCTCGCCGAATCGTCGCCGATCGTCGCGCGCACGCGCTGACGCAGATCCTCGGCCTTCATCGGGAACTCCGACTCGAGCCGGCGCGCGCCGGTAAAACGCTTTTCCCAATAGCCGCTGTCGAGATCGTCGACGCGAACGGTGCTGCCCGTCGACGGCGAATGCACGAACTTGTTGTCGCCGATATAGATGCCGACGTGCGAGAACGTGCGGCGCATCGTGTTGAAGAACACGAGGTCGCCCGGCTTGAGGTTACTCATGCTCACCTTCTCGCCGACCCGGCTCATCTCTTCCGCGCGACGCGGCAGCGACATGCCGAGCGTGTCCTGGAACACGTAGCGGACGAAGCCGCTGCAGTCGAGGCCCGAATCCGGCGAGTTGCCGCCCCAGCGATAACGCACGCCGATCATGTTCAGCGCGCCGACGACGACGTCGCCTGCCTTGCCCGCCATGCCGGCGAGGAACGACTTCGCGCCGCCGCCCGACGGCTGGGCACTGGTCTGCTGGACGGAGGAACCCGACCCGATTTGAGTCGAATTCGTGACATTCTGGTTAAAACTGCTGACTTCGTCGGCGAACGCGCCGGGAGCTGCTGCGAACAGGGCGCCGATGAACAGCCCGGCGATGGTGCGCGCGCATGCCTGGGTCAGGGATCGATGCTGCATTGGTCGATGGAATATGCTTAAAAATCAGCTGATTGGCGGAAAATTTCGGTCGATACTAGCCAGCGCGTAATCGTTTGTCAAAACAAATTAAAAAATACAATCGAGATGATCAGACCATTGGACGCCTATCACGCTTTCCAGACCGCTTTCAACAGCTTTTGTGTGTAAGGATGTGACGGTCTGGTGAAGATGTCGGCGACGTCTCCCGACTCGACGACGGCGCCGTCCTGCATCACCGCGACGCGGTGCGCCATCGCGCCGATCACCTCCAGATCGTGGCTGATGAATACATAGCCGAGGTTGTATTTCTGTTGCAAATTCGCGAGCAGTTTCAGCACCTGCTGCTGGATCGACACGTCGAGCGCGGAAGTCGGCTCGTCGAGGATCAGGATGCGCGGCTCCAGCACCAGCGCGCGCGCGATCGCGATCCGCTGGCGCTGCCCGCCCGAGAATTCGTGCGGATAGCGGTGCAATACCGTGCGGTCGAGGCCGACTTCGCGCAGCACCGCGAGCGACTTCGCGCGGCGCGCATCGGGCGTCATTTCCGGGCGATGCAGCTCGAGCCCCTCGCCGACGATCCGTTCGATCGTGTGACGCGGCGAAAGCGAACTGAACGGATCCTGAAAGACGACCTGCATGTTCGAGCGCAGCGCGGTCTGTTCGCGGCCGCGATAGGTCGACAGCGCGCGCCCCTGGAATTCGATCTCGCCGCCGGCCGTCTTCTGCAGCCCGAGCAACGCCATCGCGAGCGTCGATTTCCCGGACCCCGATTCGCCGACGATGCCGAGCGTTTCGCCCTGTCGCACCGACACCGACACGTCCGCGACGGCCGTCACGGGCACCGTGCCGAACCAGCCCGCGAAACCCAGCCGCTTGCGTGCGAACTGCACGCTCACATGGCGCGCGTCGAGCACGACGGGCGCGATCGGCATCACCGGCGCGACCGTGCGTTGCGGCCGGCTGTTCAGCAGCCGCTGCGTATACGGATGCTCGGGTTCCGCGAAGATCCGCTCGACCGGCCCGCTCTCGACGAGCCGGCCCTGCTCCATTACCGCGACGCGGTCGGCGAAGTGCCGCACCAGATTCAGGTCGTGCGTGATCAGCAGGATCGCCATCCCGCGCTTTTCCGCTTCCTCGCGCTGCAGTTCCAGCAGCAGGTCGACGATCTGCGCGCGGATCGTCACATCGAGCGCGGTGGTCGGCTCGTCGGCGAGCAACAACCGCGGCCGGCACGCGAGCGCCATTGCGATCATCGCGCGCTGCCGCTGCCCGCCCGACAACTGGTGCGGGTAGCTGTCGACGCGCTTGTCGGGTTCCGCGATGCCCGTGCGCGCGAGCAGCGCGATCGCGCGCTTGCGCGCCTCGATGGCCGATACGCCGTCGTGCAGCACGATCGTCTCGCCGATCTGCACGCCGATCGTATACAGCGGATTGAGCGCCGTCATCGGCTCCTGGAAGATCATCGCGATGTCCGAGCCGCGCAGCCCGCGCATCTCTCGCTCGCTCTTGGCCGCAAGATCCTGCCCCGCGAAGCGGATCGCGCCGCTCACGTCGGCGTCGCTCAGCAGCCGCAGGATCGACAGCGCGGTCACGCTCTTGCCCGACCCCGACTCGCCGACCAGCGCGACGCGCTCGCCGCGGCCGATCGCGAGCGTCACGTCGTCCACCGCGACCGTGTCGCCGAAGCGCACATGCAGACGTTCGAGCGACAGCAGCGGCTCGTCGTGCTTCGATACGACCGTTTCGCTCATCGCTGGCCTCCCGCCGCGCGTATCGAATCGGCGATCCGCGTGTCGAGCGCATTGCGCAGCGCGTCGCCCATGAAGGTCAGCAGCAGCAGCGTCGCGACCAGCACGCCGAACGTCGACAGCGAGATCCACCATGCGTCGAGGTTGCCCTTGCCCTGCGCGAGCAGCTCGCCGAGGCTCGGCGTCGGCGGCGGCACGCCGAGCCCGAGGAAATCGAGGCTCGTCAGCGCGAGGATCGCCCCGCTCATCCGGAACGGCAGGAACGTGATCACCGGCGTGAGACTGTTCGGCAGCACGTGGCGCCAGATGATCTGCCAGTTCGTGAGCCCCATCGCGCGCGCCGCGCGCACGTAGTCCTGCGTGCGGTTGCGCAGGAATTCCGCGCGCACGTAGTCGGCCAGCCCGATCCAGCCGAACAGCGACAGCAGCACGATCAGCAGCAGGAAGCTCGGCTCGAAGATCGACGCGAAAATGATCAGCAGGTACAGCTCGGGCAGCGAACTCCAGATCTCGATCAGCCGCTGCCCGACGATGTCGATGCGTCCGCCGAAGAAGCCCTGCACGGCGCCGGCGGCGATCCCGAGCAGCGTGCCGATCACGGTCAGGATCAGCCCGAACTCGACCGACACGCGGAACCCGTACACGAGCCGCGCGAGCAGGTCGCGCCCCTGCGCGTCGGTGCCGAGCCAGTTCTGGCGCGACGGCGGCGCCGGGTTCGGCACGTTCGAGAAGTAGTTCAGCGTGTCGTAGTAATAGCGGTTCGGCGGGTAGACGACGAAGTTGCCGGGCGCCTCGAGCCGCTTGCGCACATACGGATCGAGATAGTCGGCCGGCGCCGGGAAATCGCCGCCGAAGGTCGTCTCCGGGTACGCATGGAACAGCGGGAAATAGTATTGGCCGTCGTAGCGCACGACGAGCGGCTTGTCGTTCGACCACAGCGGCGCCGCAAGGCTCGCGGCGAACGCGACGACGAAGATCACGAAGCTCCAGTAGCCGAGGCGCTGCTGCCGGAAGCGCTGCCATACGCGACGCGCGGGAGACGGCGACACGCGCGCGCGCGCCACATCGATGCGGGACGACACGACGGCCCGGTTCATCGCGCACCTCGCCCGGTGACGCCGGGCATGCAGACGGACGGTTTCATGTCAGCGCTCCAGGTTGTCGAATTGAATGCGTGGATCGACCCACACATAACAAAGGTCGGAAATCAGCTTGGTCGCGAGCCCGATCAGCGTGAACAGGTACAGCGTGCCGAGCACGACCGGGTAATCGCGGCGCACCACCGACTCGTACGACAGCAGCCCGAGGCCGTCGAGCGAGAACAGCGTCTCGATCAGCAGGCTGCCGGTGAAGAACGCGCCGATGAACGCGGCCGGGAAACCGACGATCAGCGGCAGCATCGCATTGCGGAACACGTGCTTCCACAGCACGCTGCGCTCGGAGAGCCCCTTCGCGCGCGCGGTCAGCACGTATTGCCGGCGGATCTGGTCGAGGAACGCATTCTTCGTGAGCATCGTGATGACCGCGAAGCTGCCGACGACCGACGCCGTGATCGGCAGCGCGATGTGCCACAGGTAGTCGAGCACCTTGCCGACGAGCGACAGCTCGGCGAAATTGTCCGACGTGAGGCCACGCAGCGGAAAGAGCTGCCAGAACGAGCCGCCGCCGAACAGCACGAGCAGCAGCACGCCGAGCACGAAGCCCGGGATCGCATAGCCGACGAGCACGACGAGGCTCGTCGCGACGTCGAACGGCGAACCGTTGCGCACGGCCTTCGCGATGCCGAGCGGCACCGATATGAGATACGTGAGGAAAAACGTCCACAGCCCGATACTGATCGACACGGGCAGCTTCTGCACGATCAGCGACCACACGCTCTGGTGGCGGAAGTAGCTGTCGCCGAGATCGAAGCGCGCGAAGCGCTTCAGCATCAGCCAGTAGCGCTCGAGCGGCGGCTTGTCGAAACCGTACAGCGCCTTGAGCTGCGCGAGCTGCTGCGCGTCGACGCCGGTGTGCGCACGCATCCCGAACGGCACCGCGCCCTGCTCCGTCGCGCCCTTGCGCAACTCCTGCACGGCCTGCTCGACCGGGCCGCCCGGCACGAACTGGGTCACTGCGAACGTGAGGGTCAGCACGCCGACGAGCGTCGGGATCATCAGCAGCAGGCGTTTGAGGATGTAGCTCCACATAGGGCGTCGACTCGTGATCGGTAGGCTGGGTTGGACGAAGGGCCGGCGCGGGTCAGTGAGCGGGCTTCGCCCACCAGGTCGACACGACCCAGCCCTCGGCCGAATAGTACAGCGGCAGCGTCTGCGGATAGGCGAGCGTGCGCTTGTACGCGATCCGATGCGTCGTGCTGTACCACTGCGGGACCGCGTAGTAGCCGTGCATCAGCACGCGGTCGAGCGCGTGCGTCGCGTCGAGCAGTTCGTCGCGCGACTGCGCGGTGCCGAGCGCATGCAGCAGCGCGTCGACGGCCGGCGACTTCAGCCCGATGATGTTGTCGGAGCCCGGTTCGTCGGCGAACTTGCTGCCGTAGCGCGAGAACTGCTCGGCGCCCGGCACCTGCACGCCCGGCAGGCGGACCGTCGTCATGTCGTAGTCGAACGCGTCGAGGCGCTTTTGCAGCAGCGCGTAGTCGGCCGTGCGAAAGCGTGCGTCGATGCCGAGCTTTGCCAGATTGCGCCGGTAGGCGGTCACGACACCTTCCATCGCGCCGCCCGCATCGTCGAGGATCTCGAACGTGAACGGCTCGCCCTTCTCATTGCGCAGTGCGCCGTCGCGATAGGTCCAGCCGGCCTGTGCGAGCAGCGCGCGCGCCTTCAGCAGGTTCGCGCGCAGCGAGCCCGGCGGGTTCGTGTCCGGCTGCGTGACCATCGGGCCGAACACGGCCGGGTCGAGCTGCGCGCGCAGCGGCTCCAGCAGCTTCAGCTCGCCTGCGCCCGGCGTGCCGGTCGCCTGCAGGTCGGTGTCGGCGAAATAGCTGTCGAGACGCGTATAGGCGCTGTAGAACAGTTGCCGGTTCAGCCATTCGAAGTCGAATGCGAGATCGAGCGCCTGGCGCACGCGCACGTCGCGGAACAGCGGCCGGCGCAGGTTCATGAAGAAGCCCTGCATGCCCGCGCCGTTGTGCTGGCGGAATTCGCGCTTGACGAGCTCGCCGCTGTCGAAACGCTTGCCGACGTCGCGTCGCGCCCAGTTGCGCGCGATGTACTCGACGAGCACATCGTATTCGCCGGCCTTGAACGCCTCGAGCCTCGCGACGCCGTCGCCGTACAGCTTGTAGACGATCCGCTCGAAGTTGTGGGTGCCGACCCGCACCGGCAGGTCGGCGCCCCAGTACGCGGGGTTGCGCCGGTAGGTGATCGTGCGGCCGTTGTCGTAGCGCTCGATCAGGTACGGGCCGCTGCCGATCGGCTGCTCGAACGCGAGATGGTCGAACGGGATGCGCGAGCCGTCCGCCCGCAATCCCCACTTGCGCGAGAACACCGGCACGCCGCCGGCGATCAGCGGCAGCTCGCGATTCGCGCTGCGGAACTCGAAGCGCACGGTGGCCGGGTCGACGACCACGGCCTTCGCGATCTCAGCGAAATACGCGCCGAACTGCGGCGCGGCCAGCTTGCTCTTCAGCGTGTCGAACGAAAACTTGACGTCGTCGGCCGTGACGGCGTCGCCGTTCGAGAAGCGCGCGCGAGGATTCAGGTGGAACGTGACGGAGCGGCGGTCGGGCGCGATGTCGATATCGTCGGCAAGCAGCCCGTACGCGGAGGCCGGTTCGTCCGAGCTGCCCGTCGCCAGGCTCTCGAACAGCATGTCGATGCCGGGCGCGGGGTTGCCGCGCATCGTGAACGGATTGAACTTGTCGAACGACGTCAGCCGGCTCGGGTTCGCGAGCACGAGCGTGCCGCCCTTCGGCGCATCGGGGTTGACGTAGTCGAAATGCTTGAAGCCCGGCGGATACTTCGGCTCGCCGTACTGCGCAATCGCGTAGGCCGCGTGCGCGGCCGTCGCGGCAAACGCCGCCTGCATCGCAAACACCGCGGCAACGCGGCCGGCGGCCCGTGCGGCATGCAGCGCGCCGAAGCGGACGCGCGCGATGGCGGCCCGGGGCGAACCCTTCGTCATAGAGGCCCTGTCGGTCGAATGAGGGTAGTAACGTGTGACGATTCTACCCATTCAATCCTTCGAGCCAAAAGAAAACCGCCACGCGGGCGGTTTCTTCACGAACGGACGCCGCGCCCGCGTCACGCGGGCGCGGCGTGTCGATCAGCGCCAGCCGTTGTGGCGGCCATGATCCCAGTGACCACGATCGCGATCGCCGCCCCAGCCGCGGCCATGGTGGCGATACCACTCGTCGCGGCCCCAGTAGCGGCGGCCGTCCCAGTAGCGATCGCCGTGCCAGCCGATTATGATCGCCGGCGCAGGCGCATACACGGGCGCAGGTGCATACACCGGCGCCGGCTGATAGATGACCGGCGGCGGCGGCGCATACACGGGCGCGGGCGCGACGTAAACCGGTGCCGGCACGCCGACGTTGATCCCGACATTGACGCCCGCCATTGCTGCGCCCGACACGAGCAAGGCCGTCATACCGGTCAAGAGCGAGGCAACACGCAAGGTCTTCATGGATTCCTCTTCTGATTGTGTCATGTGGTGATTCGACTATAACGGCAAGCACCATCCCCGCATATTTCAAGTTTGTAAGAACTGATGCGCGGCATCGCAACGGGAAGCGTGCGCTAACGTCTTGTAACAATCGGCGCCGGCCGGCCCTCGCCGCGACCGTTCCTAAAACATCTTTCATCCTGGTCCGCGCCCGGCGTTAAGCGGCGCCACGCACACTGCGCGAGCCGAACCGGGTTCCCGCCACGCTTCGGCACCTCGCTGACAGGCCGGCGCCCCGCGCCGGCGGAGACCTCGCCGATGCTGAAACTCGTCCGACTCGCGCTCGCGCGCCCCTACACCTTCATCGTCCTCGCGCTGCTGATCCTGATCGCAGGACCGCTCGCGGCACTGCGCACGCCGACCGACATCTTTCCCGACATCCGGATTCCGGTCATCAGCGTCGTGTGGAACTACGCGGGCCTGCAGCCGGCCGACATGTCGGGGCGCATCGTCACGTATTACGAACGCACGCTCGGCACCACGGTCAACGACGTCGCGCACATCGAGTCGCAGTCGTTCCGCAGCTTCGGGATCGTCAAGATCTTCTTCCAGCCGAGCGTCGACATCCGCACGGCCACGGCACAGGTCACGTCGATCTCGCAGACCGTGCTCAAGCAGATGCCGCCCGGCACCACGCCGCCGCAGATCCTCAACTACAACGCGTCGACCGTGCCCGTGCTGCAGCTCGCGCTGACGAGCGACACGCTCAACGAGCAGCAGCTCGGCGACTACGCGACCAACGTGATCCGGCCGCAGCTGCTGTCCGTCGCGGGCGTCGCGATTCCGTCGCCGTATGGCGGCAAGATACGCCAGGTGCAGATCGACCTCGATCCGCAGGCGCTGCAGGCGAAGGGGCTGTCCGCGCAGGACGTCGCGACCGCGCTCGCGCAGCAGAACCAGATCATCCCGGCCGGCACGCAGAAGATCGGCCGCTTCGAATACAACATCCGGCTCAACGACAGCCCGCTGACGATCGACGAGCTCAATGCGCTGCCGATCCGGACCGTGAACGGTGCAGTGATCTTCATGCGCGACGTCGCGCACGTCCGCGACGGTTTTCCGCCGCAGGGCAATATCGTGCGCGTCGACGGCCGCCGCGCGGTGCTGATGAGCGTGCTGAAAAGCGGCTCGGCGTCGACGCTCGACATCATCGCCGGCGTCAAGGCGCAGTTGCCGCGCGTCGAGGCGACGCTGCCGCCGTCGCTCAGGCTCGTCGTGATGGGCGACCAGTCCGTGTTCGTCAAGGGCGCCGTGAGCGGCGTGGCGCGCGAAGGCCTGATCGCCGCCGCGCTCACCTCCGCGATGATCCTGCTGTTCCTCGGCAGCTGGCGCTCGACGCTGATCATCGCCGCATCCATTCCGCTCGCGGTGCTGGCGGCGATCGCCGCACTCGCCGCCGCGGGCGAGACGCTCAACGTGATGACGCTCGGCGGGCTCGCGCTCGCTGTCGGCATTCTCGTCGACGATGCGACCGTCACGATCGAGAACGTCAACTGGCATCTCGAACAGGGCAAGGACGTGCGCAGCGCGATCCTCGACGGCGCGTCGCAGATCGTCGCACCGGCCTTCGTGTCGCTGCTGTGCATCTGCATCGTGTTCGTGCCGATGCTGCTGCTCGACGGCGTGGCCCGCTTCCTGTTCGTGCCGATGGCCGAGGCCGTGATCTTCGCGATGATCGCGTCGTTCGTGCTGTCCCGCACGTTCGTGCCGATGATGGCCCGTTACCTGTTGCGGCCGCATGCCGCGCATCCGGCGGCCGTGCTCGCGCCGCACGGCGCACCGTTCCCGCCATCGCGCGCACGCAATCCGCTCGTCGCGTTCCAGCAGGGGTTCGAGCGCCGCTTCGCGGCACTGCGCGCAGGCTATCGTGTCGTGCTCGGCCTCGCACTCGCCCATCGCGCACGCTTCGTCATGCTGTTCCTCGCCGCGGTCGCGCTGTCGTTCGTGCTGGTGCCGTGGCTCGGCCGCAACTTCTTCCCGTCGGTCGACGCGGGCGAAATCGCGATCCACGTGCGCGCACCGATCGGCACGCGCATCGAGGAGACCGCCGCGCTGTTCGACCGCGTCGAGCACACGGTGCGCGGCGTCGTGCCGCCGCACGCGCTCGCGAGCATCGTCGACAACATGGGTTTGCCGAACAGCGGGATCAACCTCACGTACAGCAACAGCGGCACGATCGGTCCGCAGGACGGCGACATCCTCGTGTCGCTCGCGGGCGACCACGCGCCGACGGCCGACTACGTGAAGCGGTTGCGCACCGTGCTGCCGCACGCGTTTCCGGGCGTGGCGTTCTCGTTCCTGCCCGCCGACATCGTGAGCCAGATCCTCAACTTCGGCGCGCCCGCGCCGATCGACGTGCAGGTGACCGGCCCCGACCGTGCCGCCAACCGCGCCTATGCGACCGAGCTGCTGCGGCGCATCCGGACGGTGCCGGGCGTCGCCGACGCGCGCGTGCAACAGGCGTCGACCTATCCGCAGTTCACGGTATCGGTCGACCGCGCACGCGCCGCGCAGCTCGGCATCACCGAGCAGGATGTCACCAACGCCGTGGTGGCGAGCCTGTCCGGCACGAGCCAGGTGTCGCCGACCTACTGGCTCGATCCGCACAACGGCGTGTCCTATCCGATCGTCGCGCAGACGCCGCAGTACCGGATGACGTCGCTGTCGGACCTGCGCGCGCTGCCCGTCACGGGCCGCTCGGGCGCCCCGCAACTGCTCGGCGGCCTCGCGACGATCGTGCGCGGCCAGACCGACGCGGTCGTGTCGCACTACGACATCGCGCCGCTGTTCGACATTTTCGCGACGACGCAGGGCCGCGATCTCGGCGCGGTCAGCACGGACATCGACCGCGTGCTGCGGGCGAGCGCCGCCGACCTGCCGAAGGGATCGCGCGTGACCGTGCGCGGCCAGGTGCAGACGATGAACAGCGCATTCGGCGGGCTGCTCGCCGGCCTCGCCGGTGCGGTCCTGCTGATCTACCTGCTGATCGTCGTGAACTTCCACTCGTGGCGAGACGCGTTCGTGATCGTGAGCGGACTGCCCGCGGCGCTCGCCGGCATCGTCTGGATGCTGTTCGTCACACGCACGCCGCTGTCGGTCCCGGCGTTGACGGGCGCGATCCTGTGCATGGGTGTCGCGACCGCGAACAGCATCCTCGTCGTGACCTTCGCGCGCGAACGGCTCGCACACACCGCCGACGCGGCCGTCGCCGCGCTCGAGGCCGGTTTCACGCGCTTTCGGCCCGTGATGATGACGGCGCTCGCGATGATCATCGGCATGGCGCCGATGGCCCTCGGTCTCGGCGACGGCGGGGAACAGAACGCCCCGCTCGGTCGTGCGGTCATCGGCGGCCTGCTGTGCGCGACCGTCGCGACGCTGGTGTTCGTGCCCGTCGTGTTCAGCCTCGTCCACCGGCGCGATCGCGCGCCCCGCTCCGAATCCCTGTCCCTCACTCCGGGAGAACAACATGTCCACTGAATTCGAAATCCGTCCCCCCGGTACGCCGCGCTACCTGAAGCCGCTCGCGATCGCGAGCGTGATCGCCGCGCTCGCCGCCGCGGCAGCCGGCCTCGTCGCACGCGCGCACGACGCGCGCGCGATCGCCGCGTGGACCGCGCAGCAGGCGATCCCGACCGTCGCGACGGTCGCGCCGCAGCCGGCCGCCGCCGATGCGCTGGTGCTGCCCGGCCGCCTCGATGCGTATGTCGACGCACCGATCTACGCGCGCGTGCCCGGCTACCTGCATGCGTGGTACGCCGACATCGGCGCGCACGTCAAGGCCGGCCAGTTGCTCGCGTCGATCGACACGCCCGATCTCGACCAGCAGCTGCAGCAGGCACGCGCCGACCTGCAGAGCGCGAACGCGAACGAGCGGCTTGCGGCCGTCACGGCCGCGCGCTGGGCCGAGATGCTCGCACAGGATTCCGTGTCGCGGCAGGAGGCCGACGAGAAACGCAGCGACCTCGACGCCAAACGCGCGGCCGTCGCGGCAAGCACCGCCAACGTGCGGCGGCTCCAGGCGCTCGAATCGTTCAAGCGGCTCGCCGCGCCGTTCGACGGCGTCGTGACCGCCCGCAAGACCGATGTCGGCGCACTGATCGACGCGGGCAGCGGCAACGGCGCCGAACTGTTCACCGTCTCGGACGCACGGCGGCTGCGGCTCTACGTGCACGTGCCGCAAGACGATGCGGGCGCGATCCGGGCGGGCATGCACGTCGCGCTGAGCGTGCCCGAACGCCCGGGCGCGACGTTCGACGCCACGCTCGCGGATTCCGCGCAGTCGATCGATCCGGCTTCCGGCACGCTGCTCGCGCAGTTCTCGATCGCCAACCCCGCAGGCACGCTGTTCCCGGGCGAATATGCGCAGGTGCGAATCGCAGTGGCCGATGCCGCGCATGCGCTGACGATTCCCGCAAGCGCGCTGATCTTCCGCCACGACGGGTTGCAAGTCGCCGTACTCGACGCGAGCGGGCATGCGCGGCTGCGCAACGTATCGATCGCGACCGATCTCGGCACGCGCGTCGAGATCGCATCGGGGCTCGCAGCCCGCGACCGCGTGATCGACAATCCGCCCGATTCGCTCGCGGACGGCGACCCCGTGCGCATCGCGAGCGCCGCGACGATGGAGCGTGCGCATGGCTGACCGTCTGCTCGCCGGGTTGCTGGGCAGCGTCGCCCTGCTCGCCGGCTGTTCGCTGGCGCCGGCCTATCGCGCGCCGGCCGTTCCGCTTCCGGCCGCCTTTCGCGAAACGGGCCCGTGGGTCGATGCCGCGCCGGCCGACCGCCTGCCGCGCGACGGCTGGTGGCGCGTATACGGCGACACGACGCTCGACCGGCTCGAGCCGCTCGTCGCGCGTGCGAACCCCGACCTCGCCGCCGCCGTCGCGCGGCACGACGAAGCCACCGCGCTGTTCGACGAGGCGCATGCGGCATTGCTGCCGACCCTGGGCATCGATGCCGAGACCGACCGCGACCGGCAATCCGCGCGCCGGCCGCTGCGAGGCAGCGGCCAGCCCGACATCTACGAGTCGAACACGCTCGAAGCGGGGCTCGGCTACGACGTCGATCTGTGGGGCAAGGTCCGCAACACGGTCGCGGCCGGCCGCGACGACGCTCAGGCGGCCGGCGACGACCTCGCCTCCGTCCGGCTCAGCCTGCAGGCCGCCGTCGCCAGCACCTATTTCGATCTCGCGGGGCTCGACCGCGAAGCGGATACGCTGGCGCAAACGATCGACACGTACCGCCGCGCGTGGCAACTGACGGTCAGCCGCCATCGCGGCGGCCTCGCATCGGGACTCGACGTTTCGCGTGCGCAAACCCAGCTCGCGCTCGCACAGGCGCGCGCGTCCGACATCGCCGCGCGCCGTGCGCTCGACGAGCACGCGATCGCCGCGCTCGTCGGCGTATCCGCGTCGACGTTCTCGCTGCCGCCCGTCGCCGCGCTGCCGCGCGTTCCGTCGATTCCGACCGGATTCGCGTCGACGCTGCTCGAACGCCGCCCGGACATTGCCGCCGCGGAACGCCGCGTCGCGGCCGCGAACGCACGGATCGGCGTCGCGCGCGCCGCGTATTTCCCGGACCTGTCGCTCGGCCTCGACGCCGGCTTCCAGAGCGACACGTTTTCGCCGTGGCTCGCCGCACCGAACGAGATCTGGTCGATCGGGCCGCGCCTCGCGATGACGCTATTCGATGGCGGCCTGCGCGCCGCCGGCGTACGCAAAGCCCGTGCGCAGTTTGCCGAACAGGGTGCGCGCTACCGGGCCATCGTGCTGCAGGCGTTTCGTGAAGTCGAGGACGATCTCGCGCTGCTGCACCGCCTTGGCGACGAATCCGGCCAGGACGACGCGGCGCTCGTCGCGGCCCGGCATTCGCTTGCGCTTGCGATGTCGCGCTATCGCGACGGTGCCGTCAGCTATCTCGACGTGGTCACCGCGCAGACGACCGAACTCGATACGCAGATCGCGTCGCTCGATGCCGATGCGCGACGCCTGCAGGCATCCGTCGGGCTCGTGCGCGCGCTCGGCGGCGGCTGGCGCGACGCGCGTTCATGAACGTTTCTTCATCGGCGCGCCGGGCGCCTGGAAGTCCGCGCCCGATAACGTGTTTCCGGCCGGCATCGCACACGCGGCACCGGCCGCTGCCATACGAAAAGGACCACGCCATGAAGACATCGATATTCGCCATCCTCCTCTCCGCCCTCTGCGTCGCGCTGCCCGGCCGGGCCGGCGCAACGCAGCCCAACGCGGCCACCGCGCCGCAGACGCCCGCACCGTCGTCGCCACACGCTGCATGGAATACGCCGCAGGCAACGCCGCTGACGCGTGCGCAGGTCTATCGCGAACTCGTCCATGCCGAACGCGACGGCCAGCTCGCGCAACTCAATCGCGAACTCTATTCGCACTGACCGCACGCGACCGGGCAGGCCGCGCGACGCGCGGCACGCCTGCCGTCCACGAACGTGGCGCGATTCCGCACCGTCATGCGCCCGAGTCGAACCTGAACCCGAATCGCGCAACCGTTTCGATGCGCGCGGAAAAGGCGTGCGCGGCCAGCTTGCGCCGCAGCCGGACGACCAGCGCATTGACCGTTTCGGGTTCGATGTCGGCATCGCCCCATGCGTAACGCAGCACGGCATCGCGCCCGACCGGTCGCCCCGATGCGCGCAGCAGGCATTCGACGAGACGGAATTCCCGTGCGCTGAGCGCCAGCCTCCGGCCCCCCTCTTCGAGGGCGCGCGTCGCCGTGTCGAGCCGAACCGACTCGCGCATCTCGATGACGCCTGCGCGGCGCCACAGCGCGCGCAAACGCTCGTGCAATTCCACGAACGAACACGGATGGGCAAGGCACACGTCGCAGCCGGCCTGCAGCATCCGTGCGCGCTGTGTCGGTGTTGCACCGGCGACGATCGCGGCGATCGTCGCGCCTGCGGCCGATCCGGCGAGTCGCGGCAATGCATCGAGGACCGCCGGGCCGTCAGCCGCGTCGGGCGCAACGATCACGATTGCATCGAACCGGTCCTGCGTCGCCGCGAAGCAGCCGTCGCGCCATTCCCCGACGCGCTCGACGCCGTGTGTGCTCTCGCGAAATGCCTTGTCGAGCCGCGCCGCCTCCGGATGCGGCTGAGCAATCAGCAGGATGCGCATCGACCGTTCCCCGGCGCCGTCATGCCAGCGAGCGCGGCCAGCATTCGACCGTAATCGCCGCACCAGCCGGCTGCGCATCGCCGATCCGCAGCGCGAAACCGTGCACGTGCATCACCGCCGATACGATGCTCAACCCGAGCCCCGAGCCTTTCACATGACGCGTATGCTCGCCGCGATAGAAGCGTTCGAGCACCGCGTCGCGCTCGCCGGGCGGGATGCCGGGCCCGGTGTCCTCGAACCGGACGAGCGGGCCGCCCGGCGTCGCGCGGAGTACGGCGCGCACGCGGCCACCCGGCGGCGTGAACTTGATGGCGTTGTCCGCGAGATTGCTGAACGCCTCGAACAGCAATGCGCGGTCGCCATGAATGCCGTCGACCGGTGCCGCGTCGAGTTCGAACGACACGTCGACGGCTTCGGCGAGCGGCTCGTAGAGTTCGCACACGTCGCGCAGCAATGCCGCGACGTCGACCACGGCAAAGCCGCCGCGCCGGCTCAGCGTACCGATCTCGGAGATGCGCAGCATCGCGCGAAAGCGCTCGAGCAGCCGGTCGGTCTCGTCGCGCGCCGACGCCAGCAGCGCCGCCGACGCGGGATCGTCCGCACAAAAAGGCTGCTCGGCCAGTCGCGCCAGCATCGTATGCACGCGCGCGAGCGGCGTGCGCAGATCGTGCGCGATGCCGTCGCAGGTATGACGCACCTCGCCCATCAGTCGCTCGACTTCGTCGAGCATGTGATTCACGAGATGCGCGAGCAGGTCGAGCTCGTCGTAGCGGCCGACCGGCAGCCGCTTGCCGAGGTCGCCCTCGGCGATCTGCCGCGTGGCGCGCCGGATCGCGGCGACGCGGCGCATCTGCCGCATGCCGAGCATGCTGCCGCCCGCGATGCCCGCGACCAGGATCATCACGCCGCCGATCACGAGCCCGCGGATCGCGACATCGCGGATCTGGATGAAATGCGACAGGTCGCGCGCGACGACCAGCGTCATCCCGTTGTCGCGGCGCACGGCCATCGCGCGCGTGATCGGTGCGGGCTGGCCGTCGAGCAGCACGAGCGTGCGGTTCAGCGTGCGTCCGGCGCGATCCGTACGCAGCGCGGGCAGCGTCGCGATGTCGCCGGCCACGCGGCGCCCGGCCGCGTCGAACAGCCCGTAGAAACTCGTATGCAAGTGTTCGTGCTCGAGTCGCCGGTGGATCGCGAGCGGCAACTGGGCATCGGGAATCGAATCGAAATAGATCAATTGCCACGCGAGCACCTCGTCGGTGTCGCGCGTCATCGTGTGTGTCGCGGCGACGCTGATCACGCCCGCGAGCAGCAGCAGCGAAACCGAGAAGATCGCCGCATACGCGCACAGCCAGCGAAACGTCGTCGTATGCCAGCGGCGTGTGAAGTTCGCCGCGCGGGCCGCATCCATCCGTGCCTCCGTTACGCGAGCATGTAGCCCGAACCGCGCACCGTCTGGATCATCGGGTTCGCGCCGGGCGGGTCGATCTTCTTGCGCAGCCGGCCCATGTGGACGTCGATCAGGTTGGTGCCGGGATCGAAGTGATAGCCCCACACGGCCTCGAACAGCATCGTGCGCGTGATCGTCTGGCCCGCGTTGCGCATCATGAATTCGAGCACGCGAAACTCGGTCGGCAGCAGCGGAATCTCGTCGGCGCCGCGGCGCGCGCAGCGCGAAATCAGGTCGAGCTCGAGCGCACCGACCTTCAACAGTGTCTGCTGAGGCACACCCGACGCCTGCCGGCGGCGCAGCAGCACCTCGATGCGTGCGCTCAGTTCGCCGGAATCGAATGGCTTCGTCAGGTAATCGTCGCCGCCCGCGCGCAGCCCGCGGATGCGCTCGTCGACATCGCCGAGCGCGCTCAGCATCAGCACCGGCGTATCGATGCCGACCGTGCGCATCGCGGTCAGGATCGCGAGACCGTCTGCGCCCGGCAGCATCCGGTCGAGCGTGATCGCGTCGTACGATGCACTCATCGCACGCATCATCCCTTCGCGGCCGTTGTCGATCCAGTCGACCTCGAACCCGCGTGCGGTCAGTTCGCCGACGATTTCGTTCGCGGTCACCGCATCGTCCTCGACCGTCAGTACTCGCATGCCTGTCCTCACAATGAACTTCATGACGGGCGCACGCCATGCGCCCGCGACTATCGTAGACGACGCGATCGCCGTCCGGCGCCAGATGAAAATAGCTTCATCCGGCGCCGGGGCCAACGCGCGTGAAACATGTTTCATCCATGCGTCGCCCACCCGGTCGTGCGCTCCGCCTACGCTGACGTCATGCGGCATCGGGCCGCGAACACAGGAGCCACCGAATGAAACTGTCGACCACCGTCGCCTGCATGCTGCTCGCATGCGCGAGCACCGCCGCGTTCGCGGCACCGCACCTGACGCCGCAGGAATGCAACGCCTACCCGTTCGTTCACACGGGCCACGAAGTCACCCACTCGGACCTCGTGCGCGAGCTGACCGAACTCGAACAGGTCGGCTACGAGCCGGCGCACGCGAGCCCCTACTACCCCGACGATCTCGACGCCGCGAAGGATCGGCTCGCCGCCGAGTATCGTACGGACTGCACGCATGCGCTGACGGCGGACGCGGGCCCGCACTGACCGGCTCGCACCACGCAGCAGGAATAAAAAAGGCGGCACTCGCGTGCCGCCTTTGTTTCATGAACGCGCATGGACATCGACCGCTGCGCCGCGACGCCGCTCAGCGCGACATCATGTTCATGCTGACGTTGTGCATCACCCACAGCGTGCCGACGATCAGGATCGCCGCGGTCAGCACCGTGTAGCTGAATGCCATCACGTTCCAGCGCTGGCCCGACGAGCTGTTCATGTGCAGGAAGTACACGAGGTGCACGACGATCTGCACGAATGCCAGCACGGCCAACGCGATCAGCGACGCATGCGGCGACAGCACGCCGCCCATCACGAGGCCGAACGACGCGGCCGTGAGCAGCACCGACAGGACGAAGCCGGCGACGTAGCCGCCGACACTGCCGTGCCCTTCTTCGAGTTGAGACGAATGCGAATGGGCCATTTAGATCACGCTCGCGAGATAGACAAAGGAAAACACGCAGATCCACACGATGTCGAGGAAGTGCCAGAAGAGGCTCAGGCACGTCAGGCGCCGCAGGTCGCGATCGGTCAGGTCGCCGCCGCGGAACACGATCTGCCCGGCGAGCACGAGCATCCACAGCAGGCCGGCCGTCACGTGCAGCCCGTGCGTGCCGACCAGCGTGAAGAACGCCGACAGGAACGCGCTGCGCTGCGGGCCGGCGCCCTCCGCGATCAGGTGCGAGAACTCGCGCAGCTCCATCGCGAGAAACGCCGCGCCGAGCACGAACGTCACCGCGAGCCACGCGAGCAGCGCGCCGCGCCGCTGCTTGTAGGCAGCGAGCATCGCGAACCCGTACGTGATGCTCGACAGCAGCAGCGCGGCGGTTTCCACCGCAACGCCCGGAATGTCGAACAGGTCTTTCGCGGTCGGCCCGCCCGCAAACTGGTGGCCGAGCACCGCGAACGTCGCGAACAGCGCCGCGAAGATCACGCAGTCGGTCATCAGGTACAGCCAGAAACCGAACACCGAATGCGACGGCGGATGGTCGTCGTGCTCGAGCAGGGTTGCGCTCAAGGTTTTCTGCAACATCAGTTGGCCTCCAGTTCCACGTCGTCGACACGCGCAGGCACGCGCTTGGTCGGCTGCTTGTCTTCGATCTTCCGCACCGTCGACGCGGGGATGTAATAACCGTCGTTATCGCGCGAGCTGTAGATCACCAGCGTCGCGACGATCCCGACGAGCCCGGCGATCGCGAGCCACCAGATGTGCCACACCAGCGCGAAGCCGAGCACCAGGCTGAATATCGCGACCACGAGGCCCGCGCAGGTATTCGACGGCATGTGGATATCGCGGATCGACGCCGGGTTCGGCCGGCCTTCGCCGCGCGCCTTCAGGTCCGCGTACGCGTCGAGCGTGCGCACCTGCGGGATCACCGCGAAGTTGTAGTCGGCCGGCGGCGACGAGGTCGCCCACTCCAGCGTGCGGCCGCCCCACGGGTCGCCCGTCGTGTCGCGGTACTCAGGCAGGTTACGGTTGCGGATGCTGACCACCAGTTGCAGCAGCTGGCATGCAATGCCGATCGCGATCAGCACGGCGCCGAACGCGGCGACCAGCAGCCACGGATGCCAGGCCGGGTTGTCGTAGTGGTTGAGCCGCCGCGTCATGCCCATGAAGCCGAGCACGTAGAGCGGCACGAAAGCGACGTAGAAGCCGACCTGCCAGAACCAGAACGCGGCCTTGCCGAGCTTCTCGTTCAGCTTGAAGCCGAACGCCTTCGGGAACCAGTAGTTGAAGCCCGCGAGATAGCCGAACAGCACGCCGCCGATGATCACGTTATGGAAGTGAGCGATCAGGAACAGGCTGTTGTGCAGCACGAAGTCCGCGCCGGGGATCGCCATCATCACGCCGGTCATGCCGCCGAGCGTGAACGTGACCATGAAGCCGATCGTCCACAGCACCGGCGTCGTGAATTCGATCCGGCCGCGATACATCGTAAACAGCCAGTTGAACACCTTCACGCCGGTCGGGATCGCGATGATCATGGTCATGATGCCGAAGAACGCGTTCACGTTCGCACCCGAGCCCATCGTGAAGAAGTGATGCAGCCACACGAGGAACGACAGCACCATGATCGCGCAGGTCGCGTACACCATCGTCTTGTAGCCGAACAGCGGCTTCTTCGCGAACGTCGCGATGACCTCCGAGAAGATGCCGAACGCCGGCAGGATCAGGATGTACACCTCCGGATGGCCCCACGCCCAGATCAGGTTCAGGTACAGCATCGCGTTGCCGCCGGCTTCGTTCGTGAAGAAGTGCATGCCGAGGTAACGGTCGAGGCCGAGCAGCGCGAGCGTCGCGGTCAGGATCGGGAACGACGCCATGATCAGCACGTTGGTGCAGAGCGCGGTCCACGTGAACACCGGCATCTTCAGCAGCGTCATGCCCGGCGCGCGCATCTTGATGATCGTCACGAAGAAGTTCACGCCGGTCAGCAGCGTGCCGACGCCCGAGATCTGCAGCGCCCACAGGTAGTAATCGACACCTACCCCCGGGCTGAACTGCAGCTCCGACAGCGGCGGGTACGCGAGCCAGCCCGTCTGCGCGAATTCGCCGATCACGAGCGAGATGTTGATCAGGATCGCGCTGACCGCCGTCATCCAGAAGCTCAGCGAGTTGATGAACGGAAATGCGACGTCGCGCGCGCCGATCTGCAGCGGCACGATCAGGTTCATCAGGCCGACCATGAACACCATCGCCATGAAAAAGATCATGATCACGCCGTGTGCCGTGAAGATCTGGTCATAGTGGTGCGGCGGCAGGTAGCCGGGCGCGTTGTACGCGAGCGCGAGCTGCATGCGCATCATGATCGCGTCGGCGAAGCCGCGCAGCAGCATGATCAGCGCGACGATGATGTACATCACGCCGAGTTTCTTGTGGTCGACTGTCGTCAGCCATTCCGTCCACAGCCATTTCCACCGGCCGGTGATCGTCAGCGCGGCGAGAATGCCCAGCACGGCCAGCCCCATGAAGGCGCCGGCCACCATGATGATGGGCTGATCGAACGGGATCGCCGATAGTGTGAGTTTGCCGAACATGCGTTACCCCTTCGTGCCGCAGGCGGCGTCCTTCAGGTCAAGGACGTGGCCATCGTTGTATTTCGCGATGATGTTGTGGAAGAGCCGCGGATCGACCGACGAGAAGTAGCGCACGGGCGCCTTCTCGCTCGGCTGCGCGACGGTGCCGTACACGGTCGCATCGAGCCGGTCCGGCGATGCCTTCACCTTCTGCACCCATGCATCGAACTGTTCGCGCGGCTCGGCGAGCGTGCGGAATTTCATGTCGGAGAACCCGCGGCCGCTGAAGTTGGCGGACGTGCCTGCGTAGTTGCCGGGCTCGTCGGCGATCAGGTGCAGGCGCGTCTGCATGCCGGCCATCGCGTAGACCTGGCCGCCGAGCTGCGGAATGAAGAACGAGTTCATCACCGAATCCGACGTGATGCGGAAATTCACCGGCGTCCCCACCGGAATCGCGAGCTGGTTCACCGACGCGATGCCGAGTTCCGGATAGATGAACAGCCACTTCCAGTCGAGCGCGACGACCTCGACGTCGATCGGCTTCACCGACGACTCGAGCGGCTTGTACGGGTCGAGCTCGTGCGTGGTCTTCCACGTGAGCACGCCGAGAAACAGGATGATCAGCGTCGGCACCGTCCAGATCACGACTTCGATCGCGGTCGAGTGCGACCAGTTCGGCGCGTACGTTGCGTTGCGGTTCGATGCGCGGTAGCGCCATGCGAACCACAGCGTAAGCAAGATCACCGGCACGACGACGATCAGCATCGCCCAGGTGGACGTCGCGATCAGCGCCTTTTCGGCAGCGCCCACGCTTCCTTTCGGATTTAGTACATCTAACTTACAGCCTGACAGGCTCAGCGCCGCGCCGATTGACATCAGCGCCGACCAGCCTCTTGAAGCTCTTGTTTTCATCACACAGCCCGAGGGTCATTGAATCCGTTTTGCGTATGCCCGATGCGCATTCGATTCACGAAAGTGGCCGAATCATACGTCGCGCGGGTGCGATGAAAAACCGGTGGGTGCGACAAATCATCATTGCAAAATCTGCCGTGAGACACATTGTCGCGGGGCAATTTCACGCAGCCGGAAGCGGGCCCGGCGCCGCATGCGCCGGACCGCAATCGATGTGTGCGCAACGACCGCATCGCCGTGCGATGCGCCCCCGCTCTCGCGGCGTGCCGCGATCAGCCGTGCGTCGATGCCATGTACGACGGCTGCGCCCGCACCGGGCCGTCCGCTGCCGGCACCTTCGAACGGCTGGCCTCGTCGATCAGCTTGCCGACGGTCGGATCGATCGCGTCGGTAAACGGTTTCGGATCGATGCCGACCGCCAGCACGACCAGCGCGAGCGACGCGAACATCACGATCTCGCGACGGTTCAGGTCGGCGAGCTTCGCGATCCGCTGGCTCGCGACCTTGCCGAACACGACGCGCTTGAGCATCCACAGCGTGTACGACGCGCTGAGGATCAGCGTCAGCGCCGCGATCGCGCCGATCCAGAAGTTGAAACGGATCGCGCCCATGATGACCATGAACTCGCCGACGAACCCCGACGTGCCCGGCAGGCCGACGTTGGCCATCGCGAACAGCAGCGCGAAGGTCGCGAAACGCGGCATCACGCCCGCCACACCGCCGTACGCGGCGATCTCGCGCTGCTTCGTGCGATCGACGAGCACGTTCACGCACAGCAGCATCGCGCCCGCGACGAAGCCGTACGACACGAGCTGCACGATCGCGCCTTCGACGCCGATCCGGTTGAACAGGAACAGCCCGAGCGTGACGATGCCCATGTGCGCGACCGTCGAGTACGCGAGCAGCTTGCCGAGATCGGTCTGCGCGAGCGCGATCAGGCTTGCATAGACGATCGCGAACAGCGACAGCGCGATCACGGCCGGTGCGAAGAAATGGCTCGCGTCGGGCGTGATCGGCAGCGCGAAGCGCAGGAACCCGTATCCGCCGAGCTTGAGCATCGCGAGCATCAGGGCGGCGCCCGTCGGGCCGTCCGTGTACACGTCGCTCAGCCACGTATGAACCGGCCACATCGGCACCTTGACCGCGAACGCGGCGAAGAAGCCGAGGAATACCAGCAACTGCGGCGCGAAACCGAGCTGCAGCGTGCGCCACACGGCCAGGTCGAACGTATGCGACTGCGCGTACAGGTACAGCATCGCCATCAGCAGCAGCAGCGAGCCGGCGAACGAGATGAAGAAGAACTTCACGGCCGCATACACGCGGCGCTCGCGCCCCCACGTGCCGATCAACAGGTAAAGCGGGATCAGCGTCGCCTCGAAGAAGATGAAGAACAGCAGCCCGTCCTGTGCGGCGAACACGCCGACCATCAACCCCGACAGGATCAGGAACGACGCGTAGTACTGCGCGACGCGCACCGTGACCGACTCCCACGACGCGATCACCACCACGAGCGTCGTGAATGCGGTCAGCACGACGAGCCACAGCGACGCGCCGTCGATGCCGACCCGCCATCCCGAATTGAACGCCGCCAGCCAGTTGCGGCTTTCGACGAACTGCATCGCGGCCGAATGCGCATCGAAACCGGCGACCAGCGGGACGACGGCGACCAGCCCCGCCAGCGCACCGGCGAGCGCAATCAGTCGTGTCCGGCGTGGATGATGGTCGGAACCGGCGCGCAGCACGCACGCGCCAAACAGGATCGGAACCCAGATGGCCAGGCTCAGGAAGGGAAAATCATGCATGTCAACAAGGCCTTGATGAGGTCGCGCACTGCATCGGGGACAGGCGAAACGAAAGGAACGAAATCAGATCGACAGATAGATTTCGTGAATCGCCAATGTTGGCAAAATGTAAAGCGGCATCACACAAAAACTTGATGTCGCTCAAGCGCAGTCGGGTTAACCAGCATAAGGCGATCGATTATTTTTTGCATCGCAGCAGCGCATCGATTTTCGGCGTCGGCGCAGAAGACTGATTTTTATGAGTAATTTTTTGTATTGCGCGATGAGGGATGTCGTGGAAATCGACGCAGCGCCGCAATTTTGACGTCAACGCATCGTTTCGGAGGGCCGGAGCGCGATGGTTGACGCCGTGCCGGAGCGCGATCGCGCGGTGCTCCCAGCCTTACATCACTGCTTTCATTTTTATTTCATTCAGCGTTGCTCGATGCAGGTCCGGCGCGCATGGCCGCTCCACCGTCCGGCGTCGCTGCAGGCACCGCGTCGTTCATGTTCCCGACCGCTAGCGCTGATGACTCAGACGGTCCCATACGCGCATCGTTACCGCGCGATAGTGGTTGTGTTGTGCGGGAAAATGAACGAAGCGGCTGTCGCGCGTGGCATAGACCGGCGATGACGCGAGCGTCATCGCATCGACGATATGGCGCGCATCGATCATGCCGGACTGCAGCAGTTCCACATAGATCGCCTGCTGGTCGCCGCCGCTCGCGTAGACCGACGAACGATCGCCGAAACTCTCGATGCGCGCGCAGATGCGCTCGACCAGTTCGCGCATCGGCGCCACGTTGCGCACGCCGACCATGCATGAGTTGATCGCCCAGGCCGTGTGATCGGTACCGATCACGAAGTCGCGGCCGTCGATCGTACTGTCGACGGACTGACTCTGATCGATCGCCAGGATGTCCGCATCGACCCAGAACACGAACGCGTGATGCGGCAGATGTTCGTGAATCAGATGCAGCTTCGCCCAGTTCGCATCGATGCCGCCCGGCAGGAATGCGGGCGCCTCGCGATACGCGTGGTACGCATAGCCGTGCCGCGTGCAGTAGCGAACGAAGTTCTCCTCGTGCAGGTCGCCGTAGCCCGCGATATGCGATGTATGCAGGCTCACGAACGCAACACGCGCCTGCGGATTCACATGCCGCTCCGCGGCGCGCGTTCGTTGCTGCGCGGCACGCCAGTCGTCCATTGCGTGCGGGTGATCACCACGCTGGACCCGTTCGGCATCGTCGACGAGTGCCGCCACATAGCGGAAGTCGTAGTCGGCAGTCGGCGCCCAGACGCCCTCCACCTGCCGCCACTCGGGCGCCTGGTGCGCCACGAGCGGCCGGGCGCCGGCGATCGCATCGATCGCGACCCCGTCCCGCCAGACCGTCTGGGCCGACGCGAAATGGCCGTTCGCGAGCGGCAAGTCGAACGGCAGCGGCGGAAAGGTCTCCGCAAGCAGCGTCGCCTCGCACGCGTGCTGCCGCTCCGGAAGATGCATCGCCCACTTGCCCAGTTCGACCGCCAGCTTGCGCAACCGCTCCCGCACGTCGGGCACGTTGCGGAAGATCATGCCGCTTGCGGCGGGCAGCGCCGATTTCGACGTCTGCGTCGTGACGATCGCATCGTAACCGTGCGCGACATCCGGCAGCGCGTGCGGGTCGAACACGACGGAGAACGGATCGAGCACGAGCAGCAATGCGCCAGGCTCCATCGCGACGAGCTGCGCGATGATCGCGTGGTACTTGTGCAGGACCTGCTGGCGCTCGCCATACACGTGCATGCCGTCGACCGTCGCATGCCGGTAGCCGTGCAGCCGCGCGTAACGCCCGTGATTGTCGACAAGTCCGTCGACAGGCCGATGAGAGAGGACAGTCAGAACGGAATGCGGGCTGGCCAAGAGCATCACCTTGAGTCGCGCCAATCGATACGCGATATGTAGCGCGTTACCGCCGCTCAAGTCGAGCACTCATTGCCTGACTGGTAACCTCGGCCACTTCCGCCTGAGGATGAGATCCGGCTGCATCGAATGTTTTGTGCGTGAGGGCGTGATGCAGTCGAAAAAGAAAAAGCCCCGTAAGTCCTTGAACTTACGGGGCTTTGTCACCGCTTTTGGCGGAGACGGAGGGATTCGAACCCTCGATCCAGGTTTTGGCCCAGATGCTCCCTTAGCAGGGGAGTGCCTTCGACCTCTCGGCCACGTCTCCCAAACTTTCGCTCGCACCAGGGAGGCAGTGCGACGAGAACGAAATAATATAGGGTTTCGAACCGCGCGTCAATTTCCGTGATGCATTTTCGTCAACGCATCACGAAAATTTCATCATGCCTGGTCGAGTTCGAATGCCTTGTGCAGCGCGCGGACGGCCAGCTCCATGTATTTCTCGTCGATCAGCACCGAAATCTTGATTTCGGACGTCGAGATCATCTGGATGTTGATGCCCTCTTCCGACAGCGTGCGGAACATCTTGCTCGCGACGCCCACGTGCGAACGCATGCCGACGCCGACGACCGACACCTTCGACACCTTCGGGTCGCCCTGCACCTGCTCGGCGTTCACATGGCCCTTCACCTGGTTGGTGAGGATGTCCATCGCCTTCTGGTAGTCGCCACGGCCGACCGTGAACGTGAAGTCGGTTTTGCCTTCGACGCTCTGGTTCTGGATGATCATGTCGACGTCGACGTTCGCATCGGCGACCGGGCCGAGGATCTGATACGCGATGCCCGGCTTGTCGGGCACGCCCATCACAGCAATGCGTGCTTCGTCGCGCTGGAACGCGATGCCGGAAATGACTGCCTTTTCCATGGTCTCGTCTTCTTCAAAAGTAATCAGGGTGCCCGAGCGCATTTCTTCGTCGAGCGCAATCAGCGGATCGGTCAGGCTCGACAGCACGCGCGTCTTCACCTGGTATTTGCCGGCGAATTCGACCGAGCGGATCTGCAGGACCTTCGAGCCGAGGCTGGCCATTTCCAGCATCTCCTCGAACGTCACGCGATCGAGGCGTCGCGCCTCTTCGACGACACGCGGATCGGTCGTGTAGACGCCATCGACGTCCGTATAGATCAGGCACTCTTCGGCATCCAGCGCAGCCGCGACCGCCACCGCCGACGTGTCCGAGCCGCCACGGCCCAGCGTCGTGATGTGGCCGTCCGGATCGACGCCCTGGAAGCCCGTGATGATCACGACCTTGCCGGCATTCAGATCGGCCTTCACGCGCTCGTCGTCGATCGAGTGGATGCGCGCTTTCGTGAACGCGCTGTCGGTCTTGATCGGCACTTGCCAGCCGGCGTAGCTCACGGCCTCGACGCCGATTTCCTGCAGCGCGATCGACAGCAGGCCGACGCTGACCTGCTCGCCGGTCGACGCGATCATGTCGAGCTCACGCGGGCTCGGCTGGCTCGAAATCTCTTTCGCAAGACCGAGCAGACGGTTGGTTTCGCCGGACATCGCCGAAGGCACGACCACCATCTGGTGCCCGGCCTGATGCCATTTTGCGACGCGTTTCGCGACGTTCTTGATGCGCTCGACCGAGCCCATCGAAGTGCCGCCGTATTTGTGTACGATGAGTGCCATTGTCGTTCTGAACTGGAGGAGAGACCGCACGGGCGCGCTGGGCAGGCCGCGTTGCCGTTCGGTCACGCGGCTTGTGGCTGTGGACGGACGACGAGGGGGACGGCTGGGACGCAACACGCAAGCGTGACGGATTTTGCCCGGAAGGCCGATCAGGCCGCGCAAACCGGGTACGTCACGCGGGAAACCTGCACAAATCGCTCAAAAATCGAGCCGAGCAAACGTCCGAGCGTACCCGATAGAAGCCCGCTTGACAAGCCGCTCGCCGTGTCCACGGCCGTTCCGGCGCTGTTTACCAAATGGTGAAAATGGGCGCGCCATCACGCTGCCGGAAGCCTGCCCGCCGTTACGCGATCAGCAGGTCGGGACGCCATTCGATCCGGCGCCATGCGCCGCCGGACGACCCATTGTCGAACAACTCGCCATCGCGGTTCACGCCAAGCCGCGGCACGTAGATCAGCCGGTCGCCCGCGAACAGCAGCGGCACGTCGCGCTGCCATGCCGGCACGCCGCGCTCCTGGAACAGATTCTTCAGCGTCCGGCCCGGCCCGCCCGGCGACGTGCGCATCCGCTCGCCGCCCGCACGGGCGCGCGCGGCGAGCCGTGCGCCGCGCAGCAGCGCCTCCGGCACCGCGTCGGCGCTTCCCGCATCGGCCGGCGCGAACACGAACGTGCCGCGCCATCCCGGCAGGTGCCAGACTTCCTGCCCATCCCACGCGAGCGTCGATTCCGGGTGCGGTGTACCGGTGCCGTCGTCGGCCGGTTCGGCGCTGTCGCCCGCTTCCCAGTAAACGACATCGCGATAGAGCCGCAGGCACTGCCCCGCGTGATCGACGCGCAGCGCATGCGCGTCGTGCGCGGCGCGCAGTTGCCGCATCATGTTGGCGAGCCGGGCGGCGGACGCACCCGGCAAACCGAGCCGGCGCATCCAGAAACGCAGCAGATTCGCGCCGCGCGTGTCGTCGAACGCGACCAGCGACTCGCGCGACAGCGCCCGCCCGTCATCGCGCGCGGCGACGGCGAAATCCAGTTCGGCCAGATCGTCGAGCAGCCGCTGTGCGGCGGCCGCATGCTGGGCCGCGCGACCGAGCGCGTCGCGAAAGCCAGGGAAATGCACGGCCAGCGCCGGCAGCACGTCGATGCGCAGCGCATTGCGCGCGTAGCGCGTGTCGCTGTTCGATTCGTCGTCGATCCATTCGAGTTCGTGCTGCGTCGCATAACGCTCGAGTTGCGCGCGCAACAATCGCAGCAACGGACGCACGCGCTCGACGCTCGCGCCATCGGGACGGTAGCGCGGCGCCATGGCGGCGAGCCCCGCGATCCCCGCGCCGCGCAACAGTTGCAGCAGCACGGTCTCGGCCTGGTCGTCCGCATGCTGCGCAAGCCACAGCGTAGCCGCGCCATAGCGCTCGCACATCGCGTCGAGCGCGGCATAACGACGCTCGCGGGCGGTCGCCTCGATACCGGGACCGCTGTCGCGCGGCACGTCGACGCGCATCGATTCGAATTCGACGCCGAGCCGCGCCGCTGCCGCCTCGGCATGCGCGACCCACGCGTCGGCGTTCGCGCTCAGGCCGTGATGCACGTGCAGCGCGATACAGCGCGACCCGCCCGCGACACGCACGGCCGCGTCGAGCAGCACCGTCGAATCGAGGCCGCCGCTATAGGCGATCGCGATGCGTGCATCGGACGGCATGCCGGAAAGCGCAACGCCGACCGCGTCGAGTACGGCGCGGTCGGCGGAGAATTCGGTCGGTGGGATCACGAGAGTGACGCGCGCTTGGCGGCGCGCGTATCGAGCACGCGGCCGGTCATGCGCCCGGCGTGGTTTCCTTGAACTTGCCGTAGGCCATCAGGCGCTCGAAGCGGCGCTCGCGCAGCGCATCGATGCTCATGCCCTGGAACTGGCGCAGCGAATCGGCGAGCGCGCGGCGCAGCAGCGCAGCCATGCCCTTCGGATCGCGATGCGCGCCGCCGAGCGGCTCGTTGATGATCTTGTCGATCAGGCCGAGCGCCTTCAGGCGGTGCGCGGTCAGGCCCAGCGCTTCCGCGGCTTCCGGCGCCTTCGCGGCGCTTTTCCACAGGATCGACGCGCAGCCTTCCGGCGAGATCACCGAGTAGGTCGAGAACTGCAGCATCATCACGGTGTCGGCCACGGCGATCGCGAGTGCGCCGCCCGAACCGCCCTCGCCGATCACCGTCGTGATGATCGGCGTCTTCAGCTCGGCCATCACGTACAGGTTGCGGCCGATCGCCTCCGACTGGCCGCGCTCTTCCGCGCCGATGCCCGGGTACGCGCCCGGCGTGTCGACGAACGTGAAGATCGGCAGCCCGAACTTCTCGGCGAGACGCATCAGGCGTTCGGCCTTGCGATAGCCTTCCGGACGCGGCATCCCGAAGTTGCGCGCGGCGCGTTCCTTCGTGTCACGGCCCTTCTGGTGACCGATCACCATGCACGGATGGCCGCCGAAGCGCGCGAGACCGCCGACGATCGACAGATCGTCCGCGAATGCGCGGTCGCCGTGCAGTTCGTGAAAATCGGTAAACAGTTCCGCAACGTAATCGAGCGTGTACGGACGCTGCGGGTGCCGCGCGATCTGCGAAACCTGCCACGGCGACAGGTTCGCGTAGAGGTCCTTCGTCAGTTGCTGGCTTTTCTTCGACAGCCGCTCGATTTCTTCCGAAATATCGACAGCCGAGTCATCCTGCACGAATCGCAGTTCTTCGATCTTGGCCTCGAGTTCGGCGATCGGCTGTTCGAAATCCAGAAACGTGGTCTTCATGTGTTCGAATCCTTGGGTCTTGCGGCAGCGCGTATTCTACCCGCGCGGGCGACGCTCAAAACCGACTCTCAACTATTGATGTTTAAAACCCGATAGCCAACACTCAGGCGTCGGTGTCGGGTGCATCGAGGCTGCGCCACATGTACCAGGTCGCGACGGTGCGCCACGGCTCCCAGTTGGCCGCGACCTCGCGCGCCTCGCTGCGCGTGACGGGTTCCCCGCTGAAGTAATTGACGCTGATCGCGCGAATCAGGCCCGGGTCGTCGAGCGGCAGCACATCCGGCCGCGACAGGTTGAAGATCAGGAACATCTCGGCCGTCCAGCGGCTGATGCCGCGGATCTGCGTGAGTTCCGCGATCACGTCCTCGTCGTCCATCGACGTCCATTTGTCGACGTGCAGCGCGCCCGACACGAAATGCTGCGCGAGATCGAGGATGTATTCGGTCTTGCGCTTCGACAACCCGCAAGCGATCAGCTTGTCCGCGCCAAGCCGGATCACCGGCTGCGGTGCGAGTTTCGGACAGGCGTCCTCGATATGCGCCCACAGCGACTGCGCGGACGGCACCGAAATCTGCTGGCCGACGACCGAGCGCGCGAGCGTGACGAACGGGTCGCCGCGCTTCACGAGATGCGCGGGACCGAACTTCGGGATCAGTTTCTTCAGGATCCGGTCGCGCTTGACGAGGTCGGCGCATGCCTTGTCCCAGTATGCAGGACGCACGACAACCTCCTCGCCGTCCGCTTCGGACACACGCGTCTTGCGGGCCGCGTCGGCGGCCGGCTGCGCAGCCGCCGGCTGCGCATGACCGTTCAGCGCGCCGTTCGGCGCGGCGCGCGTGGCGTCCGCCTTCGACGGCACGCGCTTGGCTGCCGGACGCGCGGCGACCGGGGTCGCGCGCCTGACCGGCGCTTTTCTGGCCGTTGCCATCCTGCCTCCTACCTGACGGATCGGTCAGTGGAACGCACCGCGCTCATACGCGACGCCATTCGGTCGATCCGCCCGGTTTGTCTTCAAGTGCGATGCCGGCCTCGAGCAGTTCTGCCCGGATCCGGTCCGCTTCGGCATAGTCCTTCGCTTGCTTCGCCGCGACGCGCGCGGCGATCCTCGCTTCGATCTCGTCGGCGGCGAGCGCGCCCGCCTGCGCGGCGCCGGACGCCTGCTGCAGGAACGCGCGCGGTTCGCGCCCCAGCAGGCCGAGCAGGCCTGCCAGTTGTTTCAGTTGCCGCGCGAGCGCCGCGTCGCGCGTGCGATTCACCTCGCCCGCCAGCTCGAACAGCGTCGCCACCGCGACGGGCGTGTTGAAGTCGTCGTTCATCGCGGCCGCGAAACGCTGCGCATGCGGCTCGTTCCAGTCGAGCGCGAGCGTGTCGGCCTCGACATCCTTCAGCGCGGTATAAAGACGCGTGAGCGACGCGCGCGCATCGTCGAGATGCACGTCGCTGTAGTTGAGCGGCGACCGGTAGTGCGTGCGCACGATGAAGAAGCGCACGACTTCGGCGTCGTACCGCTCGAGCACTTCGCGGATCGTGAAGAAGTTGCCGAGCGATTTCGACATCTTCTCGTTGTCGACCTGCACGAAGCCGTTGTGCATCCAGTAGTTGACGAACGTCTGGCCGGTCGCGCCTTCGCTCTGCGCGATCTCGTTCTCGTGGTGCGGGAATTGCAGATCCTGCCCGCCGCCGTGGATGTCGAAATGATCGCCGAGCAGCGTGCAGCCCATCGCCGAGCACTCGATGTGCCAGCCCGGGCGGCCCATCCCGTACTTCGATGCCCACGACGCGCCTTCCGGATCTTCCGGCTTCGCGCGCTTCCACAGCACGAAATCGAGCGGATCTTCCTTCGCGTCGTTCGCGGCGACGCGCTCGCCCGCGCGGAGATCGTCGAGCGACTTGCCCGACAGCTTCCCGTAGTTCGCGAACTTGCGCACCGAGTAATTGACGTCGCCGTCGGCCGCCTGGTACGCGTAACCGTTCGTCTCGAGCGTCTCGATCATGCCGAGCATCTGCGGAATGAATTGCGTCGCACGCGGCTCGATGTCGGGCCGCTGGATGCCGAGCGCGCCTTCATCCTCGTGCATCGCGCCGATGAACCGGTCGGTCAGCGACTTGATCGTCTCGCCGTTCTCGACCGCGCGGCGGATGATCTTGTCGTCGATGTCCGTAATGTTGCGCACATACGTGACCCGGTAGCCGATCGCACGCAGCCAGCGCTGGACGAGGTCGAACACGACCAGCATGCGCGCGTGGCCCACGTGACAATAGTCGTAGACGGTGATCCCGCATACGTACATCCGCACTTCGCCGGACTGGCGCGGCACGAAAACTTGCTTGTCACGCGCGAGCGTGTTGTAGATGCGCAGTGATTCCATAGAGATGAACCGTGAGCCGAAGGAGACCGCCCTGGCGAAGCTCGCCCAGCATGCGAAGCGGACGGACCATCTGCTGCGGCGCCAGGCCGAGCGTCCTCGCTATCACACGGGGCGGTCAGGCTGCAAGCACAGCGGTGACGGCCACGAGAGGCTAAGAAAGACTGCCTGCGGCTCGCCGGAACGCGCAGACGTTTTGTTAGAATGGCTCGGAGTATAACATTCCGATTTACGCCTATGAAACCTCATCGCGGCCGCGCGCCGAGCGCTGCGACCCTCGTTGCGACCACCGTCATGGGCGTCGCGCTGACGCTGTTCGCGGCCCCCGCGGCGCATGCGCAGAAAGCCCCGGCCACCGCCGACGGCACCCCCGAAATCGACGCGTCGATCGCCGGCAAGCAGTGGAAGCAGGCGCTTGCGCAGCTCGACGCGCGCATCGCGTCGAACCCGCGCGACGTGCAGGCGCAGTTCAAGCGCGGCACCGTGCTGGCCCGCCTGAACCGCGACGACGATGCGATCCAGCAGTTCGTCGCGATCACGCAGGCGTACCCCGAACTGCCCGAGCCGTACAACAACCTCGCGGCGCTCTACGCGAAGCACGGCCGCTACGACGAAGCGCGCACCGCGCTCGTCACGGCGACGCAATCGAACCCGAGCTACTCGCTCGCGTACGAAAACCTCGGCGACCTGTACCTGCGCCTCGCGGCCGAATCGTACAAGCGTGCGCAATCGCTCGGCCGCACGAGCGGCGCGACCGCGCAGCGCCTCGCCGACCTGCAGAAGATCGTGTCGCCGCCGAAGGTCGCGCCGAATGCCCGCGCGGTCGCGCCGGCCACGCGCGACTACTCCGAACGCGCAGCCGCGAACGTGAGCACCACCACGCTGCCGATGTCGCCGACGTTCCAGTTCAGCGGTCCGTCGGGCGCACTGGCGGCACCGTATGTCGCGCCGCCGTCGCAATAAGCGGCGCGGCCCCCTTTCCCTCCCAACCTGAGGATCGCAATGAAACGTCTGTTGCTGGCGCTTGGCGGCGCCGCCCTTCTCGCGACCGCGCCCGCTTTCGCGCAAACGGCTACCGCGCACCCGGTCGTGCAGCTCAAGACCTCGCAGGGCGACATCCGTGTCGAGCTCTACCCGGAGAAGGCGCCGAAGTCGGTCGCCAACTTCCTCGATTACGTGAAGGCCGGCCAGTACAACGGCACGATCTTCCATCGCGTGATCAAGGGCTTCATGATCCAGGGCGGCGGCTACAAGACCAGCTTCGAGGAGAAGCCGACCCGCGCGCCGATTCCGCTCGAGAGCCGCAATGGTCTGAAGAACCTGACGGGCACGATCGCGATGGCACGCACGAGCGATCCGAACTCGGCCACCGCGCAGTTCTTCATCAACACGGTCGACAACAGCGGCCTCGACTACCCGAACCCGGACGGCAACGGCTATGCGGTGTTCGGCAAGGTCGTGTCGGGCCTCGACGTCGTGAAGAAGATCGAAGGCGTGGCGACGACCTCGCGCGGCCCGATGCAGGACGTGCCCGCGCAACCGGTCGTGATCGAATCGGCCAGCATCGTCTCGAAGTAAGAACCTGCCGGCACGTCCGGCGACTCACGCGGCCGCGTCGCACGACCGGCCGCGTGCCATTTAAACCGCCTCATCGAAGGAATTCATCATGGTTGAACTGCATACGAACCACGGCGTGATCAAGCTCGAGCTCGACGCCGCGAAGGCACCGAAGACGGTCGAGAACTTCCTGAACTATGTGAAGAAGGGCCACTACGACGGCACCGTGTTCCATCGCGTGATCAACGGCTTCATGATCCAGGGCGGCGGCTTCGAGCCGGGCCTGAAGCAGAAGCCGACCGACGCGCCGATCGACAACGAGGCGAACAACGGCCTGAAGAACGACAACTACACGGTCGCGATGGCGCGCACGAACGATCCGCACTCGGCCACCGCCCAGTTCTTCATCAACGTGAACGACAACGACTTCCTGAACCACTCGTCGCCGACGCCGCAGGGCTGGGGCTACGCGGTGTTCGGCAAGGTCGTCGAAGGCCAGGACGTGGTCGACAAGATCAAGGGCGTCAAGACGGGCAACGCCGGTTTCCACCAGGACGTGCCGACCGACGACGTCGTGATCGAGAAGGCCGTCGTGGTCTGACGCACGGTAACGGAGGCACTTCGATGTTGCAGGAGAGTCCGCCGCGAAGCGTCTCCGCGGGCGTGCCGGGCGAGCGCGAATACGCGCAAGCCGCACGCCCGTTCCTGTTGCTCTCCGATCTGCATCTGAGCGAGGCGATTCCGAAGACGGTCGCCGCGTTCGAGCATTTCGTGAAATACACCGCGGACAGCGCCGACTCGGTGTTCATCCTCGGCGATCTTTTCGAATACTGGATCGGCGACGACATCCTCGACGACGATCCGTTCGCGGCACGCATGGCCGCGCTGATGCATACGTTCTCGGAACGCGGGATCGCGCTCTACGTGATGCACGGCAACCGCGATTTCCTGCTCGGCCGGCGCTTCATGAAGGCAGCCGGCGCGATGTTGCTGCCCGACCCTTCGCTGATCATGGCGTTCGGCCAGCGCATCGTGCTCGCGCACGGCGACGCGCAATGCACGGCCGACCGCGGCTACCAGGTGTTCCGCCGCTTCGCACGCAACCGCGTTGCGCAATGGCTGTTTCTCGCATGGCCGTTGCGCTGGCGCCGCGCGCTCGCGCAACGCATGCGCTCGAACAGCGAAGCGGGCCGGATGCGCCCTGCTTCGGCAATCTACGATGTCACGCGTGAAGGCGTGGCCGCGCTGTTCCGGAAAAGCCGCGCAACCGTGATCATTCACGGCCACACGCACCGCCCCGCGAGCCACGCCGAACCGGGCGGCATCCGCTGGGTGCTGCCCGACTGGGATCTCGACCACGGCAAGCCGCGCGGCGGCTACCTGCGCGTCGACGCGGAAGGCATCCACGCGATGCCGCTCGACTGACGCCGCCGCTGCCATCTCACCGACCGGCAGCCGTCGGCGTGCATCGCTTTACGCCTGGCGCTCGACCGTCTTTCCTTCCAGCACCGCCGACAGCCTGCGCAGGTCGAGACGCGCCGCGTCGGCGCCCTGCAGCGTTTCCAGATGCGTGCCGAGCCGCTCGAGCGCCGCGACGATCTCGTCGACGCGGCGGCTTTCCTTCGCCGCGTGATCGATCAGCCCGTGAATCGCGAGCGACATCGGATCGTCGGCGTTCGGCGTGATCCCGTATGCGCAGAACGCCGCGCGTTCCGGCTGCGGCTTCGGCTGCGCCGGCATCACGATGCGCGCCGGATTGCCGACCGCCGTGCCGCCCGCCGGCACCGGCTTCACGACGACCGCGTTCGAACCGATCTTCGCACCCGCGCCGACCGTGAAACCGCCGAGCACCTTCGCGCCCGCGCCGACGATCACGCCGGCCTCGAGCGTCGGGTGGCGCTTCGCGCCGCGCGTGAGCGACGTGCCGCCCAGCGTCACGCCCTGATAGATCGTGCAGTCGTCGCCGATGATCGCCGTTTCGCCGATCACGACACCCATGCCGTGATCGATGAACACGCGCCGGCCGATCGTCGCGCCGGGGTGGATCTCGATACCCGTCAGGAACCGCCCGGCCTGCGACGCGAAACGTGCAAGCCAGTAGCGCTTTGCGCGCCAGCAGGCATGCGCGAACCGGTGCAGCACGAGCGCATGCAGCCCCGGATAACAGGTCAGCACTTCCCAGGCACTGCGAGCGGCGGGATCCCGCTCGCGAATCGTTGCAACGTCTTCGCGCAATCTCGTGAACATGATCTGATCGGGGAAAAGGCCGGCGCGCACCGCCGGCAATGACCGGCCGTTATCGCGCCGGGTAATTTGCTTATGACGTCCGGCGATTGTAGGGCCAGTCGCACACGGCCGCACGAGGTCGCGCGTTCACCCCGCCGCCGGCGCGGGTATTCGGGCGGGAGGCTCGCTGTCGCAGTGTTTGCGGGAGGTTCGGCCGGCCGGAAACGCTGCGGGCCCGGCGCTTCCGGAGGCCGCGCAACGCCGCCCGGCCGACCGTGACGCCGCGCCTGAACGCCAGGTTGCCGGCGCGCCGGCCGCTTATGCGTCGCCGTCGGGCTTGCCCGTTTTCAGCAGGATGTGCTTCGCGACGCCGCGCAGGATGTTGACCTCCTCGCGCTCGAGGCCCGTGCGTGCGAACAGGCGCCGCAGCCGCGGCATCAGTTTCTTCGGATTGCGCGGGTCGAGGAAATCGAGCGCGATCAGCGCGTTCTCGAGGTGCACGTACATCCGCTCGATCTCGTCGCTCTGCGCGAGCGTGCCGGCCTCGGCCGACGGTTGCGGCGAAGGCTCGCTCGCCTGCTCGAGAAACGCGACGCGCAGCTCGTACGCGAGCACCTGCACGGCCTGCGCGAGGTTCAGCGAGCTGTATGCAGGGTTCGCCGGGATGTGCGCAAGCGCGCTGCACTGCTCGACATGCTCGTTCGCGAGACCCGTGCGCTCGTTGCCGAACACGAGCGCGATGTCGCCCGCGCCGACCTGCGCGCACGCCTGCGCGGCGGCCGCGCGCGGTGCAAGGCGCGGCGGCCCGTATTCGCGCGTGCGCGCGGTCAGCGCAATCGACCAGTGGACGCCGGACAGCGCGTCGCCGAGCGTCGGCACGACATGCGCGGACGCGAGGACGTCGTCCGCGCCGCTGGCCATCGCGATCGCCTCGGGGTCGCTCTGCACGTGCGGCACGCGCGGCGCGACCAGCACGAGACGCGAGAAGCCCATCGTCTTCAGCGCGCGGGCGGCCGCCCCGACATTGCCGGGATGGCTCGGCTCGACGAGCACGAAACGGGTGGACGTGAAGCCGCCGGACGGCGGCCGGGACGTGTCCGCGCCCGACTCGGACGGCGCGGCGGTGTTCTGCGGGGTTTCCACTACGATACGACTCGGTTCATCAGAATGGCCGTATGGTAGCGCTATCGCTCCGGCAAACCCACTCGTCCGGACGGCCAGCGGGGGTTTCCCCGCATTCCGGTCGCCTGAAACCGCCAAAAATCGGGTAAAATCATGCCTTTACGCGTCGCGCTCCGTGCGACGCGGGTCGTACCCCGCTCTTTGTCAATTCGCGTCTCACCTCGCCCGGCACGCTTGCGCCGTCCCGGGCGGTTGTTCCACTTCGTGGCGGCCCGTGCCGCCGGCTACAGGATCCAGGCTCATGCATCCCATGCTCAACATTGCTGTCAAGGCTGCGCGCCGCGCCGGACAGATCATCAATCGCGCGTCCCTCGATCTCGACCTGATCGAGATCCGCAGGAAGCAGCAGAACGACTTCGTCACCGAAGTGGACAAGGCCGCCGAAGAGGCGATCATCGAGACGCTGAAGACTGCCTACCCCGACCACGCGATCCTCGCGGAGGAATCGGGCGAATCGGAGAACGAATCCGAATTCAAGTGGATCATCGATCCGCTCGACGGCACGACCAACTTCATCCACGGCTTCCCGTACTACTGCGTATCGATCGCGCTCGAGCACAAGGGCGTCGTCACGCAGGCCGTCGTCTACGATCCGAACAAGAACGACCTGTTCACGGCCACGCGTGGCCGCGGCGCGTACCTGAACGATCGCCGCATCCGCGTCGGCCGCCGCGACCGCCTGTCCGACGCACTGGTCGGCACCGGCTTCCCGTTCCGCGAGAAGGACGGCCTCGACGCATACGCGCGCCTCTTCACCGAAATGACGCAGGCGTGCACGGGCCTGCGTCGCCCGGGCGCGGCGGCACTCGATCTCGCGAACGTCGCGGCCGGCCGCCTCGACGCGTTCTTCGAGCAGGGCATCAACGTGTGGGACATGGCGGCGGGCAGCCTGCTGATCACCGAGGCCGGCGGCCTCGTCGGCAACTACACGGGCGATGCCGATTTCCTGCATCGCCATGAGATCGTCGCCGCGAACCCGAAGATCTACGCGCAGATGATCCCGATCCTGAATCGCTACACCCGCGTGCATCCGACGGCCGAATAAGTCCCGGCCGCGCCCGCCTGTGCGGTGCGCTTCGACGGCCCGGGCCCGCTTCACGCGGCACGGGCCGTCGGCAAAGCGATGCCGCGTGCGTCGCTACCGCCCTTTTCGCTCTGGCGGCCGCATTTTTGCGTGGCATTGATATCGATGTGCTATGTTGGCCGGCATGAACGACAAGGGCGCTACGCCCGCCTGGCGTGGCTTTCGACAAACCACTCGCCGGCACCGTGATGATGGAGCGACTTTCGCCTTCCGATGGCTCGGGGACGGAAAAATCTTCCCCGCGCTTCACGCTCCCGTCCTGAAGTTGCCCGAGTTGTCCGGCCTGGTCAGCATGCAGCCCGTCGTACCGCGTTTTCCAGCGATGAATGATTTGATGCCCGCGTGGCGAACAACGCCCCCACCCGCATGCCTGCCCCGCCTGTTTCAACACCGCCACGACGTCGTGGCGACAGCATCCGAGTACCCATGTTACGGCTAAGCGAAATTAAACTCCCCCTCGACCATCCCGAAAGCGCTCTCGAAGCCGCGATTCGCGCGCGCCTCGAGGAGCTTGGCGTGGCGGCAGACGGGCTCGTCCGTTACACCGTGTTCCGCCGTGCGCACGATGCACGCAAGCGCTCCGACATCAAGCTGACGTATATCGTCGATGTCGAAGTCAAGGACGAAGCGGCCGCGCTCGAGCAACTCGCCGGCAAGCCGCATTGCGGCGTGACGCCCGACATGGCGTACCACTTCGTCGCGAAGGCCCCGGAACACGCCGATTTCCTGCGCCCGGTCGTCATCGGCATGGGGCCGTGCGGCCTGTTTGCAGGGCTGATCCTCGCGCAGATGGGATTCCGCCCCATCATCCTCGAACGCGGCAAGGCCGTGCGCGAGCGCACCAAGGACACCTTCGGCCTGTGGCGCAAGAGCGTACTCAATCCCGAATCCAACGTGCAGTTCGGCGAAGGCGGCGCCGGCACGTTTTCCGACGGCAAGCTGTACAGCCAGATCAAGGATCCGAACCACTATGGCCGCAAGGTGCTCGACGAATTCGTCAAGGCGGGCGCGCCGGAAGACATCCTGTATCTGAGCCGGCCGCACATCGGCACGTTCCGCCTCGTCAGCATGGTGGAAAAAATGCGCGCCTCCATCCACGAACTGGGTGGTGAAGTGCGCTTCGAAACCCGGGTCGACGACATCGAAATCGATCAGGGCAAGGTGCGCTCGCTGAAGCTCTCGAACGGGGAAACGCTCCGGTGCGACCACGTGGTGCTGGCCGTGGGCCACAGCGCGCGCGACACCTTCCAGATGCTGCACGATCGCGGTGTGTATATCGAAGCCAAGCCGTTTTCGCTGGGTTTTCGCATCGAACATCCGCAGGGGCTGATCGATCGCAGCCGCTTCGGCAAGTTTGCGGGCCACAAGCAACTCGGTGCGGCCGACTACAAGGTGGTCCACCACTGCAGCAATGGACGGGCGGTCTACAGCTTCTGCATGTGCCCCGGCGGCACGGTGGTCGCGGCGACCTCGGAGCCGGGCCGCGTGGTCACCAATGGCATGAGCCAGTATTCCCGTGCCGAGCGCAACGCGAATGCGGGCATCGTCGTCGGCATCACGCCGGAAGACTATCCAGGCGGTCCGCTGGCGGGCATCGCGTTCCAGCGCAAATGGGAAGAGCGCGCATTCGAACTCGGCGGCGGCGATTACCGCGCGCCGGGCCAGCTGGTCGGGGATTTCATCGCGGGCCGGCCGTCGACGTCGCTGGGCTCGGTGGAGCCGTCGTACAAGCCGGGCGTGAATCCGACCGACCTCAGCACCGCGCTGCCGGACTACGTGATCGAAGCGATCCGTGAAGCATTGCCGCAGATCGACAAGAAGATTGCGGGCTTCGCGATGCACGATGCCGTGCTCACCGGCGTGGAGACGCGCACTTCGTCGCCGATCCGGATTCGACGCAAGGACGATTACCAAAGCATGAACGTCGAAGGCCTGTATCCGGCCGGCGAAGGCGCGGGGTATGCGGGCGGCATCTATTCGGCAGCCATCGACGGCATCGAAGTCGCGCAAGCGGTGGCACTCAGCCTGACGTCGACGCACGCGTCCTGAGGTGCCGGGCAGGATCGGCGCGCGAAGCGCCGTGAGCCGGGTGACGCCGACTTTCGCGGGCCCGCCCGAGTGCGGGGTCGACTCGTCGGACAGCGCCGGCAGCAGCCGGTCGTGGTCTCCGGCACCTGGCCGAACGGCGAACTTCGCACTTGCACGTCGGGGCCGCTGGTAAACTCGGGCGACCAAAGCAACAAACCTGATGCCTGACCTATGACCACGTTGTCGCCCGAAGCCTTTGCAGGCCACACCCCGATGATGCAGCAGTACCTGCGCATCAAGGCCGACCATCCCGACACCCTCGTGTTCTACCGGATGGGCGACTTCTACGAGTTGTTTTTCGAAGATGCCGAAAAGGCCTCGCGCCTGCTCGACCTGACCCTCACGCAGCGCGGCGCCACAGCCGGCACGCCGATCAAGATGGCCGGCGTGCCGCATCACGCGGTCGAGCAGTATCTTGCGAAGCTCGTGAAGATGGGCGAATCGGTCGCGATCTGCGAGCAGATCGGCGATCCGGCCACGTCGAAGGGCCCCGTCGAGCGCAAGGTCGTGCGCGTCGTCACGCCCGGCACGCTGACCGATGCCGCGCTGCTGTCCGACAAGAACGACGTCTACCTGCTCGCGATGTGCACGGGCCACAACAAGCGCGGCGTCGCGGTCAACATCGGCCTCGCGTGGCTGAACCTCGCAAGCGGTGCGCTGCGGCTCGCCGAAATCGAACCCGAGCAGCTCGGCGCCGCGCTCGAGCGCATCCGGCCGGCCGAAATCCTGACGGCGGACGGCGCAACCGACGCCGTGCCGACAGGCCCGGGCGCAACCAAGCGCGTGCCGGCGTGGCACTTCGACATCGCGTCGGGCACGCAGCGCCTGTGCGACCAGCTCGATGTCGCGAGCCTCGACGGTTTCGGTGCGCATTCGCTGACGAGCGCCTGCGGCGCGGCCGGCGCGCTGCTGCTCTACGCAGCAGCCACGCAAGGCCAGCAACTGCGGCACGTGCGCAGTCTGAAGGTCGAGAACGAAACCGAATACATCGGGCTCGATCCGGCCACGCGCCGCAACCTCGAACTGACCGAGACGCTGCGCGGCACCGAGTCGCCGACGCTGTATTCGCTGCTCGACACCTGCTGCACGACGATGGGCAGCCGCCTGCTGCGTCACTGGCTGCATCACCCGCCGCGCGCGTCGGTCGCCGCGCAGTCGCGCCAGCAGGCGATCGGCGCGCTGCTCGATGCGCCGGCGAATGCAAGCCTCGACGCACTGCGCAGCGCGCTGCGCCAGATCGCCGACGTCGAACGGATCACCGGGCGTCTCGCGCTGCTGTCCGCGCGCCCGCGGGACCTGTCGAGCCTGCGCGACACGTTCGCCGCGCTGCCGGCGCTGCGCGAGCGCATCGGCGCGATCGTCGCGAATGCGGACGCGCTCACCCGTGTCGACGCGGCGCTCGCGCCGCCCGCCGAATGCCTCGACCTGCTGACGAGTGCGATTGCGCCCGAGCCGGCTGCCATGGTGCGCGACGGCGGCGTGATCGCGCGCGGCTACGACGCCGAGCTCGACGAGCTGCGCGACATCTCGGAGAACTGCGGGCAGTTCCTGATCGATCTCGAAGCGCGCGAACGCACGCGCACCGGCATCGCGAACCTGCGCGTCGAATACAACAAGGTGCACGGCTTCTACATCGAGGTCACGCGCGGCCAGACCGACAAGGTGCCCGACGACTACCGCCGCCGCCAGACGCTGAAGAACGCCGAGCGCTACATCACGCCCGAACTGAAGACCTTCGAGGACAAGGCACTGTCCGCGCAGGAACGCGCGCTGGCGCGCGAGCGCGCGCTGTACGACGCGGTGCTGCAGGCGCTGCTGCCGTTCATCCCCGAGTGCCAGCGCGTCGCGTCGGCACTCGCCGAGCTCGACCTGCTCGCCGCATTCGCTGAACGCGCACGCGCGCTCGACTGGGTCGCGCCGACCTTCACCGACGAGATCAGCATCGAAATCGAACAGGGCCGCCACCCGGTCGTCGAAGCGCAGGTCGAGCAGTTCATCGCGAACGACTGCCGGTTCGGCACCGAACGCAAGCTGCTGCTGATCACCGGTCCGAACATGGGCGGTAAGTCGACGTTCATGCGGCAGACCGCACTGATCGCGCTGATGGCTTACGTCGGCAGCTACGTGCCGGCGAAGTCCGCATGCTTCGGTCCGATCGACCGGATCTTCACGCGCATCGGCGCGGCCGACGATCTCGCGGGCGGCCGCTCGACGTTCATGGTCGAGATGACCGAGGCCGCGGCGATCCTCAACGACGCGACCCCGCAAAGCCTCGTGCTGATGGACGAGATCGGCCGCGGCACGTCGACGTTCGACGGCCTGGCGCTCGCATGGGCCATCGCGCGCCACCTGCTTGCGCACAACGCCTGCTACACGCTGTTCGCTACGCACTACTTCGAGCTGACGCAACTGCCGGCCGAATTCCCGCAGGCAGCCAACGTCCACCTGTCGGCCGTCGAGCATGGCCACGGCATCGTGTTCCTGCACGCGGTCAACGAAGGCCCGGCGAACCAGAGTTACGGCCTGCAGGTCGCGCAGCTCGCTGGCGTCCCGGCGCCCGTGATCCGCGCCGCGCGCAAGCACCTCGCCTATCTCGAACAGCAGTCGGCGGTACAGCACACGCCGCAACTCGACCTGTTCAGCGCGCAGCCGGTGGTCGCCGACGATTTCGAATGCGCGGACGCGCCGGCGCTGCCTGACACACCGCATCCGGCGCTCGAGAAGCTGCGCGACATCGACCCCGACGATCTCAAGCCGCGCGAAGCGCTCGACCTGCTGTACGAGCTGCGCACGCTGGTCCGGTCGCACGATGCCGACGGGCACGCGTAAGCGCATCCCGCGGCGCCTGCCGGCCCGCGCCGCCGCCACGCTCGCCGCGGCGGTACTGGCGCTCGCGCAGGCCGGCGCGCTGGCAGCGCCGCCGAAGCGTGCCACCGCGCCCTACTCGTTCGCGGTCGTGTCGGGCGTCATCAACGTACCGGCGGACGAACCGGCGACCCAGCGGCTGCTCGATTCGATCGCGCGCGAGCGCAACCTCGCTTTCGTCGTCTATGCGGGCGATCTCAAGGGCTCGAAGGAAGCGTGCCGCGATGCGCTGTATTCGCAGCGCGGCGCGATCCTGGACGCCGCACGCGTGCCGCTCGTCTTCATCCCCGGCCACGACGACTGGGTAACGTGCAACACCGTGGCCGGCGGCAACTACGATCCGGTCGAACGGCTCGACTTCCTGCGGCAGACGCTGCTCGCCGATTCGGCGCTGCCCGACCCGGGCGCGCTGCAGATCACGCGGGAAAGCGAGATCGCCCGGTTCCGGCCGTATCGCGAAAACGCACGCTGGATGCGCGACGACATCGTCTATGTCGCACTCAACGCACCGGCGCCGAACAACCACTTCCTGACGGCCGGCGGCCGCAACGGCGAATTCGAGGACCGCGTCATCGCGAACGGGTTCTGGATCGATCACGCAGCCGAATACGCGAAGCGGCGCGAAGCGCGTGCGATGGTGGTGATTTTCGAAGGCGATCCGCAATTCGAACGCTATGAACGCTCGGAGCGGTTCGCGTGGCTGCGTTTCAACCGGCCGCGCGTGCGCGACGGCTTCCGCGAGTTGAAACGAACGCTGGTGAAGGCGGCGACGACGTTCCGCGGCCCGATACTGGTGCTGCACGCGAGCGGCGAACCGCTCGCGAACGGCTTTCTGATCGATCGACCGCTGCGGACCGACGACGGCGACCTGGTGGGAAACGTGACGCGTGTCGCGATCGGACCGCGCCATCCGGTGAATCAGTGGGTAAAGGTGAGCGTGTCGCCGGCACGGCAGACGATCTTCAACGTGAGCCTGCAGGAGGTACCGAAGAACCTGCCTGTGCCGCCCGCGCTGCCGCTCGTGCCGCACGACGATGTCCCGCTGCCGCAGATGCCGGAAATCCCCGCGTTGCCGGCGCTGCCCGACTCGTCGGCGGTCGCGCCGCCGCTGCAGGGTGACGGCGCCGCACCCGGCGGCGCGTCGTGGCCGGCACCGCCCCCCGCATCGGGGCCGGCGCCCGGCCTCCCTGCGAGCTCAGTGCAGGGTGCGCCCTGACGGCGATTCGCCGTCTTCGTCTTCATCCTCGTCGACGATCTCGAGCCCTTCCGCGCCATGCGCGTGCTCGTGCTCGATTTCGTCTTCGGTTGCTTCGCGGACGTCCTTCACCGTGAGTGCGAAACGCAGCGCCATGCCTGCCAGCGGGTGATTGCCGTCGAGCACGACCTTGTCTTCGGCGACGTCGGTGACCGTATAGATCAGCGAATCGACGTCCTCGTCGCCGTCTTCCGGGGTGCCTTCGAACTGCATGCCCACTTCGAGCGGCTCGGGGAAGCGATCGCGCGGCTCGATCTTCACGAGTTCGGGATCGTAGTCGCCGAACGCGTCCTGCGGCTCGAGCTGAATCTGCGCCTGGTAACCCGGCTCGTGCCCGTCGAGCTGTTCCTCGATCTTGGGGAACGTGCCATCATAGCCGCCGTGCAGATAGACCATCGGCTCGTCGCTTTCCTCGATCAGATTGCCCTGTGCATCCGACAGCTTGTAAGTGACCGATACGACGGTGTTTTTTGCGATTTTCATCCAATTCTCCCAAATACAAGTCTCATTATACGATGCGCAACCGGTCTCAAGCCGAACCGCGGGATGCCGCTGCCGCCCCGCTCGGCGCGCCGCCTTCCGATCTTCCCACACCATTGCTCGGCGGTCTCACGCCGGCGCAATTCATGCGCGGCTACTGGCAAAAGAAGCCGCTCCTGATCCGCCAGGCGATCCCCGGCGTTGCGTCGCCGGTCACGCGCGATGCGCTGTTCGAGCTCGCATCCGACTATGACGCGGAATCGCGACTGATCACCCATTTTCGTAACAAGTGGCAACTGGCGCACGGGCCGTTCGAGCCCGACTCGCTGCCGGCCGTCACGCGCAAGTCATGGACCCTGCTCGTGCAGGGGCTCGACCTGCATGTCGACGCGGCACGCGCGTTGCTCGACCGCTTCCGCTTCATCCCGGACGCGCGGCTGGACGACCTGATGATCTCGTATGCGACCGACGGCGGCGGCGTCGGCCCGCACTTCGATTCATACGACGTATTCCTGCTGCAGGTCGAAGGCCGGCGCCGCTGGCGCGTCGGTGCGCAGAAAGACCTGTCGCTGCAACCGGACGTGCCGCTGAAGATCCTCGAAAACTTCGAACCGAGCGACGAATGGGTGCTGGAGCCCGGCGACATGCTGTATCTGCCGCCGCACATCGCGCACGACGGCGTCGCAGAAGGCGAATGCATGACCTGCTCGATCGGCTTCCGGGCCCCGTCCGCGGGCGAGCTGGGCGCCCAGTTCCTGTACTACCTCGCGGAGCGCGGCGGCCTGCGCGACGGGAACGGCGACGACCTCTACCGCGATCCGAAGCAGCCGGCCGTCGACACGCCCGCGCAGCTGCCTCCGGCGATGGTCGAACGCGTCGCCGAGATCGTCGACGCAATCCGCTGGCGCAAGCGCGACGTCGCCGAATTCCTCGGCTGCTACCTGAGCGAGCCCAAGCCGAACGTCGTATTCGACCCGCCCGCACGTCCGCTGACCGAGGCCGCGTTCGTCGCGCAAGCGTCACGCCGCGGCGTATGTCTCGACAGAAGGGCCGCATTGATGTATAACGCGCGATCGTACTTCATTAATGGCGAGGAAGGACCGCTCGAGCAGGCCGGCGAATGGCTGCCCGAACTGGCCAATCAACGCCAGGTGGAGGCGAAACGGTTTGTAACACTATCTCAGGTTCCCTCGATGACAGCCTTGTTGCACGAGTGGTATCGTGCGGGCTGGATACGGGTCGGAAGCCGGAATTAGTGTGAGTCGCCCCGTATGCCCATACAGATCAAATTCTGTATGGGAAAGACAACGTATTGACCCCGCATTTGTCGACGGTCGATAGGAAAGTGCATATAATTTCCGCCCAAGCCGTAGGGAAGATTCACGCTCTAGAAGTGCGTCTCCACCAGCGGCCCAGGTCGGTGTTGGAGCACATTACCGGTATTGTTTCGCGCTGTTGCTTACCTTTAACCATAAAAGGACGTGATCATGAAGAAATCCCTCCTCGTAGCTTCCCTGTTGGCTGCTGTTGCACTGGCTGCTTGCAACAAGAGCGCTGATCAAGCTGCTTCGTCGGCTGCAAGCGACGCAGCTGCTGCTGCTTCGTCGGCTGCTTCGGCAGTTGCTGGTGCTGCGAGCGACGCTTCGGCTGCTGCTTCGTCGGCAACGGCTGCTGCGAGCGACGCTGCTGCTGCAGTGGCGTCGGCTGCTTCGGCAGCGACGGCTGCTCCGGCTTCGGGCGCAAGCCAGTAAGCCTCAGCGTCAGCTGAAAAAAAACCGGCCCGAGGGCCGGTTTTTTTACGTCTGCAGGTTCCGGATCGATCGCCCGTCCGCCGCAGCGGCCCTGCCCCGCTCATCCGAGCATCAGCCAGTCGAATCCCGCGTCCTGCGTGGCCACGACCACCTCCTCCCCGCTCGTCCCCAGCACGCCGGCAAACGCCTGGCGCGCCAGTTCCGGCAGGTTGTTCTGCTGGCTCAGGTGCGCCGCGACCAGGTGCTTGAGGCGGCTGCGTTCGAGCGACGCGAGGATGTCGGCCGCCGCGTCGTTGCTCAGGTGGCCGTGGTTGCCGCCGATCCGCGCCTTCAGCGACTGCGGATAGCGGCTCGCGGCCAGCATCGCGGGGTCATGGTTGGATTCGAGCACCAGCGCGTCACAGCCGCTCAGGACGGCCGTGATGTGCGGCGTGGCCATCCCCACGTCCGTCAGCACGCCGAGCCGGCTGCAGCCGTCCATGAAGACGAACTGGAGCGGTTCGCGCGCATCGTGAGGGACCGTATAGGGCATGACGGCCAGATCGCGTATCGCGGCCGTCTCGTCGCCCCACAGCACGTGGAGATCGACATCGGCCTCGTCCGCGCCGACCGCGCGCGCGGTGCCCCAGCTCATGTAGAGCGGCAGCGACGCACGCCGGGCGAGTGTCAGCGCGCTGCCGATGTGGTCGCTGTGTTCATGGGTGATGAGGATCGCATCGAGATCATCGATGCCGAGATTCAGTCGGCCGAGCCGACGCTCGACCTCCTTGGCAGAAAAGCCGCAGTCGAGCAGCACGCGGGTGGTCGTCGTGCCGCTCGAGGCCTCGACGACCAGCGCGTTGCCTTCGCTGCCGCTTCCGAGGCTGGCGAATCGCACGCGCTCAGTTCAGCTGCGCATGCAGCAGCGAAATGATCCGCTGCGCGTCCGACGAGTTGTCGACCTGCCCGTTTGCGCCGACCACCGCGACCTGTGTACCGCCGCCTTGCGCGCGCACGTTGACCAGGAATTCCCGGCCCGGCTTCGCCGCCGACGGACCGCCGTAGAACAGCTTGCCGAACAGGCCGTCGCGCTTGAGCTCTTCCATCGAATTCGCATAGCGCACGGTATATACGCCCTTCTCGCGGTCGCGATTGTCGACCGTGAAGTTCGTACGGTCGAGCGCGAGACCCACGCGCAGCCACGCACGGTCGAACGACTCGGCCAGCTGCAGCGTCGCTGCGCCGCTGCTCGTGTCGCCGACCTGCGCCGGCGCCGTCGCGGGACGTGCATCGGTCAGCAGTTGCTTCGCCTGCGCGTCGGTCAGGCCGAACTTCTGCATCAGCTTCGACAGGAACACGGCTTCGAGCACCGGGTTGCGCGGACGCTCTTCCCAGCGCGACGACGTGCCGCCCTGCGGGCCGACCATCATTTCTTCCATCGCGCTATGCGTGATCGAGATGTCGGTATTGCCGTCCGACGTGCGGTTCACGAGCGTACGGAAACGGTCGCGCGTGCCGGACGAGTACGCGAAATCGATGACCTTGCCGATCGTGCGGCGGAACCAGTCGTCGGGAATGTTCGCGCGGTTCTCGGCCCAGTCGGTGGCCATGATGCCCGTCGACGGCGCGTCGGTCTTCAGCGAGAAGCCGTTCTCCTGCCAGAACTCCTTCAGGATCGGCCACAGCTGCTCGGGCGTCCGGCCATCGACGACGAGCCAGCGGCGATCGCCGTCGCGCTCGATGTGCATGCCGAGCGGATCCTGCGCGCTCGGGATGCCGTCGGTCGCGTTGCCGGCCTGCGTCGTGGCCCGCGGCGGCAGCGTGCCGAGCCCCGCGTTGGTCGGCGGAGCGACGAACTGCTGGGTCGTCGGCACCGGCTTCAGGTCGCTCGGCACCGCGAGCGGCGGCGCCGAACCGGTGTTCTTGTAGTTGACCCGGTCGGGAGCCAGGTAGTCGTTCAGCGTATCGCAGCCAGCGAGCGCGCCCAGCGCCAGCGCCACCATCGACATCTGGATGGCGCGAGAGGAAAAGGCGAAACGTTTCATGAAATCCTTCGTCTTGCTTGAACGCTCGTCAGGAGCGGCGCCGGACGGAGCCGGCCGGTGCGGGTTGATCAGGGGTCGAGCCGGCGGCCGCAGGACGCGGCCGCCTCGGCATCAGGCGAGGATGCCGGCCTCGACGAGGGCCGAACGCACGGCATCGTGGTAGCGCTCGTCGAGCGCCGTGAGCGGCAGCCGGATGCCGCCCTGCATCTTGCCCATCGCCTGCAGTGCCCACTTCACCGGAATCGGGTTCGCCTCGATGAACAGGTTCTTGTGCAGCGACAGCAGCTTCATGTGCAGTTCGCGGGCCGTCTGCACGTCGCCGGCCAGCGCCGCGCGGCACAGCTCGCTCATCGCGCGCGGCGCGACGTTCGCCGTCACCGAGATGTTGCCGTGGCCGCCGAGCAGCATCAGCGCGATCGCGGTCGGATCGTCGCCGCTGTAGATCGCGAAATGCTTCGGCGCGGCCTTGATCAGGTGCGCGGCGCGATCGATGTTGCCGGTCGCTTCCTTCACGCCGATGATGCCCGGCACCTGCGCGAGACGCAGCATCGTCTCGTTCGCCATATCGGCGACCGTGCGGCCCGGCACGTTGTACAGGATCACCGGCAGGTCGACCGCTTCGGCGATCGTCTTGAAGTGACGGTACATGCCTTCCTGCGTCGGCTTGTTGTAGTACGGCACGACCTGCAGCGTCGCGTCCGCGCCGACCGATTTCGCGTGCTTCGTCAGCTCGATCGCCTCGGCGGTCGAGTTGCCGCCCGCGCCCGCGATGATCGGGATGCGTTTCGCCGCATGCTCGACCGCCGTGCGGATCATCAGGATGTGCTCTTCGACGTTGAGCGTTGCCGACTCGCCGCTCGTACCGACGACGACGAGCGCATCGGTGCCTTCCGCGATGTGCCAGTCGATCAGTTTGCGAAACGCCGGCAGGTCGAGACTGCCGTCTTCGAGCATCGGGGTGACGATCGCGGGGATGCTGCCGCGGATTTGAATGCCGTCTTGGGTGCCGTTAGCCATGAAACGCGATTGAATGTGTACCGGTAAACGTTGAGATTGTAGCGGATTAGCCGGGCAGTTCGTAACGTGGAATTCCCGCCCCCGCCTTCGGGGTCGCGCCCTCGCGCACCGCGCAGAGACGCTGGACGAACGCCTCGCGCGGCGCGGCGACGAAACCGTCCTCGTACGCGACCACCCGCAGGCGGCCGTGCACGGCGTCCAGCAGCTCGCCCGGGGCGAGCAGGAACGCGGGGTTGGACGGTTTGCCGACCGTTTCGTTTCCTTGCGCGAAAGTTTCGTAGATGAGCACACCGCCCGGCGCAACCGCATCGAGCAGATGGGGCCAGAGCGGACGATGCAGATAATGGGTGACGATCACGGCGGCAAACCGCTCGTCGGCCGGCAGCGGCCACGGCGCGCCTTCGAGATCGGCGTCGCGCGCATCGACGCCCGCGATCGTGCGCAACGCGGCCAGCGCGGCCGGGTCGCGGTCGAGCGCGACGACCGGATGCCCGTGCGACGCGAACCAGCGCGCATGGCGGCCGCCGCCCGCAGCGACGTCGAGCACCGCGCCGCCCGTCGGAACGAGCGTCGACCACCGGACGACCCAGCGCGACGGCTCGGCCTGTGCGACGTGGCCGCCCGCGGCGGCGATGACGGATTCGTTCATGCGCGCGGACCGGATCAGTTGTACGACAGGCCCATCGCGTCGCGCACGTCGCGCATCGTTTCCGTCGCGTACTTGCGCGCCTTGTCGCAACCGTCCGCGACGATCGCGCGCAGCAGCGACGGATCGTCCATGTACTTCTGCGCGCGCTCGAGCATCGGCTGCTGCTCGCGCAGGATGCCTTCGACGACCGGCTGCTTGCAGTCGAGGCAGCCGATGCCCGCCGAGCGGCAGCCCTTCTGCACCCACTCGCGCGTCGCTTCGTCCGTGTAGACCTGGTGCAGCTGCCACACCGGGCACTTGTCGGGATCACCCGGATCGGTGCGGCGCACGCGCGCCGGATCGGTCGGCATCGTGCGGACCTTCTTCGTGATCGTGTCGGCGTCTTCACGCAGGCCGATCGTGTTGCCGTACGACTTGGACATCTTCTGGCCGTCGAGGCCCGGCATCCGGGACGCTTCGGTCAGCAGCGCCTGCGGCTCGACGAGGATGATCTTGCGCGCGCCTTCGAGATAGCCGAACAGGCGCTCGCGGTCGCTCATCGACAGGCTCTGCGATTCCTGCAGCATCGCACGCGCCTGTTCGAGCGCCTCGTCGTCGCCTTCCTGCTGATACGCGTTGCGCAGCTCATGATAGAGCTTCGCGCGCTTGCCGCCGAGCTTCTTCGCGGCCTCGAGCGCCTTCTCCTCGAAACCCGGCTCACGACCGTACAGGTAGTTGAAGCGGCGCGCGATCTCGCGCGTCATCTCGACGTGCGGCACCTGATCCTCGCCGACCGGCACAAGCGAGCCGCGATACAGCAGGATGTCGGCCGCCATCAGCACCGGATAGCCGAGGAAGCCGTAGGTCGACAGGTCCTTGTCCTTCAGCTTCTCCATCTGCTCCTTGTAGGTCGGCACGCGTTCGAGCCAGCCGAGCGGCGTGCTCATGCCGAGCAGCAGTGCGAGCTCCGCATGCTCGGGCACCTTGCTCTGGATGAACAGCGTCGCCTGCGCCGGATCGATGCCGGACGCGAGCCAGTCGATCAGCACGTCCCAGACGTTCTTCTCGATGACCTCGGGAGTCTCGTAGTGCGTCGTCAGCGCATGCCAGTCGACGACGCAGAAGAAGCACGGGTACTCGGACTGCAGTTTCACCCAGTTTTTCAGCACGCCGTGGTAATGACCGAGGTGCAGCGACCCGGTGGGTCGCATGCCGGAGAAAATACGTTCTGGGAACATGATTGTCGTTAGAAAAGCGAGGCGAATGGGGACAGGATGGCGCTCAGCACGGCATAGCCGACGTTGACGAGCGGGCGCAGCCAGAAGTTCGTCAGCACGCCCGTCGCGACCAGCACGAGGACGATGATGAAACCGTACGGCTCGATGCGCGACAGCGCGATCGATTGCTTCGGCGGCAGCAGCGCCGCCAGGATGCGGCCGCCGTCGAGCGGCGGCAGCGGAAACAGGTTCAGCACGCCGAGCACGAGGTTCGCGCTGACGCCGGCAAACGCCATCCGCGTGAAGAACGGTTCGTCGACGCCGACCGCGGGCAGCACGAGGGTCAGCAGGCCCCAGATCAGCGCCTGCACGAAGTTGCAGGCCGGACCCGCGAGCGCTACCCACAGGCTGCCCCAGCGCGGATCGCGAAGGTTGCCGAACGAAACCGGCACCGGCTTCGCATAGCCGAACAGGAACGCGCCGCCCGTCAGGAAATACATCGCGAGCGGGATCGCGATCGTGCCGATCGGATCGATGTGGCGCATCGGATTGAACGACACGCGCCCCATTACGTAGGCGGTGTTGTCGCCGAGCAGGCGGGCGGCGTAGCCGTGCGCGGCCTCGTGCAACGTGATCGCGAAGATCACGGGCAGTGCGTAGACGGCGATGGTCTGTATCAGGGAAGCATCCATATCGCGTTATTGTAACAAGCGCCTTCGCGCAAAAAACGGAACGTCGCGCGCTTACGCGGCCGAGAGTCCGAACGGTTCGAGCGCGCCGCGCCCCGCGCGCACGAGTTCCGGCTCGTCGCCCGTCAGGTCGATCACCGTCGACGGCTCGCGCGGGCACGCGCCGCCGTCGATCACGAGATCGACCTGTTTCTCGAGCCGCGCACGGATGTCTTCGGGATCGTTGAGCGGCTCGTCGTCCGGCGGCAGGATCAGCGTCGTGCCGAGCAGCGGCTGGCCGAGCGATTCCAGCAGCGCGAGCGTGATCGCGTGATCGGGCACCCGCAACCCGATCGTCTTGCGTGACGGGTGCGACAGCCGGCGCGGCACTTCCTTCGTCGCCTGCAGGATGAATACGTACGGGCCCGGCGTCACCGACTTGATCTGCCGGTACTGGCGGTTGTCGACCATCGCGAAGTTGGCGAGCTCCGACAGGTCGCGCACGAGCAGCGACAGGTGCTGTTTCTCGTCGAGGCCGCGAATCCGGCGCACCCGCTCGACCGCATCCTTGTCGTCGAGATGGCACGCGAGCGCATAGCTCGAATCGGTCGGCATCGCGATCACGCCGCCCTTGCTGACGATCTCGACGGCCTGCTTGATCAGGCGCGGCTGCGGATTATCCGGATGAATCCTGAAGAACTGGGACATGGAAGCAGGTAAAGAGGGAGAAGTCGGATGCGCGCGTCGGCCACGACGCGGGCGACGGGCAACCGCCCGATGTCAGAGCCAGCGCTCCCAGACCGGTGTCAGGTCGGATGGCAGCGGCGGCAGGCTGCCGAGCTCGACGCGGCCCTCGCCCGGCGCGTGGAAATCCGAGCCGCGCGACACTTCGAAGCCGAAGCGGCGGGCAACGTCCGCATATTCGCGGTACTGGTCGGGCGTGTGGCTGCCCGTGATGACCTCGATCGCGCGGCCGCCCAACTCGATGAACTCGGCGAAGAACGCGTCGAATTCGACGGGCGTATAGCGGTAACGGCCCGGATGCGCGACCACGGCTTCGCCGCCCGCCGCGCGGATCCACCCGACCGCATCGGACAGCGCGGCCCAGCGATGCGGGACGAACCCTGGCTTGCCGTCGCCGAGCAGGCGGTCGAACACGTCGGACGTCGATTCGGCGTGGCCGTGCTCGACGAGAAACCGCGCGAAGTGCGTGCGCGAGATCAGGTCGGGATTCGATACGTACTTCAGCGCGCCTTCGTACGCGCCGGGGATGCCGAGCGTCTCGAGTTGCGCACCGATCGCCACCGCGCGCGCCGCGCGGCCGTGGCGCGTGCGGTACAGGCCGTCGACGAGCGTCGGGTTCGCGGGATCGATGTTCAGGCCGACGATATGCACGGTGCGCGATGCCCACGTGACCGAAATCTCGACGCCGCTCAGGTAGCGCATGCCGAGCGCTTCCGCCTCGCTGCGCGCCTCCGCCTGGCCGCCGATCTCGTCGTGGTCGGTCAGCGCCCACAGGGTCACGCCGCCGGCATGGGCGCGGCGCGCGACGTCGGCAGGCGACAGCAACCCGTCGGAAACATTCGAATGGCAGTGGAGATCGGCGTTCATTGTCGGCATGGCAGGTAAGGCTTCATTCTACTGCAATGCGGCAATTGCACCGCCAGCCTGCCCCGCCGCCGCCGTCGCGGACCTACGCGCAGAATGCCTCGATCAGCGCCGCGATCTGCTCGGGCTGGTCGTGATGCACCATGTGGCCGGCATCCTCGACGAGCTTCTCGCGCCAGT